>DASSNU010000017.1:0-204355 GCA_035701265.1 Gemmatimonadaceae bacterium | reverse complement strand
CGGGGTCGTCCGGAATTCTCGTGCGGTCCATGGCCCGCGCCTGGTGTCGTGCCTCGTACAGGATGTAGCCGATGAGCCCCACGGTCAGGACGAGGAGCAACGAGATGGGACCGGTCGCGTCCGCACTGCGCTCCGAGAAGTTCGTCAGCGAGCTCGTAGCGTGGTCCTGGGGATCATAGTAGACAACGACCTTCTGCCCCAGATGCCACGTCACCCGATGCGGGATTTGCCAGTGGCGGAATGTCTGCCCGCTTACCGCGTACGTGTAGAAGTACCGGTCGTGATAGCTCGGCTCGTGGCCAGTGATCGTGCCCACCGTCGTCTGCTGACGTGCAGCACTGGCTCGGTCGATGAGCGCCTGGCGGCCCCACACGAACAACACGCCGATCAAGGGCAGCGCCCAGAGAACGTGCCACCACCGCACAGGCTTCGGATGCTTCCGCAGTGCGAGAAGGTTTGCCATGGCGGCGCTGAGATTCAGCGGTACACGTGACCCACTTGCCAGAAAGCCGGAGCCGCAGGACGGGCGTCTGTGCCGTCGCGTTCAGGTCCACCGGAGCAGGCGACGGCCGCCAGCACGATCGTCAGCCCGGCCGCGACCGTGGCAGCCGCCGCGGTGAAGGAGCGATGGACACCCATGTGATGGACACGCATGCGATCCCTCGTACGAGAACGCCCTGCTGCGAAGAAGGTACCCTGGACTCCGCCCCTCCAGCGAGATAGCGTAGCCCGTAGCACGTCGCGGCGCCATACGCAGCGCTCGGATAGCACAGGGCGCATGGCACGAAGGTTGACGATCCCGCGATGCCGGTGTCTCTCCACCTCACTCCCCGACCCCCATGGCCGACATCGACGTCCTCCTCCAGGAACACCGCAAGTTCGAGCCGAGCGACGCCTTCCGTCGCGACGCGCTCGTCTCCACCACCGACATCTACGAGCGCGCCGCGCGTGATCCGGAAGCGTTCTGGGAGGAGATGGCGCGCGAGCTCGAGTGGTCGCGCCCGTGGCAGACGACGCTCGAGTGGACGCCGCCGCACGCCAAGTGGTTCCTGGGCGGAACGCTCAACGCGTCGGTCAACTGCATCGACCGCCACGTACGCGGGGCTCGGCGCAACAAGGCAGCGCTCATCTGGGAGGGCGAGCCCGGCGATCGACGCACGCTCACCTACTGGGATCTCTACCGCGAGGTGAACCGCTTCGCCCTCGTGCTCGACCGCCTGGGCGTGAAGCGCGGCGACCGCGTGGCGATCTACCTGCCGATGATCCCGGAAGTGGCGATCGCGATGCTCGCCTGCGCGCGCATCGGCGCCATTCACTCGGTGGTGTTCGGCGGCTTCTCCGCCGAGTCGCTGCGCGACCGGATCAACGACGCCCAGGCGAAAGTCCTCATCACCGCCGACGGCGGTTACCGGCGCGGACAGATCGTCCCGCTCAAGCGGAACGCCGACAAGGCGCTGGAGGAGACGCCGAGCATCCGTTCCGTGGTGGTCGTGATGCGCCGCCCGGGCGCGGGAGGCGACGAAGCATTCGCGCAGATGAAGGACGGGCGCGACCACTGGTGGCACCGTCTCATGCAGGACGTCTCCGGCACGCGCACGCCGGAAGAGATGGACGCGGAAGACGTGCTCTACATCCTCTACACATCGGGGACGACGGGAAAGCCCAAAGGGATCGTGCACACCACCGGCGGCTACATGACCGGCGTCCTCACCACCACGCGGCTCGTCTTCGATCTCAAGGAGGACGATGTCTTCTGGTGCACGGCCGACGTGGGGTGGGTGACGGGACACTCGTATCTCGTGTACGGTCCGCTCGCGCACGGCGCCACGTGCGTGATGTACGAGGGCGCGCCCGACTGGCCGGACAAGGACCGCTTCTGGGAGATGTGCGCGCGGCACGGCGTGACGGTGTTCTACACGGCGCCCACCGCCATCCGCGCGTTCATGAAGTGGGGGAACCAGTACCCCGCGCGGCACGATCTCTCCTCTCTCCGCGTGATCGGCACCGTGGGCGAGCCGATCAATCCCGAAGCGTGGATGTGGTATCACGAGCACATCGGCCACGAGCGCTGCCCGATCGTCGACACGTGGTGGCAGACGGAAACGGGCGCGATCATGATCACGCCGCTCCCGGGCGCAACCGCCACCAAACCGGGGAGCGCCACCGTCCCCTTCCCCGGCATCTCGGCGGATCTGCTCGATTCCAGGGGAGAGCGCATCGACGTCGGCGGCGGATTCCTGGCGCTCACGAAGCCGTGGCCGTCGATGCTCCGCACCATCTGGGGGGACGACGACCGCTACGTGCAGACGTACTTCTCCAAGTGGCCCGGCCGGCGCGATCTCTACTTTCCGGGCGACGGCGCCAAGCGCGACGACGACGGCTACTTCTGGATCCTGGGACGGGTGGACGACGTGCTGAACGTGGCCGGCCACCGCATCGGCACCATGGAAGTGGAGTCGGCGCTCGTGGCGCACCCCACGGTGGCGGAAGCAGCCGTGGTGGGAAAGACGCACGAGCTCAAGGGGCAGGCGATCGCCGCCTTCGTCACGCTGCGCGAAGGCAATCGCCCGTCGCCCGCGCTGCGCGATGAGCTGCGCGAGCACGTGGCGGAGAAGATCGGCGCGCTGGCCAAGCCCGACGACATCCTCTTCGCCGCCGATCTTCCCAAGACGCGCTCCGGAAAGATCATGCGGCGTCTCCTGCGCGACATCGCCGACGGGCGAGCGCTGGGCGACACGACGACGCTGGCCGATCCCGCCGTGGTGGCGCGGCTCAAGGACGAGTACGAGGAGCGCGAGGGGTAGCCGGACCGCCGCCGGGCGCGGCTCCGGATCGCCCGCCGCGGGCGCTCCCCTGACGAGGGCAGCGGGGGATTGACAGTTTGCGGTTTCCATGCGCACCTTACTCCCCACACCTGGTTAGTGGAGAGCCCCGCATGCCCCGCACCCCCGCCGATCTGCTGCACGGCACGCTCGACCTGCTGGTCCTCAAGACGCTCTCGTGGGGGCCGATGCACGGCTACGCGATCTCCAAGTGGATCGGCCAGCGGACGCACGGCGTGCTGGCCGTGGAGGATGCCGCGCTCTACAAGGCGCTCCACCGCCTGGAGGCCGCGGGGACCATCGAATCGGAGTGGGGGCTGTCGGAGAACAATCGCCGCGCCAAGTACTACCAGCTCACCCGCGCGGGGCGACGCGCGCTCCGCGCCGAGAGCGACAGTTGGCGTGCGTTCGCGGCGGCCGTGTTCGCCATCGTCGAGACCGCCTGAGGGAGAACGCCATGCCCCGCATTCCCGGTCTGCGCCGCCTCTTCCGGCTCCCGCTGCACGGCCAGCGCCGCGTGGCCGCGGACGTCGACGCGGAGTTGCGCTTCCACATGGAGATGCGCGAAGCGGAGCTCCGCGCGCAGGGGATGGACGAACGCGCGGCGCGCGACGAGGCGCTGCGACGGTTCGGCGACCTGGAAGACGCGCGGCGCTACTGCCGCGCGCTCGATGCCCGCCGCGACGAGCACGCGCGCCGGCAGTCGGTGTGGCAGGGGTGGACGCAGGATCTGCGGTTCGCCGCACGGCAACTGCGGCGCGCACCGATGGTCACCGTCACTGCCGCCCTCACGATCGCGCTCGGCGTGGGCGCCACGACCGCCATCTACAGCGCCGTGCACCGGCTCATTCTCGATCCGGTACCGTACCCGCACGGCGACCGGCTGGTCTGGCTGCAGCAGGCGTGGGGGAACAACCAGATGCTCGTTTCCGCCACTGCCGAGCTTGCCGATACGTGGCGGAGCGGCGCGCGGTCGCTCGAGCTCACCACCTTCGCCAGCACGTCCGAGATGACGCTGCGCGAGGGCAACACGCTCACGACAGAGCACGTGGCGCTCATCGAGCCCTCGCTCTTCGACATGCTGGGCGCACGCCCCTTGCTCGGGCGCACGTTCGATTCCACCGAGATGCGCGGCGCCAGCGCTCCGGTCGCCATGCTGTCCTACGTCGATTGGCGGACGCGCTTTGGCGGGACGCGCGACATCCTGGGGCGCGTCGTCGATCTGGATGGCCGTCCGTACACCATCATCGGCGTCGCACCGCGCGACTTCGACATGCCCGACAGCTATCGCGAGCGGCACGCCTTCTTTCTTCCGCTCACACCGGACACCGCGCGCATGAGTCTCACCGTCCTGGCGCGGTTGCGTCCCGGAGTGACGGTCGCTCAGGCCACGAAAGAGTTGGACCAGCTACGGACAGCGTACTTCGAGACCGCACCACGTGTGGGACTCGCTCGGTTGAGCGCCGCCACGGGATTCCACGCCTTCGTGCGCCCGCTCGGCGATGCGTTCTTCACCGGGCCGGCACGCGACGCACTGCTCATCCTGTTCGGCGCGGTGGGATTGGTGCTGCTCATCGCCTGCGCGAACGTGGCGAACGTGCTCCTGGCCCGCGGCGCGTCGCGCGAACGTGAGCTGGCGGTACGGACCGCGCTCGGTGCCGGCCGCGGACGCATCGTTCGCCAGCTCGTAACGGAGAGTGCGCTGCTCGCGCTGCTCGGAGGCGTGCTCGGTCTGGTGCTGGCGGCGGGGACGCTGCGATTCATCGTCGCGCATCGCCCCGAGGATCTGGCCCAACTGTCCGCAGTCCGACTGGAGCCGGGAATGCTGGCCTTCGGGCTGGTGCTGGCGCTGCTCACCGGCGTGCTCTTCGGGCTCCTTCCAGCGCTGCTCGTGACCGACCGCCGGAACGACGACGCACTCAAGGCGTCCGGACGGTCGCTCGCGGGGCGCCGAGGCGCGCGGCGCGTGCGTGCAGCGCTCGTCATGGCCGAGGTGGGGCTCTCCGTGGTGCTCCTGGTCGGCGCCGGACTCCTGGTGCGTAGCCTCCGCGCCATGGAAGACGTTCCGCTTGGCTTCGACGCAGCGGGGCTCACCACGCTCTCGCTCGCGCCGCCGCGCGACGATCCATGGACAATCCAGAAGAGCGAGCTCTTCTCGGACGCGCTGCTGCAGCGGGTGCGCAGCGTGCCCGGAGTGCAGGGAGCAACGCTCTCCAGCGGTTTCCCGGGACATGGAGGCATGATGATGGGCGCGCTCCAGGTGGAAGGGCGTGCGTCACCGATCGCCGGGGCGGGCACGCCGATGGGCATTGCATCCGCGACGTCGGACTATTTCTCGCTCATCCGCCTGCCCGTAGTCGATGGCCGGCCATTCGATGCGCACCCCGACACGAGCCGGCACGAGGTGCTCATCAACGCGACGATGGCTCGCGCGCTCTGGCCAGGCGAGCACGCCGTGGGGAAACGTGTCCGGTTCTCGGAGGAACATGACGCGCCGTGGAACACGGTGGTGGGGGTCGTGCAGGACGTGCATCTCCCCGGCCAACGCGCCAGCGGCCGGAGAGCGTACACGGTCTACTTCCCCCCGCCCCAACTGTTCGCGCTCACGCTCATCGTGAGGCATGTGCCCGGCGGCGCGAGTCCCATCCCGGCGCTCCGTCGCGCCCTCGCGGAGGTGAACCCGCGGATGCGCGTGCTCTCCGCGAGCGAGATACCGGATCTCCTCGATCGCATGCTCGCTGGCCCGCGCTTCATCCTGGCACTGCTGTCGGGGTTCGCGACGCTGGCGGTGATCCTCGCGGCGGTCGGGTTGTACGGTGTGCTCGCCTACACCGTGACCCAGCGGACACGCGAGATCGGGCTTCGGATCGCGCTGGGAGCGAGTCCGGCCGGTGTGCTGCGCAGCGTGCTGCGACAGGGCGTCGGAATGGCGCTGGCCGGTGCGGCGCTCGGGTTGCTGGCGGCCGCCGCGCTCACGCGGCTCATGCGTTCGCTCCTCTTTGGAGTCACGCCGCTCGACGTGCCGTCGTACGTGACGGCCGCTCTGCTCCTGGTCTTCGTCTCCGTCCTGGCCACCTGGCTCCCGGCGCACCGCGCCGCCCGCGCGGACCCGGTCGCCGCCCTCCGCGCTGACTGACGCGTCCTGCGCGCCCACGCGTCCCGATGCAACACGGCGGGAAGCCCCTCCCGGAGCCTCCCGCCGCGTGCGTGGTCCATACCCGTCATCCGCCCGGACCGTCACGACCGGGGAGGATGCGTCCTGCCTTACGCCCTGCGCACCGTCTTCACGCGAGCGTCCGACGCGTCGTCCAGCCGGAGCGGCGGACGCGCGTTCTCCTCCGCCCGCGGAACCTCGACGGCCCGGCGGCGGAAGGGCACCAGATCCTCCCCCAGGCTCACCAGCGCGCGAGTCACCACCGTGCTCGCCAGCGGCTCGGGGATCCCCATCACGCGCACGTAGCTCTCGATGGCGCGGTCGAACGGCATGTCTTCGGCCAGCGTATCGACGAACATGAGCGCGTTGTCCACGTGCGTCCTGATTACCGATTCCTCGGCCCGCGCCTGCGCGAGCCGCAAACGCTTCTGCGCCGCCTGGTCCAGGCGCGCCGGAAAGATCGTCGCGGGGAACAGCCGTCCCAGCATAGCTACTCCGAGTAAGGGTCTGCGCACCGCCGGCCGGTACCTCCTCGTACCACAGTGTACACCGCCGGTGTGCACAGGTTGTCAGGCACACTCCGTACCAGCGTCGGGTGCCTGAGTATATGACGAAATTCACATGCGCCGGGTTCCACGGGGCAGAACGTCAGTCAACGTGACAGTCCGGAAGGACAGGTTGACCGCTCCAGGAGCGCCGCGAGAGCCTGCGGCGCGCCCGTCCTACAGAATGCAGCAGCGCCGCACACGAAGTGGGCGCCGTTACCGGAAGCAAGTGGGCGCTTAGAGAGCAGGGCGCCGAGTGCCAGCTCACGCCAGCTCACGCCAGCTCACGCACGCTGGCCGGAGGCGTGCACCGCGGCCGAACGTCTCCCGGTGCGCCGCGCGCGCGCCAGGTCGCTGGCGCTGAGCACGAACACAATCGTGATGATGGACGCCGACGTCACGCACCAGATGCAAATGGCGTGGATGCGGAAGAGCTCCACGTAGGTGAGGTAGCCGGAGAAGAGCACCCCCCACCCGGAGAGCAGGGTGAGCGCCCAGGCGATCGCCGGGGCATCGCGCCGCGCGTCCTGCACACCCGCGAGCGCGACCACGAGGATGAGCGCGTAGAGCCCGGCCCCCCAGGCAGCCACCGGCTGTCCCGCCAGGAGCGACCAGCGGCTGGTGTTGACGGTCTCGCACGAGCCCACCGAGCAGCTCAACTGGCCGATGGCGCCCACCTTGTACAGGGTGAGATAGAGCGCGATGAAGAGGCCGAGGAGCGACAGCACCGCGACCCACATGCGGCGGGTCATGGAAGCGCGGGTGTGGCGCTATCGCCGTGCGAGGCAGCGGGGGCTGTGGGACGCGCGGGCGCGTGCGCCAGGGCGGTGTCGACCAGCGCCTTGAACTGGTCGTACGCCAGCGCCCCCGCTATCATCTGCGTCCCGATGATGAACGTCGGCGTGGACGTGACCCCGCGACGTTCCCCCTCGGCGCTGTTGTCCATGATGCGCTCGAGGTGGCGTTGTTCGTCGTAGCAGCTCTTCCAGGCGCTCTGGTCCACGCCTGCCTGCGCGGCGTATTCCAGAAACTTGCCGCGCGGATTCCGCTCCTCCGACCAGTACGGCTGCTGCTGGAAGAGGAGATCGTGCATCGGCCAGAACTTGCCCTGGTCGGCAGCGCACGCGGCGGCGATCGAGGCGCGCAGGCTGTTCTGGTGCTGCTGGAGCGGAAAATCGAAGTAGCGGAAGCTCACCGTCCCCTGATCGACCAGGCGCTGGCGGATGTCCGGCTCGGTGAGCGTGGAGAACTGGGCGCAGGCGGGACACTGGAAGTCGGCGAACTCCAGCACCTGCACGGGGGCGTCCGGGTTGCCCGCGAGGTATCCTTCGGCCTGCGCAGCCGTGGGCTGGACGGTGAGCGTGCGGATGGCCTTGGCGGGGCGGTTGGCCAACCAGAGCAACGCGCCGATCCCGGCCACGGCGATGACGGCGAGTACCAGGTAGAACGCCCTGGCCTGACCGCGCCGGGGCGTCACCAGGTGGGATCCTCCTCGTCCGACTCCGGCGTCCATTCGTCCCCCCTCCAATCGGGTTGCGACTGTTGTTTGGCACGCTCCACCACGCGCCGGCTCTCGGCGATCTCCGGCGTGTCGTAGGTGGCGCGGACCTCGTAGTGGAACAGCTCGCTGCGCAGGTCTCCGGTGAGCTTCATCAGCTCGCCCGCGTGGGCGAGCAGGGCGTTCTGCGCGTCCAGCTCCTGGATGCGCGTGGCCAGCGCGCGCAGGAGCTGCTCCAGCTCGCGTGCGCGCGCCTGACCGTACACCTGGTCCGACTCCGACATGGCACTGCTCCCGTTGTGCCTGCGCGGCCCCAGGCAACCCGGGGCCGCGCAGGAGGGTGTGATTCGCTGGTGAAAGCTCGTCAGCGGGTCCTTGTTCCGCAAGCAACGCGGCGCGATCATCCAGGTGCGCGTGCGGCGGTCGTGGCGCGCGGCCACTGTACCGCGCGTCGCGCTACGGCGCAGCGCCCGCCGCGCGCTCGTTCCGCGCGCTCGTTCCGTGCGCTCGTTCCGCGCTCTCGCGCCGCGCGATGGTCCCGCGCGAACGCCGGCGGCGCTCCCTTCGTCCCGATCATCACGCACGTGCCCGACGCTGATCTGCTTCGCATTCCCGCCGGTCCCGGCGCGCTGCACGTCGAGCGGTACGGGCAGGGGGGCACCGCCTTCGTTCTCCTACACGGCTTCGGGACGTCGTGTTTCCTCTGGCGCCACGTCGGACCCGCGCTCGCGCTCGCCGGCCACACGGCGTACGCGGTGGACCTGCTCGGCTACGGGGAGTCCGACCGTCCGTACATGGGCGACTACGCGCTCAGCGCGCAGGCGGAGTGCGTGGCGCGCGCCATGGTGGCCATGCGCGTGGAGCACGCGGTGGTGGCGGGAGTGGACATCGGCGCGGGCGTGGCGATGCGGCTGGCGGTGCAGCAGGCGGATCGCGTGGCCGGGCTCGCGCTCATCAACGGCGTGGCGTTCGAGCAGTGTCCGGGACGCGAGGTGCGCCGCCTGCAGCGCGGCACCGCGCGCCACGCGCTGCGCATCGCGCGCGGCATCCTGGGCGCGGCACCGCTCGTTCGCGAGCTGCTCGAGGGGAACGTGGCGCACGCGGAGCACATGCCGCCGCGACTGGTCGCGCGCTACCTGGCGCCGTACGCGGGCTCGGATGGCATGACGCACCTGCTGGCGCTGGCGCGTGCCTTGCGCGTCGAGGATGTCCGCGATCTGGATCTGGGCGCGATTCGCGCGCCGACATCCGTGATCTGGGGGGACGCGGAGCGATGGATGGACAGCGGGCTTCCGGAGCGCGTGCAGGCGGCCATTCCGCTCAGCCGGCTCACACGCTTGAGCGATGTGGGACGCCTGGTTCCCGAGGAGGCGCCGGAGACGCTCACGCGGCTGCTGCTCGATCTCTGCGCACGGTGATGTGCATCACGCTACGTGGTGCGCGTCCTTAACACGAGCCGCTCGACGTGCTATATTTCTAAGTCTTCAACCAATCAGGGGAGTAATGGGCAAACACAGACATCGTCGGAGGGAAGTGGCACCGCCCACGCCGTTCGAGCTGGCCAGAGACGAGTTGATGCAGCAGATCATTCGCTGTGGAGTCTTGGAGGCGGCACCGGAGCACCAGGGAGAGTGGTTCGACGACACCATGCGGTATCTCGCCGATCGGTATCCCGAGTTGAGCGAGGAGCAGATCGCTGAAGTTCGCACGCTGGGCCAGCGCTTCTGCGAGCCGCCGAAGTCGAATCTCGAAGAGAGCAACGCCGTTTCCGCCGCCTGAGCGCGATCCACTGTCCGCGCACCGCTGCCCCCCGCTTCCCGCGGGGGGCTTCGTCGTTCAGGGGGTTCGCCGTTCGGGGAGTTCGCCGTTCGGGAAGTTCGCCGCTCAGGGAGCTCGTCGTTCAGGAACATCGTCGATCGGGGACTTCGTGTTCAGCGCCTGCGCCGCTGAGCGGCTGCGTCGTCCAACGTCGTGTTCGCGGTGGCGTCGCGCTCACCAGCGCACGCCCACGGCAATGCGCGCTCCGCCGCCGAGGCCGATCTCGAAGAACGGATGCGCACCGGGCACGGCCGGACGTCCCTTCTCGACGCCCACAGCGAGCGAGAGAATGGCGTCCCACCGGTCGCCGTTGTAGAGCGTCCCGGCGCCACCGCCGGCGTAGAGTCCCCACCGGTGGCGCCCGTCCGGATCGAAGAGGAATCGCGCCGTGAGCTCGCCGCGCGCACTGCCACGAGTTTCGTCGCCACCCAGCGCCACTCCTCCCGCGGCCACGAGCGACAGTCGCACGGAGCGCCCCAGCACGCGCGTTCCCTCGAGACCGAGTTGCAGCAACTGCCTGTCGGCGAGCAGCGCATCGGCGCGGAGCCCGGCGGAGTGTGTCGGTCGTTCGGGGAGCACCGATGGATCGAGCATCCCTCCGGGGCGCTGCGCATGACACGGCGCGGCAAGCACCACGAACGCCAGGAGCGCCGCTGCAGCGAAGTGCACCGGCCGCCAGCGTGGCGCGCGAGGTGAGCAGCCGTTCACGAGCGGACGCGCGTGCGGTGCAGGAAGAGCGTGTAGTCGGCGATGGCGATCGCGGACGCGAGCGCCAACGGCACCACGATCCAGCGCCACAGCGGAGGCTCCAGCAGCAGGATGACGAGCGCGGCGAGTTGGAGCACGGTCACGACCTTTCCCGCCCATCGCGCGCGGAAATCTCCCGGGCGCAGCCCGGGGAGCCGCCACGCGACCACGAAACCCACCGCGGTCGCGATGTCGCGGGAGAGGAGCACGAGCCAGTCGCCCGTGGAGAGCACGCCCGCCACCAGAAAGACCAGCGCGGCGGCGAAGACGAACGTCTTGTCGGCCACCGGGTCGAGGAGCGCGCCGAGCCGGCTCACCGTTCCGCGGCGACGCGCGATCCAGCCGTCCAGCCAATCGGTGATCGACGCCGCGCCGATGAACGCGATGCGCAGGTGCACGCTGTCGGCCAGCACGAACGCCGCCGCGAGCGGAAGCCGCGACAGGGAGAGGAGATTGGGGGTGGAGAGGACGGCGGGGCGGCGCATGGAAGGAAAAGAAAGTACGCCCCGGCGCGTGCGCGGGGGAGGGTCGGTTGCTTGTGAAGACGGCGCACCCCCGGTATTGTCACTACCTCGCCCACCACCGGCAGGTTGCAGCGGTGTCTCCCACACGACAGACAGTGCATCCGGCCCGCGTTGCCCGCGCGGATGCGCGCCGCCACGCGATCCGGTGACGCGCGCGTTCTCGCACGTGACGGCGGATTTTCGCGGGGTGGCGCAGCCGTCGCTCCGTGATGCCTCGCTGGTGAGCGGGCTGCTCATCGCCGCAGCGGGAGCGGCGGGGTTCGCCCCGCTGGGCGCGCCGGTGGTGCGGCAGCTCCCGAGCGGCGGGGTGGCCGCGGTGCTGGTGCTCGACGGGTGCCACATTGCCGTGCACACCTTTCCCGAGCGGGATCTGCTCCTTCTCGACGTGCTCGCGCCGGCCACGCACACCCTGCGCACGGCGGTGGAGGTCTTCGTGCGGCGACTGGCTCCGCACGATGTGCGCACCGAAACGCGCGAGCGCGGATGAGCTGGCTCTCGCCGCTGCCGTCGGTGCACACGGCGGCGCCGCACCTTGTGGTGGTCGCCCTCCTCATCGTGTGGAACGTCGTCGTGGCGGGGAGAATCAGCCGCGCACGCATGCTTCCCGGCGCGCTCGGCGCCGTGAGCGTGCTGGCCGCGTTGCTCATCGCCCCGGCGGCGTTCGTGCTCGTCGCATCCACGTCGAGCACGGCGGGACGCGCGGTGTCGGGGATCGTCTGGCTCTGGCCCGCGGCGGTGGCGCTCGCCGCGGTGCAGGCGGCGTACGCGCTCGCCGTGCGCGTGACCGCCCCTGCGGTGGCGATCCCCATTCTCGCGTTCGACGCGCTGCTCGCTCTCATCGCGACGGTGCAGACGATGGTGGCGCATGGCGCGGTGCCATCGGCGGTGTGGCAGGCGCTGGTGGCGGCGGACGCGCGCGCGCTGGCGGTGGGCGCGCACCCGCTCGCGCTGCTCATTCCGTACTACCTGCACGTGCCGATCCTCGCCCCCATCTCTCCCATTCGCCGCAACGTGGGCACGCCGCTTCGCGGTGCGGTGGCGATCGTGGCGCTCCTCTGGGCCGCGCTCATTCTCGCCGCGCTCCCTGGCGCGCGACGCAGCGTGCAGAGCTACCGGCGCTACGCGTCGGCGCGGCTGCAGGAGCGTCCCGCAGGGGACTTCGCCGTGGGGGTGCGCATTCTCCCCACGCTCACCGGATGGCCGGCGCAATCGGCGCTCGTGCGCGATCTCGCGCTGGTGGACACGCTGGACGTCGGCGTGATGAGCGTGGCGCTCACGCCGCGCGCAATGACGCGCCGCGTGCTCGATTCGCTGGGACGCGCGCTGGACGACGAGCGCGGTGCGCGGAAGCTGCTCCTCGTGATGGACCTCTCGAGCGCGCCGCGCGCGCTGGATGACCACCCCGCGGAGTGGAACGCGTACCTCCAACATCGCGTGGACGATGCGGCGCGTGCCGCCGCGCGGCTGCACCCCGACTACCTGGTGCCCGAGCTCGATACGCGGCTGGCCATCGCCGGGCGCAGCTCGCGCATCCCCGCCGGCGCGTGGCGCGAGTACCTGGTCGCCGCCGCGCGCGCCGTGCACCGCGCGTCCCCGCGCTCGCGCGTGCTGGCGCACGTGGCGGGATTCACCGCGGCGGACAGCGCGCGCTACGCGTGGGCGGCCACCGACGCGCCCGTGGATGGTGTGGCGATCACGCTCTTCCCATGGTTCGGCGGCGCCGCGACGCTCGACGCGCGCATGGCCACGGTGGACCGCTGGATGAACGCCTCACGCTCCACGCGTGAGCACTGGGTGCTGGACGCGGGGGGATTTCCCTTCGTGCACGGAGAGCGGAGCCAGCTCCTGGCGCTCTGGGGAACGCTCGCCTGGGCCACCAGCCACCCGCAGGTGCGCGGCCTGGTGGCGTACGAATCGGATGACTACGGGGCGCCGCTGGGCCTTCGCGCTTCCATGGGACGCATCCGCCCCGCCGCGACGCGCCTCGCACAGGCGATCCACGCGCTGGGCGAGAGCGCGCCCGCGCCCCCTCCACCGGTCCCGTAGCTCCTCTCGCGCGCGAGCGCGGCACCGAGATGGGCGCGCTCCGCGCGCGCCGTCACTTGCGCTCGTACTTCCAGTTGCGCGACTTGCCGTCCGCCATCCACTCCACCGCCTGCGCCACACGACGCGCGCGCGTCTCCTCACGCTTGGCCTCGGTAATCCATTCGATGTACTCGCGCCGGTGGCTCGGGCTCAGTGCATCGAATCCGGCGCGCGCTTTCCCGTTCTTCCGGAGCACGGCGGCGAGCTCCGCAGGCACGGCGGGCGTCTTCTTCCGCACGGACGGCGGCTTGCGCACCACGGGCGCTCCCTCTTCGTTCAGCTTCATCGCCTGGCGCACGTACCGCGCGAGCTGCGCGCGCGATGGAAGGTCGGACACCGCGGTGATGCGCCCGAACTGCCCCATCGCCGCATCGGCGGTCTGCCCCGCGTTTCCCACGATGAGCGCGCCCTTCCAGAAGCCGAAGGTACAGTGCGCCTTGAACGCCGCCATCATGCACAGGATGCCATGGTGCATGAAGAACGGCATCCCCCACTTGATCGTCTCCTCCACCGTGGGGCAGGCGTCGTGCACCACGCCGCGCAGGTGCGTGAGGATCGGATGCGCGAACTCCGCCGAGCGTGCGATGTAGGCATCGACGCGCGGATCACGTGTTCCCATGGAGGACGCTCCGGGCAGAGATGACCTCGACAGCGATGACCTGCACGATGATGACCGCCAGTGCGCGCGACGTGCTCACACCGCGCGCCCGCTCCCGCGCACCACACCTTCCACGACGCGCCGTTCGTCGAACCACCGCTGCGCCACGACGAGCATCCGCTCCGGCGTGACGGCGCGAATGCGCGCGTCGTACTCATCCAGCTCCTCGAGCGATGCGCCGAACATCCACGCATCGAGCACGTCGCCCAGGACGGCGCCACCGCTCTGCTGCCGGATGGCGTGCGTGCCGATGGCGTATTCCTGCGCGCGCGCCAGCTCCTCGCCCGTCACCGGCTCGTCACACAGCTTGGAGAATTCCTCCAGCAGTCCGTCGCGCGCCGTCTCCTCGAGCTGCGGCGACGTGGCGATGTAGGCCACGAACATCCCCGCCAGCCGCCGCTCCGCGGCGTACGCCTGCACCGTGTAGGCGAGCGAGCGCCGGTCGCGCAGCTCGTCGAAGAACCGCCCTCCCAACCCGCTCGTCACGCCGGCGATGAGCTGCATGACGAAGCGGTCATCGTCGCCGCGCGCCGGCGCGGGAAAGGCGAGCGCGAGCGCGGTCTGCGCCTTGTCGCGATGCTCCACGCGCGCCGCGCCGCCCTCGGGCCACACGGGCGGCGCCAGCGACGCCGGCTCGGCGGGACGCAGCTCGTCGAAGAACGTCGCCGCTGCCGATGCCAGCTCGTCCACGTCGCCGTCTCCCACCATGGCGATCGTCACCGGCGCCTCCGCCACGCGCGCCGCATGCCACGCCCGCACGCGATCGGCATCGAGTGCGACGAGCGACTCCTCCAGTCCGTTGGCGGGAATGCCGTACGGATGATCGGGGAACGCCGCCTGGAGCAGGAGACGCAAGGGATAGCGGTACATGTCGTCGCGCAGCATGGCAAGATTCGACAGCGCCACGTCGCGCTCGGTGGCGAACGCGTCGTCAGGGATCGTGGGATGCTGCACCACATCGCTCAGCAGCTCCAGCGCGGCGTGCGCGTGCCGTGACGGCGCGGAGAGCGTCCACCCGAAGCTCTCCGAGCCGGTGGCCGCGCCGATGCTCCCCCCCAGGAGCTCCACATCCTCGGCGAGCTGCGCCGCCGAGCGGCGGTGCGTCCCCTTGATCGCCGTCCGCGTGAGCAGCGTGGTGATCCCCGCGTCGGACACGCTTTCGTCGCTCGCGCCGCCCAGCGCCTGCACGGCGCAGTGGACGAGCGGCGATCCCGGCTTGCGGCGGATGAGGATCGGGACGCCATACCGCGTTCTGTAGACGCGGACTCCCGCCAGCTCGCGCTCGAGCGCGACGCCACGCGCGATGGCCGGCGCGGCGGCACGTTCGGGCGCACGCGCGGGGCGCTCCGCCACTCCCGCCGATGACAGGCGCTCGAGCGCGCGATCCGCGTCGCCGAGCACCTCCGGCGTCTCGCGCGGCCGGTAGACGAGCACGCCGCCGCGCCCCGCGTCGAGATACCGGCGCGCCACCTCCGTCACCTCGTCGGCGGAGGCGACGAGCATCCGCTCGAGATGCCGCTCCCCGAGCGTCCAGTCGCCGAGCGCCTCCCACTCCGCCAGATAGTGCGCCTGCCCTTCCATGGACTCCAGCCGGCGCACGCGCCGCGACTCGATGATCCGGCGCGCGCGCCAGAGCTCCGCCTCGTCCACTCCCTGCTCGCGCACCGACTGCACTTGCTGCCAGATCGCGATCGCCGCATCGCGCGCGCGCGCAGGCTCGCCTTCCGCGTGCACGGTGAAGACTCCCACGTCTCCCGCCGTGTAGTGGTAGGCCTCCACGGCAGCGGCGAGCGAGCGGTCGCGCACCGCGCGGTACAGGCGCGATGCGCGTCCGGAGCCGAGCACGGTGGCGAGAACGTCGAGCACCGGCGCCTCCGGCTCGAGCACGCCGGGCGCATGCCATCCGAACACGAGCTGTGTCTGGGTGATGTCGCCGTCCAACTCGCGCGCGCGGAAGGCATCGTGCGCCGGCTCCGCGGGGCCGCGGTCGCGCGCGAGCTCGGCATCGGGGAGCGCGCCGTAGTGTCGTTCGGCGAGCGCGAGCGCGTCCTCGACGTCCACGTCGCCCACGATGGTGAGCACCGTGTTCCGCGGCCGGTAGAAGCGCCGGTAGAAGGCGCACACCGCGTCGCGGGTGAGACGGCGCAGCTCCTCCTCGGTGCCGATGCGCCAGCGGCGAATGCGGTGTTTGTCGAAGAGCAACGCGTACAGCGACTCCGCCGCCACTGCCGCGGGGTTGTCCGCCTTGCGCTTGGCTTCCTGGATGATGACCTGCAGCTCGCGCGCGAGCTCGCCCGCATCGATGGCCGAGTTCGCGTATGCGTCCGCCTGGATGGCGAGGCCACGCTCGAATCCGCTGGCGGGGAGGACGGTGTAGTAGCTCGTGCGGTCGCAGCTCGTACCGGCGTTGAGGTATCCGCCGGCCGCCTTGGTCGCGCGCGCGATCTCCCCCACGCCGAACTGGTCCGTCCCCTTGAAGTACATGTGCTCGAGGACGTGGGAGATCCCCACCACGTCGTCGGTCTCGTCGAAGTAGCCGGCGTTGACGTAGGTGACGATCGCGACGACGGGCGCGGACGCATCGCGCCGCACGAGCACGGTGAGCCCGTTCGGGAGCACGGCGCGATGCACCGACTGCTCGTCCACGAGCGGCCCCGGCGGGAGCGCGCGCGTGGCGTCGGCGACGTCGGTCACGGCGCGGCGGGGCGGCGCGGAGCGCGCACCCGAACGCGCAGCCCGCCGCGGCCGGTGCGCGCGCGACTGGGAATCGCGATCACGGACCGGGGACGGGTGCGGGAGGGAGTGCGCCCTGCGGAGCGCACGCGCTCCACCCGCCCGGGCCGGCGCGTTGAATCCACTGCATCCCCTCGGCGGGACGCCCGAGCCGGATGAGCGCGCACCCCAGGTAACCCTGCGCGCTCAGGTCTTCCGGATCGAGACGCACGGCGTCCACGTAGTAGCGGCGCGCGTTGTCGAACTGCTGCTGCGCGAGATCCGGCCGCCCGGTCGCAAGGAAGTTCTGCCCCAGGGTAAGGAAGTACGCCCCGGCTTCGCGCTTCACGAGCGCATCGTTGGCGCCGTCGCGCGCGGCCAGCTCGAGCTCCCGACGCGCGGTCTCCATGTCGTGCCGCTCGCGGGCGAGGCGCGCCAGGTAGACGTGCGCGAGCGTGTTGTCCGGGTGATCGTGGGCGACCTGTGCGAAGGTGGCCTGCGCACCGGCGTAGTCCCCCGCGCGGTAGGCGTTCACGCCGCGGCGCACGCTCCGCGCGGTGCCACCCAGGAACACGAACAGGAGTACGGACACGATGATGACCGCGGCCGCCGCAGCTACGGCAACCCACCGCGCGTTCCGCCGGAGCCACAGGTTCGGGGGCGCGACAACATCCGGTTCGGGAAAGGCATCGGCCAGTGGCGTACCGGTTGGCCCGGTGGGCGCGGCAGAGGGCGCCGCGGCCGTAGGCGCGCTCGTGGCGAGTCCCGTCTCCAGCGCGTGATAGGCCGCGCGCGCGGCGTCCAGGTCCTGTGCGGTGGGGCTGTAGTCGGTACGGTCCAGTCGCTCGCGCGTGTCGAGCAGCTCGAGCAGCGCGTGCGTCTGGTCCAGGGAGATGATCTCGCGCTGGCGCAGGTTGGTGACGAGGGCGCGCCCGGCGAGCGCCGATCCGCCGGCGAGCGAGCGGAGCGCGGTCTCCACAACGCTCCACAACTCGATGATGTCGGCGGCCAACTCCTCCGGGTCGCGCGAGAAGTCGAGCGACGCGACCAGAGGTCGGGCGGCGCCCAGCGCGGCGAGTGCGGCGCGCCGATTGGGAGGAAGGTTCACCTGACGATGCGCAGCAACCCCGCGCTCGCGCTCCCGCGAATGAAGCTCTCCGCGTCGCCCGCCGGAATGCGGAGCCGCTTCTCGTAGAACACGCGGCGCGCCTCCGTGGCCATGAACTCCTGCAGCGACCGGCCGGCGAACGCCTGGTTGGCGTCGCGCATGCGTTGCACGATCTCCTCCCAGCTCCCCACCAGCTGCCGTCCGTCATCGAGCGTGATGCAGTGCTGCTCCTGCTCGCCGGTGCGGCGGGCATCACTGGCGCCCTGCCGGTGTTCCGCCAACGAGCCGAGCAGCGTGCCCAGGAGCTCGAACTGATTCCGCTCCGACGGCTCGGTGTTTTCGGATGCGGCAAAGCGCTGCTCGATCTCGGCGAGCATCTCGTCGATGTCGTCCGGCTCCCCGCTCAACTCCGCCAGCCGCTCCTCCCACGGGCGCAGCTCGGGATCGTCCTCCCCCAGCCCGTACTGCGACTTCTTCAGCTCGATCACGCTCCAGATGTCGTTCTCGTCCCAGTGGTCGGCCGGCGTGGTCTGCTCCAGGTGCAGGAGCGCCCCCTCCTGGTCGCCGCGGGCGTAGAGCACCTTGGCGAGAAAGATCCGCGCCTCGGTGTGCTCCTCGTCCAGCTCCAGCGCGCGCTCGAGGTGCGCGATGGCCAGCTCGTCGTTCCCCATCTGGTAGGCGGTGTACCCCTGGCAGGCGTGCGGCTCGGCCGCCTCGGGCGCCTCGCGCGCGGCGATGTCGAAGAACTCGCGCGCGTCATCCATGAGTCCCTTCTGGAAGAGCGCGCGCCCCACCTGGAGCATGAGGTCCACGTCGTCGCTGTAGCCGAGCGAGAGGAGGCGGCGGAAGTTGGCCAGCCCCAGCGCTGTCTGCCCCAGCTTGAGCTGCGTTTCGGCCAGTCCGGCGATCGCGTCCTCGTGCTCGGGGTCGAGCACCAGCGCCTTCTCGAAGCTCTGGCGCGCCCACGCATACTCCTCACGCGCCAGACGGGCGTACCCGACGCCGACGTGCAACTCTACCGAGTTCGGGTAGAGCGCGAGGCCCTCGCGCAGCACGTCGAGCGCTTCGTCGTATTGTCCCTCGCTGTAGAGCTGATGTGCGCGTTCGTCGTACTCTTCCGAGCTCAGGAAGGGGCTAGGCATGGACGTCCCGACCTCCAACGTCAGGTAGATACGCCTATAGTACCATGCTGGAAGCGCCCAGTTCAACCCGCCGCGGGCGCGCTCCAGCGGCTCACTGTTCCGCGCGCTGCCGCTCGCGCGCGGCCTTGAACTCGGCGTCGTCGTTCCACGTGGGCACGGACGAGGCCGCGGCAATGCGCCGTCCCACATCGAGCACGATCTCTCCGATCTGTACCGCGCCGCGCAAGTCCCAGTCCGGCTGCATCTCGTCGGACGGTTGGTGATAGTCGTGCGCGGTGAAGTCTTCTTCCTTCTGGAGCCCCCAGCCGGCCGGCTTCCCCACGACGTCGGTGCCCGCGTTGATCGACACGGACGGGATCCCCGCCTTGGCGAAGGAAAAGTGGTCGGAGCGGTAGAAGTAGCCGCGCTCCGGATGCTCGTCCGGCGTGATGCGCATCCCCATCGGCTGGATGGCGCGCGTGAAGATGTCGCCCAGCGAGCTCTTGTCGGCGCCGAGCACGCGCAGATCGCGCACACGTCCCCACGGCGTGACCTCGTCCATGTTCAGATCGGCAACCACGTTGCGCGCCGGAACGGGGAGGTGCGTGGCGAACCAGTCGGAGCCCAGCAAGCCGGACTCCTCCGCCGTCACGAACACGAAGTACATCGAGCGGCCGCGCGGGGGAGCGTCCGCCGCGCGGCGCGCGATCGCCAGCAGCGTGGCCACGCCGGACGCGTTGTCGTACGCGCCGTTGTAGATGGAATCGCCGTTCACCGGCTGTCCCACCCCCAGGTGGTCCCAGTGCGCGCTGAAGACAACGTACTCGTTGCGCAGGCGTGGATCGGTGCCGCGTACCACTCCCACCACGTTGCGCGAAGCGAGATGCTCCACGCGGTTCGCGAACTCCACGTGCAGCGTGATCCCGGTGGGGACGGGACGGAAGTCGCGCGTGGCTGCCTGCGTGCGCAGCGCGGCCAGATCGAGCCCCGCCTGGCGGAGAAGCGCCGTGGCGGCACTGTCGGTGATCCAGCCGCGAAAGCCCAGCGGCGCCGGCAACGAGGGATCACGCGGGAGCATCCGCTGCGGCGTGGTCCACGAGCCGACCACGGTGTGCCAGGGGTAGCCCGCCGCCTCGGTGGTGTGGATGATGAGCATCCCCGCCGCGCCGCGTCGCTCCGCCTCCTCGAACTTGTACGTCCACCGCCCGTAGTACGTCATCGCGCGGCCGCCGAAGAGATCGGGCTCCGAGCGTGTGGCGGGAGGATCGTTCACGAGCACGAGCAGGATCTTCCCCTTCACGTCCACGCCCTTGAAGTCGTCCCAGCGATACTCGGGCGCAGCGGCCCCGTACCCCACGAACACGACGTCCGCGTCCGCGCCGCTCCGTTCGGTAGCCGCACCGGGGAACACCACCACGTCGTCCGTCGCGTTGAGCGTCCCGCTCGCCTTCCCCCCCACGGTGACGTGCACCGAGGATTGGTTGGTGGTGACGACATCGATCGGGACGGTCTGGAAGTAGGAACTATCCAGTCCGGGCTGGACGCCGGCCGCCACGAGCTCGGTGGCGATGTACTCGGTGGCGAGCGCTCCTCCCGGCGTGGCCGGCGCGCGCCCGGCCAGGAGATCCGACGAGAGAAACCGGATGTGCGCGGCGATCTCGCGCGTGGTGAGCGAATCGGCGGGCGCGCGGGTGGCGCGCGCGGTGGCGCTCTGCGCATCCAGCGGCAATGCACCGGCCGCCATCAGAAGACACGCGGCCAGCGCCAGCGGACGAGATGGTGGGATCATGAGCGTTCGTGGTGAGCGGGGACACACGTGCTGCGCGTGCTACACGTCGGGTGCTACACGTGTAAGGTAATGCGTCGAGGTGCCACCGGCGCGCACCGCTATGCACGCGGCGAGTCGGACACGGGGTACGCGACGAGGATGAGCCGATCGGGCGCGGGGCCCAGGTACCGCACGGGCCAGCAGGTGGTGAGGGTGAGCGTGGGCGTGGCGGTGTACGGAATGGCCGGCTCCCCCGCCTTCACCACGCGTCGCTCGGCCACCACCCACAGCGTGCGGCGCCCCGGGATCTCGGTGATCACCGTGTCTCCCACCGCCACCCGGTCCAGATGGTGGAAGTGACGGTCCCGGTGGGCGGAGACGACGGCGTTTCCCGGCAAACCGGGGAGCACGCTCCCCGGGAGATGTCCCGGCGCCACGTTGAGCTGCGGCGCGTCGACGCCCTCGACGACGATCTCGTCCAGCGCGATCGATGGAATCCAGAGCCGCCCCACCACGCTCCCCGGCGCCAGCGCGACCGGAGTGTTTTCCGGACCGACGGACGCGCGCACGGCCATCACCGCGCGATGCGCTTCACGCGCGTTCCACGTCGCGCGCGCCCTCTCGTTGGCCAGCCGCCCACTGGCGTACGTCCACCCCGCGTAGCCGAGGAGCAGCGCGCCCGCAGCGGTGGTGATCGTGCCGAGCACGCGGAGCGCGCGTCGCGCGAGGGGATCGGTGTGGCGGGGCGACGTGCGCTCGGTGGAGAGTCCCGCGTCGCGGCGCATCACCGTCCGTTCGACTCGCGATGCGAGGCACCGTGCTCGATCGCGGGCGCCCGCGCGGGACGGAGCGCCGCGCGGCGGAGCAACCAGCCGGCGACGAGCAGCAGAGCGCCGGCGAGCACGACGAGCGGTAGCTGCGTCGCGGTATCGGGCGCCGCCACGGCGCGGGGCGATCGGCGCTCGGATGTGCGGACGCGCGGCTCCGGCGGCGGTAGCTGCTCCACGCCACTCGCGACGGCTACGGTGTCGAGGGCGGTGGTGTCGAGGGCGATCGTGTCGCGTGTGGCGCGGGTATTCTCCGACACCGCGACAGCGGCGGAGTCCACCCACTCCTGCATGTTCTTCAAGTGCGAGGCGATGATGCTGTCGCGCACGCGCCCGGTGTCGGGGATCGCGGCGAGCGCGGCGGCGGAGCTGTCAACCGGCTGCCGAGGCGGCCGCACCGAGCCAGTCACCTGCGCCGCGCCGCGCGCCGCGGGGATCATCACGAGCGCGGCCGCGATGGCGAGCGAAAGCCTCACGAGCCCCTCCTGTCGGCACTGTCGTCAGGAAGCGGGGCAGGACGCGTGCCGCCGATCAGGCGTCGGGAAAGGCGTCGGCCTTTCGGCTCTCCACGAGCTCCCGCTCACCGGAGGTCTGGTCGTAGACCGCCAGCACCTTGATCGTCTCGCCAGCCCAGGCGTCGAACGTCTTCCCGGTGCCCTGCTGGATGCGGATCTCGTGTCCATCCTCGAAGCGGAGCACGATGAACGGATGGTCGTTGTTCACGAACTGCTTTCGCAGCTTCTTCGGGGGCTTCGGCATGAAGCGCTGTCTCGTGTGGGTGCGGGTGAGCGGAAGAAACTACCGGGGGAGGATCGGAGGAACAAGAGACGCCAGCCAGTGCGAACAGCGCGCCACGATCGGCTGGTGCCGCTCGACGCGATGGAGGTGACGCTCACCGGGACGCAGCACGGTCACGTCACCGCGGCGCGGGTGCCCTGGTGCGCGCGCCAGCTCTCGCTCCGCAGGATGTCGTCGACCGCATCCACCACCACGTCCAGCTCGTCGTCGGAGTTGTAGAAGTGCGGAGCGATGCGGATGCCGGCATCCGGGCGGTAGTCCACCAGGATGTCGCGCGCCAGGAGCGCCTGCGCCACCTCGTAGCCGTGCGGTACGTCGAACGCCACCGTGCCACCACGTCTGGCGTCGTCGCGCGGTGCGTTCACGCGGTAGCCGCGCGCATCGGCGAGTGCGATGAGCCGCCTGGTCTGCCGCGTGCTCTTGGCGCGGATGGCGTCCACCCCCGCGCGGCGCACGATGCGCGGACCTTCGAGTGCGGCGTAGAGGGCAGGGATGACCGGCGTGCCGTTCAGCCAGCGCGATATCCCCGTGCCCAGCTCCATCTCCGGTTCGAAGGCGAACGGGCGCGCATGCGCCTGCCATCCGGTGATCGCGGGTGCCACGCGATCGCGCACCTGCGGGGCGACGTAGAGGAAGCACGCACCCGGTCCTCCACACAGCCACTTGAGCGCGCCACCGGTCATGAAGTCCACGCCACTCCGGCGGACGTCGACGGGGATGATCCCCACCGCATGGAAGGCGTCGAGCGAGACGAGCGCGCCCACCTCGTGCGCGCGGCGACAGATGGCCTCCGCGTCCACCACGAACGCGGACCGGAAGAGCACGTGCGAGATGCACACGAGCCGCGTGCGCTCATCGATGGCCGCGAGCAGCTGCTCCTCACTCGGCGCGAGATTCTCCTCGTCCCCCGGCACCACCACGATCCGGGCGCCCAAACGCGGCGCGAGCGCGTCGGCCACGTAGCGCACCGAAGGGAAGTCGAGCGCGGTCATGACGATCGTATCGCGGGGCGGAGCGTAATCGAGCGCGGAGATCACCGCCCCCTGCGCGATGGTGACGTTCGGGAGCATCGCCACCTCGCCTGGACCTGCGCCGATGAGCGGCGCGATTTCATCGCCCACGCGCACCGGCATCTCCCACCATCCGCTCGTCCACGCGCGCACCCCCTCGCGCGCCCACACCTCCGCGTACTCGCCCAACCGCTCCGGCACACCGCGCGGCATGGCGCCAAGAGAGTGCGACACGAGATAGGTGGTGTGATCGAGGATCGGGAACTCGGATCGGAAGCGGAGGAGCGGGTCGTGGGCCATCGGGGGGTCAGTCGCTCTGGTGAGAGGCGCAGAGGAGGGTTTCAGCGCCCGCGCATGATGCGCCCACCGGCGCGAGCGCGCCAGGGCGCTGCGTGGAGCGCGGCGGAGATCGCCCTGTCACCGGGCCCACCCCGAGATTCCCGCGCCAGGGTGGCGCCTCCGAAGCGTCGCTGTCCGAACCGCGCGGAGAGCAACCGTCAGAGCTACCGTCACGCGGTCAGGGCAACTGTCACGCGGGTGGTGTGCCGGCATCATCGCGCGATCGGGTTGCCACATCCGTACATAGATTCCCTGCGGTGCGATCGCGCGGCGCTGGTGTGGTATGGGCACGACAGGGCGCGCGGCTCCGGCCGGCGGCGGTACCAGCCTGGGCGCACTCGACGGTGGATAAAGTGTTGGGCGTCAACATGTTGGAGACTATTCGACCCCGGTCGCGCTGCTGTTCCGAATCTTGCTGTGCGGGGAGGCGTGAGAACGACCCGAACTCCGTCACGATGGCGGGCGGCGGCTACCCGGTTGGTGCGAGGAGCGCTGGTGCTCGTTGCCCTCGCCCTGGCGGGGGAAGCGGTGCTGCGCCTCTTTCCGTCGCTCTGCCCCGTCCAGGAGCAACTCAAGCTGGCGCAGACGGCGGGCTTTCACGAGTACGTGGACGATCCGGATCTGGGCGCGCGCCCGCGCCCGCTGGCGCACGACACCGTTCGGACGCCCGACTACCGGTATCTGCTGCAACTGGACTCGCTGGGCTTTCCCAATCGCGAGCCGTGGCCGCGGAATCCGGACGTCGCTGTGCTGGGGAATTCGCTGGCCACCGGGCCGGGCGTCGGCCTGGAGGGGCAGTTCACCACACTCGTGGCACGCGCGGTGCCAGGTACGACCGTACTGAACCTCGGCCTGCCGGGCGGATCTCCGATGCAGGAGCTCCGGATGTACGACAGGTTCGTCCGGCCGCTGCACCCGCGGACGGTGATCGCGACGCTCTGGGTTGCGAGCGACGTGGACAACGCGGTTCAGTTCACGCAGTGGCTGAAGGACGGCGCGCCGCCCGACTTCACCACGTATCGCATGACGTTCGGCACCACGCACCGCGGCCGCGAGATGGTCAACGTACTCCGGGACGCACTGAGCGAGTCGTATCTCTTGCGCGCGATCTACTACGAGGGAAAGCGATTGACCCGCGACCGCGATGTGCGCGAGACGGCGACGTTCCCGAACGGCGAAACGATCTATCTGAGCGTGCGCGCGCAGCAGCGCCTGGCGCAGGGAGCCGCCCGTCCGGGCTTCGATCTGGAGAGCGGATTCGTGGCGCCGCTCGTCCGGCTCCGCGACGAGGCGCGCGCGGACGGCGCGCGTTTCGTGGTGGCGCTCCTGCCGAGCAAGGAGGAGACCTACGGCGCCGCGACGTATCCGGCGGTGCTGCACACGGTGCGCGCCGTGCGCGCCGCGCTCGATGCCGCGCAGCTTCCCGTGCTCGATCTCTATGGCGCGTTCCGCGATCGCGCTCGGCAGCGCCCGCTCTTCTTCACGCGGGACATCCACTTCACCGCCTCCGGCAATGCGCTGGTGGCGGGAGAGCTCGCGCGCTGGATCGCGGCGGACTCCGCGTCCACTTCCACGGCTGCGGCCCCTCCGTCCGCGCCGGGGAACACGTCCGAGCCAGCCACGGGAGCGCTCGACCATGGCGCGTGAGAGCGACGTGGACACCGCCCCGGCGATGACGGCCGCTCCGACGTTGTCGGAGGAGCGCGGCGTCCGGGCTCCCGCCTCCGCGGCGCACGAGACACGCCCCGTGGGAGAGCGCCCCACGGTGTGCATGATCAACTACAACGGCGAGGCGTATCTCGAGCGCTCGCTCTCCGCGCTCACGGCGCAGATGTCATCGCTGGCGGAGATCGTGATGGTGGACAATGGTTCCACCGACGGAAGCCGCGCGCTCGTGGAGGCGCGCTTCCCGCACGTACGGCTGGTGGCGATGCCGCGCAACCTGGGCGCGGCGGCGGCGCGCAACGTGGCGATCGCCGAAGCGCGCACGGACCTCATCCTCCTCATCGACAACGACGTCACGCTCGCGCGCGGCGCGCTGCACGCGCTGCACGAGGCGTTGCGCGCGCATCCCGACGCGGTGATGGCGATGCCCGCCATCCTGCACGGCCCGGCGCCGGACGGGGCGACGGTGCAGTACGATGGCGCCGAGACGCACTTTCTGGGACAGCAGACGCTGCACCACCAGGAGGAGCCGTACCCGACGGTGCCGCGCGCTACGCGCGCCATCGGATCGCTCGTGAGCGCGTGCCTCCTGCTCGACCGTGCCCGCCTGCCGCGCGGGGAGAACGGGGCGACCGATGCGCTGGCCACGTTCGACGAGGACTTTTTCATCTACTTCGAGGATCACGATTTCGGACATCGGATGCGCGCGCTGGGGCTGGGCGTGCTGGCGGTGCCCGCCGCCTTCTGCCACCACGGCGCCGGAACGCAGGGCGTTTCCATCCGCGCGCTGGGCACGTACTCGTCCCTCCGCGTCTACTCCCACATCCGGAATCGCTGGATCTTCCTGCTCAAGAACTACGAGCTGCGATCGCTGCTCCTGCTCGCGCCGGTGCTGGCAATGTACGAAGCGGTGCAGCTTGCCGCCGTCGCCAAGAAGGGGTGGCTGCGCGAATGGTGGCGTAGCGCGTGGTGGATGGCCACGCACGCACGCGCCGTGCACCGCAAGCGGCGTGTGATCCAGCGACACCGGCGCACGCCCGACCGGGAGCTGCTGCGCGGCGGCCCGGTGCCGCTCCGCGCGGAGGCCACGGTGAGCGCCGCGGAGCGCGCCGCTCGGCGCGTGCTCGACGCGAGCGCCGGCTGGTACTGGCGCGTGGTGCGGAGGGCACTGTGAGCGTGGCGAGCGGCATCCAGGCTGTGCCCGGCGCGGAGCGCACGGCCCCGTCGGAGGCGCCGTATGCGCCCGATGCGCGTCGCAACGGCGTGCTGCGCATCGCGATGGTGGCCGCCTGCCCCATGCCCGAGCGGCGCGGAACGCCGGTACGCATCCAGCGTATTGCCGAGGGACTCCAGCGACTGGGGCACGAGGTCCATCTGGTCACGTATCCGTACGGCAACGGCGACTTCGCCGCGCCCGTGATCGTGCACCGCGTCGGCCGCGCGGGCACGCACTACCGCACCGCGCCCGGCCCGTCGTTGAGCAAGTTGTTCGTGCTCGACCCGCTGATGGTGGGATTGCTGCGCCGCGTGCTGCGCGAGGGTGGAATCGACATCATCCATGCGCACCACTACGAAGGACTGCTCGTCTCGCTCGTGGCGCGCGGGAAGCGGCGCGTACCCCTCGTGTACGACGCGCACACGCTATTGGGTTCCGAGCTCCCGGCGTACGCGCCGCATCTCCCGCAGGGGATGAAGCGCATGCTGGGCACGCGGCTCGATCGCTGCCTTCCCGGCTACGCGGATCACGTCATCAGCGTCACCGACGGCATCCGCGACCAGCTCATCGCCACCACGCCCCTCGGCCGCGAGCGGGTCACGTGCGTCTCGAACGGCGTGGAGACCGACGTGTTCCGCGCGCCCGATCCCACCGATGGCGCGCATCCGCCCACGGTGGTGTTCGCCGGAAATCTGGCGCCGTACCAGGGGATCGAGCTGCTGCTCGATGCCTTCCGGCGCGTGCTGGATGCGCACCCCGGCGCGCGGCTCAGAATCGTGTCGGAATCGTCGTTCGCGCCGTACGAGGCGCAGGCGCGTACGCTCGGCGTGCGCGACGCCATCGAGGTCGTGGCCGCGCCCTTCGAGGCGCTCCCGTCGCTGCTCGCCTCCGCCGACGTGGCGGTGAATCCGCGCCCCGACTGCGACGGCATCCCGCTCAAGCTGCTCAACTACATGGCTGCCGCGCGCCCGGCGGTATCGTTCGAGGGCTCCGCGCCCGGCGTGGAGCACGGGAGCACCGGCTGGCTGGCACCGCGCGGCAACGTGGACGCATTCGCCGCCGGGATTCTCACGCTTCTGCGCGATGCGCCCACCGCGCGGAGCATCGGCTCGCGCGCGCGCGACCACGTGCAGCGGAATCACTCGTGGGAGGTGGTGGCGACGCAGACGGAGGGCGTCTACCACGATGTGCTCCGCCGCATGTCCGCGCCGGCACGACGCCCGATGGCCGGCGCGCACACCGCGCACGCCTTGCCGGCGGATGGCATCTCGACCGTGCGCCCGGCCGGAGACGAGCGATGACGCGCGAGCGCCCCGCCATTCTGTACGTCGTCCCTGGGCACGACTTCCTCCCCTCCGCCGGCCCCACGCGCAACGTGCTCAACCAGGTGCGCGCCATGCAGCAGTGGGCGGATGTGACGATCGCCGTGCGGCGGATCGCCGATCCCCTGCCGCCCTCCCCCGATGCGCCGCGCGTGCTGGAGATCGCGCCGTCGATCGGACGCGCGGGTACTGCCGTCGACGACGCCGCCACGCGCGGCATGGGCTATCGCGAGTTCGCCGCCTACCTGCGCGCGCTGCGCGTGCTGCTGGAGCACGAGCTGCCGTCCACCGATCTGGTCCTCGAAAAGGACTGGATGCTCACCGGGTACGCGGCGCACCACGCGCGGCGCTTCGGCGTTCCGGGGATCGCCGTCAAGAACTGGATCGCGACGGCGCAGAACGGGGGCCTCCGCGCGCCGGTGGCCGCCCTCCGGCACGCACTCGCCGCCCACCTTGAAGGATGGTTCCTGCGCCGCGCGACGGGCATCGTGGCGGAGACCGAGACGCTGCGTGCGTCGATCGCCCGCCGCTGGCGCATCGACCCGGCGCGCATCTCGGTGATCGGGCTGGGAGTGGACCGCGCGCGATTCTCCCCGGGAGACCAGCCCGGCGCGCGCACGCGACTCGGCATTGCGCTCTCGCGCACCGTGCTCCTCTATGCGGGCGTGCTGGACCGCACGCACGACCTGGAGCCGCTGTTGCACGCGCTGGCCGGGTACGCCCCCGAACGTGTGGAGCTGCACGTCATTGGCGACGGCCCGCGTCGCGGTGCGCTGGAGCGAATCGCGGCCGACGCGCGCGTTCCCGTCACCTTTCATGGCCGCGTGCCGCACGATGCGGTGGCCGACTACATCGCCGCGGCCGATCTGTGCGTGGCGCCGTACGACCGGACGTGCTTTCCGCACGGAGAGGTGGGTTACTCCACGCTCAAGGTGCGCGAGTATCTCAGCGCCGGCCGCGCGGTGGCCACGGTGCCAAGTGGCGCGCTGCGCACGTTGGTACGCCACGAGACCACCGGCTTCTTGCTGGAGAACGATGCCGACGCGTGGCGCGATCTCCTGCGCACGCTCCCCCCGCGCGAGCGACTGCGCGAGATGGGACGCGCCGCGGCGGCATCCGAGCTGGAGAGCTGGGACGACGTGGGGCGCGCCTTCCAACGGCTGTGCGCCCAGCACATGGCCGCACCAGCGCCCGCCGCGAGCGAGGCGGTAGGCGCCATTCCCTACGAAGCACGGAGGATCTGACCGGTGAACGCCTATCTGCTCACCGTCTATCTGCACGTGGTGGTCGGTGTGGTGCTCACCGGCTACGCGCTCTTCTGGGCGGTGATGGCGGTGACGTTGCGCGCCGACCGCCGGGGGCTGGATCCCGAGGGGACGCTCGCGCTCATCGGCGCGTCGCGGTGGCCGCCGGTCAAGCTGCCGAACGCCGTGCGTGTGCCGGTCATCTGGCTGGGATGGCTGTTCGTCGCCTTCATGGTGGCGAGCGGCATCGTCCTCATCCGCCAGCGCGGGATCACCATGGCGGAGCTCACCGCGGCCTCGTTCTGGACGCAGCGGGCGGGCGTAGCGCTTGGCGTCAAGCTCGTGCTGCTCGTGATCTTCGTGGTGCAGCACATGCGTCTCGCGCGCCGTCCGTCTCGCGGCGCCGCGGTGTGTGCTGCGCTGCTTGCTTTCTCCATCGTCTGCGTGTCGGCCCTGCTCGTATGACCGATCCGTTCACGCGCCGTCGCGTCCGTTCCACCGCTCCATCGCAATGACCCTCTTTCGCATCGCCCTCGCCATCCACCTCCTGGCCGCGTTCGCGTGGCTGGGGCACATGTTCTTCTGGCCGCTCTTCGCGGGGCCGGTGCTGAAGAAGATCCAGCCGCCGGAAACCGCCGAGCGGCTGCGCGAGCTGAGCATGCGCATGGGTGGGCTCGGTTGGCCCGCGCTCGTGTTGCTGGTGGGAACGGGCGCGTACCTGCTCTCCGTGCGCGGCGTGACGCTCGGCGCGCTCGTGCATCCGGCCTTCTGGGGCAACGGCGGCTCGCACGCACTGGGCATCAAACTGCTCCTCGTCCTCTTCATGATCGGCTACCAGGCGATCATCGGCCACCGCCGCGCCCCGCGCGCGATCTACCTGGACATGGCGGCCGCGCTCGCCGTGCTCGGCATGTCGGTGATGATCGCGAAGGGAGGTCTCTGATGCCTCCGCGCACCGGCGCGCCTCGCGTCATGCTGATCGGCCTGGACCTGGGCGACGGTCCGCTCCTGCGCCGCTGGGCGGAGAGCGGCGAGCTGCCGCATCTGCAACGGCTCATGCGGCAGGGCACGGCCGCGGAGTTGGGCACCACCGCCGAGTGGCTCCACGTGTCGGCGTGGCCCACGCTGTACACCGGCGCGCCGGTGGGACATCACGGGGTCTACTACACGTTCCAGCCAGCGCCCGGGCTGCAAGGCTATCGGCGCTTCGCCCCCGATCAGTACGGCGTGCCGACGATGTGGCGTCTCCTGGGCGACGCCGGTGTGCGCTGCACCGTGTTCGACGCGCCGTACACGCACCCGGAGCGCGGAGAGCACGTCACGCAGATCTTCGACTGGGGGACGTGGGCGCACTACTTCAAGCCTGCATCCAATCCTCCGGAGCTGCTCCGCCGTCTCACCCGCGCGTGCGGTGCCTACCCGCTCGGACTCGAGGCACACGACCTTGGTCTCGCCGCGCAGGACGCGCAGGGCATGCAGCCGCGTCTCCTGCGGAGCGTCCGCGCCAAGACGGACGCGATCCTCTGGCTCATGCGCGAGCGTCCGTGGGATTGCTTCGTGGCCGTGTACGGCGAGACGCATCCGGGAGCGCACTACTGCTGGGACCCCGCGCGGAACGCGGACCAGCAGCGGTTGCGCGAGCTCTACCGCGAGCTCGACACCGGCATCGGGCGCATCGCGAGCGCGCTGCCCGACGACACCACGATGCTCATCGTGACGGGCGACCGCATCGCGCCGAATCACTCGGGGTGGCACCTGCTGCCCGATCTCCTCAGGCGCACGGGGATGCTGGCCGAGCCCGCCCCCGATGCGCCGACGGCGGCGGGCGGCGCGGACGCGCCGCCGCCGCGCGCGGGGTTCGATCCGGTGCGCGCGCTGCGCGATCTGCTCCCCAAGGACTTCCGCAAGTCGCTCGCGCGGCGCCTCCCCACGGCATTGCGCGACCGGCTGGCGCGGCGCGTCGACACGGCGGCCATCGACTGGTCGCGCACGCGCGCGTACCTCCTCCCCACCGATCTGGAGGGGTGCGTGCGCATCAACCTGGCCGGCCGCGAGCCGCACGGCATCGTGCAGCCGGGCGCGGAGTACGACGCGGTGTGTGACGAGTTGTGCGCCGCGCTCACCGAGCTGGTGAACCCGGCGACCGGCGCGCGCGCCGTGCGCGAGGTGATCCGTGCCGACGATCGCTTTGCCGGGCCGCGCCGCGACTATCTCCCCGATCTCGTGGTGCTCTGGTCGGACGAGGCGCCAATCACCGCGCTGGACTCTCCGCGCGTGGGGCACTGCGCCGCCCCGTCGCCGGACGGGCGCCCGGGGACGCACGCGGCCCCCGGCTTCCTGATCGCGAGCGGCGCGGCGGCGGCCGGCGCCTCGCTCGACGGCGCGCACGTGCGCGACATCGCGCCCACCATCCTCTCGCTCTACGGCGTGGAGCGTCCGAATTACATGGACGGGGCGACGTTGCTCCAGCCGCTCACGTCCCGAATCGCATAGGAGAAGAGCTCGTGAGCATTCGCATACTGCAGGTCGGCACCGGGATCCGCGGCGGTCACTGGGTGGACATCGTCGAGTCGCATCCGGATGTCCAGTGCGTGGGGTACGTGGACCGCGACGAGCGCGCACTCGCGAGCGTCCGCGCGCGTGTCCCCGGGAACGACCGCGGCTTCTTCACCGATCTCGACGCCGCGCTCGCCGCCACGCGCGCCGATGCGGCGCTCATCGTGACACCCTCCGCGCTGCACGCCGATCACACCTGCCGCGCGCTGCGTGCGGGGCTGGCGGTGATGGTCGAGAAGCCGCTGGCCACATCGGTGGAGGAAGCGGAGCGCGTGCTCGAGGCCTCCCGCGCGGCGGGGCGTCCGGTGGTGGTGGCGGAGAACTACCGCTACTGGCCCGCGGAGCGCACGGTACGCGCACTCATCCAGGCGGGGCGCATCGGGCGCGTGGACTCCGCCACGCTCATCGACCGCCGTCACATGCCGAGCCACACGGAAGGTCCATGGCTGGCGTCGATCGAGTATCCGCACCTGCAGGAGATCGCCGTCCATCACTTCGACAGTCTGCGAGCCATCCTCGGCCGCGCGCCGTCGAGCATCACCGCGCGGGCGTGGAACGCGCCGTGGAGCGACTACCGGCACGGCGCGGCCACCGAGGCGTTCATCGATCTCGCCGGCATTCACGTGCAGTACCTGGGAACGCTCACCTCGCATCGCTTCGCCTTCTCGCTGTGGATCGAAGGGGAGCACGGCGTGCTCTGGACCAACCGCAAGTACGTCGCCTGGCGCCGCAGCGGGAGCCGCTTCTTCCGTCCGGTGCGGCGGTTGGCCGTGCCGCGCGGCGACGAGATGCCCTATCCGCGCGGAGGAACGACGTCGCTGCTCAACGCGCTGCACGAGGCCACCACCAAGGGCGTGACGGCGGAGACGCACGCGGGGGACAACATCTGGAACGTGGCGATGATCGAGGCCGCCAAGCGCTCCGATCGCGAGCGGCGCACGGTGTCCATCGAGGAAGTGTGGCCCGCGAGCAGCGCGGCGCGCACGCAGCACGGTGCAGGTGCGGGCTCCGGGCAGGGCGCGCCCGTCCACGCGTCATCACACGAATCGCCACGAGAGTGACCAGCGTGCCGCGGCTGCTGCTCATCGCACTCGACTCGGCGGATGCGGACCTCATCGAACGATGGGGCGCCGCGGGGGACCTGCCCAACCTGTGGGCGCTGCGCACGCAGGGAACGTGGGGACGGCTCGGCACCACCGCCGATGTGATGCACGTTTCCGCGTGGCCCACGCTGTACACCGGCGCCACCCCCGGGCATCACGGCATGTACCACGCATATCAGGTGCGGCCGCACGAGCAGGGCGTGCATCGCACGCGCCCCGCGGATTGCGCGCTTCCTCCCTTCTGGAAGCATCTGGACGATGCGGGCCGGCGGTGCATCATCTTCGACGCGTTCATGAGCTATCCGCTCTCCGGCTTCCGCGGCATCCAGCTGCTGGAGTACGGCACGTGGACGTGGTTCGGCGAGCCGGCGGCGACGCCGCGGCGGATGCGCAGCGCGCTGCGCCGTGCGGTGGGACCCTACCCCGGACCGGAGCACATGCACGTGCTCGAGATGCCGGACGCGCGCGTCTTCCGCGATCGGCTGGTGGCCGGCGCGCGCGTGAAGGCCGATGCCGTCCGCTGGCTGCTCCGCGAGCACCCGTGCGACATGATGTTCGTCACCTTCGGCGAGCCGCACGGCGCGGGGCACTTTCTCTGGCACACCGGCGATCCGTCGCACCCCGCGTCGTGCGACTACGACATCGCGCACGCACCGGACGCGCTGCACGATGTGTACGTGGCGGTGGACCAGGCGCTCGGCGCCGTGCTCGAGGCGGTGGGCGATGACACCACCGTGGCCGTCCTTTCGGGAGACGGCATGGGCCCCAACTACTCCGCCTGCCACCACGTGCCGGAGCTGCTCCGGCGCGCCGGCTGGCTCGTGGACGGCGCCTCACATGCGGCTGGCGCGGCGTCGGAAGGCGCGACGCGCAAGACGGGGTTACTCTCCCGCGTGCGGCAGGCCATTCCGCTCGGCGTGCGCCAATCGGTCACGCGCTGCCTGCCGCGGAGCGTCCACTACCGCATGAGCATGCAGTGGGTGAACGCCGGCATCGACTGGGAGCGGACGCGCGCATTCTGCATCCCGAACGCGAACGAAGCGTACATCCGCCTCAATCTCCGCGGGCGCGAGCCTGCCGGCGTGGTACTTCCGGGCGACGAGGCGACGCAGATGATCGCCGAGTTGCAGCGCGAGCTCACCGCGCTGGTGAACCCCGACAACGCGCGCCGCGCCGCCGAGCGCGTGGTGCGTACCGACGACGTGTACCCCGGCGCCCAGCGCGATCGTCTTCCTGACATCGTGGCCACATGGAATCCGGACGCGGAAGTGCTCGCGCGCATCGACTCGCCCGCCTGGGGCACCGTGGACGGCACGCCGGGATACCGCACGGGTCCGTACTACACGGGGAATCACCGTCCGAACGCGTTCGTCGTCGCGCGCGGCCCCGGCATTGCCGAGGGCGCCGAGCTTGCCGGGCGTCACATCATGGACATCGCTCCCACCGTGCTCGCCATGCTCGGCGTGGACGCGCCATCGCACTACGAAGGATCTCCCATCCCCGAGCTGACCGCGCGCGAGGCGCGTGCGGTCACTCGCCCGACCGGCTGAACGCAGGAGTCGCGAACATGTGTGGAGTGGCAGGACTGGTCTGTCTGGACGCGAATTGCCGGCGGGATCACGCGGCGATGGTGACGGCCATGTGCGACACGCAGACCCACCGCGGCCCGGACGATCAGGGGGTCGAGGTACTGGGCCCGGTCTGTCTGGGATCGCGGCGGCTGAGCATCCTGGACATCACGCCGGCCGGCCACATGCCCATGGCGGACACCACGGGGCGATGGTGGATCACGTACAACGGCGAGGTCTACAATTTCCGCGAGCTCCGCGCCGAGCTGGAGCCGCGCGGGCACGTCTTCACCTCGGGCACCGACACCGAGGTCATCCTGCACGCCTTCATCGAGTGGGGCGAGGAGGCGTTCAACCGGTTCGTAGGGATGTTCGCCATCGCCATCCTGGACCGGCAGACGGGCACGCTCACGCTGGTGCGCGACCGGTACGGGGTCAAGCCGCTGTACCACGCCACGGCGGATGGTCACTTCCTCTTCAGCTCGGAGATCAAGGCCATCCGGCTGCTCCGCGACCGCGCGCGCGTGGACCGACAGCGGCTGGCGGAGTGGTTCCTCTACCGGAACGCGGACGCGCTGGCGCCCGAAACGCTGCTCGAGGACATCGTCTCGGTGCTCCCGGGGCAGATGGTGACAGTACGCAACGGCACGGTGACCGCGCGCGCGTACTACACGCGCCTCGCGCACGTTCAGCAGGACGCCTACGAGGAGTCCTCGCGCTGCACACCGGCGGAGCACGTCGAGCGGGTCGACGGGCTGCTGAACGAGGCGGTGCGCTGCCGGCTTGTGAGCGACGTTCCGGTGGGCACGCTGTGCAGCGGCGGACTGGACTCGAGTCTCGTGACCGCCATGGCGGCCAGGCACACCACGGCGCTCACCGCGTTCAACGTGTCGGTGCACGACGCGCCGAGCATGGACGAGCGGCAGTTCGCCGAGCGTCTCACGAGCTCGCTCGGAATCCCGCTCGTCTGCCACACGCTCACGGCCGAGTCGTTCCGCGCCAGTCTGCCGGAGGCGACGTACTACTCGGACACGCCGCTCACGCATCCCAATTCCGTGGCGTATCTGCAGATCAGCCGCGTCGCGCGGGAGCACGGGGTGATCGTGCTCCTTTCCGGCGAGGGCGCGGACGAGCTGTTCGGCGGGTACGGCTGGGCATATCGCCGGCTCCGCACGCTGTTGCGGCTGGAGTCGCTGCTGCATCTCCTCCCGCAGCATCTGCAGAGTCAGCTCACGCTCGTGGTGTACGCCGCCGCCGGGCTTCCCGCGACCGCGCACCGCTTCCGCGAGGTGCTGCCTACCGCGGTGGCGGCCATCGATCGGTTCGTCCGGATGGAATGGCAGGAGCGGTGCGAGTCGGCGTATGACTTCGTCGCGCGTCCACGCGAGCGTGCCGTGCTGGGTCGGATGCTTGGCGATCTGAGCGACTTCCTGGCCCCGCTGCTGCGCCGGCTGGACCGGATGACGATGGCCGCGTCGGTGGAGTCGCGCGTCCCCTTTCTGGATCATCGTCTGGTGCACACGGCGATCAACCTGCCGCTCCAGTATCGGATCGGCGCGCGCGCGGACAAGTGGCTGCTGAAGCAGGTGGCGCGCCGGTATCTGCCGCGGCGCGACATCTGGCGTCGCAAGATGGGGTTCCCGATCCCGCTCGGCACGTACATCGCGCCGTTCGCCGACGACCGTTTCTTCCGCGACGGCTTCTGCCACGAGGTCCTTGGACTCCGGTGGAGCGGGCTCAGCCACTACATCGCGCGGTGGGATCGCGACCCGTACGCGTTCTTCGGGTTGCTCACGCTGGAGATGTGGGGGCGGATGTACGTGATGGGGCAAGCGCTGGAAGAGGTGGAGCAGCACTTCGCCGTTCCGCGCGGAGTGACAACCGGCTCCGCTCCGCCGCGGCGCGGGGGCGCGCTCTCCGGGCTGCGGGCCGCGTCGTTCTAGCGGCGCGGCCCGCGCTAGACTGTCTCGCGCAACACGCGGAGCGTCTGTTCGGCAGCCGTGTGCCAGCCGAACGCGAGCGACCGCCGTCGCGCGCGCGCCGACAGGTCCGCGCGGAGTGCCTCATCGCTCGTGACGCGCCGGATGGCGTCGGCCAGGGCGTCGACGTCATCGGGGTGATGTAGCAGCGCGGCGTCGCGCACCACTTCCGGGTTGCCCCCGGCGTCCGAGGCGATCACCGGACACCCGCACGCCAGCGCCTCGAGCAGCGCGACGCTGCACGATTCGAAGTACGACGGGATCACGAAGCACGTGGCCGCGTTGTACAACGCCACGAGGTCGTCCGGCTGCGTCCACCCCAGCAACCGCAGGCGGTCGCCGAGATCGAGCTCGCGCATCAGGCGCTGCTCGGCGCCCGTCTTCCAGCGCATCATCCCGGCCACGACCAGGTCGTGCCGGATCTCGTTGCGCACGGCGTGGAAGGCGCGCAGCAGCGCGTTGAAGTTCTTCTGCGGGTAGATCCCGCCCACGAAGAGCAGGAAGTCCTTGCGCAGGCCGAACTTTTCGCGCACGGCGCGGAGCCGCTCCTCATCGCTCACGGGCTGGAAGGCCGGGCTGGGCGCATTGTAGATGACGCGGAACTTGTCGGCGGGCAGCCCGGTTGCCGCGACCAACTCGTCGGCCACGCGCTGCGACACGGAGATCACGCGGTCCGCCGCCTTCATGCACGCATCCACGCGGTGCCGCCCCCACATCCGCTCGATGAACGGGAAGACCTCCGGCATGTTGTACCACTCGCAATTGTGCATCACGAACACCTTGCGGAAGCGGCCGAACACGGGAATGGTCACGAACGGATTGAAGACGATGTCCACGCCGTAGCGGTGCGCCAGCCGCGGCAACGCCACCTGGTCCCAGTAGTGCACGAGCGGCACCGGAGACCGGCTGAGCACCTCGGTGACGTGCTCCATCCCCGCGAACGTTCCCACACTGCGTCGCGCAGGCTCGAACCACGGATAGAACAGGACGTACTCGTTGGTGCGGTCTGACTCGACCATGTGCCGCACGAGCTGCTGCGTGTACGTGGCGATGCCCCCACGATAGTTGATGCATCGCAGCATGATCCCGATGCGCATATGGTCGGTCGACTCCCGGTGAGCTGGTATCCCTGGGCGGGCCAGCATCGGATCCGCCAAATGCGAGCGCGTGAAATCTAGCGAGCGGCGCGGCACCGAGCCGCGCGATCAGCGGTGCTTCACTCGCGACCCGGATTCAAGATGGTGCGGGGACCGGCGGCGCGCACTACCGCTGCGCCACATGGCGGCGGCCATACGGCGGGGTACTGCCGCCCAGCGCAGGCCGGAGTCCCGAGCCCCGCGCCACCGACCGGCTGTCTCCCCCCAGCTCGCGCATCACATCGAGCGTCGCCTCGGCGCACCGCGCCCAGGTGAATTCCTTCGCGCGCGCGTATCCCTTGCGCACCAGCTCCGCCCGTGTCGCGTCATCGCCGAGCACCTGCCGGATGGCCGCGGCGAGCGCCACATCATCCTTCGGCTCGAAGAGCAGCGCGGCGTCGCCGCAGATCTCGGGAATCGCACCGGAGCGCGCCCCGATCACCGGGCAGCCGCACGCCATCGCTTCCAGTTGCGCGAGGCCGAAGGACTCGTAGAGCGAGGGGTAGATGAAGGCGTCCGCCATGGAGTACACCAGCGGGAGATCGTCGTGCGGCACGAACTGCAGGAACTCCACGCGATCGCGAATGCCGAGCCGCTCGATGAGCTCCAGGTCCGCGTCGTACTTCCAGCGTGGGCGTCCGGCCACCACGAGTTTGTGGGGAATCTCGTCGCGGAGCGCAGCGAACGCCCGCGCGAGCGTGGCGAAGTTCTTCTGCGGGTACAGGTTCCCGACGAACAGGAGGAACCGCTCGGGAAGCACGTACTGCTCGCGCGCCCACGCCAGCCGCTCCGGATCCTCCACGCGGCGGAACCGGTCGCTCACACCATGATAGATCGTGCGGACCTGGTCGATGGGATAGCGCATGCACTTCGCGAAGTCGTCGGTCATCACCTGGGAGATGGAGATCACCCGGTCGGCCGACGGCAGGATCACCCGCTCCAGGAACTTCCAGCGCACGAACATCCGGAAGTCGTACACGTTGGGTACGGTGTGATACTCCACGTTGTGCATGATCAGCACCTTCCCGAACTTCCCGCGGATCGGCACCGACATGAACGGGTTGAAGAGCACGTCCACGCCGTAGCGGCGCGCCACCGCTGGCACGATGCGCTGGTCCCAGTACGTGCCGGAGGGCACGTGCGACTCCGTGGTCTCCACTTCCAGGACGTTCGGGAAGCGCCGGAACTGCCCCAACCGCTTGCGCGGGGCGCCAAAGCCGGGGTAGAGGAGCACGTACTCGTTCTCCGGATCAGCGCGAAGAAGGCTGGGCACCAACTCCTTGGTGTAGACGCCGATGCCTCCCCACGTCTCATCCAGGCTCTGCAGAGTGATCGCGATGCGCATGTCTTATGGACGACTGATTCACGCCGAAGGATCCGAGACGTACCGGATCGCGCCTGTCGCGCGCGCCCAGTCTCGGAAGGGGATGTGCGCGGTGCTCACGCTTCCGCCGCCGCGTCACGGCGCGCGCTGGGAAGCACGAAGTCCGCAGCGCTGATCTCACCGGTGAGCCAGAGCACGCCCAGATACAACACGCCAAGGGCGGCCATCTTCACGAGCACGAGCCCGCCGCGGGCCGGCACCATGAGCGCCGGGACGAGCACCACGACCGTTGCCAGCGCCACGCGCGCGAGCGTGCGACCGGCTATGGGCGCGCCGAACTGCTTCCACACCAGCACGCCGATCGCCGCCGTCGTCCCGCCCATCCCGATGAGCAGCGACGCAGCCGCTCCCATCGGGCCAAGTCGCGGGATGAGCAGCAGGTTGGCGATGGCCACTATCGGAATAAACGAGACGAGCACCGCGGCGGTCACGCGCTGCCGGCCGCCCCCCATGAGCGCATGCGCATACACATCCATCAGCGCGAAGCAACTGAAGGCCAGGAGCTGTACTACCAGGTACCGACCGCCGGCGGCGTACGCGCTGGAATAGAGCAGGTCCATGAGCGACGACGCGTTCCCGCCCACGATGACGCACGCCGCGGCGCTCAGGATGATCGAGAAGCGGCTCGCCTCCAGCACGTGCGCGCGCGCTCCCTCGCGGTCGCGCGCCGCCAGCGCCCACGCCACGCTCGCCAGCAGCACGCCCGACTGTACGATCGGAATGACGATGAGCGTCTGCGCGATCTTGAGCGCGGCAAGGTACTGGCCGACGGCCGCCCCCGGCCCCTTCCAAACGCTCCCCAGAAACCAGACGTCCAGGCTGATGAGCACCTGGAGCGAGATCACGAACGCGCCCATCGACACGGCCAGACCGACGATGCGACGGACGAAGCCGGGCGACGGGAGAAAGCCGCGCGGCGGATAGATCACCAGGAGGAACAGCAGCGCCGCCGTTGTCGCGAGCACGTTGACCACGAGGGCATGCGCCACCGTGAACCCTGCGACGAACAGCGCGAGCACGCCGCCCAGCTTGGCGGTGCCCATCACCGCCTGCCCCACGCTCAGCGGCCCGAACCGCCGAAGCCCCATGAGGGTGCCGGCGTACCCCTGGAACACGGCGGCCACCGGGATGTCCAGGATGGCCACCCGGAAGAGCCACGTGCCGCCATCCAGATGAAACACGCGCGCAACCTGCGGCGCCAGAATCCAGGAGATCGCGAACAACGCGAGCGAGGTGACGAGCAGAACGAACCGCGCCGATCGCTCCACCGCCCCCGCCTCATCCTGATGCTCCGGAATGAGACGCCCCGTGGCCGCGGGGACGCCGGCGTAGCTCACGATCTCCAGCCACGCGAGCGTCGCGAGCAGCACGCCGTACACCCCGAAATCCGAAGGACCGAGCTCGCGCGCGAGCAACACCGACGCGACGTAGCTGGCTGCCATGAACAGCGCGCGCGCCAGGAGCAGTTGGCGCGTGCCGCGCTTCTGGATCGCCTCGGCCTCGTGCCGCTGCACCGACAGCGACTCGGCGGCGGCGGCGGGAGCTCCGGCTGGTGCGTTGCTCATGCGCGCGCCTCCACGCGCTGGAGATGCTCCGCCATCCGGAGCGAGAGCGCGACGATGGTCAACGTCGGATTCTTGTGGCTGGCGGCCGGGAACACGGAGCTCCCCGCCACATACAGTCCGTGCACGCCATGCACCATACCGTGCGTGTCCACCACGCCGGTGCGAGGCGTGGTGCTCATGCGCGTCGTGCCCATGTGGTGCGACGCGTCGGTGAAGCGAACCTCGCCGTCCCCCTCTTCCAGCGTTCCCACGCCGGCGCGCTCCAACTGCGCCTTGAGCAGCGACTGCAGCCGACACACCGACTCGTGTACGGAGGGAGGCAACCGCCAATCGAGCGCGAGGCGAGGCAGGCCGAGCGCATCGCGTTCGGCGGTGAGCGTCACGCGGCTCGCCGGGTCGGGGGGTTGCTCGCAGAAGTACACCACCACGCGGCGCCCCCCGCCCGCGCGCCGGCGGCCAACCATGCGACGCGCGCGCCAGTACGCCCGATACAGCGCGTGCGGCATCAGCTCCTTGGGCGTGAGCAGGTACATGAGCCCACTGATGTCGGACAGCTTCGCACGGCGTCCCACGTCCCAGCGACTGCCGGCGTAGCCGCGCCGCAGCAGCACCTTCATGGTGCGGATGAACGACTGATACTGCCGCGCCGTGTACTCCGAATGCTCCACCTCCACCGTGGCGTAGTGGTCGAGCAACGCTTCGCGCTCCTGCAGCGCGGGGGAGAGCCCCACCCCGAACTGCACCTTCCCTTCCGCGCGCGGCCACCCGTCCAGCAGCGACAGCCGCGCACCCTCGCGCAGGTGCACGCGGCCGTACACGCCGCGCGGGTGATCCATGAAGTAGCGCCCGACCACGTCATGCGCGTTGCCGATCCCCGCCGCATGCTGCTCGCGCGAGGCGAGGAGCAGTCGCGCGTTTTCCAGTCCGCCGCAGGCGAGCACCACCACGTTCGCGCGCACGCGAAAGCGGCGTCCGCCCAGCGTGGCGACGTCCACGGATTCCACGCGAGTCCCGTCCGCATGGAGGCGTACGTTCACCACGTTGCCGCGGAGGATGAGGCGGATGTTCCGCGACCGCCGCAGCGTGGCGCGATAGCCCGCGCCGAATCGCTTGGGGCGCCTGGCCCAGAGGGAGACGGCCGGCACGAGACGGTCGGCGTCGTAGAGCCGCCGCTCCTGGTCGGTGAGCTGGGACGCATGGCGCGACGCATCGAACAACTCGTCGCCCGGCAGGCCGAGCACGCGCGCCGCAGCCGGGTAGTACGCCGCCAGCTCGCCGTACTCGAGCGGCCACCCGCTGTGCGGTACCCACGCGCGGGGCGCGAAGTCCTGCGCGGTGAAGCGCATGCTCCGCCCCGCCCAGATGTTGCAGCTCCCGCCGTAATAGCGCGCGCGCGACATGAAGTTCTCGCGCACCGGGTAGCCACGCACATCCAGATCGTAGAGCGCCTGCGTGTCGGGGTCGGGCTCCATCCCGCCGCTCTCGATCACGCACACGGAGAGCGACGTCCCATCGAGCGCGCCGGCCAGCGTGAGCCCGGCCGCGCCGGCGCCCACGATGCACACGTCCGCCGCCAGCTCGGCGTTCGGCTCAACCTCCGTAGCATCGATGATCGTCATGCGGCGGCGCAGGAACGGCTCACGCGGACGACACGCCACCCACCGCGGGGCGCGACGAGGAGCCGTCCGCAATCCACGGCACGTCGGGGGGATACCGGTTGGCCGCGCACACCGCGCGGTAGCGGTCCAGCGCCGGGCGCGAGCGCCGCTCCTGCGTGTCGAAGTCCACGTGAAAGAGACCGAAACGCGCCTCCGTACCCTGCGTCCACTCGAAGTTGTCGAGCAGGCTCCAGTAGAAGTAGCCACGCACGTCCACGCCATCGCGTACCGCGCCAGCCAGCTCTTCGAGATGCGCGCACAGGAACGACGCGCGCAGCTCCTCGTCGGTGGTGGCTATCCCGTTTTCCGTCACCAACAGCGGCACGCCGTAGCGCGCGAAGCGGCGCAGCGTGGCGCCAAGCCCTGCCGGGTACACCTCCCACCCCAGGTCGCTCCGGACTCCACGATCCTCCAGACGCGGCGCGAGACACTCCGTGCCGACGAAGGGGATGAGCCCGCCGCCCCCGCCGCGCACCACTGCCCGTGTGTAGTAGTTGAGCCCGATGAAATCGAACGGAGGCTCGCCCCGCTCTCCGCGCCGGAGCAGCGCGAAGAACGCGCGATTGAGCACCCAGTCGCGCAGCCAGGCAGCGGTCCGGTCGCCCAGCCGGCTGGGATCGCCCGGCTGGATGACCGGCGCGCTGTGCGCGAAGCCGACCTGCGCGTGCGGCCACCGCGCGCGGAGCCGAGCCCGCGCGGCGCGATGTCCACGCGCCATGTGCCCGAATGCGCGCACCGCACGCCACCACGCCCGCACCGCGCACGGCGGCCAGTCCCCCACCACGTACGCATGCTTCACGTACACGGTGGGCTCGTTGATCGTCACCCAGTAGCGCACCGCGTCGCCCAGCGCGTCCGCCATGCGCGACACGTAGCGCGCGAACCGGCGCACCGTCCGCCGATTCGCCCACCCGCCGCGCTCCGCCACCCAGGTGGGGAGCGTGAAGTGGTGCAGCGTGACCACCGGCTCGATCCCGCGCGCGCGCAGCGCGTCGATCACCTCGCGATAGTGGGCGATCGCATCCTCATCCCACACGCCCGGCGCCGGCTCCACACGGCTCCATTCGATGGAGAAGCGGTGCGCGTTCTGCCCGGCGCCGCGCGCGAGATCGAAGTCGTGCTCGTACATCTCGTAATGGCGGCACGCCGCCCCGGAGCGATGCGGCACCAGCCCGCGCTGCTCCGCCATCCACCAGTCGTTCCACCGATTGTCCCCCTCCACCTGGTGGCTCGCGGTTGCCGAGCCCCAGAGGAAGCCGGAAGGGAACACCACCGGCTCGTGGAACGACATGCCTCCCGCCTCCGATGCCGCGGGAACCGAGGGAGGTGTCCAGGCTCGCGGCATCGTGGCCGCTCCCGGCGTTGCCGGCGTCGCTCTCACCACGTTACTGCCGCTCACTCAGATGGTAGTCGCCCGCATGCTCGCGCAGATGCGCGAGCACCGCCTGCGCGATGACATGGTAGCCGGCGCCGTCCGGATGCCCGTCGATCTCGAAGAAGAGCCGTCTCTGCTTTCGTGCCTCCTCCTGCATCGGAATCGTGAGATCGAGATACGGGATCCCGCGCTCGGCCACCGCGCGCACCAGAGGCGCCCGCAGCGGAGGGAGGCTGTCGCCACGCAGCGGGAAATACACGTCTTCCTTGGTGGGGAAGACGATCACCAGCATGGCCGCGCCCTGCTCCTGTGCGAGCGCACGCGTGCTGTCGATGGCCTGCATGACCTGCACGAAATTCGGGTCCTCCGGTGTGGCGAGCATCGCCTCGCGCGCCATGAACGACGGCGCGAACTGGATCCGGCTGCCGTCCGGGAACGTCATCGGCGGCACCGAGTGCATTCGCTGCTGGAGACCTCGTCGCGTTTCGCGGAGCGCCCAGAACAGGTAGCTATGCTCCATCATGCGCTCGGCGAGCGGCGGTTTACTGCCGTGGTTGAATTTCCACGTCGCGTAGTTGCCCGGCGACCCCGCGTCGAGCCATGCGTCGAACTCACGCTCGTCGCTCAGATCGTTTCCCGGGAACAAGCCGAATATCACGAGTTTCGGGTGCAGCGGCGCTCCGAACTGCCGGTAGACGCGGAAGTACTGCTTCGGCGCCATCCCCGGGAGGGCGAGGTTGACGATGCGACTTCCGGGGAGCGCACGCGCTACCTGCGCCGACCAGGTGGAATCGTCCGCCACCCCCCAGCCGAAGGCCTCGGAGTCACCGATGACCACGATGTCCGCGCTGTCTGGCCAGGGAGACCGATTCCGGAATCCGTGTTCGTCCGTGGTGTAGGCGAAGTCCAGATCGCCCGCGTTGATCCGCTGCTGCACGCTCGCCGGGTACACGTACCCCGTGTACGGATTGGCCACTCCGCTCGGGTCCGGTTGCGCCGCCCACAGGAGCCGCAATCGCGCGGCGGGCGGAAGGTAGCGCGGGAAGATCCTCAAGAACACCTCCGCGCCGACAAGCACGATTCCAACGCTCAGGGCGACGAGGAGAAGATTGAGGGCGATCCCTCTCAGGCGAGGAGCCATTCGCTGTGCAGTGTGGTCGAAACGCCAGGGCTGATGGTTGCCGGCTGGACGAGAGGAACCCGACGCCGCCGCCGTGCTCGTGCGGACCGAGCCAGCGCACCGGTATCGATCATCTCAACTCCTCCTTCCCCGAGCAACACGATGGCCGTAGCGGCCAGGTGAGTTGGACAACGCGCACCCGGCCAATCCGGCACTGTACTGTACGGACTTCGGTACGCTGGGGCGATGGATCACCCACTCGTCCGCGTGCCCCGCCGCCGCAGGGAACGTGCCCGCTTGGCGGAGAGCTGGTCGCCCGAGAGCCGACGGCGCAGCGCCCCCGATCTCGCTTCAGCCCTCCTCGCGGGGGGCAAGATCGCGAGGAGGTGCGCGTAGGCGGCGACCAGCCACATGCCGTGGCGCGAAAGGTCGCCGCATGTAGCAGCCGCGCAACGTACTGTGGAGACCACCCCGCCGCCGGGACGCGGCGCACCGGCGCAACCCTGACTCCGACCGGCGCAATTGCCAACACAGAAAGGACATACCTCGTATCGGGGACGAACGCCGCAGGGTACTCATCTTGCTTATCCCTCGGCCGATCGAGCATGGCCCAGCGGGACTGGCGGGAGGACCGCCTGCCCTTCCGGACCGTGTCGCACGCTCGATCCGGACGAATCGCATGCCGTGTGGCCGCTGCGCTCCGCCAGGTGCCGGGGCTGCGCGGCCCGTTCCGCACCGCCGCGGTTCTCGCGCGACTTTCGATAGAGGGACACGAGACTCATGACCGTGAACAGTCCCCAGCAGGTGGGAGCCTCCGCCTCGCCGGTTCGCCCGTCCGGCCGTAGCGGCCCGACGCACATTCTGGGGCTCTCGGCCTTCTACCACGACAGCGCTGCCTGTCTGGTTCGGGACGGGGAGATCGTCGCCGCCGCGCAGGAGGAGCGCTTCACGCGGAAGAAGGGGGACGCGTCCTTCCCCGAGCATGCGGTGGCCTTCTGCCTTCGCCAGGCGGGGATCGAGGCGAAGGACCTCCAGCTCGTCGCTTTCTACGACAAGCCGCTTCTCAAGTTCGAGCGCATCCTCGAGACGTACCTCGGCATCGCCCCGCGCGGCTTCCGCTCGTTCCTCAAGGCGGGGCCGCTCTGGATCAAGGAGAAGCTCTTCATCGACCGCGAGCTGCGGCGCCGCCTCGACTGGGAGGGGGACATTGCGTACGCCGAGCATCACGAGTCGCACGCGGCGAGCGCGTTCTACCCGTCGCCGTTCGAGGAAGCCGCGATCCTCACCATCGACGGTGTGGGCGAGTGGGCCACCGCGTCGATCGGGATGGGGCGCGGAAGCGCGATCGAGATCCTGAGCGAGCTGCAATGGCCCGACTCGCTCGGCCTGCTCTACTCCGCGTTCACGTACTACACCGGCTTCAAGGTGAACTCCGGCGAGTACAAGGTGATGGGACTCGCGCCGTACGGCGAGCCGAAGTACGTGGACCGCATCTATTCCGAGCTGATCGATCTGCGCGAGGATGGCTCCTTCCGGCTCAATCAGGAGTACTTCGACTTCCTGGGTGGGCTGACGATGACGAGCAAGAAGTTCGACGCGCTCTTCGGCGGACCGCCGCGTCATCCGGAATCGCGCCTCACGCAGCGCGAGATGGATCTGGCGCGCTCGATCCAGGATGTGTGCGAGGAGATCATGCTGCGCATGGTGCGCACCGCGCACCGCGACACCGGCGCGCGCAGCCTCTGCCTGGCGGGCGGCGTCGCGCTCAACTGCGTGGGCAACGGGCGCGTGCTGCGCGAAGGGCCGTTCGAGCGGCTGTGGATCCAGCCGGCGGCGGGCGACGCGGGGGGCGCACTGGGCGTGGCGATGCTCTCCTGGCATCGCCACTTCGGCGCGCCGCGGCACATCGCGGCCCCTGCGGCCAGCGCCGTCGCCGCCGCTGCGCACGCGGGGGAGCGCACCCACGCGCTCGCGTCGGCGGGCGCCGGAGTTTCCGGGGGCGACTCGTACGGAGACGAGCCGGCCGGCGCTGACGCCGGCGGAGAGACGATGACCACCGGAGCCGCGAGCTCGCGCGTGGCCGCTCGCGACGCGATGCGCGGGGCGTACCTCGGCCCCTCCTACTCGCCGGCGGAGATCGAGGCGTTCCTCGCTTCCACCGGCGCTCGCGGACACCGCATGGAGCGCGCGGCGCTGATCGACGAAACCGCGCGGCTCCTGGCAGACGGAAACGTGATCGGATGGTTTGCCGGCCGGATGGAGTTCGGCCCCCGCGCGCTCGGTGGGCGCAGCATCCTGGGCGATCCGCGCAACCCGGCCATGCAGCGCACCATGAATCTCAAGATCAAGTTCCGCGAGAGCTTCCGTCCGTTCGCACCCAGCGTGCTGCGCGAGCGGGTGGGCGACTACTTCGAGATGGACGAGGATTCGCCGTACATGCTGCTGGTGGCTCCGGTGCGCCCGGAGCGCCGGTGTCCACCAGCGGCTGGCGATTGCGAGCTGTGGGGGATCGAGCGGCTCAATCAACCGCGCTCCGACATCCCCGCCGTGACGCACGTGGATTACTCCGCGCGCATCCAGACCGTTTCGCGCGAGGACAATCCGGAGTACCACGACCTGATCCACGCCTTCGAGCGCCGCACCGGATGCGCGGTGCTCGTCAACACGTCGTTCAACGTGCGCGGCGAGCCGATCGTCTGCACACCGATGGACGCGTACCGCTGCTTCATGCGCACGAACATCGACTATCTCGTGCTCTGGCCGTTCCTGCTCGCCAAGAGCGAGCAGCCGGAGTGGCACGAGGAGGGGGAAGATTGGCGCACCGCGATTCCGCTCGACTGACCCCTGCCGAGGGGCGCAAGTTCGCCTTCACCGTCGGTATCGCGTTTCTGGTGCTGGCGGCGATCTCGTACTGGCGCGGGCACCGGATTCCGGTGGTCGTGCTCGCCACCCTTGGCGTGCTCCTGCTCCTGGCGGGGCTCGTGGCCCCGGGGCATCTGGGCGGAGTGCAGCGCGCGTGGATGGGGCTCGCGCTCGCCATCTCGAAGGTGACGACGCCCATCTTCATGGGACTGGTGTACTTTCTGGTGCTGACGCCGGCGGGGTTCGTGGCTCGTCTGGCGCACCACCGCCCACTCCGGCACGAGCCGGTGGGTGGCAGCTACTGGCAGCGGCGCCCCGAAGGCGAGGGCGGGCAGACTGCCGATCTCATGCGGCAGTTCTAGCTCGGAGGAATGCGCTCGATGGCCAGACATTCGATGGCGGGAGAGATCTGGGCGTTTCTGCGTGTGCGAAAGAAGTGGTGGCTCCTGCCGATCATCGTGATGCTCGCGCTCATCGGCGCACTCATCGCGTTCGCGCACGGTTCGGCACTCGCGCCGTTCATCTACACGATTTTCTGAGCGAACGTGACGCAGCGCACGTTTCACTAGTGACGTAGCGCGCGTTTCGCAAACGCGGGAGCGCGATCTCGCGCTCCCGCTCCCACCTCGCAGCGCCGCATCGCGACATCCCGATCCCCACGCGCGCGCCACCCGCTCGCGCCTCGCAGAATCATCCGCGTTGTGATCGCGGAGTACTGCCAGGTTGCCGTTTGCGCCCTGGGCAGCCATCAATAGGTACCGAAGTTGCGGTACCACCCCGTTCGTTCCGTAGACCTGTCCTGCAGTGGCTGGCATCGACACCCGTTCATCCGGGTGGCCGAGGATTTTCGCATCGTCTCGATCCGTCGTGTTGTCCGCGTGCGCTCGCGCGCGGGTGCACATCGCGGAATGGCCGACGATGTCTCTCCTACATCCGCCGCGGAGGAGTACGGTGACCGGACTCGCCGGTGTCATCAGCTTGGATGGTGCGCTCGATCGCGACGACGTCATTGCACGACTGGATGTCTTGACGCGGACCATGTCCCACCGTGCACCGGCCGGGTGGCAGTGCGCGGTGCATTCGCATCTGGCATCCGCATTCGCGCGCTCGCGCGGCAATGACGGGGCGGGCGCGCCGCGCGATGCGTCCTCCACGGCGTGCCCCGACGGCTGCGCGCGGCTCGCCGTCGCCTTCGCGGGAGTGCTCACGAGCCGCGCTCGCGTGCGCGAGCGCCTCGAGAACGCGCGCGCGTCGGCGTCGTGCGACGATCGCGCGCTGCTCGTGCGCGCGTGGGAGCACTGGGGAGCGCAGGCGCTCGATGTACTCGACGGGCGTTTTACCTTCGCCGTGCACGACAGCGGAGCGTGTCGGTCGTACGTCGTGCGCGATCGGTTCGGCCATCTCCCCATGCACTACCTGGTGGATGGCGACCGCGTGTACTTCGCGTCGGAGATCAAACCGCTGCTCGCCGTCGCGGCACGTGCGCCGGTGCTGGACGAGATGGCGCTCGTCGAGTGGTCGATGTACGGAGATGTCCTCCCGCCGCGAACGCTCTTCCGGGGGATACACACGCTTGCGCCGGGGCATCTCCTCGAGATCGGACACGACACGCGCCAGGTGACCACGAGGATCTATCACGATCCGGTGACCGTCGTCGCCCAGGAGCGGTACAGGGGGTACGCCGGCCTCTCGATCCCGGAGGCGCTGGACCTGGTCGAGTCCACCATCGAGCGTGCGGTGGCCGGACACATCCATGGCCGCTCCGGCGTGTCCGTGATGCTGAGCGGCGGCGTGGACTCGTCGCTGATGGCCGCACTGGCCGCGCGCCACACGCAGGTCACCGGGTATCATTTCTCGGTTGCCAACAACGCGCTGCCGGACGAGCGCCCCACGGCGCGCACGGTGGCGTCGCATCTGGGCATTCCGCTGGTGGAGACATCGCCGGTGGACGGCGACGTCTATCGCCGCGAGCTCGCCCCCGTCACGTGGAGCATCGAGATGCCGCTCTGGCACATGCAGGGCGTGCCCATGCAACTGCTCGCGCGCAGGGCGGCTCAGGGGGGCGCCGAGATGCTTCTCACGGGGATCACCGTGGGTCCGTATCTCGGCGCATCCTACGACCGCATGCGTTGGATCTCCGCCCCTCGCGTCATGCAGCGCATCCCGGCCGGCGCCTTCCGCGTGATGCGCAAGGCGGTGTACTCCGCCGCCGGCCTTCCCGTCGTGAATCCGTTCTTCACCCTCACGCTGGGCAGCGGCGTGCACCTCGTGGACGGTGGTGCACGCGCCGAGATGGTGCGGCGGCACGAGGAGGCGTATCGCTTCCTTTCGGACGCGGAGCGCCCTCCGCTCGTGATGCGGATGACCGACAACGCGCTCTTCCTGCCGCGCTTCTTTCACAAGTGCGACCGGCTGTGCATGGCATCGTCGGTGGAGTACTGCGATGCCGCAGCCGAATCGGACTTTCAAACACTGGCCTTCAACGCGCCGGTGAGCTGGATCCGGCGCAAGGGACACTGGAAGTGGATGCTGAAGGAGATCGCCACGCGGCACATCCCGCGGGAGATCTCGTTCCAGAAGAAGATCGTCGGCGACGTTCCGGCAGACGACTACTTCACTCCGCAGTTCCGCCCGTCGATGTTCGAGCACGGCTTTCTGGGGCGATTTCTCGGGATGAAGTGGCAGACCATTCAACGCGTCGCGAGCGTGGGACGCGACCGGACGGCCGCGATCTTTCGCCTGGTGAACCTCGAGACGTGGGGACGGTTGTTCCTCCTCGAGCAGTCGGTGCAGGAGGTGACGCATCGCCTCACACGCACCGCGGCCACGCTCCTGTGTGCCGCACTCACTGCCGCGACGGTGGCGAATGAGCTGGCGGGCGTGATGATCAAGGGGATCGCCGCGCTCGCTGCCGCGTAGCGTCAGGCGCGTGCGCTGTGGCGCCACGTGCGTGCGGCGTGGCGTCAGGCGCTTGCGGCGTGGCGTGAGTCCGGGAAGGGCTCACGGCGCTGTGCTATTTGACCCTGCCGCGCTCCCGGATCCACCCCACCACACCTGCCGCAACCACCACCGCGCCCACCGCCACCAGATTGCGCGCCGGCATCCCGGCCAGCAGCCAGATGGTCACGGCGATCGCCGCCACCGGGATCAGCGCTCCGCCTGGCACGCGAAACGGGATCCCTCCCATGCGCACGTCGCGCCGGCGGAGCTCCCACGCCGCAGCGCAGCACACCAGGTAGAGCACGAGCAGCGCCGCGTTGGCCAGCGTGGCGAGCGGCGCGAAGCTCCCGGTGATGGCGAGCACGAGCACCACCATCGCCTGCACCACGATCGCCACGTGCGGCGTGCGAAAACGCGGATGCACCGCCGCGAGCGTGCGCGGCAGCACGCCGTCCCGCCCCATCGCGAACAGCGCGCGCGGCGCCGCGAGCATCATCCCGCTCTGATGGCCGAACATCGACACGGCCGCGCCCACGAGCAACACCACGCGCGCCCAGCCGCCCAGGGCAAGGCCCGCTGCGGCGGCCAGCGGCGCATCCGTCTCCGCGGCCAGCCGCGCGCCCAGGATCCCCTGCGCCACGACCTGCAGCGCGATGTACAGGAGCGTCACCCCTGCCATCGCGATGAAGAGCGCGCGCGGGATGGTCCGCGCGGGGTCGCGCACTTCCCCACTCGGCACCAGCGCGCTCTCGATCCCGCCGAAAGCGAAGATGACCACCGCCGCCGCGGCCGCGACGCCGGACGCATGCGGCAGCGGTGACATGCTGAGCGCGGCCGGATGGATGAAGTACGCGCCGACCACGGAGAACCCCACGAGCGGGATGAGCTTCACGACCGTGGCGAGCTCCACCAGGTGCGCGCCCGCGCGAATCCCTCGCACGTTCGTGGCCGCAAGGAGCGTGAGCAGCACGACCAGCGTGACGCCGCGGAGCACGCCCCCCCACGCGGTGCCCGCCGCATCGAGCGCGACGACCACCTGTCCCGCGAACGCGGTCGCCACCGCCGCGGTGGCCGCCGTCATCACCATCCAGAGCAGCACCCCCGTCACGAACCCCGCCCAGCGGCCGAAGGCGATCTCCACGTACGCGTACACTCCCCCGGTGAGCGAGACGCGACTCCCCGCCTCGGCGAAGCACAGCACGATGAGCGCGATCGCCACCGCGCATGCGATGTACGCCAGCGGCGCCGCCGGTCCGAGCATTCCCGCCGCCACCGCGGGGAGGAGAAAGATCCCCGCGCCGACCATCACGTTGAACATCGTGGCGGCGAGCGCGCGCACGCCCAGCGCGCGGACCAGCTTCGCATCGGCGCCGGAACCCCGGCCGTCGTTCACGCCCCCCGTGTGGTCGCGCACCGGCGGCACGCCGTCCGCCGCGCCGGACGCTGCGACCGATGATGCGTCTCCGGGTCCGCCGCTCGCGAAGGTCACCCGCGCACTCCCGACGGTGGAACGCCTCCGCGGTCCGGGTCTCCCGGCATCCCCACCGGCGCGATCCCGGCGTGTGGCGTGGTTCGTTCGCGCGCGACCGTGGGCTCTGCGCCGGCGGGCGGCGGCTCCTCCGGCAGGCCGAGCGCGCGGCGCGCCAGGTTCAGCGCGTCGTCCACGTTGCCGAACACGTGCTCGTCGCCCACCTCGTCCAGCAGCCCCGACCGCCCCATCGCGATGAGCGGCTGTGCATGCACGTCGCTCAGGAGCAGCATGGTTCCCTCGCGCCGGCAGCGTCGCACCACGTCGGTGAGCGCGTGCAATCCGGTGGCGTCGATCGCCGGCACGTTGCGCATGCGGAAGATCAGCACGCGCGGGCGTCCCTGCGTGCGTCCCAGAGTATCCTTGAACGTCTCCGCGGCACCGAAGAAGAACGGGCCGTTGATCTCGTACACGGTGACGCCCGGCGGGATGTGCCGCGCCGAGAGCACGTTGCGGTCGCGTTCATCCACGTTCTCGCGCAACTCGTTGGTGAGCACCGAGACGTTCGTCACCTCCGACATCCGCCGCATGAAGAGGAACGCGGCCAGCACCATCCCCACCTCGATGGCGACGGTGAGATCCACCAGCACCGTGAGGCCGAAGGTGAGGAGCAGCACGACCACGTCGCTCCGCGGCGCGGAGAGGAGCGTCCGGAAGCTGCGCCACTCGCTCATGTTGTAGGCGACGACGAGCAGGATCGCGCCGAGCACCGACAACGGCACGAGCGCGGCCCACCGGCCAATGAAGGTGACGATGAGCAGCAGCGTGAACGCGTGCATCATCCCCGCCACGGGCGTCCGTCCGCCATTGCGGATGTTCGTGGCCGTGCGTGCGATGGCTCCCGTGGCCGGAATGCCCCCGAACAGGGGGGACGCGAGGTTCGCCACGCCCTGCGCCACGAGCTCCATGTTTGAGCGGTGGCGCATACCCGTCATCCCATCGGCCACGACGGCGGAGAGTAGCGACTCGATGCCGCCGAGCAGCGCGATGGTGACCGCCGGATTGACCAGCCGCTGGATCTCGCCGAAGCCGATGCGCGGCAGGTGCGGCGCGGGCAGTCCGAAATCGATGTGCCCGAAGTGCGACCCGATGGTCTCCACGTCCAGATGCAGCAGGTGCGCGGCGAGCGTGCACACCACCAGCGCCACGAAGGGGCCGGGAATGCGGCGGTTCACGCGCGGCCAGAGGACGATGATCCCGATGGCCGCGACCGTGAGCGCCACCGCCGGCCAGTGCATGGTGCCGATGTTCATCGCGAAGGCGTGCCACTTCGCGATGAAATCTGCCGGCACCGCGCCCATGCGGAGCCCGAGCACGTCCTTCACCTGGCTGGTCGCGATGATGAGCGCGATGCCGGCGGTGAATCCGGTGGTGACCGGGTACGGGATGAACTTGATCGCCGACCCCAGCCCGCTCAGCCCCATCGCGATGAGGAGCACGCCGGCAATGACCGTCGCGATCGCCAGCCCATCGTACCCGTACGTCTGCACGATGCCGTAGACGATGACGATGAACGCGCCCGTGGGTCCGCCAATCTGCACGCGGCTTCCCCCGAGTGCGGAGATGATGAAGCCGGCGACGATGGCGGTGAAGACGCCCTGCTCAGGCTTGACGCCGCTGGCGATGCCGAACGCGATGGCGAGGGGAAGCGCCACGATGCCGACGATCACTCCGGCAATGAGATCGGCCAGGAGGTCGTGGCGGGAATATCCGTGAAGCGCGCTGACGAATTGCGGAACGAGCCGGCGAGGCACGGAGCGCACCGAGGATGAAGAGGACGAGACCGCGAAACGGGAAGGACGACTGCGGAAGGAAGTCAACGAGGGCGCTGGAAAGCTAGCCGAACCGCGGCGCTTCAGCACCCGTCCCCCTTCCCCGCTCCGCCTTCATGGCGGGAGGACTGGCCAGGGGTTTGCCGGTAACGCCAGCGCCTGTCGGGTCGTAGATATAGGCACGCCGGCGCGGGCACTGTGCACCGCCCCACACCATGGACCCAAACGCGGACGAGTCGAGTATGAAGACACGTACACTTGCTGTCCTGGCGTTCCTCTCGGGAGCGCTCCTCCCCGTCGCGGCGCAGGCACAGACTGCTGCGTTCACAGGCGGTCCCACGCTGGCGGCGGCACGGGTCGCGGTTGCCAACCCGGCCGCGGACGCGGTAGCGGCTCCGGTCAGGGTACGTCTCGTACCGGCGGCTGCGGCCCGCGGGCTCTCCAAGGGGGCCAAGCTCATGATCCTGGGCGGCGCGGTGCTCATCACCGGGGCGATCATCGGGGACGATTTCGGGACGGTGATGATGGTCGCCGGCGGCGGGCTGGCGATCTGGGGACTCTATCTCTACCTCGACCGGCCACTCGAGAGCGATGTCTTCGGCCCGCCGGCTCTCAGTCCTCTCTCCCCGTGATGTGACCACACGCTTTCCGTCGAAAACGGCCGTCGTCCTGGGAGGCGGCGGCCTGAAGGGATTCGCGCACATCGGCGTGCTGCGCGCCCTCGAGGAGGAGGGCGTGCAGCCCGCGTTGTACGCGGGCACGAGCATCGGCTCGCTCGTTGCCGCCGCGCGCGTGTCGGGCACATCGGTCGATGAGCTGGAGCGGCGCGCCCGCGCGCTGCGCCGCCGCGACCTGTTCCGTCTCAACCACGTGGGGATGCTGCTGGAGCGCATGCACTCCCCGTCGCTCTACCTGGAGCAACCGCTGCGCACGCTGTGCGAGGAGAACATCCCCGCCGGCACCTTCGAGTCGCTCCCCGTTCCGCTCCTGGTGAACACCGTCGATCTGGCGCAGGGAACGCTCGTGGCGTGGGGGCTGCCAGGGCTGCGCGACGTGGAGGTTCGCGACGCGGTCTACGCCTCGTGTGCGCTTCCCGGCTTCTTCCCGCCGGGCGTGGTGAACGGCCGTGTGTGTGTGGACGGCGGAACGATCGACAACCTGCCGGTCACCCTCGCCGCCCCGGACATGGATCTCGTGATCGCGGTGGATGTGGGGAGCTCCGACCTCTCTCCCGTGGAGGACGTGGCGTCGAGCGGCTTCGCGGCCATCTACATGCGCGCCGCCACCGTCATGATGCACGCGCTGCAGACCAAGCAGCTCGAGAGCTGGCGCGGGCCGCCGCTCCTCCTCATCCGTCCGCGCATCGCCGACCATCACTGGTTCAGCTTCGAGAGCGCCTCGGAGTTCATCGCGGCCGGCTACGAGGCCGCGCGCCACGTGCTGGCCGAGTTCGAGCCGGTGTGGCCGCAGCGCGATCTCATCTACCCGCGGCGGCGCGTCGAGATCACCGTGGACGACGACGCGTGCATTGGCTGCACGACGTGCGTCGCGCTCGCCCCGGAGCTCATGGCCATGAGCCGGCGCGGAAAGGCCTACCCGCTGGTGCCCGTCCAGGAGTGGTCGCCTGCAGACGGCGAGTTCGTGCAGCACTGCCCCACGCGGGCGATCCTGGCGCGCGACCTGGACTCCACGGGGCGCGGCAGCACGGCCCCCGCGCGCGAGCCCACCGTGCGCACGCGCACGCCGGAGCCCGCCGCGCCGCGCGTCCGCGCGCCGGCCTCCGCCACGCGACGCAAGACACCGGTGAAGCCGCGCGCCGACGGTGACCGCCAAGCCAGCGGCAACGGTAATGGCGGCGAGCCTGCGCGGAAGCACGATCCCACGCACAACTGACCACATCGCCGCGCACGCAGTCACCGCCCCACTCAGCGTACGCCGCACCAGACGGAATCGAGCATCTCGTCGCGCGCACGTCGCGCGCACGTGCGCGCGCACGGCCGATCACGCTACGCGCGGAGCGCGATCGTCTCGTAGTCGTCCACCGCTGCCTGCAGCTCGGCCACGTCCACGTGCTCGTCGTCCCGGTGCGCCACGTGGATGGAGCCGGGACCGAAGAGATACGGCGTTCCCCATGCGGAGAGCTGCGGGATGTCCGTGCCGTACGACAGCGCTCCGGTGCGAAAGCCGTCCAGTGTGGCACAGCGCACCGGGTCGAACGCCGCGCGCACGTCGAGCTCCGCGCGGTCGCCCACCCACCTCCGCAACAGCGCCTCCCCCGCTTCCACCGGCGTCACCAGGCGCGCCATGAGCGTCGCCTCCGCATCCGGCGCGACCACGTTGTCCGCCACGCCGCCGGCGATCGTCCCCACGTTCACCGTCATCCGGCCGAGCACGTCGTCGCTCGGGAGATCGAGCCCGGGCAGCTCCGCAAGGAGCGCCACCAGCGCGTCGATGGCCGATCGCCCGCGCTCGGGGTACGCCGAGTGCGCCGCCTCGCCGCGCGTGCGGAGCGTGAAGCGGATGGCGCCCTTGGTGCCCGTGGCCAGCATCCGCTCGGTGGGCTCCCCATTGATGAGCACGCGGCTGGTCGTCGCCACGGCGTTCGCCGCATGCGCACCGTCGTGCCACCGCTCCTCTCCCACCACGAACAACAGCGCCACCGCCACGCCGCGCGCGCGGAGCCGCTCCGCGGCGAGAATCTGCGCCGCAGCGATCCCCTTGGCGTCGCACGATCCCCGTCCCCACAGCCGCCCACCCTCCAGCCGCGGCGGAATGTACGGCGGCACCGTGTCCAGGTGCGTGGAGAGCGTTACGGTGGTGGCGCCGTTCGCCGTCGCGAGCAGATCGTCGCGCCCGTCGCGCACGGGAATGCGGCGCACCTCCCACCCACGACGCGCCAGCAGCTGCTCCGCGCGCATCACCACCTCCTGCTCACGCCCGCTCGTGGAGTCCACCTCCATGAGCTCCATCGCGATCCGCACCACCTCGGGAACGTCATCCTGCGCCACGCGTTGTTCCTCCGTATCTCCTGCGTTCGCATCGCGCCGCACGCTAACGCCCTCCGCGGCCTTCGTTAAATTACGCTCGAAGGCGCGCGACATCACGCACGCGTGCCGCCATCCTCACCTGCGATGGATGTCACAATGCCCCGCAACTCTTTCGGAAGCCGCGCCACGCTCGCCGCCGGATCGCGCTCGTATACCATTCACCGGCTCGATGCCCTCGCATCGCTCCCCGGCCAGCGGCTCGACCGCCTTCCGTTTACGCTCAAGGTCCTGCTCGAGAATCTGTTGCGCAACGAGGACGACGCCTTCGTCCGGCGCGACGACATCGAAGCGCTCGCCCGGTGGGACACGCGCGGCAAGGCCAGCCGCGAGATTGCCTTCCGCACGGCGCGCGTGCTGCTGCAGGACTTCACCGGCGTGCCGGCGGTGGTGGACCTCGCCGCCATGCGCGATGCGCTCGGCCGCTTGGGAGGCGACCCGCGGCGCATCAACCCGCTGCAACCGGTGGATCTGGTCATCGACCACTCGGTGCAGGTAGACGAGTACGGCACCGAGGCGGCGCTCCTCCTCAACACGTCGCGCGAGTTCGAGCGCAACGCCGAACGCTACACGTTCCTGCGCTGGGGACAGCAGGCATTCGACAACTTCCGCGTGGTCCCCCCCGGCACCGGCATCTGCCACCAGGTGAATCTCGAGTACCTGTCGCAGGTGGTCTTCGCCGCACAGCGCAACGGCGCGTGGGAAGCGTACCCCGACACGCTGGTGGGCACCGACTCGCACACGCCGATGGTGAACGGCCTGGGCGTGCTCGGCTGGGGCGTGGGCGGCATCGAAGCGGAAGCAGCCATGCTCGGGCAGCCGCTCTCCATGCTCGTCCCCGACGTCGTCGGCTTCAAGTTCACGGGCAAGCTTCCCGCAGGCGCCACGGCCACGGATCTCGTGCTCACCGTCACGCAGATGCTGCGGCAGAAGAAGGTGGTGGGAAAGTTCGTGGAGTACTACGGCGCGGGGCTCTCCACGCTCTCGGTGGCCGATCGCGCCACGCTCGGCAACATGTCCCCCGAGTACGGCGCCACGGTGGGATTCTTCCCCGTGGACGACGAGACGCTGCGCTACCTGCGCTTCACCGGGCGCTCCGAGGAGCAGATGCAGCTCGTGGAAGCCTACTGCAAGGAGCAGGGGATCTTCCGCACGGACGGCACGCCGGATCCCGAGTTCAGCGACATCCTCGAGCTGGATCTCTCCACCGTGCAGCCGAGCATCGCCGGCCCCAAGCGCCCGCAGGATCGCATTCCGCTGCGCGAGTCGAAGCCGATGTTCGGCCAGGCGCTCGCGGCGGAGCTCGAGCGCATGGGACAGGGGAGCAGCACGAGCGGTGGGACGACATCGCGTGAGAGTGGACGCGCCGCTCGCGCCGCGACGGCCGGCGCCGGCACCGCTGCGGCGGTAGCGGACGCCGCGGAGGCCGCGGGCGAAGGCGTGCAGGTCGAGATGCGCGGCGAGCGCTTCACGCTGCGGCACGGCTCGGTGGTCATCGCGGCCATCACGAGCTGCACCAACACGTCGAACCCCAGCGTGATGATCGGCGCCGGGCTGCTCGCGCGGAACGCCGTGGCGCACGGGTTGCGCACGCGCGCGTGGGTCAAGACGAGCTGCGCCCCCGGCTCCAAGGTGGTCACCGACTACTTCGAGCGCTCCGGGTTGATGACGCCGCTCGAGTCGCTCGGCTTCAACATCGTGGGATACGGCTGCACCACGTGCATCGGGAACTCCGGTCCGCTGCCGCAGCCCATCGCCGAGGCCATCGAGAGCAACAGGCTGGTGGCGTGCTCGGTGCTCTCGGGGAACCGCAACTTCGAGGGGCGCATCAACCCGCTCACGCGCTTCAACTATCTGGCGTCGCCGCCGCTGGTGGTGGCGTACGCGCTCGCCGGACGGATGGACATCGACTTCGAGCGCGAGCCGCTGGGCGTGGGGCACGACGGTCCCGTCTTCCTGCGCGACATCTGGCCGTCCGCCAAGGAAGTCGCCGAGACGATCCTGACCGCCGTCACGAGCGACATGTTCCGCCGCGAGTACGCCGACGTCTTCAAGGGAGACGACACCTGGCGCGCGCTCGAGGTCCCCACCGGCAGCAACTACGCGTGGTCCGACGCGTCCACGTACGTCAAGCATCCGCCCTTCTTCGAGGGAATGACGCGCGAGGCGCCGCCCATCCGTCCCGTTCGCGGCGCGCGCGTGCTGGCGAAGCTCGGCGATTCCATCACCACCGACCACATCTCCCCCGCCGGGTCGATCCCGGCCAACAGCCCCGCGGGCAAGTGGCTCATCGCGCAGGGAGTGAAGACCTCGGCGTTCAACTCGTACGGATCGCGGCGCGGGAACCACGAGGTGATGATGCGCGGCACGTTCGCGAACATCCGCCTGCGGAACGAGCTGGCGCCCGGCACCGAGGGAGGGTGGACCGCGACCGAGCCGGGTGGAACGCCGGCCACGATCTTCGACGCCGCCATGGCGTACAAGGCGGAGGGCACGCCGCTCGTGGTGCTTGCCGGCAAGGAGTACGGCACCGGCTCCTCGCGCGACTGGGCCGCCAAGGGCACCATCCTGCTCGGCGTGCACGCGGTGATCGCCGAGTCGTTCGAGCGCATTCACCGCTCCAACCTGGTGGGGATGGGCGTACTCCCGCTCGAGTTCACCGGCGGCGCCACGCGCGACTCGCTCGGCCTCACCGGCTTCGAGCGCTACGACATCGAGGGGCTGGACGACTCGCTCCGTCCCGGCGCCGTGCTCCACGTGAAGGCCACGGACACCAGCGGTGGGGGCACGAAGGAGTTCGACGTGCTCTGCCGGATCGACACGCCGGAAGAGCTCCGCTACTACGCCAACGGCGGCATCCTGCACTACGTGCTCCGGCAGTTGGCGGGGAAGTGAGCGCGCGGGGCTGACAGGCCGCGTCGCGAAGCGGCGCGCCGTGTCGCAATCCGGGGGCGGGAGTGCGTCCGGCGAGAGTGCGTCCGGCGGGAAGTGGTGTAGTGGGAATGGGTGCGGCGTGCGTCGCGGATGCACCGCAATGCGCCGTCGGCGGTAGACAGAGCGCGTGTACGTCGCTAGGGTGGATGATGTTCGGCGGCACGCATGTCTTCGCCGCCGGGCTCTCCATCACGACATCCGCTCCCCTTCCCCATGCACTCCCTCCTCCGGCGTGTGCCGTCGCACGTCGCGCGCGCGCTCATCACATCCATCGTCTTCACGTCGCTCCCCGTGGCGCTGCACGCACAGGGAGCGCGGAGCGCGCCATCCGGGCCGGCGGTGTCCGCGCTTACAACGAGTGGTGACTCGGCGAACGGCAGCACGGTGGGCGATGCAGTGCGCGTCAACTCGCCACGCGACACCGCACTCGCCGGTGGCGACGCGCATCTCGTCGTGGCAGACCGGGTGGTGATCGACAAGAGCGATCACCTCATGACGCTCTACGCCGGCGGACAGCCGGTGCGCCGCTATCGCGTGGCGCTGGGCTTCGAGCCGGAGGGCGACAAGCTCCAGCGCGGCGATGGGCGCACACCGGAGGGCGTCTACCGGATCGACTGGGCCAATCCGGACAGCCGCTATCATCTCTCGCTGCACATCTCCTACCCCGATCGCGCGGACGTGAAGGCGGCGCGCATGCGCGGCGTGTCCCCGGGCGGCGATATCATGATCCACGGCCTGCCCAACGGGCTGGGGGACATCGGCGCGGCGCACCTGCAGACCGACTGGACCGACGGCTGCATTGCCGTGACGAACGAGGAGATGGACGAGATCTGGCGGACGGTGCCGGTGGGGACGGTGGTGGAGATCCGACCGTAGAGGGGAGCGCGCTCGCTCAGTTCGACGCCGATTCTCCGCCGTCCGCCTTCGCCAGCAGCGCCCGCACCGCGGCCAGCTCCGCGGCCGAGCCCAGCTTCTGAAAGAGCGCCTCCGCCGCACGCGCATCATCGCGCGCGCGGTCCGTGCGCTCGAGGGCCAGCCAGAGCTCCGCGCGCGCGCGGCGCGCCTCCGCCTCGATGAGCGCGCTCCCGTGCTCGCGCGCAAGGAGGAGGGCGCGGTCGAGGGCGGCGACAGCTCCATCCGTCTCTCCCAGGGAGACGCTCGCGACACCGACGAGGCGCCACGCATCCGCCTCGCGCAGCGGATCCGGAATGGCGGAGAAGGCACGGGCGCCACGCTCGGCGCCGACGCGGGCCAACGATGCATCCCCACGAAGCAATGCTACCTCGGCGCGCCCTACGCCTGCCATCGCCGCAAGCCGGGAGTTCCCCGATTCCCGCGCGAACTCGATCGCACGTCGCTCGTACTCATCCGCCTCGCTCAGTTGCTCCGTCACGCGATAGCTGATGGCCATGTTGTGACAACTCTCCGCCAGCCCGAGCGCGCTCCCGATTCGCTGATATGCCGGCACCGCCAACTGGTACATGCTGAGCGCCGAGCCGTATCGGCCGCGAATATGGGCGATGATGCCCAAGTTGTTCGTGGCCCGAGCCATCACCAAGATGTCGCCGTCCGAGTTCGCCAGCTCGATTACCTCGGCGAATGCCGACTCCGCGGCTTCGAGATCGCCAAGCTCCAGATGTGCCGCACCAAGCATGTTGACTGACTTACGCAGCGATGGCCCGTCGCCGGCACGAATGAACTGAGGAATGATCTCCTCCAGTCGGTCGCGAGCAACCACAGCACTTCCCAGCCTGAACTCCGCCTCCGCCAAGAGCAGATGCACCTCAGGTGCAGCCGCAGCCCGCCTGGACTCATCGCCCAACAGCGAGCGCACGGCTTCCCACTCCGAACGTTCGGCGTGGGTCCGCGCTACCGCGAATACCGAGGGAGAGGGAGGGTTCGGCATCACCGCTGATCAGAACGCGATGGCGAAGTTCGTAAACCCGTCGATCTCCGCCTCCACCTCCTTCTGGTCCTTCACGCGGACGCTCCCCAGGCGCACCCACGGCTGCCCCACCTGCTCCTGACGCCAGATGAAGAACTCGTCTTCATCGCTCGAGTCCTCCGAGTCCACGCTGCCGTCGTGATTGAAGTCGTCGTCGGCCTCGGCGTACTTGATGCGCAGCCGCGCAGGGCGCGCGAAACGGAGTCCCGCCGGCTCGAAGCTCACGATGAGCCGCGACGGGTCGCTGATGGTGAGCGTGATGAGGATCGAGTCCCCCACCAGCGGTGCGCCGTTCGGGCCGCTCGTCAGCGCGCCGCCGGGGATCTCGAAGCGCACGAACTCCGTGGAGTCGAGGTCGCCCGGCCGCTTGGCGTAGAAGAGCCGCACCTCGCGGTTCTCGTCGCGCACGGCGAAGAAGCTCACCGTCGTCACCGGGAACGGAGGGAGATCGGGCGCCGGGGAAAGGAACGTGAGGCTGTCTTCCTCCCGCAGCTGGCCGGGGCCGGTGCTGCTGTCGCTGCAGCTGATGCCGACGGCGAGCACGCCCGCCAGGCCGGCAAGAATCACCTTACGCGTCATCAGAGTCATCCTCGTTGTCATCCAGGGCGGCGTCGAGCAGCCGTTGCAATCGCGGCCGCGAAACGCCGAGGCGGCGCGCCGCCTCGCTCTTGTTTCCATCGCACCGCTGCAGCATGGCCATCGCCGCAGCGCGCGTGATCTCGGCGATCGTGGCGGGGAACGGGATCGCACCCGCGCCACCGACGGCCGCCGCTTCCGTCTCCTCGGCAGGCGGTGCGCCGCCGTCCCCTGTCACATCGGCCACGTCCAGGCGCGGCGAAGAGGCGAGAAGCAGCGCACGCTCCAGCGTGTTCCGCAGCTCGCGCACGTTCCCCGGCCAGTGCCGCTCCAGAAGCGCGCGCTCCGCCGCCGGCGTCAGCTCCGGCTCGCGCACGCCGTATTCGCGCGCGAAGCGCGAGAGGAAGTGCCGCACCAGCACCGGAATGTCCTCCTTCCGTGCGCGGAGCGGCGGGATCTCCAGCGGAATCACGTTCAACCGGAAGTACAGGTCCTCGCGGAATTCGCCGCGCGTCACCGCCTCGCGTAGCGACACGTGCGTGGCGGCGATGATCCGAACGTCCACCGCGATGTTCCGCGTCCCTCCCACCCGCCGGATGGCACGCTCCTCCAGCGCGCGCAGCAGTTTCCCCTGAAGCCCCAGGGGAAGGTGGCCGATCTCATCCAGGAAGAGCGTTCCACCGTGGGCCACCTCGAACAACCCCGGCTTGGCCGCGCGCGCATCGGTGAACGCTCCCTTCTCGTGCCCGAACAGCTCGCTCTCCAACAACGGCTCGGGGATCGCGGCGCAGTTCACATCCACGAACGGTGCCTCGCGTCGGGGACCGTTGTAGTGAATGGCGCGCGCCATGAGCTCCTTCCCCGTCCCCGTCTCCCCCGTGATCAGCACCGTCACCGCGCCGTGCGGGATGATGCGCGCCGCGCGATCCAGCGCCTGACGGAGCGCGCGGCTGGCGCCGATGATCCCGTCGAACCGGTACTTCGCTCCCTCGCGCGCCGCGAACGCCTCGCGCTGCCCGATCGCGCGGATCCGCTCCGCGCGCTCGGTGACCCAACCGCGCAGCAGCTCCATGTCCTGCGGGAGCGCGAAATACTCAGCGGCGCCCGCGCGGAGCGCCGCCACTCCCAACCGGTGATCCGCCAGCGCACCCACCGCCGCCACCTCTCCCGCCACCGGCGACACGCTGCGCAGCACGCCGGGGAGCGATTCCTCCGCCCCTCCGGCCGAGACGATCGCCACCGCCGGTCGCAGTCGCTCCAATTCGGCGACGTCGGCGGCAGTGGCGAGCGCCATTCCGCAATCCGAGGCGAGGGCGCCCCACATGGCGGTGAACGACTCGGTGAGTGAGAGGACGGTGAGTGTCGGCACCTGCGCGCGCGGTGGGGAGCTCACGGCTCCCCACCGTCGTTGGAGTTTAGGTGTGATTGGGACCGTCGTCGCTGCCGTGACCGCCGTGGTCGTCGTGACCGTCGTGATCCTCATCCTCGAATGCGTGGAAGGACGCGCGAATGTTCTGTGCCACCAGCTCCTCGTTCGCGCCGCCACCCAGCGCCGTGTTCGGGTCGATCACCGCACCGCCCGCGGTGGTGAACCACCGCAACACGTCCACGTCGATCGTCACGCTCAATCCGTTCGCATCGACCGTGACCGGAGTGTTGAACTCCAGCTCGATCTCCGCCTCCAGCGGGCTCGTGTAGACGAACGGCGTTCCGTTGAACGTTCCTTCCACGCGCACGCTGATGCCGGCGAAGCCCGGGTTGGCTTGCAGGAACGCGGTGCCGCCGTGATGCCCCTCGATGGCCGGCCCCACCTTGAGCTCGGTCTTGGTGAACGTGCCCTGCGGCACGCTCACGTTGATCGTCCCCGCCACTCCCGGATTGACGGGCAGCTCCACCAGCCGCGGACCCGTCTCCACCTCGGCGCAATTGCCCGGTCCCCTGTTTCCTCCGTCATCCGGGCACGACGCGGTGGCGTCCGATTTGAGCTCGACCTTGTTGAGCACGAGCTGCACGCGGTTGATCACCAGCGCACCGCTCGCGTCGGAAATCGAGTACGACAGCCCGCTGGCGCCGGCGGAGGCCGCGACAACCGGCGAAGTGGTGCTGAAGGACATGGACAAGGGGGCATTTCCCGCGGACCCCGTCGCGTCGCTGCATGCCGCGATGGCGAGCATGCCGATCGGAATCAACGCCAGGCGCTTCATATGAACCTCACGTGTCGGTGTGTGCTGGTGCACGGTGCTGCTTCCGGGTGCCTGCTGAGGCACGCCCTGGGCCGCACCACACCGATCTCACACCACACGTGTAAAACCTTTTCATTACAGCACTTATGAAGGTTTGACCAGAACGCGGGCGCACCACGAATCGTATCGCGGCGTACCGCATTGCATCGAAACGATACATACACTCCGGCGCCGGTGCGAGTTCGGGGCCGATGAGCGCGGGGAGGATCGAATGCCTCCGGAGCGGCTCCGTCCCTCTCCGTTCATGGATGGCCCGGCCTGAAGCGCCGCATGCATCCGGGGTGCGTCCCGAGAGTTGGCCGGGGGCGGCCCTGCAGGGTGGAACGCGCGGGGAGCGCGGGAGGTGCCGGCTCAGCCGTCCGCGGAGCGCCGGAGCTCGCGCGTGATCATCGCCGTGCGGTAGGCTGCCGTTCCCATGGCGCCGATGGCGATGATGACGATGGCCGTCACGAGCAGATAGCGCGGCGGACAGCCGAGCGCTTTCGTGGTGGCGGCGTCGAGAAGGGAGAAGAGCGCGAGGAGTACCAGTCGCTCGGCGCGCTGCATCACGCCGCCGCGGAATTGCACGCCCAGCGATTCGCCGCGCGCGCGCGTGTAGCTCACGAGCAGCGATCCCCCCAGCGCCGCACAGACGGCGAGCACCAGCCAGCTCCGGCCGGCGAAGAGCACCGCCAGCCCGACGAACACGAACGTCTCGGCAAAGCGGTCGAGCGTGGAGTCGAGAAAGGCGCCGTGGGGCGACGCGATGCCGCGCGCGCGGGCGATCCGTCCGTCGAACACATCCGATGCGCCCCCCAGCAGTACGAGCCACGCGCCGAGGGACAGCTCGCCCACCGCGTAGGCCCATCCTGCGGCGAGACCGAACGCGGCGCCCAGGTAGTTGAACAGGTCCGGGGAGACGCGCCAGCGAACGAGCGTGCGCTCGATGGGCGCGATCACCCACATGAACCAGTCTCGAACCCAGTAGCCCAGGAGGACGCTCGCCGGTCGACGCGCCACCTCCGGGTCGACTGGCCTGCTGCGCGCGACGATGGCGAAGAGCGGCATGGTGGCGACGAGCGCGCCGGCAAGGATGAGCGCCGCGGAGTCGAGGTGCGTCATCTCATGCGCGCCGCTGCGGGCGCGAGCGCAAGTACCGGAGCGCCTTTGGCCAGAGGAAGATGAGCGGCCAGCGGCGTTCGCGCTCGGTCAGCACGACCGAGACGCCGCTTCGTCGGGAAATCTTGAGCACGATGTAGTCGAGCCAGTCGTCGAAGAGGGCGATGTACTTGAACCAGCGCGCGGTCGCGCGGAGCTTGCTGCGCTTGAAATACAGCGCCACGGACGCCCGTTCCAGGGGGCCTGGACGCGCGATTTGCCTGTAGACTTTCCCGTCGCGAACAAGTATCCTTTCTGCCGTAAGCGTTTGGAGGAGCCTATCGTAGATGTCCACCAGCGTCCGGCGCTGCGCCGCGAGCAGCTGCCCGATGCGCTCTCCGCCTTCCGGCCGTACCTCCGCGGAATATGATGTCTCCAGCAGCACCCGGCAGTACTCGTCCGTCGTGAACTCCCTTGGCAGATAGGGGCGTCCCCATGCGAACGTGCGGGCGCGGATCTCGCCCAGGGCCGCGACGGCCTCCGAGCGATCCGCGCCACTGCGCGTCCACGCCAGTTGCACGTGCTGAAAGAGTCGTCCCTGCGTGAAGTGATCGCGCGTGCGCCCGGCGGCTGCCAGGCGCAAGTGCCGGAGCGAGAGCACGGCACACTTTGCCTGGCGTTCCCTTCCGGCGGCGTGGAGGGCGACGGCCACCACGTTGGGCGGAAGCACGTGCGCCAGCGTGCTGGCCAGCCTGGGGGAGACGGTGGATGCGCCGGAGGCGTGCAGGCTCGCGTAGGCGGCGCGGTACTGATCGACGATGATGAAGAAATCGTGCGCGCTCTCCGGGCGCGCATCGGATTGATGGGCGTGGGAGCCGTAGTGGATGATCGCAGAAGTAGCGGGACCGAAGACGCGGGCCAGCTCCGCGGCGAGCGCGGCGGTATGAGGCGCGGGTGGCTCATCCAGGCCGCCGGCGAGATCGCGCGCGACGGCGGGGTCGTGGAGAATCGTGCGCAGTGGACGCACGGCGGTTCAGCGCGCCAGCGGCGCGCGGAGCCGGTCGAGAGCCGCGGTCATGTGCGTGCGCAGATCCTCCACGAAGGCGTCCAGGGTGGCCGGCGTCCCGCGCTCTGGCGGGGTGAACGGCCCGAGAATGATAACACCGATTCGCGTGCCGGCGAAGCGGAGCGCGACGTCGGCCATCGTGCGCATGTGCACCATTCCGTCGGCCACGATGCAGTAGACGGGGCGATGCGCGCGCGAGAGGATGAGCTTGAGGCCGGAGCTCATGAACGGCTCGATGGCGCCGGAGTGCGTCCGGTGTCCTTCGGGGAAGATGAGCAGCGAGTGTTCGCCGCGTTCCACGGCGCGCGCCGCCTCGGCGAGCGCCAGCAGCTCGGCGCGCGTCGCGACGCGGCGCTGCGACACGAACGGGAAGCGCGCCAGCCGCGCGAGCGGCGAGATGGCGGGGATCCCGTTCCGATAGCGGTCGCGCGTGGGGATGAGCGGATAGGGACCGGGAATGAGCGTGAGTCCGAGTGGGATGTCCAACACCGACTGATGGTTCATGGCGACGACGCACGCGCCGGTGTCGGCGGGAATGCCGCCGGTGGTCTCCACCCGCACGCCGGCCAGCGCGCGCGCGAGGCCCAGCGTGGCGCGCGCATGCGCCCGCAGCCACCGGCGCACCAGGCGCTCTCGCCGCGATGGCAGGAGCGTGATGAGCGGCCAGAGCACGAGCCGCTGTCCCAGCCCCATCACGACGGTGAGATACACCAGGTAGCACGTCAGAAACAGGATGCTCTGCGCCGCACGTATCACACCGCCTCGCGTGGCAGGCTCCGCGCGCGCCGGTGCGGTACGGAGGATGCTGGAGTCGAGGTCTTTCACGTGGAGGTCTCCCATGGCGACGCGGGTCGAAGCGCAAAATAGCACGAGCGTCATCGACTACGACTATAGCAGTTTTTACTACTCGTCGGGCGATGACGTTTTTGCGGTTCTCGAGCCGTACGACGCCTGGTGGAGCCGGGCACGCCCGCTCGGCTACTACCTGTTCAGCCAGCCGATGTCCACGCCCCCGGGCACGCGCATCGAGCTGGAGGAGCAGCTCGAGGGACGGCATCTCTCGCTGCTCAATCTGTCCTCGTACAACTACCTCGGGCTCTCGTACCGCCCCGAGGTGATCGCCGCCGCCAAGCGGGCGCTCGACCAGTACGGTCTGGGCGCCGCCGGCTCGCCGATCCTGAGCGGGACGATGGACATCCACGTGGAGCTCGAGCAGGCCATCGCCCGCTTCAAGGGGAAGGAGGCCGCGCTCGTCTTCCCCACCGGCTACAGCACCAACGTCGGGCTCATCCAGGGGCTCATGCGCCCGGGCGACCTGGTGGTGGCCGACCAGAACGCGCACGCGAGCATCGTCGACGGCGCCATCCTCTCCAAGGCGAACGTGCGGTTCTTCAAGCACAACAAGCCGGAGGACCTGGACCGCAAGCTGCGCGGCGCCACCGGGCGCAAGGTCGTGGTAGTGGAGGGCGTCTACTCCATGGACGGCGATGTCTGCCGGTTGCCGGAGATCGTGGAGGTCGCGCGCACGCACGACGCGCGCATCATCATCGACGAGGCGCACTCCTGCTTCATCTACGGCGCCAACGGACGCGGCGTGGCCGAGCACTTCGGGCTGGAGAACGAAGTGGACCTGCACGTCGGCACCTTTTCCAAGGCGCTCGGTGGACAGGGAGGCTACGTGGCCGGCAGCAAGCGGCTCTACGAGTACCTCAAGGGGTTCGCCCGCTCGCGCTTCTTCTCCTGCGCGCTCGCGCCCGTGGTGGCCGCCGGCGTGCTCGAGTCGCTCAAGCTCGCGCAGGCCGAGCCGCAACTGCGCGAGCGTCTCTGGTCGAACGTCGAATACATTCGCCGCCAGCTCGATGAGCACGGCGTGGACGTGGGCGACTCGACCTCCCAGATCATTCCGGTCATGATCCGCAACGACCGGCGCATCCTGGAAATCGCTCACAAGCTGCAGGGCGCGGGACTGTACCTGCAGCCCATCCTCTACCCGGCCGTCACGAAGCACCGCTCCCGGTTCCGCATCTCGATCTCCGCCTCGCACACCACGGAGCAGCTCGACGAGGCCGTCTCGATCCTGGTCCGCGTTCTGCGCGAGGAGGGCATTCTATGAGCAGCACCAGCAGCGAGCTCGTTCAGTACATCTTCCGCGACTGCGTCGCCGGCTTCTTCGAGTTCCCCACGGAGAACGCGCGCGCCATCCTCCCCGCGGAGCTCCAACCAGTGGAACCGCACCACGGACAGTCGGTGCTCTCCATCATGGCGTTCGACTTCACGCAGAGCATGGTCGGCGCGTACAAGGAGCTCATCCTGGGCGTCCTCGTGTCGCCGCGCATCGGACCGGGGACGCAGATGCCCCGCTCCGCTTTCTACCCCTTCCTGCTCGGCACCACCACGCAGTCCTCGCGCGAGCATGCCATCGAGCGGTGGCACCTGCCGCACTACATGCGCGACATCGACATGACCATGACGCGCAACGACGGCGACATCGTCGTGACCTGCGCCGACGGCGCGGGCCCCATCCTCGAGCTCTCCGTCACCGAGTACGACTGGCGGCGCGTGAGCCATCCGTACCAGTGCTTCATGGCGGACGAGGACGGGTTCTATACGTCGACGATCCTCATGGAGGGCGAATTCAGCGAGAACGAGGAAGAGCGCGGCAGTCTGGTGCTGCACCCGCACGAGATGACCTCGTCTCTCGACCTGGACGCGGTGACGCTCACGCCCTTCCGCGAACAGTGGATGCGCGATGGCGTGCAGACGTTCCAGCCTCTGGAGCAACTGGCCTCGTACGCGCGGCGATGAGCCACGATGTGTGCGTGGTGGTGAACCCCGCCTCCGGAAGGGGGCGGGGTTCGCGCATCCTCCCCGAGGTGCGGCGCGCGTTCCAGGCGGTGGGGGTGAGCGACGTACGCGTATCGTCCGCGCCGGGCGACGAGCGTGCGCTCGCGCGCCAGGCCATAGCGGATGGCCGCGACACGCTGGTGGCGGTGGGGGGAGACGGCACGTGGAGCAACGTGGCGGGCGCCATTCTGGAAAGCGGCGCGGACTGCCGCCTGGCGCTCCTGGCAGGCGGCACCGGCAACGACTTCGCGAAGACGGTGGGCGCGCCGTGTCGCGACGTGCACCTCACCGCGCGGCTCGCCACCGAGGGCGGTGGCGACGTGCGCATGGACGTGGGGCGCATCGAGCACCGCCACTTCCTGAACGTGGCCGGCTTCGGCTTCGACATAGCCGTGCTCGAGGACATCGCGCGCATTCGTTGGCTCCGCGGCCCCGCGCTCTACTACTACTCCGCGCTGCGACAGCTCGCGCGCTTCCGGGGCGTGCCGATCGAGGTGCGCTCCGAGCGCGGCACGCGGAGCGCGCGTCACCTGATGCTCATCGTCGCCAACGCACAGCGCTTCGGCGGGAGCTTTCACATCGCGCCGCGAGCCTCACTTACCGATGGTATGCTCGACGCCATCTCCATCCACGACGCGCCCGTGCTGCGCCGGCTGCAACTCTTTCGCGCCGCCGGCGCGGGAGCACACACCGCCATGCCCGAGGTGACCGCCGAGCAGGCGAGCGCGTTCCGCCTGCGCTTCGCCGCCCCACCGGCCTACGAGACCGATGGCGAATACCACGTGGCGGAGAGCGCGGAGCTGGAGGTGCGGTGCGTTCCCGGCGCCCTGCGCGTGGTGACGGGCGCGGAGCCCGGCGCCGCCTGAGCGGCTGTCGTCCCGGAGCGCGCATCGCACCAATGGCGCCTCGTACGACACGCACACGCGCGTCTCCCGATCTGAGAGACGCGCGTGCCATGTCAGCGCAGGCGGTGTGTCAGGTGCGTCAGTGTTCCACGTCCACCGTGTGCCCCACCGCCGCGCCGAGCAACCCACCGGCCGCCGCACCGATCAGCGTGCCCTTCGCGTTTCGGCCGATGCTCGCTCCGACGATGGCGCCTGCCGTGGCGCCGATGAGCGCGTCACGCTTGGTGTGCCGCACCGGCTGAGCTGGTGCTGGCGCCGGCGCGGGCGCCGGAGCGCGGTAGATGGTGCGCGTGCGGGGCGCCGGCTGCGGCGCGGGAGCCGGCCGGTAGACCACCGGCACCTGCTGCACCTGCCCGTACGGCGCGTACTGCGGCGCCGGAGCCTGCGGGCCATAACCGGGCGCGTATCCCAGCTCGGCCGGCGAAGCGTACGGCTGCGCATACTGCGGTTGCACGGTGGCCGCGAGCGAGAGATCGCGGCTCAGCGCGTCGTCGGCCCGAGATTGCTCGCGGCCGCCGCACGCTGCCAGCAGCACCGCAGCGGGAAGTATCGTGAGCCAGAGTCGTGTCCGTGTCATGGTTCCCTCCTCGTGTCTCCGCCGGCCCCGGAAGTACCGCCAGGCGGACGTCATGAGAGAGGCAGAGGCGGTGCCATGCGTTGTCCCCCTCATGCGCACGCGAACGCCCGCGTACGTCCCGCCGAGCGACGCCAGGTGTCCACTGGCGCGGACGCATGCCTTTGCGCCGTTGCGCCCGCGCGTCCCGCCACCCATGTTCACCCCCGGAAATTCACTGCGGAGAGAACATGGTTCACACACGGCGCATGGCGGCACCGATCGCGGCCGCACTCGCGCTCACGCTCGCGGCCGGCACGGCACGCGCGCAGCAGGCGGACAGCGCCAAGGGGCCTGCGGTGGGCGAGATGGCCCCCGACTTCGCGCTCCCCGGCGCGACGCGCTACGGCCTGTTGAAGACGCCGGTCCGTCTCTCGGACTACCGCGGCAAGACGGTCGTTCTGGCGTTCTTCTTCAAGTCGCGCACGAAAGGTTGAACGATCCAGATGGAGGCGTACCGTGATCAGTACGCCACGCTCTTCAACAACGGTCGCAACGTCGCGGTGATCGCGATCAGCGTCGACCCGGACACCATGCAGGCCTCCTGGGCGCACGAGGAGGACTTCCCCGTCATCTTCGCCAGCGACACGTCGGGCGCGGTGGGGAAGCTGTACAACGCACGCGCCGAGCGCTTCGGCACGGATGATCGCTCGCTGTTCGTGGTCGGCCCCGATGGACGGATCACGTACGTCACCCGTCCATTCAACGTCGTCTCACAGAAGGCGTACACGGAGCTGGCGAAAGCCGTGGATGCTGCCTCCGGCAACACGGCGGCAGACAGCACCGCCACCGGCTCCGGCGGGTAAAGCCACCCTCCGCGTCTCCGGACCGCGCGCTCACACCACGCGGTCCGGAGGCTCGCGCCCCGCGAAGAACGCATCCAGATTGTCCGCCGCGCGCATCCCCATCGCGACGCGCGTGTCCGTGGTGGCGCTGCCGATGTGCGGGAGCAGCACGACGTCGTCGCGCTCGCGCAGTGCCGCGCTCACCGTCGGCTCGTTCTCGTAGACGTCCACCCCCGCGCCGGCCAGCCGTCCGGCATCGAGCGCCTGCACCAGCGCGCGCTCGTCCACCAGCTCACCGCGCCCCGTGTTGATGAGAAAGGCACCCGGCTTCATGACGGCGAGCCGCGCCGCGTTGATCAGATGGCGCGTCTCCGGCGTCGCCGGACAGTGCAGCGACACGAAGTCGCTCTCGGCCAGCAGCTTGTCGAGCGTGGCGCACCAGTGCGCGTTCACGCTGCGCTCCACATCCTGGCTCGCGCGCCGGCGGTTGTGATACAGTACGCGCATCCCGAGCCCCGCGTGCGCGCGGCGTGCGAGCGCGAGCCCGATCCGCCCCATGCACACCACGCCGAGCGTGCGCCCGTGGACGCTCGTGCCAAGGAAGTGTGTGGGACGCCACCCCTTCCACGCCCCCGCGCGAAGCTCGCGCTCCGCCGCTCCCGCCCGGCGCGCGGTCATGAGCAGGAGGAGGAGCGCCAGATCGGCCGTGTCCTCGGTGAGCACGCCGGGGGTGTTCGTCACCACGACCCGCGCGGCGCGTGCCGCGCTCAGGTCGATGTGATCCACACCCACACCGAAGCTCGCCACGATGCGCGCGCGGCGCGGCTCGCGCGTAATGGCGGCCGCGCGCACCGGGTCGGTGACCGTGCACAGGAGCGCATCCGCACTCTCCAGCGCGTGCGCTACCAGCGCGTCGTCCACGGGGCGCGCGTCATCGCCGGGGATCACCGTATAACGCGACCGGAGGCGATCCTCCACCGCGTCCGGAAGACGGCGCGTGAGAAATACCACCGGCCGCTCGTCCGGCGCGCGCCGTGCAGTGGGAGTGTCGTGCTCCATTCGTATCCTCGGTTGATCGGTACCATGGTGACGCATGCGCGCTCCGCATGACAGCGAGCCGCGCGCGACGCACGCCACCGCGCGTGCGCCCGCACACGCGCCCGCACACGCGCCCGCACACGCGCACGCAGATGCGCACGCAGATGCGGCATCGCCGAGCACGCGGGACGTGCGCGCGCTGCTCCTCGATCTCTATCGCGCGGCGGTGGACGCGGCCTCCCCCGCGCGTGCCCTCACGCGCGCGCTCGAGCCGCTGTCCCACGATCCGGGCGCACGCGTGTGGATTCTCGCGCTGGGCAAGGCGGCGCACCAGATGGCGCGCACCGCGGTGGAGCATCTGGCGCATTCAGGGAGCGCGCCGGCGGGCGGGCTCATCGTGGCGCACCACGCGGAGCCCTCGCCGCACGCGGCGCTCGATGTCGTGACGGGCGATCATCCGCTCCCCGGCGATGCGTCGCGCGCGGCGGCCGCGCGGCTGGGCCAGGTCGCATCGCGCATCGAAGAACACGACGATGCCTGGGTACTGCTCTCCGGCGGCGCATCGAGCCTGCTCGGCGCACCGGCGGATGCGCAAATCTCCGACGCCGACTTCCGCGACCTCTCGCGCCTGCTCTACGAGAGTGGGCTGGACATCGCGACAATGAATCTCGTACGCCGGCGCTTCGCGCGCTGGGGCGGCGGACGACTGGCCATCGCGCTCGCGCGTGCGCGATGCGTCCGCGTGCTCATCATCTCGGACGTGGTGGGGGACGACATCGCCGTCATCGGTTCCGGTCCGTGCGCACCCGACCCGGCCACGGCGGCCGACGTGCATCACGCGCTCGTCGCGCACGAGCTGTGGGAGCGCGTTCCGCAGTCGGCGCGCGATGTGTTGGCCCGCGCCGAGCGCGACGCGCGCATGGAGACGCCCAAACCGGGCGATCCTGCCTTTCGCCACGTAAAGACGACGATCGTGGCGGGGAACCACACCGCGCTGGAGGGCGCCGCGGAGCGCGCACGCGCCATGGGCGCCGACGTGGTGCTCCACTCCGAGCCGGTGGTGGGAGACGCCGCCCATGCCGGCGCCACGCTGGCAACCGTGCTGCGCGCGGACGCGACGCAGTCGCACGCGGCCGCGCATGGCGCGTGGTGGCGCTGCCTGTTGTGGGGTGGCGAGACGACGGTGGATCTCCGGGGCATCTCCGCGCCGCGCGGAGGGCGGTGTCAGGAGCTCGCCCTCGCCGCCGCGCGCGTGCTCTCGGGGTTGGGGCCATCGGTGGCGCTCCTGGCCGCGGGCACCGATGGGCGCGACGGTCCCACCGACGCCGCAGGCGCCACGGTGGATGGAGAGAGCTGGGAGCGCCTGCGCGCCGCCGGGCGCGATCCGGAGGACGACCTCGCGCAGCATCGCTCGTACGACGCGCTCGACGCAGCGGGGATGCTCCTCAAAACCGGGCCGACCGACACGAACGTGATGGACGTCATGATCGCGCTCTGTCCGACTTCGCGGCCGGATGTCGAGCACGCCGGGCCGGCGCGCGGATAGCACCGACGGGCACGGCGCTCGCGTGGCGCACCTGACAGATGTAGTATCCCCCGACCCCAACGCCGTCGCGCTGCGCGACGCGCGTCCACTCACTCGCGAGCGCATCCGTGAGCGCACCAACGACATCTACCAGCACGCCAAGCGCGCCGTTCACGATCGGGCTCATCCAGCAGGCGGTGGGCGCGGAGGCGGCATCCACCGTGACTGCCGCCGCCGATGCGGTGCGCGAGGCGCACGCGCGCGGAGCGCAGATCGTCTGCCTGCAGGAGCTGTTCAACGCGCCCTACTTCTGCAAGGTGACCGACGCGGCGCGCTTCGATCTGGCGGAGCCCATCCCCGGACCGACGGTGGAGAGCATGCAGCGACTGGCGGCGGAGCTGGGGATCGTGCTCGTCGTCCCCATCTTCGAGCGCCGCGCGCCCGGCGTCTACCACAATTCCGCTGCGGTGGTGGACGCCGATGGCGCGCTGCTCGGCGTCTATCGCAAGATGCACATCCCCGACGACCCGCTCTATCACGAGAAGTACTACTTCACGCCGGGGGAGTTCTATCATCACGGTGAGCGGCCGGGCGAGCCGGCCGGCTTTCGCGTCTTCCGTACCCGCTTCGCCACGATCGGCGTGCTCATCTGCTGGGATCAGTGGTATCCCGAGGCCGCGCGGATCACGGCACTCATGGGCGCGCAGGTGCTGCTCTACCCCACGGCCATCGGCTGGCACCCCGCAGAGAAAGCGGAATGGGGAGCGGCGCAGGCCGACGCCTGGCGCACCGCGCAGCGCGCGCACGCCATCGCGAACGGCGTCTACGTGGGCGCGGCCAACCGCGTGGGATTCGAGCCGGAGCCGGGCACCGACGGAATCGAGTTCTTCGGGCACTCGTTCATCTGCGATCCCTTCGGCCGCATCATCGCGGAAGCGGGCACGGAGCCGGCCATCCTCGTGGCACGCTGCGATCCCGCGCTCATCGAGTACACGCGCCGCAACTGGCCCTTCCTGCGCGACCGGCGCATCGACGCGTACGGCGCGATCCTCCACCGCTACGTTGGGGGGGGGCCGGGGTGAGCGTGCCGCGTGATTCGCGCCGGTTCCCCGCCGAATGGGAGCCGCACGCGGCCACATGGATCGGTTGGCCGCGCCACGAGCCGGACTGGCCAGGAAAGCTGGCAGCAATTCCGTGGGTGTACGCCGAGATCGCGCGCGTGCTGCATCGGTCGGAGCGCGTGGAGATCCTCTGCCACGACGACACCGTGCGCGAGGAAGCGGAGCGGATGCTGCGCGCGCACGCCGTGGACCTGGAGTGCTGCCGGTTGCACATCGCTCCCTCCGATCGCGTCTGGCTGCGCGACTCCGGGCCCACCGGCGTGCTCCGCAGCGCGGACGGCATCAGCAGTCTCGAGTGGATCGGCTGGCACTTCAACGCGTGGGCCAAGTACGACAACCACGCGCTCGACCGCGAGATCGCGCCGACCATCGCCCGTCTCACCGAGCGTCCGCTCGTGCGCGCGGAGCGGCCGGACAACGGTGAACCGCTCGTGCTCGAGGGAGGAGCCATCGACACCGATGGTGCAGGGACGCTCCTCACCACCGAGGAGTGCCTCCTCTCCGACGTGCAGGCGCGCAATCCGGGGCTCACGCGCGATGGCTACGAGCGCGCCTTCGCGCAGTACCTCGGCATCCGCCGCACGATCTGGCTCGGGCAGGGATGCGTGGGGGACGACACGCACGGCCACGTGGACGACGTGGCGCGCTTCGTGGCGCCGAATACGGTCGTGCTGGCCTACGAGCCCGACCCCGCCGACGAGAATCACCGTGCGTCGGAGGACAACCGGCGCCGGCTCGAAGCAGCCGCGCACGAGCTTCCCGGCGGGCTGCGCATCGAGCTGCTCCCCTTTCCGCGCCCGGTGATCATGGACGGACAGCGGCTGCCCGCCAGCTACGCCAACTTCTACATCGCGAACAGCGTCGTCGTCGTCCCCACCTTCAACGATGTGAACGATCGCGTGGCGCTGACGCGGCTGGCGGAGCTCTTTCCCGGGCGGCAGGTGCTCGGCATCCACGCGGTGGATCTCGTGTGGGGGCTCGGCACCCTGCACTGCCTCACGCAGCAGCAGCCGGCGGAAGGCGGAGCGTAGCGGCGCGCAGGCGGCCGCGCACGGTCGTGGGCACCATCCTGCGCGGCCGGCAGCGCTCCGATCACCTCACGGGGGTGTCGGCGCCTGCGGTGCTCCAATGTCTCGCCCGCTCCCGGTGATCGATTGCACCCCGTGGATGACGTGTCCGCCGGTGTATGCCGCGTACGTCACGGCGCCAGCGGTCACCACGCCGGCCACGACGATCGCCGTGCGCACCTTCGCGGAGAGCGGCTGCGGTTCCCGCGCTGCGCGCCACCACGCCACCGCCGACACGATCCCCATTGCCAGTACCACCCACAGGACCACTTCCGCCGATTCCTCGTGCTGATCCAGCGCTCGCTTGTCGATCCCCGGAGAATCTTCCACCACCTCCTCGGCTTCGTCGCCCACCAGGAAGACCGGCCCGATGGTCGCCCCCGCGAGGGTGAGCGAGGCCGCCGCGTACAGCCAGATCGGGCGACGATTCCAGATGAGCGCGAGAATGGCCGCCAGCGCACCCGTGGCGCCCAGGATGATCGGGAGATGATTCGTGAGAAGGTGAATGTAGGGCCAGTTCATGTGCCGGCTCCGCGCGGAAGGGAATGACCAGTGCGGCGCGGCGCACCGCGCCGAAATCACCCGTTCGACCGCCCCTGCTCCCAACGCTCCATTGGTAACACTCCGACAGTGCTCACGGAGCAAGCGTTCCCCGGACGCAGCGTGGGGGAAATGCCGACCGTGCAGCACGTGGCACCCCGCTCGGCAGATGCCGGCCACCCGTTCTGCCGCACCCGGTGCACGTCCCGGGCCGCAGCCCGTACCTGGGCCGCCGCGCCGCTACGGCGCTGCGGCCGCCACCTGCTCCGCCGCGACCGGGGGCGCGATGTACAGCGTGCGCGTGGGATACGCGAACTCGATGCCGCGCGATGCGCACTCGTCGAGCAACGCCAGGTTGATCGCCTGCTGGATGTCCATGTACCGGCCGTAGTCGGGCACCTTCACGTAGTACACCACCTCGAAGTCCAGCGACGACTCGCTGTAGCGCGCAAAGTGCGCGCGGTCGAAGCGCGTGTCCTTCTGCCCCTCCACCAGACGGCGGACAATGGACGGAAGCTCCGCCAGCTTTGCACGCGGGGTGCCGTAGGTCACGCCGAAGGTGAACACCACGCGGCGCTCGAACATCCGCTTGTAGTTCCGGATGCGGCTCTTGAGCAGATCGCCGTTCGAGAAGACGAGCTGCTCGCCGGAGATGCTCCGCAGCCGCGTCGTCTTGAGCCCCACGTACTCCACCGTCCCGGACAGGTCGTCGACGACGATGAAGTCTCCGACGATGAACGGCTTGTCCAGCACGATGGACAGCGCGCCAAGCGCGTCGCCCAGAATGTTCTGCACGGCGAGCGCGACCGCGATCCCCCCCACGCCCAGCCCGGCGATGAGCGCCGTGACGTCCACACCGAAGTTGTCGAGCACGAGGAGGAGCGCCACCGCCCAGAGCACGAGGCGGATGACCACACCCATCGCGCTCAGCATCATCACGCTGCCGGCGTCGCTCGCATCGCGCCGTGCGGTGTAGCGCGCCACCCAGAAGTGCACGACACCGTTGGCCCACAGCGCCCCCTGCACCACGAACACGCACACGAACAGGCGCCACAGCACCGTGGCTGCACGCGGCGTGACGGTGAGCGCCGCGAGCGCCGCCGCCGCGCCGAGCGTGAGCAGGAAGAAGACGCGCGTCCGGGCGACCAGGTCCACCACCAGATTGTCCAGATGTGTGTCCGTGCGCTCGGCGACGCGGCTCAGGCGTCCTGCCGCGAGCCGCTTGATGAGCACGAGCAGGGCGGTGGTGACCACGAGCACGCCCGCGGCGATGAGCCAGGCGCGCACGCTATTCCCGAAGTACGTCCAGTCGAGGAGTCCGTTGACAGTCATGCCCCGGTGTATAGCGTGCTCTGCCGGGTGCTGCAAGCGCGCGCGGCGCGCGGGCGGAACGGCGATCAGGCGGGACGACGCTGTGCCGGCCGTCTGGGTGGCGCCCGGCGCGTGGCCACGCCGGCCGCAACGCAGATGTCGCAGTGGCCGCACGCCCAGTCGGGCGCGACATCGGCGCCGAAGTACTCCAGCACCTGCCGCGACCGGCAGCGGAGCGACTGGCAGTAGTCGATCATTGCGCGGAGCTTGTCGCGGTCGCGCGCGCGACGCTCCTCGTACGACGTGAGATCGGCGCTCAGGTCCACGCCGGTGAGCCCGCTCGCCAACCGCTCCCAGCTCCCGCCGCGATGCTCCCGCACCAACCCGTGGCGCTTGAGGAGCAGGAAGGTGATGCGCGCCTTGCGCGCGGGAACGCCCGCCGCGTTCGCCACGTCATCGAGCGGGACCGGCACGCGCATGGGATGCTCCTCGAGCGCGAGCGCCACGCGCGCGGCCTCCTCCACTTCCGGGTACTTCCCGCCCAGGAAGTACGACTGGATCCGCCGGTCCTCCACCCGATACAGCAGCGTGCACACGGCAGGAAGTCCGTCGCGCCCCGCACGCCCCGCCTCCTGGTAGTACGACTCGATGGAGCCCGGAAAGTGATAGTGCATCACGTAGCGGATGTCCGCCTTGTCGATCCCCAGCCCGAACGCGTTGGTCGCGACGATGGCGGGCACTCGCCCCTCCATGAACGCCTCCTGCACCGCGGTGCGCTCCGCGCCGGGCATCCGGCCGTGGTACAGTCCCACGTCGAAGTCGTCGCGTAAGGCGGTGTGCAGCCGCTCCGCTTCGCGAATGGTCGCGGCGTAGACGATGCCGCTCCCCGGCGCGTTCGCCAGCGTCTCCCGCACGATCGCATCCTTGGCGCCCACGTTCACCGTCCGCTGCACCTCGAAAAACAGATTCGGCCGCGCGAAGCCGGTGATCACCACCGCCGGATCGCGCATGCCGAGCTGCCGCACGATGTCCGCGCGCACCTCGGCGGTGGCCGTCGCGGTGAGCGCGAGCAGGGTGGGATGACCGAGGCGCGCGACGATGGAGCCGAGCGTGAGGTAGTCGGGACGGAAATCGTGCCCCCACTGGCTCACGCAGTGCGCCTCGTCCACCACCAGCAGACTCACCTCGCGCGCCAGCAGGTGCTCGAAGAATTCGCGGTCCTTGAATCGTTCCGGCGCCACGTACAGGATGTCTCCGCCCCCCTCCGCGATCTCGTCGTGGGCGGAGCGCGTCTCCGCCGCGGAGAGATGCGAGTGCACCGCCAGCGCGCGCACACCCTGCGCCGTGAGCTTGTCCTTCTGGTCCTTCATGAGCGCGATGAGCGGGCTCACCACCACGGTGAACCCGGGGAGGAGGAGCGCGGGTAGTTGGTAGGCGAGCGACTTGCCGCTCCCGGTGGGCATGACGACCAGTGTGTCACGCCCGCTCAGCACGGAGCGGATGGCCTCCCACTGCCCCTCGCGGAACGCGGAGAAGCCGAAGCGCTGGGCAAGCACGTCCAGCGCGCGACGCTTGGTGAAGCGATCGACGGGCACGCCCGGTGTGCAGGCAGAAAGTGGGCCGCGCCGCGCCGATGGCGCCCCCCTTGCATCAGAGGACACCCACACCGGCCCCGGCGGCGTGGCACGCCTCCGCGCCTCCACCCGGAGCGACGTACGACTCGGGAGAGCGCCATGGCACAGATTCGGATCGAGGAAAAGCGCGGCGGACTCGCGTGGCTGTGGATCATCGTCGCGCTGATCATCGCGGCATTGATTCTCTGGTACATCTTCGCCGGCGGCAGAAGCGCGACCACCACGCCAGCCGCCGACTCGCTGCAGACCGGAGCCGTGCCGCTGGCTGCTTCGGCGGTACGCCTCACCTGATGAGACCGGCCGGCACGTGGGCCGAGGAGGACGCATGACGAGGAAGAAGGACGAGCGCGACGGGCTCGATCTGGCCGGCGTGGGACCCGATCCCAAGGAAACGCGACACCTCGCGCCGCTGCGCGAGCTGGGGCGCTATCGCATCGGCGACGGCGAGCCGGACATCCGCGGGTGGCACGTGTTCACCTCGAGCGGGCGCGATCTGGGCGAGGTGGATGACCTGCTCGTGGACACGGAACGCGGCGAGGTGGTGATGCTGGACATCGACCTCGAGGGGACGGATCGCCATTCGCTCGCGCCGATCCGCGCGGCGTGGGTGGACCGTGACGCCAAACGCGTGGTGCTGGACGGCGCGCGCTTCGATGCGGACGTGGAGCTCCCGTCGCTGGGGCGCGGGCCGGTGAGCGATGAGGACGCACGCCGTTTCGCGCGGCAGTACGCCGACGTGTACGGCGACCGCGCGGTGGAGCACGGCGCCGAGTATCGCATTCGTCGCGCCGACGAGGAGCTCCGCGTGGCGCGCCGCCGCGCCGAGCACGAGGCCCAGCGCGCCGACGAACAGGAGCGCGCTCGGCACGAGGCCGATCAGCGGAGTCGCGATGCGGAGCGCGCTGCGGACGAGCGCGCACGCGAGGCGGAGCACAAGGCGAAGGACGCAACCGAAGGCGCGCGCGAGGCGGCGCGCGAGGCGGCGCGCGATGACGTAGTCGTCGAACGGCGCGCGATCCCGGCGGACGAGCGCCGTGTGACCGAGAGCTCCGAAGAGCGCGAGGTGCGCTATCCGGCGCGCGAGCGCCCGCAGGATGCCGGGCACGTGGTGGAGGAAGTGGTGGTGCGGCGGCGCGTGCTCGACAGGGACGTGGATCGCGACGCAGGGCGCGACGCACCGGGCGCGCCGTGAGCGTGCCGGCACGCGGCGCGCCGCGTGCGGTTGACCGAGACGCGGCGGGCCGTTAGCATGGGCGCGGCGCCGCCTGTTGCGGGAGCGTGGAACGTCTCCGGCCGCAGGCGGCGCCGGCTGGCGGGGAGCGTTGCAGGGCATGCGCGGCGCTCGTCCACTGACGGACCCTCTGAGCCCCTCGAATGATCGCCATCCGATCGGACACGGAGCGCCGCCTGTCTCGCTGGCTGCCGCTGGCACTGCTCATGGGCGCCGTTGTCGTCCCCGCGACGACCGCAGCACAGCGCCCGATCGTCCCCATCGTCGCGGCGGCCGCTTCCGCCGATAGCGCGCAGGCCGGCACCGCCCACTCGCTCGCGATCTTCAGCGCCAGCGCGCGTGCGATGCGCGACTCGCTCGTCGCGCTCGCCCGCGCGCAACTGGGGCGCCGGTACGTGTACGGCGGCAGCTCACCCGAACGCGGCTTCGACTGCAGCGGTCTGCTGCGCTACATCTCCAACGCGCTCCATCTCGAGCTGCCACGCACGGCGGCGCAGCAAGCGAAAGCCGGCGTGAAAGTGGCGCGCGATACCACGCGGCTCCTCCCCGGCGACATTCTCACCTTCGGGCGAGGGCGGGTGAGTCACGTGGGCATCTACATCGGGAACGGCCGCTTCATTCACGCCAGCAGCGCGGCTGGCAAGGTGATCGAGAGCGAGCTGGACCGTCCCCCCGCACCGCGCATCAAGCCCTGGCGCGGCGTCCGTCGACTGGTCACCGACAGCACGCTCGCCGCGGATCACTCCGGCTGACGCCGCCGCACCGGCGCGGTGCTGTCGCGCTTCGCCGTGCTGTCGCGCTTCGCCGTGCTGTCGCGTCGCGCGGTGCTGTCGTATCGCGCCGCGCTGTCATCCCTCGCGGCGCTGTCGTATGTCGCCGCGCTCTCCCCAACGATCGCTGCGGGAAGTATCCGTGTCTCGGTGATGAACCGCGCGCCGGTGAGCGGGAAGTCCAGCCGGCTGAGCGAATCGGCGAGCGCCACCGCACGTGCGGCCGGGTCCGCCCGGACGCGCCCGGCCACGCCCTGATACGTGGCGCGAAGCACGGGGTCGCGCAGCGCCCCTCGTGCATCGATGGTCACGCACGCCAGCACGCCGCGGTTGAGTGGCGGCTCCATGTTGAAGGCGCCGTACGTCACCAGATTCCCCAGCGAGTACGCGATGAGCGCGCCGTCGCGCCACTCGAAGGCGCGCACCACGTGCGGGCCATGTCCCACCACCAGCCGCGCGCCGGCATCCACCGCCGCGTGGGCGAACGCCACCACGTTGCCGCGATCCACGCCGAGGTACGTCTCCGTGGTATCGCTCGTGCGCTGCGCGGCCACCCCCTCCGCCCCCATGTGCATCGTGACGATCACGAACGGAGTGAGCGCGGCCGCCCGGGCCACGTGCCGGCGCACCGCCGCCAGGTCGCGCGGATCGGGGCCGGCCGACGTGCTGAAGCCCAGGAGGGCCACGCTGTCACCCGCGGGTGTGACGATCAGCGTGGGCATGGTGTCCGCCCCCGTCACCGCCACGCCCGCGCGCGCGAGGAGATCGAGCGTGCGCGCGAAGCCGTCGTCCCCCGCATCGTGCGCGTGGTTGTTGGCCACGTTCCCCGCCACGATCCCGGTGGGGAGAAGCCGACGCAGCGCCATCGCGGCCGCCACCGGCTGGCGGAAGGCGTAGCAGAACTCCGATCCCGATCGGCACTTCTGGTGCGTGGCTGGCCCGTCGCCGATCGCGCCCTCGACGTTCACGAGCAGGAGATCAGCATCGGCCACCAGCGGCAGGAGGGGCGCGAGGAGCGAGTCGGGATCGGGGATGGAGTCGATCGCCGTGTCGCGCGGAGCGCGCGGCGGCGTGCGCTGACGCGCCGGCCTCCTGTGCGCCCCGCGCTCCAGAGTGGGCCGGCGGTGCGCATCGCGCGTGGCCGGAGGCGGCTCGGGGAGCGGCAGGTTCGAGCCGAGGGACACGTCTCCCCCCGCGCACACACGCACACCGGCGGAGTCAGCGGGAGCGTGCGGCGCAGCCCCGCTCTGCGCCGCGCCGCGCGCGGGAACCAGAGCGACGATCGCCAGCATCGTCGCAGCGCGCCGGCGCCACCGGCAGCGCTCGCTCCGACCCGAGGGAGAGTCCGATGGAAGGAAGAAGCGCACGGGAACGGGAGGAGGCACGTGGCGGGGGCGAATCTCCATCGCCTCACCGCTCGTAGTGAGGGCCGTCGACATTCGCGCGGGTAGGGACAGCGTCCGCCTGGTCCAGCCCTTCCCGCTCGGCGCGACAGGCCAGCCATCTACCGGAAACGCTTGTATCTTACAACGTAACGCTCACTGTCCCATGGTCGCGGAGCGGCGCCGTCGCCATCCAGAATGACGATCATGCGCGTTTTCGCGACACGCCGTCCCACGAGCGGACATCGGCGCGTGCCGGGAACCGCTCAGGGCAGCCATAAGTAACGGTATAACAACAGGTTACAGCAGGACACGCCTGGCACGCTCCTGGCCCTGGAGTAACCTGGCCAGCAGTACGAGACAATGCCGGGCCGGAGCCGAGCGAGCGCCTTGCCCTGCCGGCCAGCCCCCGGACTCGAGGAGAGTGGAACGTGGACATCGCGCGCGCGCCAAAGCCGAAGCGCCGCAAATACTTCTACGCCGGCGGCGCCGTCGTGGCCATCGCCCTCATCACGATGGCGCTCACCAGGCTTGAGCCTGCACCGCCCAGTGTGGACGCGGCCACGCTGCTCATCGACAGCGTGCGCCGTGGCGAGATGGTGCTCCAGGTGCGCGGCCCGGGGACGCTCGTCCCCGAGCACATTCGCCTCATCACCGCGGTCACGGCGGGACGCGTGGAGCAGCTCGATCCCTCGCTGGTGGGATCGCGCGTGTCGCCCAGCACGAAGATCCTCACTCTCAGCAACCCGGACGTGCAGCTGCAGGCGCTCCAGGCGCAGAGCCAGCTCACCACGGCCGAGGCGAATCTGGTCACGCTCAAGACCAACCTGCAGTCGCAGCGGCTGAGTCTCCAGCAGCAGTACGCGCAGGCGCAGCGCGATGCCGAAATGAAAAAGGCGCTGGGGGAGAAGAAGCTCGCGTCCGAGATCGAAGTGCAGAACGCCGCCGACCTGGCCGCCTCGTTGAAGCAGCAGCTCGCGAGTCTCGAAGAGTCCATGGACCCGCAGGTCCAGTTGGCGGAAGCGAACGTGCAACGGCTGCGCGACATCCTGAAGTTCAACCAGGACCGCATCGCGTCGATGAACGTGGTGGCCGGCGATTCCGGGGTGCTGCAGCAGATGGATCTCCAGCTGGGCGAATGGGTGAACCCCGGGCAGCAGCTCGCCACGGTCGCGCAACCCGGGAAGCTCAAGGCCGTGCTGCGCATTCCGGAGACGCAGGCCAAGGACATCGCCATCGGCCAGACCGCATCGATCGACACGCGCAACGGGATCATCCAGGGGCACGTCTCCCGGATGGACCCGGCCTCGGTAAACGGTACGGTGGGTATCGATGTCTCACTGGATGGCGAGCTCCCCAAGGGCGCCCGCCCCGACCTGAGCGTGGACGGGACGATCGAGATCGAGCGGCTGGAGAACGTGCTCTACGTGGGACGTCCGGCCTACGGACAGGCGGAGAGCACGGTGGGACTTTTCAAGCTCGATCCTGATGGCAAGACGGCCACGCGCGTGAACGTGAAGCTCGGACGGAGCTCCGTGACGACGATCGTCGTGGAGCAGGGACTCAACGTGGGAGACCGCGTCATCCTCTCCGACATGTCTCAGTGGGACGACAACGACCGTGTTCGCCTGAAATAGCCTTCTCCGCTCGCAGTCGCACAGCCACCACAACCCACAGGTGCCGCATGGCCTCCCAGTCTTCCAGCCAGAGTCCGTCCACCGCGTATTCCTCGGCGTCGGCCGGGAGCACGGACGGCCGCGAGACGCTCATTCTCCTCGACGGTATCAGCAAGGTGTTCTACACCGATGAGGTGGAGACGCACGCGCTCTCCGAAATCCACCTCGACGTGAAGCAGGGGGAATATGTCTCGATCGCTGGGCCGTCAGGGTGCGGCAAGACGACGTTGCTCTCGATCCTGGGGCTGCTCGACACGCCCACGGGCGGCGAATACACCCTGGGCGGCGAGGCGGTGGCGAACCTCTCGGCGGCGGATCGTGCGCGCGTGCGCAACCGCCAGATCGGGTTCATCTTCCAGGCGTTCAACCTGATCGGCGACCTGAACGTGTACGAGAACGTCGAGCTCCCGCTCACGTACCGCGGCATGGATTCGGCGGAGCGGCGGCGGCGCGTGCAGGAAGCGCTGGAGAAGGTCGGGATGTCGCACCGCATGAAGCACTATCCGTCGCAGCTCTCCGGCGGTCAGCAGCAGCGCGTGGCCGTGGCGCGTGCGGTGGCTGGTGACCCGCTCATCCTCCTCGCCGACGAGCCGACCGGAAACCTCGACTCCACGAACGGCGAGGCGGTAATGGAGCTGCTGCGCGGGCTGCACCAGCAGGGCGCGACGATCATCATGGTGACGCACGACCCGCGCTACGCGCGGACCGCCGAGCGCAGCATTCACCTGTTCGACGGACGTGTGGTGCAGGAGGAGACGGCGCAGCAGAAGGCGCACGACGCCGCGGAGCTCCGTCAGGCAGGATTCCAGATCAGCTGATGTCCTTTTTCCGCCGTTCGTCCGGCGCGTCCACGGTCTCCCTGCGCGGCGCCCCGCGTCCCGGGAGTGGGCTCGCGCCGGGGATGCCGCTCATTGCCATGCGGGGGCTCGAGAAAGTCTTCGAGACCCCCGCGGGCAAGACGTTCGTGCTCCGCCGCATCGCGTTCGAGGTGAAGCCGGGGGAGTTCATCTCGATCATGGGGCCGTCGGGCGCGGGGAAGTCCACGCTGCTCAGCGTGCTCGGCATGCTCGACAACGCGTGGACGGGAGAGTTCGAGTTCCACGGCCACGCGGTACACCGCATGGCGCCACGCGACCGCATTGCCCTCAACAAGCAGCACATCGGGTTCGTCTTTCAGCAGTACCATCTGATCGACGACCTGACGGTGGCCGAGAACCTGGACATCCCCCTCTCGTACCGCAACGTGCCCAGGAGCGAGCGCGAAGCGATCGTGGCGGACACGCTGGACCGATTCGGGATCGTGGCCAAGAAGGATCTCTTTCCGCGCCAGCTCTCGGGAGGGCAGCAGCAGCTCGTGGGGGTGGCGCGCGCGGTGATCGCCAAGCCGTCGCTCATCCTGGCGGACGAGCCCACGGGGAATCTCCACTCCGATCAGGGGCGCGAGATCATGGAGCTGTTCCAGCAGCTCAACCGTGAGGGGACGACGATCATCCAGGTCACCCACTCCGAGACGAACGCCGGCTATGGCAACCGGATCATCCAGCTCCGGGACGGCTGGATCGTGGAGAGCTGAGGGGGGGAGCGAGTCGCCCCAACTCGCGGCGCGCCGCGACCAGCTCCGGTAGATCCGCATCCCCGTTCACCCACCGGGCCACGTACTCGCGGTACGCGCGCAGTGCGCGAGCGGTGTCTCCCATCTGCAACGCGAGCCGGGCGATGCGCAATGACGCGCGCATCCACCCATCCTGCTGCTCGTCCCCCAACTGGACATCACGCACGAGCCGCGTTGCCGCGCCCAGCGCCGAGTCGGGGAAGCCCAGCGCGACGTACGTGTCCGTGAGCAGCGCGAGACGGCGACCATCGCGCACGGTGTCTTCCGCCTGCTCGAGCGTGGAGCGCGCCGCGCGGGCGTGCCCCTCCTGAAGTTGGAGCTGTGCGCTGAGCAGCGCCACGAGCGTCCGGTCGTCCACCGATGCGCGTTCGGCATGTGCTCGCATGGTGTCCAGCATCTGCATCGCACGCTCCCGGTCGCCCGCGCGCGCGAACTCCATACCGGCAAACATGGCGAATGCCGGCTCCAGGGAGAGCGTGGGCACGAGGTGCCACGCGCCATCGAGTGCGCGGCGGGCACGCACGGTGTCGTCCGCGCTCAGCATGGCCTGCGCGAGGATGATCTCGTTCCGGAACGCGGACAGCCGGGCCCCGACATCGATGTCGAGCGCGACGGCGGAATCCAATTGCACAGCGGCAGCTCGGTACTGGCCGCGGAGCATGAGCAGGTAGGCCACCGACCGGCGTCCGAGCGCCTGCGCGGCGGGGTCCGGGTCCGCCACCATTCGCGCGAACACTGCCTGGGCCGAGTCGAGGAGCCCGAGGCGCATGAGCGCGACGCCGAACTCGTGATTGATGTTGCCGCGGTCGAGGATTGAGGAATCGATCGCCTGCGCGCGCCCGTACGCGGCGACGGCGCGCTGAAAATCGAGCTGGAACTGTTCACACGTCGCGATGTTGATCCACGGCCGCGCGTCGTGCGCGTCGAAGGCGACAGCGTGCTCCAACGCGGGAATGGCCTCGCCGCAGCGGCGCGCCTGCAGGAGCTGCGTGCCGTAGCTGTACCACGTGTCGTGCGTCGGATACCGCTCGGCAAGGAGACCGTACAGGTGCAGCGCGTCGTCGGTCGAGCCACGATAGCTCGCGGCCTTGGCCTGGAGCGCGAGTTGCTCGCGCGCCGTCAGTCGATCGAGATGGGCAAGCGCGCGGGCAAGATCACGATCCCCGGTCACCCGATTGTTGTCGGCCACGTAGTCGTAGTCGGCGAGCGCCGAGAGTGCCATGGCGAACCCGGAGTCCAGCAACACGGCGCGCGTCCAATCGCCGTGGGCGGCGCCCCATTCTCCGGCGGCCCATGCACGCTGCCCATCGGCGTAGGCGCGGAGGGCGTCCAGCGAGGACGTGGTCACGCGCGGGAGCGAGGCGCTGGTCGCGGCAATGGACCGGCGTGACTCGCCCATCGCATGCCGCGCGCGCGACAACAGCCGGTCGAGCGCCCCGAGCACTGCATCGCGGCCGCGCACTCGCTCGCGATCGGCGTAGAGGTCGCGCCCCGATCGCGGTTCCACGAGGCGCACGGAGAGATCGAACGTGCTGTCGAGTCTCGCGATGGCGAGCGCGAGCACCACCGGCACGCCTTCGCGTTCCGCGACCTCACGCGCCAGCGGCTCGTCGAGCGTCACCGCGGTCGCCGAGCGGCGCATGCGGGCAAGCGCACCGGCGATCTGCGCGCGAGGAACCACCTGCACCTGGCGCGATTGCTCGAGCGCCACCGTCGCCGCCGTCGCGAGCGTCAGGTCGAAGATGGTGTCGCCAGAGAGATTCCGTACGCTGGCCAGCAGGACCTCTGTCGTTGTGGGCGCGGCATGGGAGCGCAGGAGACTGCCCAGCACGAGCATCGCTGCAGCGACCACCACCGTACCGAGAGCCACCCGGCGTCGTATGACACGGCGGTCCCGTCCCGCCAATCGAGAATGATGCGACAGCAGGTCCGCAAACTCACCCGGCGTCCGGCGCGCTGACCGCAACACCGCGACCGCGCGGCCGTGCAACGCGCGTCGCTCGCTCGGAGCGATGAGCTCGTACGTAGTCTGCCGCCACAGCTCGCTCGTGAATTCGTACTGCTCGGCTGCGCCTGGCGCCGCGCGGAGCAGTCGCGCCATCAGCGCCTCGCCCAACGCACCCTGGAATGCCGCGGGCGAGAGCCGCGCGACCGATTCGAGCACAGGTGCGCTCACTCGTGGGCCAATGACGGCCGCAACGCGGATGAGATGTTGCGCGTCCGGTCCCAAACGCTCGAGGCGTTGCATGATCTCCTCGCGCATCGAGGCGGGCACGTCCAGCAGCAACTCGCCGGATGACGAGGTGAGATGCCAGACTCCGGATGCGTCCGGTGCCAGAACGCCGCGCTCGGCGAGGTGGAACGCGAGCGCCACGACGTGGCCCGCGTTTCCACCGGTGGCGGCGTGCAGGCGATGGGCGAGCATCGTCGCGCTCGCGCCATCGAACGGAGCCATCGACGCGATCAGCGCGCGCGTGTCGTCCACGGTAAGTGGTGGCAGTCCGAGCCGCTTCACGCCGGCATCGGCGGGACGGCGCAGGTCATCGACGATCGCCGATGCGCGCCACGCGTCGCTCCGCCCGGTGAGGAGGAGCACGGTGCGGGGGGCCGGCCGGCGTACGAGGGCAGCAATCACCGCCGCGCTCGCCGGGTCCGCATCCGGCGCGTCGTCGATCACGAGCAGCACCGGGATCTCGGCGGCCACGTCGGCGAGTGCGCGGGCCAGATGGGATTCCGGATCGGCGCTCGTCCCGGGCGTGGGGAGCGAACGGAATCGCTCGCGCAGCTCCGGGGCGATCCGTGCAAGATCGGCAAGCACTTCCGGCGCGACCGCGGCCAGTCCCGGCGCATCGGCCAGGCGGGAGATGATGGGACGAATGGTGGCGAACGCCCGATCGTGTTCCGCGGTGAAGGCACGCGCGGCAATGATCAGCGCAGGTGGCCGCCTTCCGCTTGCGAATCGCACGAGCTCCTGACAGAGCCGCGTCTTCCCCGCTCCCTCGTCCCCCTCGATCAGCGCGACGCACGCGCCGCCGCCTGATGCGCTTCTCCAGAGCGCGGTGAGCGTCTCGAACAGCTCCTCCCGGCCAACCATTTCTGGGGACATGAGCGCCCGAGCGCCGGGAGATTCGCCCGGCGCTTCTCGCGTGAGCGACGCACCGAGCCGCGTGAATGCCGCCGACGGCTCGGTGCCGCGTTCCTCGCGCAGCATGGCCATCCCGTCGGCGTGCCGGGCACTGGCGGTCGCGATCTGCCCCGAGGCGCGGAGCGCGCTCACGAGCTGGATCCACGCGCGCTCGTCGCCCGGGAGCACGCGGCGCCACTGGTCCGCCACCTCCGCAGCAAGCCGCCACTCGGCGCGCGATCGATGCGCGTCGATCACCCGCTCGAACGCAAACGCCAACTGCCGCGAGAGCGAGGCACGTTCACGCTCGATCCACGAGCGCCACGATTCGCCGCCAACGTCCTCGAGCCCGGCGAGGAACGTCCCCTCCGCCTTCCAGCGCGCGATCGCCTGGGCGTAGCGGCCCGCGGAGATGTCTCTCTCGAACTCCGCCACGTCGAACGAAAAGAGCTCCTGCGCAGCGCGGATCCGGTTACCGTCCGCGACCAGCGCCGCGCCCACGGCGCCGCGGAGATCGGAGAGGGTCTGGCGGAAGGACTGTCGCGCAAGCACGTCGCCGCTCCGCTCCCAGAGGAGCGTGGCGAGCTCATCGCGCGTGGCCGCTCCGCCCGCGCAACGGAGCAGATAGGCGAGGAGGGCGAGCGGCTTTCGCCGTCCGGCGAGCAGCACGGTGCCGCCGTCTCGGAGCTCCAACGCGCCGAGTGCTGTGAGCGAGAGCATGACGACTCGCAGGCTGCGGTGCGCCAAGCGTTTGACGCCCCGTTTGACGGGCGTTTGGCGCCGGCCGCCTAACCTACCGCCGCACTGCTCACGTCGCCAGCGCTACCCGATGCGCGGCGCGCTCTACTGCCGGCGTCCCACCGCCCCGATGACACGCGGAGAACTCATCATGCGCACCCCTCGACTCGCTCGCCACATCGTCCGCGCCTTCTACGTGCTCGCCCTCGGTACGGCGCTGGCGACTGCTGCCTCGTGCGGTGACAGCGCAAGCCCGGACGGGCCGCCGGGCGGGGGTGGCGGCAATCTCACGCTCGATGTCCGGCACGCCGTGAACGACTCCATCGGGGCCGCCGGCGGGGTGCTCACCACCACCACGTCGACCGGCATCAGGTACACGCTGACGGTTCCCGCCGGCGCGCTCGAGTCTCCGGTGCGGATCACACTCACGCCGGTGAGCGCCCAAGCCAACCTCCCGGTGAGCGGCGGATTTGCCGGCGGCGTCGCCCTCGAGCCCTCAGGACTCCACTTCGCGCATGCCGTGGAGCTATCCGCCACGCTTGCCAGCGCGCCGGCCGGGCTCCAGCTCGCGGCACTCACCTTCGAAGGTGATGGCGACTCGCTCAGCCTCACCCCGCTCTTCGACAGCGCCGGCACGGCCGTTACGATGCTCACACACTTCAGCGGCGCGTCCTTCGTGTTCGGCACCACCGCCGACCTGCAAGCGCTGGCGCTGGCGGTCGAGCAGACGGAATTCACCGATCCGGTGAACGCGCTCTTCCTGAATCGGCTCGCTGCGCTCGGCGGAGTCCCGGAACAGGGCATCCCGGAATCACTCCCGATCCTCCAGGACTGGTTCGCGCAGGTGATCCTGCCGGAGCTCCAGAACGCAGGGACCGACGCAGAGCTGCTCGTTGCGGTGGGTGACTACGACCTCTGGAGGTTCGAAGCCATCGGGTATCTGACCGGTGACGTCACGGTCCTGCTGGCAAGCGGTCACGGGACATTCTTGCCGCTTCCCGCCGCCCTGTCCGCCGAGCAGGCTCAGGCAGCCGCAGCCGCTGCGCCGGAGCTCCGGCACGCCATCGATGGCAACAACGCCGAGTGCCGCTCCCGGCGGAGCGTGCAGGCCCTCGTCAACGTGCTGTTCTGGCAGAGCGTCGCTCACGAGTTCGGTGTCGACACCCCGGCACAGTCATTGGACCGCTCGAGTGTGATCGCCGGTCTCTGCGGGCGCGTCGTGGCGGATCACGTGTCGCTGGCTGATCCTCTGCCCACGAATCGGGGCACCTCGCTCGACATCGTGTGGGGTGTGTTGATCGGCAGCAGCCCCCCGGCCCTCCCGGCGGATTTCGCCGTCACCGTGTCGGCCACGGGCGCCACCATCGGCACGCCAAAGGGCTTCACCGGAGCGGGCGGCGGGGTGCAACAGGGATTCTTCACCACGGTGGTGACCGCCAGCGGTCCCGCGACCATCAATGCCAGCGCGTGCCTGGTCATCCCGGGCACCACGACGTCGATCGCCGACCTGTGCGGTAACGTCTCGCTGGATCGTGGCGGCGGCTCCTCCGAGCTGCCCACGGGCACCTGGGACGGAACAGGGTTCTTCCTGCGGGCCATCGGCTTCCCGCCGGGAGTGGGACTCGGGCGCCTGGAGATCTCGGGGGCGCAGGTCCACGCGTTCTTCTGCGAGCAGCACGATGCCGTCGGCAATGGTACGTTCGTCGATCTCGTCGACGCTCCCGTCACAGCGCCGGTGACTCCCGTAGCCGGCGGGATCCGCTTCATCGCGAAGGGCCCGTTCAAGGACACGGTTCAGGTCTTCTTCCCCGGCGGCAGCGCGGGCACCATAACCCTGACCGCGACGACGAGCAGTCACGACAGCGTGATGCAAGTGGTGCTGAGCGATGACTTCGGAAGCACCCACATCGGAGACGGCTCAGGCACGCTCGTTCGCGTCGACAACGTCGCGCGGCACACCACGGCCGAATCTCTGTGTAGTAACGTGGCAGGGACGACCGGCTTCCGCGCCGTGCCCCCCGTGGGCTCCGGAATCGGATCGGGTGTATCGCGCCAGGCGAAGCGCCGGTGACGCACGATCCCGCGATGGTTCCGGGCGACGCCGGCCGCGTGGGGTACTTCGTGCTCCACGTGCACACCGGCGGCACGGGCGACGGGCGCACGCTGCGCGTGGTCGTCGAAGACCTCACGACGCGCGACAAGCGGACGTTCGAATCGGCGAACGATTTCGGCGCGTACCTGGATGCGTGGGCTGCGCGGGCATCACCGGATCGAGCCGCCGAGCCGAACGAACCGCGCGAGCCGCCGTGAGGCGTGGACGGGGACGCGCACCTGTCGGCAGGCGCTCGATCGTGGAGAGGTAAGGCGAGAGGGAGCTGGAACGCTGTTGCGCAAGCAACCCTTCGCCCACCACCCGTCAGGCATGGCGCGCTCTCACTGCGGCGTTCGCGTACTTTACTTGAGAATGCGGTAGGCGCGGACCGTCTCCACATCGAGCGAGTCCTTCGCCACACCGTAGACGCGTGCACTTGTGACGGCGTGCAACTGGAAGCGCTCCGGCATCTCCAGCTCACCCAGCCAGCGGCCCGATGGAGTGAAGATCATCCAACGTTCCGGCGGTTCGGGCTCCACCGGGGGGAAGTGCTCGTAGAGCTGCTGAGTAAGAGAGTTCTTGAGCACCCACACGTCGCCCTCGTCGTCCACGCGAATCTTGTCGAAGAACGGCTTGATCCTCGGCACGTCGTGCCAGTCGTCGAGGTCCGGTAGCATGGATCGGGCGACTGGATTGCTTCCCGCGTGCGCGAGCCAGAAGCGTCGTTTCTCGGTGTACAGGGCGCGATCATGATTCGTGACTGGCACGGGTAGCTGACGCCAACGGACGATCCGCTGTATTCGACCGTCTGGCCACAGCCATTGCAACTCCGGACGAATGGCATGCCCTCGCACCACGAAGGTGTCTGCCGCTATGAGCGGAACGTCAGCCGTCCAGGGTGGCACTTTCGGATACAGCTCATCGTTCGCCGTCTCCTGATTGACGACGGTGAAGACGCCCGGCACGGAGTCGACGGCAACGGTATCCAGAACAGTGAACGCGGTGTCTACCCACATCACGGTCTGAAGCAACGCGCCATGCTCACCCGGAGGAGGCAACCGCACGGCTCCGCTCCGCACGAAACGGCGGCAATCGGGCGCGGCCGCTCGCACCGACGCTGGCCGGCCATCGTGTGTGGAGAGCCGCCGCACGAAGCCTTGCTTCACATCGAACACATCGAGGGAGTACACCTGTTGCACGACAATGGTGTCTCCGCGACACGGGAACACCGTCCGGATGACACGGAGCTCACCCGGTCCATCCCCTGGCCCGCTCAACGTGCGCTCGAGGCGGCCGAGGCTGTCGTAGAGTAGCAGTTGCTGAGACCCGTCGTTGCCCAGAAGCACACGACCGCCGGGGAGCACGATGACCGACACGACTCTCGACAGTGGGACCTGATCGGTGTTGCCCTGTCCGAGCCCCTGCGCGCCGATCACCCACTCGGCGGTGTCGGCAAGGTGCCAACCCTGCGCGGGCGCCGTCCACTCCGGCGTGGCGCTCTCAGCGATCGTGATGCCCGCGCTGTCACGCTGGCTGAAGGCGGGACGCGCAGCGGACCTGCTCTCGCCGCATGCGGCGACGATCGCCCCGAGGAGACACACGATGGCGACGCGCAAACACGCGCAGTCAGCGCGATGCACCCCCACGCATCCGATTGTGCTAGTCAGGGCGGGCATGCTCTCGAGGGTCGGCATCTGCCAGCGAAAGCCCTTGCTTCATCGTCAGCACGGTGCAACCGCCCGACGACGAACAGCACCGCGCAATTCACTCTCGTCCATTGCAGGATCGTGTGCTCACCCTTCCCGCCGGCACTGCACGCACACTGCCGGCCGCCCCAGATCCACGCGCAGCCGCTGCACCCACGAGCCGTGCAGGTGCCGATAGCAGAGCACGCGGCGGCATCGCTCGCACACGCCGCCGTGCATCAGGTCGAAGCGCACGTCGCACGCCTCGCACTCGGTGGATGGATCCGATTTCTTGAAGATCGGCATGCGCGCGCGGCGCGAGCGCCGCTAGTTCTCTCGTTCGGTGCTCCCCCCCTCGCCCGCGCGCCGATCGTCCGACGCTCTCCGCCTGGGGTGCCGCCGCAGGAGCGGGATGTGACGCGCGATGGCGCGCGCCCAGCGTGCGCGTCGCGGAGGCACCTCCGCAGTCCAGATGCGCTCCTCGAGCGCCTCGCGCAAGGCGGTGGCCGAGTGCCAGCGGTCGTTCCGCCCCTTCTCCAGACATCGGTGCACGATGCGCGACAGCCGGATGGGGACGGCGGGGACCAGATCGCACAGCTCCTCGGGATCGTGCAGGAGATGCTGCTTGGCCACGTGCTGCGGCCCCGACGCCTTGAACGGCGTCTCGCCGCTGAGCATGAGATACGCCACCACGCCCAGCGAGTAGATGTCACTCCGGGCGTCCACGTACACGTCGCCGGTGATCTGCTCGGGAGACATGAACATCGGCGTGCCCGCCACCGCCCACGCGCCATTCCACCCGGAGTCGCCCCCGCTGATCGTGGCGATCCCGAAGTCGCTCACCAGCGCACGCGAGCTCTCTGCGTCGAGCAGGATGTTCTCCGGCTTGAGATCGCGGTGGATCACACCGCGCCGGTGCGCGTACTCGAGCGCACGCGCCAGGTCGATGAGGATGCGCGTTGCCTCGCGCACCTGCACGCGCCCTGCGCGCGCGATCCGTTCGGCGAGCGACTCCCCGCGCACGAAGTCCATGGTGAACCACATGAGCGCGTCGGTCTCGCCGATCGCGTGCACGGGGACGATGTTCGGATGCACCATCCCGGCGGTGAGCCGCGCCTCCGCGCGGAAGCGGCTGCGGTGGTCGGCAAAGGCGCCGGCGGCGGGGAGCATCTTCACCGCCACGAGCCGCCCGAGCTGCCGGTCGCGCACCAGATAGACCGCGCTCATCCCCCCGCGCCCGATCAGCCGCCACACCACGTACTGCTCGCCGAGCGCGCGCTGGAGCGAGGCGCGCTCCGCCGCTTCGCGCGCGCTGCCGGCGGGGGGCGGTGCGGCGCCACCGCCGGGGGTATCGCCACCGGGCGTATCGGCACCGGAGGTGCTGCCGGGGATACCACCGGGCGTGTCCCCCCCGCTCAGCGCGAGTCCCCCGTGTGCGCTACCCTCCCCCGCCCCCTCCCCCCGCGCGGCCGGCCACGCTGGGGGACCACCAGGGGTATCAGTCCTATCCGGACCGGAAGCGTCCATCGTTCTTCCTCTGGCAGACGAGAGAATCTCCGGCCGCGTCGCCGCACCCCGACCATACCACGCAGACCTCCCGTTGGACAACCTGGCGCGCGGCAAGGATGCCACCCTGCCGCGCGCCGTCGATCACCGCCCGGGCGGACCGCCCCGCTGCGAGCGCCGCTCCTGCTCGGCTGCGCGCATGGCGTGGAACTTCGTCACCTGCTCCGGCGTCAGCACCTTCTCGATTTCCTTGTCCGCGCTCTCCCGCGCGTCGCGCATCTTGGCGAACGCCGCCTGGCGTGCGTCGGGATCCTGGCTTGCGCGTGCCTCATCGCGAATCTTGCCCATGGTGGCGACTTCCTTCTCCACGATCTTGTCCACCTGCTGCACCTGCTCGGGGGTGAGGGCGAGCGAATCTTTCAGGCGGGACACCATCATTTCCCGCATCTGCTGGGGGTCGCGGGGGCCGCCCTGGGCCACCGCGGGAGCGGCGGCGAGGAGCGCGGCAGCCGCCATGAGGGACAACACACGACCAGAATACGCGATGCGCATACAGTCTCCGATCCCATGTGGTAATACGTGTCCTGCTGGATGCAGACATTACGCAGCATGCCACAGGCGCGTTGCATGTACCCCGCCTGCCGCGTCGCGGGTCCTTCCCCGCTCTTGTCGGCGCGCCGTTGCGCTGCCTGATTAGAGCGTAGCCCGCGCTCCGCGCCAGGTCCCCTCCACCCGCACTCAGAGGCCACCGGACCCATGTCCCGCGCCGCGAACAGCTCGCCGCCCGCGCCGGCGGCCCGCATCCTGGTGGCCGACGACCAGGGCGACGTGATCGAAGCCATCCGGCTGCTCACCTCTGAGGTGGGGTACGAGGTAATAGGTGCGCAGACGGTGGCTGACGCCGTGGCCGCCGCGGAGGCGCACGAGTTGGACGCGGCGCTCGTCGACCTCAACTACTCGCGCGACACCACCTCCGGACGCGAGGGGATGGAGCTCATCGAGCGGCTGCGCGGCGTGGACGGCACGCTTCCGGTGATCGCGATGACCGCGTGGGGAAGCATCGCCGGCGCGGTGGACGCCATGCGCCGTGGCGCCAAGGATTACATCGAGAAGCCGTGGGACGACGACCGGCTGCTCTCCGTGCTCCGCGTGCAGATCGAATTGGGACGCGCCCTCCGCCGCACGCAGCGACTGGAGGCGGAGAATGCCCGCCTCAACCGGCGCGGACTTCCCACGCTCGTGGCGCGCGGCCCCCAGATGCAGCCGATCTTGGAGATGATGGAGCGCGTGGCGCCGTCCGATGCGAACGTGCTCATCACCGGCGAGCACGGGACGGGGAAAGAAGTCGTGGCGCAGTGGCTCCACGCGGCGTCCAACCGCGCGGACAAACCGCTCGTCGCGGTGAACGTCGGCGGGCTCTCCGAGGGGCTGGCGGAGAGCGAGTTCTTCGGCCACGTGAAGGGCGCGTTCACCGATGCGAAGAGCGATCGCATCGGATGCTTCGAGCTGGCGGACAGCGGCACGCTCTTCCTGGACGAGATCGCGAACACCAGCGTGCGGCTGCAGGCCAAGTTGCTGCGCGTGCTGCAGACGGGAGAGGTGCAGCGCGTGGGCTCGTCGCGTACGCGCCACGTGGACGTCCGCGTGCTCTCGGCAACGAACGCGAACCTGGCGGACGAGATCGCGCGCGGCGCCTTTCGCGAGGACCTGCTCTTCCGGCTGAACACGATCGTCCTCCACCTCCCTCCCCTGCGCGAGCGGCGGGAGGACATTGCCCCGCTGGCCGAGTACTTCCTGGCGCACTACGCGACACGCTACCGCAAGGGCATCACGAGCTTCGACGGCACCGCCATGCGCGAGATGGAGCGCCACGTCTGGCCGGGGAACGTGCGCGAGCTGGCGCACACGGTGGAGCGCGCGGTGCTCCTCGCCTCGGGCACGTCCATCACGGCGCGCGACCTGGGGCTGCAGTCGCAGGCGGCCGGCGGCGCGGCGGCGGAGGAAGCGATGACGTTGGAAGACGCCGAGCGGCTGTTCATTCGCAAGGTGCTCGCGCAGCACCATGGCAACGTGCAGCGCGCGGCCGAGCAGCTTGGCGTGAGCCGGAGCGCGCTGTACCGCCGCATCCAGCAGTATGGCCTCTGAGCACGCGCGCATTCCACGCACGCGCGTGCTTCACGCACGCGCGCAGTTCACGGGACATCCCGGCGCGCAATCTCTTCGCCGCAAGGCCCGAGCTCGCACGCGCGCTCGGCGCGCCGGCCATGAGGGCTGACGATGGCCGGTGACCGCGAACCACCGCACCGCCGTCTGAGCGGAGAGCGCTCGATCGTCATCCTGCTAACGGTGAGCGCGCTCCCTGCAGCGCTCGTCGCGCTGGACGCGCTCTGGCGGTGGCCGTACGCGCTGGAGGTGCGTTGGACGCTGGCGACGGCGATCGTCGTCACCTGGCTCGTGTGCGCGGCCATGGCGTACCACCGCGTCGTCTCCCCGCTCCAGGTGATCGCCAACCTGCTCGGCGCGCTGCGCGAGGGGGACTACGCCATTCGCGGACTGGCCACCAGCCGGAGCAGCGCCCTCGGTCTCGTGATGCACGAGGTGAACACGCTCGGCGAGACGTTGCAGCGGCAGCGGCTCTCGGCCGTGGAGTCGAGCGCTTTGCTGGCCAGCGTGATGAACGAGATCGACGTCGCGATCTACGCCTTCGACCGCGATGAGCAACTGCGCCTGGTGAATCCGGCGGGGGAGCGGTTGGTGGGGGAGCGCGCGGAGCGGATGCTCGGCCGGAGCGCGGAGTCGCTCGGCTTTGCGGACTACCTGCGCGGCGAGACCCCGCGCATGGTGGAGCGCGGCTTTGCCGGCGGCACGGCGCGGTGGGAGCTCAGGCGGTCGCACTTCCGCCGCGACGGGCTGCCGCACACGCTGCTCGTCTTCGCCGATATCAGCCTCACACTGCGCCAGCAGGAGCAACAGGCGTGGCAGCGGATCGTGCGCGTCCTCTCCCACGAAATCAACAACTCGCTCGCCCCCATCAAGTCGATGGCGCACAGCGTCCGCCGCATCGTGGAGCGCGAGATGCCGGAGAGCCCGCGCAGCGGAGAGGTGCGCCAGGCGCTCACCACAATCGCCACGCGCTCCGACGCGCTGGGACGGTTCATGGCCTCGTACGCACGCCTGGCAAGACTTCCCAAGCCGAGCCGTGGCGCGGTGCGTCTGCGCGCACTGCTGCAGCGCGTGGCGCGGCTGGACGAGCGCATCCCGGTGGTGGTGAACCCCGGCCCCGACGTCACGCTGCAGGCGGACGCGGACCAGCTCGAGCAATTGCTCATCAACCTGGTGCAGAACGCGGTGGATGCATCGCTGGAGAGCGGTGGCACCGTGTCGCTCACGGCGCGGGTGGACGGCCGCTGGGTCGAGATCGCCGTGGAGGATGAAGGTCCCGGCGTCGCCGACGCCACGAGCCTGTTCGTCCCCTTCTTCACCACGAAGCCCAACGGCTCCGGCATCGGGCTCGCGCTCAGCCGGCAGATTGCCGAAGCGCACGGCGGGACGATCGCGCTCGGCAACCGTCCCGGGCGTCGCGGCGCGAGCGCGCGCGTGCGGCTGCCGTTGTAGTCGCACCGTTCCGGCGCCGAGCACGACGCATGCCCGCCGTGCGAGCGCACGCCACGACGCGTATCCGCGCGCGAGTGCACGGTGGCACGGAGCGCGCAGTAGCGTAGTCCACGCGCCGAGCCTGGCGGGAACCGTGCGGTGGAAGCGGGGCAATGGGCGATCGGGCGCGGAGGTCCATCACTCGGGGAGGAGTCATGGCGGACACGCAGATTCAGGGCGGGGGCGGAAGCAGCAGTTGGGCGTGGGCGATCGTGGTGGTGGTGCTCCTCGCCATCCTGGCCTGGTTCATTTTCGCGGGCGGCTTGCACCGCAGCGCACCGCAGGCGGACGTGGACATCCACGTGCCGGCCGGGAATTCGAGCGGAGGAGGGTGATCCTGAATCCGGCCGGCCTCTCGTCGGAGGCCGGCCATCCGTTCGCCCCATGACGCTGGGGCGGCATGCGCGTCGTTAGATTACCGTCCCGTGCTCATGCGGGGCGGTTTTTCCAACCCGCACCCGCTTCATGCCCCGCCCGCCCGCGCCGATGTCCCTCAGACGTCTTGTCGTTGCCACGCTCGTGGGGACGCTCGGCTCTCTTGCCGCGTCCGCCGTACCGCTGGGCGCGCAGACTCCCGCGTCCGCCACCACATCCCCGGACAGCGCGCACGTCACGCAACAGCGGCCGGCGGATGACAGCAGCGCTCAACGCGACACCGGGCAGCACGCACCGCTCGCGCTCGCGACGTTCGACACGGCGTGGCAGCTCATCTACGAGCGGCACTTCGACACGACGTTCAACGGCGTGGATTGGATGGCCGTGCGCGCGGAGCTGCGTCCACGCGCGGCTGCGGCGCGCACCACGGAGGAGTTGCGCGCGGTGATCCGCGACATGCTCGGGCGCCTGCACGAGTCGCACTTCGCGCTCATCCCGCGTGAAGCGGCCGACGAGATGGCGCCCGCCGCCCGCGCCGCGGACTCGTCGCATCCGTCCCGCGATCGTGCCCACGACGATGCGTCGCGTGCCACGATCTCGAGCGATGCAGCAGGTGGGGACAGCGCGTCGCGCACAGGCACATCAGGCGCGAACGCGACAGCGGCCGCGTCGGGCAGCGGCGAGCGTGATGGTGACGTCGGTATGGAGCTGCGTCTCCTCGGCGACCGCCTGCGCGTCTGGCGCGTGGCGCCCGGGAGCGCGGCAGCGGCTGCCGGAGTGCGCTCCGGGTGGGAGCTGCGCGCGGTGGACGGCCAGGATGTGCGCGCGCGTGTGACCGCGGCGCGCACGTCGCTCCCCCCGCGCGAGGCGGCGCTCGAGGCCACGCTGGCCACGCAGCAGGATCTCTCCGGCGCGCCGGGATCGCACGTGGTGCTCCAGTTTGCCGATGCGCGCGGCCACAAGCGCACGGTGACGCTCGCGCGCACGCGCACGCCGGGGACGATCGTGAAGTTCGGCAATCTGCCACCACTTCCCGTACACCTCGAGCGCGAGCGACGGACCACTGACGGCACCACTGTGGGGATCATCCGCTTCAACATCTGGATGCCCGTCATTCTTCCGCCCTTCGACAGCGCCATGGATGCGATGCGCGGCGCCGACGGGATCATCATCGACCTCCGGGGGAACCTCGGCGGGCTGGGCGCGATGGTCATGGGGACATCCGGGCACTTCCTGCGCACGCGCGTTTCGCTCGGCTCCATGAAGATGCGGAACGGCGAGCTGCACTTCTTCGCCAACCCTCGCCTGGTGAGCACCACCGGTACGCGCGTCGAGCCGTACGACGGCCCGGTCGCGATTCTGGTGGACGGGCTCACCGCGAGCACGTCGGAGGTGTTCGCCGGCGGCATGCAATCGGTGGGACGCGCACGCATCTTCGGCGACACCACCGCCGGCGCCGTGCTCCCCGCGCTCAACCAGCGACTTCCCAACGGCGACGTGCTCTACCACGCGGTGGCCGAGTTCATCACCCCCGATGGCGTGCGCCTGGAGGGGCGTGGCGTGATCCCCGATCAGATCGTCCCACTGTCGGTCGCCGATCTCGCGGCCGGCCGCGATGCCGTGCTCGACGCCGCAATCCGGTGGATCGCCGCGGAGCGCGCATCGCATCACGAAGAGTCTGCGCCGCACCCGTAGCGTTCGCACCACTTCCCACCTCTCACGTTTCGCACAATCCGCTCGAGGAGCCTTCCATGGTTGTGTCTTCGCTCCGCGCCGTGCACCGCGCGCTCGCTCTCGCTGCTCTCACCGTTCTCGCGACAGTCACCCTGGCGCTCCCCGGGACGATCGTTGCGCAGCAGCCGACAACGGCGCAGCACGGCACCGACTCCCTTCCGCCTGCGCGACAGATCATCGATCGCTACGTGCAGGCCATCGGCGGCCGCGACGCGGTGATGAAGCACACGTCGTCGCGCAGCTTCGCCACGTTCAGCGCTCCCGGCGCGGGGCTCACCGGGCACGTGGAGTCCATCCTGGCCGCGCCGGACCGGAGCAGCGTGCGCATCTCCATCCCCGGCCTCGGCGAGCAACTCACCGGCTTCGACGGGTCGCATGGCTGGAGTATCGATCCTTCATCGGGCCCGCGGCTGCTCGAGGGAAAGGAGCTCGAGTCGCTCAAGGCGGATCACGACCTCTACGAGTCGCTGCACGACCCGGCCAGGTTCACGTCCATCGAGACTGTGGAACGCATCGACTTCGAGGGGCGCCCCTGCTACAAGCTCAAGCTCGTGCGTACGAACGGAGACACGTTCTACGAGTTCTATGATGTGAGTACCGGACTCCTGGCAGGCTCGATCATCACGGCGCAGACCGTCATGGGACCGATCGAAGCCACGAACGTCGTGAGCGACTACAAGCCGTTCGGCGGAATCCTCATCCCCACGACGGCCATCCAGCGCGCGCAGCAGCAGGAGTACCGCATCACCATCGATTCGGTCGTGTTCGACAACGTGAGCGCGGATGCATTCGCTCCGCCCGCACCCATCCAGGCGTTGCTCAAGGGGCAGTGACGCGCTCTCCCTACCTCCGCTCCGTCGCAGGATAGCCGAGCACGTCGTTCAGCCAGCGCACCAGCGGGAGCAGCACCTCGAAGTCGGCCACCAGACGCGAGGGGAGCGTGCGCGCATGCACGTCTCCCTCGCTCAGGTCGCGCGTCGCGGTGAAGGAGACGTAGCGCAGCCAGTGCGCGGCGGGATGATCGGGTGCGTATCCGCGCGGGACGCGCTGCAGCATGCGTTCATCGTCCAGCGCGCCGTACACGCGGCGGAAGGCGCGCGCCCGGACGAACCGCGTGAACTCCTCGTGCCGTTCGGCGATCGCCTCACGAATGGCCTGCAGCGCCGGGCGCGGGGGCATCCAGATCCCGCCCCCCAGGAAATACCGACCGGGCTCCAGGTGGAAGTAGAACCCCGCCGCGCCGGTCTTGACCGACTGCCCCACGCCGCGCCCCGCATCGCGGTGGAAGAACCAGCAGGCGGCATTCGTCTTGTACGGCGACTTGTCCGCCGAGAAGCGCACGTCGCGGTGGATGCGAAAGAGCGATCGGCGCGGATCGCCCACGATCTCCGGCGCCACGCTGGCGAGCGCGTCGTCCACTTCCTCCACCATCAGTCGCATCGGCGTGAGCACCGCGTCCTCGTAGCGCGCGCGGTGCTGCGCGAACCACTCGCGTGTGTTGTGCCGGCGCAGCGACCGGAAGAAGCGGATCGCGTCCGGAGAGAACCCGGGGAAGACATCGGGGGATGTGGTCGTGCCGGCGCGAGAAGGCGCCGGGCGCGGAGCGGTGCGGGGCATCGGAAGAAGTTATGCGCCGTGCACCGCCGTCAGGAAGCCGTCGCGCGCGGCGCAGCACCGCCACCGCACCACACGCGACCCCTTGCCCCGGCACTTTCCAGGGGAGAGTGTTCCGGATGCGGACCGGGGCTCGAGCCCCGTCCGTCCGTTCCGCTTCGATCGCCGACTGGAGGTTTCCGATGCGTGCCGCCATCGCCACGATCCTGCTCCCGCTCCCCGGCGTCTTCCTGACGCTCCCCGCCACACAGCCGCGCCCCGCGCACGACGCGCGCATGGCCGACACCACCACCGTGTCCATCACCGAGTGGAAGGTGCCGTGGGAACGCAGCCGCCCGCGCGATCCGTACGCGGACGCGCAGCACCGCGTCTGGTTCGTGGGACAGGCCGGAAATTACGTCGCCTATCTCGATCCGGCATCGGGGAAATTCACGCAGTTCGACATCCCCGAAGGGACGAATCCACACAACCTGATCATCAGCCGTTCCGGCGATGTCTGGTTCACCGGCAATCGCAACGCCACCATTGACCGGCTCGATCCGGCCACCGGCGAGGTGCACGCCATCCCGATGCCCGATCCCGCCGCGCGCGACCCGCACACCATGGTGGAGGATTCGCGCGGTACCTTCTGGTTCACCGTGCAGCAGGGGAACTTCGTCGGACGCCTCGAGCCCGCCAGCGGACGCGTGCAACTCCTGCACTCTCCCACCGCGCGCTCGCTCCCCTATGGCATCGCGCTCGACTCCCACGAGCATCCGTGGTTCTGCGAGTTCGGCTCCAACAAGCTGGCGACCATCGACCCCGCCACGATGACGATCACCGAGCACCCGCTCCCCAGCCCCGCTGCGCGACCGCGCCGGATCGCCATCACGTCGGACGATCGCGTCTGGTACGTGGACTACGCGCGTGGCTATCTGGGCGTGCTCGATCCGCGTGACGGAAGCGTGCGCGAATGGGCGGCGCCCTCGGGCCCACGCTCGCTCCCCTACGCGCTCACCGTGGACGACCACGACCGCCTGTGGTACGTGGAGACGGGACCGCAACCCAACCGGCTGGTCGGCTTCGATCCGGGGAACAACACCGTCTTCAGCGTGACGCCGATCGCCGAGAGCGGCGGGATGACGGTGCGCCACATGACGTTCGACCGCGCGACGCGCACGCTCTGGTTCGGCACCGACGCCAATACGATCGCGCGCGCACGCGTTCCGTGATCACGCACCTCTTCGTGTACGGCACGCTCCGCGCGGAGACGGGGCACCCGATGGCCGAGATGCTGCGGGCGCGCGCGCGCCCGCTCGGCCGTGCCGCCATTCAGGGGAGGCTGTTCGACCTCGGCGCATACCCGGGTGCCGTGTCGTCCGAGGACGCGCGCGACGTCGTGCACGGCGAGATGTACGAGTTGGAGCTCGCGCACGCGGCGCGCACGCTGCTGGCGCTGGACGATTACGAGGGATACGATCCCGCCGATCCTGCGGGATCGCTCTTCGTGCGCCACGAGTACCCGGTGCACGACACGCCCGAACCGGCGTGGGTGTATTTCTTCAACGGCAGCACGGATGGTGCGTGCCGGATCGAGGGCGGCGACTATCTGCGCGCCCTCGCCGGGCGCGCGGCCCCGTCGCGCTCCGCGGCGCACTGATGGAATGCCGCGCGCTCCACGACCGGTGCGCGCGGCACGATCGTCGCGCGCGCCGCGCGCCACTCCCGCCCTTCACCGTCACACCGGAGAACGCATGCTCGGCATCACCACCCGGAGGCTCCTTCCCGCGCTGGCGCTCCTCGCCGTCGTCGCAACCGCGTGCCGCGGCAATGACGGCGGCGCGATGAACACCGGCGGCTCCGCGCCCGATGTGCACGATCGGCTGGCACAGTACACCACCGTGCGCCTCACCACTGATCTCGGCACGCTCAGCGAGCACGAGCGACAGATGCTCCCGCTCCTCATCGATGCCGCGCGCGAGATGGACCCGATCTTCTGGCAGCAGGCGTACGGCAACGGCGATTCGCTCCTCGCCGCGATCGACGATTCGGCCACGCGGCGATACGCCGAGATCAACTACGGTCCGTGGGACCGCCTGCACGGGGATGAGCCCTTCCTGGCGGGCGTAGGTGCGAAGCCCGCGGGCGCGAACTTCTATCCGCGCGGCATGACCAGGGAGGAGTTCGACTCCGCCGCGGCGGCCTCGAGCGACAGCGGCGCCGCGCTGCGATCGCTCTACACGCTGGTGCGGCGCGATAGCGCGGGAAAGCTCACGACCACTCCCTACCACGTGGCGTACGCCGCGGCCAACGACAGCGCGGCGGCGAGCCTCCGTGCGGCCGCACGGCTGGCCGACGATCCGGCGCTCCGGCACTACCTGGAGCTCCGCGCGCAGGCGCTCCTGAGCGACGACTACCGCGCGAGCGACCTCGCATGGATGGACATGAAGAACAACACGCTCGACATCGTCATCGGGCCCATCGAGACGTACGAGGACGCGCTCTTCGGCTACAAGGCGGCCAACGAGGCGTACGTGCTCGTGAAGGACAAGGACTGGAGCCGGCGGCTGGCCAGATACATCTCGTTCCTGCCGTCGCTGCAGAAGGGACTGCCTGTGCCCGCCGCGTACAAGCCCCAGCTCCCCGGCACGAGCTCGGACCTGAATGCGTACGACGTGGTCTACTACGCGGGACAGGCGAACGCCGGCGCCAAGACGATCGCCATCAACTTGCCGAACGACGAGACGGTGCAGCGGGACAAGGGCACGCGGCGGCTGCAGCTCAAGAACGCCATGCGCGCCAAGTTCGACAAGATCCTCATCCCGATCGTCAACGTGCTCATCGGCCAGGATCAGCGGCAGGATGTGAAATTCGACGCGTTCTTCGCCAACACGATGTTCCACGAGGTGGCGCACGGACTCGGCATCAAGAACACGATCAACGGCAAGGGGACGGTGCGCGCGGCGCTGAGAGACCAGGCCTCCGCGCTGGAAGAGGAGAAGGCCGACGTGCTGGGGCTGTACATGATCGACACGCTGCACGCGCGCGGCGACCTGCCCGAGGCCGACATCCGCAGCAACTACATCACCTTCCTGGCCGGCATCCTGCGCTCCGTGCGCTTCGGCGCCTCCGACGCACACGGCAAGGCGAACATGGCCACGTTCAACTTCCTGCAGCAGCGCGGCGCCTTCACGCGCGACTCCGCCGCCGGCACCTACAGCGTGAACGTGGACAAGATGCGCACCGCGCTCACCGCGCTCGCCGAGAAGATTCTCCGCTTGCAGGGGGACGGCGACTACCAGGGCGTCTCGGCGTTCTACCAGGAGCTCGGGCGCATTCCCCCCGAGCTGCAGGCCGACCTGGACCGGCTCTCCACTGCCGGCATTCCCGTGGACATTCTGTTCGAGCAGGGGATGTCGGTGCTCACGCCGGAGTCGGCGTCGGAGTCGGCGTCGGCCCAGCCCGCGGCGGGAGGCGGCGGGCGCTGACCGCGCGCCCGCCGCCCGATCGCGCCTCCGCTCAGAAGCGCAGCGTGACGCCTGCGCTGAAGGCGATGCTGTGCGCCACCTTGCTCTCGAAGCCGAGCGCCTCGAGCGGCTTCACGTCCAGCTTGCCGATGTAGTCCTTGGCCATGAGCCGCAGGCCGGCGTGCGGCGAGAGCGCCAGGTCCACGCCCGCTCCCACGTTTCCGGCGAAGTCCGTGGACGTGGCATCGATGTCGAGCGGGAGGTTGCGGATGGAGTGACGGATCACCCCCGCGCCGGCCTGGATGACCGGTGTGAAGGCGCTCGCGCCGGCGGAGCCGCCAACGGGCAGGCGGAACTCCAGCCCACCATCGGCGAGCAGCAGCCCGGCCTCGCCCACTCCGACGGATCCCACGATCGGCGCGCTCACCGCCCAGTCGGGGCGGGAGTATCCCACGTGTCCGATCACCGACACGTTCCGGGTGACGTCGACACCGAGTTGGGCACCGAACACCGGCGCGCTCTTGTTGGTCAGGCTCACCCCGAGCGGCCCGGTGAAGTAGTCGCCAAACACCATGTAACCGGCGTAGGGGGTGACGTGGAAGACGCCGGAACGCACCGGCGCCTGCGCCAGCGCGGGGGACACCGCAAAGAGCAGCAGCGCCCCGGCAGCGAGCGCGAAAGCAGACGAGAGACGTTTCATGGAGACTCCTGGTTGGCCGCCGCGTGGACGGGCTGCCAGCGTGAAAAGCATTCCAGGTGCCACGCGCCAGGCGTCCAGCCACTTCATGCAACTAACATTGTGCCAACGTCTTACGAGTACGACCCCAGCAACGTTTTGCGTCCTGTGTCCCCAAAGGAGGACGACCTCCTGTGCCGCGCGGCGGGCGTGTTCCCGTCACGCAGTGACTGCGGTCACCGAGCGCGCCGTACGGCCGGCCGCAGCGTTCGGCACCAACCTCCACACAGGACGGTGATGCATGCGAGTGTTCGTCACGGGGGCGGCCAGTCCGCTCGGCCGGATCCTCGTTCAGTCGCTGGTGCGTCGTGGCGACGTGGTGATCGGGCAGGTGCGGCGCGCCAGCGGCGCGGCGGCACTGCGCACGATCGGCGCGGAGCCGGTGACGGCGGACCTGATGCGCTTCCAGGTGATCTGCGACGCGATGGCCGGCTGCGATCTGGTTTTCCATCTGGCGCAGTTCTTCGACTTCTGGGCGCGCGACGAATCACTGTACTATCGCGTCAACGTGGATGCGGCGCGCAATGTGATGGCAGCCGCGCTGGCCAACCACGTACGACGCGTGGTGCTCTGCTCGTCGTCCATCACGGCCAGCGATGCCGACGATGCGTGGGGAGAAGCATCCGTGTGGTACGACGACGGACGTGTCCGCACGTCGTTCGAGCGTTCGCAGATCGCCGCCGAGCGGATGGCACGCGCCTTTCACGAGCGCGGGCTGGATGTGGTGCTCGTGAATCCCGGACTGGTGGTGGCTCCGAACGACACCGGGTGGATCGGACGGATGATCGCGCAGTGCGTGGGCGGCCGCATGCGGTTCCTTCCGGACGCGCCGATGGGGTGGACGTACGCCGGCGACGCGGCGGCGGCGCTCCTCCAGGCCGCCGAGCGCGGCGCGGGGGGACAGCGCTACATCGTGACGGGGGAGACGTTGCCGCTCCGCACGTATCTCGGCACCGTCGCGCGGATGGCGCATCAGACGCCGCCGCTCTTCATGCCGCGTCCTCTGGCGCTCGCACGCGCGTTCGCGAGCACGGCCATCGCCTCTCCGCTGCAGCGTCGTCCGGCGCTGTCGCTGGACGAGGCGCGCTTCGTGACCACCGGGTTCCGCGCCGACGGGTCGCGCGCGGTGATGGACCTGGGGATCGACTACACCCCCATCGCGCGGTATCTCCCTCCGCTCGTGGACGGGTACCGCCGGGCATTGCAGCGCTTCGCCGCCTGACGCGCCCGTCCCGGTAGAGGAGTGCGCGGCAACGGCCGTCTGGCGCGGCCGGGGCCGGCTGGCGACATTGCCGCATGCCTGACGAAGGCTCGCCACGCATTCTCCCCGAGCCGCCTGCTGCATCGCACGATGCGCCGGCGCCGCCCCTGGAAGAAAGCCAGGGGTGGAGGCGCGCGCGCGTCACGCCGAGTCTTCAGGAAGCGTATCGCACGATCCCCATCACCGGGCACACGTGGTGGCGGAAGATGCTCGCGTTCGCGGGGCCCGGGTATCTGGTCGCCGTCGGATACATGGACCCGGGGAACTGGGCCACCGACCTCGCCGGAGGATCGCGCTTCGGCTACACGCTGCTGTTCGTCGTCCTGCTGTCCAACCTGATCGCCGTCCTGCTGCAAGGGATGGCGTCGAAGCTCGGGATCGTGACCGGGCGCGACCTGGCGCAGGCGTGCCGCGATCACTACTCGCGGCCGGTGAGTCTCGCGCTCTGGGTGCTGGCCGAGCTGGCGATCGCCGCGACCGACCTGGCCGAGGTAATCGGTTCGGCCATTGCACTGAACCTGCTGTTCCACATCCCGCTTCCCATCGGGGTGCTGGTGACGGCGCTGGACGTGTTCATCGTCCTCCTGCTGCAGAATCGCGGATTCCGGCTGCTGGAGGTGCTGGTGGTCCTCCTCATCGCGGCGATCGGCGGGGCGTTTCTGCTCGAGCTGTTGCGCGCGCGTCCGGATGTGACCGACGTGCTGCGCGGCTTCCTGCCCGACGTGGAGATCGCGCGCAATCCGGAGATGCTCTACATCGCGCTCGGTATCCTGGGCGCCACCGTGATGCCGCACAATCTCTACCTGCACTCGTCCGTCGTGCAGACGCGCAAGTACGAGCAGAGCGCCGTGGGGAAGCGCGAGGCGGTGCGATTCGCGTTTCTGGATTCGACCATCGCGCTCACGATGGCGCTGTTCATCAACGCCGCCATTCTCATCGTCGCGGCCGCCGCGTTCCACACCACCGGGCACACGGACGTGGCGGAGATCCAGGACGCGTACAAGCTGCTCACGCCCTTGCTCGGTGCGTACGCGAGCGGCGCGTTCGCGCTCGCGCTCCTGGCATCCGGTCAGAACTCCACGCTCACCGGCGCGCTGTCGGGGCAGATCATCATGGAAGGGTTCCTCAACATCCGGCTGCGCCCGTGGCTCCGGCGTCTCATCACGCGCGGGATCGCGATCGTGCCGGCGGTGATCGTCGCGACGCTCTATGGCGAGAGCGGAACCGCCTCGCTGCTGGTGCTCAGCCAGGTGCTGCTCAGCCTGCAGCTCTCGTTCGCCGTCTTCCCCCTGGTACGCTTCACCTCGGAGAGGGCCAAGATGGGCGCATTCGTGAATCCGCCCTGGCTCAAGGGGCTGGCCTACACCGTCGCGGTGATGATCGCGTTGCTCAACGCGTGGCTGCTCGTGCAGAGCATCCGCGGGTGGACGAGCTGATGTACGGCCGCGTGCTGGTGCCGCTGGAGAACTCCGCGGCCGACCGGACGGTGCTCGCGCACGTGCGCGAGCTGGCGCGCATCCATGACTCGTCGCTCGTGTTCATCCACGTGGCCGACGGATGGGCGGCGCGCCACATTCACACGCTCGTGCTGCGCGAGTCGGAGGAGATGCAGCGTGACCGCGACTACATCGAGGAGATCTGCCGCTCCTTCGTGGCGTCGGGGTTCCAGGCCGAAGCGGTGCTGGCCGCGGGCGACCCCGCCGCGGAGATCGCCGCGGCCGCCGCGCGCGAGGAGTGTGACCTCATTGCGATGTCCACGCACGGCCACCGCTTCTTCGGCGACCTCATCCATGGGAGCGTGGCGACCACGGTGCGGCACCTCACCACGGTGCCGGTCCTGATGGTGCGCGCATCGTGATGCCGCGGCATGCCGCGGCGCGCACTCGGCGCGGCGCGGACGGACGCTCGATCAGCGCATCCTGTCGCCGTTCTGGCGCTCCGCCAGCCGCTCCTGATGCGCGTACAGGGCCTCCGTCAGGTCGTCGGCGCGCGGATCGCCGCGCCAGCGCCGCACCACCTCCGAGCGCAGCGCGTGGATCTCCTCGGGACGGCGGGCTTCGGTGGCCCGCTCGAGACAGCGGTAGTACTCTTCGTTGCTCATTCGGGGGGCGCGATCGTCACTCATCAAACCTCCATGCTGCTCGGTTCGCATGAGAGGGACGGTCGCCGCACGTCTCGCGCCAGCGCGCGCCCACGCACAGGGCGTGCGCGCGTGTCCCGTGCCGTCCGCCAGTGGACGGTCCGGCCGCACATCGCGCGGAGAAGCCGTGAGGCGCTCAACGCACACTCCGAGATACCGGCGAGCGCCGGCGCGCGCTCCAGCGGGATGACATGTTCACCGACGCGCGCCGTATGATGGGAGGGACGATGCCGATCTCCGCCTACCACGATGATCCCACGCTCGAGGCGCTCGCGCGCGAGGTGTTCGCGCTCTTCCCCACCTGCCACCGCTGCGGGCGCGTGATCGAGCGGTTCGAGGATGCCGACGTACGCATCCTCGTGCAGCGCGTGGTCCACCGTGCCCCCTGCGAGCGCGCAGGCGGGAGCGCTGCCACGCAGCAAACGTCCTGACGCGGAACGCTGAAGCGGAACGGGCGCCCGGCGCGCGGCGGCGCGCGCTACGGGCGCCGATCCATCATCCCGCGTAGCAGTACGTGCACTCCTTCTCCTGAGCGCGGTTCACTGCCAGCACGCCGGAGGGGACGATCGTCACGCCATCGAGCAGGCCGCGCGTCCAGTCGTCCTTGGCCGCTTCCGGCGACACCCCCGCGCCCGCGGCCGCGTGGCCGCTCATGAACGTCAGCGCCACGTTGCAGCAGGTGAAGATGACGCCGCGCTGCTGCAGCAGATCCACCGCCATGCCGGGGAGCAGCATCTCGTCCGGCCGCCGGTCGATGAAGATGTTTCGCACCGCGGGCGCCTTCGTGCGCGGGTCGGTGATGGAGAGCATCTCCCCCAGCTTGTACTTCGCCCAGATCGCATCGGAAAACACCATCGGGATGGCCGCGTGGCGCGCGACGATCACGGCGGTGAGATCCTTGTCCGTCAGCGAATACGCTTCCTTGTTCGTGTCCAGGAAGTTGACCGCGAAGGCGAGCACAATGCCATCGCCAACGCTCACCGCATCGAACACCTGACGATGCTTGCCGGTGATGCGATCGAGCCACCGCTCATCCCATGAGGCCGAGCGGGATCCTGCCGCAGCCAGCGGAGCTGCGTCCGCGCGACGTGCGCCGAGTCCGCCGAGCGCCAGCGCTGCCCCGCCGCCGATGAGGCGTCCCAGGAAGCTCCGGCGATGCGTGCTGTGGTCCTGGTGTTCGCGCATGGATCTCCTCCATCGCAGGTGGTTCGTGGTTGCAACGCATGGTCCCGTCGTGGATCACCGTGCCGGAGCGCGCTGGTACGGCGACGGCGGGAGCGGTCACGGGTAGACCATTGTAGCTGGTGCCGCCCGCAACGGCCAGGGAGTGGGAGGTCGCGCAACGCGTCCCCGCGCCGCCGCCAGCCGCGAAGTCCCAGGAGATGAGGCGCTCGGCGCGCGGGGGAGGCGCGGGATGGCCGTTCCGGCGCTACCTTCCCTGCATCGTCCGAGGGCAGACGGCACCGGGTCCACGACAGTGAGGACCCCATTGCCGCTCTGCACTGCCGTTCGCGCCGGCCGGCGGCGCACGCTCCCCGGCCGCGCCCGTGCGACGCCACACCCGCTCCCGCAGGAGGTCCTGTGCTCGCCGTCTCGCTACTTGCCGCCGCGGCGCTCGCCGCTCACTCCCCGGCCCCACCATCGACCGGCGAGGAGCTCGTGCGCCTCATGCACGACCGCTACGCCGGACAGTGGTACCACACCGCGACGTTCGTCCAGACGACCATCATGGAAGATGGCTCCGAGGAAACGTGGTACGAGGCCATGATGGTGCCCGGACGTCTCCGCATCGACATCGCTCCGCTCGACAGTGCACACGCGATCATCTTCGCGAACGACACCATGACCGAGATGCGCGGCGGACAGGTGACGCGCGCGGTGCCGCTCGTGCATCCGCTCATGGTGCTCGGCTTTGACGTGTACGCTGACGCGCCCGAGGCCACGCTGGCCAAGCTCCGCGGGCTGGGATTCGATCTCTCCACCCTGCACGAGGACACGTGGCAGGGACGCCCGGTGTACGTGGTGGGCGCGAATGCCGGGGATGCGCGCACCAACCAGTTCTGGATCGACAAGGAGCGGCTGGTCTTCGTGCGGATGATCCGCTCCCGCGGAAACGTGGTGCAGGAAACGCAGTTCAACGCCTACGAGCCGCTCGGCAAGGGGTGGATGTCGGCGGAGGTCGTCTTCATGACGAACGGCAAGGTGGTGACGACGGAGAAGTACGCCGACATCCGCGGCGACGTGCCGTTGCCGGACAGCCTCTTCAATACGTCGACGTACGCGCGTCCGGAGTGGGTCTCCCCGTAAGGGAGTGAACGCCGCGCGACGCATCGTGGCGCGGCGTGCCGTGGCGCGACCTCACGTACCGCGGGCCGGCGCATTCCACGCGCCGGCCCTCTCTCGCTCTCACCGGAGTGTCTTCATGTCCCTTCCCTCACCGGTCACTCTCGTCCGCCGTGCGGGTGTCCGCGGTGGCGGCGTCGGCGACTACCGTCGCGCAGCGGGCGCCGCGGTGCTGGCGCTCGCCGCGCTCTCGTGGAGCGCGGCCCCAGGCGCGGCGCAGCGCCACGTGCAACGCGCGTCGCTGCCAATCGCGGAGGGTGGCGCGGATCACGCCGCAGCGGCGCGCACGGTATCGGAATTCGATCTCTTCCGCTTCGTGTGGATCGCTGATCCCCAGATCTCCCCGGACGGGTCGCAGATCGTCTTCGTGCGTGAGACCACCGACTCCGCGCGCACGGGGTACGAGACATCGCTCTGGATCGTGCCGACCGACGGCCACGCGCCGCCGCGCCCGTTCACGTCCGGCCCGCGCGATGGCTCACCGCGCTGGTCGCCGGATGGAAAGCGGGTGGCGTTCACGCGCGCGGAGCAGATGAATGGGAGCCGGCAGCCGTCGCAGATCTACGTGATCGGGATGGACGGCGGCGAGGCACGCGCGGTGACGCGCATGCCGCACGGCGCCGGCACACCGGTGTGGTCGCCCGACGGGCGGACCATCGCCTTCACCGCCTCCAGCGGAGCCGAGCCGCAGGACACGAGCGCGCAAACCGACAGTGCGCGCGCACGGACGGCCGCGGCGGCCGACAGCATCGCGCAGGCACGCCACACGAGCGACGTTCGCGTGATCTCGCGCGCCGTCTACCGGTTCAACGGCGCGGGATACCTCGATCCCACGCGGCACACGCACATCTACACGGTGGCCGTTCCCGGCGCGGGCGAGCCGCCCGCCACCGCGGCGCAGATCACGAGCGGGCGGTACGACGAGGACGATGTGCAGTGGTCGCGCGACGGCTCGCGCCTCTACTTCACCTCCACGCGCGTGGACGAGCCGTACTACGCGCCGAGCGACAACGACCTGTACGCCGTGAGCGCGCGCGGCGGCGACATCGAGCGCGTGGCGAGCATCGATGGCTCCATCGGCGCATTCAGCGTGAGCCTCGACGGGAAGCGCATCGCCTTCGTCGGCGCGCTCACCGGCGAGCCGGAACGGTCGCACAGTCAGTCGGATCTGTTCGTCGTCGACGCCGCAGGCGGCACGCCGCGCAACCTGACGGCGGCGTACGATTACGATATCGGTGGCGGCCTTGCCGGAGACCAGCACGCTCCGCGTGGCGGCACGTCGGACGATCCGCTCTGGACGCGCGACGGACGTGCGATTCTGGTGCGCGCGGCCGTGCAGGGGCGCACCAATCTGCAGCGCGTGGACGCGGGGAGCGGTGCGGTGACCGCGGTGACGACGGGGGACCAGGAGGTGGTGGGCTACACCGCCGACGCGGGCGCCGCGCGGCTGGTCGCGCTCGTCTCCACCCCCACGATGATCGGCGACCTGTTCGTCCTGCCGATCTCCGGCGCGCGCGGCGCGACCATGTCACGCGTCACGAACGTCAACGATTCGCTCTTCTCGCAGCTCACCCTCACCGCGCCGGAGGAGTTGTGGTACACGAGCTTCGATGGCCGGCGCATCCAGGGGTGGATCCAGAAGCCCCCCGGCTTCGATCCGTCGCACACATATCCCGTGATCCTCGAGATCCACGGCGGGCCGCACGCGGCGTACGGCTACACCTTCTACCATGAAATTCAGTGGATGGCCGCCAAGGGGTACGTCGTGCTGTACGTGAATCCGCGCGGGAGCACATCGTACGGGCAGGAGTTCGGCAACATCATCCAGTACCACTATCCGGGCGACGACTACAAGGACCTGATGATCGGCGTGGACACGCTCGTTGCGCGCGGTTACGTGGACGCCAAGCGGTTGGGAGTGACGGGCGGCAGCGGCGGGGGCCTGCTGACGAACTGGGTGGTGACGCAGACGCACCGGTTCGCGGCGGCGGTATCGCAGCGGTCGATCGCCGATTGGGGCGGCTTCTGGTTCACCGCCGACTTCTCGCTTTTCACGCCGTCGTGGTTCCGCGCTGCGCCGTGGGAGGATCCCAAGGACTACGCGGCGCGCTCGCCGATCACGTACGTGGGCAACGTCACCACGCCGCTCATGCTCATCGTGGGCGACGCCGACTACCGCACGCCGGCCGCTGACGGCGGCGAGCAGATGTTCCGCGCGCTCAAGTACCTGCACAAGCCCACCGTGATGGTGCGCTTCCCGCGCGAATCGCACGAGCTCTCGCGCTCCGGAGAGCCGTGGCACCGCGTGGAGCGGTTGCAGCACATTGTCGGATGGTTCGACAAGTACCTCATGGGGGCGAAGACCACCGCGTACGACGTGGTGGAGTAGCGCGGCCCGGCGCCGCGGCACCCGCGCCGGGCGCCCTCGCGCACGAGCACGGGCACGAGCTCGCGAGTGCTCTGCGTGCGATGTGGCGCGGCCGGTGTTGCTCGGCCTCTCGGGCGTGTTCGCTAGCGGACGCGCCCGACGCGCATCCCGATGGCCATCGTCACCGTGCGGCGCTGGTCACCACTCCACTCCGCGCGGAGCGCGCGCTCGATGTCGAGCACCGGGTCCTCGCCACGCTCGGCGCGGTAGCGCCGGACCGCCGACCAGGTGCGGAGGTAGCCGAGCAGCTCATCCACCGTCCAGTGCGCGCGGATGGTGAAGGGGGGTGGATGGACTTCCTCGAAGGGAAAGTCGATGCCGCGATAGCCCGACTGCGCCAGATGGTTGGCCGACGTCCAGTAGTGTGCCACGCGCTTGTCGAGCATCTCGCGGATCATCGCGCCCGTGCGTCCCCCCACGTGCGAATGGCCGTACGCCCAGGCGGCCACCACGGCGCCCGGCCGCGCCACGCGGCGCAGCTCCCTGTAGAAGGCGGGTCGATCCACCCAGTGCAGCCCCATCGCGATCGTCACCAGATCGAAGCGGCTCGCCGCGAACGGCAGCGCCTCGCACCGCGCGGCCACGTAGCGCACGCGCGGGTGACGCGTGGCCAGCGACAGCATGGCTGGCGCGCCGTCGGCGGCGATCACCTCGGGGAAGTGCTCCGCCAACCCGACCGCCGCCTGGCCATTCCCGGTGGCGCAGTCGAGCGCCATCTCGCGCCGCGCGCACAGCGATGCCAGATAGGCGAGCAGCTCCGCCGGGTACTGCGGACGAAAGCGCTGATAGTCATCCGGATGCTGCGCGAAGGTGCGCGCGTTGAGCTGGACGGCGGCATGCGTCACCGCGGCACCTCCCCCACGATGTGTGCGGCGCGGTCGACGAGCGAGTCGAGCAGCGCGTACGGCCGCGCGCTGTCGCTCCGCAGGTCGTAGCGGAACGCGCGCTCCGGGAGCTTGTCATCGCGGACGTCGCTGCTGTCCGGCGGGATGGGCAGCGCCAGGACATCGAGCGCGTTCCCGGCGGGCTCGACGCTCCAATCTTCAAGCTGCCATCCATCCGGGAGCACGCGCCGGAGGCGCGTTCCGTCCAGGTCGCTCAGGTAGAGCACCGACGCATCCTGTGGGTCGAGCTTGCCATTGTGGTTCGTGTCCCGCTCGACGACGTCGTACGCGATCCAGTGTTGCAGTGAATCGGTGGAATCCTTCGGAGACGACACCCACAGGATGAGGACCGGGCGGTCAAAGAGCAGACGAGCCGTCGAGTCTCCCGGCGCGAGGAAGATGACGTTCACTTCGGGCCCATACGCGGACGCGAACCGCGCCACGCTGGTTGGAGCCGCACGCCACGCGATGTCCCCAGAGTACGCCTCCGTGAGATACGCCCAAGCGTGGCCGACGAGCGCGATACGGTAGCGCGATCCGTACATCCGCTGCGGCACCGAGAATCGCACCGCGCGCGGACGCACGGTAGTGTCCGAGCCTGCCGGCGCGACGGCGGGCACGGCGATGTCCTGCCCGTAGTGCCTGGGCAGCGCTTCCTTCACCAACGAGACGATGCCGAAGACCAGCACCGCGAGCAGCAGGATGCCGTTCACCATCCAGAGCCGCTTCCACCACCGGCCGCTATCGCGCTCACTCATGTCACGCTCCGTTGTTCACGAATGCTACGGGAACAAGCGATACTGCCTCACGCTACGACAATCCCCTCCACCAGCCGCGCGAGCGCATCCATGGTCGGCTCGATCTCCACCGGACAGTTGGCTCCCTCTCCGCCGCGCCACCTGAGCGATGCCCCCGCATCCTTGAGCAGGTGCCCGGTGAGCACCGCCACCACGCGATCAGCCGTGCCGATCGTCCCCGCACGCACGAGCGCGCGCACGCCGGCAACGCTCGCCGCGCTCGCCGGCTCGCACCCCACGCCGCTGCCGTCCACGACGCGCTTGGCCTCCATGATCTCGTCGTCGCTCACGGAGAGCACCACGCCGTTGGTGCTCCGCACCGCCTCTACCGCGCGGTCGTACGACGCAGGGTCGCCGATACGGATGGCGCTCGCCACCGTCTCCGGCTCCACGCGGATGCGCTCGCGGAATCCCGTGGCGAAGCTCCGCGCGAAGGGCGCCGCCCCTTCCGCCTGCACGAGCGCCAGCCGCGGCGTCCGGTCGATGAGCCCCACCGCGCGCGCATCGCGCAACGCCGCCCAGAACGCCGAGGCGTTCCCCAGGTTGCCGGCGGGCGCCACGATCCACTCCGGCGGCTCCCAGGCCATCTGGTGCAGCATCTCGAGCACGATCGTCTTCTGCCCCTCTATGCGGTACGGGTTCACCGAATTCACGAGGTACAGTCCCAGCTCCGCGCTCGCGCGGCGCACGAGCGAGAGACACTCATCGAAGCTCCCGCGCACCATGGCCACGTGCGCGCCGTAGGCGAGCGTCTGCGCGAGCTTCCCTTCCGACACACGCCCCTCGGGCACGAGCACCATCGCGGGGATTCCCGCCTGCGCGGCGTAGGCGGCGAGCGATGCGGCGGTGTTGCCGGTGGACGCGCACACCACCGCGCGCACGGACGCGCTCCCCCGCAGCCGACGCGCCTGCGTCATCGCCACCGTCATCCCGCGATCCTTGAACGACCCGGTGGGGTTGAGCCCTTCGTGCTTGAGGAGTAACCCAGGTACGCCCGCCCACGCCACCACGGCATCACGATGCACCAGCGGCGTGTTCCCCTCCGGATACGTCACCACCTCGCGTAGCGGCACCGCGGGGAGCACCAGCTCGCGGTAGCGCCACACCCCTGAGCGCTCCACGTCCGCCGTGGCGCCTGCAGTCGGAGCGCCGACCGACATGATGGCGGCGGCACGCGCATCGAAGCGCTCGCGCAGCTCGGCGGCGCGGAGCGTCGTCAGGTCGTGCTCGACGGCGAGCAATCCTGCGCAGGCCGCGCACGAGGTGACCGGGTCGAGCGCGCCGTAGACCGCGCCGCAGGAGGCGCAGCGAAGACGAAACGTGGGGCTGTCTGGCGTGTCGCTGGCGTCGGACAACGCGGGGGAACGTGGAGAGAGGGTGGCTGGCGCGAGCAGTCTACCCCCACCCTGCTCGGCCGTCAAGCACGCGCGGAGCGCGCACGCCGCACGCACGCCGCACGCACGCACGCCGGATGCGCGCCGCACACACGAACCGGCCGTCGTCCGCACCGCGAACCCGTCTCCGACGGTGCGTCGCCTTCTTGCACGCCAGGGGCGCGCGCGGCAGGTTGCAGACAGCGAGTGCACGTCTTCCCCACACCAGACGGAGTATTGCCATGCACCGCCTCTCTCCTCCTGGCGCGCCCTTCATCGCCGCGCTGGTCGCCGCGCTTTTCATGATCGCTCCCGTGCGCACCGCCGCGCAACGCGCCGCCGGCGCGCAACACGCACCGCTCCTCCTGCAGCGTCCCGCCGTGAGTCGCACGACGATCGCGTTCACCTACGCGGGGGACCTGTGGACCGTGCCGCGCGAGGGGGGCGATGCGCGCCACCTCACGTCGTCACCGGGAACGGAGACGGACGCGTCCTTCTCGCCCGACGGCTCCCACATCGCCTTCACGGGCGAGTACGACGGGAACGTGGATGTCTACGTCATCCCCACCGCGGGCGGCGAGCCCACGCGGCTCACCTATCACCCCGGGGCGGACGAGGCGCTTGGATGGTCGCCGGATGGAAAGTGGGTGCTCTTCCGCTCGGGGCGCGACGCGGTGTCGCGCTACCCGCGGCTCTTTCGCGTGAGCGTGGACGGCGGCTTCCCGCAGGCGCTCGACCTGCCGAGTGGGTACGAGGCGTCATATTCGCCATCCGGAGACCGGCTCGCCTATCTGCCCATCGCGCGTGCGAACGAGATCTGGAAGCGCTACCGCGGCGGGCGCACCACGCCCATCTGGCTCGTGCGTCTGTCGGACGCGAGCGTCGACAGCATTCCGCGCAGCAACTCGAACGACTTCAACCCCATGTGGGTGGGGGACACGGTCTTCTTCATCTCCGACCGTGAGGGGCCCAACCGTCTCTACGCCTACGACACGCGCGGGCACCAGGTGTCCGCCGTCACGCCGAGCGGCGGGCTGGACATCAAGTCCGCATCGGCCGGTGCGGGGGCCATCGTCTACGATCAGTTCGGCACGCTGCACCTGTACGACATCGCCAGCCACGCCGACCGCGTGGTGGACGTGCGCATCGCGGCGGACCTGCCGAGCACGCGGCCGCGGTACGTGAACGTGAGCGATGCGGTGGCGAACGCGGGGATCTCTCCCACCGGGCAGCGCGCGGTGTTCGAGGCGCGCGGCGAGATCCTCACCGTGCCGGCGGACAAGGGGAGCATTCGCAACCTCACCAACTCATCCGGCGCGGCCGATCGCGATCCCGCGTGGTCCCCCGACGGACGGTGGATCGCGTACTTCTCCGACCGCGATGGCGAGTACGCGCTCTACCTCACCGATCAGCGTGGGATGGGCGACGACCGCCGCATCGCGCTCGGCGCGCATCCGACCTTCTACTACTCTCCCACCTGGTCGCCGGACAGCAAGAAGATCGCCTACTTCGACAAGGCGCTCACCCTCTGGTACACGCCGGTGGATGGGAAGCCGGTGGAGGTGGATCACGACACGTACGAGACGCCGCAGCACACCTTCGATCCCACCTGGTCGCCGGACAGCCGGTGGTTGGCGTACACCAAGCTCCTCCCCAACCACCTGCACGCGGTGATGGTGTTCGACGCCAGTACGGGTGAGCACCATCAGGTGACCGACGGGCTGAGCGATGCGCGCTTCCCCGCGTTCGACCGGAGCGGCAAGTATCTCTACTTCACGGCCAGCACGGACGCGGGGCAGTCGGTGGGATGGCTGGACATGACGAGCTACGACCGTCCGATCACGCGCAGTGTGTACGTGGCGGTGCTGCGGAACGATGTGCCGTCACCGCTCGCACCGGAGAGTGACGACGAGAAGCCCGGCGCGGCCACCACGCCACAACGCCAGAGCGGCGGCGGTGGCGCGGCCGGCGGGAGCGACAGCAGCGGCGGTGCGCGCGGCGTGCAAACGAAGGCGGGCGTCGACAGCGTGCCCAGCGTGCGGATCGATTTCGACGGCATCGACCAGCGCATCCTCGCGCTTCCCATTCCCGCGCGCGACTACGGCGCGCTCGTCGCCGGCACGGCGGGCACACTGTATCTGGTGGAGGACGCGTTCGTGCCGGTGGACGCGGCGGGCGGGCCCCCGTCGCGCACCGTGCACCACTTCGACCTCGCCAAGCGCAAGCTCGACAAGGTGCTGGACAGCGTGAACGCGTTCGCGTTGTCGTTCGACGGACAGCACATGCTCTACCTGCAGGGTCGGCGGTGGGCGATCGCCTCCACGCGCGAGCCGGTGAAGCCGGGGCAGGGAACCCTGAACCTGGCCGCGATGCAGGTGCGCGTGGACCCGCGCGCGGAATGGAAGCAGATGTACGACGAAGTGTGGCGCATCGAGCGCGACTTCTTCTACGATCCGCACTACCACGGGCTCGACCTCGCCGCCGCCAAGGCGCGCTACGAGCCGTATCTCGCCGGGCTCTCCGACCGCGACGATCTCACGTATCTGTTCGACGAGATGCTGGGCGAGCTCACGGTGGGGCACCTCTTCGTGAGTGGCGGGGATGATGGCAGCGGCGTGGAGCGCGTGGGGGGCGGGCTGCTGGGTGCGGACTATAGCATCGAGAACGGACGCTACCGTTTCGCGCGCGTGTACAACGGCGAGAACTGGAATCCCGGATTGCGCGCTCCGCTCACGCAGCCAGGAGTGAATGTGCACGCGGGAGAGTATCTGCTGGCGGTGAACGGGCGGGACGTGCGCCCACCGGAGAGCGTCTACGCCTACTTCGAGAACACGGCCGGGAAGCAGATCACCATTCGCGTGGGCCCCAACGCCGACGGCCGGGGCGCGCGCGACGTGGTGGTGGTCCCGGTTGCTAGCGAGGTGGGGCTCCGCAATCTCGCCTGGATCGAGCACAACCGCAGGGTGGTGGACTCGCTCTCCAAGGGGCGCGTGGCCTACGTCTATCTCCCGAACACGGGCGGACCGGGGTACACGAACTTCAACCGCTACTACTTCGCGCAGCTCGACCGTGACGGTGCGGTACTCGACGAGCGGTTCAACGGCGGCGGGAGCGCCGCCGACTACATGATCGACGTCATGCGCCGTCCGCTCCTGAGCTGGTGGACCACGCGCGATGGGGAGGTGTTCCCCACGCCGGTCGCCGCCATCCGTGGCCCCAAGGCGATGATCATCAACCAGTACGCCGGCTCCGGCGGCGACGCGCTCCCCTGGTACTTCCACGAGCAGCACGTCGGCACGCTGATCGGGAAGCGCACGTGGGGTGGACTGGTGGGGATCTACGACTACCCCACGCTCATCGACGGCGGATCGGTTACCGCGCCGCGCGTGGCGTTCTTCTCGCCGGAGGGCGCGTGGGAGGTGGAGAACCACGGCGTGGCGCCGGACATCGAGGTCGAGATGGATCCGCGCTCGTGGCGCGCGGGACACGATCCGCAACTCGAGCGCGCCGTGCAGGTGGTGCTCGATGACCTTCGCCGGAATCCGCTCCCGCAGCCGCATCGTCCGGCGTATCCCAACTACCACACGCAGACGAGCGCGACGCACTGAGCGTCATCGCATAACGCGATGCGTTCCGCGGGACTGCGGCGGGGTGGCTGGCGAGAACGTTCGCCGGCCACCCCGCCGCTTCTGCATCACGGCCGCGGCGGCAGCGTCCGATCCCACCCCAGCACGCCGTACTTCTTCAGGATCTCGATCGTGCGATCCACCGGGAGCGCGTCCACGGTGCGGCCGTGCGACGTGACGGCGTGCGCGCGGAGGAGCGAGTTGTAGATCGCCTCTTCGGTGGCCTCCGCCGCCGCCTGAAAGAGCGGTGACATGGCATCGTTCGCCAGATCGTGGATGGTGCGCACCGTGTCGGACGCTCCGCGGCGCACGGAAGCGGCGTTGGAGAAGGCGATCACGTAGTCTCCGGAGCCGTTCGTGAAGCTCGAGCCGGTGCGCGCGACGCCGGCCAGCGCGCGCGAGGCAAGGCGCTCGAGGTTGCGCGCATCGAGCGGCGCATCGGTAGCGACGATCACCATGATGCTCCCGTCGCCGCGGTCCTCCGTGGCGCTGTCGGCACCCGAGGCGCCGCGAGACGCGGAGCGCGCGCCCGCGCCTCCGCCATCGCGCCCGCGCTCGAGCTCCCGCTGGAATGCGTAGCGCCCCAGCTCGCGGCCGACCGGCGCGCCGTTCATCGTCAGCACGCCGCCGAAGTTGGTCTGCACGAGCACGCCCACCGTGTAGCCGCCCAACGATGCCGGAAGACGCCGCGATGCGGTGCCGATCCCTCCCTTCCAGCCGAAGGCGATCGTCCCCGTCCCCGCTCCCACCGCGCCCTCCTCCACCGCGCCGCCGCTCGCGCTCTCCAGCGCGTGCACCACGTGCTCCGGTCGGATGGGGCGAGATCGGATGTCGTTCAGCGTGCCGTCGTTCGTCTCCCCCACCACGGGGTTGATGGAGCGCACGTCCTCCATCCCCGGCTGCGCCAGGAGCCAGGCGACCATCGCATCGGCCGCGCGCCACACGCAGAGCGTGCAGGTGAGCAGAATGGGCGTCTCGAGCTCGCCCAGCTCGCGGAGCTGCGTGACGCCGAGCAGCTTGCCGAACCCGTTCCCCACGACGAGCGCCGCGGGCACGCGCTCGCGAAAAACGTTCCCCTCGTGCGGCAGGATGGCGGTGACGCCGGTGCGCACGGAGTCTCCCTCGATGACCGTCGTCTGCCCCACGCGCACGCCGGGGACATCGGTGATCGCGTCGAGCGGTCCGGGGGGAAGGATGCCGACGATGAGCCCGATGTCGCGCGCGCGCGGGCGCTCCTCTGCGGCATTCCGTGCGCCGCTCGCACCTTGCGCGTGCAACGGCGTCGTCACCGAGGCGAGCGCGAGCGCAACGGAGAGTGCACCGCGGAGCGCGATGGCCAGCGTGCGGAGGGACGTACGGTCATGCGCACGCGTGGCCGACCACGCGCTATGCACGAGCCGGTGCGGCGCCGAAGGCCGCTGCCATCCGCGCGTCGAGTGCCGCACCCAGCCGCCGCGTGATCTCGCCGGGCGTCCCGCTCCCCACCGGGAGCCCCTCGATGCTCGTGACCGGCATGACGTCGGCGGTGGTGCCGGCGAGAAAGATCTCGCTGGCCGACCCCAGCTCGCTCATCGTTACCGGCTCCTCGCGCACGGGGAGCGATGCCTCGCGCGCCAGCTCGAGCACCACCGCGCGTGTGATGCCGTGCAGGATGCGCTCGGTGGCCGGGTGCGTGCGCAGCTCGCCGCGCACCACCGCAAAGACGCTGCTTCGCGCGCCCTCCGTCACCACGCCGTCGCGGAGGAGCACCGCCTCATACGCGCCGCGCGATGCGGCGGCCTGCGAGGCGAGCACGTTCGGAAGGAGGTTCACCGACTTGATGTCGCACCGCGCCCAGCGTTGATCGGGATGCGTGATCACCTCCACGCCGCTCTCGCGCTCGGCACGCTTGGGCGTGAAGGCGGAGGTGGACACCAGCACCGTGCGCGGCGTGGTGACGGGGGGAAAGTGGTGGACGCGCGGTGCCACGCCGCGCGTCACCTGGATGTAGACCAGCGCGTCGCCGCTCGCGAGCCCGTTGCGCTCGAGGAGCTGCGCCGCCACGCCCGGGATGTCGTGCTCGTCCACCGCGGCGGAGCCGATGCGCAGCTCGTCCAGCCCGGAGCGCAGCCGCTTGAAGTGGCGCGCCGGCTCGAACATCACCCCGCGCGAGGCGCGCAGCACCTCGTACACGCCGTCGCCAAAGAGAAACGCGCGGTCGGTGACCGGCACGGCCGCGCGGTGCTCGTCCACGATCTCGCCGTTGAGGAAGAGATCCATGCACGGATGATGCGCTCTGCGGGCGCGATCGGCCAGGGTCGGCCGGGCGCCTGCGTCAGGCGCCGGTCGGCGCGCTCAGCGACGCGCTTCTCCCTCCGGCCGCGCGGTGCCCGTTCGCTGCAGCCGCTCGTTCTCGCGTGCCGTGTCGCGGCTCACGAGTTTGTTGAAGTTGGAGCGCGCGTTGTCCGCCGTCCGGTCGCCGTACAGGAACGCCAGCTTGCTCTCGTCGAATTTCCTGAACCACTGCTCCCAGGAGATCGGCTCGAGCGACTCCTTTCCCGAGTAGCCCGGGAAATCGAGGCGGATCATCCCGACGTCGTCTCCGCTCCCGGTACCCTTCACGCAGGCCGGGCGCGCGCCGCGCTCCTCCGCCCACTGCTTGATGATGGTGTGATCGGTGGTGTATTTGTCGGCCATTTCGCTCCTCCCATCGCGTGCGTGAGCTGCTCCTGCTGCGGGCGGCCACGGCGGTGCAAGACCGGTTCCGCTCATCCGCGTGGCCGTGGCGCGTTCTGCCGGGCGCGCAGAGGGCGCCGCCGCGGGGACGCAGGCACGGAGCCGGGGACGGAGCGCGTCGTGCCGTCGCCCGATCACCGGTCGTCTCAGAGCAGGAGCGCGCCCAGGGCGAGCAGGCGCGCAGGATCACGCGGACAGCTCACACCAGAGAGGAGCCTCGATGCAGGACACCACGATCTGCGTCTGCACGACGTGCGGCTACATCGGCCCGTCGGACCGCTCGCTGATCGCTGACCCCGTGCAGCGCTCGGTGTTACGCACGGTGGGAGACATCCTGATGGGGTGTGTCTGCTGGCTCCTCCCCTGGTTCGCATCCAGTGCCGCAAGCGCGCTGGTCACGGCAGCCAGGGAGGCGGATGATCCCGCCGTGGAAGCGCTGGAGCATCGCGTCTGCCCGAAGTGCCATCAGGCGGACGCCATGCTCCCGCTCGATACTCCGCTGGCCAGGGAATACATCAAGCGCGTGAGCGTTGCCCCCCACCCTCCTGCCTCGCATCCGCCGGCTGCCGCATCGGCCAGCGCCGCAGGAGCTGTGCGTTCACGGCAACGATGATCGTGCTCAGCGACATGAGCACCGCTCCCACTGCCGGGCTGAGCACCACTCCCCAGCGCTCGAGCACACCTGCGGCGAGGGGGATGGCGACGATGTTGTAGCCGCTCGCCCACCAGAGGTTCTGCACCATCTTGCGATAGGTGGCGCGCGAGAGCGCCACGATGCGCGGCACGTCGCGCGGATCGTTGCGCACGAGCACGACATCCCCCGCCTCCACCGCCACGTCCGTCCCCGCGCCGATGGCGATTCCCACGTTCGCGGTGAGCAGTGCGGGGGCATCGTTCACGCCGTCCCCCACCATCGCCACGCGCTCGCCGTGCGACTGCAGCTCGCGGATCCGCTCCGCCTTCTCCCCCGGGAGCACCTCGGCGAACACGCGCTCGATGCCCAGCTCCTTCCCCACCGCGTTCGCTACGGCGCGCGCGTCGCCGGTGAGCATCACCACGCCGACCCCTTCGCGGCGCAGTTGTGCAACCGCCTCGCGCGACTCGGGGCGCACCGCATCGGCCACCGCGAACGCCGCCACGGGGCGCGCCCCATCGAGCAGGTACACCACCCCCTGCCCCGCCTCTGAAGCGCGCGCAGCGAAGTCGGCGAGCGCGTCCGGCGGCGTGGCGTGCGCGCGCGTCAGATAATTCGGCCCGCCAACCGCCAACCGTCGTCCCTCCACCGTGGCTTCCACTCCGTGCCCGGGGACGATCTCGAACGATGTCGCCGGCGGCACGTGCAGCCCGCGCTCGACCGCACTTGTCACGATCGCGCGCGCGACAGGATGCTCGGCGTCGCGCTCCACGGCGGCGGCGAGGCGCAACGCGGTGTCGTCGTCCATGCTGCCGTCCGTGGCCACGGCTACGACTCGCGGCGCGCCGAGCGTGAGCGTCCCCGTCTTGTCGAACACCACCGTGGTGAGACGCCGTGCCTCCTCCAGCCCCCGACGATCGCGCACCAGGAGACCGCTGCGCGCACCGAGCGTGGTGGAGATCGCTACGACGAGAGGGATGGCGAGGCCGAGCGCGTGCGGGCAGGCGATCACGAGCACCGTCACCGCACGTTCGACCACGAACGATGGCGTCGCGCCAAGCAATGCCCACGCGATCGTGGTGATGAGCGCGGATCCCACGGCGGCGATGGTGAGCAGGAGTGCCGCGCGGTCGGCCAGCGCCTGCGCGCGAGAGCGGCTCCCCTGCGCCTCTTCCACCAGGCGCATGATCCCCGCGAGTGCCGTGCGCTCGCCGGTGCGGGTGACCTCCACGCGCAGCGAGCCCGTGCCGTTCACCGTGCCGCCGATCACGTGGTCGCCACGGTTTTTCTCGACCGGACGTGACTCCCCCGTGATCATCGACTCATCCACCGCGCTCGTTCCCTCGCGCACCAGGCCATCCGCCGGGATGCGCGATGCCGGGCGCACGAGCACCAGGTCGCCCTCGCGCAACGCGTCGAGCGGCACCTCGTGCACCGTGTCACCCTCGATGCGCTCGGCCACGTTGGGGAGGAGCTTGGCCAGCTCGCGGAGCGCGCCCTGCGCCTGGGAGATGGAGCGCATCTCCATCCAGTGTCCCAGGAGCATCACCGTCACCAGCGTAGCCAGCTCGCTCCAGAGCGGCATGCCGCGCAAGCCCGCCGTGACCGCGACGCTGAAGAGGAAGGCGACGGTGATGGCGAGCGCGATGAGGGTCATCATCCCCGGATGGCGGTCGCGCAGCTCGCGCACGGCGCCGCGGAGGAAGACGAGCCCGCCGTAGAGGAAGACTGCCGTCCCGAACAGCACGGGGATCCAGCGCGCGAGCGGAACCGCGGGCGGCGTGTAGTGCAGCAGGTGCGGGAGCATCTCTCCCCACAGGAGCGTGGGGAGCGTGAGCGCGAGGGAAACCCAGAAGCGCTGGCGGAACATCGCCACGCTGTGGCCGGCGTGGCGGTCGTGGGCGTCGTGGTGTGTGTGCTGGCTGCGGGGCGCACTCGCGTCGCCAGTCGCGCCGTGTTTCTCGAACGGCATGTGCTGCGTGTGCGCGGTACGCGCAGCGGAGGGATCCGCGCGCGCGGCGTCGGGCGACGTGGTAGCTCCGTCTCCGTGCTGTTGGTGCGCAGCGTGTGGGGCGTCGTGCTGATGATCACTCATACGTTCCGCCACGGAGTGCGCGCGAGCGCGGGTGGTGGGACTCTTTCTGCCGGACGTGGCGCGGTGCCGTTCGAGGGCTCCGGCCGCGGGCCGAGCTGGTTCACACTTGCACGATCGTACGGATACCGCAATTGTTGCCCCGACCTCGTTCCGGAGCCAGCATGACTCACGCGCCCCCTCCGCCCGGCACGCCGCCCGCCGGGAGCGGACCGTCTTCTGCGACCGGTGCCTCGCCGCTCTCAGCGACACACACGGCGAGCTCTGAGGCGGCGTACGCATCGGCAGCGGTCGAGCCGCCGCGCCGCGGTCCGGCAGCGCTTCGCGTGCTGTTCTTCCTGATCGGCGCGCCGTTGCTGGTGCTGACCCTGGTGCTGAGCGCGGGGTTCGCGGTCGCGGCGGTGGCGGGGCTCGGTGCTGCCGTGGTGATCCAGCACAAGCGCGGGCGTCGCTACTCGCTGCTCTCCGGGTGGATCGGCGCGGTGGTGGGGTTTGCGCTGGTGTCCGGTGCATTCACCGCGTACAAAGTGGCGGGGCACTCGGACACGCTGACCATGGCGATCGACAGTGCTCGGACACAGGCGGCGACCCAACCTCCACCCAAGCTCCCTGGATTCCTCCAGCGGCTCCAGCCGAATACAACTGTGGACTCCGCCACGCAGGCGCGCGCGCGGGCAATGACCCAGTCGCGCGGTTTCGTGTGGTTCTCGCTCGTTTTCGGTGGCGGGATCGTCCTCGTGATCGCCTCGACGTTCGCCGGGACGGCGACGTGGGGATTCGTGACGTTGCTCGGCTACTCGTTCACGGGGCTGTGGCCGCCGGGGACGGCGCGGCCAGCGGAGGAGGTGGTGGATTTCGGGTGAGGGGTGGGGTGGGGCGCGCGGCGGACGGTGGGTGAGCGCCGCGCGGGAGCTGGGATCGCGTACGTGGCGAGCGACAACGCGACGCCAGGCGAGCAACGCGGCGAGCGACGTTCCGAAAGCGACATAAGACAAGAAAAGGGCGGCCAAGTTTGGCCGCCCTTTCAGTTGCCCCTCCTGGGCTCGAACCAGGACTCTCCTGATCCAGAGTCAGGCGTGTTGCCAGTTACACCAAGGGGCAGTGTGCTCGGGTTGTCCCGCCCCGGCTTCCGCGCGCGGGCAGACGCGAAATTTACCCCCGCCACCCCCCTCGCATCAAGCCGAACCCGTTGCGCGCGGCGCGCTTCTCGCCATTGGATCCCCCTGTGCACCCGGCGAGATTGCGACCTGTGTCCACCCCACACCACCGACAGCAACACGCGCCTCGGCGCACAGGGCAGAGCGCCGCTGCCCTCGTCGCGCTCGCCCTCGCCCTGGCCTCCCAGACCGCCTGCGACAACGCCGCGCGCGCGCTGGGCGGCACGCCGGCCGAGGCGCGCGCGAATGCCGGCGAGCTCTTCGGCACGCTGGCTGCGCGATTCGGGCCGGTGCAGCTCGAACAGCGCTACGCCTCTGTCCGCCGGAAGATCGCCGGACACGCGCTGGTCCCCTCCCCGCTCTGGAACGACCGGACGGTGTGGACGTCGTCGGCGCAGGGCGCACGCGAGCTGGTGATCGAGGGGCACGAGGCCCCGGGCGCGTATCTCATGTACATCAATCCCGCCGCAGCGGCTCCCGACGCGCCGGGTGACTACCGGCGTACCACGCATCTCCGTCAGCTCCAGAAAGACGTCTACGAGTGGCAGGTGCACGACGAGCTGGCCATCGGGGACATCGACGCGAGCGACTTCGACCGTGCGCTCACCGCCATCTTCCACGGTGCGAGCGGCGCGAGCGAGAGCGCCATCCGCGCGAGCTACCGCGCCGCCCTCCCCCGCACGACCGCAACGCTGGGCGAGCTCTTCACGCTGGAAGAGATCCGCTCGCGCGCCACTCCCGATGGCGCCACCGACCTCGCACTCGTCGTCCGCATGCACCCGGAGGGCGTCGCGCGCACCGCGCCCGACTACGCGAAGTTTCTGAACAAGTACGTGAAGCCCGCCGAGCTTCGCCTCGCGCTGTCCGACGCCACCGGAGCGCGCTGGTGGGACGTGCTCGGCCACGACATGCGCTTCACCGCGCACCTGCGCGTGAAGGACGGTCACCTGGTGCCGCTCGAGGGCGCGCCGCGCGAGATGCCGCGGGAGCTCACGCTCACGGCCGACGTCACTACCAAATTCGGGATCTTCACCGTAGGCGTGCGCCATCTCGTGGGACACGTGACGCGCCCGGCCGCGCCGCACCAGCTCGCCTTCGAGGTGCGCTTCACCAAGGAGCCCGACTGGGTGCTTCCCCCGCTGGCCGAGACGCTGCTCAACGCCCCGCTCGAGCGCCCCTTCTCCGGGAACGGCCTTCCGCTCCGCTACGTGCTGCGCGACGGCGCCCGTCCGGGTGACGCCACGGTTGTGCGCCGCGACTACGACATCACGGTGGAGGAGAGCACGGTCCTGCGCTGGCTGCAGAAGATGGGCGGTGGCGCGGTGAGCGAGTTTCGCCGCGCCGCCGAGGCGCAGTCGGATCGCTACACGCAGCGCGTGCTCCAGGCGCTGCAGGCGGACGCGCTCGCCGTGCTGCAGGGGACGGCGGCGAGCGGCGCGGAGGGTGGGGAGCGGCGGTGAGGGAGCTGCAGACGAGCGTCAGCCACCCGCACGCAGGGCGCGAGCGGGATCGATGCGATGAATGCGACGGAGCGGGATATAGACGGCGATGAACGTCACGGTCAGGAGCACGGCCGGCACGAGCAGAAGGAGCGCCGTCTCCAGCGGACGAATCCCGAGGACGAATCGTCGTGCAAGGGGAGTGAGCGCGATCACCGCGATCAGTCCGGCCGCGACGGCAATGCCGGCCTGCGAGAGTTGGCGAAACAGCACTGCCGCCAACACCGCCTGCGGTCTCGCGCCGAGCGCGAGCCGGACGCCGATCTCGGCTGTGCGCTCGAACATGGAGTACGCCACCGCGCCGTAAATGCCAGCCGCCGTGAGCAGAATGCCAACGATGCCGAACACTGTCGAGAGCACCACGGCAATGCGCTGCGGCAAGAGCTGCTCGGACAGGACCAGCGTGAGCGGCGCCACGTTCGCTTGCGGGATGCGTGGATCCACTGCTTGAACCATCTGCCCGATCTTCTGGAGAACGGGCGGGGATGTGCCATCGGTGCGAACCAGCACGGTCGCCGCGCTTTGCTCGCTCTGGGCGAGCGGCACGAACACGTACGGCTTGGGCGCCTCGGTCACGGTCTCGTAGCTCCCGGTTGGGACGAGACCAACGACTTCGATGTACTTCGTCGCGTCATCGCTCGCGCTGGTATTTGCGGTGCGGAACCCGAATCGATCGAGCAGCGCCTTCCCGATTGGGTTCTGTCCCGGCCAGTATCGCCTTGCAAACGCCTCGTTGACGATCGCGACACGTGGTGCGCCCTGCCGATCCTCCGGTGTAAAGAATCGTCCTCTCAGGAGCGGAATGTGGAGGACGCGAAAGAAATCAGGACCCACCGCATTGCCCGCCAGGAACTCGCCGCCCGCGCCCTGAACGGATTGAACGCCCTCGACACCGTAGTGGAAGAGCATCCCCCCTGCGGTGAGCGGAGCGAATGCTGCCACCGCGGCGCCGCGTACTCCCTGAATGACCTCCACACTGTCCTGTATGTCTGCGTAGATCTGGTTCTGCCGCCCTGCGCCGTAACCGCTGTGGGACAGGTCGACGCGAACGGTGACCACGTTCCGCGGATCGAAGCCCGGCGAGATCGACGACCCCTGTTGCAGTGCGCGGAGGAAGAGCGCCGCGCCTGCGAGCAGCACCGTCGACGCGGTGATCTGCCCCATCACGAACCACATCCGCCACCGAAAGCCGCCGCGGCGGACGGTCGACTGACCGTCGCGAAGCGATGAGATCAGATCCGGCTTGGAGGCGCGCCACGCCGGCACCGCCGCAGCCGCCACACCGACGGTCGAGGAGAGCACGATCGCGAACAACAGCACTGGCGCATCGAAGCCGAATCCCACGTCCACGGGCAGGTGCCAGTTCATGGCGCGCGGGACGTGACTGAACCACGCTGCCAACACCGCACCGAGAATGCCGGCCGCCAGCGACAGCAAGACACCCTCCATGACCAACTGCCTGACGATGTGACCACGCCCGGCACCGACAGCGACCCTGATGGCGATCTCGCGCGATCGGCTGGACGCCCGGACCAGGAACATGCCAGCGACGTTCGTTACGCCGATCAGCAGAACGATCAGCGTGAGTCCGAGAAAGAGCACCAGCAAACGGCTCGCCCCGGCACGCAGTGACGCCGGAAGCGCTTGTGTCGGTGTGAGCGTCACTCCCGTGAGCGCGAGTATGCTGTGAGCCGCGGAATGGAGCGCCTCGGCGCGCCGAGCCGCGATGCTCCACTCTCGCTGGGCATCAGCGATCGATCGCCCAGCGGCGAGCCTGCCTGTGATGTGTAGGGAGGGGTTGGCGTCGGACAGAAGACCGGCACTGCTGTCTACGAGAGGCTGCGCGGGGAGCGGCACCCACAAATCGGTATTGTCCGTAACCGCCGGGCCATGAAAGGCGGGGCGCGCCACACCCACGACGACCGCCGGCTGCCAGTTGAGCAACACGCTCCGTCCGATGACGGCGGAATCTCCGCCGAACGTCCGCTGCCAGAGGGCGTAACTCAGAACGACCGTCGGCCCGCGACCGCTGTTCTCTTCCTCCGGGCCGAAGAAGCGGCCAAGCGCCGGGCGAACGCCGAGGACCCGAAAGTAATTCGCGCTGACGAAGCGTGCGGGGAGCACCGCGTTCGTCCCGCCGGCTGCAACCTGAATGTCTTCGTCCGCCGACGCGGCGAGCTGGCCCTCTACGCGTGACAATTGCCGAAGGTCACGAAAGTGCGTGTAGGTGAACCCCGGCACGTCGAAGGAGGCATCGCTGGTGCGCGGGTGGACATCGACCAGTCGCTCCGGCCGGGGCACATCCACGCGCTGCCACAACAGAGCCTTCGCTGCGCCGGCGATCGCCGCTGCCGAACCCATGCCCACGGCGAGCGTGAGGATTGCTGCAGCGCTGAATCCGCGGCTCCGGGCAAGAGCGCGAATCGCCTGCCGGCTATCGCGAAGAAACTGTTCCATGTGGCGGGGGGCTCGCGCGGAGGATCACGGCGGGATCGTCGTGTCCCTGATACTCCCGCGCACGCGGGGTGCTGGCAAGAGCACACCGATGCAAGAACGCCGCGGGGTGATCCCCGCGGCGTCGACGCCACTGCTTGTTGCTGATCCCGCGCGGGCGTGCCACGCGCGCCGTCATTGGAACTCTCCGTCCTACCGAGCGGCGGCGGGCAACTCCCCTACGCAGGGCGCGGGTCGTGACTCCTCGACATTGGAACTCTCCGTCCTACCGTGCGAGGGCACGAACCGCAAAGACTACGGGTGCAACCCCACTGGCAGGTTGCATGCCATTTTTGAGCTGAAGGTGGAGCTGAGGGGGATCGAACCCCTGACCTCTGCAGTGCGATTGCAGCGCTCTCCCAGCTGAGCTACAGCCCCGGTCCCGGGCGGCCGGCAACATCGTGCCGCAGCGGGTCTTACGCAAAAACCCCGCGAGCATCGCGGGGCCGCGTACGTTCGAGTGTAGCTTAACGTCCACAGCGGTCTAGCGCAAGCCCACCAAGGACGCGCAACCATCCCGCCGCGTCACGGACGCACAGAGTCCACACTCTGCCGCAGCCGAACGACAGTCGCCGCGCACCCTCCGCGCTCTTGCAATTCGCCACCATCGCACGCCGCGCATCGCGCGCGTTCATCGCGAAACGAGACGCGATGACGCGATGCGTTGTCACGTATCGCGCACATGCTGTCACACATTTCGACAGACGTTGCAGCGTCGCGGGATGCCCGTCATCCCCAAGGAGGATGCAGCGACGCGCGACGCATGCGCGTGCACGCTCCTTCGACTCACGCGGCGCATCGCGCACGACCGGTGCGTCGCTCGAACGGAACTCGCGACGAACCCGACGGTGCAATGAACGACCAGGATGTCGAAGTGAATCTCGCTCTGCTGGCGGCCCGCTTCCGCCTGGGACAGCTCCGCAGTGAGGAGCTCTCCTCCGTGGGCGCGCATCTGCTGGACCGCGGCATCGACACACCGGCCGTCCACTCCCTGGCCACCATGCACGCCCCCACGCTGGCCGAGGCGCACGAGCTCCTCGAGCAGGCGCTGGAGGACGCCGGCGTGGACGTGCCCGGCGAACGCGAAGCGCACTGGGCGCTGCTCAACGATGCCCTCGAGCGCATCGTGCGCCGCGAGATCGATCCGGCCGAGGGCGCATACGATGTGTGGTGGCAGGTCTGTCAGCTCGGCGAGGCGGCCAGCGGCTCGGCCGACTGGCACCAGTTCGTCGCGCTGGCCTCCAAGTACGAGGACCATCCGCGCCAGCGCGACAAGATCGGCCTCCAGATCGTGGTGGCCGCGCGCCGCCGCCTGGCCGCCAGCGGGCGCCGCCCGGTCACGGTGGGGTAGACTGCACGCGCCAGCGCGGCGAACGCCTGCATCGCGCAGTGCGTCCAGTCGCGGTGTGGGCGTGCTGGTCCCCTCCGCGCCCCCTCTTCCCCCCGCGCGCCGGTCCCCCTAGCATGCGCGCATGTTCGACGCGCTCCGCCCCATCGACATCTTCGCCGCCGCACGCCGCCTGGAAGGGGTGGCCGTCCGCACGCCCCTCCGCCGCTCGTCCGCGCTGAGCGCGATTGCCGGCACCGACGTCTTCCTCAAGCTCGAGACCGAGCAGGTTACCGGATCGTTCAAGATCCGCGGCGCGTTCAACGCCATCGCTTCTCTCCCCGACGACGTGCGTGCGCGCGGCGTGGTGGCGTCGTCGGCGGGGAACCACGGGTTGGGGGTGGCGTGGGCCGCGCGGCACTTCCGCATTCCGGCCACGATCTACGTGCCGTCCACCGCCCCCGCCGTCAAGCGCGAGGGGATCGCCACACTCGGCGCAACGGTGGACACCTCGGAGCCTGACTACGACGCGGCGATGGCGCGCGCCAAGCGCGTGGCGGCCGAGCGCGGCGCCACGTTCATCAATCCGTGCCTGGGCGACACACTCATCGCCGGGCAGGGGACGGTGGCGCTCGAGATCATCCAGGAGCTCCCCGCGCTGGCGGCGGTGCTCCTCCCCGTTGGGGGCGCGGGCCTTCTGGCCGGCACGGGGAGCCTGCTCCGTCGCGTAGCGCCGCACGTGCGCATCGTGGGCGCGCAGAGCGTGAACACCGCGGCCATGGCGCGCTCCCTCCGAGCGGGACACACCGTGGAGATCCCGAGCGTGCCGACGCTGGCCGACGGATTGGCCGGCGGAATAGACGACTACGCGCTCGACATCGGCCGCCACGCGCTGGACGGGATCGTCACGCTGGAAGAAGACGACATTGCCCGCGCGATCCTCTGGCTGCTGCGCGAAGAAGGGGTGACCGCCGAGGGCGCGGGCGCGGCGGGAGTGGCTGCGCTGCTTTCCGGCGTAGCGCGCGCGCTGCTTCCGGAGGGACCGCTCGCCGTGATCGTGAGCGGGCGGAACATCGACGCGACGCGGTTGGCCGAGCTGCGCGCGCGCGTGAGCGAGTCCGCGGCATGAGCCTCTCCGTCACCTTTCTGGGCACGGCGGCAGCACGCCCCACGGTGGAGCGCGGTGTCTCCTCGCTCATCGTCGCGCGCGAGGGGGAGACGCTCATGTTCGACTGCGGAGAGGGGACGCAGCGGCAGATGATGCGCTACGGCGTGGGCTTCTCGCTGTCGGACATCTTCTTCACCCATTATCACACCGACCACGTGCTCGGCGCCATCGGGCTGCTGCGCACGCTGTCGTTGCAGGGGCGCGAGGAGCCGGTGCGGCTGTGGGGACCGCGCGGCGCGGAGCGCGTGCTGCGCCGCACCACCGACTTCGGCGTGGACCGCGTGAGCTTCCCCGTCGAGATCACGGAGGTGGAACCCGGCGCGCCACTCCGCCGCGACGGCTACTCGATTACCCCGTACGCGGTGGACCACGGCGGTCCCGCGCTCGGGTACGCGCTGGTGGAGGAGGAGCGGCGCGGGCGCTTCAACCCGGACCGCGCGCGCGAGATGAGGATCCCCGAAGGACCATTGTGGGGGAAGCTGCACCGTGGGGAGCGCGTCACGCTGCCCGACGGGCGCACGGTGGACGCGACCGACCTCGTGGGACCCACGCGCGCGGGGCGCAGGCTCGTGATCACCGGTGACACGCGTCCGTGCGCGGCGACGATCGAGATGGCCGCCGGCGCCGATCTGCTCGTGCACGAGGCCACCTTTGCCGATGAAGACGCGGCGCGCGCCGTGGAGACGGGACACAGCACCGCGCGCGAAGCGGCGGAGGTCGCGCGCCGCGCCGGTGCACGCCGGCTCGCGCTCACCCACCTCTCCGCGCGCTACTCGCGCGACGCATCCGACCTGCTGCGCGAGGCGCGCGAGGTGTTCGCCGAGACGCTCGTGGCCCGCGACGGGATGGAGATCGAGGTGCCGTTCGCCGACGACTGAGCGCGACCGGCGCGAGCACCGCGCCGACGACTGAGCACGCGATCGCGAACACCGCGCCGGTGCGGCCCCGTGCGCGGCCTTTTCCTCAGGCGCTGGTCGGAATCGGGAGCGGGATGCCGAGCGGGGAGTCGTCCGCCGAGATGAGCATCGAGCGGCGGAAGAGACGCGCGATCTGCTCCTCGGAGAGCCCGTGGAGCACGGTGTCCGGGTTCTGGCGCGCGGTGACGTTCCGCGCCTCCGGCGAGTTCACGTAGAACCACGCATAGCGGTCCTTGCGCGCGCTCCGGCCATCCGGATGCAGAAAGACCAGCATGACGTTGCTCGCGCCGGGGAGCGTGACGTCCACCCCCCATCGCGTGCCGTCGCCGGCGACGAATTCACGAAGGCGTCTCTTGGCCATGACATGTGCAGGTGAAACGTGGTGCGCGTGCAGGACGCGGCGCGCGCGCGTGCGCGGCGGTGTGTTCCGTCACGCGGCCGCGGTGGGCGCGATGGGTTGGCGTCCGGCAAAGCCGCCCTCCGGCTCGTGCCAGAACGCCACGTCCTGCTCTCCGAGCTGCCAGCACAGATAGATGGGACGTCCACCCAGCTCGGCGGGGAAATCTACCAGACCCCGGTCGTGCGCGCCCGCCGGCACGCGGATCCCCAGCTCGTCCAGCTCGCGCTCGTAGCCGGCGATCTCGTGCGCGCGGGCGTCGATCTCCCGCTGGAGCGCGTCCACGCGCGGATCCAGCCGGTCGGGGCGCGCGCCCGCGGCCAGCAGCTCGTACTCGCGCGCGAGATCGCGCCAGCGCGCGTACGCCGACACCATGTCCTCCACGATCCGCCGGACGAGCGGCAGCGCGCGATTGGCGGATTCCGGCGTGTAGAGCGTAGGCATGCGCGAGATATGGTGTGCACGGCGCAGGCCAGAGGGAAGAGCGGCGCAGTGAAGACGCGCTCTATCTCATCGTGGCGCCGCGCAGGCGCGCGGGACCACGCGTCCCCCCGGAGACGATCAGTGCAGAATCGCCCGGTAGCTCACCACGAGCGGCCCATCACGGCCGGGGCGAGTGCCGGGCCAGATGGCGAGGGTGCGGCCGTCGGGAATGGAGAGGCGGAGCCCGCGCGGCGCGATCTCCGTCACCAGATCCAGATCGCCCAGCAAGTCGGAGATCTGGTTCCGGTGCAGCGCGGAGTCGCCCACCGCGCCGAACACGCGGGGGAGCGTCTCGCGCAGCACGCGCTCGAACTTGTCGCGCCGCCTGGTGCGCGTGGACGGAGTGTCGAAGGTCACGGTGACGGTGCCGCCCTGGCGCACGGCGAACACTCCCTCCCCCAGCTCCGTGCGTCCCTCCGGAATGATGGAGGCGGGACCGGTCACCGATGTGCGTGCCCCCTCGCTGCGCGCGACGCTGTCCGAGCGCGACGGGGACGGCGTAGCCGCCGCTGCCGCGTCCACCTCGCCACCGCTGGTCGTTCCCACCTGACCGCCAGCCTCGCGCACGCGTGCCGCGGTCGTGATGGCTCCAGCGCCCTGCGCCGCACTGCTGTCTGCCGCGGAGTCGACCGGCAACGCCCCGGTCGCGACGAGCGTCGTCTCCCCCGGCCGGGGTCGGAAGCGCACGACGAGCGCGGAGATCCCGCCGAGCACGACGGCCACGGCGACGAGACGCGCGAGGGTGCGTCTCAACCGGGCGCGCGATGCGCGGCGCGCTTCGCGCCGGCAGCGGAGGCAGACCGTGGTGCCCGGACGGAGCTCGTGCGGGCAGGTATCGGGAGAGACGGGGGCGGGGGATGCAGGCGACATGGTCACGCGGGAGCTGCGGGTGCTACGTGATGGTGGCGGCGTACGCGCGGCGGGCCGGCGGGAGCAACGTGGGGCTGTCGCGCCGGCGGCGCGCATCTATTCTGGTGACGAGCCATCCGCGACGACGGCAACCGGCGGGCGCGCGCGCTCACTGCCCCTCGCGCGGCCACACGTTGTTCGTCCGGTCCACGTCGGGGAGGGCATGGCGCGGGTCGAGCTCGGCGCGGCGGACTGTCCTGTTCCCCGGCACGCGGAAGGTGAAGCGTGAGCCGAGGTTCCACATCTCCACGGGGAGCCGCACGGTGTCGGCGGTGCCGTCGGCGTAGGTGAGGCGCAGCGCGGCGGGCATGACCATCGTGCCCCGGTTCTCGAGAACCACGACGCTCCCGCCGCCGTCTCCCTCGCGTGCGGTGATGGAATCCACGGCCTGATCCAGTCGCGCGGTGGTGAAGATCCAGCCGCGCCAGAACCAGTCGAGCTCCATGCCGGAATCGTCGCGCATGATGCGGAAGAAGTCCGCCGGGGTGGGGTGGCGGAACGCCCACGCGCGGATGTAGTCGCGGAACGCGTGGTCGAACCGCTCGCGGCCGAGCACTTCCTCGCGGAGCGTGCGCATCATGAGCGCCGGCTTCTGATAGCCCACCCAGAAGAGGTCGCGCACCTCCACCGGCTTGGTGATGAGCGGCTGCTCCTCGCCGGGAATGGCGTGCTGCGAGTACAGATGCAGCGGTCCGAGCTGCACGGTGTCCCCATACGCCGTGCCGGCGAAGTAGTCGGCGGCGTTGCCGAGGTCGATGAAGGTGTTGAAGCCCTCATCCATCCACGGGTACAGCCGCTCGTTGGAGCCCACCACCATCGGGAACCATTCGTGCCCGAACTCGTGCGCCACCACCCACTGTTGCTCCTCGCGCGTGGGGCTGTTCGGCACGAAGGTGAGCATCGGGTACTCCATCCCTTCGATGGGTCCCTCGACCGTGGTGGCGTGCGAGTACGGGTAGTGGAACCACTGCTCGCTGAAGTGCTTGATCGCGCCGCGCGCCATCCGGTTGGCCTCCTCCCACTTGTCGGCGGAGGGACGGTAGAGCGTCTCGATCAGGATGCCGTCGTAGCCGCTTGCGTCCCACCGGAAGTTCGGGCCGGCGGCAAAGGCGAAGTCGCGCACGCTGTCGGCAGTGAAGTGCCAGGTGAGCGTACCGCTCGTGGCGGGTCGCGTGCGCGCGGCGTTCCCCGCTTCCTGGCGCGTGATGATTGCGACGGCCGTGTCGGAGCGCCGCGCGCGTGCGAGCCGGTCGCGCTGCGTGGCGGTGAGCACCTGCTCGGCGTTCCGGAGCTGTCCGGTGGCAGCCACGATGTACGTGGCGGGGACGGTGACGTGGACGTCGAAGCTGCCGTACTCCAGATAGAACTCTCCCGCGCCGATGTACGGCTCGTGATTCCATCCACGCACGTCGTCGTAGACCACCATGCGCGGATACCACTGTGCGATCTCGTAGAGCGGTCCGTCGTGCCCCATGCGCCCCGCGCCCTGCGGCGGCACACCGAAGTGCCAGGCGAAGTCGAGGTCGATCGAATCGTGCGGCGCGAGCGGACGCGGGAGGTCGATGCGCATCGTGGTGCCGAACACCGTGCGCTGTGCGTCGCGTCCCGCAACGCGTGCGCTGTCCAGCGTGAGCCCGCCGGAGAATCCCTGGCAGGAGAAGTCGAACGCGCTGTTCAGGAAGACGAGCGGCGGTTGGTTGAGCCGGCTGGTGACGCTCGTGGGCGCGCAGATGTTCTGCTCGAGGAAGAGCCAGAGATACGGCAGCGCGTCGGGAGAGCGGTTCACGTAGTGGATGGTCTCGCGTCCGCGCACGGTGTTGCTCGCCGGATCGAGCGTGGCGGCGATCCGGTAGTCCACGCGTTGCTGCCAGTAGTCGGGGCCCGGACGCCCGGCGCCGGTGCGGTATCGGTTGGGCGCGGGAAGATCGAGCGGGCGGAAGAGCGAGCTGTCGGCCACCGCGCTCTGCGCCTCCTGCGCACGTACGGAGCGCGCGACGGGAGCGAGCAGCACCGGGGCGACGAGCGTGAGCGACGCGCGGCGGAAAAGGACGCGATGGCGCATGGGAGCGGACGGGAGAGGGGAGACGATCGGACGGCTGGTTGTGCCTACGAGAATGACGGCGGCGCTTCGCGTCAAGACGTGGCGGTGCGGCGGCGCATCCGGCATGGCACGCCTCTGGCCATCCGGGTACGCATGACGGATCGGGAAGCGCGCCGCGAGCCGCCGCTGGCAGAGCCGCAGGAGGACAGCGCGGGGGCGGAGGACGAGGCATCGCCGCAGGAAGTGGCGCAGGCGCTCCGCAACGTGAGCCCGGCCGAGCGGAGGGCGCGCCGTCCGATCGCGTCGCGGCATCTGGTGCGCGTGGGCACCTACTTCCTGGTGTTCGCCGTCGCTACGGCGCTCTTCTATCTGATCCGGCTGGACGTCCTGCCGCTCACCGACCGCTTCCAGGCGCTCGCGCAGCGGCTTGCGCGCGGCGTGATGTTCGTGGCGCTGGTGCTGCTGGCCGGCGCGGCGCTCGAGGCGTACCTGCTGGCGATCCTCGAGGACGATGTGTCGCGCTACAACGTGCGGCGCATCATTCACTTCGTGGAAGGGCTCGTGATCGCGTTCATCGTGATCTCGGTGCTCTTCGTCAACTGGTACGCCGCCGCCGTTTCGCTCGGGATCATCTCCGCGATCCTGGGTTTCGCGCTGCAGACGCCGCTGTCGAGCTTCATCGGGTGGCTGTACATCCTCATCAAGCAGCCGTATCGCGTGGGAGACCGCATCCAGATCGGCGACGCCACCGGCGACGTGATCGACGTGGACTACCTGGATACCACGCTGTGGGAGTTCGGCGGCCCGTATCTCTCCACCGACCAGCCGAGCGGGCGGCTCATCCGCTTTCCCAACGCCAACGTGTTACACGAGGCGGTCTACAACTACTCGTGGCCGCTCTTTCCGTACATCTGGAACGAGATCTACGTCCAGATCGGCTACGGGAGCGACCTGCGGTTCGTGGCCGACACGATGGTGCGCATGGCGGACGAGGAACTGGGAGGCACGATGGCGAAGCGCGTGGAGACCTACCGTGCGCTGCTCGCGCGCACGGCCGTGGACGAGCTGGAAGTGCAGTCGCGCCCTGTCGTGTTCTTCCGGGTGAGCCAGAACACGTGGGTGGAGGCGGTGGTGCGCTATCTCGTCTCGCCGCGTCGCGCGGCGCGGCTCCGGTCGCGGCTCACCTCGCGCATCCTCGGCGCGCTCGATGCCGCGGAGCCCGGACGCGTGCTGTTCCCGAAGGGAGATGCGCGGTAGCGAGGGCGCCGACAGGCGCGAGTGCGTTGTGGAGGCGGCGCCGCGGTGCGCCGGCACGCCGCCCACGGCGCGGGCCTGGGAGAGGGACGCACACCCTTAATCCCGGGCGTGCGCGCGCGCATATTAGGGCGTCTCGTTCGGCTCACGCGACCGGCGCCCCTCGCGGCGCGCCATCGTCGTTCTCGACTCCAGGCGCGCCCGTCACGCGCCCCTTCCCCGGTGGATGACCTCATGCGCTCACGCCCCGTTTCCCGCTGGCGTTCGTTCGCGATCGCGCTCGTCGCGCTCATCACCGCGGCCGGCACCGTCCGGGCGCAGGAGAAGACGCGCTTCACCTCGCTGCAGGATGCGCTGCGCGCGTCAGCCGTGCTGTTCGGCCGCTCCGGACCGCAGAACGTGAACTGGATCGACGGGGGCGCGCGCTTCTCGTACGACGTGCGCGATCCACAGTCCGGGCAGCCGGTGATCCGCGCGCTCGACCCCGGCACGGGGCGCGATACGCTGCTCTTCTCGCCGCAGGGACTGACGTTCCCCGGCTCCACCGAGCCGTTCGAGTACGACTCCTTCCAGTGGGCGCACGACTCCAAGCACCTCGTCTTCCAGACGCACTTCAAGCCGCTCTACCGCCGCTCGGGGACGTCCGACTACTACGTCTACACGCTCGCCGACCACTCGCTGCAGCTCGCCACGCGCGGCGCGCGCACGGCCGAGCTCTCGCCCGATGGGACGATGCTCGGCTTCGAGCGCGACGGCGACATGTACGTCACCGACCTCACGCGGAGCCAGGAGACGCGCCTCACGAGCGATGCGTCGGAGCACGTCTTCAACGGCCACTTCGACTGGGTGTACGAGGAAGAGTTTGGCATGGCGCAGGCGTGGAACTGGTCCCCCGACAGCCGGCACATCGCCTACTGGCAGGTGGACGAGAGCGCCGAGCCCGAGGTGCAGCTCACCGACTTCGCCGGCCGGCACCCCGACTGGGACGTGATTCGCATCCCGCAGCCCGGGGACAGCAACCCCACCGTGCGCATCGGCGTGGTGGACGTCCGCTCGCACAAGCGCACGTGGCTCGACACGGGGGAGCGGGGGGAGTTCTACATCCCGCGCATCTACTGGACCAGCCGCGCCGACACGCTGGCCGTCATCACGCTCAACCGGCGGCAGAACGTGATGACGCTCTACTTCTTCGACGTGAATACCGGTGGCCGGCGCCAGGTGATGCGCGACAGCTCCAGTACCTGGATCGACGTGTACGACTTCTACGCCGGCGTGCAGGACATGATGACCTTCCCCGCCGGAATGCACGAGTTCTTCTGGCTCTCCGACCGCGACGGATGGCAGCACATCTACCGCTACGATTATTCCGGCAAGCTCATCAACCAGGTCACGAAGGGACGCTGGATCGCGGCGCGGATCGAGGGGATCGATCCGACCTCGCGTACCATCTTCTACACCTCCACACAGCAGTCGCCGCTCGAGCGGCAGCTCTACGCGGTGAGCTTCGACGGCTCGCACACGCGGCGTCTCACCGAGCCGGCGGGGCGGCACGCGATCGACATGTCCCCCAACACGCGCTACTACATCGACCGCTGGTCGTCGGTACACGAGCCGCGGCAGGTGGAGCTGTGGGCCACCGGGGGCAAGAAGCTGCGCACGCTGGAGGACAACGCGGCCACCACGCGGTGGCTGGCTACGCACGCCTATTCGCCCGCCGAGCCGTTCAGCTTCACCACGTCCGACTCGGTGCGCATCGATGCGGCGATGATCCGTCCGGTGCCCTTCGACTCCACGCGCCGCTACCCGGTGGTGCTCTCCATCTACGGCGGCCCGGGCTCGCAGCAGGTGTACGACGAGTTCGCCGCGAGCACGTGGGAGCAGTGGCTGGCGCAGGAGGGGTACATCGTCGTCCACGTGAACAACCGCGGGACGAACAACTACGGTTCCGCGTTCATGAAGGTGGTCTACCGCGAGCTTGGAAAGTGGGAGAGCCGCGACTTCGCCGAGACGGCGCGCTACCTGGCGACGCTGCCGTACGTGGATGGCAGCCGCGTGGCGATCATGGGGACGAGCTACGGCGGCTACGCCACGGTGACGGCCATGGAGCGCTATCCTGACGTCTTCTCGGTGGGGATCGCGAACTCGCCGGTGACGGACTGGCGGCTGTACGACACGATCTACACCGAGCGGTACATGGGGCTGCTCGGGGAGAACGCCGCCGGGTACGACTCCAGCTCGGCGGTGCTCCGTGCGCCGGCGCTCAGCGGGCATCTCCTGCTCATCCACTCGATGATGGACGACAACGTCCATCCGCAGAACACCATGCAGCTCCTCACCGCGCTCACCAACGCGGGGCACGACGTGGACCTGCGCATCTATCCTCCCGGGCGCCACGGCGCGGCGTACAATGGGCAGAGCGCGATGCTCATCCGCCAGGCGACCGACGCGTACCTGGCCCGCTACCTCAAAGGCGACGCCGCAGCGACCACGCGCGCTCCAGCGGAGGCGGGCGCACAGTGACCGCGATCGCGGTGGGTGATCGCGCCGAGCGCTCGCTCACGCTCACCGACCAGCACGTGAAGACGTTCGCGCAGCTCACCGGCGACTACAACCCGCTGCATTTCGACGAGGAGTTCGCGCGTCGCACGCGGTTCGGCGCGCTCGTGGTGCAGGGTGGGCTCACCACCGGGCTGCTGCACGCGCTGGTCGCGATGGATCTTCCGGGGCCGGGCACGGTGTTCCTGAGCCAGAACTGGAAGTTCACGGCACCGGTCTACATTGGCGATACGATCACCGCGCGGGCCGAAGTCGTGAGCGTGCACGCCACCAAGCCGGTGACGCAGCTCAGGATTCAGGTGACGCGGCAGACGGGGGAGACGGTGCTCGACGGCGAGGCCTGGTGCTACACCATGCGCCCGGCCGACGAGAAGTGACGGTGCTCAGGCGCTGAGCGCCGTCACTCCGGCGTCGCCATCGGCGGACGAGAGGATGTCGCGCAGCACCTCGCGCACGCGGTCCAGATACTCGCCCTTGCCGAAGGGTTTGCGGACCACCCGCTCTGGGTGCGCATCGAGGAACTCGCCGAGCATGGTGTCGTGCACGTCGCCGGTGACGAAGAGCACGCGCTCGGCCAGGTGGGGCCATTCGCGCCGGATGATCTCGTAGAGCTGTACGCCGCCCACGGCGCCCGGCATCCGGATGTCGGTGACGACGGCGGCCACGTCGCGCTCCCGCAGGATCGCAAGCGCGTCGCTCCCGTTGGCGGCGAGCACGACGTCCACGTCGAGCGCGGCGAGCATGCGGCGCTGCACGGAGCGGAGCGCCGCTTCGTCATCCACGACGAGCACGACAGGACGCTCCCGCGGCGCAGCTTCTGCCGGCGTTCCCGCGCGATGGCCCTGCGTGGCGCCCGTAGAGGGGTCACCGGCAGGCGCGCCGATCGCATCCTTCTGGCGGCGCATGGACGCCGTGGCACCGCCTGACGGCGTGGCGCTCTCTGCCGGCGCGCTACCGCTGGCGTGCGCGCCGGCACCGTCATCGCGCGCCTCACGCGCCGCGCCGGCGTGCGCACCGCTTTCTACGCCGGCGAGCGACTGCCCCGCCGCAGCCGGCGCGGAGGAGGCCGCGTCCGCGTCTTCGGCCTGAATTGGCTCCGCGCGACGCAGGCGGAGCCGGACCACGGCGCCCTTCCGGTCGCCGCGCGGGCGCGCGTTCTCCACGCTCGCGCTTCCGCCGAACTGGCGCACGAAGCGATGCACGAGGGTGAGGCCAAGCCCCGTCCCGGCGCCGACGGGTTTGGTGGTGTAGAAGGGATCGAAGACGCGGTCGGGATCGCGGAAGCCCGGGCCATCGTCGGTGAATCTGATCTCGACCCACTCCGCGTCCACGGCCACCGCATCGATGCGGACCCGCGTGCCGCCCGCGCTGGCCAGCGCATCGCGCGCGTTGTTCAGGATGTTCACGAACGCGTGCTGCAACTGCTGCGGCTCGGCCAGCACCCACAGACCCGGCGGCACGACGATCTCGAGCCGGAGCTGCGCCTGCGAGAAGGCGAATCCACGAATCCCCGCGGCGATGCGCACGGCGCCGGCGAGCTCGACCGGCTGCAGCGCGCCACCGGACATGCGCGAGAAGCTGAGGAGATTGCGCACGAGGTCGCGCGCGCGCAGCGCCTCCGTCACGAGCGGGCGGGCGATCTCCTCGCGCACGTCGGCGGGGTCGAACGTGCCGTCGTCCAGCTCCTGCATGAGGCATTCGCTCAATCCCAGCACGCCGGCCAGCGGATTGTTCAACTCGTGCGCGAGTCCGGCGAGCATCTCGCCCATGGCGCTCAGCTTCTCGTGCTGGATGAGCTCCTGCTGCGTGCGCTGCAGGTGGTCGAACGTTTCCATCAGCTCTTCGTGCTGCGCCGCCGCCTCCTCGGTGGCCGTCTGGATCCGATCGGCCATGTCGTTGAACGCCAGCGACACCGCGCCCATCTCGTCGCCGCCGGACACGTGCACGCGTGTGCTGAGCGCTCCCTGCCCCAACCGCCCCGCCGCGTTCGCCAGATCCGCGATCGGCGCCAGGAGCCGCCGCTGCAGCACGCGCGCGAGCAGGAGCAACACGCCCACGAGCACGGCGGCCACGACGAGCACCGCGACGTAGATGCCGCGCAGCCGTTCCTGGTGCGCCTCGCGCAGATGATCGCGCGCGCTGCGGCGCGCGGCGCGGAAGGCATCCACCGCGTTCTCCATCTTCACCACCTGATCGGACAGCGCGGTGGCGTCGGGCACCTCGCCCATCACGTGGGCGCGGTCGAAGGTGGACTGCGCGGCCACCTCGAACATCTCGTGCAGCTCCTTGATCTCCTCCACCTGCAAGCGCCCTTCGGCGGAGAGGTCGTGGAGCAAGTACCGCCGAATCTCCGTGTAGACCTGGTCGCCCTCGTGACGGAAGCTGGCGAGGGTGGCGGGGGAGCCGTCGCGCAGATAGCGCTGCGCCTCGAGGAGCTGGCGGTCCACGTGCACCACGATCTGCTCGGCGATCTCCGTCTCCTCGATGAGCGATTGGGTGTCGCTCTCCAGCTCGTCGCGGAGCCTCGCCGTGTACGACAGGAGCGCCAGCGCGCCGCCCAACGTGATGATCACCAGCCCGGCCACGATGCCGAGGATGACGAACCGGAGCGGGAGACGCCGAGTCATCGGCCGAAGCGGGCCGTATCCACCGGAACGCGACCGTCCTCGGTGACGCGGACCAGGAAGTAGCGGCTGGGCACGTCGCCCTTCGCGTCGAAGGCGATGGCTCCGGTGGCTCCGGCGTAGGGCGGCCGCTTGGTGCCGAGCGATTCGAGATAGCGGCGGACGTCCTCGCGCGTCCGCGCGCCGGCGCGCACGGCGTTCGCCAGCAGCATGACCGCGTCGTACGTGTACGCCGCGCCGTCGGTGAGCTCCGTGTGCGTCGCGGCGCGGTAGCGCGCGCGCAGCGTGGTGAGCGCGGGGTCGCGCTCGCTGGGGTCGAGGAGCGCGACGTACTCGATGCCGGTGAACGGTCCATCGCGCTCCTGCTGGACAATCGTCCCTTCCATGCCGTCGCTGCCGATGATCAGCACGCGGGGCAACACGCGATCGAGCCCGGGGCGCATACGTGCCAGGCGGTCCGGGCGGCCGATCCACAGCAGCACGTCCGGGTGCGTGCGCTCCAATCCGGCAAGGGTCGGAGTGTCATCGCTGTTGTCGGTCTGCACGTGCGGCGCCTCGTAGACGATCGGGATTCCCGCCCTCGCCAGGTCGGTGCGCAACGACATCGAGAGCGGACGTCCGTAGTCGTCGTTCACGAACAGGAGTGCGACGCGCGGATGTCCCAGGCGTCTGGCCAGCGACGCGAGGAACGCGGCCTGCTGGTCGTCGCCGGACACGAGGCGGAAGGAATACGGCCCTGCGTCGCGGAACAGCTCGGTGGTGCTGTTCGGTGCGATCTGCACCAGGTGGTGCGCGTTGTACACCTCGGAGGCGGCCAGACTGGCGGCGCTGTTGGAGTGACCGACCACGGCCAGGATGGCGGGGTCGGCGGCAAGCTGCTCGGCCGTCTTCATGGCCGGGAGACCCTGGAGCGTATACGGCTCCGCGATGGTACGCAGCTCGAGCGGGTGCCCGTTCAGTCCACCCGCCGCGTTGATGTCCGCCGCGGCGAGCTCGGCGGCGGCGATCGCGGAGGTATCCATCACGATGCCGATACGAACCGGTGCGGCCGACGGACAGCCGGCCAGACTGGCAACGCTCGCCATCGCCGCACAACCGAGCGCGAGCGCACGCGCGTACGCACGGCGACGTGCGCACTCGCGCCGCAACGGACGCAGTGCGGAGGCGAACGCGTCCTGCACTCGCAACATGATTGGTCTCCGGCGCATCAGGGCAGAGGTGCGCGGGCCGACGCGCGGAAGCCGACAAGCTCGGGAGCCGGAGTGCGCGTGGCGATCACTCATTGTGAGAGACGCGTCGCGCCGCACGCTGTCACACGGCGTGCGAGGCTAAATCCTTTCTAATTCCATGCGTTGGATGGCAGCGCGCCCCGTACCGGAGGTGGCACGGGGCGCGCTGCGTGCATCGGATCGGGGCCCGTCAGGCCGCCATCAATCCCTGCGGCTGCCAGGCAAGGCGACCGGCGTCGGAGACGCGTCGGTAGCGTGCGGGGGGAAAGCCATCCACCCCGATCTCGAGCAGGTCACCGAGGTGCGTGGGGACCTGCTCACCGATGATGTCGAGAGCCTCGGAGAACGAGTCGCTCTGCACGTAGCCTGCCTGCCGGAGCTCCTCGATGTTGCCGAGTGCGAACGCGTAACGGGGCATGTGCGCTCCATTGGCTGAGGTCCCAGGCACGCCCCGCCAGAGGTGCGAGGACGGCTGGTGGCCGCTTGCATCGTAGTACACCGATCGCGGCTGTGCGTTCACCGACTTCCGCCTTCCGCCGCCAGCGCGCGCGTGTGGGCCTACCCTCTCAACGCTCCTATCGCAGTGCTTGTGCCATCGCGAACCCGAGAAAGGTTCCGATCGCGTTTCCGAGCGCGCCCATGAGGATCCCGGGGAGGATGAGATCCTCGCGTCCGAGGCTGCGCGCGAGCGCGAGCGCCGAGGTGCTGCCACCCACATTGGCCTGCGACGCCACCGCGGCCACGTCGGGGTCCACACGCAGCAGCCATGCGGCGCCGAAGGACACGATGCCGTGCACGAGCACCGTGATGCCGGCGAGTCCCAGCAGCGCCACGCCGAGACGGCCGAGGTGGAGCATGGCCGGGATGTCGCAGAACGCGCCGATGACGGCGAGGAAGATGTAGACGGCGAACATGCCGAGCATGCGTGCACCGCGAAGCCGCGCCACCGCCGGAATCTGCGCGAGCACGAGCGCGAAGATGGTGATGATCAGGATGGCGGGGATGTCCACGCGGAACCAGCGTTGTATCGCGCTAGCAAGCCAGACGGACAGGACCTGCGCCAGAACTCCCATGGCGAGCACGAGGGCGAAGTCCATGGGATGCACCGTCTCCGTGTCGTCCTCGATCCCCAACAGCGGCTCGGCGCCCGTCGCGGGGCGCGCCACTGTCCACCGCGGTTTCCATCGCCCAGCGAGGAATCGTGGGACCGCGAGCGTGGCGATCATCCACACGGTAGTGATGACGTTGTCCACCACGATCGCGCCGCCGAACAGGAGGCCGTTCTTCTCCACGCCGTAGGAGAGCGCAACGGCGTTGAAGTTGATGCTCCCGCCGATGTATGTGCCCGTGTACATGCCGCCCACCGCGCCGGCCAGCGGGCCGATCACGTCGTGCGCCGACACGAGCGGCACGGCGATCCATACGCCGAGCATCACGGCGGCCGCCCCCAGCAGGTACATGAGGATCATCGGCGCCCCCGCCTTGAGCACCGAGCGCAGGTTCACCTGCAGCAGGAGCCAGAAGATCGAGATCGGCGCGACGTATGCGAAGATCGCGTCGTACAGCGGCACCGGTGCCGCTGCCGTCGATCCGGCCGGGATGATCCTGAGGTTCGCGACGATGGCCGTCAGCACGATCACGAGCAGCGCGGACCCCAGATGACGGAGCGCGGTGTGGCGGCAGAGCCACTCCGATGCCACCACGTTCAGGCACAGTACGGCCAGGATGAAGAGCGGATCGCGCACGGCGTGCGAGGGGAGAGGAGCGGTAGCGGTGGCCGGTGAACCGGCGGGGGAGGGACGGCGACCGCGGCAGCGGCAGAAACTACCACACGCGGGCATGCTCTGCCACCACGCTGGTGTGGAATCGGTGGGTGCGGGACGCGACGCGCAGCGCGGTGCCACGCCGGCGCGGGGTGCTGCTAGCCGCGCTGCACCATGCGCGTGCGCGGGGGTTGGCGCGATGTGCGCACCCGATTATCCTACCCTGCTCCGCCGGAGCGCCCACCGTCGCCGCGCCCGGCGCGCGCTCCACTCCAGATGGGATGACGCATGCAGCTCTCCGACATCGCCATCCGGCGCCCGGTGCTCACGAGCATGGTCAGCGTGGCGCTCGTGCTGTTCGGCGCCATCGGGTACTCCCGGCTGTCGGTGCGCGAGTTCCCGGACGTGGACCCGCCGATCATCTCCGTCACCACCACCCTGCGCGGCGCCAACCCGCGCGTGATGGAGTCCGCCGTCACGGACATCCTGGAAGAAGAGCTGAGCACGGTGCCGGGGCTGCGCACCATCACCAGCAGCAGCGCCGAAGAAGTGAGCACCATCACGCTCGAGTTCACCCTCGACCGCGATGTGGAGTCCGCCGCGCAGGACGTGCGCGACAAGGTCTCGCGCGTGCGCGGGCGGTTGCCGGATGAAGTGGAAGAGCCGGTGGTGGCCAAGCAGGACGCCGACGCGAATCCGTTTTTCTTCCTGGCGCTGAGCGGCGACAACTACAGCCTGCTCCAGCTGAGCGACATTGCCGATCGGCTGGTGAAGACGCGCCTGCAGTCGCTTCCCGGCGTGGGGAGCGCGCAGATCTTCGGCGAGCGGCGCTACTCGATGCGCGTCTGGCTCAAGGCCTCGGCACTGGCTGCGCACTCGCTCACCGTGCAGGACGTGGAGAACGCCATCCGCAGCCGGAGCGTGGAGATTCCTGCCGGGCGCATCGAGTCGGAGCGGCGCGAGTTCACGGTGCGCTCGCTCGGCGAGCTCAAGACGCCGGAGGAGTTCGGCGCGCTCACCGTCTCCAACCGCGACGGCCAGCTCGTGCGGCTGCGCGACGTGGCGCGCGTGGAGCTCGGCCCCGAAGACGAGCGGAGCACGCTCCGCTACGCCGGCACCCCCGCGGTGGCGATCGGCGTCGTGCGGCAGTCCAAGGCCAACCTCATCGAGGTGGCCGACGCCATCCGCGCCGAGCTGCCGTCCATCCAGGCGTCGCTGCCGCCGGGCGTGCACCTGATCTCGGCGTTCGACCAGTCCGTGTTCGTCAAGCGCTCCATCAAGGAAGCGCAGGAGACGCTCGTCATCGCGGCGGCACTGGTTGTCGTCATCATCTTCCTGTTCCTGCGCAACCTCAGGGCGACCGTGATCCCCGGGCTGGCGATCCCGACGTCGATCGTCGGTACCTTCGCCCTGCTCTTCTTTCTGGGCTTCTCGATCAACAACCTCACGCTCCTCGCGCTCACGCTGGCCATCGGGATCGTGGTGGACGACGCGATCATCGTCCTCGAGAACGCGTACCGGCACCAGGAGGAGCTGCACGAAACGCCGCTCGCGGCGGCCACCAACGGCACGCGCGAGATCGGCTTCGCGGTGATCGCGACGACTATCGCGCTGGTCGCCGTCTTCACGCCGCTCGCGTTTCTGCGCGGCACTACGGGACGGCTGTTCAACGAGTTCGGGATCGCGGTGGCAGGAGCGGTGGTCATCTCCGGGCTCATCGCGCTCACCCTCACGCCAATGCTCTCCTCGCGCATCCTGCGCGTGCCGGAGCGGCACGGCGCCATCTACCAGACGCTCGAGCGCGGCTTCCACGCCCTGTCCAGCGGCTACGCCGCGCTGCTCGCCCGGCTGGTGCGTCACCGGTGGGCCACGGTGGCCGGCGGCGTGGTGATGCTGCTCCTGGCGGTGGTGATCTTCCGATCGCTCAAGCGCGAGTTCGTGCCGGCGGAAGACCGCGGGTACTTCATCATCGTCACCGTCGCCCCCGAAGGAGCCACGCTCGGCTACACCGACGAGTACCAGCAGCGCGTGGAGTCCATCCTCTCCCGCACGAAGGACGTCGAAGGGTACTTCAGCATCGTCGGCTTCGGCGGCAGGGTGAACAGCGGGATCATCTTCGTCCGCCTCACCGACTGGGACCAGCGCGACCGCTCGGTGGCGGATGTGATCGCCGAGGTGCAGCCGCAGCTCTTCGGCATTCCGGGGGTGTTCGCGTTCGCCAACAACCCGCCCGCGTTCGGCGGATTCAGCAACCCGGTGCAGTTCGTGGTCAAGAACCCGGACTTCGATTCGCTGGCCGTGGCAATGGACACGCTCGTCACGCGCGCGCGGCAGGTGCCGGGGCTGGTGAACGTGGACACCGACCTGCGCGTGAACAAGCCGGAGCTGACGGTGCACTACGAGCGCGACCGTGCGGAGGACCTGGGCGTCGCGGTGGCCGACGTGTCGGGCACGCTCCAGACGATGCTCGGCGGCCGGCGCGTGACGACATTCACGCGGAACAACAAGCTGTACGACGTCATCGCGCAGCTCGAGCCGGAGGAGCGCGCCACCCCAAGCGACATGAGCGGATTGTTCGTCCGGTCGAGCAACGGCGAGCTGGTACAGCTCAGCAGTCTGGCACGGGTGAGCGAGGGCGTGGGGCCGCGGCAGCTCAACCACTTCGACCGCGTACCGTCGTTCACCCTTTCCGCGGGAGTGCAACCGGGCTTCACCCTGGGCGAGGCGCTCGACACGCTCGGCGCCCTCTCCACCGCGGCCCTCCCGCGCGGGAGCACCACCGCGCTCGCCGGCGAGTCGCGCGAGCTGGCGGAGAGCGGATCGGCGCTCTACTTCGCCTTCGCGCTCGCGCTGCTGGTGGTGTTCATGGTGCTCGCGTCGCAATTCGAGTCGTTGCTGCACCCGTTCACCGTCATCCTTGCCGTGCCGCTCGCCGTCACCGGCGCGCTGCTCACGCTGCGCCTGGCGCATTCCACGCTGAACATCTACTCCCAGATCGGGATGATTCTCCTGATCGGGCTGGTCACCAAGAACTCCATCCTCCTGGTGGAGTACGCGAACCAGCTCAAGGAGCGCGGGCTCGATTCGGTGCAAGCGATGCTCGAGTCGGGACGCATCCGGCTGCGCCCGATCCTCATGACCTCCACCGCCACGGTGATGGGCGCGCTGCCGATCGCACTCGGGCTGGGCGCGGGCTCCACGAGCCGCCGCCCGCTCGGCTACGCCATCGTGGGTGGCGTGCTCTTCTCCACCGCGCTCACGCTCTTCCTGGTCCCGGCCGTGTACGTCATTCTCGACCTCGCGCGCGAGCGCGTGCGCGCGCGCCGGCACGCCACCGTGCCGGCCGGTGTGGAGGGCGACTGATGTTCGTCCTCCTCGCGCTGTTGCAGGTAGCATCTCCCGCCGCTGCGCCTCGAGCATCCGCGGACACGCTGCCCGTCATCACGCTCTCCGAGGCGCGCCGGCGCGCCATCGACGTGGCGCCGGAGCACGTGGCCGCCGCGGCCGATGTGGATGCCGCCGGCTGGGACCGGCGCGCCGCGCTCTCCGCCATCGTCCTCCCCGACGTCACGCTGAGCAGCGACGCGACGCGCTTCTCCACGGAGTCGTTCAACATCGGCACCGGGCGCCCGCAGCTCACCTCGGTCACCGCGCGGCTGGACGCCTCGTACGACCTGTTCACTGGCGGACGGAAGTGGAACGAGCTGCGCCGCGCGCGGGCCAGTCTGGAGAGCGCCCGCGCGAACGAGGTGCTCGCGCGCTTTCAGGTGGAGCTGGGTGCGGACGAGGACTACTTCGCCGCGCTCGCCGGCGAGGAGCTGGTGTCGGTCGCCGAGGAGCGCGTGCGCCGGGCGGACGAGGAGTTGACCGTGGCGCGCGCGCGCGTGCTCTCCGGCGCCGCGGTCCAGTCGGACTCGCTGCAAGTACGGCTCGAGCTCCTGCGTGCGCGCGTGGACCTGCTGCGCCAACAGAGTGCGCTCCGCGTAGCGCGCTTGCAGCTCGGCCGCCGCGTGGGCGCGGACGGCGCCATCCGCGCGGCGCCGGTGGACACGGCCGCGCTCCCGCCGCTCCCCATCGCGCTCGACGCGGCCGTGGTCGAGGCGCTCTCCCGCGGACCGGCGTACGATGCCGCGCGCGCGGATGAAGCTGCCGCCGCCGCGACGGTGAGCGCGCGGCGTGGCTCGTACTTCCCGCAGCTCACGCTGGGGGCCACCGCCTTCGCCTTCGACGATCAGTTCTTCCCCACCGCCACCACGCGTCAGGCGCTCACGATCACCGCAACGCTTCCCGTGTGGAACGGCGGACAGCGCGAGCTGGCGGTGGCCGAGGCGCGCGCGGTGCACGAGCGGACGCGCGCCGTCCGGCGCGATCTCGAGCGCGCCGCGCGCCGTGATGTGACGGAAGCGTACGAGGGATACGAGACCGCGCGCGCCGCACACGACCTGGCCGCGCAGGGGCTGGCTGTGGCGCGCGAGAACTTTCGCGTGCAGGACGCGCGCTACCGTGCCGGCGCGGCCAGCGTGCTCGACCTGCTCGATGCCCAACTGGCCCTCACGCAGTCCGAGGCGGACCTGGTGCAGTCGCGGCTCGACGTGCGCACCGCGCTCGCCCGCCTGGAAGCCATCCTGGGGCGCCACCTCTTTTCCACCGAGGCGCTGTGAAGACGATCGTGGTGATCGCGGGCGGTGCGATGCTGCTCGCCGCGTGCGGAAGTGGATCGCAGGATGACCAACAGCGCGCGCAAAGCGCGGTGCAGCCGGCGCTGCCGGTGGAGGTTGCCGTGGCGCGGAGCGACACGGTGGTGGACGTGATCGATGCTACCGGGCAGATCGAGGCCATGCAGTCCATCGAGCTCCGCCCGGAGGTGGAGGGACGCATCGACCGGATCCTGGTGCGCGAGGGAAGCGCGGTGTCGCAAGGGCAGCCGCTCTTCAAGATTGACGACGCGGAGCTGCGCGCCGAAGTGGCGCGCGCGGAGGCGGACCGCGACCTGGCGCAGCAGGGGCTCGCGCGTACGCGCCAGCTCCTGGCGCAGAACGCCTCCACGCAAGCGGAGCTGGAACGCGCGGAGGCCACGGCGCGCAGCACGCAAGCGGCGCTCGAGCTGCTGAAAGTGCGGCTCGATCGCACGACGGTCCGCGCTCCGTTTGCCGGCGTGGTGGGACAGCGCTTCGTGAGCATCGGCGACTACGTCACCACCTCCACGCGGCTCATCTCGCTGCAGACGTTCGACCCGCAGCGCGCCGTCTTCCAGGTTCCGGAGCGGTACGCGGAGCGACTGGCCACCGGGCAGCGCGTGGCGTTCCGCGTGGCCGCGCTTCCCGGTAAGGAGTTCACCGGGACGGTCGATTTCGTGGATCCCGTGGTGCAGCTCCCCGGGCGGACCATCACCGCCAAGGCAGTGGTGCGCAATCCGCGGCGAGAGCTGCAGGCAGGGATGTTCATCGAGGCGAGTCTCGCCACCGACCGGCGCCCGAATGCGGTGGTCGTGCCCGAGGACGCGGTGCTCTCGCTCGCCGGGAGCACCGTCGTATGGGTGGTGGAAGACGGGAAGGCCTCGCGGCGCGAGGTGGACCTCGGCACGCGCACCCCCGGCTTCGTGGAGGTGCGCACCGGCGTCCGCGCCGGCGAACAGGTCGTGGTGGGAGGGCAGGAACGCCTCCAACCAGGGATGCCGGTGGAGGCCAGGGTCATCCAGCGCGCGCCCATCGTCCCGCGGCAGGAGTCGTAACGTCCGCCTGAGCGATCGCGACCGCTGCGGCACGAACCGTGAAGATGCCAGGCGGTGACAGGGAGGACGGACGATGACGACGAGCCGCGAAACCGACTGGATGAACCATCCGGTGATCCGCGAGATCGTGAACCGCAGTCAGACGCTGAGCCTGGGCGAGCGCATCACCCTGGTGAAGGGACTCATCCCGAGCATCGCGGACCAGTTGACCGGCGCGGAGTACGAGGGGTTCATCGCGGAGCTCCGGCTCAAGGGGGAGCGCTTCCAGGAAGCCAAGCTGCACCCCGGCGAGGGGCGCGCGCAGCGGCAGGTGCCCGGGGAGCGCGACGTGGAGTGCCGGTAGCGGCTCAGTCGTCCGCGTAGCGCCGCTCCGCCTCCCGCTCCTCCAAGCGCCGGCGCCGGCGCTCCTGCGCCGCCGCGTAGCGCCGCACCTCGATCGGCGTCTCGGGCACCACCGGCGGCACGACCACGGGGCGATGGTCGTCGTCGATCGCCACGAAGGTGAGATAGCACGAGTTGGTGTGACGGCGGACGCCGGTGAGAAGGTTCTCCGCCTCCACGCGCACTCCCACCTCCATGGACGTCCGCCCCACGAAGTTCACCGACGCCTTCATCACCACCAGATCGCCCAGGTGGATCGGCTCGCGGAAATCCACGCGGTCCACCGACACGGTTACGCAGGTGCGGCGCGCATGACGGATCGCGGCCACCGCCGCTGCGCGGTCCATCATGGACAGGATGACACCGCCGAACACATGGCCCAGAATGTTCGCGTGCTGCGGCATCATGAGCTCGGACATCTCGTGCTGCGATTCGCGCACCGGGTGTCCGGAGCGGGGAGGTGCTGTCATGGCGATCCTGGCGTTCTCGTTGTAGAGCGCCGCTGCATCGAAGGCGCGATCCAGCGCGCGACGCGTGGCACTGTCCACGGGGGGAGCGTCCAGACGATACACCCGCTGGGCGAGCGCCGGGAGGTGCGCGGCCGGCCAGCGGTCGCCGGCGCTGTCCGCCACGTACACGCGCGCGCCCGCCGCCGCGCTGTCGCGGACGGCGATCACGCTGTACTCGCGGAAGCGCCACTCGGCCCGCGACGAGTCGCGCGCCACCGGCCGCGCGTCGCGCGCGGCGTCCCACCACGCAGGGGGTGACGCCGGAACGGGGGGCAGCTCGAGCAACGCGCCGGCGGCGCTGTCCCCGCGCCCCTCCAGCGCGAACACCACCACGGGTGCCCCCGTGCTATCCGCGCGGAGGGTGTAGCTCGCGCTGTCGAACACTACATCGTCCATGTCGCGCAACGCGGCGCCGTGCGCGTCGTGCAGCGCGGACACCGAATCCGCTGCGCGTGCGAGCAGTCGCTCCCCCTGGGCGATGATGCGTGCCCCTTCGGGCGCGCCGAACAGCTCACGCAGCGAGACGCGACGTCCGGTGCGCAGGTCGGCAACGCCGCGCCACGTCACCGCCCACCCGTCGCCCCCGATCACGTCCGCCGTCGCCCGATACTCGTACGACAGATACGGGCCCACGTGCCCGAGCAGCGACAGCGCGCTGGTGGCGTTGATGCGCGGCTCCGGGCTTCCATCCTCGTCCGGATCGAGCATCCGCTCCCCGGGATGCGTGCGCGCGTACCGCTCCGCGAACGCGGCCATGACCGTATCGGCGAACACGAGCACCGAGTCGCCGGTCGCGATGTCGCGCGCGTAGAGCGCCTGACCGACGATGGTTGCGTCGTAGAAGGAGCGGTCGTCGTCCACCACGTACAGCTCCACAAAGCCGTCTCCGACGCGCGCGAGGTGCATCGGCGCGGTGCGCGCCACGTAGCGCGTCCCTTCCGCGTCGGGATGCACCCACGCGATGGAGTCTCCGGCGAGCACGAGAAACTCCGCCCGCGGCACCGGCGCGCCGGGCGCGCGCGACTGGTGGCATGCGGGCGCGAGCACGAGGAGCATGAAGAGCGGGAGAATCGGCCGGACGAAGCGGGCGCCGCGCATGCGCGGAATATGGGGGCGCGCCTACGCTTCGGGGAGCAGCGCCGTTAGATTGCACGCCCCTCACCTCACGCAGCACGCACCCGGAGTCGTCGTCGCGATGGATCGCCGCCCTGCCCCCCTTCTCTTCTCCCTGGCCGCGATGATCGCGCTGGTCGCCGGCTGCACCGCGCGCGGCGAGCCCGCCGCGCGCACCACACCGGCGGATACCGGCACCGCGAGCGTCACAGCCTCCAGCAGGGCGAGCGACAGCGCGGCCGCCAGCACTCCATCGGATTCGGCGTCCACCGCATCGACACCGTCAACCGCGGGCGGCGCCTCGTCTGCCGCGGCACCCTCACGGCAGGGGGACGATGGCGCGCGCTCCGGCGCACCCACGCTGCCACCGCCGACCACGGTGAAGCCAGCCGCGGCCACGACAGGCGGCGACAGCGCGGCCGGCGGCGGGCGCGTCGCGCGCGACATTCGCGGCGACGCGGTGGTGCGCGGGCTCTACCTCAACCGGTGGGCGGCGCAGAGCACGCACCGCCTGCACCAGCTCATCGCGATCGCCGACAGCACCGAGATCAATGCGTTCGTCATCGACGTGAAGGACGAGCTGGGGCTCAACTACGCCTCCGCCGATCCCACCGTGGCGGCGAACGCCGGCCGAGGTGGCCGCATCGCGAACCTGCGCGCGATGGTGGACACACTCAAGGCGCACGGGATCATCCCGATCGCGCGCATCGTCGTCTTCAAGGATTCGGTGGCCGCGCGCGTGAATGCCGACCACGTGATCCGCCAGCCCGACGGCTCACCCTGGCGCGACAAGCAAGGACTCACCTGGGTGGACCCGTACGACCACGCCATCTGGGAGTACAACATCCGCGTGGCGGAGGAGATGGCGCGCGCCGGATTCGCCGAGGTGCAGTTCGACTACATTCGCTTTCCCGAGCCCTACCAGAGTCTGCCGAAGCAGATCTTTCGCGACGCGAACGGCGTCGAGAAGCCGCAGGCGCTGGCTCGCTTCCTCGCCGCCGCGTGCGCGCGCGTGCACGCACTCGGCACGCGATGCACCGCCGACATCTTCGGACTCGTGACCACCGTGCCCGGCGCGCTCGAGGTGGGCCAGCAGTGGGAAGCACTGTCGCCGGTGGTGGACGTGGTGCTGCCGATGGTCTACCCGTCGCACTATCCGCACGGCGCGTTCGGCGTGGACCGCCCGAACGCGGAGCCGTATCGCATCGTGCAGACGGCCATCGCACGCGCGCGCGAGCGCGACGGTGCACTCGGCATCGTCGCGCTCGAGCACGTGCGTCCGTGGCTGCAAGCGTTCACGCTCGGCCAGCCGCCGTACGGCCCCGATCAGCTCCGCGAGCAGAAGCGCGCCGTGTACGACGCGGGGTATGACGGGTGGGTGCTGTGGAACCCGGGGAGCAAGTACGAGCCGTACGTTCCCGCGCTGGAGCGGACGCTCGTGTCGCGGAAGACCGTGGGTCCACGCACCGCGGACGGTGGGAGCGCGGCGAGCGCCGCGCACCCCTGATCCCGAGTCCGCGTCAGGCTGCGCGCCGCTTCCGTCCGTTGCGCGTGTTCCGGCGCGAGGCGGCCGAGTCCACGCGCTTGCTCCGTGTCGAGCGCTTCCGGCTCTTGGCGCTCGCCTTGCGGCGGCGGCGCTTCTTCTTTTTCGGGGCCAGGATCGTCCCCCGGCAGTTCGGCGCGCCGCACTTGCACATGTAGAACCGCTCCTCCTCCTCCCCGTATCCCGGCTCGCGCTCGTACTGATAGTCGTAGGTGAGCTCCTGCCCGGGCTGGATGGTGCGGATGGCCTCGATGAAGATGTGGCCGTCCTCGATCACCGCCTCGCAGTTGGGGTTGCACGAGTGGTTGATGAAGCGCGCGTCGTTGCCGTTCACGGCGGCGTCGATCACTGTGCGGCTGGTGAGCGTGAAGAGAAAGGTGTGGTGGCGCTTCATCGCGTCGTCGTCGTACCGCCGGTCGGCCTCCGCGGAGGAGATGCGCTCTCCGGTGTACTCGATGATGCGTGTCCCCTTGCGGATACGGCGGAGCGCGAAGGCGCCGCGTCCCTGGATGGCGGAGCGCCGGATGCGAAAGTAGGGCGAGCCGGTGCGCGCGGTGCGCGACGCGAGCGAGCGGGTGGATCGAGGCGGCATGATTCAGCGTGCGAGTGTGAGAACGATGCCGGTGCCGCGCCCCGTCACCGCGGCGCGTGCACCCGGCGCTACGAGGGAAAGATGGCACATCCTGCACCCTGGTGTGAGACGCGGCGTTCGGGGTTGCGCGTGCCTCCGGCGGGTGACGCTCGATCCGCGCCACGACGACCCTCTCACCCGCCGCGCGCACGAGCTTCCGGCACGCTCACCTGAGGGAACGCGCGCTGGTGCAACTCACCCCCAGTGTGCTGGATCCTGCGCGAAATACGCCTGCAGCGAGTCGTAGAGCGGTGCATGCCGCTCGAGCATCCGCTGGGGATTGGTGAAGAACGCCTCCACCGCTACGGCAAAGAACTCCGCCGGGCTCTCGGCGCCGTACGCGTCGAGCACCCCATCGCGATCCGCTCCGCGCTGTCGCAGTGCGGTGTACGCGCGCTCGAAGGCATCCATCCACGCGCGGTAGGCGTCGCGCCCGGAGAGCGTCGGCGTCCCGTCCGCGAGCCCGTCCTCGTCGTCCAACTGATGTGCGAACTCGTGCAGCACCAGGTTGTGCCCCACTTCGGGATCGACCAGGTCAGCGCGAATCTCATCCCAGGCCAGCACCACCACACCCCGCTCCCACGATTCACCCAGGCGCGACTCCTCCCGCTCCTCCACCACCCCCCCGCGCTCCTCCGACACGGGCGCGCGATAGGCGCTGGGGTACACGAGAATCGCCCGTAGCGCGGGGAAGTAGTCGGTCTCGCGACGCAGGAGGAGCACGCACGCCTGCGCAGCGATGATGCGCTGCATCTCGTCCGTCAGGTGCAGACCGCCGCACCCCTCGAACACTTTCTCGTCCAGGAAGACGCGCACGTGTCCCGCTAGCTCGCGGCGATCCTCCTGCGGAAGCGTGCGCAGGAGCGGCACGCTCGCGATGAGCTGATCCCACCACGGGGGCGGCGGAAGCTGGCGGAGCCTGCGGCGACGGCGGCGCTTCGAGCCGAACATGGATGAAAGATGCACGAAGCCGCCCGCCGAATGCCCGGCGGGCGGCCTCTCGTGTCGAGCGACGTCGAATCAGCTCTCTGCCGCGGTCGCGCTCCCTTGCAAGAGCGGACGCTGCGTGGGAAGGCGCGGCGGAACGCTCGGTCCCGCCGGCCGCCCGGCTACCAGCGTGGGAAGGAGCCGGGCCCCACGGGAACGTTGATCCGTCCACCACCGATCGGGATGGTCGCGATCCCTCCCATCCCACCGCGCGGACGGCGATGGCGCGGATCGCAATGATCGTCATCGCCGATCCCGCCGCGCAGGATCACGCCGATCACGTCGCCAATGCTCACCCCGTCCACGTTGGAGCCGGGACCGGGAAGCGGCGCCCGTTCAGGCTTCGGCAGCACAGTGGGCTCTCCCATCGGCTCCGATGGCTGCACCGCGACGTGCTCGGGGGCCGGCTCCGGCGCGGGGTCGGGCGCCGGCGCCTCCGCCACCTGCGGCGCGGGCTTGGGCGTGGCCACTACCTCGCGCTTGGGCGAGGGACGGTGGACCGCCACCGGCTTCTTCTTGGCCAGCTCGGGCATCTCGATGGCCGAGACCACGTCCGTGCGCGCATGCTGCGTGGCGGCCGACGCCAGCTCGAGCGACGGCGCCGAGGCCAGCGCGAGATCGCGCTTCATGTCGCCGTTCAGATCGCTGGAGTCCTTGCTGCGGGCACATGCGGCTACCGCCAGTGCGACAGGCACAATGGCCAGCTTCGTGATCGTGCGCACCATGACCTCCTCGAAGAACTCCGACCTCGACCACTCGCTTCAGCGTTCTCGTGCGGACAGAACCTGCCGACGATTCTCCAACAACGCTTCACACCACCGACGGCCAGGCCGCGGAATCCGCAAACGAGCCCGCGACAACCGTGCCTCAATGCATCCCGCGCGCCAGAAGTTGACCCGCGCCCGGCGCCCTGAACGCACCGCGGATCCGGGGAGCGTCCCCCAGCGTCGACGGGCGCTGTCCGCGCGCGGTGACAGCGATCGCGCGCGGGGGATACGCCCTGCGGCCGTTCCCCTTGCTCGCGCGGCGCACACCGTGCATCTACGCAAACACCCGGACCGTCGGCGGGCAACCCTTCAGCTGCTCAGAGTCGCGCGCGGGCTCATGCCGCGCCCGAGTGGGACAGAGGGCATGTACGCACCGCGGTCCCCAACACCGCCATCCGGGCGGCGTCTCACCGGGAATCGTCTCGCTCGATCTTCACTCCACTGCCGGAGTCGTCATGACGCGCCCCCACTTCGCCCGCACGGTCGCCATCGCCGCCATCGCGTGTGCAGCCGGAGCATGCCATGGCGCTGGAGACGCGAGGGTGACTCCCGCTCAGCAGGCGGCCATTGCCGACACGCTCCGCCGCCTCATGGCCGGGGCGTACGACTTTGCGCACGCCAGCGGCGATCCCGTTGCCAATCTCATGAGCCTCTATGCCGACAGCGGTCGGGTGGTCTCGGCGGCGAGCGGCTACATCACGGGCAACCGCGATTCACTCCAGCGAGAGCTACGGGAGTTCTGGACGTACGTGGGACAGAACATGCGGCATCCCGTCTGGCGGTGGGACACGACGTACGTCGACGTGCTCTCGCCGAGCGCCGCTGTGATCACGGGGCGCTACGACATCGCGCACCGTACGCCCACGGGCGATCCGCACGTGATCCGCGGTGCGTGGACGGCGCTCTTCGAGCGGCGTGGGGGACGGTGGGTGATCGTGCAGGAGCACCTCTCCGACGCGCCACCCGGCTCTCCCGCGGAGGACTCGGCCACCGTCGATTCCCTGCTCCCGCCGATGGACAGCGCGGAGGCGGCGGCCGCCGCGCGCGCGCGGCGCGGCGCAATGCCGGAGATGCACGACATGCCGGGCATGGGACACGACAGCGCGCACTGATCGAGGTCGTGTGCTCAGCCGCGCTGGTGCGCGGCGATCTCGCTCACCCCGGCCACCAGCCGGTCGATCTCCTCGCTCGTGGTGTAGCAGGCGCACCCGGCGCGCACGAGCCCTTCCGGGCCAAGCTCCAACCGGTCGACGATCGTGGTGGCGTAGAAGTCGCCGTGCGAGACGAACACGCCGCGGGCGGCGAGCCGTCGTGCCACGTCGGTGGAAGGCACTCCACGCACGGTGAACGACACCGTGGGAGTGCGCGGCGCCCAGGGGGGCGGCCCGAAGAGCGTGACGCCCGGCACGCTGCTCAGCCCGTCCCACAGCCGGCGCGTGAGACGTGCATTGCGCTCGTGGAGCTCGTCGAACACCGCGTGCAGGCGTGCACGCCGGCTGTCCTGCGCGCCGTGCGCGAGCGACGCCAGGAACTCCACCGCGGCCGCCGCGCCCGCGATCCCCTCGTGATTCTGCGTCCCCGTCTCCACGCGCTCCGGTGATTCGTCGGGCGCGGGTGCCAGCTTGGGGAGCTCGAGCTCCGCGAGCAACGCCTCGCGCCCCCACAACACTCCCACGTGCGGGCCGTAGAACTTGTACGCGGAGCAGGCGAGCAGATCGCACTGCAGCCGGCGCACGTCCACCAGCACGTGCGGCGCGTAGTGCACCGCATCCACGAACGTGAGCGCCCCCACGCGATGCGCGCGCTCCGCCGCCGCGCGCACCAGCGTGATCGTCCCCAGCGCGTTCGATGCCGCGCCGATCGCCACGACCTTCGTGCGCTCGGAGAGAAGCGAGTCGAAGTGCTCCCAGTCGAGCGTCCCCGCGTCGCGGTGCATGCGCGCCATGCGCACCACCACGCCCACGTCGCGCGCGAGCGCCTCCCACGGCGCCACGTTGGCGTGATGGTCCAGCTCGGTGACGATCACCTCGTCCCCCGCGCGCATGCGCCGCCCGAGCGCGCGCGCCACGTGGAAGGTGAGCGTGGTCATGTTGAGGCCGAACGCGATCTCCGACGGTGGCGCGCCCAGGAAATCCCCCAGCGCAGCGCGCGCGTCGGCGAGAATGGCGTCCGTCTCCGCGCTGGTGGGATACTCCCAGTGCGTGTTGGCGTTGTGGCGGAGCAGATAGTCGGACACCGCGTCGGCAACGCACTCCGGCACCTGCGTTCCGCCAGGGCCGTCGAAGTACGCCACCGGCACGCCGCCGTGCACGCGCTGCAGCGCAGGAAAGCGCGCGCGAATCTCGTCCACGCCGGCCACGGCGCTCGGCGCTCCCGCGTGGGTCGCGGACGTCTCCCGCTCCGCTCGAACGTGGCTCGTCATCCGATGCGCACTCCGGCCCACTCCTCGATCACCTTCACCGCTTCCACGTGATCCGCCTCCTCGCCGAGCGCGACGTGCGCCAGCCGCATCAACTCGGCGGTGAGCTGCAGCAATGGCGAGGGGACGCGCGCATCGCGCAGCGCGGCGGCCGCGGTGGCGGCATCCTTGTCGAGGAGCGCGAGCCGGAAGGTGCGCGGAAAGGCGCGCCCCACCACTCGCTCCGGAAAGAGATTCTGCGAGCTGTTCGATCGCCCCGATGACGCGTTGATCACGTCGAGCGCGGTGGATGCCGGCACGCCGCTCCGCGCGAGGAGTGCGAGCCCCTCGCCCAGCGTCCACACGTGCGCAGCGAGGAGGATGTTGTTCACCGCCTTCACCGCCATCCCCGCGCCCACCGGGCCCACGTGGACGATCTTCCGCCCGAACGACTCGAGCACCGGGCGCACGCGATCGACCGTGGACGCATCGCCGCCGCACATCACGGTGAGCGTCCCCTGCTCCGCTCCAGACACCCCGCCGCTCACCGGCGCATCCACGAACCCCACGCCGCGCGCGGCCAGCCGTGCGGCGATGGCGCGCGTCGCCTCGGGGGAGCCGGACGTGCAATCCACCACCACCGCGCCCGGTTCCAGCGCGCTCTCGAGCCCGCCGTCCAGCAGCGCCTGCAGCTCGTTCGACGTGGGGAGGCAGGTGATTACGACGGTCGCACCGCGCGCGGCATCCGCCGGCGTGTCGGCCGCGTGCACGTCCAGCTCGCGCGCCAGCGCTTCCGCTCGCGCGCGCGTCCTGTTCCAGACGCGCAGCTCGCGCTCACGCGCGGCCACACGCCGCGCCATCGGGGCGCCGATGGCGCCGAGACCCAGAAAGGCGACGGTCATGGTGCGCAAACTTCGCGGCGCGGAGGGAGAGCGTCAACCGGTGCGTCACCGCGATGCCGTGGCGGCGGGCGACGTGTAGCTTTCGCGCATGTTCTTCTTCGCCGGTGCGCGAGACGTGGCTCCGGCGCGCGACGTCGCGACCGCCTACCCAGGACCATGGCCATAGCGATCATTCGCGTGACGATCGACGGAATGACGAGCGTGCACGCCACCCGCGCCGTGTGGACTGCCCTCACCGCCGTCCAGGGAATCGCCACCGCCGAGGTGTCGCTCGGTACCGCCGAGATCGAGCACGACGGACGCGCCACCTGCGCCGACGTGCGCGCCGCCGTGGCCGCGGCCGGCTACCGCGTCACCTCCTGCCGCGAGGAGCGCCGCCTGCCGGTGGTGTGACGCGATGTCCGCGCGATCGCCGCGCACTACCACCGCCCCCGGTTGCGTCATGAAAGCTCCGCATACTCTCCGCGCGCCCGAAGGCAGGCGCCGTCGGACTGTACCGCGCGCGGCGCACATCGTAACTTCCGGCGCCTCCACTCCCGCCTCACCCGACCCACGAGGATGGTGCCCATGACGCCACCGCCGCCCAGCGAAGAGCGGCCGATCGGCACGCTGCTCGCGCCCGACATCCTGGCGCTGCTCGAGGAGGCGCCGGAGAGCGTGGCCGAGGAGACGGCGGAGATCCACCCCGCCGATCTGGCCGATGTCGCACAGGCGCTCCCCGAGGAGCGCGTACCCGAGTTGCTGCGCGCGCTTCCCCCCGCGCGCGCCGCCGACGTGCTCGAGTACATGGAAGAAGAGCTGCGCGTGCGCACGCTCGAGGCCATGCAGCCCGCGCAGGCGGCGGCGATCGTCGGCGAGATGACGCCCGACGATCGCGTCGACACGCTCGAGGAACTGGAGGAGGAGCACGCCGAGGAGATCCTGTCGCAGATCTCCACGGAGGCGCGCGGCGAGACGGAGCGGCTGCTCGCCTACCCGCCCGACTCCGCCGGCGGCATCATGACCACCGAGTTCGTCTCGGTGCCGGAGAACACGCTGGTGGAGGACGCGCTCAAGAGCGTACGCGCGGTGGCGCGCACGGGGCGGCGCGAGGCGATGTACGCGATCTACACCACCGATGCCGAGGGACGCGTGCGCGGCGTGCTGTCGCTGCGCGAGCTGCTCGCCGCCGCCGAGGGCACGCGCATCTCCGACACCGCGTGGAGCGAGGTCATCTCGGTGCCGGCCACCGCCGACCGAGAGGAAGTGGCGCGCCTGGCCGCAAAGTACGACCTGGTGGCCGTACCGGTGGTGGATGGTTTCGGGCGCGTGCTCGGCGTGGTGACGGTGGACGACGTCATCGACGCCATCCAGGAGGAGCAGACGGAAGACCTCCAGATGCTGGGCGGACTCCAGCCGCTGGAGGAGCCGTACTTCCAGGCCGGCTTCTGGAGCATCGCGCGCAAGCGCGGAAGCTGGCTGGTGCTGTTGTTCGTGGAGGAGATGTTCACCGGCAGCGCGCTGCGGCACTACCAGGGAGTGCTCGAGACGGTGACGGCACTCATGTTCTACGTGCCGCTCGTCATCAGCTCCGGCGGCAACTCCGGTTCGCAATCGGCCACACTCATCACGCGCGCGCTGGCGCTGGGCGACGTGGAGCTGCGCGACGTGTGGCGCGTGCTCCGCCGCGAGCTCGGGCAGGGGATCGTGCTGGGGCTCTTCCTGGGCGCGATCGGTTTCGGGCGCGCGCTCATGTGGCACAACGGGACGAGCATCGCGCTCGTGATCACGCTCACGCTGCTCGGCGTGGTGCTCGCCGGCACGCTGGTGGGGGCGCTGCTTCCCATCGCGCTCAAGCGCGTGGGCTTCGACCCGGCCATCGCGTCGTCCCCCTTCGTGGCGAGCTTCGTGGACGTGGCCGGGCTGCTCATCTACTTCCAGGTCGCGGTGCGCGTGCTGCACCTGTAGCGCGGCACTCCCGCGCGGCGTCGCCCCGCTTCCGCCGTTGCGCATATAGGGGTAGGGGGTATATTTTTCCGACAGCCCTTACCCGGAGCCGGCCATGGAACGCGTGACGCTCACCATCGAAGGGATGAGCTGCGGACACTGCCTGAACGCCGTCAACGGCGCCCTGCGCGCGGTGCCCGGTGTCACGATCGACCGCGTGCAGATGGGATCCGCCACCGTCGAGTTCGACCCGCACGTCACCGACGAGCAGCGCATCGTCGACGCGGTGAACGACGCGGGGTACACCGCCTACCGCGCGTCCCCCGCCTGACGCCACGCGCGGCTCCCCGGCGCGCAGGCGCGCCGTACACCGCACGGCGCGCACTGAGCACGCCCGCGCGACACAGCCGTGAAGCGCAGATGACGAGCGACTCGCACACCTCCACGATGCACGCCGACAGGTCGGCGGGGACCATCGCCCCCTCCCCCGAGGCTCCGGTCGACGCGCTGCGCGCGCTCGAGACGGTCTCGCTGCCCGTCACCGGGATGACGTGCGCCGCCTGCCAGGCGCGCGTGCAGCGCGCACTCGGTCGCACCGCCGGCGTCTCCACCGCCGCGGTGAACCTCATGACGGGAGACGCAACGGTCGTCTACGATCCAGCCGTCGTCACGCCGGAGCGGCTGGTCGACACCGTACGCGCCACCGGATACGGGGCATCGCTCCCCGCTCCTGTCGAATCGCAGGCACAAGCGGACGAAGCGCGCGAGGCCGAGCGCGTGCGCGAGTATCGCACGCTCCGCCGCAAGGCGATCGTGAGCGGCGTGATCGGCGTCGTGGTCATGCTCCTCTCCATGGCCGACATGGCGCACGGTGCCCTTCGCCATCCCTCAGCCGATCCCTTCATGCGCTGGGCCGCGCGACACGTGGGACCCGCCATCGCCGCAGCGTTCCCCTGGGTGGGCGCCGTCTCGCACCGCACCATGGGATTCATCCTCCTGGCGCTCACGCTCGTAGTGGTCGGCTGGACGGGGCGGCACTTCTACACGCGCGCGTGGGTGGCCTTCCGTCACCGCACGGCGGACATGAACACGCTCGTGGCGGTGGGCACCGGCGCGGCGCTGCTCTACTCCGTGGTCGCCACCGTCGCACCGCAGCTCTTCGCGCGGCAGGGAATGTCGGCCGAGCTGTACTACGAGGTCGTGGTCATCATCATCGCGCTCGTGCTGGCGGGGAACACACTCGAGGCGCGCGCCAGAGGGGAGACATCCGCCGCGCTGCGCCGCCTGGCCCGTTTGCAGCCGCGCACCGCTCGGCGCCTGCGCGGCGACGAAGAGGTGGACGTCGCCATCGAGGAGGTGCGCACCGGGGACATCATCCTCGTGCGTCCGGGGGAGCGCGTTCCGGTGGACGGCGTGATCGTGGCGGGGGCGAGCGCGGTGGACGAGTCGATGCTCACCGGCGAGTCCATTCCCGTCGAGAAGCGCGTGGGAGACACGGTGATCGGCGCTACCGTGAACGGAAACGGCGCATTTCGCTATCGCGCCACCACCGTGGGGAGCGACAGCATGCTGGCCGGCATCGTCCGCCTCATGCGCCAGGCGCAGGGATCGCGCGCGCCCATCCAGCAGCTGGCCGATCGCATCAGCGCGATCTTCGTTCCCGTCGTCATCACGCTCGCGGCGATCACCTTCGTGGTGTGGTACGTCGCGGCAGGCCCCGCGGCCGGCGGACTGCTCGGCGCGATCTCCGCCGCGGTGGCCGTGCTCATCATCGCCTGTCCGTGCGCGATGGGACTCGCCGTTCCTACCGCCGTGATGGTGGCGACCGGCAAGGGCGCGGAGCTGGGCGTGCTCATCAAGGGTGGAGAGGCGCTGCAGCGTGCGGGGGAGGTGAACACCGTCGTGCTGGACAAGACCGGCACGGTGACGGAAGGGCGCGCGTCGGTGACCGATCTCGTCGTCGCGCCGGGAGTCACCGCACGCGGCGAGCGCGACGTCGCGCTCGGCGTGGAGACGGTCGCCGTGGCGGGGACCGCGCCCGGCGACGCGGCGACCGCGACGGAGAGGCCCCGAGCAGAGGGAGGGGGAGGCACGACGCCTGACGCGACCGCGGCGAACGCGATGCTCTCGCTGGCCGCAACACTGGAGCGTGCGTCGGAGCATCCGCTGGCCGAGGCGATCGTGCGCGCGGCGCGCGAGCGTGGGCTCACGGTTGGGCAGGCGGAGGCATTCGAGGCGCGCACAGGGCGCGGCGCGGTGGGGATGGTTGGCGGCGTGCGCGTGCTGGTGGGGAGCGATGTGTTCCTGCGCGATGAGGGGCTCGATCCCGCGCCGCTCGCGCGCGAGGCGGAGCGGCTGGCGACGCAGGGAAAGACGCCGGTGTTCGTCGCGCAGGACGATCGCGTGGTCGGCCTCATTGCCGTCGCCGATCCCATCAAGGCCTCCTCGCGCGACGCGGTGCGTAGGCTCGGCGCGATGGGGCTCGAGGTCGTGATGGTGACGGGCGACACGCCGCGCACCGCGGAGGCCATCGCGCGCGAAGCGGGCATCGCGCGCGCGATCGCGGGCATGCTTCCGGAGGGAAAGGTCGCCGCGGTGCAGGAGCTCCAGGAGCGCGGGCGCGTGGTCGCCCTGGTGGGCGACGGGATCAATGATGCGCCGGCGCTCGCCCAGGCCGATGTCGGCGTCGCGATCGGCACCGGAACGGACATCGCCATCGAGGCAGGCGACGTGACCCTCATGCGCGGCGACCTGCGCGGTGTGGTGCACGCGATCGCGCTCTCGCGCCGCACCATGCGGCTCACGCGGCAGAATCTCTTCTGGGCGCTCATCTACAACGTGATCGGGATCCCCGTGGCGGCCGGCGTACTCTATCCGGCGTTCGGGATCCTGTTGAGCCCCATCCTGGCGAGCGCGGCAATGGCAATGAGCTCGGTGAGCGTCGTCTCCAACAGCTTGCGCCTTCGTCGCTTTCGCCCCGTCTGAGGAGGCATGGTGCCCCGAGCGTCACGAACGCGCCCCGCTACTTCGTCCTCGTCGCCGCGCAAGCGCGCGCGCACCGCTGGCGCGTCCCAACCCGAGCGGCACAGCGGTGAAGCCGCGGCACCGTGTGCGTGCGGCGCCGATCCATCCGGCGTGAGCTCCGGCCGGAAAGCGGTGGCGGTGGACGCCGGCATCCGTGCGCGCAACCTCGCACGGCTGCGGCGCATCGAGGGGCAGGTGCGCGGACTGCAGCGGATGATCGAGGAGGACCGCTACTGCGCCGACGTGATGACGCAGATCGCCTCGGTACACGAGGCGCTGCGTGCGGTGGGACGCGAGCTCATGCGCAACCACCTGCGCCACTGCGCCACGCAGGCCATCCGCTCGGGCGACGACGCGCAGGCCGAGGAGATGTACGACGAGCTGGTGGAGCTCATGTATCGCAGCGCTCGCTAGGACGCGCTGCCGCGTGGCGCGCGCGGGATCGCTCCGCGCCGGTCACGCGCGCGTGCTCGGCCGGACACCTCGCGCGGCTCTGCACGGTGCGCAGCCGGGGACTTCGCCCAACGCCGCGCCTACGCTCAGCTCCGCACCTCGCTCATCAGCGCCAGCAGATTCCCCTCGCTGTCGCGGAAGAAGGAGAGCCACAGATCGTGGCCGGGGAGTCGCGCGACCAGATGCGGCGCGCGCTCGATCTGGACGCCGCGCGAGGAGAGCTCCGCGTGCGTGGCGCCGATGTCGTCCACGCGAAAGTAGAGCACCGATCCCGACTGCTCGAACTCCTTTTGCTCCGGCACCGCGAGCATGAGGCGGATGCCGCCGCAGTCGAAGAACGCCATGCCACCGGCCTCGAACAGCAGCGTCATGCCGAGCGTGTCGCGGTAGAACGCCGTCGCGCGCGCGACGTCGTGCACGGAGAGGGCGATCTGGCCGATGCGCGAGAGTGAGACCGGATGCGAGGACACCATCATGAGAGGAGCCTCCCTGGATGCCGCCGCTCGCCCTGCTCCCGCGCCGCCGGGCGGAGCGGCGGGCGGGGTTGCAATAGTTAGCGCTGCTAACTATTATGCCGTTCCATGACGAACGGCGCAAGAGGGAAGCGGGCATCGCCGCGGGGGCGTGGGCACGCCGCGCCCCGACGCGACGCCGGGACGGCGGGCGATGCCGCCGGCGCCCTCGCCACGGCGGATCGCCTCCATTCGGCCGCCATCCGCCTGCTGCGGCTCCTCCGGAGGGAAGACGACGCCACGGGCATCACCGCGCCGCGGCTGTCGGTGCTCTCGGTGCTGGTCTTTGCCGGACCGCGAACGCTGGGCGAGCTGGCCGCAGCGGAGCAGGTCCGTCCTCCCACCATGACGCGCCTGGTGCAGGCGCTGGAGGACGAAGGGTTGGTCCGGCGTGAAGGGGACCCGCGCGACCGGCGCGTCGTGCACGTTCACGCCACCGCACGCGGCCGCCGTCTCCTCCTGGACGCGCGCGAACGACGGCTCCACGCGCTGACGGCGCGCCTGCGCGCCCTGTCAGCGCGCGAGCGCACGGTGCTCGATCACGCCGCGACGCTCATCGAAGCGCTGGCGCGCGACGACGTGCGCGAAGACGCACGTGCTGCAATGCGTGCGGAGACACACGGCGAGCCGCACCGCGAGGGACGCCACAAGAGAGGGTAACGCCCCCGCGCGCGCCTACTACCCCGAAACCCCCACCGCCTCCGACGCCACCGTGCCGCGCTCGGGGTCCTGCGGCGTGCGGCCGTCGCCGCCAGGCGTCATGGGGAGGATTCCTTCCTCCAGCCAGGCGTACTCGCCGCCGAGTACCTGCATGGCCGTGCGGTAGAGCGCCGCGTCGTTCCTGCCGAACAGGTTGTCGAAGTGCCGCGCGATGCGCAGCCGCGCCTCGCGGCAGAAGACGTCGGCGAGATTCATGGCGTTCGCGTCCCCGCGACGACGCAGCATGACTGCACGCGAGCAGGTGGCCGCCATGGCGAACAGCTCCGCGCCGATGTCCACCGCGCGGAAGAGCACCATCTGCCGCCGCTCCAGCTTGGGGCCCAGCCGCACCATGGCGTGGAAGATCGCTCTCCCCAGCCGCCGCGTGGTGCGTTCCACGTAGCGCAGATGTCCGGCGAGCGGGCCGAACTCCCCGTAGCTCCGGAACCGGCCGGCGCCCACCCAGCGCGACGTGTACCACACCGGATAGAAGCGAGCCGAGCGGCTGAGCGCGGCCAGACGCTCCTTGCCGCTCGCCTTGGGGTTCACCAGATCGAACGCGGTGCGGAAGTGGTAGTCCACTGCCTCGCGCGCGATGAACAGGCGCATGATCTCCGACGACCCCTCGAAGATCAGGTTGATGCGGAAGTCGCGCATGGCGCGCTCCACCGGGATCCCCTTCTCTCCCCGCCGCTCGAGCGATTCCGCCGTCTCGTAGCCACGGCCGCCGCGGATCTGCAGCGTGTCGTCCACCAGACGCCAGCCCGTCTCCGTGTTCCACATCTTCGCGATCGCCGCCTCGAGGCGAATGTCGTATCCGCCGCGGTCGGCCATCGCGCTCGCCAGCTCGGCGATGGCCTCCATGGCGAACGTGTCCGCCGCCATGCGCGCGATCTTCTGCGCGATCGCCTCGTGCTTTCCGATCGGCTGTCCCCACTGCACGCGCTCGTTCCCCCACTCGCGCGCCACGCCGAGCAGCGCCTTCGACCCGCCCACCACGCTGGCGGGGAGGGTGAGGCGCCCCGTGTTGAGCGTCACCAGCGCCAGCTTGAGGCCGCGTCCTTCCTCCCACAGGATGTTCTCGCGCGGCACGCGCACGTTGGTGAAGCGGATGACGCCGTTCTCGATGGCCTTGAGCCCCATGAACGAGCAGCGGTGCACCACCTCCACGCCCGGCCAGTTGGTCTCGACGATGAACGCCGTGATCTGCTTGCGCGGCGCACCGTTCACCACGCGGTCGGGCGTGCGCGCCATCACGACGAGCAGCTCGGCGCGCGTGCCGTTCGTGCACCACAGCTTTTCCCCGTTCAGCAGATATGCCGCGCCATCATCGGTAGGGGTGGCGGTGGTGTGCATGTTCGCCGGATCGGAGCCGGCATCCACCTCGGTGAGCGCGAACGCGGAGATGGCCCCTCTGGCGAGGCGCGGGAAGTAGCGCCGCTTCTGCTCCTCCGTGCCGAACAGCTTGAGCGGCTGCGGCACGCCGATCGACTGGTGCGCTGAGAGCAGCGCGGTGAGCGAGCCGTCCTTCGACGTCACCATCGACATCGCGCGGACGTAGCTCATCTGCGAGAGCCCGAGCCCGCCGTACTCCTTGGGGATCTTGATGCCGAACGCTCCGATGTCGCGGAGCTCCTGCACGAGCGGCTCGGGGATGTGTCCGGTCCGGTCGATCTCGTCCGAGTCCACCTTCTCGAGCACCGCGCGCAGCTTCTCCATGAACGGTCGCGCGCGCTCCTCCTCGGCGGGGTCGGGCTCGGGGTACGGGTGAATGAGATCGAGGCGAAAGCGGCCGAGGAAGAGCTCGCGCAGGAAGCTGGGCTGCGTCCACTCGCTCTCGCGCGCGGCCTCGGCCACGTCGCGGGCTTCCTGCTCGCTGGCGAGCGCAGTACGTGTGTCGGCCATGGTCATCTCGTAGCCAGGCGCCGCCGCGTTTTCGGAAGTCCGGCGCAGGCGGCGGCAGTGATCGCGGCCGGGAACGGCAACGGTGTCGCGGCCGCGAGGGGCATCATGCAGTCAACGGACCAGCGACGGTGGAAGTGCCCTGGTCCTCCTGCAAAGCTACACCCGGCGCAGCGAGGCGCTCAATGCTGGCCGCAGTTCGTGGCTCCCGGGCGCGGGCGGGGTAGTGCGGCGCGTGGCGTCGGGCGGCGTTCGGCGTGCGGTCGCCGGCCGCTTACTCCTCCGACCAGAGCTCCGGGTGCCGTTCGCGGATCTCGCGCGTGCGGCGACGTTCCTGCCGCGCGAGGACGAAGATGGCGGTGAGCGCGACGCCGGCGAAGAAGAACCACTGGATGGCGTAGCTCAGGTGCGGCCCGTCGCTCAGCGTGGGGAGCGTGCGGCGCACGGGCGGGCGCACGCTGTCGCCGGCGGTTTCCGGGGCGCGCACGGGGATCGCACGGGCCGCGCGGGCGGCCGGGACGGCGGGCGTGGGCGCGCCCGGCGAGCGGGTCGCTCCGGCGACGTGTGCTGCGGCGGCGGAATCGGGAATTGCCACCACGTACGCGTCGGCCAGCACGTATGGCAGCGTGCGCCGGAGGAGCACGGTGTCCAGACGTGGCCAGGTGCGCTGGCCGGCGTGGAGTGCGGTGTCTCCCCGCTCCAGCTCGCGTTGGTCGGCGGTGGGGAATTCGTCCACGTACCCCACCAGCTCGGCGACGGCGGGCTCGCGCCAGAGGGCGAAGTTCACCGTGTGCGCGTCGGGGGAGTACACCCAGCCACGATCCACGAGCACCGCGGTGTCGCCGTCCTCCAGCCGCAGCGGCGTGAGGAGTTCCACCCCGGGCGAGCCGTTGCGCGTGCGATTCGCGATCGCGATCTCGTGATCGTAGTCGAACGTGCCCGCGAGGCGTACCAGGCGGTAGTGCCGGTGCGCGCTGTCGGCAGGGAGCGCATCGAACGCCACCGGTGCGGAGCGCAGTCGCGTGGCCACGAGCGCGTTCCACGCGCGGCGCTGGTGCAGGCGGTGGAGCTGCCAGACACCGAGCCGCACGAAGACCGCTGCCATGAGCAGCGCGAATGCGGAGGCGAGAACGGCGCGACGAGTCATTCGTGGAGCGTGTGAGTGCGGAGCGCGAGCCGCGATGCGCGTGGATGCGCACGAGACTCCGCTCCACGAAATGTAATTTGCGTCCGTGCCCGCGCCGCCGCATCATCCCCGTGCTCTCCAACAGCCCTCCGGAGGTTTGGACATGATGCCTGCACCAGTCCGGCATCCGCGCCGGTCGTCCGCCGGCGTGGTTCCCGCCACGCTGCTCGCCGCGGCGCTCACCATGGTTTTCGCCGTCGCACCGTCACTCGCGGCGCAGCGTACGCAGCCGCGTCCCGCGAGCGACAGCGGCGCGCGCGAGCCGGCCGCCTTCTTCGCCGGCATGCACTGGCGCGACATCGGGCCCGCGCGCGGCGGCCGGTCGGTGGCGGTGGCCGGGTCGTCCAAGCGTCCGCTCGAGTACTACATGGGCACCACCGGCGGGGGCGTCTTCAAGACGACCGATGGCGGCGCCACCTGGGCGCCGGTCACCGACAAGTACTTCGGCGGGACGATCGGCGCGATCGCGGTGAGCGAGTCCAACCCGGACATCGTTTACGTGGGGACGGGAGAGTACCCCATTCGCGGCAACGTCTCGCACGGCGATGGCGTGTGGAAGTCCACCGATGCCGGCAGGACGTGGACGCACGTGGGGCTGGAGAACACGCGCCAGATCTCGCGCGTGAAGATCGATCCCACCAACCCCGACATCGTGTACGTGGGCGCGCAAGGGCACGTGTGGGCGCCCAACCCGGAGCGCGGCGTCTACAAGACCACCGATGGCGGGAAGACGTGGAAGAAGATCCTCTTCCGCAACGACTCCACCGGGATCACCGACCTGGTGCTCGATCCAAACGATCCGCACACCATCTACGCCGCCTTCTGGCAGGCCGGCCGCACGCCGTGGATGCTCGTCTCCGGCGGCGCGGGGAGCGGGATCTTCAAGTCCACCGACGGCGGCGATCACTGGACCGAGCTGACGCGGAACCCCGGTCTGCCGCGCGGGATCATCGGCAACATCGGCATCACGGTCTCCCCCGCCAGCTCCAAGCGCGTGTGGGCGATCATCGAAGCGGATTCGGGGGGCGTCTTCCGCTCCGACGATGCCGGCGCCACGTGGACGCGGCTCAATGAAGACCGGAATCTGCGCCAGCGCGCGTGGTACTACACCCGCATCTTCGCCGATCCGAAAGACACGAGTACGGTCTACGTGCTGAACGTGAGCTTCTGGAAGTCCACCGATGGTGGCAAGACGTTCCGCACGATCCGTCCACCGCACGGCGACAACCACGATCTCTGGATCGCGCCCAACGATCCGCAGCGCATGATCGAAGGGAACGACGGGGGCGCGAACGTCTCCATCAACGGCGGGCGCACGTGGACGGAAGAGGACTATCCCACCGCGCAGTTCTACCACGTCGTCGCCACGAACGACTTTCCCTACCAGGTGTGCGGCTCGCAGCAGGACAACTCGACGGTGTGCATCAAGAGCCGCGCCGAGCGGAGCATCGGCATCCGCGATTGGGACCAGGTGGGCGGCGGCGAATCGGGATACATCGCGGTACACCCGGACTCCACGTGGATCGTGTACGCCGGGAGCTACAGCCTGCTCACCCGCTTCGATCGGCACACCGGCTTCGAGCAGGATGTCGTGCCCTGGCCGGACAACCCGATGGGGCACTCGGCGGAGGACCTGAAGTACCGCTTCCAGTGGACCTTCCCGATCGTGATCCCGCCGCTGCAGCCGAACGTCGTGCTGGCCGGGGCCAACGTGATCTTCAAGACGACGGACGGCGGGCAGAGCTGGACGCAGATCTCTCCCGATCTCACGAAGCACGACCCGGCAACCCTCGGCGCGTCGGGCGGTCCGATCACCAAGGATCAGACCTCGGTGGAGTACTACGCCACCGTGTTCACCATCGCCCCCTCGCCGGTGGATTCGCAGGTGATCTGGGCGGGGTCGGACGACGGGCTCATCCACGTGACCACCGACGGCGGCGGGCACTGGCAGAACGTCACGCCTCCGAACCTTCCGCCGTGGACGCGCATCTCGCTCATCGACGCGTCGCCGCACGATCGCGGCACCGCCTGGGTGGCGGCCAACCGCTATCAGCTGGACGACATGCAGCCGTATCTCTTCCGCACCACCGACATGGGGCAGACGTGGACGCGCATCGATGCCGGGATCGCGCGCGATGAGTTCACGCGCGTGGTGCGTGAGGATCCGGAGCGCGCAGGGTTGCTGTTCGCGGGAACGGAGCGCGGCGTGTGGGTGTCGTTCGACGCCGGAGCGCACTGGGAGCGGATGCAGCTCAATCTCCCTCCCGTGCCGGTGCACGACCTGGCCATCAAGGATGGAGACCTCATCGCCGCCACGCACGGTCGCTCTTTCTGGATCCTGGATGACATCTCGCCGCTCCGGCAGCACACTGCATCCGTGGACACGGAGGCGGCGCACCTGTACCAGCCGCGCGACGCGTATCGCGTGAACTGGGGGGGCGGCTTCGGTGGTGGCGGTGGTGCGGGCGCGGTGGGCGCCAATCCACCGAGCGGCGCGGTGGTCTACTACGCGCTGCGCGAGCCGGGGCACGAAGTGGTGCTCGAGTTCCTCGACGCGCAAGGGAAGCTGATCAAGCGCTTCACCAGCGCGCAGGACTCGGCCGCGCGCGCGGACAGTCTCCGGCGCGACGAGCGGCGCAGCGCGCGCCACGACAGTCTGGTGCACGCGGGGCTTTCGGCCGACAGCATCGCGAAGATCGAGCAGCGCGGCGCGCAGGCGCCGCAGGAAGAACAGGGGCGGCGCGGCGGTGGGGAGCCGCGCGTGCCGAACAGGAAGGGGCTCAACCAGTTCGCGTGGAATCTCCGCTACCCCGACGCGGCGCGCTTCCGCGGAATGATCTTCTGGGCCGGCGGGACACAGGGCCCCGTCGCGCTTCCGGGGAGTTACACCGTGCGGATGCTGGTGGATGGCAAGGCGGTCGGATCGAAGACGTTCCGGCTGAAAGCGGACCCACGCTCACACGCCACGCCGGCGGGGTTGCAGCAGCAGTTCGCGCTGCTCCTGAAGATCCGTGACACCGTATCGGCGGCGAACAACGCGGTGCGCACCATCCGCAACGTGAAGTATCAACTGGCGGAGCGCACCGGACTGCGCGGCATCTCCGATGCGTACGACGCGGAGCGGAGTGCGTCAGGCGACAGCGCTCGTTCGCGCGAGGGGGGAAGAGCGGGGCGCGGCGCCTCTCGAAATGCGGCGCCGGTGGACAGCACGTCGGCGCTGGGGAAGGCATCGCTCGCGCTGGCGCACGCGCTGAGCACGGTGGAGGACTCGATCTACCAGACGAAGAACCGGAGCAGTCAGGACCCGCTCAACTTCCCGATCCGGCTCAACAACAAGATCGCCGCGCTGGCCGGCACGGTCGCGAGCGCGGACGGCGCTCCCACGGCGCAGTCGACGGTCGTCTTCAACCTGCTGACGACACAGCTCCGCGTGCAGCTCGACGCGCTCCACACGCTGCTCACCACCGACCTGGGGCGGGTGAACGATCTGCTCGCGCGCGCCGGCAAGACGCGGATCACGCCGAGCACAGCGGAGATCGGTCCGGACAGCTCCGCACCGGACGACGACGGCGCGGCGGAGGAGATGGAGGAGGAGAACGGCATGCGCTGACGCACCCCGCCTCGGGAGCGGCGAAGAACGCTACCGCTCCATGAGGCGGGCCTTGTGCGCCACCGACCACGCTCCGCCGTGGCGGACCACGTCGTATCGGTGCTCCATCTGGAGGGGGCCGATGTTGGCCATCGTGTCGGCGCTCGGGCGGTAGCGTTCCAGCCGAAGGAAGAGCCGCACCGAATCGGTGCCCAAGCGGAAGGGTGGCGTCACGCGGATGATGTACCCCGCCCGTTGCGCGTCGCAGATCGGCGCGGGGGCGTGGACGCGGCGCGCAGATCGCTGCGGCGCGCACGTCCCCTGCGTCGTCCCCACTTCCTGCAGTGCGCGTGCGACGTGTACGGGGACGGGCGGAGGCGCGGCCGTGTCGTGCGCCGTCGGCAGGTAGGTGGTATCGAGCAGCAGCACGAGATCCGGGCCGAGGTCGAAGTCGGTGCGCAGCGCGGCGGTGTAGGCGCCCGCCTGCGCGGCGGGGGTGAGCGCGGCGAGTGGGAGTCCGGCGCCGCGTCCCTTGGGGGCCGGCGGAGCGCACGCAGCAGCCACTACGACGATGATGGCCGCGATGGCCCTCGTCGCGGCCGCGCGCTCCGGCGCGTGCCCGAGGGAAAAGATCGCGCGTGTCCGTCTCTTCGATGTCCGTGTCATGCGTCGTGATTCGTGGTGATTGGGACGCGGGGACCGTCGCGCTCCACGGTGTGGAGCTGCGCTGTCGCCGCGCCGGCGCGTACTGGTGTGCGCGCGCTCAGATCGAAGACGGCCGGCCGCGCACAGGAGTAAAAGTTAGCGACCCGGCGCCGCCAGACGCGCATCGCCCGCGACCGCAGGCGTACCTGTCGAACACCGCGCGGAGGTCGCACAGATGGCCGGCAAGCTGATCCGGCTACACTGCGTGCGATGCCCCGCTGGAATTCCCGCGGCTCCCCCGCTAGCGTGTTGTCGTGCAATACGCCCTCGCACTCCGCGCACTGCGCAAGACGTTCGGCACCGTGGTCGCCGTGGACAACCTCGACCTCGAGGTGCACACGGGCGAATGCTTCGGGCTGCTCGGCCCCAACGGCGCCGGCAAGACGACCACGATCGAAATCTGCGAGGGGCTCACACGCGCCGACAGCGGCGACGTGAAGGTGCTCGGCCTCGATTGGTGCACGGACGCACACGCGCTGCGCCAACGGCTCGGCATCCAGCTCCAGGAAACGCAGCTCAGCGACAAGCTGACGGTGGAGGAGACCGTCCGCCTGTTCCGCAGCTTCTATCGCCAGGGGCGCAGCGTGGCCGAAGTGATCGCGCTCGTGCAGTTGGAGGAGAAGCGCACCGCGCGGGTGAACGGGCTCTCCGGCGGGCAGAAGCAGCGCCTCGCGCTTGCCTGCGCGCTGGTGGGGGACCCGAGCCTCCTCTTTCTGGACGAGCCCACCACGGGACTCGACCCGCAAGCGCGCCGCCAGTTGTGGGAGCTGATCGAGAGCTTCCGCGCCACCGGCCGGACGATCGTGCTGACCACGCACTACATGGACGAGGCGGAGCGGTTGTGCGATCGCGTGGGGATCATGGATCATGGACGCATCATCGCGCTCGACACGCCGCGCGCGCTCATCGCCGCGATGGGCGCCGATCACGTGATCGAGTTCTCGCTGGAGGGCGCGCCGGCGCCGCTCACCGCCGCCGATCTGACGGATGTGGCCGGCGTGCGCGAGGTCGCGTCCAACGACGGCACGTATCATCTGGCGGTGAGCGAGCTGCACCGCACCATCCCCGCGCTGCTCGGGTTGCTCTCCGGGCGCGGCTTCGCGCTGAGCGAGCTGCGCACGCGCTCCGCCACGCTGGAGGACGTCTTCGTCTCGCTCACCGGGAGGCACCTGCGCGATGAGTGACAGGCGCTCGTCGCTCGCGCAGCTCACGCTGGTGCGCTATCGCGAGTTCATCCGCGAGCCGGAGGCGGTGTTCTGGGTGTTCGTCTTCCCCATCCTGCTCGCCGCCGGCCTGGGGATCGCCTTCCGCAACCGTCCGCAGGACGTGCAGCACGTGGCGGTGGTGCGCACCGCACCCGGCGCTGACTCCGTGGCGCGCGCGCTCGGCGCCGATGCGCGCCTTCGCGTGCGCCTGCTGGACGACAGCGCGGCCACGAGAGCGCTCCGCACCGGCGAAGTGGCGGTGGTGGTCCGCCCCGGCGCGCAGGGGGTGACGCTGCGCTACGATGACACGCGCGCCGACGCGCGCACGACGCGGCTGCTCGTGGGCGATGTGCTGCAACGTGCCGGGGGGCGCCGCGATGTGGTGGACGTGCGCGAGGACCGCGTCCGCGAGCGCGGTTCGCGCTACATCGACTTCGTGATCCCGGGGCTGCTCGGGATGAACATCATGGGGAGCGGCATCTGGGGGGTGGGCTTCGCCATCGTCGATGCCCGGCGCAAGCGGCTGCTCAAGCGGCTCGTCGCCACGCCCATGTCGCGCAGCGAGTACCTGGCGTCGTTCATCCTCTCGCGGCTCACCCTGCTCGTGATCGAGGTCGCGACGCTGCTCGGATTCGGCGTGTGGGTGTTCGACGTGCCGGTGCGCGGAGCGCTGGGCACGCTGGCGCTGATCTCGGTGGTGAGCGCGTTCGGATTCACGGCGCTCGGCCTGCTCGTGGCCTCGCGCGCGCGCACCATCGAAGGCGCATCGGGGCTCATGAATCTCGTCATGATGCCCATGTGGGTGTTTTCCGGTGTCTTCTTCTCGGCCGCCAACTTCCCCGCCTTCATGCAGCCGTTCATCCAGGCGCTCCCACTTACCGCCGCGGTGGACGGTCTCCGCAGCGTGATGCTGCAGGGCGCCACGCTGCACGCCGTAGCCGGCGAGTTGGGCATCCTGGTGCTCTGGACCGTCGTCTGCTTCGTGCTGGCGCTCCGGTTGTTCCGCTGGACCTGAGGGGCGCACTGCGGAGGGGCGCCGCACGGCGGCGCATCTCACGACGTGAGCGCGTGTCAGCGCCGGTGCGCAGGTTCGGCGCGATCAGCGGATGGACAGGGAGCGCCAGCTACTGCCGGTCCCCGTCGTGCTTGAGCCAGACGAGAATGACGCCGCACGGGTTGGTGGCCATGTACTGCGGCGGGATCTCGAGATTGGTGTAGGCCTCCATGCCGGCGATCTGGTCGGGGCGTACCTGCTCGATCGCCACCGGCGTCGGCGCGCCCGCCACCGACGGCGCCGCGCGGTGCGCCGAGCTCCGCCCGGACTCCCATTCGGGCGCGTACACACCGTCGATGTACGTGCGAACGCCCCTGCACCCCGCGCCCCCGGTATTCACGCCGATCCCGCGGTCGCTCACCGCAAAGCGGTGCGCCAACCTCAGCACCTCGCGCGTGCGGCTCACGGCCACGTGCTCGATCTGCTCCGAGGTAATGAATGCGCCGAAGCCAAGGCGCTGCCGTTCGTAGAACCCTGCCCGGTCGAGCTCCCGGCGACGTGTCGCCTGTACTGTGACCGTGGGGAGCTCCGTGGGCACCGGGCGCATGGCGAGCTCCACGCGCGTGGTGTCGCCGTCGTGCAACTGCACGGCGTGCAGGATGGGAGCGTGTCCGATGGTGCGCACCAGAATGGCGTCTCGCCGCGCCGCGAGACCGCGCACGGTGGCCACGCCCGTCGAATCGGTGAAGGCCATCGCGCCGGTACTCCGCAGCGCGAGCTGCACGCCCATGAGCGGCTCCCTGGTCTCGCGATCCACCACGTGCACGATGAGCGTGGCGCCGGCGCCCTGCGCGAGCGAGCGCCCCGGCAGAGCGGCGAACAGGATGGCAGCGAGCGCGAGCGAGCGGCTGGGCAGCATGCGGAGCTCCTCCGGCAGAATGCGAAGGAGACGTGCCGCCCCGAGCGCGTTGCACAACGACCCGCGGGCCGGCCGCGCGATGCTCACTCCGCGCGCGCCAATCCGGCGTCCTCGGCAGCGCCGAGCGCGAGTGCGGACCAGTCGAGCGCCTCGCGCCCGCGCGCCATCTGTGCGAGCAGGCGGTCGCGCAGCAGGCTGGCCAGGGGCATGGGCACCAGCTCCTCGCGGCCGGCAGAGAGCACGAGCTGCATGTCCTTGAGCCCGAGCGCGAGGCGAAAGCCGGCCGGCTCGAACTGCTCCTCGGCGATCGCAGCGCCGTAGTTCTTGTAGATGGGACAGTCGAAGAGCGTGGTGCCGAAGAGATCGACCACGTCGCGTCGTGCGAGGCCGGCCTTCTCACAGAGCGCCAGCGCCTCCGCTACGGACTCCATGGCCGCGGCGATGAGGAAGTTGCCGACGAGCTTCACGACGTTGGCGGCGCCGGGATCGTCGCCGTAGGACTCCACGCGCCGCCCGAGCGCCTGCAGCACGGGCTCGGCGCGCTCGCGCGCCTCCACGGAGCCGGACAGGCAGACGATGAGCGCGCGTGCCGCAGCCGCTTCGGGGCGGCCGAAGACGGGGGCGGCGAGGTAATGCGCACCGCGCGCGTCGTGCGCCGCGGCGAGTGCGCGCGCCGTGGCCGGCGCGATCGTGCTCATCGAGATGTGCGTGCACCCCGCGCCCAGGCCGGCCAGCAGCCCATCGTCGCCGAGCGTCACCGCGCGCAACGCGTTGTCGTCGGACACCATCGTGATCGCGAACGCGGCGCCGGCGGCCGCCTGGCGGGGCGTGGGCGCCACCACCGCGCCGGCATCGGAGAGCGACGCCGCCCGGAGGGAGGTGCGGTTGTACAGCCGCACCGAGTAGCCCGCCCGGAGCAGGTTCTCCGCCATCGGGCGCCCCATCGCGCCCAGTCCTATGAAGGCGATCGTCTCGCTCATGCGCGGTTTCCTTGGATCGGGTCAGAAGAGCGACATCTGCTCGCCCAGCTCATCCGGCATCACCGGACGCTGGCCTAGCAGCCGCTGCAGATCGCGCGCGGTGGACGGGCTGTGACCAGCGAAATGATTGTTGACGTAGCCGTACACCGTCTCGAGGCGGCCGGCGATGCGCGCGATCACCTCCGCCCACCGCTCCAGCTCGCGCGACCGGTCGAGCTGGATGCGCGAGTAGTCCACGATGTCGCGGTTCATCCCCATGAGCCGGATGTAGGCGAACGACGCGATCGCCCGGTCGGCGAGCGCGAGCATCGTCCGCCGCGGAATCCACTTGCCGTCGGTGAGCGTGAGCGCCACCTGGTGTTCGGCCAGCAGCGCGAGAATTCCGTCGTGAATCCACCCGCGTTGGCGGAACTCCACCGCGAATCGCAGATCCGCCGGGAGGCGCGGCAGGAAGGCGGCCAGCGCGGGGAGCTCGTCGGGCGCGAAGTCGGGGGCGAACTGGATGAGGATCGGCCCGAGCTTGGACTCCAGCTCGCGCGCGCGGTCGGTGAAGAGCGCGAGCAGCTCGTCGCAGTCGCGCAGCCGGCGCTCGTGCGTGATCTCCTGCGGCAGCTTGAGGGCGAAGACGAAGTCCGCCGGCGTGCGCTCGGCCCACCCGCGCACCGTCCTGGCCGGGGGGATCGCGTAGAAGGTGGAGTCCACCTCCACCGTGTCGAACGCGCGCGCGTACACGGGCAGGAAGTCCGCGGCGCGCGTTCCCGGCGGATAGAAGGGGCCCACCCATACGTCGTAGTTCCACCCCTGCGTTCCGAAGCGCACGTTGGCCGGCATGAGGGGAATCGGAAGCGTTCGCCAGGCACTGTCAAGGACGCACGGCGGGGGCGGGGTCCCGAACTTGCCACACTGCGTACTCGACCCGCACAAGGAGCAGTCGTGGAGCGACGCGATGAGCACCACCCGGTGGATGACCGCGAGCGTGCGGAGCGCGAGGCGCGCGCGCGCGAACGCGGAGCGCGCGACCGTCTGACCTCCGAGTCGGACGTGGAGCGTGTGGATGCGGACGAGTTGGCGGAGCGCGAGCGCGGCGACCGCGAGCTCGGGATGAATGCCTCGCCGGACGACAACGTGGATGACGCGGTGGGGGGTGCGGTGGGACTGGCGGGCGGCGCGGCGATCGGCGCGTTGATCGGACCGCTGGGCGTGGTGCTCGGCGCCATTGCCGGCGCGGTCGGCGGGTGGTGGGCCGGGCGTGCCGCCGCGGAGGCGGCGCACGACTACTCCGAGCACGATGACGAGTATTACCGCTCGCTCTACGGCGAGAGCGAGCATCGGATGGCCGACGTGGAGTACGATCACGTGCGCGCGGCGTACCAGCTCGGCCATCTCGCGCGCCGCAATCCTGCGTACGCGGGGCGTCCCTTCGAGGATATCGAGCCGGATCTGCAGCGCGGGTGGACGCCGGATGTGGAAGAGCGGTACGGGCCGTGGGAGCGCGCCCGTCGTCACGCGCTGGAGGCGTACACCAGTCGGCTGCATCGCGAGAGCGCGGTGGAGCGCGCCGAAGCGGCGCCCGAGCGAGCTCGCGATCGGCTGGCGAGCGGGCGTGACGGACTGCGCTCCGATACGACCACCGGCTACTGACGCGCGGGCACGCTACCGGAACGTCTCGAAGAACCCCCAGCCGGTGGCGTCGATGCGCTGCCCGCCGAGCGTGCCGGTGACGTGCGCGCGCCCCTTCATCTGGATGAAGTACGGCGTTCGCAGCCTTCGCTCGCGCGCGGGGTCGCCGCGCTCGAGCGTGGAGCGGCGCGTGTCCGTACCGATGGCGTCGTCGATGGTGAGCGCGAGGCGGAGCGTGTCTCCACCACGCGCGTCTTCGAGCAGCGCGGAGGCCGGCACGCGCACGCGGCGGCCGTCCACGATGATCGTGCGCGTGTCGGTGTAGCGCACCTCGCGCGGGCGGAACAGCGCGCGAAAGCCGAGCGAATCCACTACATAGACCACGAGCGGGGGCTCGTCCGCGGCAGTGTCCGCTGAGTGCACGCGCCCGTACAGGATGCCGAACTGTCCGGCACGCGCCGCACCCCATTCCCACGTGACCCCCTGCCACGTTCCCCAGTTGTGATCGTGGTATGCCTGCACGCCCTGCAACCGCTCGCATCGCCCGTCCACGCAGATCTGCCCATCGCCGTCGGCCACCAGCGCCGGCACCGCGTATCCCGACACCTCATTCCCTCCGGCGAGCGACGCGCCGGGAAAGTACGCGCCCGAGCGTGGCGTGATGGTGAGGTCCACCTCCACCACGCCGGTACGCTCCGACCCACCCGCCTCGCTCCCGGCGCGTGCATGCACGCGGTAGCGACCATCGGGGAGCACGGTGACGGACGACGTCCCGATGCGCAGGTTCGCGTCATCCGTGGAGAAGCGCACCTGCGCCGCGGGAACGACGGCGCTGAAGCGGCGCGTGCGTCCTCCCTCCTCGCGCAGGGTGACGAGCACTTCCCCGCCCCACCGATCGCTGCGCACATTGCCACCCACGATGACCGACACGAACGCCCACCGCTTGTGGTCCGCCGACAGCACGTTGAAGTAGTGCCACTCCGCCCAGCTCTCCGGATGTTCCGTCTCCGGCGGCGGAAGGTGGAAATGGTCGATCTGCGCGGCGAGCTGGGCGGGGGTGGGATCGCGCCAGGCGACATCGGCCGAGTCGTCATCCCACGCGCCCGCGATGACCGGAGGCACCGCGCCCACCGCACGGCTGAGCGACGGGATCTCCCCCGATGCGCGCACCGGGTAGAGCGAATCGCCGGCGCGGAGATAGAGCAGCGTGCCTTCCACCTGCGGCGCGGCGGCCGCGATCTGCGGCGCGAGTCGCGGCGATGCGAGAAGCTGGCGGTAGACGAAGCGCGCGTGGTCGATGGAGAAGAACATCCCGCCCACGCCTCCTGTCTTCATCAACTCGAGGTCGATCCCCTCCGGCAGCACGGTCACCTGTCCGCCGCCCACCAGCCGCTCGTCGCGCGCCTGCGAGAGCATGGCCTGCCCGATGGCGAGCAGCACGATCATGACCCCCACGCCCACGCCGTAGCCGAGCAGGAGGAAGAGCGAGCGCCACGGCCGGTGGCGGAGGCTGGCGAGCGCGAGCCGAGCGATCACGTGGTCCAGGGTGGTGGTGCGCCGGGACGCGGCACCACGAAGTGCAGGCTCGCATCATCCTCCCCCACCACGCGCGCGGCCAGCTCGGCGCTTCCCGCATCCGCGGTGCGGCGCTTGGGATGCGACAGGAGCGCCGTCGCCTCGTCGGAGGTGAGCGTCGCCACGTACACATCCGCCCACGGTCCATAGTCGAAGCAGAGGTATGCCGCGCGCGCGGCGATCTCGCGGACGAGCGGGTGACTGGTGCGAAGCGGCACGGTGAGCGTCGGGTTGAGCGCGGGGATCTTGAGCTGCACCGCGGTCACGCGATCCAGGTCGAACGGATGGTCGGGCATGGGGCGCGGGAGCTCCGCCTGCACGGCCGACAGATCGTCGGGGCTCAGGTGCACGGGGCGCCACGACAGCAGCCGTCCTCGCGCCGCGCCTCGCCCCGCGGCGAGGAGGGTGCGCACCTCGTCGCTCTCTCGGCCATCCGACAGGAACGCGACGAGCGTGGCGAGCGGCCACCGGACTTCCGGTGCACGCCCCTCCGACGGCTCGACCGCGCGGACCTGCACATCCAGCTCAGCGTGCGGCATCGGCCACCTCATCTGCGATGATGTACCCGTCACGCATGTGGATCGTGCGCCGCGCCGCGCGAGCGAGCTCCTCGTCGTGCGTCACCAGAACCAGCGTGACGCCGTCACGATTCAGCCGGTCCAGAAGCGCGATCATCTCCCGTCCCGTCCGTGCATCGAGCTCACCGGTCGGTTCGTCTGCAAGAATCAGGGCAGGAGCGTTGGCCAGCGACCGGGCGATCGCCACGCGCTGCTGCTCGCCCCCCGACAGTTGCGGTGGACGATGCCGGACTCGCGCGCCAAGCCCCACGTATTCCAGCAGCTCCGCGGCGCGCACACGCCGCTCGCGCCGCGGCACGCCGGCCTCTGCCATCGGCAGCTCCACGTTCTCGATGGCGGTGAGGGTGGGCATGAGATGGAAGCGCTGGAAGACGAGCCCCACGCGCAGCAACCGGAAGCGCGTCGCCTCGCGATCGCTCATCGTGGCCACGTCGCGTCCGTCGATGAGCACGCGTCCTGCGCTCGGCGCGTCGATGGCGGCGAGCATGTTGAGCAGCGTGGACTTTCCGCTCCCCGACGGCCCGACGATGGCGGTGAGCTCCCCGCGCCGGATGGTGAGCGAGACGTCGCGCACCGCGTGCACGGGCGCACCCTCCAGCCGATAGACGCGCGACAGATTGCACGCCACCACCAGCGGCTCCTCCGCACGCTCGGCGCCGCGTGCGGACGCCTGGGGTGCCGTCATGCCACCGCCTCCTCGCGCAGCGTGTGCGCGATGGGGAGCGACGCCGCGCGCCATGCAGGGTAGAGTCCCGCCGCGATTCCGCACGCGGCGAGCAGGGCGAGCGCCGTCCACGCGGCACGAGGCTGAAAGAGAAAGAAATCCACGCCCGCAGGGAGCCCGGGAAAGGCCGAGAGAATCCCATCGAGCCAGCGGGCGGTGAGCAGGCCGAGCGCGGTGCCGGCCAGCGCGCCTGCCAGGGTGATCGCGCTCCCCTCCAACACGATCTGCTGCACGACGTGCGTGCGCGACACCCCCACCGCACGCAGCACGGCGATCTCGCCCACGCGCTCGTTCACCGACACGGTCATGAGCGTGGTGACGAGCAGAAAGCCGACGATGAGACTGGTGCTCCCGAGGATGAGCGCAAGCTGGCGGAAGTAGCTCAGCCGTTCGTCGATCCGCTGTACCGCGCGCGCGGTGGAGATCGCGCTCACGCGCGGGAAGCGCGCTTCCAACCGGCGGCCAAGCGTGTCCGCGTTCACACCGCGCCGCGTGTGCAGCATGACGAGCGAGACGCGCCCCGCGCCCTCCGCACCCAGCATCCGTTGCAGCGTGGCGAGCGGCAGGGCGAGAGCCGGTTGATCGGCGGAGAGATAGATGAATTTCGCTCGCCCGCGCACCACCAGCCGCCGCGCGCCGGTGGCCGCGCGGAGCTGCGGATCGTAGCCGGCGGCGAGGGAGAGCGTGTCGCCCACGCGCGCGCCGGCGTCGTGGAGAAACCGGTCGTTCGCCACCAGGGTGAGCGGCGCGTCGATGTCGTGACCGGTGAGGAGGCGATAGTCTCCCTGCACATCGGCGTGGATCCCGAGGGCGAACGCGGTCGCCGCGCGCGCGCCGCCCTGGACGTGCACCGATGCGCCGAGCACCGGGCTCACGCGCACGATCTCGGGTTCGGCGCGGAGCTCGGCGAGTAACGTGTCCGCGCCGCGAATGGTGGCTTCGGTGTCGAATGGGAGCGTGCCGCGCGGCGAGAGACGCAGCTCGAAGTCGCGGCTGGTGAGTAATTGCCGGAACGACTCGCGCATCCCCGTCGAGAGCATGACCATGTCGAGGAGGAGCGCGGCGGCCACCGCCACGCCGGCGATGGCGAGGAGCGTGCGCGGCGCGTGGCGGCGGAGCGTCGCCGCGGCGAGCGCGACGCGAAGGCGCGCCGATTCCACGTCAGCGACCGAGGAGGGTGAGCGGACGCTCGCGCACCAGGCGGTATGCCGCCAGCGCGCCGGCCACGACGCCGAGCGCGATCGAGAGCGACACGGCGAGCAGGACGACGTCTCCGGTGATGATCGAGAAGCGCAGCGGCGTGCGGTAGACGCCCTGGTAGTGCGCGTTCACGATGGCCGACGCCGCCGCCCCGATTCCCACGCCGATCGCACTCCCGATCGCCGCCACCACGGCCGCCTCGAGGACGACGGCGCGGAGCACGGTGCCGCGCGAGATGCCGATCAGTCGCAGCGCCGCCACATCGCGCCGTCGCTCTTCCACCTTGAGGAGCAGGATGCAGAGCAGGAAGATCGCGCTCGCCACGATGGTGATCACCCCGATCGCGCGGTGGAAACGGCTCACCACCTCGAAGGTGGTGGACGTTTCCGCCGCCACGTCGCGCGAGCGGTGCGCCCGGAAGCCGAAGGCCACATGATTGACGTGCTCCACCACGCTGTCCGTGGCAGCGGCACCGCGCGTGGCCACCGCGAAACGATCCACGCGGTCGCCGGTCGCGGTGAGCTGCTGCAACTGGTCGAGATGCAGTCGGACATGGTACGCGTTGCGCGCGATCTCGCTCGGATCCGCGCGGCGCTGGACGATGGCTCCCACGCGCACCGTGTCCGCACGCTGCATGGCTGCATCGGCCGCGATCACCACGAGGTCCCCGACGCGGAGATGCGCATCGGCAGCCAGCCGTGCATCGATGGCGATCGTGCGTCGGGGCGCCTCCGCTCGCGCGCGCGCCGGCGGGTGCACCTGCACGCGCGACGGTGCCTGTGCGTCCAGCGGGGAGGCCGTGACGAGCGCGAGCACGACGCCCGCGCGGAGGATCGGTGAACGCCGCACGCCGGATGGATGGTGAGCGGTGACGACCGGACGGTGTCACGAGCGGCTTTCGCGCGCTCGGTCGTCCGGCAATGCGTGTGATCGGAAAGCTCGGTGCGGAACACGGCGCGCGCAACGCGCGCCCGGCGAGCTCAGTCAGCGCGGCGAGGTATGGACGCCTCGCGCCGCTGGTCGCCCACCCAGTGCGCCGTCTCCTTCAGCTCCGCACGCGACTGCGCCAGCGAGTACGGCGGCGCCTGCAACCGGTGGACGCCACGGAGCACGAGCCATGCGCCGAAGAGCAGCTCCAGCGCGCCGGTGAGGAGCGTCCCGCCCCACAAGCTGTCGAAGATCCGGCCGAGTACCGTGCTCGCGAGGACGGTGAAGGAGACCGTCGCCACCACGCCCACCCCGAAGGCGATGCCCAGCCAGAGCGCGCCGCGCCCGGCCTGGTGGACGGACTCACGCACCTCCATCCGGGCGAGCTCCACCTCATTGCGCAGGAGCCGCCTGGAGTCGTCCTTCAGCCGGTCGATCAGAATCGGGATGGTGACGCCGGGCTCACCATGGACCACGCGCGCGGACACGCCGCTGTCTCCTCGCTGCACGCGGGCCATGCGGGCAAGACCCGTTCCGCCCCCCGACGCGGAGCGCGGAGTTTCGGCGCCTCCGCCACCGCGACGCTACGGCGACGCGGTGGTGCCCGTGGTGTCGGTGAGCCAGCCGTCGCGCACGCGCCGCTGCGCGTCGGTCGCGTCCGGGATCTCCTCCAACACGTAGCGCTTCTCCTTCCCCTCCCCCGTCACGCGCACGCGGAGGCCGGCCAGCGCGAGCGTCTCCGTCCACGGCAGCTCCTCCACGCCGCCCACGTAGCGCTCGAACCATGGCTGCATGTCCGTGCCCGCCACCTCGCTGGCTGCGCGCTCCACGTCCTGCTCGGTGTAGCCGCGCCCTTGCAGGTAGTACGTGGCCTTGGGTGCGTCGTCCCACACGTGCCGCTTGAGCGTGCGCAGCACGTCGTCCAGCGACCGCGCGTTCGCCGTGCGCCCGCGGATGGACAGGTCGAGCAGCATCGCCAGCGCCTCGCCCTTGTAGTAGTACGAGATGAACGCGTGGTCGCGGTCGGTGGCCATCGCCTGCGCGGCGCCATCCCAGAAGGGCGCGTTGAACGACGACATGCGCGCGGAGACCTCCGTGCGTGCCGGCAGCTCGCTGTTGTACTGGATGCGGCGGCCCAGCAGCGCGTAGAGCGTGTCCTTGGAGATGATCCCCGCGCGGTGCAGCGTCATCTCGCCGTAGTACTGCGTCCATCCTTCGGCCACCCACAGACTGGGCTGATACTGTTCGCGCGTGTAGTCGAACGGTCCCAGCGCCACCGGCCGGATGCGCTTCACGTTCCACGTGTGGAAGTACTCGTGCGCGGCGCTCGTGATCCCGGGGAGGACCTGCGCCGTGTCGCTCCACACGTTCCGATCCATGATCTGCGTGGAGTACAGGTGCTCCATCCCGTCGCGCCCGTCGTAGCCGATGTTGAACAGGAACGTGTACATCTCGAGCGGGGGCGGCGCGATCACCGTGTTCTCCGCGCGGACGATGCGCTCCACGTCGCGCACGAATCGCTCGCGCTGTCCGTGCTCCGGCCCGTTGTGGTGCACCACCACGCGGTACAGCCGGCCATCCACGCGGAAGCTGTCCACCGTGAACGCGGGCGCCACCTCGGTGGGCGTGTCGATCAGGTGGTCGTAGTCGGGAAAGGTGAATTCCCGCTGATCCGGTTGCGTGCTCGCGCCGTTGATGAGGTGCCACCCCGCCGGGATGTCGACCGTGAGGCGCACCGGGTCGGGTTTGTGCCCCACCACGTACAGGAAGAGCGACGGGCCGTTGAAGTTGGCGTGCGCGCTGTCGAGCACGCTGAACGTGCCGGAGAGCGTGTTCGCGAAGACGTCGTAGCGCACGTGGATCGCGCGCGCCCCCGCCGGATAGACGCGCCAGAGCGAACCCAACTCCTTGTCGAACTGGAGCGCGCGCCCGTTGTCGTCGGTGACGGCGAGACCGAGCACGTTCTTGGCGAAGTCCATCTTGGCGTAGCGCCCCGGCGACCAGACCGGCATCTGCAGGCGGAGCGTGTCGCCGGTGACGCCGCCCACGGTGAGCTCCACATGGTAGCGGTGCGATGCGGGATCGCCGATCGCGAGGTGGTAGCGAATGTCGTAGGCCGCGCTGCGGGGGGTGGATGCGGCCGGGCGCGTGGCGGTGCGCTGCGCGGCTGCTGTGGTCCACGGAGCGAGCAATACGAGTGCGAGGAGCGCAGCCGCCACGCTCCACCCCCGGCGCGCGCTCCCGTGGGCGCCGCGATGCGAAGTGGATCGCGCGGGGCGCGGTCCGGTGACAATGCGATGGTGCGCAGTGAGCACGGATTCTCCTGGGATGGACGGTGGCGGCGCCACACGGGCGCCGCGTGGTACGGTGCATCCGCGGCGCACCCGTGCGCCAGGGGCGTCGCGTTCCGCGCACGCGCCGCGCACGCGCCGCGCGTCACTCCGGCTCCGCCAGTCGCGCCAGGAGATCCCGAAGGATCCGCTCGGTGAGCCCCCAGATGGTGTGCCCCGCATGCTGGAACGACGGCACGCGACGGGGGCCGCCGGTGAGCTCGAGCTCCACCTCGCGCGACGTCGCCGGGTCCTGCAGCGCCGCCAGCGGCACCCAGAACGCGTCGGCCACTTCCCCCGACAACATCAACGGCACCTGCACGGCGAGCACGAACACCAGCGGCGTGATCACGATGCGCGGGAGCACCACCGTGCGCGGATGCACATCGTCCAGCGTGCCGAGCAGGCGCGCGCCGGCGGCGAGATCGATTCCCGTCTCCTCCCACGTCTCGCGGATGGCGGTCTGCTCGAGCGTCGCATCCTGCGTCTCGCGCCGTCCGCCGGGGAGGGCCACGTGACCGCTCCACGGATCGCCCTCGTACACCGCGCGGCGGATGAGCAGCAGCTCCAGCGCATCGCCCGCTCCCGCGCGCAGGATCAGCGCGACCGCCGCCTGGCGCGCCTCCGGATCGTCATCGATGATGCACCCGGGGCGCGTGGCCAGCGACCGGGCGAGCCGCGCCACCGTCGCGTGCGCCAGCAACCGCTCGTACGGCGTCACCCCAACGCGTCGCGCAGGAACGTCGTCGTGATCGACGCCGCGCGCTCGAGCGCGGACGATGGGGACGACATGGGGTGCTGGATGTCGAAGGTGTGCCCCGCGCCATCGATCAACTCGAGCTGGACATCGGTGGCGTGCGCCGCGCGCGCGAGCCGGTAGGCGTCTTCCGCCTCCACCGATTCGTCCGCCGTGCCGTGCACGATGAGCCACGGGACGTGAATCTGATGCGCGGCGCGCTCGATGCTCAGCGCCCCCGACGCCGCTTCGTCGATCTCCCGCAACAGCCCGGTGCCCACGCGGAGCACCTGCCCCGTCCGCGCGTTCGGCACGTCGAGGTAGCCATCTTCGCGCCACCGGGCGATCTCCTGTGGCGACCAGCGCACGATCGTGGCGATCGCGCTCCAGGTGACGAGCGCGGCCACGTCCGCCGCGCGCGACGCATGTAGGATGGCAACTGCACCACCGCGCGAATGCCCCATCACCCCGTAGCGCTCGGCGATCCACCCCGCCTCGCGGCCGTGCACCACCACGCTCGCGACATCGGCCAGGTCGCCGCCGATCGTCGCATGAAAGAACGCGTCCGCATCGGTGAACGACTCCCGGTCCGCGCCCACGCCGCTCCCGGAGAAATTGAACGCGATCGCGCACAACCCGGCGGCCGCCAACCGCTCGGCCAGGTACGGGAAGAAGCCCCACCGGTAGAACCCCTTGAAGCCATGGCAGAGGAGCACGCTGCCACGCGCTGTCTCGGGGTGCAGCACCTCGCCGCGGATCGGTCGCCCCGATGCGGCGCGCAGCTCGAATCGCTCGCGGCGCACGGGCGTCACTGCTCCACCTCGCCCCCCGCATCCACCCACCCGCGAATGCCGTCGGCGAGAGAGACGACATCGGTGTAGCCCATCTCGCGCAGCATGTCGGCGCCGATGGCCGAACGGTTCCCGCGCGCGCAGTAGGCGACGATCGTGCGCTGCGGCTCGGACGGAACCACGTCGCGCGCGCGACGCTCGACGTCGCCGAGGGGAAGGTGCACCGCGCCGGGAATGTGGAAGAGGTTCCACTCCTGCGGCTCGCGCACATCGAGGAAGAGCACGTCGGAGCGCGCGTGCATCGGGATCGCCTCGCGCGGCCGGATCTCACGGATGCGCGTTCTGGAATCGCGCACTGCCTCCTCGTATCCGGCCGCATCGATCCCTGGTCGCCACTTCGTCATCGCCCCTCACCTCGTCCGCGGTCGTACACACACGTGGATCCCACCGTTGGCGCCAACGTAGAGAGACATCACGCCACGGTCAACCGGTCGCAACGCACGTCGTTCCGTGCATTAAGACTCTCTCACACTTGTGCATTAGGAGTCTCTCACAATCGTTCCGGCGCCGGAACGTGGATCGTCGATCAATGGGTCAGTGCACTCGAGTCACATCGCCACTCGATCGCCCCTCCGCCGATGCGCAACGTACGTCCTCCGATCGTCGTCAGTCGCATCTTCGCTCGCAGCACCGGTCGCGCGGTGCGGCGGGACATCGCGCACGCCCCCTGCGTTCCCGCGCGTGCCGGCGTCCGCCGGGCGCGCGATGTCCGGCCGTCGTCGCGGCGCACGCGGGCATGACGATCGCCGTGGAGCGGGAGCATGATCTGACGCAGATGCGCCGGGCGGACGATCAGTACCGGCTGCTCTTCGAGCTGAACCCGCTCCCCATGTGGTTGTTCGACGCGGAGACGCTGCGGTTCCTCGAGGTGAACGACGCGGCGGTGACGCACTACGGCTACACGCGCGCGGAGTTCCTGGCGATGACCGTGGCGAGCCTTCCGCCGTCGGACGCGGAATGCGCGGAGCTGCGCGCGTCCATCAGTCATCATCGCGACCAGAGCTATCGCGGCCTGCACCGGCACCGCCGCAAGGATGGGAGCGTGATCGACGTCGAGATCACGAGCCATCCCATCAGCCTCGAAGGCACGAAGGCGAAGCTCGTGATCGCGCACGACGTGAGCGAGCGCGAGCAGGTGCTGGCGTTGCTGCGCGAGCGCGAGCAGCGCTTCCGCGCGATCATCGAGCAGGGCTCGGACGTCGTGCGCATCGCCGACGAGTCCGGCATCACCACGTACGTGAGTCCGTCGGCGGAGCGCGTGCTCGGCTTCGGCCCGACGGAGATGGTCGGGCGCTCCGTGCTCGAGTTCGTGCACCAGGAAGATCAGGCCCGCGTGCGTGAGGCGCTGGCCGAGCTCACGCGCGGCACGCACGAGCTGGCCGCCCTCGAGATGCGGCACCGGCATCGGGATGGCACGTGGCGCACGCTCGTCATGAGCGGGCGGAATCTGCTGCGCGAGCCGGCCGTGCGCGGTGTGGTGCTCCATTCCCGCGACATCACCGACCAGAAAGCGCTCGAAGCGCAGCTGCGCCAATCGCAGAAGATCGAAGCGGTGGGACAGCTGGCTGGCGGCGTGGCGCACGACTTCAACAACCTGCTCACCGTCATCAACTTCCACACGGAGCTGCTGCTCGAGGGCACGGAGCCGGTGGACCCGTCGTACGAGGACCTGGTGGAGATCCAGAAAGCGTCGCGCCGCGCCGGATCGCTCACACGCCAGCTCCTGGCGTTCAGCCGCAAGCAGTTGCTCCAGCCGCGGCTGCTCGATCTCTCCGCCGTGCTCGCCGATCTGGAGCCGATGCTGCGCCGGCTCATTGGCGAGGACATCCAGATGGTCTGCATTGCCGGCACCGACCCGCACCCGGTGATGGCCGACCGTGGGCAGCTCGAGCAGGCGCTGGTGAACCTGGTGCTCAACGCGCGCGACGCCATGCCGAACGGCGGCACGCTGAGCATCGAAGCCGCCAACATCCGGTTGGAGCAGCTTCCCGGGCTGCCGTACGCCAGCGTGGTGCCAGGACAGTACGTGCTGCTCACCGTGTCGGACACCGGGACCGGAATGAGCGGCGAGGTGCAGTCGCACATGTTCGAGCCGTTCTTCACCACCAAGGAGCCGGGGCGCGGCACGGGACTGGGGCTCTCGACCGTGTACGGGACGGTGAAGCAGAGCGGCGGCTACATCCTGTGCGACAGCGAGCCCTCGCGCGGGACGACGTTCCGCATCTACCTTCCGCGCGCCGCATCGGGGCAGGAGACCGCAGCCGCGGCGTCGGTACGCACGGCACCCGCGGGCACCGAAGTGCTCCTGCTGGTGGAGGATGAAGAGCCGGTGCGGCGGCTGTCGCGCCGGATCCTCGAGCGGCAGGGGTACACGGTGCTCGAGGCGCGCCACGGTGCGGATGCCCTGCGCGTGGCGAGCGAGTACGGCGGCGAGATTCACGGCGTGGTGAGCGACGTGGTGATGCCGGAGATGAACGGACGCACCATGGCCGAACAGCTCGCCACGCTGCGCCCCAACGTCCGCGTCCTGTTCGTCTCGGGGTACACCGACGACGACATCATCCGCCGCGGATTGCTCGATCCCGGGATGGCGTTCCTGCAGAAGCCGTTCACCGCGCAGTCACTCGCCATGGCCGTGCGCGAGATGCTCGACGCCCCGGCGCCACGCACTCCGGGCTTTCTGCACGGACGACGCGCGGACTGACCGTTCGCGCGTCGCGGAAAGGCGCGCTAATTTCGCCGCGTGTCGCTCACCGCGCGCATTCTCGTCGGATCGGCTGCCCTTCCCTGGCTCCTCTGGCCCCTCGTCGCCGCGCTGCGTGTGCGGCTGGCCGACGCGCTCGATGCCGTTCCCCCCGCACCACCGCCCGACGCTCCGCTCCTCTCCATCGTGCTCCCGGCACGGAACGAGGAGCGCGCCATCGCGTCGTGCATGCGCTCCGTCCTGTCATCCACCTACCCCGCGCTCGAGTTGATCGTGGTGGACGACCACTCCACCGATCGTACCGCGCCGATCGCGCGCGAGATCGCGGCCGCCGATCCGCGCGTGCGCGTGCTCTCCGCGCCGCCGCTCCCGGACGGCTGGTTCGGAAAGCAGTGGGCGTGCGCACAGGGCGCGGCCGCCGCCCGCGGTTCGCTGCTCTGCTTCACCGATGCCGACACGACGCACGGAGCGGAGCTGCACGCGCGCGCGGTGAACGCCCTGAGACAGCGAAACGCGGATCTCCTCTCCGTGGCGGGGACGCAGGAGATGCAGAGCTTCTGGGAACGCGTGGCGCAGCCACAGGTCTTCGCCATGCTCCTCCTCCGCTTCGGCGGCACCGAGGGAGTGAACTGCTCGCATCGCGTGACCGACAAAGTGGCCAACGGACAGTTCCTGCTCTTTCGGCGCGCCGCCTACGACGCCGTTGGCGGCCACGCCGCGGTGCGACGCAAAGTGGCCGAAGACCTCGCGCTCGCCCAGCGCACGTTCGCCATGGGATTCCGCTACCATCTCACGATGGCGCTCGACCAACTGTCCACGCGGATGTACGCGTCGCTCGGCGAGCTGGTGCGCGGATGGCGAAAGAACATCTACGCCGGCGCGCTGGATGCCACCCCCGGCGGCGCGCTTGGCCGCGCGCTGCTGCCGTTCATGCTCCTCGCCTTCCCGCTCTTCATGCTCCTGCCGCCGCTCGCGCTTGCCGTCGCAGCGGTGTGGAGCGCGCTTGCACAGGCGGGGATCATCGCATCCGCGGCAGCGGCGCTCCCGCTCGCATTGTGGAGCGCGGTGAGCGGTGCGGCGCTCCTCGTCTGGTGGATGGGCGTGTACGCGGCGGCGCGCACGCCGCTCCGCTACGCGGCCGCATACCCGCTGGCCAGTGCGATCATCCTGTACATCGTGGTGATCGCACTGGCCAGCGGGCGAAACGTCGAGTGGAAGGGGCGTGCCTACCGCGCGGGGTAGCCCCCGCGTGGTGTCTGTCTCCCGCGTCGTCTAGCGTCCTCCCCCACCGCCTCCGCCGCTCCCGCTCGCCAGGCCGGGCGCGGTCCAGACGTTGTTCGACCGGTCGATGTCCACCAGCCGCTTGTCCGGATCGAGCTCGATCTTCGTCACGTGCTTGCCGACGAAGCTGTACCGGCGGATGTAGCGCGAGCTGTTCGTGCTCCACACCTCCGCGGGATAGACGAGGTCCTGCGTCGTCCCGTCGCTGAAGGTGAGCCGCGCCCGCACGGGGAGCACGCCGCGCGCATGATTGCCGTACGCCACCGCCACGAGCGACGTGTCCCCACGCGTGGCCGTCGCCACCGTGTCGATCGCCTGGTCGAACTTGGCGTTCGTGATGAACCACTCACGCCAGAACCAGTCGAGCCGGCGCCCGCCCACGTCTTCCATGGTGCGGTAGAAGTCCGCGGGGGTGGGATGCTTGAACGCCCACCGGCGGATGTACGTCCGGAACGCATCGTCGAACGCCTCGGGGCCGAGGACCTCCTGCCGGAGCAACTGCAGCCCCACCGATGTCTTGGTGTACTGCGAGTACCCGAGCAACTGCGCATTCACCCGGTCCGGCTGCACGTCGATGGGCACGTCGAAGCCGAGCCGCATCGCCTGCTCCACCTGCTGCCGCTCGTTGAGCGCGCGCTGCATCTGGTCGCCGTTCTGCGGGTAGCGCCGTGCCTCGGAGAAGGTGTTGATGAAGGTGTTGAACCCTTCGTCCTGCCACATGTGCATCCGCTCGTTCGAGCCGACGATCATCGGGAACCAGTTGTGCCCGATCTCGTGCGTGACGACGTTGTACAGGTCGGGCTTGTCCTGGCTGCGATTCTCCATGGCGAGCATCGGATACTCCATCCCGCTGATCGGCCCCTCCACCGCGGAGATCTGCGGGTACGGGTACTGGAACCAGCGCGTGGAGTACTCCTCAATCGACATGCGCGCCTGATCGGCGCCGTCATCCCAGTTCACCGCGGCACTCGGACGGTAGTACGCCTGCGCCAGGATCCCCTTCCAGCTCGACGCATCCCACTGGTAGTCGGGCGACGCCGCCCACGCCACGTCGCGCACGTTCTTGGCCGCGAACTTCCACGTCATCGTCCCCGTCTTCCGCGGGCGCGCCGCGCCGCTCTGCAGCTCGGCCGCCGTCACGATCGCGATCGCGCTGTCCGACTTGGCCGCACGCGCCAGCCGCTCGATCTGCGTGGCGGTGAGCACGTCGCGCGGGTTCTGCAGCATGCCGGTGCCGGCCACGATGTACCCCGCGGGGACCGTCACCTCGTAGTCGAAGTCGCCGTACTCGAGGTAGAACTCCCCCTGCCCGAGATAGGGCTCGGTGTTCCAGCCGCGGACGTCATCGTACACGTTCACGCGCGGGTACCACTGCGCGAGCTCGAAGAGCGGCCCATCGCGCCCCATTCGGTCGGCGCCGTGCTCGGGGATCAGGAAGTGCCACGCCACATCGAAGGAGGTCGAGGCACCCGGCGCGATCGGCTCGGCGAGATCCACCTTCATCTCGGTCCCCTCCACGCGGCGATGCAGCTCCGCAGAACGCGCCGTGTTCTTGCCGTGCGCTGCGGTCACCTGCTGGAAGTGGTCGATCACGTCGCCGCCCTCGAATCCGCGCGCACCGAAGCGCGAGTTCTGCGAGAAGATGTAGTCGTTGAGCGATCCCGGGTGGAAGGCGTTCTGCTCCACCTGGATCCAGAGGAAGCGAAGCGTGTCGGGCGAGTTGTTCGTGTAGTGCAGCGTGAGCTGCCCGGAGAGCGACTTGGCCGCCGTGTCGAGCGTGGCGGTGATGTGATAGTCCGCCCGGTTCTGCCAGTAGGCGTGCCCCGGCGACCCGGACGCATCGCGGTATTCCGTGGCGGCGCGGAGTGTGAGCGGCGCGAAGATGGACGTGTCCGCCACGCCGTAGCGATCCACCTGCGGACGGGAAGAATCCGTCTGCTGCGCGTGGGCGCCGGCGAGTGGGAGGGCGGACGCCGCGGCCGTGGCCGCGACGATCGTGAGAGCGCGACGAACAGAGGTGTGCATGAGAGACCGTGAGCGTCGCGACCTGGTGGTCGCGATCGCGGTTAGGGATGTGAAGCGGTGCGATCGGGCATCTACGCTGCTGCGGCCCTGTGGGGCGCGCCGGATGGGAAGTGCCGATCCGCCCATTCGACAGGACATGGACGCGTGCGATGATGCACACGCCCACACCCCGAGCGCCAGCCGGGAGATTGCCCGTTCTATACGCCGCCGGGAGGGGCGTGTTCCGGGACTGTGCGGCGCATCGCGCACGCGGCCATGGGCGTGCACGAAGCGCGCCGTATCCCACAGCCTGTGTATTCCGCGTGGCCTCGAGACACGGGACGCCCCGACGCACGAGGAGGGACCGGTCGTGCGACCGATCCCTCCTCCACGCGGCGCCTGCGCGTCTCCCCTCCTACCCTGCCTCCACTTCTACACTGCCAATTGCACAGCAGCGCGCAGTCACCGCGGCGCTCCGCGCGCGCTCGACACGAGACGAGCGGCACACGCTCACTGCTGCGCGATCGAGCCCGCCTCCACACGGAAGTCGTTCACGATGCCGTTCCCCTGGACTCCCACGTACTTCACCCCCTTCACGCTGTACGGGAGCGAGGGCGTGGGCACGCCGAGTACCGACCCGGTCACCGTGCCGGCATCGGGATCGTAGCTGATCGCGATCCGGTTGAAGCTGGTGATCGACACCGTTCCCGATGCGCTCGGGCCGCTCATCCCGTCGGTGTGCAGCTCCCACGTGGCCGGCGTGCCGAACCAGTTGAAGCGAGACATCCGCACGATGAGCCACGCTTCGCCCGACGACTCGAAGTTGTTGCTCGTCGCGTTCGATGGCGTGAAGCCGATGGCCACCGTGTACGGACCGGAGATGGCGGTCACCGATGCCGTTACCGGGCCGGCAGGCTGCAGGAAGGGGAGGAGCGCTGCGTTGTTCGTCAGGTTCGACGGCTCGCGGTCGCTCACCAGGTTCCCATTCTCCGTACCCGGCTCGTATGGGGAGGGCGCCTCGTTCGGATCGTCGGAGGCAAACGCGAACATCCACCCCTCATCGGCAGCCGTGAGCCACACCTCGGAGCCGGTGTTCGGATACTCGGCGCGGATGCCGCCGATGGACTTGGTGTTGATGTTCACCAGGCCGCCGTTCGCGTCGAAGCGGTACGTCGTGCCGTTCCCCAGCCCATCCCACCCGAACGACTCGCGCAGATAGAGCGGTCCGGTGAGTACCGTCGGGGGAAGCGCGGGCGGGAGCTCAGCGTCGCCACCACCTCCTCCGCCGCCGCCACCACCGCCGCCACCACCGCCGCCACCGCCACCGGAGCCCTTGCTGAACGACGGCGCGGCACCCGGATCGGACGCCGGCGCCGTGACGCCGGCCGGCTCGCTGCACGCGGCGAGCACCATGAGGGCGGCCACGCCCCCGGCGAGAATCCTTTCCTTCAACATTGAACTGAGCTCCGGTAGGGGAGAAACGGGCAGGACCGCGCCCGAATGCGCGGCGCTCTGCCCCGAAGCAAGCGTGGGACCAAAACGTTACATGTGACTCAAGTCATTATCTCGTCGCGCTTTGCGGGGCTTCTGGCCGTTCGAAGCCCACGCGCGGCGTGTATCGTCGCGATGCACGGTTGGATCGATCCGCGACACCCCCTGCACGATTTCGCGTTGATCTGCCGCAATCCGTGCCGCACATTCTCCCCTCCCCTCACTTCAGCCAATCCATCTCATGACTCCGCTCTCCCACCGGAGCGTCCCGCGCGCGATCGCCCTCCTGGCGGCTTCACTCCTGGCATCTCCGCTCGCGCTCGCCCACCCACTCGCCGCGCAGCAGGCGCCGGCGCGCGTGGACCTCTCCGCGCTGCAGGACGAAGCCGTCCGTCTCACGCAGGAGTACCTGCGCATCAACACCACCGACCCACCCGGGAACGAAGATCAGACGATGCGCTTCTTCGCGCGCATCTTCGCCAAGGAAGGAATCCCCTTCGACTCGGCGTCCTCCGCACCCGGGCGTGGGAACATCTGGGCGCGCATCAAGGGCGGCTCGCAGCCTGCGCTCGTCCTGCTGCACCACATGGACGTCGTCCCCGCCGACCCGCACTACTGGAGCACCGATCCTTTCGCCGCCACCGTGAAGGACGGCGTGATCTACGGACGCGGCGCGCTCGACACCAAGACGCTCGGCATCGTGGAGCTCGTGGCGTTCCTCGAGCTCCATCGCGCGCACGTGCCCCTCGACCGCGATGTGATCTTCATGGCGACGGCGGACGAAGAGGCGGGCGGGATGTACGGCGCGGGGTGGGTGGTGAAGAACCACCCGGAGGCGTTCCGCGGCGTCAAGCTGCTCATCAACGAAGGCGGTGACGGCGTGATCGAAGGGGGACGGAAGGAGTTCGCCATCGAGGTCACGCAGAAGGTGCCACTCTGGCTCCAGCTCACCGCCACCGACGAGCCGAGCCACGGCTCCACGCCGCACGTCACCACGTCAGTCACGAGACTCATCCGCGCGCTCGACCGTCTGGCCACGCACCAGTTCCCACCGCGCGTGGTGCCCGCCGTGGACGCGTACTTCAAGGCGCTCGCGCCGGACGCGCCTGCCGGGTGGAAGGACGCGTACGCGGACATGGCGGCGACGGTCAAGGATCACGACAAGCTGCTCGCGCTCCAGATCCGCGATCCGGGACTCGCCGCACTCACGCGCAACACCTGTTCGATCACCATGCTCACCGGGAGCAACAAGATCAACGTCGTGCCGCCGGAAGCGAAGGCGCAGATCGATTGCCGGCTGCTCCCCGATCAGGATCCCGACGCCTTCATTCGCGAGCTGGGCGCGGTGCTCGACGATCCATCGATCACCATCTCGCGCATCATGGGATTCACCCCGGCGGTGTCATCCACCGAGACGCCGCTCTATCGTGCGCTCGAGCGCGTGCTGCGCGCGCACGCTCCCGACGCCGGCGTGGCGCCGCTCGTCTCCACCGGATTCACCGACAGCCACTTCTTCCGCGACCTGGGGATCGACAGCTACGGGATCTTCCCCTTCCTCATTCCCTTCGAGGACGAGTCCGGCGTGCACGGCAACGACGAGCGCATCTCCATCGAGAACATCCGGCTGGGGACGGCGATCATGTGGGACGTGGTGCGTGAAGTGGCGGGGAAGGGTGTGGCGACACCAGGCGCCGGTCGGTCAACGCGGGGCACCTCGCTACCGGACTGGAGACGATGACCAACGGAGCACCAGTCCAAGGCGACAACATCCGAACAACATCTCTATCACTTGAGCGCTGCTCGCGCATGCTTAGGGACACGGCGGCTGGAGGCAAGTGCCGTTGCCCTCGCCGGTTGTGATGACGACGGAATGTTCTGCTGTGAGGAATCCTCCGGTAGCATCTGTTATTCGCACTAGGTAGTTCTGCGTTGTTCCTTCCGCTCGCGCCCAATCAGTCATGCTGGAATAGTTCGCCCGCGGTGGGCCAAGAGATACGCCATTCAGGAACCACTCGTAGGTGAGCGGGGCAACGTAGTGAAGATTTGGGTTCAGCCATGCCGTAAGCTCAAACTGTGTGCCTTCCTGAGCGACGCCGGGTCCCTCAAGATCTGTTGATACGAGCGGTATGTACGGCAGGTCGACACTCGCGCGTGGCGCCGCCGTTCCAGCGACCGTGTGGAAACCCACAACGGCGCTATCGTGAAGGGTTACGTTCGATCCAAAGTTCAAGCCGAAGCCAGCGACGGCAGCGTGATAGTTGCCGGCCAGAGTTGATGTGAGCTCCCCCTCATCCTCTCGGAGAGGAAAGTTGAAGAAATCCACCAGCAGATTAAAGTTGTCGTAAGTGTCGACGGTTACTAGAACCGATGTGCCCTGGTCAAAATTTAGGAAGGTTGACGGCGCGGTGAGAAACGCCTGGAAGAAGGCCAAGTCACCGGGTTGTACTACCTTGACCGGACAAACGGCGGGCTGCTCGTGAATCACACTAATCGTCTCGAGAAACCACGCATCGTTCGACTTCACAACGCAATTGCTAGGCACATGCAAGATCGGCACTTCCTGGCCACAAGAGGAAAGCAGCAGGCCGGCTATCGCGGCCAACGGGAGCACAGCTCGCCGCATCGAAGTCTGCATGGCTACTGCTCCTCGCGTACGGTCAAAGTATCGAACTCGATCGGTACATCGGGTCGCCGTGGGATGTGCGCGATGAACACTGGCCGCGGTAACGCCTGTGGATTGGGGCGTGTACCAAGTTGAGGAAGTGCTTGCCATGGCAGACGAAACTCGACCGGCTGAGCCCCACGAGGGAACAGTACGTGCACTTGCCCGCGCGACGCACTGACGAACACTTCGCCAACCGCGGTCTGCTCCCCATTATCCGCGCGGCGTGCGTTGACAGGGCGATCGAGCTGCAGCCTCCAGTGTGCCATCTGGGGCACGTAGTGAGGACTTGGCGCGACTAGGGTGGGGATTCCCACAACACGGCGACCAGTGGCGCCAGCAGCAATCTCCACAGCTCGTTCGGGAGTGATGGGCGCTGCTTCGTCTCCACCTGGACGGATGACTCCAGCTTCGAACTCCGCACCGTAAATCCGCGGGTACACAAGCGTGCCATCATCACGAATCTCGATGTCATCGGCGAAGGCCGAGACACTGATCAATACCTGCGATTCCCCACCATTTCCACAAAACTGAACCAACCACCATGGTCCTATGATAGGCCAGTAGATGCGAGGGAGCTGGCTCGGTACTGACGCGAAGGGACTCGCGGCATAGTAGACTCTTCCGCACAACGTAAGTGAACCTGCTGGATCCACGGGGGCGCCGCGGCGACGGGTAAGCTCTGCTCGCAGGCCATCGAGGTGCTGTCTCACAAAGGCTTCCGCCAGGCGGCGCGCCCGCGGTTCGTCGATCTCTGGCACGCCGAGCGTGCCGAGCACAGGCGAGGACAGGGAAAACAGGCCGTCGCGGCCCAGATGAGCCGCCGCGTCGCCGGCCACAAGTTGATCCAGCCCCACCCCCTCAACCGGGGGCGATGTCGACCTCTCCGTAGGCGCAGTGCACGCAGCACTCGGCAGTAGGGCAGAGAGAACCATGGCACGTACAACGGCACGACGACACTGCGAGAGACACAGCTTCATTTACGCCCCCTGCACGAGAAGAAACGGTGGATGGGGCAATTCTGCTGCCGCAGTCCTAGAGATCTCGAATGCCTACTGTGACACGGATTCGCATTGAAGCGCTTGCTGCGCTTATCGTGGTGGCGTGCGCATGCTTCGGCGGCGAGCGTACGGGCACGTCCCGCAGCGTCTATTGCAGCTCTGTCCCCAGCCGCGTCGGTCATCCTGCCGATGCCTTACTGATCGGCGCACGAAACGCTAAGCCAGCCCCGCATGGACGAAGCATGCACGGATGATCCGCGGCTTCTGGCGCAGGCGCTGACACGCGCGTCGGAATTCCCGGTGGGCCTCGGCGAGATCATGCAGGCAGAGATTCC
>DASSNU010000016.1:0-155691 GCA_035701265.1 Gemmatimonadaceae bacterium | reverse complement strand
ACGCATCGTTGACCACGTAGCGCGTCGGAAAGTTGTCCGTCCCGTCCACCACCACGTCGTAGGCCCCCACCCGAGCGCGCGCCGTCGCCACCGTCAACCGCTCCGGCCAGAGCTCCAGGCGCACGTGCGGGTTCACCGCCGTCAAGCGCTCGGCCACCACCTCCAGCTTGGGCCGCCCCACGTCGGCCGTCGTGTAGAGCAGTTGCCGCTGCAGGTTGGAGAGCTCGACCACATCGGGCTCGACCACGCCCAGCGTGCCCACCCCGGCGGCGGCCAGGTAGAGCGCGGCCGGGGTGCCGAGCCCGCCCGCGCCCACCAGGAGCACGCGCGCCCCTTTGAGCTTGCGCTGCCCCGCCCGCCCCAGCTCCGGCACCAGCAAATGCCGGCTGTAGCGCGTCACCTCCGCCGACGTCAGTTCGAGCGCTGTCGCTCCGTTTGCCGTCATCGCATCACCCTCCAGCCACAGCCGGCACGATGGTCAGCTCATCACCATCGCCGATCGGCGCATCGAAGCCGCCGCGAAAGCGGATGTCCTCGTCGTTCAGATAGAAGGTGACGAAAGGATACGGATTGCCCGCTTCATCGCGCAGCCGTGGCGCGAGCGCGGGGAACCGTTGGGCCAGATCGTCCACGGCCTCGCCCACGGTGGCGCCGCGCACCTCGATGGTGCGCTGGGCCGCCACGTCGGCGAGTACGGTGGGGAGATACAGTGTGATCGACATGAAGACGCTCCTCAGACGTGATGTGATGTGCGTGATGCGTCGCGCGAGACCGCCGCGTACGGCGCCGCAGGTGCGACGCGATGCGAGCGCGATGGCGCGGCGATGCGGACGCAGCCACGAACTCGAAGGTGCGCGCGATCCGGACGCGAATACGGATGCGACGGCGCGCGCGATGTCCATGGCGTTCGTCGCGCCGCCCGTGCGAGAGTGCGGGACACGGTCACTCGCCCTCCACGCGCGAGGCGATGTCCGTCTCCCCCGGCTCGCAGTCGCGGCGAATGAGCACCGAGTGTCCCTCCACGCGCGGCATGGAGACGAACGCCTGCGACTCCACGCCCGCCACCGCCCACGACTCGCGCATCACGTCACTCACGTGTTCCGCGCGTGCGCGCGGCGCGAGTGCGAGGAGCGCGGAGCCGGAGCCGCTCAGCGTCACGCCGAACGCGCCCGCCGCGCGTGCCGCGGCGCACACCGCATCGATGCCGGGAACGAGCGACCTCCGGTGCGGCACGTGAAGCACGTCGTCCAGCGCGAGCGAGAGCAGCGTGCCATCGCCCGTGGCCAGGCCGCGCACCAGCGCGGCGGCGAGCGATGCTGCACGTACCGCCGTGGCATGCGGCACCTCGCGCGGCAATCGCGCGCGCGCGTCGGCGGTGCGCACCGTGAAGTCGGGGACGGCGAGCACGAGCGCCACGTCCTCCGCCACCGGCAGCTCCGACACCACCAGTTCGCCATCGCGCGAGCGGTGCGTGAGTCCGCCGCCGCGCTCGTCCGTCCACCCGGACGCGATCGTCGCGCGTGCGCCGTTGCTCGTTGCCGACGCTGCATGCGCGGGGTCGCGCGTCCACACCGCCAGCGTGGCGCCGCCGAACACCGCGGCAGCGACGTTGTCGGGGTGTCCCTCCACCTGCGCGGCGATCGCCGCAACGGTGGCGTGGTCCAGACCGAGCCGGACGAGCGCGTTGGCGATCGCCACGCCGGCCACGGTCGCCGCCGCGGACGATCCGAGCCCCCGCGCCACCGGAATGCGCGACGACGCTCGGACAGCGAGCGCACCGCGCGCATCGCGCCCGGCGTACGCGCACGCGGCGCGGAAGCCCGTCACGATGCGATCCACCCCGGCCGCAACGTCGAGCGCGGCGATCGTCCCCCCACGCTCCACCACAGGCGGTGCATCGCGCTCCACATCGAAGGTCGCGGAAACGGTCAGCCACTGATCCACCGCGATTCCCACGCAGTCGAAGCCGGCGCCCACGTTGGACGTGCTCGCCGGCACCCGCACCAGCGCGCGCGCCGTCATGGGGTCACCTCCAGCGTCGCGTCGTGTTCGATCGCACGCACGGGACTCCGCGCGGCGGTGCGTGCCGCGGTGGCACTTCGGATGGCCGCCTCCGCCTCCACGTCGATGGCGTAGCACTGCGGCGCCGCCGGAAAGCGGCCCGCGCGGACGTCCTCGCCGTACGAGCGGAAGGCATGCTCGATGGCGACGTCCACGTCCGCATATCGGCGCACGAAGCGCGGGTTGATCTCTCCGACGAAGGTGCCGAGGAGGTCGTGCGAGATCACGAGCTGCCCGTCCAGCTCCGGGCCGGCGCCGATTCCATACACCGGGATCGTGACCGCGGCGCGCACGTACGCCGCCGCCGCGGCCGGCATGGCTTCCAACAGGATCGCGAACGCGCCGGCCCGCTCGAGCGCGTGTGCGTCCTCCGCAACACGACGCGCGGCGTCCAGCGACTTCCCCTGTACGCGGTACCCGCCAAGCTGCGCCTGCGACTGCGGAGTGAGCCCCAGGTGTCCCATCACCGCGATGCCGGCATCGGTCATCGCCTGCACGCGCGCCGCGACCCGCGCGCCGCCCTCGCACTTCACCGCATCGCATCCCGCCGCGATGAACGCACCGGCATGACGTACCGCGTCCGCGTCGCACACCTGGTAGGAGAGAAACGGGAGATCGCCGATCACGAACGCCCGTCGTGCGCCGCGGCAGACGGCGCGGGCGAACACGAGCATCTCCGTCATCGTGACGCCGAGCGTGGTGCGGTGGCCGAGCATCGTCATCGCGGCGGAGTCGCCCACCAGCAGCACGTCGACCCCCGCACGCTCGGCGAAGACCGCGGTGGGATGATCGTATGCGGTGAGACACACCGCGCGCCGCCCCTCGCGCGCCCATCGTGCGAGCGTCACGACGGTCACCTTGCGCTCCGGCGGCGCGGCCGGTGGTGGCGCTGCCGGTGGTGGCGCGTCGGGCGGCGTCGCGCGGCGCGCGGCCGGTCGCCGGCGGATGGTCTGTAGCGATTCACGCGTCACGATTCCTCCTGGTTGTCTCGCAGAACGGAAGCGAGCGCCGCGATGGCAGCCACGCCACGCGCAATGTCGTGCGACGACGCGGCGAAGGTGATCCGGAGATGTCCTTCCCCCGCGGCACCGAAGGCGCTTCCGGGCAGCACGGCGACATTGTGCTCTTCGAGCAGTCGCGCGGCCAGCGCTGAGCTGTTCGCGCACGCACCGCCCAGGAGCGCACGCACGTCGGGGAACGCATACAGCGCTCCCATCGGGGTGACACACGAGACGCCGGGCACGCGCGCGAGTCCCGCCGCGAGCGCGTCACGGCGCACGCGCAACGCCTGGCGCATCGCGTCGAGCGCGTTGCGCGCTCCGGTGAGCGCCGCCACGCCGGCGTGCTGCACGAAGGGCGCGACGCAGCTCTGCGCGTTCACCGCGAGCGTCACCACGCGCTCCACCAACCACGCCGGCAGCAATCCGTAACCCAGCCGCCAACCGGTCATCGCGAAGGACTTCGAGAACCCATCCACCACGACCGTGCGCGTACCCATCCCGGGCAGCGCCGCGATGCTCGGTGCGCGGCGCGCATCGTCGTAGACCAGATCGCCGTAGATCTCGTCGGTCACGACCAGCAGGTCGTGACGCTGCGCCAGCTCCGCCACGCGCTCCAGCTCCGCGCGCGACGCGCATCCCCCGCTCGGGTTGTGCGGCGCGTTGAGGATGAGCACACGCGTGCGCGGCGTGATGCGCTCGGCGATCCGGTCCGCGTCCAGCGCGAAGTCTCTCGCGCGGAGCGTGTACGGCACCGGCGTGCCACCGGCGTGTCGCACGATGGAGGGATAGATCGGGAATCCTGGATCGGGCACCAGCACGTCGTCGCCCGGCTCGATCAGCGCGAGGGCCGCGTAGAAGAGCATCGCCTTGGCGCCCGGCGTCACGATCACCTGCTCTGCGCAGGCGTCGATCCCCCGCGCGCGCAGCTCGCCCGCGATCGCGTCCCGCAACGGCGCGATCCCCTCCGGTGCGGCGTAGCGCGTGGCGCCGTCGCGGAGCGCGCGAAGGCCCGCCTCCACCACGTGGGACGGCGTGGGGGAGTCCGGTTCTCCGATGGCGAGCACCGCGACGTCGCGCCCGGCTGCGGCCAGCGCACGCGCCCGCGCCACGACCTCGAACGCCCCCTCGCCGCTCAGTGCGCGCACGCGCGCCGAGATGCGCGGCACGGGAGCGGCTACGGCGCGCGCGGACGAATCGGGCGTCGCGCTCCGCTCCTGCAACGAAAACGGCCGCTCATCGAGAGCGGCCGGTGCGCGTGTGCGGGAGTTCTGCTGTACGGGTGACATCCTACGGTCCGCCCTCCCCACGCTCGCGCTCCGGCCCATGGCACATGGCCATGCGCCGACAGGGACACATCGTGCCCATGCCGCATCGGCACGCACGCACGCACGCTCCGCGGCGCGAGTCCGTGGTGCCTCGTGTGGTGCACGTGATGGTGAAGCGTGACGAATCCAGCATTGAGGATCCCCGTGACCAGCGATGTCCCTTCCCCACTGTGTCTCCCCCCCCCACCAACCGAAAACACAAACGCCCGTGCGGTGGTGCCGCCGGGCGATTCGCTTTTTAGCACTTGTTTAACGTGGCTGCAATAGGCGGCAAATCACCACGGAACGTCGATTGTTCGCGGAATACTACACGCGCCGCCGCCGATGTCAAGAGGCGCGTTGGCGGCGGCAGGCAACGCGCCGGTCTCGCGCTGACGTGCCGCCGATCGCGACGCGCCACATCACGCGTCGGTCTGCACACACTTGACAGCGCGCCGTGCGCGCGTGTAAGGTGCGCGCCATCGCGCGGGCATTCCGCGCGAGTGCAGTGGACCACCAGGATCGTCAGACCTCGGAACGTCATGCAGCTCACGCAGACCGTCACCATCACTCGCTGTTGCGCCATGTGTCGTGCCGGCTCCTCCGGAGCGGACACCGCCATGGCGCACGTCTGTTGGTGTGGAGTACCACCGAGTGAGTAGCTGACGCCTCCACCACATCGCGCCGCACGCGGGCCCGCATTCCGGATTGGGATGCGGGCCCGTTGTACATCCGGCCCACGCCATGGCGATCGCGCATACCACCAGGCGCACGACGCGATGCGGAACCGCATCGATCACCGCCGCCACCACACGAGATGCCATGGAGTCCATCCAGATGCTCAGCACGACGCACAATGCGGAGGAACCGCCCCATGCCAACCGCTGACGAGATCGCCGCCGCGGCTGCCGCGCTGGAGCGACGCGGCGCGCGCGAGATCCTGGAATGGGCGCTCGCGCGCTATGCGGGGCGCGTCGCGCTGAGCGTGAGCTTCGGCGGCGGCGGGCTCGTGCTCGCGCACATGCTGAGTGAGATCGACCGCTCCGTTCCCCTGCTCTTCCTCGACACGAGGTTCCACTTCGAGGAGACGCTGGCCTTCAAGCGCGAGTTCGCCGCGCGCTACGGGCTCACCGTCGTGGAGCTCGCGCCGGAGGGGGATCGCGATCCCGGCCCGCTCTACGCCACCGACCCCGATCGCTGCTGCCTCCTCCGCAAGGTGCAGCCCATGCACCGCGCGCTCGCGGCCATGGACGCGTGGGTGAGCGCGATCCGGCGCGATCAGTCCCCCACTCGCGCTGCCGTGCGGGTGGCGGAGCCCTACGCGCTCGATGGCCGCACGCTGTGCAAGGTGCACCCGATCGCGCACTGGAGCGCGGCGGACGTGCGGCGCTACCTCGAGCGGCATCGCGTTCCGCATCATCCGCTCCTCGATCGCGGATACACGAGCATCGGCTGCTGGCCGTGCACGCGCCCCACGCTCCCCGGGGAACACGAGCGCGCCGGACGGTGGAGCGGCACCGGAAAGACCGAGTGCGGGCTGCACATCGCCCCGTCGGTCACCCCGGATCGCGAGCGCTGAGCGCGGCGCTCGTCGGCACCGGTGCGGCGGCTCGCCGACGCCGTGGCCTGCAGTGCGGCGGGCGCCACGATCCCAAGCGCTTTCGCCGACGCCGCGCTGCTTGCCCACCAGTGCGCACGCGCGGCATAATTGACGGACCCCACTCCTCCCCCCTACCGACATCCACATGCGCGCCTCCACCGTCCGCCTTCTGCTGCCCGCGCTGCTCGCTGCGACCGCAGCGCCCTCCGTGTCGCTGCACGCGCAGGCACCCGCCGCGCGCTCCGCCACGACACCCTCCGACGTGGAACGGCTCGGCTACTACCGCGACCCTGCGCTCCACGGCGACACGCTCGTCTTCGTGGCGGAAGGTGACCTCTGGATGGTGAGCGCATCCGGCGGCACGGCGCGGCGGCTCACCACGCATCAGGGAGAGGAGTCGCACCCCGCCATCTCTCCCGACGGACGCATGCTCGCCTTTACCGCCAGCTACGAAGGTCCCGGCGAGGTGTACACGATGCCGATCGCGGGGGGCGTGCCCGTGCGGCGCACGTGGGATGGCGATGCCGGCGCGGGCGATGTCGTGACCGGATGGACGCCCGACGGGAAGATTCTCTACGCGACCTCGCGCTACACCACGCTCCCGTCGCGCCAGCTCGTCGAGCTCGATCCGGCCACCGGAAAGCGCCGTCTCCTCCCGCTTGCACAGGCGGCCCAGGGCAGCGTGGATCCCGCGTCACACACGCTCGTCTTCACGCGCTTCGACGCGCAGGGGAGCCACACGCGCCGCTACCATGGCGGCACGGCGCAGAATCTCTGGAAGATCGGCTGGCGCGACGACGGCAATCTTCCCGGCGAAGCGGTGCCGCTCACCGCGGACTACGCGGGCACGAGCTACGCGCCCATGCTCTGGCAGGGACGCGTGTACTTCGCGAGCGACCGCGACGGTGCGATGAACCTCTGGTCGATGGACGCCGATGGTCACGGCGCGGAGCAGCTCACGCACCACGTGAACTTCGACGTGCGCGCCCCCGCGATGGATGCGGGACGCATCGTCTACCAGCTCGGCGCGGACCTGCGCATGTACGACGTGCGCAGCAAGCAGGATCGCGCCATCCCGATCACGCTCGCCTCGGACTTCGACCAGCTCCGCGTCCGCTGGATCAGCAAGCCCATGGAATGGCTCACCTCCGCGCACCTCTCTCCCGACGGCGACCGCGTGGCGCTCACCGCGCGCGGGCAGGTGTTCGTGGCGCCCGCGCGCCAGGGACGGCTGGTGGATGTCACGCGCGATGACGACGTGCGCTACCGCAACGCGCGCTTCATGCCGGACGGCTCACACCTGCTCGCACTGAGCGATGCCTCGGGCGAAGTGGAGCTCTGGCGTCTCCCCGCCAACGGCGTGGGGACATCGCAGCAGTTGACGCGCGACGCCGACGTGCTGCGGTGGGACGGCGTGCCGTCTCCCGACGGACGGTGGATCGCGCACACCGACAAGAACCAGCGCCTCTGGGTGTACGACGTGGCGCACGGCACGAACCGCAAGGTGGTCGAGTCCAAGTACGGCGACCTTGGCGAGCTGGTGTGGTCTCCCGACGGACGGTGGCTCGCGTTCGCCGAGACGGAGCCCAACCTCTTTACGCGACTCGAGCTGTACGACACCGAGTCGCAGCACATCACGCCGATCACCTCCGACCGCTACGATTCGTTCGCGCCCACGTGGAGCCCCGACGGGCACTGGCTCTACTTCATGAGCAACCGCGCCTTCCGCTCGGTCGTCGGGTCTCCGTGGGGCTCGCGCCAGCCGGAGCCGTTCTTCGACCGCCAGACGGAGATCTTCGCGCTCGCGCTGCAGCGGAGCGCGCGCTTCCCCTTCGCGCCACCCACCGAGCTCTCCCCCGACTCCTCGCGCGCCATGTCCGACAGCGCGCACGCGGCGCCCACTCGCGGTGCGCGCAACGCCGGCGCACCGCGCGCCGACAGCGCTGCCCGCCACGCGCCGCCGGTCGTGATCGATCTCGATGGCATCGAGCAGCGCCTCTATCAGGTGCCCGTTCCCGCGGGCAACTACAACGGGCTCGACACCGACGGCAAGCGCCTCTACTGGCTCACCATCGCAAACCCGGCCGAACGCAAGGCGTCGCTCGACGCGATCGAGATCTCCAACGCGCGCGACAACAAGCCCCACACCGTGCTCGACGACGTGCGCTCGTTCGAGCTGTCGCAGAACGGCAAGCAGATTCTCGTGCGCAAGGGGAGCGATCTGTACGTCTTCCCCGCCGGCCCCAAGGCGCCGGAGAGGCTCGCCGAGAGCAAGGTGGATCTCTCCGGCTGGACCTTCCCGCTCGATCCGCAGCACGAGCTGCGGCAGATGTACACGGAAGCGTGGCGACTGGAGCGCGACTACTACTGGGATCCGCAGATGCGCGGGCTCGACTGGAAGGCCATCCGCGCCAAGTACCAGCCGCTGGCCGACCGCGTGACCGATCGCGAGGAGCTGTCCGACGTGCTGGGACAGATGATCGCCGAGCTGGAGACGCTGCACGAGTTCGTCTACGGCGGTGACATGCGCGAGGGTGCCGACCAGGTGCTCCCCGCCACGCTCGGCGCGCGCCTGGAGCGCGACTCCGCCGCCGGCGGATGGCGCGTGGCGCACGTGTACCGCGCCGATCCCGATCGTCCCGACCGCCTCTCGCCGCTGGCGCGTCCCGGCGTGGATGTGCACGAGGGCGACGTGATCCTCGCGGTGAACGGCGTCGCCGCATCGTCGCTCGCCGACCCCGGTGAAGCGCTCCGCGACCAGGCGGGGAAGCAGGTGCTGCTGCACGTGCGCTCGCGCGGTGGCGAGCGCGATGTGATCGTCGAGCCGATCTCGCCGCGCGAGGACGCCGAGCTGCGCTACGACGAATGGGAGTACACGCGGCGCCTGGCGGTGGACAGTCTCAGCAACAGCACCATCGGCTACGTCCACCTGCGCGCGATGGGCGGCGCGAACATTGCCGAGTGGGAGCGCGACTTCTATCCCGTGTTCAACCGGGCGGGACTCATCATTGACGTGCGCGGCAACCGCGGCGGGAACATCGACTCGTGGGTGCTCGAGAAGTTGATGCGCCGTGCGTGGATGTTCTGGCAACCGCGCGTCGGCGAGCCGTACTGGAACATGCAGTACGCCTTCCGCGGCCCGATGATCGTGCTGGTGGACGAGCACACCGCCTCCGACGGCGAGGCGTTCGCCGAGGGATTCCGGCGGCTCGGCCTGGGGAAGGTGCTCGGCACGCGGACGTGGGGAGGGGAGATCTGGCTGTCGTCGTCGAACGTGCTGGTGGACCGCGGCATCGCCACCGCCGCCGAGATGGGGGTGTACGGCTCGCCGGGCGAATGGCTCATCGAGGGGCACGGTGTGGATCCCGACATCGTGGTCGACAATCTTCCTGCATCCACCTTCTCCGGCGGGGACGCGCAGCTCACCGCGGCCGTGCGCGAGTTGCAGACGGAGATCCGCGAACATCCCGTCACCGTGCCGCCGGCACCTCCGCGTCCGCCCGTTCCCTCGGTGCGCGGCGCGCGCAGCGGGCAGTGATGCGCGGCCGGCCGCGTGCCGGGCGCACCGCGCGCCGTGTGATGTGGCACGCGTAGACTGATGGGCGGCGGGGGACGGGAGGCGGGAGCGGCGGGCGCGGCGACCGGTGCCAACGGAGGCCGGCTCGCCGCCACGCTGCGCGCCTTCCGTCACCGCAACTACCGGCTGTATTTCGGCGGACAGGGCGTCTCGCTCATCGGCACGTGGATCACGCGCGTGGCGATGAGCTGGCTCGTCTATCGACTCACCGGCTCCGCCGAGGCGCTGGGGATCGTGAGCTTCGCGAGTCTGCTCCCCACCTTTCTTCTCGCCCCCTTCGCCGGCGTGTGGGTGGACCGGCTGGACCGCTACCGCGTGATCATCGTCACGCAGGTGCTGTCGATGCTGCAGTCGTTCGCGCTCGCCGCGCTCGCGCTCAGCGGCACGATCGTGATGTGGCACATCATCGCTCTGAGCATCGCGCAGGGATTCATCAACGCGTTCGACATGCCTGCGCGGCAGGCGTTCCTGGTGGAGATGGTGGAGGACCGGGAGGATCTCCCCAACGCCATCGCGCTCAACTCGTCGATGTTCAACGGCGCACGGCTCGTCGGACCGTCCGTGGCCGGCGCCCTGGTGGCCATCGCGGGGGAAGGGTGGGCGTTTCTCATCGACGGCATATCCTACATCGCGGTGCTCGTCTCGCTCTTCATGATGCACGTGAAGGCGCGCGAGCTGCCCGTCGTGCGCGCGAGCATGCTCGCGCAGCTGCGCGACGGCGTGCGTTACGCCGTGGGATTCGCGCCCATCCGCGCGGTGCTCATTCTGCTCGCCGTCTCGAGTCTGCTGGGCATGCCGTACCTCGTGCTCATGCCGGTGATCGCGAGCCAGACGCTGCACGGCGACGCGAGCACGTTCGGGTGGCTGATGGCGGCGACCGGCGTCGGTGCGCTGAGCGGTGCGCTGTACCTCGCATCGCGCCGCAGCGTGCTCGGCCTGGGTCGCGCGATCGCCGTGGCCGCGAGCTGCTTCGGCGTGGGGCTGGTCGCCTTCTCGTTCTCGCGCTCGCTCGCGCTGTCGCTCCTGCTCCTCGTGGTGGCCGGTGCCGGGTTCATGGTGCAGACCGCCTCGAGCAACACCGTCCTCCAGACCGTGGTGACGGAAGACATGCGCGGGCGCCTCATGGCCTTCTACACCATGGCGTTCATGGGGACGGCGCCCTTCGGCAGTCTCATCTCCGGATGGGTGGCCGACCGCATCGGCGCGCCGGAGACGATCATGGCCGGCGGCGCGGCGATCATCGTGGCCGGAGCGGTGTTCGGCTCACGTCTTCCGGCGCTCCGCAAGCTGGTGCGCCCCATCTACGTGGAACGGGGCATCCTCCCCGAGATCGCGACCGGGCTGCAGAGCGCGAGCGTGCTCACGGCGGAGGGAGAGCCGAGCTGAGCGCACGCTGCCGCCACGTGCCGTGCTCGGCGGCTATATTCGACGCATGTCCGCCGACCTCTCGCAGATGCGCGATCCGCTCGGCCTCCTCCGGCTCGGCTACGCAGCGCCGCTGCTCGACGTCCGCGCGCGCCACTGGCACGACGGCGAGAGCGAGGAGCGCGACGAGCGGGTGGCCGAGGAGACGCCGGTGGCCATCGTGTATAACAGCGTCCCGCACGTGGTGATGATGTGCACGCCGATCGATCTCGAGGACTTCGCGCTGGGGTTCAGCATCACCGAGGAGCTCATCCGCGCTCCCGATGACATGCGCTCCATCCAGGTGGTGCGCTACAGCCAGGGGATCGAGATCCAGACGGAGGTGTCGGCGGAGTGCGAGGCAACGATCGCCTCGCGCGACCGCCGGCTCACCGGACGCACGGGGTGCGGCATCTGCGGCGCCGACACGATCGCCGCCGTGCTCAAGACACTCCATCCGGTTACGTCGCGCGTGCCGGTGTCGGGAGCGGCGATCGCGCGCGCCATGCGCGAGATGTGCGAGCGCCAGCCGCTCAACGCCGCGGCGGGTGCGGTACACGCAGCGGGGTGGGCGGATGCCGACGGCACCGTGGCGCTCGTGCGCGAGGATGTGGGACGCCACAACGCGCTCGACAAGCTCATCGGCGCCATGCTCGCCGCCAGGATGGATGCGTCCGCCGGATTCGCGGTCGTCACCAGCCGCGCGAGCTTCGAGATGGTGCAGAAGGCCACCGTGCTCGGCGCACCACTCCTCGCCGCCATCTCCGGTCCCACCGGGCTGGCCGTGCGCGTGGCGCAGCAGGCGGGGCTCACTCTGGTGGGCTTCGCGCGCGGGGGAAAGCTCACCGTCTACACGCACCCCGATCGCGTGATCGCGTGACGGCGCGCAGCTCCGCGCGCCGCCGAACGTCCTCTTAGTCGCCCGCCACTTCCCGCGCGCGTGAGCGCGTGTCCTTTCCTCGTGCGTCTCGCTCCCTCGACGGACCTCGGCTCTGTACGAACTTCCAGCCGAACCGTCCCTTGATGCAGAGGTTTCCGCGCGTGATGTCGTGGTCGAGCGGCGATGTCACGCGCACGATCTCGTTGTCCTGCACCGTGAGATCGAGCGTGCACCCCACGCCGCAGTAGGGACAGATGGTGCGCGTCACCGTCTGCCGCTCCTCGTCCCACGTGCCATCCTGCCGGCGGTCGTACTCGGTCTTCGCCATGAGCGCCCCCGTGGGGCACACGGCCACGCAGTTGCCGCAGTACACGCACGCCGAGTCGGGGAGCTCCACCGCGAACTCGGTGGAGATGCGCGCGTCGAAGCCGCGCCCCGCCACCGCGATCGCGAAGGTGTTCTGGTAGTCCGTGCCGCACGCCTCCACGCACTTGTAACAGAGAATGCACTTGGCGTAGTCGCGCACGTACAGATCGTTGTCCACCGTGGGCGGCTGCGCCACGGTGGCGCGGTGGTCGGGGTCGGGGGGCGCGTGGTGTCCCGCCTGCTGGCGATCCCGCCACCCCGCAGGCGACGGCGGCGCCGGCGGACCGTAGCGCTCCGCATCCGCGCCGTACTCCGCCATCCACTCCTCCACGTCGGGCGTGGTGGACAGATCCACGGACGAGGCAAGAAACTCGAGCACCATCTTGCGACTGTGCCGCACGCGCTCGGAGTCGGTCTTCACCACCATGTTCGGCTCCACCGTGCGCGAGCACGACGGCACGAGCGCGCGCGAGCCCTCGACCTCCACCACGCACACGCGGCAGACGTTCACCGGGTGAAGCGTCTCCAGATAACAGAGCGCGGGGAGCGTGTTGCCGCGCTGCCGGCACGCCTCGTAGATGGTGGTTCCCTCCGGCACCTCCACGCGCTCGCCATCGATCGTGAGCGAGACCGTGCGCCTGGGTGGACCGATCTGTACCAGCTCGCTCATCGCGTCCTCGCTCCGTTCAGCAGTCCCAGCCGCGCGATGGCCGATTCCACCGCGCTGTATGCCGTCTGTCCCAATCCGCAGATCGACGCGTCGCGCATCGCGACGCCGATCTCCTCGAGCAGCGCCACCTCCTCTCTCACCCCGCCGCGCGCCTTCCCCACCGACAGCCGGTGCAGCGCCTCCTCCTGCCGCACCGTCCCCACGCGGCAGGGCACGCACTGTCCGCACGATTCATCGCGGAAGAAGGCGGCGATGCGCAGCAGGATGTCGAGCATCGGGGCGCGGTCGTCGAACACCATGATGACCCCGGAGCCCAGCGTGGCGCGCGCCGCGCGTGCGCCCTCGAAGGTGAGCGGGATGTCCAGCTCGTCCGGGCGCACGAACACGCCGGCGGCTCCTCCCAGCAGCACCGCCTGCACCGCGCGCCCGTCCGCCACCCCGCCGGCCATCGCGATCATCTCGCGCAACGTGACACCGAACGGCACCTCGTACACGCCCGGGCGACTCACGTTGCCGGAGAGACAGAAGAGCCGCGTGCCCGTGGAGCCCTCCGTGCCGATGGACGCGTATGCCGGCCCGCCGATGCGCAGGATCTCGAGCACGTTCGCCAACGTCTCCACGTTGTTCACCACCGTCGGCTTGCCGAAGAGACCGGCCTGCACCGGGAAGGGCGGCTTGTTGCGCGGCTCTCCACGATATCCCTCTATGGAATTGAAGATCGCCGTCTCCTCGCCGCAGATGTACGCACCCGCGCCCTGGCGGATCTCCACGTCGAAGCGGAATCCGTAGCCGCCCACGTCGTCGCCCAACAGTCCGCGCGCGCGCGCCACGTCGATGGCGTGCTGCAGCCGTTCCCGCGCGAGCGGATACTCGCCGCGCAGATAGATGTAGCCACGCTCGCATCCGGTGGCGTACGCGGCCACGGTCATCGCCTCGATCACGCCGAACGGATCGCCCTCCATGAGCACGCGATCCTTGAACGTCCCCGGCTCCGACTCATCCGCGTTGCAGACGAGATAGTGCGGGCGCACCGGCTGCCGCGCGACGGCGTCCCACTTGCGACCGGTGGGGAACGCCGCACCGCCGCGCCCCATGAGACGCGCGTCCGTCACCTCGCGGATCACGCCATCGGGGCCGAGCGTCACCGCCTGCCGCAACGCCTGATAGCCGCCGTGCGCGCGATAGTCATCCAGGTCGGCGGGATCGGTCACGTCCACGCGGCGCAGCAACCGGAGCGCGGGATCTCCCGCCTGCGGAATGCGCGGGCGTGCCTCTTCACTGGCCGAAAGATCTCCCTGCAGCACGCGCGCGGCGCGCTCCACAGTCACGTTGCCGAAGAGCCGCTCCATCGGCGCTTCCCCCGCCACCGTCACGAGCGCCGCCGGCGCCTGCTCGCAGAGACCGAGACACGGACTGCGCAGCCACACCGCACCATCCTCCGGGATGGCGTGCGCGTCGCCATCCGGACCGTGGTGGTACGCCGCGCCCGCCGTCTGCTCCAGCCGCGCGCACAGTTCCGCCGCGCCCTTCGCGCGACAGGCGATGTCGTCGCACACGTGCAGCACGCGCCGCGGGCGCGGCACCATGGAGAGTAACCCGTAAAACGTCGCGACGCCGTACGCCTCCGCGGGTGGCACGGTGAGGCGCGCGGCTATGTAGTTGAGTGCGCCTTCGCTGATCCACCCCGCGCGCGATTGCACGGCGTGAAAGGCCGGAAGCAGAAGATGCCGCCGCTCGCGCGCCGCGCGTCCGAGCGCCGCCGTGTGGTCGTCGCGCGCGGTGCGCGCTCCACCTTCCCAGGTGGATTCCGGCGCGCCCAACAGCGCATCGATGGCCTCGCGCTCCTCGGCTGTCGGCTCGGCGTCGAGCAGGTGCAGGTCCACGGTGTACCGCCCCTCCTGGCTTCGATCTCCGACTTCGATCTAGTGAGACGTACCGGCGCTTGCCGCGGCGTCGGGTGCCTTCGCCGCCACCGGGCGCCCCTTTCCGCGCGCAGTACCAGCACCGTCACCCGCCCTCGTCATTGCGTCGTGCTCTGCGCGCGCGCCGTTGCCCCCTGCGCTCACCCGCTCCACGCTCACCGCGCATGCCTTGAACTCCGCCGTCCCCGACTTGGGGTCGGTGTAGTCCACCGTGAGCAGGTTCGTCTTCACCTCATCCTGGAAGTGCGGCGTCATGAAGACGAGACCGGCGCGCAACGCCGGATCGATGTGCACGGGCGCCACCACGCTCCCGCGCCGCGAGCTGACGCGCACCATGTCTCCCTCGTTCAGGCGCAACCGCGCCGCGTCCTCGGGACCCATGTCGAGCGTCTCCCCGCGCCGCAGCGGCGACGTGTACCCTCCCGACTGCACGCCGGTGTTGTACGAATCGAGCCGGCGCCCGGTGGTGAGCTGGAAGGGATACTCGGCGTCTGGCATCTCCAACGGTCCCTCGTGCATCACCACCGAGAATGGGGCGCGCCGCCCCTCCACAGGATCCTTCCAGAGCCGCCGGTGCAGGAACAGCTCACCCGGATGCTGCTCGTCGTAGCACGGCCACTGCAATCCGTTCTCGCGCTCCAGCCGCTCGTAGCTCATCCCGGCAAAGATCGGCGCCAGGCCGCGGATCTCCTCCCACACGTCTTCCGCGGAGGGATTCCCCCAATCGTGCCCGAGCCGTCTTCCGATCTCGCAGATGATCCACATGTCGTCGCGCGCGTTCCCCGGCGGCTCCAGTGCTTTGCGCAGCCGCTGCACCCGGCGCTCGCTGTTCACCACCGTCCCCTCCGACTCGCACCAGCTCGACGACGCCGGAAGCACCACGTGCGCGAGCTCGGCGGTGCGGGTGAAGAAGATGTCCTGCACCACCAGGTGCTCGAGTCCGCCGAGCAGTCGCTCGGTGCGTCCCTGGTCGGCCTCGGAGAGCGCGGGGTTCTCGCCGATCACGTAGGCGGCGTGCATCTCGCCGTGCTCCATGGCCTCGAACATCGCGCTCAGGTGCCGCCCGTATTCGGGCTTGAGGGTCACGCCCCACGCGCGCTCGAACTTCTCGCGCACGGCGGCGTCGGTGGTCCAGTCCTGGAATCCCACCAGGCGATTGGGGATGGCGCCCATGTCGCCGCCCCCCTGCACGTTGTTCTGTCCGCGCAGCGGGCTCAGCCCGGAGCCGTACTTCCCCACGTGTCCGGTGAGAAGCGCGAGGTTGATGAGCGCGAACACGTTGTCTGCCGCGTTGTGGTGCTCCGTGATCCCCAGCGTCCAGCAGATCACCGCCCGGTCCGCGCGCGCGTACGCATGCGCCGCGCGCTGGATCACGTCGGCCGGGACGCCGGTGAGCTGCTCCGCGTAGTCCAGCGTGTACGGTTCCACCGACGCGCGGTACGAGTCGAACCCCTCGGTGGCGCGACGGATGAACGTCTCGTTGACGAGCCCTTCGTGGATGATCTCGCGCGCCATCGCGTTGGCGAGTGCGATGTCGCTCCCTACGTTGAGCCCCAGCCATTCGTCCGCCCACTGCGCCGACACCGTGCGGCGCGGGTCCACCACGAAGATGCGCGCGCCACGGTGGATCGCCTTGAGGACGTGATGAAAGAAGATGGGGTGATTCTCGCGGGCGTTCGCTCCCCAGAGGAAGAGGACGTCCGTCTCTTCCACCTCACGGTAGGAGGTGGTCCCCCCACCGGCCCCGAACACTGTCGCCAGACCGACGACGCTAGGAGCGTGTCAAGTCCGGTTGCAGCTGTCGACGTTGTGCGTGCCGAAGGCCACGCGCGTCAGCTTCTGGGCCAGGTAGTTCATCTCGTTGCTGGCCTTGGAGCAGCTGAAGGTGCCGATGGCATCGCCACCGTGCTGCTCCTTGACGCGACGGAAACCGTCGGCCGCGCGGTCGAGTGCTTCGTCCCACGTGGCCACGCGGAACTCGCCGTTCTCGCGAACGAGCGGCTCGGTGAGGCGGGTGAGCATCATGCTCATGGAGATCACTCCGTTGGAGCTGAACGGGAGGCGGGAGACGGACCAGGCCCCATGCGCCGGCCGCCAGCCGCTCCCTCTGCGAATATTGGGCGCCGTTGCCGAAGGAGGGCAAGGTGTCGCGCGGAGATCGCGCCGATTCGCGGGGACGCCTGTCTCACCGTGCTCCACGGCATTCGACGCGAGCGGACAGCCCGGGCGCGGCGACGCCGTTCACCGTCACACCTCGAGAATCGCCACTCCGTACGGCGCGAGCAGCGGATCGCGCGTGGCGAGCGTGAGGCTGTGCGCGCGAGCCTGCGCCACGAGCAGACGGTCGAACGGATCGGCGTGATGCCACGGCAGCCGCGCGCTCGCACGCGCCTCCGCCGCCGTGATGCTCATGTGCACGAATCCCGTTCGCTCGGCGGCGTCGAGCCACCCGGCGGGGAGCTGGAGCTTGCCGCGTGCGCTCTTGATTTCGAGCTCCCACGCCGACGCCGCGCTGAAGAACACGCCGTTCGCGGGATCGCGGATCGCGTCCACCGTTTCCTTCCGCATGCGCCCCGGATCGTGCAACGTCCAGAGGAGCGTGTGCGAGTCGAGCAGCAGGTTCATCTGCGCCGCGTCCGCCGTGGCGCACGTCCGGTACGCGGGTCGGCATCCCCCTCGGCGACGCGCCGCGCGCGTGCCGGCTCGATGGCGCCTCCGTAGAACAGATCCTCGATCTCCGGATCTGGCTCCCAGCAGTCCGGCGCCTCGTGCACCTTGCCGGCGAGCGCGCCGAGCTTGCGCGCGCCGGACGCCGCGGACACCGGCACCAGCTTGGCAACAGGCTTTCCCGCCTTGGCGATCACGATCTCCTCCCCCGCAGCGGCGGCGTCGACCAGGCGGGACAGGTGCGTCTTGGCCTCGTGGATGTTCCAGGACTTCATGCAGCGATCCGGATGTTAGTTGGACTTAGTCTAGTCCATATTCGCTGTCGCGTCAAGGTCCTGGCCGGCGGGCGCCGCGTGCGCTCATGGACGCTCCGGGCCGGCCGCAGCTCTGCGCCCCTATCCCTCGAACTCGAGCGAGTGTGCCTGCCCGGCAATCCGCGCGCGCGTGAGCAGATCGACGATGATGCTCGTGCCCACGAGCACACCGAGCACGACGCCGATCGTCGCCACGCTCTGATACATTTCCGGTCCGAAGACCTGTAACAATGCCGCAGCCACGAAGATCACCATCATGAAGCCGAAGAGCATCCCGGAGTTGCGGCTCTTCTGCCACGGCCGCGAGAAGGGGAGCTCCGGATCGAGGAGCACCATGAGCTGGAGGAGCAGGTGGCTCAGGAGCCCCAGGAAGAGCACGTGCAGGAGCACGTGCCACACGTTGTGCACGAAGTATACGTAGAGCGCCGCCACGAACGCGAGATACGGCAGCAGGAAGAACGTCACCAGCGCGTTCTTGGACGACTGGATGATGCGCTTCCGATCGGTGGGCGACGCGAAGAACACCCACGCTGCCTGGAACGACTCGCTCTGCGACAGGCTGATCTTGAGGAGCGACGGAAACATCAGCACCGCCACCGTCACGAGCGAGAAGTGTGCGCCGTGCCCGGCAGGCGGCGGGACGAACGGATCCACGATCGTGCCGTCGCGCACGCCCATGAACACGTAGACCAGCGTGAGCGGCAGGACGCCGAGCACCGTGAGACGGAAGCGCTGGTCGTTGCGGAACTGGCTGCGAACGAGCACCGCCATCGCGCGCGCCTCGCCGGAGCGGTGCCACCACTCCAACCGCGCGCCTCCTGAGCGCGCCGCGCGCGACTTCTTCTGCTTCACCGGCGTCGCTGCCAGTGCCGCGAGCCGCGCGGAGTAGTCGAGCGACAGCCGGCCTCCCAGCCCCGCGGCCAGCACGCCCAGCAGCACCAGCGACGTGATCGCCAGCCCGACGTCGAACGTGCTCCACGTTCCGGCGGCGAGATCCAGGTAGCTCGAGAACCACGCGCCCGGATACAACAGCAACCAGGGCGTCTTCTGCACCTTCGCCGTCGCCAGGTTGCTCACGACGGACTTGGACATCAGGAAGTATCCGCCGTAGATGGCGAAGCTCATCACGAGTTGCACGTACGACAGCGCGCGCTTGAGCGCATCGGCGCCGATGCGCTGCAGCATCCACGCGTAGCCCGTGAGCATCCCGAGCGCAGTGGCGAGCGAGATGCCGTAGATGGCGGCGACACCGGCGAATCCAATCGCGGCGCCGTGGACCACGAAGAGCGCGACGATCGGCAGGAACGCTGCGACCGTGGTGATGGCGAGCGTGTAGACGAGCACGTTGGCGAGCTTCGCGGCGAAGTACGTGCGCGACGACACCGGCTGGAAGGCGAGCACGCCGTAGTCGGTGGCCGACGTGAGCGCCGAGTTGTGGTCGATGAGCACCGCCGTACCGACGATGAAGAAGACGTAGCTCGTCAGGACGAGCCCCACGAGAAAGACGTCGGTGCCCTGCCAGACCACGAACGCCATGAAGAAGCCGAAAATCCCGTAGAAGATGAGCTGCGAGATGATCGCCGCACGGCTGCCGCGCCTGGCTCGGTACCTGGATCCGCCGAGCGACGTCTGCCGCCAGTCCAGCTTGAGCGCCACCTTGGTGAGCGCCAACCACTGTGCGTAGTCGATCCCGAGCGCCGCGAAGAATCTCGGGATCATCCGCGCGCCAGGCATCACGCCTTCTCCAGCGCCGCGATGAACTCCGAGGCCACCGTGCCCACGTCCTTCACGCCGGTGAGCTTGCTGAACGCCTGCTCAAGGCTGGCCGTGCCGGTGGTCTCACGGATCTCGGCTGACGTGCCGTTGGCGATCTGCTGTCCGTTGTTGATGATGACGATGCGCGTGCAGATGCGCTCGACCACGTCCAGGATGTGCGAGCAGAAGAGGATCGTCTTCCCCTGCGCGGCGAGCTGCTTGAGCACTTCCTTCACGACCAGCGCCGCGTTCGCGTCCAGCCCATCCAGCGGCTCGTCGAGGAAGAGCACCTCCGGGCGGTGGATGAGCGCCGACGCGAGGAGCACCTTCTGGCGCATCCCCTTGGAGAACTCCGTCATCCGCTGGTCTTCCACCTCGAGCAGATCGAACAGCTCGAGCAGCTCGCTCCGCCGCGCCTGAGCGACCTTTGGATCGAGGTGGTGCAGACACGCCACCAGATCCAGGTACTCGGCGGCGGTGAGCCCGTCGTAGACCGCCGCGCTCTCCGGCACGTAGCCGAGCTTCCTCTTGGCCTCGATGGGCTGCTGGACGATGTCGAACCCGCCGACCAGCGCGCTGCCGGAAGTCGGGCGGATCATCCCCGTGAGGATCTTGACCGTGGTGGACTTCCCCGCCCCGTTGGGCCCGAGGAAGCCGAGGATCTCGCCTGGTTCAACGCGGAGGCTGAGATCCGAGAGGGCGAGTTTGGGGCCGTACCGGCGGGAGAGGTGGTGGGTTTGGATCATCGTGGGGGGCGGCGAGAAGTCGACCGGGGAGGTTGGCAAGGGATGCGGCGACCTACGAATTGTACAACGTGCAGCGACAGAGTACGAAATGGCGAAACTGAACGGACGCACGGCGACTGCACAATGATGGCCGCCGTCCACGAGTTCAGTGGCACCGCGATCGCGTGCCGCAGGCGACTCGAGGAACGCTAACCGAAGAAGGGTGATTCGTAGGAGCTCGTCAGCTTCATCCCACGTCCATACGGAGGGACCTGTGGGGCACGCCGGTCACGAGCAAGGATGCAACGGGCAGAGTCAACTGGTTGACTGATGCCGACGTCTCGCGATCAACTCCAGCCGAACATAGCGCGTTTGGATCGCAGGACCGGCCGTATGTCTCTCCCCTTCACACCGGTTTCTCTATTGACTCACTCTGCTTCGTGAAAAACCTCGGCCCGCTCTCCGTGATGTACAGGCAGTCCTCCAGCCGCACGCCGAACTCCCCGTAGATCGCGATCGTCGGCTCGTCGCTGAAGCACATGCCGGGCTGGAGCTTCGTCTTGTTGCCGAGCACGAAGTTCGTCCACTCGTGACCGTCCATCCCGATCCCGTGACCGGTGCGATGCGGGAGACCGGGCACCTTGTAGCCGGGCCCGAAGCCGGCGTCGGTGATCACCTTGCGCGCGGCAGCGTCCACCGACTCGCACGTGGCACCCACCTGCGCGGCGGCGAACGCGGCGTCCTGCGCCTTGCGCTCGAGGTTCCAGATCTCCGTCTGCCGCGCGGTGGGCGTGCCGAACACGGTGGTGCGCGTGACGTCCGACTGGTAGCCGTGCAGCGCGCACCCGGCGTCCACGAGCACGATGTCTCCTTCCTTGAGCTGCTGCGGCTTGGAGCTGCCGTGCGGGAACGCCGAGGCCTCGCCGAATCCCACCAGCGCGAAGAGAGGCGATCCCCCCAGGCGTTGCTGCGCGGTCATCATGTTCTGGGACAGATCGCGCTGCGACATCCCCTCTTCCATGGTGGCGAACGCTGCGCGTAAGGCGGCGATCGTGATGTCGTTCGCGCGCTGCATGAGCGCGAGCTCGGCGGGCGACTTGAACATGCGGCATCCCGCAGTCACCGGCGTGGCGCTCACGAGCTGCGCACCCGGCGCCTCGGCGCGCACGCCGTCGGCCACGAAGAAGCGGACGCGCTCTTCCACCCCCACGCGCCCGGTGCCCGCGCCGCGGTCGCGCAGCGCCTGCGCCACCAGACGGTAGGGGCTCTCGTCTTCCTGCCACGTGCGCACGTCGTTCGAGAACTTGATCCGCTCGCTCGCGCGCGCTTCCTCGAACGCGGGGCAGATGAACACTGGCTCCCCGCGCGACGGGAGCACGAGCACGAACGGACGCTCCGAGAGCCCCCACTGCACACCGGTGAAGTACGTCATGCTCGTCCCCGGCTCGAGCACGATGGCCGCCATCCCCGCGTCGCGCATCAGTTGGCGCGCGTGCTCGATCCGTGCGCGGCGCTCGTCGTCGCTGATAGGGACGACGCCATCCGTCATCGGCTCGAGCGACTTGAGCGGCGCGGGGAGCTCGCAGGGATCAGCCATGTCGTCACCTGCCGCACCGCGGCGAGAAGACGCGAACAGACGCCCGCTCCCACCAGGGAGCGCGGCCGCGCCGGCCATGCCGGCCAGGAGACCCGTGAACTGTCGGCGATGCATGATGAGGACGCTGGCGGAAGGTGATGGAGGCTCGGTCGTTCGGGCGCGCGGCTGCACGATCGAGAGTGTGCAGGACGCAGCCGGTAGCTGCAACCGGTGGGCGACCGACGCGGGCGCGCCGATCGCCTCACCACGGTAGACAATGCTCCCCCGCGAGCCGCTCGGCAAGCGCCGCGTGGGTCCGGGGGCGTAGGACGACCGGGGCGTGGTACCGGCGTCTGTGCCGGCGCTCACGCACGCTTCGCGTCAGTCGCGCTGTCGAGCTCGCCTGAGGGGGATGAGCGCGCGCACGCCGTTATCACGCAGCATGAGTCCCGCCCAGAGCACGATGCCTACATAGACAGGGAAAAGCGTCTCTCCGAAGAGCGAGCTCCCCGCCCTGAGCTGCGTGGCCACCGCGCCGCCCAGGTAGCCCGTGAGCAGCACGGCGCCGAGCACCGCGGTGGACGGGAGGACATAGAGGATGACGCACAGTAGCTCCACGATGCCGATCGGCACGGACAGCGCGATCGGAAATCCGAGCCGCGCGAACGCGTCCACCACCGGCGCCGGCGCGATCAGATGGATGGTCGCGTCGAACAGCAGGAACAGCGCGCACAGTCCGGTCAGCACGCGCCCCGTCCACAGAGCGCCGCGCGACGTCGCGGGGCGTTGGCTCATCGTCATCGTCCGTCCTCCACGTGAATATGAGGTTCGTCTGCTGCGAGAACGCGAGCTCCTGGGTCGTCTACTCTGGCTGTGCTCCGTCTGCACGCTGAACGTGCTCCGGGTGTACGCTGGACGTGCTCGGATTTCGCGTCCAATCCAGCTCACGCTATCGCCCAGCGCTGATACTCTCCGGATCGCCGGGCTATCGCGCAATAGGCTCGTCGCCGATGGGGCGCACTACCGAGCGGCCGTCGCCGGCAATCTCGACGAACCGTTTGCTCCACTCCACCAGATCGTCGTGCGATTTGAAGCGCATCACGGCAAAGCCGCCGATCACCTCCTTGGCCTCCGTGTACGGGCCGTCCTTCACCGTCACCTTCCCGTCCTTGCGCGCGATCACGGTGGCCGGTGCATCGGGGCTCCACCCGCCGGTGTCCAGCAGCACTCCAGCCTGTACCGCTTCCTGAATGAAGGCGCCCATCTTCTCCATCGTCTCCTGCGTGGGCGCGGCGATGTTCCCCGCCGGGTACCACAGTGCCAGAACGCGCATCGCTCTTCTCCGCTGGTGTAGGGATCGCCTCGCGCGCGGTCGCTGCGCGCGTGGTGGCGCTTGTCGGCTCTCATAGATACGTCGAACGAGATGGCGCGGGATCGACACCAGCTACGCGCGCGGCCGGTTGTCGGACGGCGTCCTGGCGCGAGCCGCCCGAGGCGTCGGTACCCCCAGCGAGTGGTCCGTGCACACGTGGGCCACGCGGCCCGGCCCAGACTGACATCGGTGTTCCAGGCGAGTGCGCCGGCGGCAATCGGCAATCGTTAGTCGAGCTCGGCGCGGCGCAGGGCGCCCTGTCCCCGGGCTGTGGGTGCTGGTACCTGGTGTCCTGCGCACACGCGGGACGCTCGCGAGGCGAAAATGTCGCCCCGGATGGGCGATACCCTTCCCCCGCGACCGCTGAGATGATGTGATATCACAGGTGACGCCGCGCTGGGTGGTGTCGCCGGCGATATCACTTGATTACAGGACTGGCGAAAAGGGCCCCATCGAGCAGGGCAGCGTCACGACCGCACTGCGGAACGTCGCCTCCGCGTCGCGCGACCTCGCTCCGCGCGGGCGGAGTGTCGCTCCCGTCTGCAGGTGACGACGCCGTTGACAGCCATCCCCGGCGGCCGTAAACCTAGCACGCCCTCCACCCCGGGAGCGACCACAACATGTCTGATATCCTTTCCCGCCGAGAGTTCCTTGCCGCCGCGGGGAGCGTGGCCGCGTCCGCGGCCATCATCCCGAACGAACTCCGTGCTCCGCTCCCCTTGCCGCCACGCAGTCGCTGGGCATCGCGCCCGGTGATCGTCTCGAGCGCCAACGGCATTCGCGGCGTTGCGAAGGCATTCGACCTCATCATGGCGGGCGCCGATCCGCTCGATGCCATAATCGAGGGCGTCAAGATCCAGGAGCTCGATTCCGACGACACCTCGGTGGGCTACGGCGGACTCCCCAACGCGCTCGGCGTGGTGCAGCTCGACGCCTCCTGCACGCATGGCCCCACCAAACGCGCGGGCGCGGTGGGCGCGCTGGAGGGGATCAAGACGGCCTCCGAGGTAGCCAAGTGTGTGATGCGCTACACGCCGCACGTCCTTCTGGTAGGAGCCGACGCGCAGCGCTTTGCCGTGGAGTACGGCTTCAAAGTGGAAGAGATGCTCACCGACAAGGCGCGCGACATCTGGCTCCACTGGCGCGCCAACCTGAGCGACAGGGACGACTATCTCAACATGCCCGACGCGATGCCCATGACACACCGTCCCACCGGCACGATCAACATGAACGCGGTCACGCCCGCCGGTGAGATCGCGTCGGTAACCACGACGGCCGGGCTCGCCTTCAAGGTGCCTGGGCGCGTGGGCGACTCCGCCATCGTGGGCGCGGGGCAGTACGCCGACAACGACGTGGGCGCCGCGGGCTCCACGGGCTTGGGCGAGCTCAACATCATGGCGTGCGGCGGCTTCACCACGGTGGACAACATGCGGCGCGGGATGAAGCCCACCGATGCCTGTCTCGCGACGCTGCGCCACGTGCTGCGCCTCACCGAGCCGCGTCTCCTTACCCCAGATGGCAAGCCCCGCTTCCAGCTCAACTACTACGCGCTGAACAAACAGGGAGAGTTCGGCTGCGCGTCCTACTACCCCGCACGCTTTGCGGTGCACGACGGCACCGAAGCGAAGATCGTCGATGGCGCCCACCTGTTCGCCGGGCCGGAGCCGAGTTGATGGCCCAGCGAATCAGGAAGTGGACGCTACGCGATCTCCACGCGTTGCCCGACGACGGCAACAAGTACGAGCTTGTGCGTGGAGAGCTGTTCGTGACACCTGCACCAACGGACGCGCACGAGGAGCTCGGCGCGGTGCTCAACGCGTTGCTCGCGCCCTACGTTGCGCGACACCGGCTGGGCCGCGTCTACCGACCGCGCGCGGTAATCCAGGTGCTCGGCTCGGAGGCGGAGCCGGATCTCATGGTGCGCCCCATCCCCAAGCGGCAGCCGGTACAATGGCGCCGGGCCCCGCGCCCACACCTGGCGGTCGAGATCCTCTCCGACGCGACACACCGCCGCGACCGCGAGCAGAAGCGCTCGCTGTACATGGACGCAGCGATCCCGGAGTACTGGATCGTTGATGGGGACGAGCGGGGGATCAGGGTGGTGCGGCAGAATCGCGACGATGAGTGGTGCGACTCGATGCTGGTGTGGTATCCGCACGGCGCAACCGAGCCGTTCGTGCTCGACGTGCAGCGGTTCTTCCGCGAAGCGCTCGAAGGGGAATAGGCCGTATGCTGTACGAACTCAACCCGCGCTTTGCATGCAACCTTACACGATCCCTGCTCCGTCCGAACGCGTCGGCATGACGATGTCTCCATCGAGGTATCGCGTGCGTTGGCCACTCGCGATGGCTATCGCCTCACTCTTGGTGGCGGCTTCGGATCGGTTGGCGGCTCAGGCCGCTCCGGATAGCATTGACCTCCGCAACGACTGCCGGCGCGCTCGCCAGCTGCTTGAAACCGGGCGCGCTGGGCCCCATCGGGTGGAGGCGTTGAGCCTCATTCCGCTCTGCGGCCCCGATGCCGTTCCGGCACTGCTGAGCGTGTGGTCCGCGCCGCCGACGACTCGCAGTGAGCTAGAGATTCTGGTCACCTCCACACGCGCGCTGGTCACGCAACATCTCGTGCAGACTCTCCTCACAACACTCCAGCGCACCGACTTGACCTCGGTCCAACGGCTCGCCGGAATGCTCGTCCTCGTGACGTACGCCGATTCGACTGTCGCGCCCAACTTCGATGTCTTCCTCGCACCGCGCGATACGGTCCTCGCCACGCACTACGGTCACGTCGATCACCCCTTCATTCCGATAATGCAGGATGCGCTTCCTGTACCTGTGCGCGATCAACTGACGCCCGTGCTGGAAGAACTCGCTGAGGGCGATCCTGACCCGATCATTCGCACCGCTGCCGAGGTGGTGCTCCGAAGCCTCCGTTATTAATGACTGCCTCGAACCTCTTCAGCTGGGCCATTCCGCGCTTCGTCATCGCTGCCGGAGCTCTGGCCGCACCGTCTCTTTCGGCCCATGCGAATCCAGACAGCGTAGAACTCAACAACGACTGCCGTCTCGCACGCCAAGTCCTTCAAGCCGAAAGCCCGGCTCCACAGCGCACGCATGCGATCACGACCATCGCGCGATGCGGCGTCGATGCAGCACCGACGCCGGCCCATCTGCGGGCCGATCCACCATCGGGCCGCCACGAGCTCCAGGTGCTCGTCACGTCCACGCGAGCCGTCGTAACACCAGAGCTCGTCCAGGCGCTGCTTGGTACTGTGCAGCGGGCCGACCTGTCCACCGAGCAGCGCGTGGGCGCTCTCCTCGTGCTGATCACCTATGCCGATTCGACGGTGGTGCCACCCTTCCGCTTTTTCATTGGTCCCCCGGACCAACTCTTCCGGCAGCATTATGGCGGCGTGGACCACCCGTATACGGCCGTAGGCCACGACCGGCTTGCGGTGCCGGTAAAGGATCAGCTCCGGCCGGTGCTCGAGCAGCTCGCCGGTGGCGATGCGAATCCGGAGATGCAGATCGCCGCCAAGGTGGCGCTCATGAGTTCCCCGTTCCGGTGATCTCCGGCGGGGAACCGGCCAGCGGAAAGTCGGTCTGCTGAGACTACGGTCGTTCGGTCGCGAGCCAGCGACGTCCAAGCTTACGTTCCGCGCGTAGCGATCTCACTCCTTCCTCCGCCGCCACCACGCGTACGCCGGCAGCCCCGCCAGGAGTATCACCATCCCCGCACCCGCCGAGCGCGGGTACTGGATCATCGTGCTCACCGCGAGCGTAGCAAGGTTTCACCCGACATCGCTGTCGACTCCGGCGTGGGGTTGCGCACGGAGCAAGAGTGTTCCAGTTCGTTGCGCCCACACTACACTCGCGGCGGGGGTGGTTCAAAGCGACCGCCGCGGCTTGCTGCATCGGGCAAAATGCGCGGCGAAATCGGTTCCTCTGTCTCTTCTGCAGGCAGTCTCCTCGGCGAATATTGCGCGCTCCGAAAAGAGCACACCCGCCGCGAGGCGGGGCCGCAAAGCCCGGAATCTCTACACCGAGATCGTCCGGCTGCCGGAGCAGAGACGCGGGAGGAGCTGAATGCTCCGTGCTCACGAAGCGCCGACACGGGCAGCTGGGCGTGGGTTCGGAGCTTTTTGTTGTGCTTACGGTCTACCTCGGCCGCAGGACGAGTAGCAGACCTGACGTTGACCCTCTCCGCGAGTCAAGTGCAATGCGCCACCCTCCGCTGCGCGCTCTATCCCTGGTGACGGCCCTCGCATGCGCACTGGCGGCGTGTTCCGGCGATGTCGCAATCCCTGTTGCTCCGGTGAACCCCGCTAACCGCGCGATCTCTGTCGGCTTTCCACCCGGCGGCCCCGCGATCGGGTGCGCGATCAACGCACCGGGATCCGACGCGTGCGCGAGTCACGTTACCACAACGATCTCGCCGTTCTTTCGTGACTCGGCCCTTGTCGGCACCTTCTTCACCGGAACGCCGGTACATGCTCGGAGCTTCTACAATGCATCGGGCACCCTGCCCCCACAGTCGGCGCCTATTCACATCTCGTTCTCCCGGCCTGTATCCGTGGTGGGTGTCCGTGCGAATACGTATCTCCCCACACCGACGACCGTACGGTTAGTCGCGCATGAAGTTGGGGGCGCTGACCTCGAAGCGGTCCTCAGTGTGACCACATGCTTTATCTTCAGCCACTGCGACGGCCGGCAGGTTGTAGCGAGCGACATCGGTCTGGAAGGGATCGACATTATCCCGACCGAGTCCGATACGCATCTTGGCTTCACACTCACACTTGCCGGCTTTCCGAGCACGAGCGAGCTCGTTCTCACCTGCCCGGCGCAGGTCGTTCGCGGCACCGAGATGAGTTGCACAGCCTCCTCGTCCGCTCCAGAGGCTGCGGTCGCCGTAACGCACTGGCGGTTTCACCCGGACGATCCGGCGCTCGGCGAGGACATCTCTCCGGCGGATGGGTCGACACCGAATCCGTGGAGTGGCATCATGGCGACCAGCGGCACGGTGGTCGTGAACGCCACTGTCAATGGAGAAGCCAAGGAAGCGTCGGCACATGTTGAAGTCACGCCGAGGCCCGACTGGGCGTCAAAGAAGGTGGAAATACCTCCGCCGCCGGTGTCCGACGATGCGGATATGTCCGAGAAACCCTATCAGGAACCTGGCGAGAAGGGGCTCAGACAAATCGCGCACACGCACACAGAGTGGTACGCTTGGCACCTACAGGGGAATCTGTTTGTCATCCCTAGTGGGCCAAATGCCGGACTTACATTCCTGCAAGATATCCCCTACGCGCCATTGTGGCAGATCCATATCAATTTTTCGCAACTCAGGAGCGATAGCAGCCTCGGGAAGCTGCAGAGCGAGGCCAGGCCCGTGTTCGAAAGTGTCCAGATGTGCCGTCGGTCCCAAATGTCCAGTCTCGTAGAACCCATTGAAGTGCATGAGGGTACAACCATGCATGAGAAGTCCCATGCTGGTCGTTATGCCCGGAAGCTGAACGAACTAGCCGGTAGCACGCTGGAACCCGTTGTAATTCCACCTGATGCAGATCCGAATGCGGTTCTTGATAACGCCTTCGCGCCGGTGTTTAAGGCTGCTGATCAGGAATCCCATAAGGCAGATGAAGACTTCAAGCCCAAGCTGTGCGCGCTGAAGCTATTCCCCGCTCCCAGAGGTTCCCAGTGATTGAACCACGCGCATACAACCTCGCTTGTCGCATCGGCATGGCACTGGGTATTCAGGCCGTGCTGCTGTCCGCACCGCTGTCCGCGCAAGCGAACCCCGACAGCGTGAGACTCCGCAACGACTGCCGGCTCGCGCGGCAGGTGCTCGAGACCGGGCACCCATCGCCGCACTGGCTGGACGCTCTGAGCACTATCCCACTGTGCTCTGAAGACGCAGTCCCGGCGCTCGTGAACGTGTGGGGCCATCCCCCGGTTCAGAGGAGCGACCTCGAGCCGCTGGTGACCGCCACCAGGGCCGTCATCGCGCCCCAGCTTGTGTCCACGCTGGTCGAAACACTCGAGCGCACGGACCTCTCCACGCGGCAACGCGTGGCCGCACTGCTGGTGCTGGTCACGTATGCGGATTCGAGTGGGGTACCGGCGTTTCATCACTTCATCGGCCAGCGCGAAGTCCTCCTGCAGCAGCGGTACAACGGAGGGGGGGACGTGATCAGGCCCGCTGGGCGGGAGAGTATCGGCGAGCCAGTCGTGGATGTGCTTCGTCCGGTACTGGTGCAACTTGCCGCGGACGACCCCAATCCGGACATCCGCACCGCCGCCCAGGTCGCGCTCGCCAATTTGCGCCGCTGACGCCTGGCAGCTCCTGACTGTTACACGATCTTCCCCCGCCGCCACCACGCGTACGCCGGAAGCCCCGCCAGCAGAATCACCATCCCCGCACCGGCCGAGTGCGGATACTGCACCACCGTGCTCACCGCGAGCGACCAGAAGACGACCACGAAGATGATGGTGGTGACCGGATGCCCCGGCACGCGGAGCCCGCTCCCCTCGGCGCGCGCCGCGCCGCGCGCCTCGCGGCGACGGAAGACGATGAGCGCCGCGCCGGTGAGCCCGAAAAACAGTGCGTCGATGGCCACCACGTAGCTCAGGATCTGCTCGAATCGCCCCGACAGCGCGATCACTGCGGCGAGCACGCCTTGCAGCACGATCGCGGCGACGGGCGCCTGCGTGCGCGCGCTCGTGCGTCCGACACGCTCGAAGAACAACCCGTCGCGCGCCATGGCGTAGTAGACGCGCGGCGCGGTGAGCATTCCCTGACTCAGGAAGCCGACCGTGGAGATCGCGATCCCCGCGGCGATGAGGCGCGCGCCGGTGGGGCCGAGCGCGGCGCGCATCACCGCGCTGGCCGGCGTGGTCGTCGCGGCGAGGCCGTCGGCGCCGAGCACGCCCACGTACACCGCGTTCGCAGCCACGTAGAGCAGTACCACCGCCAGCACGCCGGCCAGAAGTGCACGCGGCAGGTCGCGCGTAGGAGCACGCATCTCCCCGCTCACGAAGCTCGCCGTCTGCCATCCGCCGTAGGCGAAGAGCACCGGCACCATGGCCGCAGCGAACGCCACGATCGGCGCGCGCTCCACGCGCACCCACGGCTCCGCATCGGCCACGACGTGCGTCGTATGATGGAGTCCCATCCAGCCGAGCGTCACGAGCATGGCCAGCGCGGCGATCTTCATCACCATGAAGGTGCTCTGCACCGTGCTCCCCACGCGCACGCCGAGCGCGTTGACGATGACGAGCACGGCAAGGGTGATGACGGCGATCCACGCGGGGGCGAGCGTGGCGCCGGTGAGCTCGCGGAAGTAATTGGCGAACGTCATCGCCACCGCCGCCATCCCGCCCGTCTGCGAGACGAGCAGCAGCGTCCACCCGTAGAGGAACGCCACCACCGGGTGGAACGCGTCGCGCAGGTAGACGTACTGCCCGCCCACCGCCGGCCGCCACACCGCCAGCTCCGCATACACGAACGCACCCGTGAGCGCGATGACGCCCCCCACGATCCACGGGAGCAGGATCGTTGCCGGCGTGTGCACCACGCGCGCGACGACGTATGGATTGATGAAGATCCCCGCGCCCACGATCCCGCCCATCACGATCATCGTCGCGTCGAACGGGCCGAGTCGGCGCGCGAGGTGAGGGTGCCGTTCGTCTGCCATCAGATGTGCCTACGCCCGGCGCACGTGCGCCGGGCGTAGGGTGAGCGTGGATGTGTGAGTCGTCGCGCCGGTGCGACCGCAGCGATGGCTACTCGCTCGCGGAGAAATCTCATCGCGCGCGCGCGCACCGGACGGAATACCGCGGCAAGCGGATCGCTACGGCGTCGCCGCCTCCGCCTGCTCTTCCGCGATCGTCTCCTTCTGCCACCAGGTGGGGGGCACCTCGCGCTTGCGCGGCCACACTTCGTTCAGCGTGTTCCCCTCGTACAGCCGCCCGTTCTTCATCACCCAGTGGATGGTGTCCGTGTTGCGGATGTTCTCCAACGGGTTCCCGTCCAGCACCTGCAGGTCGGCCAGCTTCCCCGGCTCCAGCGAGCCCACGTCGGCGTCGAGGCCGAGCGCACGCGCGCCGTTGATCGTCCCAACCTTCAAGACGTCCAGCGGACGCATGCCGCCGCTCCCGATCGCCCACAGCTCCCAGTGCGAGCCCAGTCCCTGGAGCTGGCCGTGTCCACCAAGTCCGATGTTCCCGCCAGCATCCACCATCCGCTTCAGGTCCTCGGCCATCTTGGAGAACTCGTACTGCGAGTCGCGGAACCACTGCGGGCGCCGGAGTCCGCGGATGTCCACCTCCGAGTGCGGGGTGAAGTGGCGCAGCTTGGCGTTGGCGTGGATGTCCTCGTGCTCGTAGAAGTAGTTCTCCGCCCACGGGCCGCCGTACTGCACGATGAGCGTGGGCGTGTACGTGATCCCGCTCTGCTTCTGGAGCTCCACCACATCCTTGTACAGCGGATGTAGCGGGAGCGTGTGCTCGTGCCCGGGGTAGCCGTCGAGCATCTCGGTGAGGTTCATCCGCATGTCGAGCCCGCCCTCGGTGGTGGGCATGAGCCCCAGCTCGCGCGCGGCCATGATCACCCACTGCCGCACGTTCCGCTCCCCGGTCTCGTACTCCTTGATGTAGTACGAGTCGTAGTAATCCGCGTACCGGCGCAGCACATCGCGCGCGTCGTCCAGGCTGCGGATGTTGGTGGACGAGAAGACGCCCGGCCCGGTGGAGAAGATGCGCGGACCGAGGATGTCTCCCGTCTCCACCAGATCGCCGTACGACAGCACGTCGGTGGTGCCGGTCTGCGGGTCGCGCGTGGTGGTCACCCCGTACGCCAGGATGGTCATGTACTCCCATACCTGCTGCTTGTGGATGCCGAAGGTCGGCCGCAGGTGCGCGTGCACATCCACGTAGCCCGGGATGATCGTCTTTCCGGAGACGTCGATCACCGTCGCACCGGCGGGAATGGCCACCTGTGCGCGCGGCCCTACCGCGGCGATGCGGTTGTTGGTGATGACGATCGTGCCGTCGTCGATCACCTCGTCTCCCTTCATCGTGATGATGCGCGCGCCGCGGAGCGCCACCGTGCCGGTGGGACGATCCTTGGCCGCGGTCATGACGACGTCGGTGCGCGATGCCTCGTACGCGGGGTGCGACGCGCCCTCCGCGCCCTGCTGCTGTCCTTCACCCGCGGTGCTGTCCGCTCCGCGAGCGCCGCGCCCGCGCGGGCGCGCGGAATCGGCGCGCGTCACGGAGTCGCGCACCAGCGAGTCGCCGCGCGCTACATCGTACGTGAAGTACGAGTGGCCCAGCGAGTAGTGGAAGCTGCGCCCGTCGGGCTGCCATCCGATGAAGTCGCCGCCCACGCGCGTCACGCGCCGCACCGGCACCACCGCCTGCGCGGCGTTCGTGGCCGACACCGTGGGCCCCGGCTCCCCCGCGACGGGGACGTCGAGCAGATACACGTTGTCATCCACCAGCGCGATCGCACGCGTGCCGTCCGGTGAGATGCGCACGTCTCTCGCCTGGCTGGGACGCGGTGGCCCGCCCCCCGCCGAGGGAGGCGTGTAGCCGGTGACCCGCAGCACCTGGCGCTGATCGGTGCCGTCCCAGCGGATGGAGACGAGCCCCTCCCCCGGCGCGTAGATGAAGATGCGCGTAGAGTCGTCGGTGAAGTGCGCCTGTCCGTTCCCCTGCACCGGGCCGATGGGACGCGCCGCGCCCCCCGCGGCAGGGATCCACGCCAGCTCGCGCCCGTAGACGAGACTCACCGGCGTCTCCGGCTCCGCCTCCAGCACGTCGCCATCCACGTCCGCCGGCTCGAAGGCGCGCTCGTCGATGCGCGGCTGCCGCGGTCCGCGCGTGAACACGAGGCGGCTGCCATCCGGCGTGTAGGTGAGCTTGTCGTAGAACGCCGGCATGCGCGTGAGCTTCTGCGGCGCGCCCTTTCCATCGGACGCGACACGATAGATGTCGCCGCCATCCGGCGTCCACGTCACGAAGGCTACCCACTTGCCATCCGGCGACCACGCGGGGGAGAACTCCCCCACGTCCTGCGACGTGAGACGGTGCGGCCGACCGTTGGGGAGCGACATCACCCACAACCGGTCAAGCGCGGTGAAGGCGAGCTGCTTCCCGTCCGGCGACGGCACCGCGTCGCGAATCTGCCGCACGGTGATCGTGCTGTCGTTGATCCGGTGACCGGTGTGCACCACCGGTCCGATCTTGAGCGCCACGTCTGCGGTGAACGGAATGGGCGTCCGCTTGCCGCTGGGGACCTCCACGCGCCAGAACTTCCCGCCGATGGTCGCGATGATCGCCTTGGAATCCGGCGTGAACGCCGCGCCGGGCATGAGGTCGCGCGTGAAGCGCGACTCCTGATCGTCGCGCGTGACGTTCATGGCGAGCCAGCGCTCGTCCCCGGTTTGCAGGTCGCGCAACTTGTACGCGGTGGCCGTGTCGTAGCGCGTGGCGTACACCATCCAGCGTCCGTCGGGGCTCAGGAGCGGGCGCATGGCGCTTCCCGTCTCGCTCGTGCGCGTGTACGTGCGCCCGGTCTCGCGGTCCACCACCACCACCTGCCAGAGCGGGAACTGCAGGTTGTAACCGAAACCGCCGCGCTTGGCCGACGCGAAGATGTAGCGCGGGTCCTTGCCGAACGCAGCGCCCAGATAGTTGTCGAACCCGCCGCCACCTCGCCCGCGCTGCGACGGAGCCTGTGCCGCCTGCTGCGTGCCGCCGGTGATGCGGAGCCCGCTGCCGCCGTCGCGGTGGAACATCCACAGCTCGTACGTGGAGCCGAGCGTCCCCGTCTGGTTGCGCGAGGCCACGATGTACTTGCCGTCGGGCGTCCACTCGGGGGAGATGAACTGATCGCGCGTGCCGTGGGTGATGGCGTGCGGGTGACTGCCGTCCGCGTTCACCATCCACAGGTTGTCCGTCCCGCTGCGATCGCTCACGAAGACGATGGTCTTGCCGTCGGGCGAGTAGCGCGGCTGCGAGTCGAACTCCTGGCCGCTCGTGATGCGCGTGGCCGTGCCTCCCTGCACGGGGAGCGTGTAGAGATCGCCGAGCAGCTCGAAGACGATCGTCTTGCCATCGGGCGAGAGGTCGAGGGACATCCACGTCCCCTCGTCGGTGGTGAAGCGCACGTCGCGCGTCGGGGTGAGCGGGAGCCCCGAGCCGCCGCGGCGCGCGAATCGGCCGGCAGCGGCGGTGGAGTCCTGAGCGCGCACGGCGCCGGGGAGGAGTGCGAACGCGGCGAGGAGCGCCGCGGATGCGGAGCGGATCGCGGAGGGTCGCATATGCAACGGGGGATGAGGGGGGAGACCAGGGTGGAGCAGGTATGCTAACGCGCCAGGGCTCGCGCGGCGAGGGGGAGCGCGGGACGACGCGGGCGCGACGGCTGGCACTGAGGGCGAGCGCAGTGTGCGCGCGCCGCCAGCAACCCTTGACGCTCGGCCGTCCGCGCCGCAGGCTCCCGCCATCTGCTTCGAGGCCTCCTCATGACCGAGCCCCGCCCCGTGCACGACGATCTCGCCACACCTGCTTCGTCATCGCGCACCGCGCCCGGCGCGTGGCTCGCGCGCGACCTCCGCCTCGCACTCCGCGGCGCGCGTCGCGCCCCAGGCTTCGCCGCCATCGTGATCGCCACCCTCGCGCTCGCCATCGGCGCCAATGCGGCGATCTTCAGCGTCGTCAACGCCGTTCTTCTTCGTCCGCTTCCCTTTCCGCACGACGACCGGCTGGTCGCGATCTACTCGCAGAATCCGGACGCGAGCATCCCGCGCTTCAGCGTGTCGTATGCCGATTACCTGGACTGGCGGGAGCAGACGCGATCGATCGCCGACATGGCGCTCTACTTTCCGACGAGCTACACGATGGCCGGCAGCGATGCGCCGGAGCGCGTATCGGGGATGAGCGTCACCTCCAATTTCTTCGATGTACTGGGCGTGCACGCGGCGCGCGGGCGGCTCTTCGGCCCGGACGATGCGCGCGGCGAGGCGAGCAACGCCGTCATCCTGAGCGACGGCTTCTGGACGCGTCGCTTCGGCGGCGATCCACACATCGTGGGACGCACCATCTCCATCAGCGGGCGAGCGCGCACGGTGATCGGCGTCCTCCCGCACACGTTCGACTTCGTGGGCTTCGACACGGATGCGTTCACGGTGCTCGAGCCATCCACGTACCCGAGCATCCAGTCGCACGCGCAGCATCGCTTCGGCGGCGTGGGACGGCTGGCGCCCGGGGTGACGATCGACGCGGCGGAGCGCGAGCTGTCGACGGTGGCGCGGCGCGTGGCCGCGGTGCACCCGGAGATCGGCGGGTGGAGCGCCAACGCCTTTCTCCTCCGCGACGAAGTCGTGCTCGGCAGCCGGCAGCCGCTGCTCGTGCTCCTGGCCGCGTCGGCGCTCGTGCTGCTCGTGGGATGCATCAACGTGGCGAATCTCCTCGTGGCGCGGAACGCCACCCGGTCGCGCGAGATCGCCATCCGCGGAGCACTCGGCGCCTCGCGCGCGCGCGTGGCGCAACAGATGCTCGTGGAGAGCACGCTCCATGCGCTCGCCGGGGGCGCGCTCGGCATCGCGGTCGCGTCGGTCGGTACGCGCGTGCTGCTGCGCCTCGCGCCTCCGGGCGCGGTGCCGCGCGCGGAGACCGTCTCGCTCGACGCGCACGTGCTGCTCTTCGCGCTCGGACTGTCGATCGTGACCGCCATCCTCTGCGGCGTGTGGCCCGCGCTCCGTGCCGGCGGTTCGCAACTGGCCGGTGCGCTCGTGGCCGGCGGACGCACGAACACGGGTGGCAGCTCGGCTGCGCGCGTGCGGCGCACGCTCGTGATCGGCGAGATGGCGCTCGCGCTCATTCTCCTGCTTGGCGCCACGCTCGTGCTGCGCAGTCTCCGCAACATCGTGAACGTGGACCCCGGCTTCCGCGCCGGACACGTAGTGGAGATGCGCGTGACGCTCGATCGAGAGCGCTACCCGGACAGCAGCCAGGTGCGCTTCTATCGCTCGCTCGTCGAATCGCTCGAGCAGCGTCCCGGCATCGCTGCGGCGTCGATCGCCAATACCGTCCCTCTCTCGGGGAGCGGGATCGTCACACCGATCCGCCTCATCGGCGAGCCTCCGCCGCCCCCCGACCAACCGATCATGAGCGCGGTCACCGCCGTGAGCCCCGACTACTTCCACACGCTGGGCATCGCGCTCCGCCGCGGGCGCGATGTCGCGTGGACCGACGCGCGTCCCACGCTCGTGGTGAGCGAGGCGGCGGCACGCGCGTTCTGGCCGGGGCAGGATCCGCTCGACAAGCGCATCGGCTTCGGGCGCGACACGGTGGGGCTCCAGGTGGTGGGAGTCGTGAGCGACATCCGGAGCACCGCGCTCACCAGCGACCCCGCCCCTACCATCTACCTCGGCATCCAGGGGGGCCAGAACGTGCTGCGCAGCGCGTCGCTCCTCGTACACGGCACGTCGAGCACCGCGGACGCGGTGGCCGCCGCGCGCTCCGCGCTCCACGAGATCGATCCGGCGCTCGTGCTGTACAACGTGACCACGCTCGACGACGTGGTGCAGCAGTCGATCGCCGCGCCGCGCCTCAACTCCGCGCTCCTCGGCGTCTTTGCCGCGATCGCGCTCCTGCTCGCCGCGCTCGGCATCTACGGCGTGATCGCCTACGCCGTCGCGCAGCGCTCCCGCGAGATGGGAGTGCGCATGGCGCTCGGCGCCTCGCGCGGCGCGGTGTTCGCGCTCGTGCTTCGCGACGGCGCGGCGGTGGCGGCTGCCGGGCTCGTGATCGGCATCGCCGGCTCCTACTTCGCCACCAGGCTCATCGCGAGCTGGCTCTTTGGCGTGGGACGGAACGACCCCGTCACCATCGCGATGGCAGCGGCGCTGCTCACTGTCGTGGCGCTTGCCGCCACCATCATCCCCGCGCGGCGGGCTACGCGTGTGGACCCGGTGCTCGCGATGCGCGGAGAGTGAGGCGCGCCCAGGGCGACGCTCCGCTCAGAGGGGCGGTCTGCTCAGGGCCGCGCTCCGCTCAGGAATCGCTCCACGCGCGGCCAGACGAAGTCCGGGCGCTCAGCGTACGCAAAGTGCGCCGCGCCCGGCACGGGGAGGAACGCCGCGTGCGGCAGGGTGGATACCCACTCGAGCACCAGGTCCTCCGGTATCGCGTCGGCCTCACCGTACACGATGAGCGTGGGCACGCGCAGCGTGCGCAAACGGTCGCGCAGGTCCCAGTCGCCATACGACGCCATCACCACGCGGTTCGTGACCGTGAGCCCATAGCGGATGCCGGCCGGATTCGACGTACAGAATTCCGAGCGGATGAGCGGCAGACTCCGGTCAGGATCGGCCAGCCGAGGGCGCAGAGCGATCGCCCAGTAGTCGCGGCACGCCTGCTCGATGTCCGCGCTGCTGTCCGCCAACCGGCGGTTGGCGTCCGCGAGCCTGGCGCGCTGCGCGCTGTCGAGCCGTGCGGTGAAGGCACGACCGACGCGCTGCCAGAGGTCGGCACGCCGCGGCGGCACCGGGCCGAAGAACACCATCCGCGAGACGTGCTCGGGATGCTCGAGCGCGTAGGTCGCGGCGAGCAGCGGACCGTATGAGTGCGCGACCAACGCCACGCGCTCCACGCCGAAGTGCGCGCGCACCGCCTCCAGATCGGCGATCTGCTGCGCGGCGCCCAGCTTGGTGGTGTCGCGCGGCAGCGTGGAGCGGCCGGTGCCACGCTGATCGTAGAAGATGACCGTGTGACGCGCGGCGAGCGGCGCAAAGTCCGCCGCGATGCTCTCCATGTTCACCCCGGGGCCGCCGTGGATCGCGATGATCGTGTCCGGACCGCTTCCCACCACACGATAGAAGAGACGCATCGAATCCTGCGTGACGACGTACCCTTCCTGCGTGTTGGGACGCTGCGCGCCGAGCGGCGCCGCGAGTCGCGCAGCCACCGGGAGAGCAGCCAGCACGAGCGCGACCGCTCGCACTCGAGTCGTCCTGCCTGCTCTCGTGAACGTGCTCATTGCGATGACCCTCGATACACGCATCCGGTGGTGCACGTCTCGCGCACCACCACGCACGACAGCGCGCGCAGCCGCGGCGCGAGCCGCTCCCAGATCCACGCGGCGAGCATCTCGCTGGTGGGATTCTCCAATCCGGCGATCTCATTCAGGTAGCGGTGATCCAGCGCCGCGCGCACCGGCTCGAAGGCGCGCGCGATCTCGGCGAAGTCTGTCACCCATCCGGTGGACGGATCCACGTCGCCGCGCACGTGCACCTCGATGCGGAATGAATGCCCGTGCAGCCGCCGGCACTTGTGCTCCGCCGGCACGTTGGGGAGATGGTGCGCCGCCTCGATGGTGAACTCCTTGAAGATCTCGGCGCGCATCAGGGGATCCCGATCGCCTTGTGCGTCTGCACGCTCAATCTCCACCGCGGGTGCGACAGACAGTATTGGATGGCGAGCTCCGTATTCCGCGCCAGCTCGGGGCCATCCATGGGCTGCAGAAAGAAATGCGTGAAGGAGAGCGACTCCAGCACAGCCGGGTCGATCCCCTCCTGCGGAAACACCAGCTTGAGCTCATCGCCGCGCGTGAGCTGGAGCGGCGCTCCCGCCTTGGGACTCACGCACGTCCAGTCGATCCCTGCCGGCGCCGCCTGCGTGCCGTTCGTCTCCACCGCCACCTCAAAGCCGCGCGCGTGCAGCGCATCCACCAGCGGCTCGTCGAGCTGCAAGAGCGGCTCCCCTCCCGTGCACACCACGAACCGGTGCGCCGCATCCGGCGTCGCGCCGCGCCAGCACGCGTCCACCGCATCCGCCAGCGCGTCCGCGCTCGCGAAGCGCCCGCCTCCGGGGCCATCCGTGCCCACGAAGTCGGTATCGCAGAAGCGGCACACCGCGCGCGCGCGATCTTCCTCACGCCCCGTCCACAGGTTGCACCCGGCGAAGCGCAGGAACACCGCGGCGCGCCCGGCATTGGCGCCCTCCCCCTGCAGCGTGGCGTAGATCTCGTGCACCGTGTACGCCATCAGTCCACCACGCGCGTGGCGCCCACAGCGTACGGCGCGGGGTCCGCCATCCCGAGCTCGGCAAAGGCGCGCAGCCGCAGCCGACAGGCGTCGCACTCGCCGCATGCGGCACCCGTCTCATCCGGATCGTAGCAGCTCCGCGTGCGCGCGACATCCACGCCGAGCGCCAGCGCGTGCCGGATGATCTCCGCCTTGGAGAGATGCAGGAGCGGCGCGTGCACGCGCATGCGCCGCGCGTCTTCCACTGCCACCTTCGTGGCCACGTTGGCCAGTCGCTCGAACGCCTCGAGGAATGCGGGACGGCAATCGGGATAGCCGCTGTAGTCCACCGCGTTCACACCGATGAAGATGTCGCTCGCACCCAGCACTTCGGCCCACGCGAGCGCGAAGCTGAGGAGAACGGTGTTCCGCGCCGGCACGTAGGTGACGGGGATTCCCTCCGCCATGGTGTCGAGCGATCTCCCCTTGGGGACGTCGATCCGGTCGGTGAGCGCGGAGCCCCCCACGCCGCGGAGATCGGCGTCGATCACCAGGTGCCGTGCGGCACCGAGTCGCTCCGCCAGCGCGCGCGCGGCATCCAGCTCGGCCGCATGCCGCTGCCCGTAGCGCACGGTGAGCGCGTACGCCTCGAATCCGTCGGCGCGCGCGATGGCGAGCGTGGTGGCGGAATCCAGTCCGCCGCTCAGGAGAACGACGGCTCTGGCAGGGGAACGACGCGGTGCGGATGCGGACACGGAAGACGCCGGGCGCGGTGCGAAGGGGGAGACGGTCGTGCGCGCTGATGCCGGCAACTAAACCGTGGCTGCACGAGCGCGTCAAGCGCCTCGCCCTCACTCCCCGCGCAGCACCACCGTCGGGTGAATCTCGCTCGCCCGCCGCGCGGGGATCCACATGGCCAGGACGGACACGACCCCGACCGCCAACGCGGCCGTGAGGTACACGCCCACACTGGTGGTGCTCACGCCGTACACCATCGATGCCAGCAGCCGGCTCGCCAATACGGCCGCTGCCGTGCCGAGCGCGATCCCCACCACCATCACGCGCACGCCCTCGCCGAGGATGAGCGCCAGCACGTCGCCGCGCCGGGCGCCCATCGCCACCCGCACACCGATCTCGCGCCGGCGTTGCCCCACGAGTGTAGCCAGCACACCGTAGAGCCCCACGATGCTGAGCAGCAGCGCAGCCGCGGCCAACGTCGCGATGAGCGTCATGGTGAAGCGCTGCCGCGCGAGCGAGTCGTCCACCACGTCCGTCATCGGGCGCACGTGGGCGAGCGCGAGCGCGGGATTCACCGCACGCAGCGCGCCGCGTACCGCGGGGAGCACCGATGCCGGCGGGCCCTCCGCGCGGATGGTCAGCGTCTGGGCCGGATACGGCATCTGCTGGATGGGCACGTATACCTGCGGCTCGGCGTCCGCATCCAGTCCCGTCTGCTTCACGTTGCCGACCACGCCGATGATCGTGCGCGGCGCGCCGCCGGAGAAATCGAAGTAGGGGCGTAGCTGCTGGCCGAGCGGCGGCGCTCCGTTCAGGATGCGCCGTACGAACTCCCGGTTCACGATGATCACGCCGGCGCCGTCCGCACGGTCCTGCGTGGTGAACAGCCGGCCGGACTCGAGCGGGATACCCATCGCCTTGAAATAGTCTCCGCTCACCACGTTGTACTGCGCGGTGGGCGGCCTGCTTCCGGGGGGGAGCTCCTGCCCCTCCACGCGCAGTCCACCACCTTCCCATGCACCGGAGAGTGGGAGCGAGCTCACGCCGCCGGCGGAACGCACGCCGGGCAGCGCGTTCAGGCGCGAGGTGATCTGCTCGAACGTGGCGACCCACTGCGGACCGTCTTGCTGTGGATTGAACGCGCCCGGCACCGGAAGCCCCAACTCGGCGGTGAGAACGTGTGCGGCGTCGAATCCCGGCGTCACACGTCCCAACCGGATGAAGGTCAACGTGAGCAGGCCGGCGCCCACGAGCAGCATCACCGAGAGCGCCACCTCACCCGCGACCAACATCCGCCGGCCCGCCTGGCGACCGGCACTCCCCACGGTGCGCATCCCCCCGCTCCGCATCGCCGCGGCCAGCGTGCCACGGCGCGCCCGGACCGCCGCGGCCAGACCGAGCACGATTCCCGCGACGATGGCCACGATCGCCGCAGCAGTGAGCACGCGCCAATCGACGGTCACGTCGTCCGCGCGCGGCATGGAGCCCGGCACGAGCGACAGCGCCACACGCACCGCCCAGATGCTGGCCACCACGCCCAGCGCGGTGCCCCCCAGTGCGAGCAGGATGTTCTCGGTGAGCAACTGGCGGAGAATGCGCCCCTGCCCCGCGCCGAGCGCCGCGCGCACGCCCAGCTCCTGCCGCCGCGCCGCCGTGCGCGCCACCAGCAGCATTCCGACGTTCACGTTCGCGATGAGCAGCACGAGCAGCGCCGCCGCGAGGAGTACCCACAGCGTGCGCGACACGCGCTGCGCCGCCTGATCCTTGAGGCTGACCATACCGTACGCCACGCGCGCGCTGTCCTGATCGCCGAGCTCTCCCATCAGGCGGCGCAGCATGCCGGTGATCTCCGCCTGTGCCGCCCCCGCGCTGTATCCGGGCGCGATGCGCGCCACCGCGGCGATGTTGAGCGTGCCGTACTGCTGCCGATCGGTGTCGCTGAAGACGAGCGGTGCCCACAGCTCCGTGCGCGCCGGGAACTGAAATCCACTCGGCAGCTCGGCGCCACGCGGAAAGGAGAACCCCTGCGGCATCACGCCCACGACCGTGAACCGCTCGCCGCTGAGCGTGATGCTGGTGCCCACGGCCGAGCGCGATCCGCCGAAGCGGCGCTGCCAGAGATCGTAGCTGATCACCGCCGAGCGCGCGCCGCCCGGCTGCCCCTCCTCCTCGCTGAGCGTGCGCCCCAGGAGCGGCCGCACACCGAGTGTGGCGAACAGGGATGGCGTCACGCGCGCCGACGGGATCTGCTCCGGCTCACCGTCGCCCTGCAGCGTGTACCCCCAACTCCAGAACGCGGCCAGCTCCGCCACAGAACCTGGGTGACCGTCGGCAAGCTCCGCGTACAACCCGGTGGACAAGGGCAGTTGGCTCGGCGCTCCCGCGCCCGACATGTCCAGCCAGACCATCGCCAGGCGGTCCGGATGCAGATACGGGAGCGGACGCAGCAACACGCCGTTCACCACGGTGAACGCCGTGGTCGTGAGCGCGATGCCGAGCGCCAGCGTGAGCAACGCCGCCGCGAACGCGCCCGGGGTCCGCCGCAGCGAGCGCAGCGCGTAACGCGTGTCCTGCGTGATCCCGCGCCACCACTCGCGCCGCCGGCGCTCGCGCGTGCGATGCACTCGCTCCTCCCGGCACTCGGTGGAGACGGCGTCCACATCGCCGAAGTAGGCGACGGCTGCGCGCCGCGCCTCGTCCGGCGGCATGCCTGCGTCGATCAATTCCTCGGTGCGCATGTCGATGTGGAACTGCAGCTCGGCGCGCACGTCGCGCTGCGGATCGGAGTGGCTGTCGCTCATGCGAAAGCTGCGTTTCATGACGCGCTCCTCCATGCGGAATCGGTCCGGGGAGAGCGGCACGCTGCGGCGGGATGACGGCGTCGCGGTGCGGCGCGTTCCTGCGCAGGACTCATGTGCGCGCCCTCACGTCGACGTCGCGGCAAGTGCCCGCGCGACCGCGCGGGAGTACCGCGACCAGCGCGACGTCTCATCGCGCAGCCGCCGGCGTCCCGCCGCGGTGAGGGTGTAGAACTTGGCCTCGCGCCCACCCTCGGTGAGCCGCCATTCCTCGGACAGCAGCCCCTGCCGCTCCAGGCGGTGCAGCGCCGGGTAGAGCACGCCCTCCTGCACGGTCAGCTCCTCGCGCGTCGTCTCGCGTATCCAGCGCCCGATGGCGTACCCGTGACGCGGCCCCCAGCTCACCGCCTTCAGGATGAGCAGGTCGAGCGTGCCGGTGAACAGGTCGGATCCGGCCATGATGTGTGTCCGGTCAGGGTGATGGCTCGCGGCCCGTGGGCGGGCCTATCCCTTGTTGGCATATGTATACACGCCGGTGGTGCCTATGTCAACAAGGTGTCGCCGGAGTCCTGCGTGGCGGAGCCGGTCCGCGGACGACGTGACGGGTCAAGGACACGGCGAGCGCACGAGTGCTCCGGCGCGCCCGTCTTGACGTCCGCGTGCCGGAACGTGCATGTACCGCCATCCGCCACCCTCCCGAGGTGAAGCCATGCGCATTCCCGGAGTCACGTTCGCCCTCACGATCGCGCTCACCGCCACCGCAGCAGGAGCGCAGGGCATCGTCGTGGGAACCGCGGCGCCCGCCGCGGGACACACCGCGTACGGCGTGCTCGCCGTGCCGGCCGGCGTGGATTCGGGCTACGACATCCCCGTCGCCGTCATTCGCGGCGCGCAGCCCGGGCGGGTGGTGGCATTCGTGGCGGGAAGCCACGGCACCGAGTACGCGTCGGTGATCGCGCTGCAGCGCCTCATCGCGCGCATCGATCCGGCGACCCTCCACGGCACCGTGATCGTCGCGCCGCTGGTGAACGTCGCGTCCTTCGAGCGGATGACGCCGCACCTCGATCCGGTGGATGGCAAGAGCATGAACGGCAATTATCCCGGGAACGCCGGCGGCACGCAGACAGAGCGCGCGCTGGACGCGATCACGCGCGCCATCGTGGATCCGGCAGACGTCATCGTGGATCTGCACGGCGGCGATCTGGACGAGGACCTGCGCCCGTACAGCTACTGGTTCCGCGGCGGACGGCCGGCGCAGGACTCCGCCGGACTCACGCTGGCGCGCGCGTTCGGGCTGGACCACATCATCGTGGAAGACGTCGACCTCGCGGCACCGGCCACTGGCCGCACGCTCTCCGGGCAGTCGATGGTGCGCGGCAAGCAGGTCGTGGTGGCCGAAGCCGGGCGTACCGGCACCACCACCGACGCGGACGTGAACGCGCTCATCGATGGCAGCCTCAACGTGCTCGGATCGCTCGGCATGATCGCGCGGAGCGTCCACCCGAGCACGCACATGGTCTGGCTCGACGGCACGCACTCCGCGCGCGTCACGGCCGACAGCGCGGGCGTGTTCATCCCCCTCGTCGCGCGCGACGCCCGCGTCACCGCTGGCCAGCTCATCGGGTACACCACGGACTTCCTTGGTCGCCGTACAGGGGACGTACACGCGCCCATTGCGGGGCTGGTGACGTTCATCCGCGGCGTTCCGTCCATGTGGCCGCGTGCCACGCTGGTGAACGTGTCGCCGGTGATGCAGACGCCGGGCGAGTGGGCGCGGCCGCAGTAACTATCGCTGCACGCCCTCACGCCAGCGCGCAGGACGGCTGCCGGCCTTGCGGCGCGCGCCCGCCGGCGACACGCAGCACCGGCGCCGGCACGTCGCTAGAATTCCACGCATGTCCTTCCGGTCGTTCGTCGCACGGCTTCGCGGCACACCCGAGCCGCTCACGCTCCACGGGATCCCCGTGCTGGTGGAGAACACGCGCGAGGACATCGACAGCGCGCTCGTGCTCGAGCGGCTCGACGCGGCGCTCGCGGTGATCGAGCGCACCCAGCCGTGGCGGCTGGCCCACCTGCGGCGCGACCTCGCGCGCATTCACGTGGTGCGCTTCCCCTGCCGCGGCGCGTTCGATCCGGCCACGCGGAGCTGCATCACCGAGCTCACCTTCCTGGCCAATCCGGCGTTCAGCGACGCGCAGCGCGCGGCGTCGATCGTGCACGAGGGAATGCACGCGCGCGTCTTTGCCGTGACGGGCGGGCTCCCGATGACCGAGCGGCCGCGCGAGGAGCGGCTCTGCCGGCGCGCGGAGCTCGAGTTTGGCGAGGCGCTGCCGCCGGAGGAAGGACAGCCGGTGGTCGAGCGCGCACGCCAGTCGCTGGCCCTCGCGGACGCGGAAGTGGCGCCGGAGGTAGACTGGCGCGAGGCGTGGGCGCGCACTGCGGCGGTAGACGCGGAGCGCGAGCACCGCGCGCGGTAGCAGTTGCTAGTCGCGCGTTCGCGAGGCACTGCGACTTCATACGTTTCCACTCAACCAAGCACCTCGACGTTTGTGCACGCTTCGTGCGGCAAGCGTGCGCCGTCCCACTCGGACTCCTAGCCAACGGAGGTGTTTGCCCATGTCCAGGCTCGCCGTAACAGCGCTCGCCGCGCTGGTAGTCGTCGGCTGTCGTGAGGGAACGGCACCGGTCGATCGCGAAGCACCCGTCACCGCTGCAGCGGCACTCCCCGCCGCCGCGCAATCCATCCCCGGCCGGTACATCGTGCGCTTCACGCGCGACGTCACCGATGCGCCCGGGCTCGCACGGCAGTTGATCACCACACACGGTGGTCAGATGCATTTCACGTACAGCCACGCCATCAAGGGCTTCGCCGCGACGCTCAGCGATCAGGCGGTCAATGCGCTCCGCCACAACCCCCATGTGGCCTACGTGGAGCCTGATCAGGAAATGCACGCCATCGCCGTGCAGTCGCCCACTCCGTCGTGGGGGCTCGACCGCGTGGATCAGCGCACCGGGTTGAACAATGCATACAGCTTCGCCACGACGGCGTCGAACGTGATCGCATACATCATCGACACGGGCATCCGGCTCGACCATGTGGACTTTGGCGGGCGCGCGGTGACCGGCGTGGATGAGGTGACCGCCGGCGGGAACGCCAACGACTGTAACGGCCACGGCACGCACGTGTCCGGCACGGTGGGCGGGAACTCCTTCGGCATTGCCAAGGGGGTGACGCTGGTGGCGGTCCGCGTCCTGGGATGCAATGGGAGCGGAAGCCTCTCCGGCGTCATCGCGGGGATCGACTTCGTCACCTCCGACCACAGCGCCGGTGGCAGTCGTGCCGGCCGGCCAGCGGTCGCGAACATGAGCCTCGGCGGCGGCTTCTCGCAGTCGCTCAACGATGCCGTGGCGGCGTCGGTCGCCGCAGGAGTCGTGTACGCCGTGGCCGCGGGCAACGAGAGCACCGACGCGTGCACGGAATCCCCGTCCAGCACGCCGAGCGCGATCACGGTCGGGGCCAGCGACATCAACGACCGGTTTGCATCGTTCTCGAACTTCGGGAGCTGCGTGGACGTCCTTGCTCCGGGCGTGGGGATCACATCCGACTGGGCCACGAGCTCGACGGCGACGAATACCATCAGCGGCACGTCGATGGCCACACCGCACGTGACGGGCGCGGCCGCGCTCTACCTCTCCGGACACACGGGCGCGACGCCGTCCGCCGTGGCGAACGCGCTCGTCGCGAGTGCATCATGCGGACACGTGACGGGCGTGCCACAGGGTACGCCGAACAAGCTCCTCTTCACGCTCACCGCCGACCCGGCCGACCCGGCGTGCAACGGAGGCGGGGGCGGCGGTGGACAGGCGCTCGCGTTGAGCGGCACGTATTCGTGCTCCGGCTTCCTCTGCCACTTCGATGCGAGCGCGACGACGGGCGCCACAAGCTTCCTGTGGACGTTCGGCGACGGGGCCAGCGCGACCACCGCCATCGCGGATCACCAGTACCGCAGCCGTGGGACGTTTACCGTCAGGCTCACGGTAGCGAACGCCACCAGCAGCCAGTCGGCGACCGCGACCATCCGCTGTTCTCGAAACGGCTGCCGGTAGCGCCGACCCGCGGAGCACTCCGGATGGAGTGCTCCATCTCCACGAGTGGGACGTAGCATCCGGATTGGCGCGTCGGGCGGGTCTCGCATGGGGCCCGCCCGACGTGCATTCAACTCACGTGAACGCGGCGAACCCCACCACCGTCCCCCCCGGCTCACGCACGTAGATCTCCTCCGAGCCGTAGAACGTCTCGTGGCGCGGCTTCACCACCGGCGCGCCGGCGACCGCCGACTCGATCGCGTCCAGATCGTCGCGCGTCGCCACCGTGATGAAGAGCGCCACGCTGTGCCCGGTGAGCTCGCTCGCCTGCGCGGGCGAGTCGGCGACGACGCTCGCGCGCGTCTGGTACATGATCTCCACGCTCCCCTTCTTCACACTGGCGAACACCAGGCGCCCGTCGTCTCCCGGCACCTGGTTCTCCGTGGTGAACCCCAGCGCGCCGGTCCAGAAGTCGAGACACGGCTCGACCGCGTCGACGATGAGCACGGGAGCCAGCGAGCGGACGCCGATGGCGGCGGATGCGGCGGACATGCGAACCTCCAGGGTGCGGAGCCAGAAATCGGGGCTTGCGGTGCGCAACTAGTATAAATTATACTAGTAGGGACGTCAAGGGCGGCGGATCGCCCGTCGTCCTCCCCATCGCCGCCTCACACCATGCCCCGCGCCGCGTCCACCACCCTTGCCGATCTGGTCGTGCTCAGCCTGCTCGCCGAGCGAGCGATGCACGGCTATGAGCTGTGGGCGGAGCTCGAGCGGCGCGAAGTGGAGCACTGGGCGTCCATCTCCCGCGCGCAGGTCTACTACTCGTTGCGCAAGCTCGCCGCCTCCGGGCTCACCCAGGAGGCGGCCGGCCGCGATGGCTCGCTCGGTCCGGATCGGCAGATCTATCGCCCCACCCGCGCGGGGCGCCGCGCGCTCGCCAACGCGCTCGCGCGTCCGGAGTGGGCCACACAGCACGTGCCCTCTCCTTTCCTCACGTGGATGGTGCTCTCCTGGCAGGCGCGCCCCGCCGACTTCGCGAAACAACTCCACCGCCGACGCGCGTTCATCACGGAACAGCTCGCCTTCTACCGCCGGGCGTTGGGGGAGATCATCCAGGAAACGTCGCCCACGTCGGATGCCGCGATGGTGGTACGCCTCGCCATCCGGCAGAGCGAGGTGGAGCTGGGGTGGTTGGACGACGTCGCAAGACGGCACCGGCCAGGATAAGGGCACGCAGCGTGCGTCTCCCGCGCCGGGCGCCGGCACACACAACCGTGAAATGAGGAAGACACGATGGATCTGGTCGTCATTCGGCACGCCATCGCGGAGGAGCGCGACGCGTTCGCACGCACGGGCAAGCCGGACGATCTCCGCCCGCTCACCGCCGAGGGCATCGAGCAGATGGAGCGTGGAATGCGCGGCTTGCGGCGCGTCCAATCTGACCTCGACGTCCTGGCATCGAGCCCGCTCACCCGCGCCCAACAGACGGCGGCGATCGTCGCGCGCGAATACGGCATGGGGGAGACGATCACCACCGACGTGCTGCGTCCCGATGCGGCGTTCGACGATTTCGTGGGGTGGGCGTACTCGCTGGACAGCGACGACGTGGTGGCGATCGTGGGACACGAGCCGCACCTGAGCGCGCTCGTGTCGTGGCTGCTCGCGGGGGGTGACGACGCGGAGATCGAGCTCAAGAAAGGGAGCGCCTGTCTGCTCTCGTTCGAAGGCACACCGCGACGCGGCGAGGGAGAGCTGCGCTGGCTGCTCACGCCGAAAGAGCTCCGTGCGATGGCGAAGTGAGTTGCGGTGCGCCGCGCGTGAGCCGAGTTTGCACCACGTCGCCGCGGCCGCCAGGGCCCGGCGCGCATGTACCGCCCTTACTCTGGAGGAGAGATGGCGCTTCCCGCTGACACCGATGTGAGCCGCACCGCCCCACCGCGTTGGGCCGCGCTCTCGTCCCTTGCCCCAATCGTTCACACGATCGCCCGCGTCGCGGTGGGCCTGCTGTTCATGCAGCACGGGATGCAGAAGCTCTTCGGTGCTCTTGGCGCCGGACACCCCAACTTGTCGTTGAAATTCGGAACTGCCGGGCTGATCGAGTTCGGAGGCGGACTGCTCATCGTGGTCGGGCTCCTCACTCGCCCGGTGGCACTTCTGGCAATGATCGAGATGCTCGTGGCGTTCTTCCAGGTACACTTCCCCAGAGGGGGGTGGCCGATCCAGAACGGCGGCGAGCTTCCTCTCCTCTATGGCGCGGCGTTCCTCTTGCTCGTCGTCGCCGGCGCCGGTCCGTACAGCGTGGATGCCGCGCTGCGGCGCCTTCCGGCCCAACGCGACAGCGCGCGCACGATGACATAGCGCGACGGCCACGCCGCGTCCTCCCCACCGCTTGACACCGCGCTCCACGCTGCCTACCGTATACCCCTCAACATTTCAGGGTAGACGCATGGCCGGCACGGAGCTCGACCTGCTGCAGGGCACGCTCGACCTGCTCATCCTCAAGACCCTCGTCTGGGGTCCGTGCCACGGCTACGCCGTGGCACGCTGGATCCGCGAGACCACCGAGGACGACCTCCGCATCGAAGAGGGCGCGCTCTACACCGCGCTCCACCGCATGGAGAAGCGCGGCCTCATCGAGGCGGAGTGGGGGATGTCCGAGAACAATCGGAAGGCCAAGTACTATCGCCTCACGGCGCACGGCCGGCGCCAGCTCCGCGCCCGCACCGAGGTGTGGACGCGCTACGCGCGCGCGGTCTCCCGCGTGCTGCAAACCGTCTGACGTCACTCTGCCGGGAGGGCGCATGTCCGACGGACCGTTCCGCCGGCTCTTTCGCCTCGATCGCTCGCGCGCGGGGATCGACCGCGCGGTGGATGACGAGCTGCGCTTCCACTTCGAGATGTCCCTGGAGGAGCTCATGGCGCACGGCCTTCCCCCCGACGAGGCGCGCCGCGAGGCCGAGCGCCGCTTCGGCGACGTGCCCGGCACGCGCGCGCGGCTGAGCCGCATCGACCGCGACCGCGTGGAGCACGACCGCCGTCGCGAATGGTGGAGCGCCCTCGCGCAGGACCTGCGGTATGGGCTCCGCGGCATGCGCCGCTCCCCCTGGTTCGCCGCTGCCGTCGTCATCACGCTCGGCGTCGGCATCGGCGCGAACGCGACGATGTTCGGCATCGTGGACCGCCTCCTCCTCCGTCCACCCGCGTTCTTGCAGGCCCCCGGCCGCGTGCACCGGCTGTACATGGCGCGCACCATCGATGGGAAGCCCCTCTACAACGGATCGCTGCAATACCGGCGCTTCCGGGACATCGCGCAGTGGTCCACCGCGTTCGACCGGGTGCTCACGTACTGGGACAGCAAGACCGTCGTGGGCCGTGGCGCGGACACGCGGGAGCTGACCGTGGGGAGCTCCAACGCGGCCCTCTGGAGCATGTTCGACGTGCGCCCCGTGCTCGGACGCTTCTTCACGGATGCCGAGGATCGCCCGCCGTCCGGCACGAAGGTGGCCGTGCTCTCCGAGGCCTACTGGCGATCGCGCTATGGCGCGCGGCGCGACGTCCTGGGCTCCGCCATGTGGATCGGCGCCAGCGCCTACACGATCATCGGCGTCGCGCCGCACGGGTTCGCGGGAATGTCGCTCGAGACACCTGTGGCGTTCGTGCCGATCACCGCTGTCGCGAGTGACGCGATCGCTCCGATGGTCCAAGAGAGCCGCCCGTGGTACGATACCTACCACATCTCCTTCCTGCGGATCTACGCGCGCCGCAAGCCGGGCGTCTCGGCGCGCGCCGCCGAGGCGGATCTCACCACCACCCTCCGGCGCAGCTATCTCGCGCAGGCGGACGAGCAGCCGGCGATCGTTCCGATCGAGCGGGCGCTGCCGCGCGGGATCGTGAGCGCGGTGCAGGACGCGCGCGGCCCCGAGCCGGGAAGCGGGCCCAAGGTGGCTGTCTGGCTGCTCGGCGTGGCCGGAGTGGTGTTGCTGATCGCCTGCGCGAACGTGGCCAACCTGCTGCTCGCGCGCGCGCTGCGGCGGCGGCGCGAGATCGCCGTTCGCGTCGCGCTGGGCGTGGGGCGCGCGCGGCTCCTGCGCCAGCTCCTTGCCGAGAGTGTCCTGCTCGCGCTCCTGGGAGGCGTGGCGGGTGCGCTCATCGCGCAGTGGGGCGGCGCGGTGCTGCGCGCGGTGCTGCTCCCGCAGGTGGAGTGGACGAGCACGATCACCGACGTGCGCGTCCTGCTCTTCTCCGCGGTCGTGGCGCTCGGCGCGGGGCTGCTCTGCGGGCTCGCTCCCGCGCTGCACGCCGTTCGTGCCGACGTGGCCGACGCGCTCAAGGCCGGGCAGCGCGAAGGGACGTTGCGCCGCTCGGTGCTCCGCACCGGGCTCACCGTGGCGCAGGCGTCGCTGTCGGTCGTTCTCCTGGTGGGTGCCGGACTCTTCGTGCGCAGCCTGCAACGGGTGACAACCGTGCACCTGGGCTACGAAGCGGACCATCTGCTCTGGGTGAGCCCGGAGATGCGCGGCGTGCAGCTCGACAGCACGGGCGCCGAGCAACTGCGCGAGCGGATGCTCGAGCGCGCGCAGTCGCTCCCGGAAGTGGCCAGCGCCGCACGCGGGGTCACGGTGCCGTTCTTCTTCTCGTGGGACGTCGACCTGTTCGTCCAGGGCATCGACTCCGTGGCACGGTTGGGTACCTTCACGCTGCAGGCCGTCTCACCCGAGTACTTCACGACGATGGGAACGCGCATCCTGGCCGGCCGGGGCATTGGTCCGGAGGATCGCGCCGGAGCGCCGCGCGCGATGGTGGTGAGCGAGGCCATGGCACGCACGCTGTGGCCTCACGAGAGTCCGCTAGGCAAGTGCGTGCGCGTGAACGCGGACACGGTGCCGTGCGCCTACGTGGTGGGGGTGGCGGAGAACATCAAGCGCAGCAGTCTGGGAGACGATCCGGGGCTGCACTACTATCTCGCCATTCGGCAGTTCGCTCTCGGTGCCGGCGGGATCTTCGTTCGCACGCGCGGGCCGGCGGAGCGCGCGGCCGAGAGCGTGCGGCGCGCGTTGCAGCGCGAGATGCCCGGCGCGGCCTACGCGAAGTCGACCACCCTCTCCTCTCTCATCGACGGCGAGCGGCGCTCCTGGCAGTTGGGCGCCGTACTGTTCGCCGTCTTCGGCGGGTTGGCGCTGCTGCTTGCCGGCGTGGGGCTGTACAGCGTGATTGCGTACGCCGTCACGCAGCGGACGCACGAGATGGGAGTGCGCACCGCCCTTGGCGCGCGTGCAACGGATGTCGTGCGATTGGTGCTCGGCGAGGGGATGCGCGTGGCGGTGATCGGGCTCGTGCTCGGCGCCGGCATCGCGCTCGTGGCGGCACGGTGGATCGCGCCGTTGCTCTTTGAGGAACCGCCGCGCGATCCGCTCGTGTACGCCGGTGTGATCGTGGTGCTCCTCGCTGTGGCCGCGCTGGCGAGCTGGATTCCGGCGCGCCGCGCGGCGCGGGTGGACCCGAGCGCAGCCCTCAGGACGGAGTAGCGCGCCCGGAGCTCGTGCCGGCGGTCATCCCGCGCCGCCCGCCGGAAGCACGATCGCGCTCCGGCCGGCGGCACGGCGCTTCGCATTCATCGCGGCCAGTCCGCTCGTGGAGAGCGTGTGCCAGCGCGCCATCACGCTCGCCGCGGCCGCGCGCGCGCGGTTGCACTCCGCCACCTGTGACGCCGTGGGCGCGACGTCCGCCGCCTGCATGGGGAGCGACGCGTTCATCATCGCCTCGCTCGCCGCGTTGAGCGACCGCGCGGGCGCGCTCGCACCACGCCGCCGGAAGGGCGCGCGACCGGACGACTCCGGTGCGGGCGCCAGCGAATCGAGCTGCGCCTTGAAGGGCGCCACCTCCGCACCCGTGGCCGTGTCCAGCACGGCGGCGAGCGCGCGCGCCTGTTCGTATGCGCGATGCGCCGCCGTCGCACCGTCCCACATCTCACGCGAGAGCGCGGCCAGTTGCGCGAGCGCCGGCTGCGGCGTGCGGACACGCGGATCGAGGCGCAGCGTGAGCGGCTGCTCGTAGCGCTTGCCGTTCACGGTGAGGCGCACCGTGTACCGCCCCGGCGCTGCCCACGGCGCTTCCACGCTCGGGTAGCTGTGATGCGGTACCGCGCCGGTGGCGGGGACGTCGGTCCCCTGCACCGCTTCGTGCATGTCCACCGGATCGTAGTGCAGATCCCAGCTCACGCGATGCATGCCGCGGCGCGTGCCGATGCGCGTGGGGGGCGCGGGCCAGTAGAGCGGGATGCGGCAGAACGACGCGCCAGGCGTCTTCTCGCACTCTTGCTCGTACTGCTCGTGGTTGAGCGCCGGGTGCGGCGTAAGAACCGAGTCCTCGCTGGAGTACGAGCGCACCACCGTGCCCTGCGCGTCGAGGATCTCGAGCGTCACCGGGCCCGAGGCGTCGCGTGCGAGGTAGTAATCAATGATCCCGCCCGCGGGTGGATTCTCCCCCGCGGGGAGCTCCGGCGGCCAGGGGGTGGGCTCGTTGGTGCCGAAGCGGACGCGTACCGCGGTGGCGGGACGGAAGAGATACGCGTCGCGCGCAGCGGCAACGGCCGCCTGCTGGCGGAGCGGCGTGATGTCGTCCAGCACCCAGAAGCCGCGCCCGTGCGTGCCGGCGATCAGGTCCGCGCAGAGACACGTGGAGTCATCCTTCACCTGGATGTCGCGCACCGATACGGCGGGCATGTTGAGCCGGAGTGAGTGCCAGTGGTCGCCGTCGTCGTACGACACCCACACCTGCGCGTCGGTGGCCGCGTACAGCAGACCGGGAACGCGCGGATCTTCGCGGATGGAATTCGCCACCGCACCGGGCGCGATTCCGGCGTCGATCTCCGTCCACGTCTTCCCTCCATCGTGCGTGCGCCAGAAGTGCGGACGGAGGTCATCAATGCGGAGCGTGTTCGCCGCGGCGTACGCGGTGCGCGTGTCGAAGTGCCCCGCATCCATGTTGAAGATGCGCGTCCAGGGCGCGATCGCTTTCGGCGTCACATTCGTCCAGTGTGCACCGCCGTCGGTGGTGACCTGGATGTTGCCGTCGTCGGTACCCGCCCAGAGGACGTTGACGTCGCGCGGGGACGGGGCGAGCGCGGTGATCGCGCCCTGCGGCGAGGGCGTCACGTCGCCGGCGTAGTGCTGCGCGGTGGCCGGCACCGCCCACGACGCGCGCGCCAGATCGGGGCTCACGCGCGTCCAACTGTGCGCCCGGTCGGTGCTCTTCCACACCGCGTTCGATGTGTAGAACAGCACGTCCGGGTTGGCCGGCGACCAGACGAGCGGCATGGTGCGTACGTTGCGCCCGTACGCGCTCCCCCGTGCCTCGGCGCTCGGCCCCACCGCGCTGCTCTGCGCGGTGCGGCGGTCGTAGCGCGACACGGTGGTGCGCGCGCTCCCGTAGACGATGTTCGGATCGCGCGGATCGGGCGCGGCCATCCCGTACTCCTGGATGTTCACCGGATGCCAGTCGTGGAAGGTGATCTCGCCGTCCATGGACCGGCTGTCCACGCACGCCGAGCCCGAGTCCTGCTGCCCGCCGCACACGCGGTAGGGGAAGGCGTTGTCGGTGGTGACGTGGTACATGGCCGCGGTGGGCTGCGTGTACCAGTTGCTCCACGACGCGCCGCGGTTGGCGGAGATCACCGCCCCCTGGTCGGTGACCGTGAAGACGATGTTCGGGTCTTCCGGATTGATCCAGATCTTCTGGTAGTCATCACCGCCCGGCGCACCGCGCACCGCGCTCCACGTCACGCCGCCATCTTCGCTGCGCCACATCACCACCGACGCGCTGTAGATGACGTTCTCATCGGACGGGTCCACGGTGATCGTGGGAAGATCTCCGCCGCCGATGCGTCCGAGCGGTCGGTCGTCCATCGCGTGTCCGGTCACTCCCGGGCCATCCACCAGCGTCCAGTGCGTGCCGGCATCGTTCGACCGGTAGAGCGCCACCGCGCCGCGCGTGCGCCCCTCGGCGTCGTCCCCCGACACGCCGGCCACCATCGCGTAGACCACCTGCGAATTGCTCGGCGCGATGGCCAGGTTCGCCTCGATCACCGCCGGCAGTCCGTCGCGTAGCTGCGTCCACGTGGTGCCGCCATCCGTGGACTTGAAGATGCCGCCCCCCGCGCCGCCGAAGGCCAGGCTCTCGCGGAATCCCTCCTGCTGCTGCCAGAGCGCGGCGTACACCACGTTCGGGTCGTGCGGATCGAGACGGACGTCGTTCCCGCCGGTGTACGGATCCTTGTACAGCACCTTCTCGAACGTCGCGCCGCCGTCGGTGGAGCGGAACACGCCGCGTTCCTCGTTGGGACCGTACGGATGTCCGAGCGCTGCCACGAAGAGTCGGTCGGGGTGCGTGGGGTCCACCTCCACCTGCGCGATCATCTGGGTGTCGCGGAGCCCCAGGTGCGTCCACGTCGCGCCGGCATCGGTGGACTTGTACATCCCGTCCCCCACGCTCAGGTCGGGACGGATGATGCCGGCGCCCGTTCCCACGTAGATGATGTCGGGATTGGTGGGCGCCACCGCAATGGCGCCGATCGAGCCGGTGGACTGCGCGTCGAAGAGCGGCTCCCACGTGGAGCCGTAGTCGGTGGTGCGCCACACGCCCCCGTTGTCGTAGCCGGCGTAGAAGACGTTTCGCTGGCTGGGCACGCCCGCGAGCGCGCGTGCACGCCCCGCGCGCGTGGGGCCGATGGAGCGCCAGCGCAGCGCCGCGGATGCATCCGCAGGCGCATCGGTGGACTGGGCGCGCACGGCGGGCGCGAGGAGCAGGGAGAGACAGGCGAGGAGGGCGAGCGGCGTCGGGAGTCCACGCACGGGGAGTGCTCCGCTGAAAGAAGAGATGGGAGGGGAGTCGACCATTTACGGCTCGCCGCCGTCGAGGCGCATCTCGAGGCGGCGATCGGGAACGAGCCAGATGAGGGCGACCGTCACGTACAGCGCGTCGGCGATCCAGGGGCGCACGAACGCGAGCGGAATGGCGGCGATGTAGAAGACGGGCGAGATCTTGCCCTTGACGTCGCGTCCAACCGCGGCGGCGAGGGGTGAGCCCGGCCCCTGCTGCGCGATGATGGCACGCTGCAGGATGGTGTACGCAATGGCGGCCAGCAGGAGCACCATGCCGTACAGGGCCGTGGGGACGCTCGCGAAGTGGTTGTCGCCCATCCATGCCGTCACCGCGGGCACGAGCGACAACCAGAAGAGCAGATGTAGATTGGCCCAGAGCACGCCGCCGGAGACGTGGCCGGCGGCGTGCAGCAGGTGATGATGATTGTTCCAGTAGATGCCCAGAAAGATGAAGCTGAGCACGTAGGTGAGAAACGGGATGGCTACGGGGGTGAGCGCGTCCCAATCGGCGCCGTGCGGGACATGGAGCTCCAGCACCATGATCGTGATGAGAATCGCGATCACGCCATCACTGAACGCCTCCATCCGCTGCGCGCGCATGGGGCGAATGTAGGGGCGAGGAGCGAGCGCGCGGAAGAGCCCGCGTACACCACGCGGGCCCCGCGCGCAGGGGGCTCGCTCACCCGCGCGCCGCTGTCAATGCCGTCGCGCCGGCAGCCCGCGGCCGGCGCGATGGGCGCGGCTCACGACCCGATGCCTTCCTTGATGATCTGCCCCTGCACGCGCTGCACGATCTCGCGCTCCAGGCGCCCGGTGTTGTCGCAGTGCGTGAGGCCGGTGCTCGTGCCCTCGGTGGGCACCGCGGCCGCTTCCATGCGTACGCTCACGCGCGTCTTGTCGTCACCGTCTGGCACGGCCGCCGCGCTCACGGTCAGCACGATGGTGTGCGAGTTGGCCACCGGTCCGTAGATGTCGTTCCCACAGCTCACGTAACGAATCATCGGATGCCCGTTCAGCTTGCCGCGCACGCGGAAGTTCTGCGTCGCGATCGTGTGCGCCTGCTGGTCGAGCTGATCCACGCGCAGCCCCATCTGCTTGTACGCCTCCATGAGCGCCGCCCACGTCTTGTCCATCGTCGCGGGGATGTCAGCATCGAGGACGCTGTTGTCCGGCGCCACACGCGTGTCGATGTCCGTACCGGTGCCGCCGGCGCCGTTCGCCTGGATCTTGGCCGGCTGCTCCGGCGCGCTGGGCGTACTGTGCGCGCTCCCGCCGCTGGCGCATGCGGCGAGTGCGATGACGAGAAGCGGAGACAGATATCGCATGAAACCTCCCAGGGTGTGCGGGCATGACGAGCGCCGGGGCAACGTCGTCATCTCCTATGGAGCCGCGCGGCGCGGCGCACCGGAAACTGGTATCCGGTCCACGGGGGCGCAACGCCAATCTAAGAAAGTTCTAACATTCGTTGCTTCACGAGCCACCTGATGAGACGTTAGATGTGTCTCGCGGCGGCTGCGCTACATCGTGGCCCGATGCGGCGTGACGCACGCTGCCTCCGGGGCGTCCGCACGACGGGCGGCTGGCGCCCGCATCATCTCATCACCACGGTGCCGTACCGGTATCTGCGATGTCGGTTCGCGGCCCGTCCACCTGCGATCGCGTGCCGTGGTTGGCGCGATCGTGCGACCGAGGAGTGCCGACCATCCCTCGCAACTCGCTCCGCTGGAGACTTCCGACCCTCATTACGGGGTTGCTGCTCGCCGCGCTGGCGGTGTTCGGCGCGCTGGCGTACAGCAGCGCGCGGCGTGTGACGACCGCCGCCGCCTTCGCGCGACTCACCAGCGTCGCGCAGCAGTTCGCGCAGCTCCTCGGGACATCCGCGCAGACGCGGCTGCGCGAGGTGGCCGCGGTGGCGGACAATCCCGCCTTGCGAGCCGCCCTGCACGCCCGCTCGACTGCCGGCGATGCCGCCGTGCGCACGGCGCTCCGTCCGCTCGGGGCGGGCGCACAGATGCGCGCCGTGGAGCTGCGCGACAGCGCGGGACACACCGTGGTGGCGCTCGATCAGCCGGCGGCGCTGCGCGGTGCCACCCCGCTGCCGGCCAAGCCCGCCGTCCTGCCGTTCTTCGCGCGCGACGATTCCGTCTTCTACGAGGTATCGGCGCCGGTGCGCGAGGGCGATCGCGTCATCGGGTACGTCGTGGAGCTGCACCGGCTCCTCACCAACGGGCAGAACGTCCAGAGCCTCACGTCGCTCGTGGGCTCCGGATCGATCATGCTGATCGGCAATGCGGATGGCGCGCTGTGGACGGACTTCCAGCGGCCGGTGCACCGCTCTGCCATCCCCACGGAAGGGACCGAGTACACGCACGACAGCGCGCGATGGCTCGCGGCGTCCGCCGCCATGCGCGCCGCGCCCTGGGCCATCGCGCTGGAGTTTCCGCGTGATCAGGTGCTCGCCCCGGTGCGGTCGCTTGTGGAGCGACTGGCGCTGGTGGGCGTGCTCGTCCTGGCCATCGGCATCGTGGCGACGTGGTGGTTGAGCCGGCGCATCACCCTTCCGCTGGGCGCCTTGACACAGGCCGCGGAGGCGATCGCCGGCGGCACGCTCTCCGCGGAGCCGCCGGTCATCGAGCGCGCCGACGAGATCGGGCGGTTGGGGCGCTCCTTCTCGCGCATGGCGGAGAGCGTGCGCGATGCACACGACAACCTCGAGCGACAGATCGCCGAGCGCACGGCCGAGCTCGAGCACACCGTGGTCCAGTTGCGCGACGCGCAGGACGAGCTGGTGCGCAAGGAGCGGCTGGCCATCCTCGGGCAGCTCTCGAGCGGCGTGGGACACGAGCTGCGCAATCCGCTCGGCGTCATGACCAACGCCATCTACTACCTGAACGCCACGCTCACCGACGCGCCGCCCAAGGTGAAGGAGTACCTGGACATCCTGCGGACGCAGGTCACGCTGTCCGAGCGGATCGTGTCCGACCTGCTCGACTTCGCGCGCGTCAAGCCGCCGCAACGCATGCCGGTGCACCTGTCCGATCTGCTCGACCTGCAGCTCGACCGCATGGCGGTGCCGGACAGCGTGCGCGTGGAGCGCGACATACCGCCAAACCTTCCGCTCGCGAACGTGGATCCCGTGCAGATCGGCCAGGTGGTGCTCAATCTCCTCACGAACGCGGTCCAGGCCATGGATGGAAGCGGCGTGCTGACGCTGCGCGCCCAGGCCACCGATGGCCGCGTGTCTCTCCAGGTGACCGACAGCGGACCCGGCATTCCGCCGGAGAACCTGGGGAAGATCTTCGAGCCGCTCTTCACCACGAAGGCGCGCGGTATCGGCCTCGGCCTCTCGGTGTCGCGCACGCTCGCACGCGCCAACGACGGCGAGATCACCGCGGCCAACGGGCCGGGGCGCGGCGCCACCTTCTCGCTCGAGCTGCCGGCGCAGGCCCACCGCGCATGAGCAAGCGCATCCTGGTGGTGGATGATGACCGCGGCATGGTCTCCACGCTCTGCGACATCCTCGAGCTGCACGGGTGGGAGACGGAGCGGGCCTACGATGGCACCGCCGCCGTGGAGCTCTCCGCCGCGCGCGCCGTCGACGTGGTGTTGATGGACGTGCGGATGCCGCAGATGGACGGCGTGGATGCCCTGCGCCTGATCAAGCGCGCACGTCCGGCCACGCGCGTGGTGCTGATGACCGCGTACGCGCGCCAGGAGCTGCTCGCCCAGGCCGAGCGCGACGGAGCAGTGTCCATCCTCAAGAAGCCGGTGGAAGTGAGCGCGCTGCTGCCGTTGCTCGATGAGGCCGCCGCGCGCGCGCACGCGGTGCTGGTGGTGGACGACGACCCCGGGTACCTGCGCACGCTGGCGGACATGCTGCGCACACACGGCGTGGCCACGGTGGAAGCGCCCACGCTGGACGACGCGCTCACCCAACTGGAGCGCGAGACGCCCGGCGCCGTGCTGCTCGATCTCAAGCTGGATGACCTCGATCCCCATGAAGCGATCCTCGCCATCAAGGAGATGAGTCCGTCGGTACTGCTCATTCTCTATAGCGGCCACGGCGCGGCGCTGCACGACGCGGTGACGCACGCGCCGCAAGGCTACATTGCCGCCGCGTTCACCAAGCCACTCTCCGTGGACGCCCTCCTCGACGCGCTCCATGTCCAGCATGGCCACTGAACGCCTCCCCGTGCTGGTGGTGGACGACGATGCGTCGCTCACCCGCACCATCGAGGACATCCTCCACCTGCGCGGCTTCGAGCCACGCTGCGTGCCCGATGGCGGAGGGGCGCTCGAGGCCGCGCGCGACATGCCGTCGCCGCTCGCCATCGCGCTGGTGGACCTGCGGCTCCCCGACATGGACGGGCTGGAGCTCGCCCACGAGCTGCGCACGCTCTCGCGCAACACGCAGGTCGTCATCCTCACCGGAAACGCCACGGTGGAGTCGGCCATCCGTGCGCTGCGCGACGAGGAGTGTGACTACCTGGTCAAGCCGGTGGATCCGGACCTGCTGGTCCGCACGCTCCACGGCGCGGCCCAGCGGTGGCGTCTCAAGCAAACGGAAGACGAGCTGCAGCAGATGCAGCAGCTCCTGCACGCGATGTTCGATGCCTCGCCCTTGCCGATCATCGTGCTCTCCCCGCAGCTCACGGTGCGCCTCTGGAATCGCGCCGCCGAGCACATCTTCGGCTGGAGCGCCGACGAGGTGATCGGGATGCGCATCCCCATCGTGGCGCCCGAGGACGAGCTGGAGTTCACCCAGATCACGCGGCGCATCCTGAACGGGGACTCGATCACGGGCATCGACGTGCGCCGCCGCCGGCGGGATGGCACGTCGCTCGACATCCGCCTCAGCGCCGCTCCGCTCTACGACACCGAAGGGCGCGTGGGCGCGCTGCTGGGCGTGTATGAGGACATCACCGAGCGGCGCCGCATCGAGGAACACCTCCGCCAGGCACAGAAGATGGAAGCGGTGGGGCGGCTGGCCGGCGGCGTCGCGCACGACTTCAACAACCTGCTCGCGGTGATCCTGACCTCCACATCGCTCGCCATGGAGGAGCCGTCGCTCGATCCCGAGATCCGCGAGCTCCTGGCCGACGCGCACGGCACGGCGCAGCGTGGCGCCGCGCTCACGCGCCAGCTCCTCGCCTTCGCGCGCCGGCAGCCGGTGGAACGCCGCCGCTTCAACGCTAACGAGCTGGTGGACGAATTGCAGCGGATGCTCCGCCGCCTGATCGGCGACCGGCACCGCCTGGACACCGCGCTCGCCGCCGATCTGTGGCCGGTGGAGGTGGATCGCGGACAGCTCGAGCAGGTGGTCACCAATCTGGTGGTGAATGCACGCGACGCGATGGGCGATGGCGGCACGGTCACCATCCGCACCTGGAACACCACCGTGGCGCCCGCCGAGGCAACGAGCGCGACTCCGGCGGGAGATTGGGTGGTGCTCGCGGTGGATGACACCGGAACGGGGATCCCGGACGAGCTGCTCGAGCGCATCTTCGAGCCGTTCTTCACCACGAAGGGACGCGACGCGGGTACCGGGCTGGGGTTGGCCACCTGCTACGGCATCGTGCAGCGCTTCGGTGGCACGATTGCCGTGCAGACGACGGTCGGCACGGGATCGAGCTTCCGCGTCTACCTGCCGCGCGCGAGCGCGCCCGATGCCGTCGCCTCGGGGTCCACACCGGCCGTCCCCGCCGGGGGCGGTTCGGAGACGATCCTCGTGGTGGAGGACCAGGACGTGCTCCGCGCCACCACACGCCGCCTGCTCACGCGTCTGGGATACACCGTGCACGTCGCGGCATCCGGGGAGGAAGCAATGCGCGTGGCGGAGCAGCTCCCCAGCGTGCCGCATCTTCTCTTCACGGACGGACACCTTCCGGATTGCCACGGCGAGGAGCTGATCGCGCGCTTCCAACGGCGGTGGCCGGAGATGCGCGCGATGCTCGTCTCCGGATCGCACGACCTGCGCAGCATGGCCGTGCCGCGTCTCGAAAAGCCGTACACGATGGACGCGCTCGCGCGAACCGTGCGCACGGTGCTCGACGAGCCGCCCACACGTCCCACGCGCTGAATTCCGTAGCCGCGTCGCACGCGCTGGTCCGCGCGTGCACGCACATCACTCCGCGCGCAAGGCGAGCATGGGGTCCGCGCGCGTGGCGCGCAGCGCGGGGAGAATGGTGGCCAGGAGCGCGGTAAGCAGCACGGCACCCGCCACGGTGATGAACGTTGCCGGATCGGTGGTCGTCACGCCGAAGACGAGCGCCGACAGGATGCGCGAGCCCGCCAGCGCCGCCAGCAACCCGATGGCCACACCGCCGGCGGCGAGCGCGATCCCCTCCCCCACCACCACGCGCATCACGTCCCACCGCGCGGCGCCCAGGGCGAGGCGGATCCCCATCTCGGGAACGCGCTGCGCCACCGTATAGCCAAGCACGCCGTACACCCCCACCAGCGCCAGCGCCATCGCCACGCCGCCGAAGAGTGCGAGGAGCACCGCGCTGAACCGCGGCCGCGCGATGCTCTCCGACAGCGTCGCGCGGAGCGGCTCCACGCCGAAGAGCGCGAGCTGCGGATCGGCGGCGTGCAGCGCGCGGCGAACCGCAGGCGCGAGCGATGCCGGATCGGGCCCGCGCGCGCGCACGAGCAGCGTGACGCTCTGCTGCGGCGCCTGCGCGAGGGGGGCGTAGACCGCGGGATCCGGCGGCGCGTCGACGCCGCGGAAGCGCTCGTCACCGATCACTCCGACGATGCGCCACGGCGTCCCCCAGAACTGGATCACCTGCCCGATCGGCGTGCCCGCTCCGCCCGCTCCGGCGCCGAAGTAGCGCTCCGCCGCGGTACGGTTGATGAGGACCACGCTCGGCGCGCGGGCGTCGTCGCCATCACGGATGTCGCGGCCGGCCAGGAGCGGAACGCCCAGCGTATGCAGGTACCCCGGCGTGATGAAGCGTGTGCGAATCTCGGGGTAGTGCTCCGACTCCGCCTCGCGTCCCACGATCCGGAACGAGTTCGTGAACCCCGGGTCGAGCGGCGAGGCACTGGCGATCGCAGCGCTCTCCACGCCGGGGATCGCGCGCACGGCCTGCAGCAGCCGCGCGTGAAAGCCGGTCACGGCAGGAATGTCCGGCCACCGTTGCAGGTCCATCGCGTAGCGCGTCCCCGGAAGCTGGTACTGCGCCTTGAGCACGTGCGCACCATCGAAGCCCGGGTCTACCGCCTGCAGCCGCCAGAGACTGCGCAGAAGCAGCCCCGCGCCCACCACGAGCATCACCGCGAGCGCCACCTCGGCGACGACGAGCGATGACCGCACGCGCCGCCCGCCGCGTCCCTCGGAGATGCGGCGGCCGCTCTGTACGGTGAGCACGCCATGGAGATCCAGCCGCCGGAGCTGGACGGCGGGAAGCATGCCGAACGCGAGAGCGACCAGCGCGGCGAGCACCGCGGCATACGCGAGCACGGTGCCGTTCACCGACGCCGAGTCCAGCCGCGGGATCCCCGCCGGCGCCAGCGCCACGATCGCGCGCAGCCCCGCGTACGCCACCAGCACGCCCGCAGCGCTGCCAAGCAGCACGAGCACCGCGGACTCCACCAGGAACTGCCGCCGGATGCGCCCGTCCCCCGCACCGAGCGCTCGGCGCATCGCGACCTCGCGCGCGCGCGCGGTGGTGCGCGCCAAGAGGAGATTCGCCACGTTCGCGCACGTGACGAGCAGCACCAGCGTCACCGCGCCAAGCAGCACGAAGAGCACCGGACGCACCGCGCCAAAGACCACGTCGCTGTAGCGCTCCAGGTTCACACCGCGGTTCGCGTTCTCCGGGTAGCTGCGCTCCAGATCCGCGGCGATGGCCGACATCTCCTGCTGCGCGCTCTCGAGCGTGGCGCCCGGCGCCAGACGCGCCACCGTGAGGAAGGGATGCGTGGTACGCGGATACGAGGCGGCGCGCGGCCGCATGGCCAGCCACACGGCTACGTGCTCGCCACTGAACGTCGGCGCGTAGTCCGCGCGGTCGTGAATCTGCCGGATTCCGAGGTCCGCGTCCGCGGGAAGCACGCCGACGATCGTCGCCGGCTGCTCATCCAGCGTGATGGTGCGCCCGACGATGGCCGGATCCGCGTCATAGCGCTCGCGCCAGAAGCGCTCCCCGAGCATGGCCACCTGCTGCGCGCCGGGATTTCCTTCGTCAGGCGTGAAGAGCCGTCCCACGACCGGCCGGACGCCCAGGAGTGGAAGCAGCTCGGGGGTGACGCCAAGCCCGGCGACGCGCATGGGCTCTCCCTCGCCACCGATGGTGACGTCCTGCCCCAACACGCTCCCGATCGCGCGGATCGTGCGGGCGCGCTCGCCGTAGTCGGCCACATCCGGCCACGACGCCGGCTCGTGCGTCGTGTGGCTGCCGCGGTCCGTCTCCCAGAACATGACCAGCCGGTCCGGCGCGGCGAACGGGGACGGGCGCAGCAGCACCGCGTCGATCACGCTGAAGATGGCGGTGTTCGCGCCCACGCCGAGCGCGAGCGTGAGGATCACCGCCGCGGCAAAGGCCGGGTGCGCGGCGAGCAGCCGCAGCGCGTGACGCAGATCGCCGCGCGCCTCGTGCAGCCAGACGAAGCCCCGTGCATCGCGCGACGTCTCCTTGTGGCGCTCCACGCCGCCGAAGGCGACGAGCGCGCGGCGGCGCGCCTCCTCGGGAGACAGTCCGCGCGCGACGAGCGCGTCGATTTCCATCTCCACGTGGAAGCGCAGCTCGTCGTCGAGCTCACGCTCCACCGCACCGCGCCGCCAGAGCGCGCGCAGCCGCGTCCAGAAACCATGCAGACGATCCATGGCGCCCTCCGTCGTTCGTACGATCGGCCGGCGTGCGGCGCGCCGGTCTATCTCGCGCAGCCTCCCTCCGATTCCCGCGCGCTGCCGTCAGCCCGTCGCGAGCACCATCTCGACGGCCGTGGAGAAGCGCCTCCACGTGGCCAGCTCCGACGCGAGCTGCTTCCGCCCGGTGGCGGTGAGCCGGTAGAACTTTGCGCGGCGGTTGTTCTCGCTCGTTCCCCACGTGGCCGCGATCCACCCCCGGTGCTCCAGCCGGTGGAGGGCGGGATAGAGGGAGCCCTGATTCACCTGCAGCACGTCGCGCGAGATCTGCTGGATGCGTTGCGCCACCGCCCACCCGTGCATCGGCTCGAGGGAGAGCGCTTTGAGGATCAGCAGGTCCAGCGTTCCTTGCAGGACATCGGCATCGGGTCGCGACACGGGATATCTCTCCTAGATATTCTACAAGAGAGTGTGGCAGCGCTCTTGTAGATTGTCAAGGGGAGGCGAGTGGACGGAGGGGAGCGGGGAGCCGTCGCGCGCCACCGCGGGCGCCCCCTCCCCCTTGCAGCGGGAGCGCACTTCCGCTCGTCTATTAGGGACGAGCGTCGCGAGCGCGAGGCCGTGCACGTCCCCAACCATCCGTAGCCAAGCCGCAGTGGATCCGAACGAACCGACCGACGCCGAGCTCGTGAACAGCGTGCGCGCGGGTGACGTGCGCGCCTTCGACGTGCTGGTGCGCAGACACGAACGCGCCGCGTGGGCGGTGGCGTACGCGCTGGTGCACGACGGCACGGAGGCGGAGGACCTCGCACAGGAAGCGTTCGTGCGGGCGTTCCGCAACCTGGACATGCTCGCGGATCCCGGAAAGTTCGCCGCGTGGCTGCGCCGGATCGTCGTGGGGGTGAGCATCGACTGGATGCGCGCGTACCACCCCGAGCTGTACCGTGCGGATGGCGACGGCCACGCCGACCCCCTCGCGCACGTGGCGTCGCCCGATCCGTCACCCCTCGAGCGACTGGAGCAGCTCGAGCTGGTGGACCGCGTGCGCGTGGCGCTCGCGCGCCTTCCCGCGCGCTCGCGGGCACCACTCGCCCTCTACCACCTCGATGGCCTCTCGCAGACGCGCATCGCCGCGGCACTCGGCGTTCCCGAAGGCACGGTGCGCTCGCTCGTGACGCGCGCGCGACAGGCGCTCGCTCCCCTGCTGGCGGACTACGCGCGCGACGGGGCCGGCGCGGCGGAGGTGGGAGACGCGTTCGATGAGGAGCCGGCGTCGCCCCGTTCGATCCTCCACGTGCTCAACGGCGACTGCATGGTCGGGACGCTTCGCGGCTCGGGAGTGCCGGGCGATCTGGCGGTGTGGGCGGACGTGCTGCACGAGGGGCCGCTCCCCCGGAACGCGAGCGCGGAGGAGTGGCGCCGCGTGCGCGCACGCTACGCCACGTCACGCGGCTACGCCAGCTACGACGAGGCGCTCGCGATGCACGAGCGGTGGGACGCGGGACTCGCGAGCGCGGACGAGCACGACGAGGTGGTGCTCTGGTTCGAGCACGATCTGTTCGACCAGACGCTCCTCATGCATCACCTCGATCACTTCGCGCGGCGCGAGACGCGTCGCTGTACGTTGAGTCTCATCTGTATCGGGGAGTATCCCGGAGTGGAGCGCTTCATCGGGCTGGGACAGCTCACGTCTACCCAGCTCGCGTCGCTCTACGGCACACGGCAGCGCCTGAGCGAGGAGCAGCTCCGCCTCGGCCGGAACGCGTGGGCCGCCTACTGCGCCGCGAAGCCCACCGGGATCGAGCGGCTGCTCGAGCGCGACACGTCGGCGCTTCCCTTCCTTGGCGCCGCGCTGCGCCGGCATCTGGAGGAGTTTCCCGCGGTGCGCACCGGCGTCCCGCGCACGGAGGGACAGATTCTCCGGCTGCTCGCGGAGTCGCCGTACTCACCGGCCAAGTTGTTCATCGCGGCGCAGGCGCTGGAAGAACGCCCGTATCTGGGCGACACGTCCTACTGGTGGCGCGTGCTGCGGATGGCTGAAGGTCCGGACCCGCTCGTGGCGCTCGACCTGCGCCCATCGCCGCAGTCCCTCCCGGAAGGAGAGGTGCGGATCACGCACACGGGGCTTCGCGTGCTTGCGGGGGACGACGACTGGATGCGGCTGCTTCCCTTCGACCGGCGCATCGGCGGCGCGCGCGTGCGGAGCTCCGCGCAGCACTGGCGGTGGGATGCGGAGGCGCGGCGGCTGGTGGAGGCGGGTGCGGTGCTGTAAGTCCGGCGTGGGCGGGGCGCGCCGTGACGCGGAGCCGTGATGCCGTGCCGTACTGTGCCGTTTCCTGCGCCCCGGCTTCCGCCCCGCCGAAGGGTGCCCTTGCTTCCGGGCGACCCCGTAATGAAGTGGGATCACCGGCGGTATCACTTCGGAACAGGGTGGCCGCGAGAGGAGGACAGCGGTGAGGAGACCGCGCGAGAGGGCAGTCCGTCGCGCGGAGAACGATGGCGCTGCGGATCAGGTGCCCGCCCGAATCTCCCCCGTGCGCCTGATGCGCGCCGGTGCGCCGGCCTCGTACCATCGCCAGAGCGCCGCGACCACCAGCCACGCGATGATCGCCGAGAGGGTGACGTCGCTCAGGTAGTGCGCACGCGCGAGCAGGCGCGTGAACGCGCATCCGGCTGCGAGGGAGTACCAGAGCCACGCGGCGCGCGGGTACATGCGCGCGAGCATTGCCGCCGCGCCGAACGCGACGATCGCGTGGCTGCTCGGCGTGGAGAGCCCCGCCGTGGAGAACGGCCGATCGGCGAAGCTGCGAAAGAAGTACGCGCCGGCGTGCGCCATCGGGCGCTCACGCCGGATGACGAGCTTGACCAGCTCGCCGGCGATCCCGGCCGTCGTCGCGGCGACGAGCGGCATGGCGCCGCACAGCCACGTGGGGCGTCGCCGCACGCGCTGCGCAGACACGTCCCCGTGTGCGCGCGCGCCGTGTGACATGGCGTCTCCGTCGCGCGTGCAGAGTACGAGCGCGATGGAGACCATCGCCCACGTAGGGAGAAAGCCCACGATGCGGAGCGCGCGTCCCCAATCGCGCTCGTACACGCGCGGCATGACGACGTGATGGAACGCCCATGGATCGAGGAGCGTCGCCCCGACCAGCGCCGCAACGGCGAGGGAGATCCCGAGGATCACGCGCGTGTCCGGCAGCCACGCCCACGCGGGGCGTGCCGGTGCGCCCGCGAGGACGCCGGGCGACGCAATCGTCACCGTCGGGGTGAGCGAGCGAGGAGTGATCCCTGCGGAGGCCACCTGCACGGTCGCGGCGGGCGGAAGGGGGAGGGGGGAGCGTGTCAGCTCGTCGGCTTCCATGGCGGTGGTGGGAGGGGAGAGGAGAGGAAGAGACGCGGGCCGGGAGGAGGGGGGAAGCCCGGTAGCCACGTGGAAGACGGACGGGAGGGAACGGAAGAAACATACGGCGCTGGGCGTGAAGCGCAAACATCTGGCGGCGGTTGCCATTACCGCGGCACCACCGGCAGCACGACGTGCGACGGATGCGCCGCGTCGTGCAGCACGCGCTGGTGCGCCACCACGAAGGTGCTGTCCCTCTCGTTGTTGCCGCCCGTGTTCAGATTGCGGTCGTACTTGGGGAAGAGCGCCGACGACACGGTCACCCGGATGCGGTGCCCGGGCTCGAACACGCGCGAGGTGAACCAGAGGTCGATGTCGTACCGCTCCACGCTCCCCGGCGTGAGCATCACCGCGCGGTCGAACCCTCGCCGGAACCGTGCGCGCGCCACGCCATCCTGCACACGCTCGGCGTGGCCGTCCGGGAAGACGTCCAGGAGCATGACGTACCAGTCGGTGTCGCGCGCGTCGCTCGCCGCCCAGAGGGTGGCCGACATCTCCCCGGTCACCTCGATCGCCGCGGTGAGCGGCAACGACGTGAACACCAGCTCATCGTGTCGCGCGGCGTTGATGGCGGTGTAGTCCTCGTTGAGCGACGTCTCCAGCTCGCGCGAATCGATCAGGAAGGGCGTGGGATCGGCGGGATAGTAGGTGAACGTGTCGGCGGGCGCATCGGCGGGCGCGGCCGCAGTGGCGACCGTGCGCGGGGGCACCGTGTCGAGCACGCCGTCCCCCGCGCTCGTGTTCGCGCTCCCTGAAGAATGCAGGTACCAGCGCGTGGCGACGGCACGCGCGAGGGGCCATGCGTCCTCATGCCGCCACCGGTCGTCGCCGAAGACGAAGATGTCCACCGGCGGCTCGCGATCGACGCCGTTGTCTCTGCCCAGCAGGTAGTGATCGAACCAGCGGAGCTGCAGCATGCGCGTGTCCACGCGCGACTCGGGGCCGAACTCGCCGGCCACGTAGTCGATCCCCTTGTGCGCCCCAGGTCCCATGACGAGCCGGATGAACGGGTGCCCCGGCACGCGGCTCAGTGCATCGGTGTAGTCGATCGGCCCGCGCGAATCGTCGTACCAGCCGGAGATCTGCAACACCGGCGCACGCACGTGCGCGATGTTCGTGGTGACCGCGTGCGCTCTCCAGTACGCGTCGAGCGTGGGATGCGCGATCCACCGGTCCCAGAGGGGCACGCGTCCGCATCCGAGCTGCTGCGGCAGCTCGCTGAGCGGCAGATGCGTGATGGCCGTGCCGATGTCCAGATCGGCAATGTCCTCGAGCGTGCGCGTGCGCATGAGACACGCCCACGCAACGTTGATCGGCGAGAAGACCATGTCCTCGTACGGCACGATGCGCCACGGATCGCCGGTGGCGGCGGAGGGCGCGATGGCGGCAAGGTGCGGAGGCGCGCTCACCGCGGCGTACCACGCCAGCCGTCCCTCATCCGAGTGCCCGATGAGTCCCACGTGCCCGTTCGCGCCCGGCAACCGCGCCGCCCACTCCACGGCATCGTAGCCGTCGCGCACGTCGGTGTCGTAGTCGCCGAAGTCTTTGCCATCGGACACGTCGCGCCCGCGCACGTGCTGCGCGACGAAGATGTACCCGCGCGATGCCCAGAAGCGTCCCGCCGCGTGCAGGATGCGCGTGTACGGTGTGCGCTGCAGCACCACGCCGAACGGCCCGTCTCCCACCGGCCGCGCGATGTAGCTCGCCAGCCGCGCGCCATCGCGCGTGCGCATGAAGACGAGTGTGTCCTCCGTGACCGCGTACTGCGAATCGGACACCGCACCCGGCCAGAGCGCGTACGGGCGCTCCACCACGAAGGGCGACGCACGTCGCACGAGACGCACGCGGCGCCCCGCGGGCTGTCCATGCTCCATCATCACGCCCGTGAGCGTGTCGCCGTGCCATGCAGCGTTCACCGCTTGCGAGTCGCTCGCGGCGAGGATCACCGAGTCGCCACGTACCGTCACATGCGTGACCGTCAGCATCGGCTCCCCCGTGCGCCGCGCGATCACCCCGGACAGCTCCGAGTCCCGCGCCGCGAAGTGCGCGTAGCCCATCCGCCGCCACCCCTCGAACCCCGGATGCACCTCGGATCCGCGTGCGAAGTACGCGTCCCAATCGCCGGCCAGCGACGGCGAGCGCGCATCACGGTGACAGGCCGCGGCGCCGAGCGCGAGGAGCGCCGCCAGCACGAGTGTGGTGCGGAGCGATGACATGGGGAGCGGTGGGCGGGTATGGAGGGAGGTGCGGCCACGACGCGGTCCCCTGGACAATGGCGCGCCCCGGCGCGCGGCGCCAGCACCGCCGTCGCACCTCCGCGCACGTCGCTCCTTCGCGCAAGTCGCACCGGCGCGCAAGTCGCACCGGCGCGCAAGTCGCACCGCCGCGCCGGGTGGGGTATCTTTCCGCACGCGACCCCCTTCCCCCCCCTTCCCTGCCATGCACGTGCACGACATGAACTGGATGCAGGTCGAGCGCTACCTGCAGCACGACGACCGCGCCGTGCTTCCCATCGGCAGCACGGAGCAGCACGGCTACCTGCGCCTCGCCACCGACAGCATCCTGGCCGAGCGTGTCGCCACCGAAGCCGCGGAACCACTCGGCGTTCCGGTGTTCCCCGTGTTGTCGTACGGCGTGTGCCCGTACTTCCGCGCGTATCCCGGATCGATCACGCTGCGCGTGGAGACGCACCTGGCCGTCGTGCGCGACATCCTCGACGCACTTGCGCACAGCGGATTCCGCCGCGTGCTGATCGTGAACGGACATGGCGGCAACAGCGCCGTGCAGCCGCTCGCGCAGCAGTGGACGGCCGACCATCCGGAGTGCCGCGTGCTCTTCCACAACTGGTGGAACGCGCCGCGCACCTGGGCCAAGGTGATGGAGACGGACCCGGTGGCGTCGCACGCGTCGTGGATGGAGAACTTCCCCTGGACGCGCCTTCCCGGCGTGGAAGTGCCGGCCGAGCAGCGGGCCATGGTGGAGCTCTCGCGCGTGCGTGCGCTCGACCCGGACTCCTTGCGCCGCTATCTGGGGGACGGCAACTACGGTGGCGTGTACCAGCGTTCCGATGCGGAGATGCTGGCCATCTGGGCTGTGGCGGTGGACGAGACGCGCGCGCTGCTCACCGGATCGTGGGGGGAGGGCGACGCGTAGCGCGCGGCGACGGCGTGCATTCTCCGTGGACGGACCGCGAATCCCGCACGGAACATTGACGCGTCGTCCGAGCATCGTGGGAGAGGAGCACCGTGCAATGACGGACGACTTTTCCGGCAAGACGGTGATCGTCACCGGCGCCGCGCACGGCTTCGGGCGCGCGATCAGCATGGCCTTCGCCGAGCGCGGCGCGGCGGTGTGGGGGTGCGACGTGCTCGAGGACGAGCTGCAGGAGACGCGCCGACTCTGCCACACCGCCGGTGCGCGCTCCGGAGGCGCGTGCGAGGTGCGCACAGTCGATGTGCGCGACGCAGCGCACGTGCACGGGTTCGTCGCCGACACGTGCGCAAGCGTGCAGACCGGTCGCGTGGACATCCTGGTGAACAACGCCGGCGGCGTGCTGGGACAGACGGGGAAGCCGTTGGAGCAGGTGACGGACGACGAGTGGCGGAGCATCTTCGACGTCAACGTGACGGCGGCGTTCGCCTTCGCGCGCGCGGTGGCACCGGGAATGAAGAGCGCGACGTGGGGACGCATCGTGAACATCTCGAGCGGCGCGGGGCTCGGCGTGAGCCTCACCGGAGTCCAGGCGTACGCATCGGCCAAGGCCGCGCAGATCGGGCTCACGCGGCAGCTCGCGCATGAGCTCGGCGCGTGGGGGATCACGGTGAACTCCGTGGCTCCCGGGTTCGTGCGCTCCAACCCGACCACCGAGCGGCAGTGGAGGTCGTACGGCGCGGAGGGACAGCGTGCGCTCGTGGAGCGGATTGCGTTGAAGCGCCTGGGCACGCCCGAGGACATCGCCTACGGCGTGCTCTTCTTCGCCTCCGAGCGCGCCGGATGGATCACCGGGCAGGTGCTCTCTATCGACGGCGGCAAGTGAGCCCGGTGGCTCTGGCGCTCGCAGCGAAAGGTGCCGTTCACGGCCGGCGTCTTGCACCGCTCATCATCCACGGTCCTCCTCTTCGTGGGTCTGCGATCAGATGATCTCACCGGTGATACCACCTGCGCCGACATCACTGGCATCGTCGCGAGTGGTATCGCCTGCGATATCACTCCATTACAGGATCGCGGACGAAGATGGGTACTGCTCAAGAGCGTGGGACAAGGCAAAGTCTCCGGGTGAGGCAAACGGCGCACCGCTGCCGCAGCGTTCCTGAACGCCGCGGAATTCACCGTACCGCAATAGTCATCGACGTCAGAGTCACCGAGGTGCAATGACCGATGTCCGACGTCTTGCAGTACCTCCAGTCGAACCACGACCGCGCCCTCGGCCAGCTCGTGGAGTTCGCGTCGATCCCGAGCGTGAGCACCGATCCCGCGCACGCGGGCGACGTGGCGCGCGCCGCGCGCTGGGTGGCCGACCGTCTCGCCTTCGCCGGCCCGTTCGCCGTGCGCGCCATTCCCACCGCGGGCAATCCGGTGATCTACGGCGAATGGCTCGGTGCACCCGGCAGGCCCACCGTGCTCGTGTATGGGCATTACGACGTCCAGCCGGCGGATCCGATCGAGAAGTGGACGTCCCCCCCGTTCTCTCCCACGCTGCGCGACGGGCGCCTCTATGCCCGCGGCGTGTCCGATGACAAGGGCCCGATGCTCATCCCGATCGCGGTGGCCGAAGCGTTCTTCGCGACCATGGGCGCGCTCCCGCTCAACGTGAAGTGCATGTTCGAAGGGGAAGAAGAGATCGGCAGCCCGAGCCTCGATGCGTTCATCCACGACAACCGGGAGATGCTCGCCGCCGACGTGGCGATCTCGGCCGACGGCGCGATGTGGCGCGTGGACGAGCCGTCGCTCACCGTGTCGAGCCGCGGGCTGGTGGGACTCGAGCTCACCCTCATCGGGCCATCCAAGGACCTGCACTCCGGGCGGCACGGCGGCGGTGTGGCCAACCCGCTGCACGCCATGGCGCAGCTCATCGCGTCGCTGCACGCGCCCGATGGACGCGTGGCGGTGGCCGGCTTCTACGACCGCGTGCGCGCGCTCACTCCCGAGCAGCGCGCGGCGATCGCCGCGCTCCCGTTCGATGAATCACGCTACCTCGCGCAGATTGGCGCGCCGTCGGGGTACGGCGAGCCGGGCTACTCCACGCTCGAGCGGCAGTGGACGCGCCCCACGCTGGAGGTGAACGGGATGTGGGGCGGCTATCAGGGTCCCGGACAGAAGACCGTGATCCCCAGCGAGGCACACGCCAAGATCACCTGCCGCCTGGTGCCGGAGCAGGATCCGGCGGAGATCGTCGCGCTCGTCACGCGCCACCTCGAAGGACACGTCCCCGCCGGCACGCGCCTCACCATCGCCGCCGACGGACCCGGCGCGCGCGCCGCCGACATCGCACCCGATCACTTCGCGCTCCGCGCCGCCGACGAAGCGCTGCACGCGGTGTACGGCGTGCGCCCGCTCATGGTGCGCTCGGGAGGGACGGTCCCGATCGCCGAGCTCTTCCAGCGACACCTGGGGCTCGCCACCGTCTTCTTTTCCTTCAGCACCGCCGACGAGGACTTCCACGCCCCCAACGAGTTCTTCCGCGTGCATCGCCTGCACGAAGGGCTCGAGTCGTGGGCGCGCTACTGGGAGATCCTGGGCGCACGCGGCGCGTAGCGGCGGCGCGCTTACGCCGCCGTCACTCCGCGCGCATGGCCAGCAGCGGGCTCACGCGCGCTCCGCGCCGGGCCGGGAGCCAGCTCGCGAAGAACGCCACGGCGGCGAGCGCCGCGGGCATGGCGAGCAGCGTGATCGGATGCAGCGGCGTCACGCCGTACAGGAGCCCGCGCAACGCGAGTCCGGCGGGCACCGCGAGCGCCACACCAATCACGAGCCCCACCGCCACGATGCGCATCGCGTCGCCGATCACCAGCCGCAGCAGCTCGCGCGACGACGCGCCGAGCGCAGCGCGGATGCCCATCTCGCGCGTGCGCTGCGCCACCGCGTAGGAGGTGACGCCGAAGATGCCGGTCGCGGCGAGGAGCATCGCCAAGCTGCCGAACGCGCCCAGGAGCGCGGCGCCCCCCCGCGCCGGCAGGAGCGTCACGCGCATGTCCTGTTGCATGGTGCTCACCTGTGCCGGCGGGAGCATCGGATCGAGCGATGGCACCAGAGCGCGCAACGCGCGCGACACTCCCGCCGTCTCTCCGTCCCCCGCGACGCGCACGTGCAGCACCATCTGTGTGCGCGGATTCTGCGCGAGTGCCAGATAGATGAAGAGGGGAACGTCCTCTCCCGGCGTGTTGTACCTGGCGTCGCGCGCGACGCCGACCACGCGGTAGTCGCCGGCGCTGTCCCCCGCAAAGTGGAAGCGCTGGCCGATGGGCTCCTGGCCAGGCCACAGCGTGCGCGCCGCGTGCTCGTTGACGATCGCCGCGAGCGGCGCCCCGCGCACATCGCTCGCGTCGAACTCGCGGCCGCGCACGATCGGCAGACGGAGAGTGCGGAAGTATCCGGGGCTCACGATGTTCAGGTAGGGCATGCGCGCGCGGGCGTCCCCCTCCCCCGCGTTCCCCGCGTCGCGGGGAAGCTCGATGGGCGACTGGATGTTCGATCCGGCGAGCGGCACCACGGCGGCGAACGCTGCATCGCGCACACCCGGCAACGCCGCCGCACGCTCGGCGAGCTGCCGGAAGAACGCGAGATGGGCGGCGTCGTCCCCAGGATGCAACGACACATCGACCGCGAGATCCACCACGCCTCGCGCGTCGAAGCCGGGATCCACCCCCGCCGCGGCGCGCAGACTGCGCGTGAAGAGCGCGGCGGTGCTGAGCAGGAGCATGGCCCCCGCCACCTGCACCGCCACCAGCGCGCGTCCCGTGCGCGTGCGTCCCCCCGTGCCGCTCCGCCCGCCGTCGATGCGCATGGCATCGGACAGCGACAGGCGCGACGCGCGAAGCGCCGGCGCGAGCCCGAACACCACTGCGGTGATGAGCGCGAGCGCGGCCGTGAACAGCAGGACGTGCGCGTCGGGCCCGACCTGCAGCGCGCCGTCGATCTCCGGAGGGAGCGCACGCTGGATGGCGCTCACCGCCGCCAGGGCGAGCGCGTAGCCCAGCGCACCACCGAGCAGCGCGAGCATCACGCTCTCCGTGAGGAGCTGCCGCACCACGCGTCCACGCCCCGCGCCGATGGCCATGCGCACCGCCACCTCGCCCCGCCGCGCGGCCCCCCGCCCCAGCAGCAGGTTCGCGACGTTCGCGCAGGCGATGAGCAGCACGACCATCACCACGAGCATGAGCAGCCCGGAGGCGATCTCGAGCGGCGCACGCAGCTCGGCGTTCAATCCGCGCACGTGATCCAGGCGGACGTCCATGCGCTCGTGCGCCTCCGGCTCATCCGTGGCGAGCTGATGCATGAGCGTCTGCATCCGCGTCTCCGCCTGCGCGCGGTCCACGCCTCGGGCCAGGCGCCCGGTGACGTACAGACTCCAGTTGATGTCGTCCAACCGCTCGCCGCGCACGGTGAACAGCTCGCCGATGGGCATCCAGAAATCGGCACGCCATCCCACCTGGGAGCTGGCGAATTCGGGCGCCGCTACTCCCACCACGGTGAAGGGATGTCCGTTGAGATGCACCGTGCGCCCCACCACCGACGAATCGCCCGCCATGCGATGCAGCCAGTAGCGGTGGCTCAGCACGATGACGCTGTTGCTTCCGGGCGCGCGTGTCTCCTCGCCGGAGCACGGGCGTCCCAACGCCATGCGCACGCCCAGCGTGCTGAAGAACCCTTCCGTCACCACCGCCGCCTGCGCACGCTCCGGCTCCGCGCCGATGCGGATCCCGATCGGAAGCGGCTCCTCGGCCACGATCTGCATGAACGAGCTCGCGCGCTCGCGGAACCAGCGGATGTCGTGGAAGCTGAGCGGGCTGTGATGGTTCTGGTAGACGCGCACGAGTCCGTCGGCGCGCACGCCCCCGGGCGTGCGCAGAAGCGTTGCGTTCACCATGGAGAACACCGTGGTGTTCGCGGCGATGCCGAGCGCGATGGAGATCGTGGCCGCGGCCACGAAGCCGGGCGATTTCCGGAGCGTCCGCGCGCCGTAGCGCACGTCCTGCCAGAACGACTCCCATCGCTGCGCACGGCGCACGCGCGCGTTGTGCGTGGCGTCCATGCGCCAGACCGCATCGCGCACCTCGCGGACGTTGCCGAACACGCGCAGCGCCTCCGCGTGCGCGTCATCCGGCGTGCGCCCTGCGGCCATGAGCTCCTCGGTGCGCATCTGGATGTGATACGCGAGCTCCGCATCCACGTCGGTCTTGCGCTGCGCGAACAGACGCCGCAGCGGGCGCCATCCTCTGGTGTCCGACATCGCTCCTTCTCCGTCGTTACGTGGGCCTGGGGGACGCACGCAGTGCCTTGGTCATGGCGGTCACGAGTCGCTCCCACCCCTGCACGCGCGCGCGCAGTTGGCGGCGGCCGAGCGACGTGAGCGAGTAGAACCGTGCACGACGCCCATTCTCGGTGGTTCCCCACTCGGCCTCGATCCACCCGCGGTGCTCCATCCGATGGAGCGCGGGATAGAGGGCGCCTTCTTCCACCTTGATGGCGCCGTCGGTGGTGTCGCGAATCCACCGGCCGATGGCGTAGCCGTTCATCGGACCCCACGAGAGGGTCCGGAGGATGAGGACGGTGAGCGTCCCCTGGATGAGGTCGATCTCCTGCTCGCTCATGGTACCCTAGTACGATTAGGGTACGGGCGGAGTTTCAGGGGAGGGTGGCCCCGGGAGCGGGCGACTTGGGGGGGCCGCTCGGGGGCTGCGGGCTGCGGAGGGGGCGTGTATCGGTCACGACAGGCGACGGCGCCAACGCGTCGTCCCTCCTTGCCGCTACCCCGTGTGCCTCCGACCGCGCCGTCGCGCCCCTTGTCGGAGGGGACGTGACAAGCGCCTGCTACCCCCGCGCGACGGAGCGCGCCGTACGCCGGTAGCGCCACACCTTTACGGCGAACAGCACGAGCATGAGGAAGGTGGCCAGCATCACCGCGCTCTGCGTCATCCCCAACACCGGTGACCCGAACGTCTGCCGTCCATCCACCACGGTCACCGCGTACGGGCGCAGCGCCTCCACGCGCGCGAACAGCTCGTTCACCAGCCCGCCGAGCAGCACGTAGTAGCTCAGGATCATGAACGTCGGGTGTGCGTACGCCCACAGCGCGCGCTCCTGCCGCGTGGAGGCGTAGGCGCCGGCGAGCGTGAGGAGGAGCGCGGCCACCGCCAACGCGTGGAAGAAGCCGAAGATCCCCGGTCCCGGATGCTGTGTGGCGGTGAGCGGGAGATCGAAGTGGTAGATGAAGAGCGTGAGCGCGTTGGCCACCACCATCGACACCACGTACGCCCACCCGCGCCGCTTGTGCGACGCCGATCCTTTCACGGCCACGATGTTCACCGCGCCGAGGAAGAGCGCGAGCGTGCAGGCGAGCGTGTGCATCCATCCCACTACAGAGATGCCGGCGAGGCGCATGGGAGCGATCTCCTACGTGTGATCGATGATGTCGCGGAGGAAGGCGACGTACGCCTCGAACGCACGGCGGCCGGTGGCGCTCAACCGCACACGTGTGCGCGGCTTCTTCTCCACGAACTGCTTCTCGACCTCGATGTAGCCGGCCTGCTCCAGCGTGGAGAGGTGCGCGCCGAGGTTGCCGTCCGTGGTGCCCACCAGCGTGCGCAGCCGTGTGAACTCGATCAACTCTCGGCGCGGCAGCGGCTTCAGGGCGGCCATGATCTTGAGACGGATCGGCTGGTGGATGGTGGGATCGGGCTGCTCCATCTCACACCGTCCGCAGCCACACGCCGCCCAGCACGAGCGCGCCGCCTCCCACGATGGCCATCCAGATGGTGAAGATGCTCGGGAGCGCGAAGAAGCCGACGAGCGTGAGCGCGACGATCACCACGCCGGTGATGAGCGTCCGCGCGCCCCCCGTCCAGATCCCGATCAGTGCGTAGGCGAAGCCGACGACGATGGGGAAGAAGGCGGAGATCTGCGCGCCGGTGAGCGGATGGAGGATGGCGAAGAGCGATGCGATGAGGAGCGCGACGGCGGCTACGGTGGCAAGCGGGCGCGGGTCCACGTGACCGCGCGCGGTGTGGCTCGTGCGGACGCCGATCCACGTGCTGGCCACGACGCCCATGATGGTGAGGGCGATCCAGAGGATGCTCCACTCTCGGTGGACGGCGGTGACGCCGTAGCCGAGCGCCCAGATGATCCCCCAGAGAATGAGGTGTGGGGCGGCCATGCGGTATCCGAACGCGTTGGCGCTGCGGCGCTGAGTGGACTCGATGTCGCGGAGCGTGGCGGCGGCTTCGTTGGACGAGAGCGACATGGTGTGCTCCGGGGGACGAGGTGAGCGGGGCGGCGAGTGCCGCGGCATCCTACTCTGTGCCATAGAGTACTCTGGCTGCACCGCTCGCGCAAGGGGGCGGATGCAACCGGGCGCGGGAGGCTGGCTGCCCCCCGCGCCCGGTCCCACGTGCGGACGCCCCGACGGGATGCCGGAGCTACGCGCCCTGCTGCACCTCGTAGATCTCGTCGGCCACCAGACCGTGCGCGTTGCGGTGCACCGTGTGCGCCGCCTCCTTGTTCGGAGCATCCACCAGGCAGAAGATCTTCCCTGCTTTCTCGTCGACCCAGTACTGCTTGTAGTCGACCCCGTGCTTGGCCTGCTCCCTCAGGTCCTTCACGTGTGCGTCGGCGACGTCTTTCGCAGAGACGCCACCGTCGACGGTGTGCACGTCCATGTAGAGCGGCATGGGCTCCCTCCGTGGAGGATGAGTGAAGGTGGCTCCGTGTCGAACGGTGACATATCGCTTGGGCAACGGCAAGGGCGAGGCCAGGGGCCGGAGTGGCGCCCTCGATCGCGACACCTTCGCAATGGAGCAGCCGCCCTTGTCGCGCTCTTGTGCTCGCGGCTCACCATGGTCATATTGCCATGGTCAATGTGGAGGCTGGGGCGTCATGTCCACGAAGAAGAAGGTCTCGGAGACGGCGCGCGCTGCGTATGCGCCAGGCGGACCGGCGCCGCGCGTGGTGCAGGCCAGCACCTTCAAGGCCACCTGCCTGGAGCTCATGGACGAGATCCAGTCGCGGCACCTGGAGGTGGTGGTCACCAAGCACGGGCGTCCCGTGGTCAAGGTAGTGCCGGTGGAGATCGCCGCCCCCTCCCCCGTCGGATTCCTGCACGGAACGATCGTGAACGAGAGTGACATCGTGAGCCCCGACCACGAGAGCTGGCGTGCGTCGCCGCACGATCCACTCGACCACAAACGAAAGTGAACGCCTGCGCGGAGCTCGCCTGATGGCCACCGCCCGCACAGTGCGCGAGGGGCCGAAGCCGTACGGCAGAACACGCACGACGCGGCGACGCGTGCGTGCTCCCGCGAAAGTCGCGGGCTCCGCGCTCTGGCGCGCCGCGGACGAACCGGAGCGCGAGGAACTCCTGCTCCTCGATACGCACGTCTGGCTGTGGACGCTCTCCGGCGCCACGGAGCGCATGGCCGCAGCAACGGTGCACCTCGTCCACACCGCCGCCGGAGCCGGTCGCCTCTACGTGAGCGACATCTCCTTCTGGGAAGTGGCGCTCAAGACCGCGAAGGGGAAGCTGACGCTCTCCATGGACCCCATCCTCTGGCTCGAACGCGCCGCGCGCGCGCCGGGCATCCGCGCACTCCCCATCACGCGCGAGCTGCTCATCCAGAGCACGCGACTGCCAGGCGCGATGCACGGCGATCCCGCCGACCGGATGCTCATCGCAGAGGCACAGCTCGGCGGGATGTCGCTCCTCACCTGCGACGACGAGCTGATCGCATACGCGGCGGGTGTGGCCGGCGTGCGGGTGTGCGACGGGCGGTGATGCGAGCGGGTACATCGAACGCAGGTTAGATCCCTCTCATACTCCCGGCGGGCTGTCTTGATGTCAGTCGGGCCCGTAATATTGCGAGGAAGCCCTCCTGGACACCGCTCCGTCCCCGCTCCAGCTCCGCGGCACGACCGCCCGTCATGGACAACCGCTTTTTCGAGCAGCCCGTCCTCAATTCGCCGTACGAGTACCCCGCCCGGCACTGGGAGCTGGACGAGATCGGGCAGCCCACACACCAGATCATCGACAGGCGCCGGCCGGCGCAGTTCATCACGCCCATCCCCAAGCCGCGAAAGGGGAGAGGAAAGGCCGAGCAACAGATGCTCGCGCTCGACGAGGGACGCGGGCTCTCCACCGCTACCGAGGCGTACGATCCCACTCCGGTCATCAACGAGCTGCGGCGGCACGTGGACCAGTGGCGCGCCATCCCCACCCCGCGCGACTGGAGGGTGACACCCGAAACGCAACGGCTGCTCCAGCACTGGCGGCAGCACGAGTTCGCCAGCTTCCGCCCGTTTTTCTGTCAGATCGAAGCAGTGGAGACGGCCATCTGGCTCACAGAGGTCGCCCCCACCATCAAGGAAGGGAAGCGCTTTCTCGAGCACCTGGCCAACGCGAACCACGACGCCAACCCGGAGCTCTCGCGGCTGGCGCTCAAGCTCGCCACCGGCGCCGGCAAAACGACGGTGATGGCGATGCTTATCGCCTGGCAGACGGTGAACGCGGTGCGCCGCCCGCAGAGCAAGCGGTTCACGCGCGGCTTCCTTGTAGTCACGCCAGGGATCACCATCCGCGACCGCCTGCGCGTCCTCCAGCCCAACGACCCGGACAGCTACTACGCCAGCCGCGAGCTGGTGCCGGCGGACATGCTCGAGGATGTGAACCGCGCGCGCATCGTCATCACGAACTTCCACGCCTTCAAGCTGCGCGAGCGCATGGAGCTCTCGAAGGGCTCACGCGCCCTCCTGCAAGGACGCACCGGCACCGAGTTGCACACGCTCGAGACCGAAGGGCAGATGCTCCAGCGCGTCTGCCCCGAGCTCATGGGGCTCCGGAACATCCTCGTCCTGAACGACGAGGCGCACCACTGCTACCGCGAGCGCGCGTCCGACGCCGATGAGAAGCTCAAGGGGGACGAGCGCAGGGAGGCCGAGGAGAACAACGAGGCGGCGCGCGTGTGGATCTCCGGGCTCGAGACGGTGCAGCGCAAGCTCGGCCTCGCGCGCGTGATCGACCTCTCGGCCACGCCCTTCTTCCTGCGCGGGTCGGGGTACGCGGAAGGCACACTCTTCCCGTGGACGATGAGCGACTTCTCCCTCATGGATGCAATCGAGTGCGGCATCGTGAAGCTGCCGCGCGTGCCGGTGGCGGAGAACATCCCGGGGAGCGACATGCCGATGTTCCGCGACCTCTGGGAGAATATCCGGAAGGACATGCCGAAGAAGGGGCGCGGCAAGGGGGGCGTGCTCGACCCGCTCGCGCTCCCCGCCCGGCTGCAGACGGCGCTGCAGGTGCTGTACGGGCATTACGAGGAGACGTTCCAGCTCTGGCAGGCGGCGGGTGTGGACGTGCCCCCCTGCTTCATCATCGTGTGCAACAACACGGCGACGTCGAAGCTGGTGTACGACTACGTCTCCGGCTTCCATCGCGAGCACGAGGACGGCTCACGGACGCTGGAGAACGGGCGGCTCGCGCTCTTCCGGAACTTCGACGAGGACGGCAATCCCCTCCCCCGCCCGAACACGCTGCTCATCGACAGCACGCAACTGGAGAGCGGCGACGCGCTCAACGCCAACTTCCGCGAGATGGCGTCCGACGAGATCGAGCGATTCCGCCGCGAGATCATCGAGCGCACCGGCGACCGCGCGGCGGCGGAGCACATCACCGACCAGGAGATCCTGCGCGAGGTGATGAACACCGTCGGGAAGCCCGGCCGGCTGGGGGGCGGCATCCGCTGCGTGGTGTCGGTGTCGATGCTCACGGAAGGGTGGGACGCGAATACCGTGACGCACGTGCTGGGCGTCCGCGCCTTCGGCACGCAGCTCCTCTGCGAGCAGGTGATCGGCCGCGCGCTGCGCCGGCAGTCGTACGACCTGAACGACGACGGCCTGTTCAACGTGGAGTACGCGGACGTGCTGGGCATTCCCTTCGACTTCAACGCCAGGCCGGTGCCCGCGCCGCCGCAGCCGCCGCGCCCCACGGTCACCGTGCACGCCGTGCGCCCCGACCGCGACGCGCTCGAGATCCGCTTCCCGCGCGTGGAAGGCTACCGCGTGGAGCTCCCCGCGGAACGACTCACCGCACGGTTCACCGACGACTCCACGCTGGAGCTCACGCCGGAGCTGGTGGGTCCATCGAAGGTGCGGAACGAGGGGATCATCGGCGAGGGAGTGGACCTGGACCTCGACCATCTGGAGAACACCCGGCTCTCCACCGTCGTCTACCACCTCACGCAGGAGCTGCTCTACACGCGGTGGCGCGACGCGGGGGAGGAGCCCAGGCTGTATCTGTTCGGCCAGCTCAAGGGGATCACGCGCGAGTGGCTGGAGCACCATCTGGTGTGCAAGGGTGGGACGTTCCCCGCTCTGCTCATGTACAAGGAGCTGGCCGCCAAGGCGTGCAACAGGATCACGGCGGCCATCACGAGAGCGCACGCGGACACGCGCCCCATCAAGGCGATCCTCGATCCGTACAACCCCATGGGGTCCACGGCGCACGTGCGCTTCACCACGTCGCGGTCAAACCTGTGGGAGACGGACGCGCGCCGCTGTCACCTCAACTATCTGGTGCTGGACAGCGACTGGGAGGGAGAGTTCTGCCGCGTGGTGGAGCGGCACCCGCGCGTGCGCTCGTACGTGAAGAACCACAACCTGGGGTTCGAGGTCCCCTACCGGTACGGCTCCTCCAGCCGCCGCTACCGCCCGGACTTCATCGTCCTGGTAGACGATGGACATGGAGACGACGACCTGCTGCGGCTGGTGGTGGAGATCAAGGGATACCGGGGGGAGGACGCCAAGGAGAAGAAGAGTACCATGGAGTCGTTCTGGATCCCCGGAGTGAACAACATGCGCAGCATGGGACGGTGGGATTTCCTGGAGCTGCGCGACATGTACACCATCGAATCCGACTTCGCCGCGGCGCTGGAGCGGCAGCTCCAGGCGGCCCTCGGCGACGCTCCGCGCAACGGTGGCGCTTCGACAGCGCGCGCTCGCGTGTCGTAGATGCGCGCGTCGAAGCGCCTGTGCACGATACGAAAAGATGCTATACACGTCCCACACGACGTGTATAGAAAACGCGGAATTCCAGACATGTCGATCGCCCCCGGCCGGTCATGCTACCGGCCGGCAATCCGGCATCACGCTCCCGTCACACGCTCCTGAAGCGCCATGGCCAAGAGAAAGCGCACATCGCTCAAGTCGGTCGAGACGCTGGTCCACGACGAGGCCACGCGGAAGAACATCCCCACGGTGGAGTACCAGAGCGTGGTGCAGAAGGATGCGCTCGACCCCATGCGCGTGGCGTACGAGCGGCGCAACCGCGACCTGGACCCGCAGCTCGTCTGGCGTGGGAAGGACGAGCAGGACTGGAGCGACCTCGTGGTCCCCGCGCCGCCGGTCTACATCCAGGAGAAGGTGCACCCCAAGGCGCTCATCGACGACCTGCTGCGGGAGACCAAGGAGCGCAAGCACGAGGCGGGGGAGATCGCCCCCGATCTCTTTGCAGACTTCAACGGCCTCCCCAAGGGAGTGGACCGCACCGAGTTCTACCAGCACGACCAGAACTGGTCGAACAGGATGATCCTCGGCGATTCACTGCAGGTAATGGCCAGCCTTGCCGAGCGGGAGGGACTGCGCGGGAAGGTACAGTGTATCTACTTCGACCCGCCGTACGGGATCAAGTTCAACTCGAACTTTCAGTGGAGCACGACGAGCCGGGACGTGAAGGACGGGAACCCGGCGCACATCACGCGGGAGCCGGAGCAGGTGAAGGCGTTCCGCGACACGTGGCGGGACGGGATTCATTCGTATCTCACCTATCTGCGCGACCGGCTGACGGTGGCGAGGGACTTACTTACGGAGAGCGGGTCGATCTTCGTGCAGATCGGGGACGAGAATGTGCACCGGGTAAGGGCGGTGATGGATGAGGTGTTTGGGGAGGAGAATTTCGTCGCCCAGATAGCTACGAAGACTTCGGGCGGATCCACGGGAGTGCACCTGTCCTGTGTAGTCGACTTCGTGCTTTGGTTCGCCAAAGAAAGAACGCATGTGAAATTCCGGCCGCTGTTCGCACGCAAGGACCTAGGGGAGAGCAACGCCGACAAGTACAACCACATCCGTCTGCCAACATTGACTTCGCGCACGCTCTCGAGCGAGGAACGAAGTGGTGAGACGCCGGTACCTGATGGCGGTCGCATCTATCGCCAGGACAATCTTACCAGTCAGAGTGTCGGACGTGACAAGGGTGAGGGAGCTGCCTCATGGTTTGGCGTAAGCGTTCATGCACGTGAGGTGCGTCCCTCATTGAAGGTGCGATGGAAAACGAACGAGACCGGCATGAATCGACTACTCCGAGCAGACCGAGTAGAGTTGACTGGGAATAGCCTTGCGTATGTGCGATTTCTGGATGACTTCGGTGCCGCGGAGCTGAACAACGCTTGGACCGATATTGGCGGAATTCAAAGCCGCGCAGATCCCAAAGTCTATGTGGTGCAAACGCCAACAATGCTTATCCAGCGTTGCATCCTCATGGCCACCGATCCCGGCGACCTCGTCCTCGATCCCACCTGCGGCTCCGGCACCACCGCCTACGTCGCCGAGCAGTGGGGGCGACGGTGGGTCACGATCGACACGTCCCGCGTCGCGCTCGCACTCGCCCGCGCCCGGATCATGGGCGCGCGCTATCCGTACTATCTCCTCGCCGATACGCGCGAAGGGCAGCTCAAGGAAGCCGAGGTCACCCGCACCGCGCCGTCGTCCCAGCCGACGCACGGCAACATCCGGCAGGGATTCGTCTACGAGCGCGTCCCGCACATCACTCTCAAGTCCATCGCCAACAACGCCGAGATCGACGTCATCTGGGAGAAGTGGCAGGAGACGCTCGAGCCGCTGCGGCAGAAGCTCAACTCGGCGCTCAAGACGAAGTGGGAGGAGTGGGAGATCCCCCGCGAGGCGGATCCCAAGTGGCCCGCGGCCGTGAAGACAGTGCACAAGGAGTGGTGGGAGGCGCGTATCGCGCGGCAGAAGGAGATCGATGCGTCCATCGCCGCCAAGGCCGAGTTCGAGTTTCTGTACGACAGGCCGTACACGGACAACAGGAAGGTGCGCGTGGCCGGCCCGTTCACCGTCGAGAGCCTGTCCCCGCACCGCGTGCTCGGCGTGGACGAGCACGACGAGCTGATCGACCACGTCTCGGAGCGCGGCGACGAGTACCTGGACACACAGTCGTTCCCGGAGATGATCCTGGAGAACCTGCGCACCGCCGGCGTGCAGCAGGCGCACAAGGACGACCGGATCGTCTTCACCTCGCTCACCCCCTGGCCCGGCGAGCTCATCTGCGCGGAGGGGCGCTACGTGGAGGGGGAAGGCGCGTCGGCGGTGGACCGGCGCGCGGCCATTTTCATAGGGCCGGAGTTCGGCACCGTCACGCGCCCCGATCTGGTGGCCGCCGCGCGCGAGGCGGGGGACGCGGACTTCGACGTCCTCATCGCCTGCGCCTTCAACTACGACGCCGTGTCCACCGACTTCGGCAAGCTGGGGCGTATCCAGATCCTCAAGGCGCGCATGAACGCCGACCTGCACATGGCCGGCGACCTCAAGAACACCGGCAACGGGAACCTGTTCGTCATCTTCGGCGAGCCGGACATCGATGTCCTGCCGGAAAAGGACGGGCGCATCCGCGTGAAGGTGAAGGGGGTGGACGTCTTCCACCCCAGCACCGGCGAGGTGCGGAGCGACGGCCCCGAGGGGATCGCCTGCTGGTTCATCGATACCGACTACAACGAGGAGAGCTTCTTCGTGCGGCAGGCGTACTTCCTGGGCGCCAACGATCCCTACAGCGCGCTCAAAACCACGCTCCGTGCCGAGATCAACGCCGACGCGTGGGAAACGCTGCACAGCGACACGTCACGCGCGTTCGAGAAGCCCAAGTCCGGCCGGATCGCGGTGAAGGTGATCAATCACCTTGGGGATGAAGTGATGAAGGTGTTCCGGGTGGGGTAGTGTAGGTTGGGCGCGGCGATGCTCGTGTGCGCCGTTCAAGAATGCCGGCACGCATCTGAGCTGGCACCAACCTGAGGCACCCTTCCACCGCCAGGTGCTCTACTCTCCTTGCCCCCCTGGTGCCCCAGCACTCTGCGAGGATGCCACGGTGGCAGTCGTCGGCGTGCCGCTCGTAGCACGTGAGGCACACGCGCGCGCCCATAGCCTGGTACGAGGCCACCAGCTCCTCGAGTCGCTCCAGAATTGACGCGTTCTGGTGCACGTATGAGCGATAGGCGTCCAAGCATGCCGCGTGATCAGGCGCCGTCTGGCGAAGCGCTCTCGGGTTCCCCGCGAAGGAGGCGTGCACGTACTCGATGCCAACGGTCCGCAGCGCCGCATCGAGCGCCTTCTTGGAGAACCCCGGCTTGTGGCTCCAAGCGCTCTCGCGGACATCCACCAGGACGCCGATGCCGGCCTGGAGAAGAAGGTCCGTAAACTCCAGGATCGAGCGCTTCTCGTAGCCGAGTGTGTAGAGAGTGGGAGGCATGGTTGCGGCGCAAGCGCGGTCCAAGGTGCGTCTGAAGTTGTCTGCGGCATTGTGCGCACGAAATGAACGGATCGCCAGGGAAATCGATGGATGTTGGCGTGGCTGGCGAGGGTGGCAGTGTTGACGAGTCGAGCGTCGCGCCGCTCACATGCGGCACCTCCCTTCAATGGTTATTGCGTAAAATGCAGAATTCTGTATATATCGTGCTCATGGAGCACCGCATCTCGGCGACCGAGCTCGCGCGTTCCCTGGGCGATATCCTTGGGCGCATCCGCTATAAGGGGGAGTCGTTCACGGTCATGCGAAACGGCCACCCAGTGGCGCGGCTCACACCGGTCCACTCGGCGCACGCGGCCACGGTTCGCGAGGCGTTCGAAGCGTGGACGAGCGCCATCGGTCGGGACCCCACGTTGGCTGACGACCTGGAACGTATTGGCGCGTCCGACCGCCCACCACGGAACCCGTGGGGCTCGTGATCGACACCAGCGCCGCCGTGGCCGTGGAGCGTGCCGGCGGCGACTGGAATCAACTCATCGAATCGTGCGGCGACGAGCCGGTTGCGCTCCCGGCTATTGTCTATGCGGAGCTCATGATCGGCGTCGCCATGGCAGATTCGCCGCGGCGTAAGCGGCAGCGACGCGCCGGACTCGATGCGCTGGCCAACGCCGTCGACGTCGTGGACTTCGGCGCCGCAATCGCCGAGCGGTGGGCGGGGTTGTTCGCCGATCTTGTGCGGAGGGGGCGCAGCATTCCCTCCAACGACATGGCCGTTGCCGCGACCGCACTGCACTTGGGGTTTGGCGTGCTCGTCGGCCCCACGGACGAGCATCACTTCCGAGCGGTGCCGAAGCTCCGAGTGGAGGTGCTGCGCGCACGCTGAGCCCGGAGTGACTGTCCCCACTCACCCCGGAATCTCCGGCTCCACGAGCCGCGCCAACTGCGCGAGCGACTCCTGCCAGCCGAGGTAGCACATCTCCACCGGGATCATCTCCGGAATTCCCTCCTGCACGATCGTGAGCTCCGTGCCGCACGACACCGCCGTGAGCGTCACCGTGGTCTCCATGTCGCCCGGCATGTTCGGATCCTCGAACCGCTCGGTGTAGCGGATGCGCTTCCCCGGCACGAGCTCGCGGTATTCGCCCCCGAACGAGTGGCCGTTGCCGGTGCCGAAGTTGGTGAACGACATCCGGTAGCTGCCCCCCACGCGCGCATCCATGTGGTGCACGGTGCAGGTAAAGCCGTACGGGGGAAGCCACTTGGCCATTGCCGCTGGCTCCAGAAAGGCGCGGTAGACGCGCTCGGGGCTCGTGCGGAGCACGCGGTGCAGACGGACGGTTCCGGTGGGCATGGGATGGCTTCGTTAGGTGGTGTGGTGTCGCGTGATCTCCGTTCGGCACGAGAGCGCGTCGTGGAGCGAACGGCGGCCGCGCGCAGAGCGTACGCGGTTGCAGGGTGCACGGAATGGCAGCGATATTCTCGCGCCCTTTCGCTCGGCAGCGAGAAGCCAGAGATAACGATGCACCCGGCGGTCTCGCGCTGGGCTGGGGCTATGGGTTGCACCGAGCCGTTCTCTCTCCGGAGTCAGCATGCGCAGAATGTCGATCCTGGGCGCCCTGGTGCTCGCCATGGCATGTGCACCGTCGCTCGTCGCACAGCAATCGCGCCCCGGCGGCGGGATCGGACGCGACGGCACGATCATCCGGCCGGGGGAACAGTGTCCGCCGGGAATGACGGAAGTGCGGCCACAGCGGTGCGCGGCGCCGGACGCGCCTGCGCCGTCCATTCTCGACTACCGCCCACGCTCGACGCTCGTGACACCGGCGCACATGGTGCGCACGGCCAGATTTCCGGCCATCGACTTTCACGGGCATCCGCGCGGCCTCATCCTCTCCGATTCGGGGCTCACCGCGCTCGGCAACGCGCTCGATAGCCTCAACGTGCGGATGATGGTCGCGGCCGATAACCTCTCTGGTGATCGGCTGCGTCGCGCGGTGGCGGCAATTCGTGCGTCCACCAAGATGCGCAACCGCGTGCGCGTGCTCGCCGGCATCGACTTTCGCAACGTCGGCCCCGGGTGGGCGGAGCGCGCGGTGGCGCAGCTCGACTCCGACGTGGCAGCGGGGGCGGTTGGCGTGGGGGAGATCCCGAAGAGCCTGGGTCTCTCCATTCGCAAACCCGACGGCACGCGGCTCCGCATCGACGATCCGGCGCTCGATCCCATCTGGGACGAGTGCGCGCGGCTCGGCATTCCCGTCTTCATTCACACGGCCGATCCCGCCGAGTTTTTCCAGCCGGTGGACTACACCAACGAACGGTGGCTCGAGCTGTCGCTCTTCCCGGGTCGCCGGTATCCGCAGGATCGTTTCCCCAGCTTCGACGAGCTGATGAAGGAACGCGACAACATGATCCGCAAGCACCCGAAGACCACGTTCGTCGTCGCGCACATGAGCTGGTACGCCAACGATCTCGCGAAGCTCTCGGCGCTGCTCGACGCGTTCCCGAACGTCTACACGGAAGTGGGCGCGGTGCTCTACGACATCGGCCGCCAGCCGCGCGGGGCGCACGATTTCTTCGTCAAGTACCAGGACCGCATTCTCTTCGGCAAGGATGCGTTCGAGCCCGAGGAGTATCCGTACTACTGGCGCGTGTTCGAGACGAGAGACGATTACTTCGACTACTACCGTCCGTACCACGCGTTCTGGAAGTTGTACGGGATCGATCTTCCGGACTCCGTGCTCCGCAAGGTCTACTTCGCGAACGCGCTCAAGCTGACGAGAGGTTTGCCGCAGACCGGTTGGCCGCGGTAGGCGCGACGCGTCGCGGGCGGAGAGCCCGGCAGGGGGTGGCCGCGCCGCTTTCACCGACTGTGCACCGGAGCCGACATCCGGCGTCATCAAGGTGCTGTGGCAGGAGCTCACGAGCGGCAGGTGGGAGTCAGGGCGATCGCTCGTGGATCGGGACATCACGCGCTCATCCCTTCCCATCCTTACCCGCGAGGTCCGGTGTCTTCTCCAGTCGTATTCTGGCCGGCGGTGCTGGGACTGTCTTTCCTCGTCGCCGGGCTGTTGACCTATCGGCGCGACCTGCAGCGCGCCGCCGCGCGCGGGCTCTCCGGGCTGGCAGTACTCGGCCCCACGTTCATTGCCGCGTCGCTCGCCGCGTTCGCGGGGGAGCACTTCACGTCGGCCGCGAACATCGCCCAGATCGTGCCACGATTCATGCCCGCCCGGCTGTTCATCGCGTACCTGGTGGGCGCGGCGCATCTGGCTGCCGCGTTGAGCTTCGTGACGCGGCGATATGTCCGCTGGGCGGCGATCGGGCTCGCCATCATGTTCGGCCTGTTCGTGCTGCTGATGGACTTGCCGTCGGCCATCGCGAATCCCGGCGTCCGAATGGCCTGGAGTCTCGCGGCGCGGCAGGCCACCTTCTCCCTGGGCGCGCTCGCGCTCTTCGCGACCGTCGTCCGGCGCGACCGGCCGCGACTCACGAGGAACATCGCGACAGTGGCCAGATACTGGGGCGCGTGCGTTCTCGTGTTCTATGGCATCGAGAACCTGCTGTACCCGCAGTTTGCGCCGGGAGTGCCGAGCACCGTCCCGACCGCGGCGTGGGTGCCGCTCCCGCACGTGATCGCGTGGGCGACGGGAATAATTCTGGTCGCCTGCGGACTCCTCATGTTCATCGAGAAATTCGCAGCGACCGGCGCCGCGTTGTGCGGGGTGCTCATGACGGTGCTCACGGTTGCGCTGTTCGCGCCGCAGTTCTTCCTCGAGCACGATGCCGGGGGGCAGCTCACGGCCATCAATTTCGTCTTCGACACCCTGCTCTTTGCGGGAACAGCGTTCGTGATCAGCGGCGCGATCTCGGCCACGGCGTGTCGGCCCGCTGGAGCGACGTCACCGGTTGCTCACGCCACGTAATCGGATGCCGAGTGCGCGGTCGGGGCGCAGCCATCGTCGCGCCACAATGCGCGCGCCCCGACATCGCACAGGAATTGCAGGCCCGTTCAGCCCCCGCGCACTGTTCGTTCTCACCCCGCTGGAGGACACCATGACGAAGGCACGCAACGCCGTTCCGGAAGGGTTCCACACCGTTACCCCCCAGCTCGTGGTCGACGACGCCGCACGAGCGATCGAGTGGTACAAGAAGGCGCTCGGCGCCGAGGAGAAGACGCGGGCAGCTGGCCCTGACGGCAAGATCATGCACGCGGAGTTGCAGATCGGGAATTCGCGCATCATGCTGAACGACGAGATGGGTGGCGCGAAGAGCGCGAAGTCACTCGGCGGATCGCCCATCTCGCTGTGGCTGTACGTGCCCGACTGCGACGCGCTCTTCCACCGCGCGGTGGCGGCCGGCGCGCAGGTGCCGCCAGGACCGATGGGACAGCTTACGGATCAGTTCTGGGGCGATCGGACGGGAATGATTGTCGATCCGTTCGGCTTCAAGTGGACGATCGCCACGCGGAAGGAAGATCTCTCGCCGGAGGAGATGAATCGCCGGGCGGAGGAGTTCTTCAAGCAGTTCGCGCCCCAGGGGGCCCACGCCTAGGTCGTCGCGAGCACCGCACGAGCACACGACGGACGCGGAGACCGCTCAGGTGAGGGCCGCGAGCTCCGCGTCCGGCAGCTCGAGCGTGAGGGCGCCGAGGTTCTCCTTCAGGTGGTCGAGCGAGAGCGTGCCGGGGATGGGGAGCATCATCGGCGAGCGCTTCAACAGCCAGGCGAGCGCGACCTGCGACGCAGTCGCCCCGTGCCGCCTGGCCGCCGCCTGGAGCGCGCGGCTCGAGCTCGCGTGCAGCGGGTAGTAGGGCACGAACACGATCTGCTCGCGCGTGCAGTAGTCCACCACGTTGTCGGATGTGCGGTTCGTCAAGTTGTACTCGTTCTGCACGGCCGCGATCGGCACCACCTTCCGCGCGCGCTGGATGGTCGGGATGTCCACGGCGGAGATCCCCACGTGCTCGATCCGGCCAGCGTCCACGTATTCGGCGATCGCGCCCAGGCTCTCCTCGATGGGCGTCTCCGGATCGACGCGGTGCAGGTAGTAGAGCACGATACGCTCCACACCGAGTCGTTCGAGACTCTGCTCGATCTCGGCGCGCAGCACCTCGGGCCTGCCGTGCCCCGCGCCGCCGTAGCCTCCCTTGGTAGCCACCACCACGCTCGAGCGCGCCGACGCGTGCGTCGCGAGCGCACGCCCGATGGCGCGCTCGCTCTCGCCGCTCGTGTAGAGGTGCGCCGTGTCGATCATCTCCACCCCCGCATCGATCGCGGCGTGAATGAATTCCACCGATTGCCGCGTGTCGCGCAGTCGGTTGGTGCCGAGCCCGATCCGGGTGACGGTGTGGTTACCCAGGCGGATGGAGGTGGGGGCGGTACTGGTAGTCATGGATGATGAAGTTCAGTCGGATGGACGTTGGTTGCGCGCTGCTTGCCGTGGTGCGTTGGGCGTTGCCAGACCCGTGCCGGGGTCGGCCCGGCGAGGCGGCTCATGCAGGCGGCCGACGGCGGGTACGATGCAGGGACAGCGCGCTGCTGACAACCGGCCGGGAACACATAGCAGCGGGCCCCGGTCGCTCTCACGACCGGGGCCCGTCTCCCTTCCCCCTTCTTCAACGCGCGTGCGGCCTACTGCACCGTGTTGATCATGTCGAAGATCGGCAGGTACATCGCCACCACCATACCGCCGACCACCACACCCAGGAACACGATCATGATCGGCTCCATGAGGCTCAGCAGTCCGCTCACCGCGGTGTCCACCTCGGTGTCGTAGAAGTCGGCGATCTTGGTGAGCATGGCGTCCAGTCCGCCCGTCTGCTCGCCCACGGAGATCATCGAGATCACCATCGGCGGGAAGACGGCCGACTTCTGCAGCGGCGCGCTGATCGTGTCGCCGCCGGCGATCGAGGAGCGCGACTCCATGATCGCATCGTGGATCACGCGGTTCCCCGCGGTCTTGGCGGTGATCTCCAGCCCCTCCAGGATGCTCACACCGGAGGAAATGAGCGTGCCCAGCGTGCGCGTGAAGCGCGAGACGGCCGACTTGCGCAGCAGGTCGCCCAGCACCGGCATCTTGAGCAGGAGGCTGTCGATCTGCAACTGGCCGTTGGAGGTCTTGTAATACGAGCGCAGCGCGTAGATCGTGCCGCCGATCACGATGCCAATGGCCCACCACCAGCCGGTCAACACGTGCGATGCGCCGATCACGATACGCGTGGGAAGCGGCAGCGCCATGTTCACGCTGGCGAACATCTTCTGGAAGGTGGGGATCACGAAGATGAGCAGCACGACAATGGCGATCGCGGCCACGCTCATGATCACGCTGGGGTAGATCATGGCGCTCTTCACCTTCCCCACCAGCGCGTCGTTCTTCTCGAGGAAGGTGGCCAGACGCATGAGGATGGTGTCGAGAATACCGCCCGCCTCACCCGCGGACACCATGTTCACGTACAGGTCGGTGAACGCCTTGGGGTGCTTGCTGAGCGCGTCGGCCACGGTGTTTCCGGACTCGACGTCGTACACCACCTGCTTGGTGACCTCCTTCAGCGCGGGGTTCTCGCTCTGCTTGGCCAGGATGTCCAGCGCCTGCACGAGCGGGAGCCCGGAGTTGATCATCGTCGAGAACTGCCGCGTGAAGATGACGATGTCCTTCATCTTGATGCGGCCGCCGCGCTTCTTCTTGCGCTCCTCGTCCACCTTCACGACGATGAGCTTCTGCCGGCGGAGCTGGGTCACCACCTCGTCCTTGGTGGCGGCCTCCATGGTCGCCGTCTTGAGCTCCCCGCTCAGCGCTCGCGCCGTGTACGTGAATGTGGGCATCCGTGGTTCCTCGTTGTTCGTCCGTACTGCCTGTGCCAAAGCCCCGGCCTAGAATGACTCCCGCGGGCACCCCGGGGTTACACGGGGCGCCGGCACCATCACACCGTCCTCACTCCAGGCCCGCGTGGTCCGCTGCATGCACGCCACGGTGCGCTCGCTCCCCGTCGCAGCGCGCGATGAACGCGCGCGCGGAGAGTTGCGCCGCCGCGACAGGCTACCGCCGTCCGGCCATCGCCCCCGGACGCTGCGGCTTGCCCCCCGGCCCGGGCTCCTCGCCCGGCATGACCTCCCCGGTCATGCGCAGGAACTCGGTGGGGTCCGGCGACACGCGCAGGCACTCCTCCACCGAGCAGTCGCGCGCCGTGTACAGTTGGTACAGCGCGTCGTTCAGCGTCTGCATGCCGTACTTCTTTCCGGACTGCATGAGGCCGTAGATCTGGTGCACCTTGTCGTCGCGGATGAGCGCGCGGATGGCCGGCGTGACCACCAGGATCTCCGCAGCCATCGCGCGCCCGCGCCCCTTGGCGCGCGGGAGCAGCGTCTGCGTGACGATCCCCTCCAGCACGAAGGCGAGCTGCGCGCGCACCTGTGCCTGCTGGTGACTGGGAAAGACGTCCACGATGCGGTTGATCGCTTCGGCCGCCGAGTTCGTGTGCAGCGTGGCGAGCGCCAGGTGGCCGGTCTCGGCGATGGTGAGCGCGGCCTGGATCGTCTCCAGGTCGCGCATCTCGCCGATCAGGATCACGTCGGGGTCTTCACGCAGCGAGTACTTGAGCGCGCTGGAGAAGCTCTTGGTGTCCGTCCCCACCTCGCGCTGGTTGACGATGCACCCCTGATGGCGGTGGATGAACTCGATGGGATCTTCCACGGTGATGATGTGCCCGCGCCGCTCGCGGTTGATCTTGTCGATCATCGCGGCGAGCGTGGTGCTCTTCCCGGAGCCCGTGGGCCCCGTCACCAGCACCAGCCCGCGCGGGCGCTCGGCCATCTTGGCCACCGCGTGCGGGAGCCCCAGCTCCTCGAAGGTGCGGATGGTGAAGGGGATCTGCCGGACCGCCATCGACACGCACCCGCGCTGCTTGAAGCAGTTGCCGCGGAAGCGCGCCAGGTTCTGGATCCCGAAGGAGAAGTCGAGCTCGTCCTCCGTCTCGAAGCGCTTCTTCTGGCTCTCCGTGAGGATGGAGTAGGCGAGCTGCAGCGTGTCCTTGGGCGACATCACGTGCTCCACGCGGGAGTCCACGATCTCGCCATCGACGCGCAGCTTGGGACGCTCACCCGCCGTGATGTGCAGGTCGGATGCGTCCCGCTCGATCATCTCCTCCAGGAGCGCGCGGAGATTGAGGCTCGTGGGTGCCGTGGGGGCAGTCATGGTATCAGCGGTTGAAGTCGAAGTGCACGAAGGGGACGACCGGATGCCGCGCAGTGCGGAGCGCCGCGTGGGGCGCCGGCGTGTGCACGCGGACGTGCGCCGGCGTCGCCATCAACGCGCCATTGGCCGGGAAGGTCACGCGGACGTCTCCCGGACGACCTGCTCCAGCGTGGTGATCCCCTTCCACGCCTTGAGGAGGCCGTCCATGCGCAGGGTGAGCATGCCGTCCTCGATGGCGGCGTCCTTGATCTCCTGCGCGCCCACGTTCTGCATGACGAGCTTGCGCAGCCGCGGGGTCATGGCCATGACCTCGTAGAGTCCCTGGCGCCCCTTGAGCCCGGTGCCGCTGCACGCGTCGCAGCCGCGCCCGCGGAAGAAGACCAGATCGCCCACCTTGGTGTCGAGCGTGGCGCGGCCGAACGTCTCCTGCGCGTCCTTGCTGGCGGTGCGCTTGGCGTTCTCGATCGCCTCCTCCGTGAAGCGCAGGTCGCGCAGCGTGAGCGCGGGATCGAGCTTGGCGGCGCGCATCTCGTCCACGTCCAGCTCGTGGCGCGTGCGGCAGGTGTTGCAGATGCGGCGCACGAGCCGCTGGGCGAGCACGAGGTTGAGCGCGGACGCCACGTTGAACGGCTCGAGCCCCATGTCGAGGAGACGCGTGACCGTTTCCGGCGCCGAGTTGGTGTGCAGCGTGGACATCACCAGGTGGCCGGTGAGCGCCGCCTTGATGGCGATGCCGCCCGTCTCCAGATCGCGGATCTCGCCGATCATGATGATGTTCGGGTCCTGCCGCAGGAACGCCTTGAGCGCGGCGGCGAAGGTGAGCCCGATCTCGTTGCGCACGAGCACCTGGTTGATCCCGAACAGGTTGTACTCCACGGGATCTTCCGCCGTCATGATGTTGACGTCGATGTTGTTGACCTTGGAGAGCGCCGAGTAGAGGGTGGTGGTCTTTCCGGACCCCGTGGGGCCGGTGACGAGCACCATGCCGTACGGGTTGGAAACCGCCTCCATGAGGTCCTGCTCGGCGCGCGGCTCGATGCCGAACTTCTCGAGATCGAGCGTGAGATTCCCCTTGTCGAGGATTCGCAGCACGATCTTCTCGCCGAAGAGCGTGGGGAGGGTGGAGACGCGGAAGTCGATCACCTTCTTCCCCATCTTGAGCTTGATGCGGCCGTCCTGCGGCACGCGGCGCTCGGCGATGTTCAGGTTCGACATGATCTTGAAGCGCGAGATGAGCGCGGCCTTGAGCTTCATCGGCGGCTTCATGATCTCGACGAGCGCTCCGTCGATGCGGTAGCGGACGCGCATGTCCGCCTCGAAGCACTCGAAGTGGATGTCGGACGCGCCGCGCTTCACCGCATCGGTGAGGATCCCGTTGATGAGCTTGACGACGGGCGCCTCGTCGATCGCCTGAGCGAGGACGGCGGCGTTGACCTCCTCGTCCTTCTCCTCGAGCACCTCGACGTCGTCGTCATCGGTCTCGATGTCCTTGAGCAGGCTCTGCAGCGCGTCGTCCGACGACTCGTAGTAGCGCTCGATCGCGTTGCGGAGGGTGTATTCCCCCGCGATGACCGGGAAGATGTCGTAGCGCGTGATGAACTTGAGATCGTCGATGACGCCCAGGTCGGATGGATCGGCCATCGCGACGGTGAGCGTGCGTCCCTCCCGCTTGAGGGGAAGGATGAGGTGGCGGACGGCCAGCTCGGCGGGGACCAGGCGCGCGATGCGGCTGTCGACCTCGAAGCTGCTGAGGTCCACGGCGGGCATGCGGAACTGGCGCGCGAGCATCCGCGTCAGCTCGATCTCGTCCACGAAGCCGAGCTTGACGAGGTTGTAGCCGACGCGCATGCCGGTGATTTTCTGCTCTTGCAGGGCGCGATCGAGCGCCTCGCGAGTGATCAACCCCTCGCGAATGAGCAGCTCACCGATGCGCTCTCCGGAAGCGGCTACGGGTGCGGCCATGCGTGCGCGGCGGTACGGGACACAGCGGGTAGTAGGCTGAGGTCGGAGCGCGGGCGGCGCGGGTCCGCGGCAGCGCGGCTCCGAGACGCGGCGAGCGAAGCGGAGCCCGGAACGCACGACGGGCGTCGGTGACGGCTGCCGCGCTGACCGGAGCGCTCCGGCCGGACGCCGGTCCGTCCACACGGAAAGGACGCCGACGAGGGGCAAACGTCACGTCCCGCCGCCCGAGAAGATGACGCGCCCCTGGAGGTTACGCGCCATGGACGGCCCCACCCCGCGGACGCGCCGTTGCAGCTCGGCGAGCGACCCGAACGGTCCGCCCGACTCGCGCTCCTGCACGATCCTGTTCGCCAGCACGGGGCCTATGCGCGGGAGGCGCTGCAGTTCCGCGGCGGAGGCACGGTCCACGTCCACCGGCGGGCCGACCGCACCCTCTGCTCCACCGCGCGATGAACGCTCCCCTAGGTCCGAAGCTCCCCCTGCTCCGGCACCACCGGGCTGCCGCGATCGAGCCGGCGCTCCGGAGTTGGACGCCTGCCGCCGTCGGGTGCGAGACGCCCCGCCGCCGGCGCCTGGCGCGGTGTCGCCGAGTGGGGCGCGCATGGCGCGCTCGAGTGGGGAGGACTCGGCGAGATCGGGGACGACGCGGACCCCAGAGCTGGGCGGTGGTGGCGGAGGATCCGGCTGGGAGGAGCGGCCTGACGCTCGGGCGGGGTCCTGCGCGCGAGAGGTGCGCGTGTCACCGCCGGCCGTGCCGCCGGCCGTGCCACCGGCCGTGCCGCCGGCCGTGCCGCGGCGGGGTGCGCGCCGCGGGCGGGACGCCTTACGCCGCGCGCGGTCGGTGTCGGCCGCGGCGCGGACGGAGTCTACCGCGGCGATCTGCGCATCGAGGGCGCGAAGGGAGGCAGCGTCCGGAGCCGAGCGCGCGGCGGAGCGGGTGACGCGCACGCCGGCACCCAGCACGATCACACCGGAGAGAAAGAGCAGCGCCTTGCGCTCGGCGGGGGTTGCCATGCGCGCACGGTACACGCGCGCGGGGCGGCGTGCGGCATCGCGGTCGTGCGCGTGGTGGCGGAAGGTTGCGGCGCGCGGGACCTGAGCGCGAGCTGCAACGTGCGACACTTGGAGCGGCCGCGAAGCGCGCATTCCGCGCCACCGTGACCGACACCGGCTGGACGCTGCCGGTCCTGCCGCGCCTCGTCCTACCCGTGCATCACCGGTGCCGGCACGGGCGCGGGGGTCTGGTCCCCCGATGGCGCGCGCAACGGAAGCAGCGTGATCCCCCACGCCACGGCGAGGTGCACGGGGAGGGCGAGCATGATGAGCTCCATGTTGCTCTGCCCGGGCCCGGGGATGGCATGCGCCACGAGGGCGAGCCACGCCAGGATGGCGCTCGCGCCGGCAAGACGGCGCACCGCGCGCGCGGTGCGCGCACGCGTGAAGGCGAAGGGCAGCAGCGCGGCGATGACGAGCGAGATGGGCGTGAAGAGCAGCACGTTCTGGTTGCCGCGCATCACCACGTGATTGGTGAAGAACCAGCCGAAGAGGAGGAGCGTGCCGAGGAAGCCGCAGAGGACGCTCCACGCGAACATGGCCGACGCCGCGCTGATGCGCGCCCACCGCGCACCGCGCGCAGCGATGCGCGAGAGAAGAACGATCGCGACACCGACGAGCGCGCCGACGAGCGCATAGCGCGTGACGGGGACGCCGACCGCGGCTGGCTCGGGAGCGCGCGTGGAGCGATAGATCACGCGCTCCGCGCGCACCAGCGGGTGCGTCTCCCCCGACTCGTCGCTCACCGTCATGGTGCGGAGCGCATCACGCATGCGCATGGGGATGAACATGAGTTGCCATGCGTCAAGCGCTCGGTCGGTGGACGGACCCAGCCCGATCATGATGGCGGTGTACATCGGCGCGTCCCCTTCCATGAGGCGGCGCGTCTCGGAGCGGTAGGTAGCGGCGGTGGTGTGCGGCTCCACGGCGCGGCGGAGCTGACCATCCAGCGCGACGTTCAGCGCGTCGCGTGCGCGCGTGGAGCAGTTGTCGCGGAAGTAATCGTACAGGTACTGCACGTTCTCCGGCCGGGAATTCTCGCGGAGAAGCTCGATGAGCCGGCGCACCTGCCGCGGCGAGAGCGCGAGCTCCTGCTCCCAGATGCTCCGATCGCTGGTGCGGTAGGCGGCGATCATCTGATCGGTGTCGAACCCACCCATGGCGTAGAGTGGGCGACCGAGGATGAAGCGCTGCACGAAGTGCGGCTGCCGGAAGTCGAACAGCCCCCAGTTGTAGGAGACATCCACGCCGTGTGCGTCGTCGCGCACGCGGATGGCGTTGTGCCCGAAGCGCTCCCACACCGCGGACCCGGGGCCGATGGTGATGAGCGAGACGACGGGCCCCCGCGCGCTGTCGCCGCGTGGCGCGAGCACCGGCTGCGCTACGGGGACGGCGCCCGGCGTGGCACCGAGCACGGCGCGATGACCGCTCCCCTCCCCCGTGCGCGGCGACGACGTCCGCTGCGCCCGCGCCTGCGCGGCCACGGTAACGGCGAGCGCGGTCGCGATGCACAATGCGACGAGACGCGCGCGCACGTCAGCGCTCCGTCACGAGCGCGGTGGCCACATCGCCCACCTGCTGCAGGCTCTTCGCCGAGATCTTGTCGATCGTGTCCTCGAGCGTGTGGTGATACGGATAGTTGATGTCGATCACGTCGATCACGTGCAGCCCGGCCTTGAGCAGCGGAACGTGATCGTCCGTGACGAGCTGTCCGGTACGTGGGATGAACGGGGACGGATTGTACTTCAGATCGCGCGCGGTCTGCCACACCTTGGCCACCACCTCGGGAGCGGATTGCACCGAGACCCACTCCTGATAGATGTCCAGGTTCGCATCGCCGATCATGTCGAACAACACGCCGTAGAGCGGCTTGTAGTCCGGCGACGGGAGGTGCTGCGCGAAGTAGATGGAGCCGAGGAGGACGTCGGTGCCGTAGGTGGCGCCGGACGGATCGAACGTCCCGTAGTCCTCGCCATCCACGAAGAGCAGGTCCACGCCCACGGAGGGGGGCGTCTTCTTCAGCACGTCGCCCAGCGCCACGAAGAGTCCCACACCGGAGGCGCCATCGTTGGCGCCGGCGATCGGTTGCGACCGCCGCGCGGGATCGCGCTCCTCATCGGCGATGGGGCGCGTGTCCCAGTGCGTCAGGTAGAGCACGCGCTCGGCAGCCGACGGGCGGAAGCGCGCGAGGATGTTCCGGAGCGGCAGCGTGTCGCCCTGCGCGGTGACGTGCGTCCACCGCTGCTCGATGACGGTGTCCGCGCGCTCGCGCATGCGCGCTACGATCCAGTCTCCCGCGCGCACGTGCGCCGGCGTGCCGGGCACGCGCGGGCCGAAGGCCAGCTGCTCGCGTGCGTAGCCGAGCGCCGCCTCCCCGCTGAAGTCCGTCCGGGCGCCGCGCTCGCAGGCGGTGAGCGCAAGAAGAGCGAGAAACACGAACGCGGCGCGTGATCGGTTCACCGGAAATCCCCAGAGTAGAAGTTCACTCGCAGCACGGCGGAGAGCACCGTCTGCGTGAAGCGGCGGTCCAGATTCTCGTCGAAATTCACCACGTGCGATAGGGTGAGCCCGAACGCCGTGGTCTCCGTGACATCGCTGTCCGCGCTGCCGTCCACCGACCATCGTCCGTTGTCGGTGACGCGGCGGCGCGTGTCGCCGGACAGAAAGAAGCTCTGCGTCTGCGACTGCTGGAAGCCGATGCGCGTGCGCACGGTGTTCCCCTTCCACTGCGCGTTGTCCGGCAGGCGGAACACCTTCCCCACTTCGGCGGTGAAGTCGTCCTGGCTGCCGGTGGTGGTGCCGCCGCTGCGCAGCTCGGAGCGCGTGAGGTGGTTCCACCCCACTGCGGTGGAGAATCCGCCCAGGAGCGCCCAGGTGACCGACGCGTTGAGCGGCACCTGTCGCACGGTCTGCTCGAAGCGGATCCCCTCAGCGCTGTCGATCGCATCGAGGAGCGTGGGCTGAAACGAGGTGCCGCGCGTGATGCGGAGCCCCGCCTGCGCGCCGATGGACGTGATGATGCCGCGCAGCGCGAGCGGGGGGGCGAAGCTCCACCGTCCGCTCAGATCGGGGAAGGTGCGCTGCTCGCTGGTGAGGAGCGCCTGCTCGTCCACGATGCGCGACCAGGAGCGGGAGCGCACGCGGCTGAAGCGGTCCACCACGGATAAGCCGAAGGGGAAGTCCACCGTGTGCGTGATGGTGAGCGCGTGCGTGGCGCCCGCGCTGGTGGCGAGCACGCCGTCTTCCTGGCGGAAGCCGTCCACGCCGCCGAGCGCGAGTTGATAGCCGAGCGACGGATCGAAGCCGACGCCGTCGAACGTGGAGCGGAGATCGCGCCGCCACGCGACATCGAACGGCCGGATGCCGCGCACGAGGCGCGCGAGGAAGGAGGAATCGCCGAACGCCTCGGCCACGGCCCGCGAGAAGTCGAGTGTGGCGCCGGCGCCGAGCCCTTGCGAGTTGGCGAGACGACGCGGCAGGCGGAGCTCGCCGCCGCTGCCGTCGCCCCCCACCTGCACCAGCGTGCGCGCCTGCGGATCGCGGAGGAGGAAGAACGCGGTGCTGTACTCGAAGCGCGGCTTGAGCCAGCTCGTTACGGGCGGCGTGGCACTCACCGTCGTGCTCATCTGCCGCTCGCGCTCGAGCCCCACGTCCATGCCGAGGAAGCGCTGGCGCTCGCCGGCCGCGGCGAGCGCGGTGGTGCTGGTGTCGCCGTAGTCGCGGAGGTCGCGCGTGGAGGAGAGGTCCACGCGCGCGGAGAGCGACTGGAAGGGGCGGAGCTCCACCGTCCCCCCGTTCCGCAGGACCATGGTGCTTCCGCTCACGCCGCGCCCGCTGTCGGCGTCGGTGGCGATCGGAAGCGCGAAGGTGGTGCGCCGGTCGGAGGTGCGGGCGTAACCGGAGGTGAAGTGCACGCGCACCGGGCTCCAGCGCACCGAGGCGTTGCGCAGAGCGCGCATGCCGTCGCTCCGCTGGAGCCAGCCGGGGAGATGATCCACCAGCTTGCGCACGAAGCCGGGGAGCGCGATGCGCTGATCGGGTGCCTCGAGATCGTACTCCAACCCGCCGGTGAAGCTGGAGGAGCGCCCCGACTCGAACTCGGTGCGTGAGTTGGCGGTGGCGTAGGTGCTGGTGAGCGCGAGATGATTCATGAGCGCACCCATCACCGGATTCGCGAGCGGCGTGGCGCGGCGCACGGCGAGCGTGTAGGCGGTGGCGCTGGTCCCGGGCGTGCGAAGTCCCTCCACGCTCCCCGCCGAGATGTCGGAGCGGGAGAGAAAGAAGGGATCGGTGCCGGTGCGCGCGTAGCTCACCGAGAAGGGGAGCACGAGTCCGAGCGACTTGGGGAGCAGCTTGTCGATGCGGAGCGAGGAGAGCACGTTGAGCTGGTCGTCGCCCACGAAGGAGGGCTGCTCGGTGAATTCGCGGAAGGCGTGGTCACGCTTGACGGCGTTCACCTGAATGGTGCCGACGTCCGCCGCGGCGATGTTCACTCCTACCTGGCCGGCAAAGCCGGCTTCGTCCACCACGTTCCCGAGACGGATGTCGTCCACCCAGAGCTCGAGCGTGTCGGTGGGGGTGATCGGCCCGCCACTCCCCTGCCCGGCGTCACGGATGCGGACGATCCCGACCGCCAGCTCCTGCACCGCTGCCAGGTTGGGCGGCGTGACGGCAGGGTTCGCGGAGTAGACGATGTAGCCGTCGCTGCACGCGGCGAAGCGGCGCGCGCCGGGCGCGGTGGGCGGGGGCGAGTTCACGACGAGCGCGGAGTCGAGCCCGTGGCAGGCGAGCGTGTCGCCGCCGTGAAGAAAGTTGTTCTCGAGCTGCGCGCGGAGGGCGAACAGTTTGCGGAAGTCCACGTGGACTTCAGGGAGCCAGGCCTCGCGCGTGGAGCCGGCGTTGGCGATGGAGCGCACCATGTAGAAGTTGTCCTCGTCGCGCCCCATCTTGATGTAGAACTGCAGGTCGCCCGCCTCGCCCCATCCCTTGTTGCGCCCGCGCGCCCAGACGCGCAGCTCGCGGTAGCCCATGAAGTTCTTCTCCCCTTCGGGGAAGCGGATGAGCGCCTCCGCGCGGTGAAAGAGCGGGAGGTTGCCGGTGAGGAGACGCAGCGACCGTTCGTTCACCTGGATCTGTCCCGGATCGAACTCCGTCTGCTTGGTGTCCGGCTCGTCGCCCACGCCCGGCGGTGATTCGTACGCGATCCCGGCGGCGGTGTTCCGGTCCTGCGTGCCGATCACCGACGCGACCACGAATCCGCTCCCCGATGGCGCGGAGCCCGCGATGCCGGCGATCGTCTGCTCGCTCCGCTTGACCCAGGGAGAGCCGGTGAGGCGCAGCCGCGCGATCGGCATGAAGATGAACCGGTCGGGCGGCGTGAGATTTCCGGAGACGACGGTGAGACGCATCGACTTGATGCGCCGCACGAGCGGATCGTTGATGCGCGCGGCGGGCGCGTTGAAGGGGATGCGCACCTGTACCCAGCAGGCGTTCCCGCGCGTGGGGCGGTACTCGCCGGTGGTGTCCACCACGCTGCGGAAGCACTGCCCCACGCGCGTGTAGGTGGACGGATCGCTCAGGTCCACCACGTAACGGAGGATGCGCTCGCCGGTGGCCGAGCTGCTGCTCTGGTTGAGGAAGCCATCGATGTCGAGGTCCTCCTCGTTGAGCCGCCGGTCGCCGACGGTGCAGTTCACGCGCGGGTCGCCCAGGTCGAGCACCGCCTCGCGTCCGCGGGTGCAGAGGGGAACGCGAAAGAGCGTGTCCGTGCCGCCGCCGTCGAGCGCCACGCGCACGAGCGTGTCGGCCACATCGCCAGGAATGCCGGTGTCGTTGCGCGCCGCGTCGAAGGAGCGCGTGATGGTGTCGCGCTCGGAGTCCATCCGGTCGAACCCCACCAGGCGCCGCCCGGTGAAGGTGCTGTCCAGCGCTTCGGTGGTCCCGCCCGCGCCGTCGGGGATGAGCACGCGGCGCGTGATGAGGGAATCGGGGGCGAAGGCGATGGAGTTCTCGGAGATGTCGCCGAAGTCGATCACGAGCGTGGGATTCTCGCCGCGGCGCACGGTGGAAGTATCCACCAGCGCCCAGAACTCCAACTGCTCCACGCGCGTCAGGTCCACGCCGTTGGGGCTCAGGTTCTGCGATATGGAGCGCCACCGCCGCCCGGCGCCGGCGGATGCGTCCGGCAATTGCCAGAGAAAACTCCCCGGCGCGTGCTCGATCCCGCCGATGTCGCGCGGGAAGAGCGTGGTCCAGAGCACCGTTTCCGGCGTGCGGAACGCCTGTCCCCCCGCAAAGACGAACTGCGAATCGATCTGCTCGGCAAAGAAGCGCAGCCCGCGCGCGAAACGCGCGACCGTGTCGGTCACGGTCGCGATGTTCTGCCAGACGAGCGTGCTGGCGCTGTCGATGGCGAAGTCGTAAGGCGTACCGTGAATGAGCACGCCCCCCGGCGCGTCGGGGCGACTGCCGACGCGCCAGACGGACTCGTCCAGGTTGACGCGAATGCCCCCTTCCCCCTCGAACGACTCGAGAAACGCCACGCCGCCCGAGGTGGAGCGCGGGCGGCTGGCGGCGAACTCTCCCTGCACCTGGACGGTGGAGGGCGCATCGGTGGAGACGAAGGGGAGCTTGTTGAGCGCGCGCGTGAGTCCCGACGCGGGGAAGAGCAGGTTGGTGGTGATCCCGGCCACGAGCCCCGAGCGCGGCTCGAAGCCGAGCTGCGGGCGCGTGAACGGACTCTCCTGCTCCTGCGAGATGGCGGTGAAGTTCACCTCGCCATGCTCGAGGGCGACGCGCGTGGTGAGCCCGAGGATGTTCGTCGGCGTGGCCGCGAAGAACGGGAGCTCCTCGTACTGCACCGACACCTGCCGCGAGCGTGCGAACAGCGTGTCGGGGTGCGTGAAGGTCACGCGCCCCAATTCGTAGTCCACGCGGTAATCCACGTTGCGCGTGAGCGGGATGCCGTCCACGAGCACGCGCTCCGATCCGGCGCGCACCTGCACCGAGCCGAGGGCGAGCGATGCGGGATCATCGCTCCCCAGCGCGTCGAAGTGCGCGCGGATGCGGTACTGCGTGGGGGGACGCCGCTGCGAGACGAGGTCCTCGTCAGCGGTGGCGTAGAGCGAATCGTTGGCCGGATTCGGAGGGACGACCAGCCCGTCGGAGCCGAAGGGGTGGAGCGACGGGAATACGACGAAGTAGTCGCGGATGAGCTGCGTGACCGCGCCCCCCGCGTTCACCGCCTGGTTCGGATCGCCGAGCCGCGGCCAGAGGCGGTTGTCCACGTCGAACGCCGACGTGTTTCCGCGCTGCGCCAGGCCGAACATGGACAGGAGCGACGGCGCGCTTCCCCCTCCCAGCGGGCGCTCCTGATCGGTGCCGCTGCCGATCACGATCTTGAGCGCGATGCTGCGCGGATCGAGCTCTCCCCCCCCCAGCCGGTACACCGAGCGGATCTCGCGATTGAATACCGAGTCGCCGGGGAGAACTTCGCTGTCCCACAGCAGGAGCACCGTGTCGCTCCGCGCGCGGTTGCGCTGCGTGGGGAAGGTGCCGCCCACCGACGGAACGATCTCCTCCTCTCCGCCCGGGCCGGTGACGGTGTACGAGACGGCGAGCCGCTCGCCACGATTCACCGGCGTGACGAGCGCGATCCAGAGATTCGACGGATCGAGATAGTAATCCACCCCCTGCTGCAGCACTTCGTAGGGACCGATCTCGTTCGTGTTGCGCGCGCCGCGCGTGTGCGCGAACGGGCCGTTGATGTCGCGCGTCACGCTTCCCCCGGTGGTGGGGGGACGGTAGCGGTAGACGATCACGCGGCGGGGACGCTCCCCCTGCGGGAGCTCCGAGAGGGAGGCGAGCTGCGGGTCGAGAATGTCCACGTTGGGGAAGCGCGACCGGAAGGCGGCCTTGGGGTCCACCACCCAGAAGAAGCGGCGCCGCTCCACCTGATAGTCCTCGATCTCCCGGTCCACCGCCTGCTGCGACCGGTCTCCGCCGATGGTGTAGACGCGGTCGCGAACGACGTTCCCCTTCTGCTGCGCGTAGATGGCGCGGTACGTCAGCGGTCCGGCGTGCCCGATGGCCTGCACGCCGTAGTTCCCGCTCGGCACGTTCCCGGTGAGGAAGCGCGACGGGGGAAGCTCGAAGCTCACGTTCCCCAGCTCGAGCCGCTCCAGCCGGTCTCCCGGATTCCCCTGGTACGCTATGGAAATGTCGTTCGACGTGTCGAACTCGCGCTGCGAGTCGTAGTCCACGTCCACGTGCACGCGATCGGCCACGGTGCCGGTGCTGCGCACGCCGAACTGGAAGTCCACCTGCGGCTGGAAGGCGCTGCGGCAGCTTGCCACCGGATCGAGCGCCGAGCCCGAGGGGATGCATCGCTCGTCGCGGTTCCGCTCCGCCTTGAGCTCCATGCGCGACTGGAAGGCCAGGCTCAGGTCCTCCACCTGCGACAGGAGCTCCTGGGCGGTACTGCGCGCGGGAGCGCCGGTGCTGTCCGCGCCGGCCGGCAGGAGCAGCGAATCGAGATGCGGCGTGAGCGCTCCGGCGAGAACATCCGCCACGCGTTGCGCGCTGTCGTCCGGAGATTGCTGCGCAACGGTTGCCGCGCCCGCGGTGTCGTAGGGCGTCCCCGCCGTGAGGCGCTCGCGCGCGGTCTCGCGCCAGAGGCGGCGCATGCGCGTCGGCTCGAAGCCGTTGCCGGAGAGTGCGGCGCCGAGCGCGAGCATCCCCCACTGCGCACCGGGCCAGAGGGCGTCCCCCGGCACGGTGGGAGGCGCGGCCGACGGGCGCAGCAAGGGCGGGATGCGCAGGGGGACGGTATCGCGCCGCGCGGCGCTGGCGTGGGCCGCGCTGTCGGACGCACGCGTACTGTCGCGAGGCGGAGCGCGTCCCGCCTGTGCTTCCACCAGCGCCGGCGCCAGCGGCAGGAGGAGGGCGATCAGTGCTGCGAACCGCACCAAATCCCTGGATGAGGGTAAAGAACCCGGGGAGAGAGGAGCGTGCTGGCGGTGCGCGCCTGCGGCGGCCCGGACCAGCGCAGGGTCGCTCGGCGGCGGCCGCGCCCTTACTTTACGCGAAGGGACTCGTCGTGGAATATACTGCCCGTCCACACCCCTACAACCAGTTGGCACGTCGGAATTTCCGGTGGATGGACGCCGGCGTCCCGCCTTCCCTCGCCCGGTGAAGATTCTCTCCCGCTACGTCCTCCGCGAACACGTGGGCCCGCTGGTGTTCGCCCTGGCGGCGCTCACGGCGGTCCTCCTGCTCAACCAGCTCGCCAAGCAGTTCGGGAGCCTGGTCGGCAAGGGGCTCCCCTACTCGGTCATCGCGCAGGTGTTCGCCCTGTCGGTGCCTTTCATCGTGGCGATGACGGTGCCGATGGCGGTGCTCGTGGCGGTGCTCTACGCCTTCAGCCGGCTGGCGGCGGAGAACGAGATCACCGCGCTCCGGGCGAGCGGCGTGTCGATCGGGCGGCTCATGCGCCCGGTGCTGGGAGGCGCCACGCTGCTGGCGGTGTTCATGCTCGGCTTCCACGACCAGTTCCTGCCGCGCACCAACCACAAGCTGCAACAGCTCCAGACGGACATCTTCCGGAAGAAGCCCACCTTCGCGCTCCGCGAGCAGGTGATCAACGAGGTCTCGCGCGGCGAGCTGTACCTGCGCGCGGGCCGCATCGCGCCGGGGAGCGGGCGCATGCGCGAGATCACCATCTTCGACCTGAGCAACCCGTCGCAGCGCATCACCACCTACGCCGACAGCGGGGAGATGCATCTCTCCCCCGAGCAGAGCGATCTGGTGCTCACGCTCTATCACGGCTACTCGCAGCAGACGTCCGCCGACCGGCCGCAGGAGGTGCAGCGGCTGTACTTCGGATCGGACGTCTTCCGCGTGAAGGGCGTGGCGAACACGCTCGAGCGCACCAACGACTCGTACAAGTCGGATCGTGAGATGACGGTGTGCGAGATGCAGGAGCTGGCGCGCACGAGCGTGGCGTCCGCGGCGGCGGCGCAGGAGAACCTGGGGACGCGGTTGGCGGACGCCGTCCATCGCGCGGCCACCGGGGATGATCGCCAGAGCCCGCTCGTGGCGGACACCACCGTCACGCGGCACACGCTCGGCGCGCTCTACTGCGACGTGATCCCGCGCCTCCTGCACCTGAACGGTGGCGACGACGATGAGGCCTCGCCCGCGCCGCCGCCGAGCGATCGCGAGACCGCTCCCGCCGGCGAGACCGACACGACGGCGGACAGCGTGGCGCCCGCCCCTGCCACGGCGCGCACGCCCTCGGATGCGCCGCCGCACACCGCCTTCCAACTCGCCGACTCCGCCCGTCGCGATTCCGCGCGCCGCGACTCGCTCCGCCGCGACTCGGTGAATCGCGAGAGAGCGCAGCGCACCATCGCGCGCGCGGCGGCGAAGCGCGACTCGGGGCCGCGCAGCGGGGCTCGCACACGGCGCGCGGCGGTGCTGCGGCCGCACAGCGCGGCAGAGGACACGACGCCGCGCTCTGCCGTGGCGGCTGGCGCCGGCGGGGAGTCGAGTCGCGGGGACACGAGCGGGGTGGCGATCCTGCGCGCGCCGGCGGTGACGCTCTCCCCGCGCACGGTGCCGGGCACCAACCGCGCGCTGCTCAACACCCCCGCGGTGGCGGTGGCGAGCGCGCAGGCGGACATCGACCTCTATCGCGCGCGGCTGCTGCAGGCCCGACAGACGATGGCCGCGTACGAGGTGGAGATCAACAAGAAGTTCGCGCTCTCGGCGGCGTGCATCGTGTTCGCGCTCCTCGGGGCGCCGATCGCGCTCCGATTCCCGCGCGGCGGCGTGGGGCTCGTGATCGGCGTGAGCCTGGGCGTCTTCGCCCTCTACTACGTGGGGCTCATCGGCGGCGAGACGCTGGCCAACAGTCTCATCGTGAGCCCGTTCTGGGCCATGTGGATGGCCAACTTCCTGTTCGCCGCGGTGGGGCTCTACTTCCTGAGCAAGATGCGCCGCGTGGAGGCGTCGTCGCGTGGGGGCGACGCGTCGGAGATGGCGGAGGCGGTGCGCGCGTGGTTCCGGCGGCAGTTCGCGCGCGTGGGGCTCCGGCGCGCCGAGGGGAGCACGCCGGCGTGAGACACGCCATGCGCACGCTCGACCGATACGTGCTGCGAGAATTCTGGCGCATTCTCATCACGACGGCGCTCGGCTTTCCGCTCCTCGTCATCGTCATCGATCTCACCGACAACCTGGACAAGTACCTGGCGCGCAACCTGCCGCCGGCGCAGATCGCGCTCAGCTACGTGTTCTGGATTCCGGACTCGATGTTCATGGTGCTGCCGGCGGCGGTGCTCTTCGCCACCGTGTTCACCGTGGGCGCGCTCACGCGCCACAGCGAGGTGACGGCGGCCAAGGCGAGCGGGACGAGCTTTCACCGGATGGTGGCGCCCATCTTTCTTGGCGCGGGGATCGTCACCATCGCCACGATGGTGCTGGGCGAGCTGGTGCCGGTGACGAATGCGCGACGCAGCGAGCTCCTGCGCGAGAAATCGGCGGTGAGCAAGCAGACCACGCGCTTCAACTTCGCCTTCGCCGCGGAGGGAGGGCGCGTGTACAAGATCGGCCGGCTGGACGTGACGGCGGGACAGATCAACTCGCTCGAGATCGAGCGTCATGGCACCGGGCCGTCGTATCCGAGCTATCTGTTGATGGCGGAACGCGCCACGTGGACGCCGGACACGGGCTGGATTCTGCACGACGGCGCGCTGCATATTCTCCCCGACTCGATGTCCGATCTGGCGATGTCGTTCGGGCGGCTGCGCGACCGCCGCCTGCGCGAGCGGCCGGCGGACCTCATGCTCACCCCGCGCAGCCCGGACGAGATGCGCTACGCCGAGCTGGGGCGGTTCATCAGAGCCATGGAGCGCTCAGGGAGCGACGTACGCGAGTTGAAGGTGGAGCAGTCGCTCAAACTGGCGATCCCCGTCACGTGCATCATCATCGCCGTCTTCGGCGCGCCGCTGGCCACGAGCACGCGGCGCGGCGGCGCGGCGTTCGGCGTGGGGATCAGCCTGGCGACCACCGTGATCTTCCTCATGCTCATCCAGATCACCAAGGCCGTGGGCGGCGGCGGGCTGCTGCCCCCCAAGCTGGCCGCGTGGGTGCCCAATCTCCTCTTCGGGCTCGCCGGGCTCTTCCTTCTGTCGAGAACGCGCACGTGAGTCTCGCCGTGCGCCGCCGCGCGCCCACCATCCGCCGCGCGCGTCCGCGTGGAGGCCCATGAGCGACCGGGCGCGCACGCGCGACCCGAGCGAGGTCTCGACGGAATCGTTCCCCATGCCGCAGCGCGCGGCGCTGCGCTTCTTCCGCCAGGTGACGCGCACCACGGTGGGGATCTTCCGCGACCTGGGCGCGAGAGTGTTCTTCACGCTCGACGTGGGGCGCGCCCTGGGAGACGTGCGCACGTACGCGCCGCTCGTGGTGCAGCAGATGCGGAACATCGGGGTGGACTCGGTGCCGCTCGCCGCCATCGTGGCCGCGTTCATCGGCGCGGTGACCGCGTATCAGACGGTCTACCAGATCTTCCCCGGCGTGCAGCTCTCGGCCGTGGCGTGGATCGTCCGGCAGAGCGTACTCCTCGAGCTGGCGCCGCTGCTCACCGCGCTCGTCCTCGCCGGGCGCGTGGGGGCCAGGATGACCGCCGAGATCGGCACGATGCGCGTCACCGAGCAGGTGGATGCGCTGGAGACGCTGGCGTACGATCCCGTGGCGTACCTGGTGGTGCCCCGCCTGCTCGCCGCGCTGCTCATGCTTCCCCTGCTCACGGTGGTGGCCGACGCGGTGGGGCTCGGCTCCGGATTTCTCACCGCGGTGGTCGCCACGCGCGTGACGCGGGTGGATTTCGTGGAAGGGTTGCGTCTCACGTTCAACACCTTCCAGGTGTACTATGGCATCATCAAGGCCGCACTCTTCGGCGGCGCGATCGCGCTCGTGTGCACCTATGAGGGATACATCACCGGCGCGGGCGCGGAGGGGGTGGGCCGCTCCACCGCCAAGGCCGTGGTCATCACGTCGGTCATGATTCTCCTGCTCGACGCGCTCACCGCGCTCTACCTCGCTCCCCAACTGCAATCATGAAGCGACGCGACGAAGTCGTGGTCGGGATCTTCATCGCCGCCACCCTGGTGGTCGCCATCGTCGGAACGCTCTGGCTGGCGCGCCGCGGGTTCGGCGGCGCCACCGCACCGGTCTACACGCGCTTCTCCTGGGGAGACAATCTCAAGCAGGGACAGCAGGTGCTCTTCGCGGGCGTGGAAGTGGGATCGGTGGAGAAGGTCGAGATCGGCCGCGGGTTCCTGGATGTCACCCTCCGCATCCAACGCGACCAGCTCGCCAAGATGCCCGAAGGCTCCATGGCGATCGTGCAGAATGTGTCGTTCTTCGGCGACAAGGCGGTGGCCATCCTGCCGGGGCCGGAGGCGAATGCCTCGCTGCAGCCGGGAGACACGATCCCGGCGGGGAAGGCGCCGCCATCGGTGGATCAGTTGCTCATCCGCGTGGACAGCGTGGAGCGGATGCTGGGAGACGTTGCCGAGACGGTGCACTTCCAGCTCGTCCAGCAGGGAGGCATCAAGGACGTGCACACCACCATCCGGGAGACGCGCGACCTGATGGCGCAGTTGAACGGGATCGTGCAGGAGGAAGCACGTACGGTCGCCTCCACGCTCCAGGGGTTGCGGCGCACCGCCAACGCCGTGGATTCGGCGCAGGTGGACTCGCTCGTACACAGTCTGCAGGACGCGTCGGCCAACCTGCAGCGGCTCTCGTCGGGGATGCTCGATGCGAGCAACCATCTCACCGCCATCCTGGCCAAGGTGGACAGTGGCGGCGGCACCGCGGCCATGCTGGTGAACGATGCGGGGCTGTACAACGACATCCGGAGCCTGGTGGCGCGACTGGACTCGCTCACCGAGGACCTGAAGCAGAACCCCCGGAAGTACATCCCTCCCATCAAGGTCTTCTGAGCGGTGCTGACCGTCGGCGTGGTGGGGTGTGGGCGGGTGTTCGAACGCTTTCACCTCAGCACGCTGCGCGCCGCCAATAGCACGTGCCGGCTGGTGGCCGCGTGCGACATCGACGCGGCACGGCGCGCGTGGGTCGCTCGGACTGTGCCGCACCTGCCCTGCGCTGCCGACGCCGGCGAGATGCTCTCGACGCGTGCGGCGAACACGGACGCGCCGCGGGCGGTGCTCGTGCTCACTCCTCCGGCGTCGCACGCCGCGGAGGCGATGCGCGCTATCGGTGCCGGATGCCACGTGCTGGTGGAGAAGCCCATGGCCACTGCGGCGGCGGACGCCATCGCGATGCGCGCCGCAGCGGCCGATCGCGGCGTGCGGCTGGCCGTGGGATTCACGCGCCGCTTCCGTCCCCCCTACCGCGCGCTGCGGCAAGCGCTGCGCGCGCTCCCCACCGGCGCGATCGCCACCGTTCGCTCGGAGCTCGTGGTGAATGGCCGGCAGTGGCGACTGGCGAATGCGGAGAGCGATCCGTGGGGCACCGACGCGCTGGTGCTCGACGACGTGAGCTGCCATCAGATCGACCTCGTGTGCTGGCTGCTCGGCACACGCGTGCGGGCCGCGGCTGCGCGCCACCCGGAGCCCGCCCCGCCGCTGGGGCGCTGGCTGGAGATCACGCTGCAGATGCAGAACGGCGTCACCGTCCACTGCCACTCGGGGCGCGCGGCGCACTATTCGGACTTCGTGGAAGTGACGTTGCACGATGGCGCCGCGCTCGTCGCCGGACCGAACAGCATGGCGCGGTCGGCGCGCGGCCTGGGCTGGGCGCGGCGCGGCGCGCGGCTCGGCGAGGGTGCGGAGCTCGCGCGCCGGTTCCTCCGCCGCGCGCCGGGGGTGACCGCGGAGAGCTTCGGCGCACAATGGGCCGCCTTCATGGCGCTCGTGGCCGGCACCTCGGGCGATGCCGCGCATCACGATGCTCACGATGCTCACGATGCGCGGACACGCGCGGTTCCCGCAGCACGTGCCGAGGCTCCGGCGAGCGCCGACGAGGGCGTGCACAGCGTGTGCGTGGCGGATGCATGCCGGGCGAGCCTCGCGATGCACGGTGCGTCGTGCGACGTGGACGCCGCGTGCCCGGCGCGCACCGTCGCCCGTCGGGCATGCGAGCCCCGACCTGGAGAATGCGATGAGCACCGCGCCCGTGCTGATGGTCGGCATCGATGCCACGGAGCAGCGCCTGGTGGATGCCCTGTGCGACGCCGGCGAGCTCCCCACGCTCGCCGCACTGCGCGCGCGCGGATGCTGGGGACCGCTGGAAAGCCGGCCGTCCGGGTTCCTGAGCATGGTGTGGCCCACCTTCTTCACCGGCACCACCGTGGGGCAGCACGGGTGGTACTTCAACAAGATGTGGCGCCCGGAGCGGATGCGTGTGGAGTACACGCTGCCGTCGTGGCTCCCGCAGCGCCCGTTCTGGGAGGAGCTGGACGAGCGGTATCGCATCGCGTTGCTCGACGTGCCGTTCTCCGCCGCACCACCCTCACACCTCAACGGCATCTACCTGAACGGGTGGCAGAACCACGACGACTTCGGGCGGCAGTACCATCCGCGCGATCTGTGGCGCCGGCTGGCCTCGGAATTCGGAAGTCCGGTCATGCATCCCGAGCTATTCGGTGCGCAGACGGCACGCACGCTCCTCGGGCTCCGCACGGAGATGCTCGCGTGCACCGATCAGATGGGCGACGTGTGCGCCGCGCTACTCCGCCGCGAGCGGTGGGATCTCTTCCTGGTGGTGCTGGGCGGCGCGCACCGTGGCGGCCACTATCTGTGGGACCTGTCGCAGATCGAAACGCGCGGCGTTGCCGAGCGCGACCTGGCGACATTGCGCGGCGGGTGCGCGGATCTCTACCGCGCGTGGGACCGCGCGCTGGGGAAGATGCTCGACGCCGCGCCCCCGGACATGCGCGTGCTCGCCTTCTCGCTGCACGGGATGGAGGCGAACGCGGGATGGGGAGAGCACTTCCACCAGATCGTCGCGCTGCTGCACAGTCGCGGCGCCGCGGCCGCCAGTACGTCGGGGCTGGTGTATCGCGTCAAGCGCGCGCTGCCATGGACGCTGGTGCGTCAGGTCACGCGCCGGCTTCCCTCCAGCGTGAACCATGCCCTCGTGCCGCTCTGGTCGTCGCGCATGCACGACTGGAGCCGGACGCGATACTTCGCGCTCCCCATGGACCTGAACGGATACATCCGCGTGAACCTCGAAGGGCGCGAGCCGCACGGGATCATCTCACCGGGCGCGGAGTACGACGCGCTGTGCGAGGAGCTGTGCGCGGAGCTGCACGAGCTGCGCGACATCGAGAGCGGTGAGCGGATCGTGGCCGGCGTGGACGTGGTGGACAAGGTGGTGGGCGCCGACGCGCCGCGCCGCGTCCTGCTCCCCGACCTGGTCGTGCGATGGGCGGACGTCTCGGCACGCGACTCGAGCGGTGTGCGCTCCACGCACGGCGAGGTGCGATGGGCACGCGGCGCTCCCTTTCCCTCCGGTCGGAGCGGGAACCACACCTCGCGCGCATGGTTCGCCGCGGCCGGCCCGGGGATCCCCGCGCTCGGAAGGCTCGATGCGCACCACGACATCCTCGACCTGGTGCCGACCGCCTTCGAGTGGATGGGCGCCCCCATGTCGCCGCGCTTCGAGGGAGTGCCCATCGCCATGGACCGCCACGCGAGCGCGAGCGGCGGCGCGTGAGGGCGCGCGACGCGACTCAGGAGCTCGTGACGTCCTCCGGCTCGGACAGCGGAGCGCTCTGCCGGCGCGATCGTCCGCGTCCCACCGTCGCGTAGTACACGGGGATCCCCACCAGAATTCCACCGAGCGTGGCGACGGTCGCCCAGCGTGAGGAGCGATCCACCAGCGCGTTCCCCAGAATGAACAGCGTGGCGAGGATGAACAGCGCCGGGACCACCGGGTAGCCGGGGACGCGGAACGAGGGATCGTACCCCGCACGACGCCGCAGCACGAACACGGCAGCGACGCCGAGCGCGTAGAAGGGGATGATCGCCGTCACGAACTGATCGGCAAGCTGCTCGAAGGTGCGCGCGAGCGTGAACGCCACGCCGAGCGCCACCGCGATGATCACGGCTACGTACGGCGTACGAAAGCGCGGGTGCACCGCGGCCACGCCGCGGAAGAACAGCCCGTCGTCGGCCATGGCGAAGAAGATGCGCGGCGAGGTGAGGAGCGAGCCGTTGAGCGTGCCGAAGGTGGAGAGCATGACGGTGACCGAGACGAAGACGAGCCCCGCCGGCCCGATGAGCCGGCTCGCCACGTCGGCTGCCACGAGCGGCGATCCGCGGATCTCGCTCACCGGAAGCACCGCCAGATACGCCACGTTCGCCAGCGCGTAGATCGCGATCACCGCGATCAGTCCCAGGATGAGCGCGCGCGGCAGGGTGCGCCGCGGGTTCTTCACCTCACCCGCCACGAAGCTCAGGTCGGCCCAGCCATCGTATGCCCAGAGCACGGCCACGAGCGCGAGCCCGAATGGAGCGAGCGAGAAACTTCCCGGAGGCACGGCGGGCGTGAAGTGCGAGAAACCGTTGGCCGGGAATCCGATCGCCAGCGCGACGATCACGATGAAAAGCAGCCCGCCGTACTTCGCGAGCGTGGTGAGATTCTGCACCAGCGCCCCCCACCGGAGCCCGATCACGTTGAACACGCCGGTGATGACGATGGCACCGGCGGCGAGATAGTGTACGCGCGTGGCGTACGGCTCCACGCTCGGGTCGATGCCGAGCACGCGCATGAAGTACTCGGCGAAGGTCGTCGCCACCGCGCCCAGCGAGGCTGCGCGGATGAGCACCAGCTCCGACCATCCGAACAGGAAGGCGGTGAGGTCTCCCCATCCCTCGCGCAGGTACACGTAGATCCCCCCCGTGCGGGGAAGCGCGCCGCCGATCTCGGCGAGCGTGAGCGTGCCGCACAGCACGAGCAGTCCGGCCACCCCCCACACGAGCAGCATCGGGAGCGGGCCGGGGACGCGATCGGCAATGCCGGCTGGCGAGCGGAAGATCCCCGATCCGATCACCGAGCCGATGAGCACCGCCATGGCCGAGAACAGGCCGAGCTGGCGCGGAAGCGACGGACGCGCGGACGCCGGCGCGTCTGCCGGGCGCGAAGAGCGGAGATCGCGCTCCGAACGGGCGCTCCGCGTGGGCTGGCGAGGTTCTGGCATCGGCCCATGCTAGCGTCCGGTACCACGCGGAGCAACGGTCGTCGCAGGGTTGACCCGCTCCCGAGGGGGTGAGAGGTTTCACCCACACCATCTCCGGCGGCGCGATAATCGGCGCCGCCCACATCCAACGAGGTATCGCATCATCCCGGCGCCCACCCTTTCCGTCCTGCTCTTCTGGGGAGCCGTAGCCGTCTGTGCGGTGGCGCAGGTGGTGATCGCTCGTGCAGCGGCGCGCACACCGCGCGCGGGAATCCGGCCGCATGCCGGCGCTTCCGGGGACCAGACGTCGCAGGGAACGCCGGGTGCGAGCGCGCGACCATCCGCGCTCCCCGGGCCAGCGGTCCACCGCGCCGCCGAGGTGGCGTGGACGCTCATTCCCGCCGCCGCGCTCGCTCTCGTGCTTCTCTTCACCTGGCGGGGGATCCACTGAGCACCCGCCGAGGCTCTTCGTGACGTTGTTCAAGCGATTGGCGTGGCTGTCGCTCGCCCTCGCGTACGCGCAGGTGGTGCTGGGCGCCATCGTGCGCGTCACCGGCTCCGGGCTGGGGTGCGGCGACGAGTGGCCCACGTGCGCGGGGCATCTGCTCCCCCCCTTCGACCAACCCGCGGTGGTGATCGAGTACTGCCATCGGCTCACCGCGCTCCTGCTCTTTCTCTCTCTTCTCGCGCTCATCGCCGCGGCCGCGCGCCTGCCGGAGAAACCGGGGGAGCGCCGCATGCTCCCTCTCGCGCTCGGCGCGCTCGGGCTGTACGTGGCACTTGCGCTCATGGGCGCGGTGGTGGTCTGGCTTCGCCTTCCGGCAGCGAGCGTGGTGGTGCACTTCCTGTTCGCCATGTTGCTCCTCGCGCTCCTCGCCACCATGGTGATGCGCGCCGGCGGGTTGGGTGCGGCGCGCGTTCCGGCGGGGAGCGTGCCGCCGCGCGTGAAGCGGGCGGCAATGGGAGGAGCGGGCGCGGCGCTGCTCGTGGTTCTGCTGGGCGGCCTCACCGCCAACGTGCCCGGCGCCGCCGCGTCGTGCCTCGGATTTCCGCTCTGCAGTGAGACCGGAATGACCGGCGGCGGCGTGCAGCACATCCAGCTCACGCACCGCGTGGTGGCGTTCCTCTTCTTCCTGCACATGATCGCGCTCGCCGTCTCGGTGCGGATGCGCGGAAGTCCCGTTACCGTGCGCCGCGCGGTGGATGTCGCGCTCGGCGTGGTGGCTGCGCAGATCGTGGTCGCGGCCACGCTGGTGACGCACGGCCTCCCTCCCGCGCTGCAGTCGCTGCACCAGGCGGTGGGGACGCTGGTGTGGGTGACGACGTTCACCGCCGCCATGCTCGCGCGGCGTGGCGCGGCACCGCCGCTTGCCGGTGCGGGGGACGCCGGCATGGGGCCATCGCTGGAGCGCGCGCCGCGGGCAATGGAGACGCCACGATGACGGGGGGGATCGCGACCGCCGCGCGCCCGGTGTCGATCGTGCGCGACCTCGTGGCGCTCACCAAGCCGCGCATCATCTCGCTCCTGCTCGTCACTACCGTGCTGCCGATGTTCGTCGCGGGCTCACCCCCGCTTCCGCTCGTACTCGCGGTGCTGGTGGGCGGCTATCTCATGGCGGGCGGTGCGAACGCGGTGAACATGTACCTCGACCGCGACATCGACGATCGGATGGCGCGCACCCGGCTGCGTCCCATTCCCAGCGGGCGGATGGACGCGCGGGTGGTGCTCGCGTTCGGCATCCTGCTCGCCACCGTGGCGACCACGCTCTTCGCGCTGGTGGTCAACGTGCTGAGCGCCGCGCTGGCGCTGGCGGGATTCTACTTCTACGTCTTCATCTACACGCGGTGGCTCAAGCGGCGCACGCCGCAGAACATCGTGATCGGCGGCGCGGCCGGTGCGTTTCCGCCGCTGGTCGGGTGGGCCGCGGCCACGGGGCGCATCGACCTCACGGCCATCTATCTCTTTCTCATCATCTTCTACTGGACGCCCCCGCATTTCTGGGCGCTCGCGCTCCTCAAGCAGCATGACTACGGGCGCGCGGGTGTTCCCATGGCCCCGCTCGTGTGGGGCGAGCGCGAGACGATGCGGCAGATGCTCGCGTACACCGTCATCCTGATCGCCGTGAGCGTGCTCCCCGTGGCACTCGGGAGCTTCGGGACGGTGTACCTGGTGAGCGCACTCGTGCTGGGGCTGTTGCTGGCAGTCGGGATCGTGCGGATGATGCGCGTGACATCGTGGACGCCGGTGGCGTGGCGCGTGTACAAGTACTCGCTGCTCTATCTGGCGCTCCTGTTCGCGGCCATGGCGCTGGACCGCGTGATCGGCCGGTAGCCGGCACGAAGGGAGGAGAGGGCCGCCGCTACGAGCGCGGCGCCCGCTCCTGCACGCGCGCGAGCATCTCGCGCACCTCGGCGGCGTCGCGAGCCGCGCCCAGAGAAACGAAGCGGTCGAGCGCGCGCGTGAGCCACCGCCGCGCTTCCGTCAGATCGCTCTCGTCCAGCGCGATCGCGCCCAGGTCGCGGCTGCACTCCGCCTCCAGCAGCGGCCGTTGGAGCCGCGCCGCGCTGCGCACGCCCTCGCGCAGCCGCTGCACCGCCGCCGCACGATCGCCGGTATCGGCCAGCGCGCGCGCCATCCAGCGCAACGCCTCCGCACGTCCCACCGCGTCGCCCAGCTCCAGAAAGTGCGACATGGCCTGCTCGCAGCTCTCGAGTGCCGCCGCGGGGTGGCCGCGTCCGCACAGCAGCTCGGCGCGATTGAGGAGCACGTTCGCCATCGTTTGCCGGTCCCCCGTTCGCTCGCATGCGGCCAGGCAGCGCGCGAACGTTTCCTCGGCAGCGTCCCAGTCTCGCCGGTCCGCCAGGAGCATGGCCTTGTTGTGCAGCGCGAGTGCGAGTCCCGCCTCGCCCTCCCCCTGCTCGAGCATCGCTGCCGCGCGGTCGTAGAGCTCCAGCGCCTCGGACCAGTCGCCCTGGATGTTCGCGATCACGCCGAGGTTGAGGAGGACCTTGGCGCGCAGCGTGTCGCTCGTCGCCAGCTCGAGCGCACCCTGGTACGTGGCGCGTGCCGCAGCGTAGTCACCGCGCTCGCAGTGGATGGCCCCGATGCCGTTCGTGGCGCTCGCGCGCACGTCCGCGTCGCCGATCTGCGCGGCCAGCGCCGCGGCACGGCCGTAGTAGTGCAGCGCGTCGTCGTAGCGCGCCTGGCGCCACGCCACGCGCCCCAGGCGGAAGGTCGCCTCGGCCACCACGTGCGGATCCGGATCGCTCACCGCGGCCGAATACGCCGCGAGCGCATCCACGAGGTCGCCCCGCATCTCGGCTTCCCCGCCCTGCGCGAGCAGAATGCTCGACAGCATCGTGCTGGTCACCGCGCCCTGTGCGAGCACGCGAGACGCCGTCGCATTACAGCGCGATCGCGTAGCGGGAGAAGTGCTCGATCGGCGCGGCCACGCGCTTGAGCGAGGGGAAATACACCGCGTCGATCTCCTCGAGCACGTTGCCGTCCTCGTCGAGATACACCACGTCCGGTGCCGCGCCATCGGGTACGTCGCACCCTTCCGCGCCGATCACGAGCGCGGCAGGACGGTTGAAGTGCAATCCCTCCGGCTCGAAGTGAATGGAGGCGATCGTATCGGCCGGAACGACGCCCCGGATCATCACGGGATGCGGCAGCGCGCCTGGAGGCACCACCAGCTGATCGCTGCCCACCTGCAGCGTGCCGCCTGCGGGACCGATGAGCGCGCTGTCGGCTTCAGCGACACGCCGCTCGCACACCACCAGCTGACCGTACGCGTGCGCCCAGTCCTGCCGGCCGTGATGACCGTCGTTACCGGGCTCGCCGTACGCCGACCCTGGGCCATGGCCGGAGTGGTCCGCATTGTCGGAAGAACCGCGCGACGCGATGCCCGCCGGCGATGCCGCATCGGGCGCGATCGCTCCCGTTCCGGTGGGCTCACCGCGGCAGGCGATCCACGCCCCCGCGCAGACGAGCACCAGCAATCCCTTCTTGATGGACGTGTGCATTGAATGAGCTCCTGTAGCGAGTCGCAACGTGCGTCGGATGGTGCTAGACCGCCAGTCCCGGGACGTGCGGCGTGGCACTCGCCGCGCTCCCCTCGCGCCGCGCGGAATGAATCTGTCTGAGAAGCGCGCCGACCACGAATCGCGCGCCACCGCGAGCGCGGATCTGGCGCGGGGATGCATTGAGATAGCGTTGGCAGGTGTTCCGGAAGGCGCTTCCGGAAGGGAAGTCCAGCGCAGCCGCCACGGCGTCGGCGCTGCGCTGCTCGTCCTCCAGCAGCCGCCCCGCCATGATGAGCCGCCCCCAGGTGATCAGCCGCTGTGGGTTGGGGCACCCCGCCGCCGCCAGACGGCGCGCCAGCGTCTTGCGCCGCACGCCAAGAAGCGACGCCAGCCGCGCGGGGGAGAGCCGCTCGTGCGCTCGCGACACCGCAAGCTGGATCGCATCGCGCGCGGTGGGCTTTACGTCCGCCGCCGCACGGCGCACGAACTCCCCCACCCCGTCGGCCAGCGTCCGCTCGACCAGGGCGAGCACCTCGCTCGCCACTTCATCCTCCCCTTCGGGGAGAACCGCGTCCGCGCCGGCGCGCCCCACGGCGAACGCCTCCTCCAGCGTCGTGCGGGTGGGGAGATACACGATCACCGGGATGGACGGGTAGCGCACACGGAACTGCTGTAGCCGCTCCGCTTCGCCAGCCACCTGTGCTCGGACCTCGACCACGGCCAGCGACACCGGGGAGGCGGCACAGCGGCGGGCGAGGTCGTTCCAGTCCGCGCACGCAGAAAAGGAGTATCGACCGCGCAACGCTGCGCGCAGTCGCGCGAGGGCCGCAGGGGTAGGGAGCAGCGTTGCGATGAGCGCCATGGGGTCGCGCCTAAAATCGGCGATCCCTGGGGGTACTGCCAGGCGAAAGTGACCGAGAAATCGTCACTTCCAGGAGATTAGAACATCACAACCTGACAATTGCTGGCCACAGGCGTGATAGGAAAGGTGACCGCGTACACCAGCTTACGTCTTCTCGCTGTCGGACGGCCCAACCCCACTAGGGAGACGTAATGGCTGGTGACCGAAGAAATGCCGCAGTGGATGCTCCACGCGAGCACGGCCGGAGGGACGGTACCGTGGTGCGGTCCCGCATCTGGCGACGAGCGGCACGCGGTGGGGTCACACTGATCGAGATGCTGGTGGTGCTGACGCTGATCGGGATCGTGGCCGGCATGGCCCTGCCGCACGTCAACGTCACGAAGTACCGGATGGACGCGGCAGCGCGCCTGGTCGCGTCCACCCTGCAGACCGCGCAGCGGTTGGCCGTCACCCGGCAGTACGACGTGGTGGTCAGCTTCGATCAGGAGAACCAGCGGCTGCGGATGCTGGAGGACGCGAACAACAACGACGTGGCGGATGCCGGCGAGCGGACCATCTGGCGCCCGCTGGAAGAGGGGGCGCACTTCGCCGAGCCGCCGGTGCGCATCTCGGCTGGCGGGAGCGGCGCGGTGAGCGGGTCGCGCCTGCGCCTGGTGGACGGGATGGAGAGCGTGGTCTTCCGCCGCAGCGGAGCGGCCAGCTCCGACCTGGAGGTCTACGTGACCTCCACGCGCGATGAGGAGAACGACGTTCGTGGCGCCACGGTGGTGCAGGCGACCGGCCGGACCGAGTGGTTCCGGCTGATCGGCGGCACGTGGAAGCAGGGAGGTGCCTGATGCGGAACGACCGATTGGAGACTCGCCACGCGATGGCGCGCGCGCGTGGGTCCCAGCGCACACGCGGGCGCGCGCGTCGGCGTCGCGCCTTCACGTTGATCGAGGTCGTGGTGGCGATGACGCTCCTGGTGAGCGTCCTCACCGCGATGGGCGTCTTTGCCGTGCGCTACGCACACGCGGTCACGGAGAGTCACGTGCGCTCGACGGCCAGCGACCTGGCCACCGCACGGTTGGAAGAGGTGAAGGGCGCGTCGCGCTACTCGGCCATCGATGACTTTGCGGGCAAGGAAGCGTCGGTCACCGGGTACGAGAAGTTCTCGCGCACCACGCTGGTCAAACACGTGGGCGGCGCGGCGGCGGACTTCGACGACTACAAGATCGTGACCGTGGAGGTCACCGGCCCCGGGCTCGAGACGCCCGTGTCGGAAACCACCGTCATCAGCAGCTTCTGAGGAGCGCCTCCATGTCCGCACGCGCATCCGTTTCGACGTCGTGCCGCCTTCGCAGCCGCAGCGCGTTCACGTTGCTCGAGCTGCTGGTGGCGATGTCGCTCACCGTGGTCATCGGCTCGCTGGCCATTCCCTTCTTCCGCATGCAATCGCGCAGCGTGGCCGCGCATGCGGGACGCTCCGACGCCATGCTCAACGCGCGCGCCGCGGCCGACGAGATGGAGCGCGAGCTGCGCATTGCCGGCGCGGGGACCGTGACCAAGCAGCCGCTCATCGTGCAGGCCGACGGCGACGCGATCACCTTCAACGCCGATCTCGTCACGCGCGACCCGATGGATCCGCAGGCGGTGTACTACGACGACGCCATCGACTCGCTGTCCACCACGGTGCTGCCGCGCACGCGGCGCATCATCCTGCCGCTCAGCACGGTGAAGTATCCGGACTCCACGTACTTCGCCGCCGCCGGCGTGCAGAGCAAGGCGGAGACGATCTCCTTCTGGGTGGCGCCCGACTCCACGCCGGGGCACGACGGCGAGTACGCGCTCTACCGCCGCGTGAACGACCGGCCGGCCAACGTGGTCGCGACCGGGCTCATCGTCACCAAGGGCGTGCCCGTCTTCCGCTACTTCAAGACCGACTCGCTGGGGCGCGCCATCGAGATCCCGGCGAGCAAGCTGCCGCTCTTCCATTCGGCGGCCATCCACGGCGCCCCCGACGACACCGCGCGCTCCGCGCTCACCGACAGCATTCGCGTGGTGCAGTTGCACGTGGACGGGGCGTACGACGATCCCGATCGCGGGCGCATCACGCGCAGCGTGGACATCGGCATTCGGCTGCTCAACGCCGGGCTCGTGAATCAGAGCTCGTGCGGCGAGCCGCCCGTGGGGAGCACGCTCAAGGCGTCGGTCGACTCGCTGTCGCAGGTGGAGCTCACCTGGGATGCGGGCGTGGACGAGGTAGGCGGCGAGAAGGATGTGGAGCGGTACGCGCTCTACCGCCGCCCTGCCGGCGCGACCGACTGGGGCGAGCCGTTCGCCAGCGTGGCGGCCGGGCTCGCCACGTACAGCTACACCGACAACGCGGTGACTTCGGGTGAGCAGTGGGAGTACGGGCTCGTAGCCCAGGACTGCACGCCCGCCAACTCGTCGCTGTCCGCGGCGGGTCCGATCCTCATTCCGTGAGATCTCCCATGTTCCCCCCCACTCGTGATGTGAAGCGGAACGCCGGCGCCACCGGTGCGCGGCGAGGCTCTGCACTCTTCCTCGTGCTCGTGCTCACCATGGCGGTGAGCGCGCTCGCCATGTCGGCGATCGTGCTCACCACGCACACCACGCTGGTCTCGAAGTACTTCCAGCGCGAGCGCGATTTCAAGTACGCGGCGGAGGCGGCGCTGGCGATGGCCAAGAGCCGTCTCGCCAACGATCCCGACGCGCTGCCGGACTCGGGCTTCGTGAAGCTCATGGCCGGCGGCTCGATCGCCGGCGCGGACGGCAATCCGATTCCCGGCGTGAAGGTGGACCTCTACGTGGGGCCCACCGGCTCCACCAGCGGACAGTTCGGCCGCTTTGCCAGCATCGTGGCCGACGCGCGCGACGCCAGCGGCTCGCGCTTCGTCCGCCGCCTGGAGCTCTCGCAGGAGAGCTTCGCCAAGTTCGCGTACTGGACGAATCGCGAGACGAACAACGGCGCCACCATCTGGTTCGGCGGCGGCGACGCGCTCTTCGGCCCCGTCTGGTCCAACGATGACATCCACATCGACAACAGCGGCGCCAAGTTCTTCGACGACGTGGGGACGGCGGGCACCATTCAAGGGAAGGCGTTCGGCACCTTCGCCAAGGGGTTCCAGGAGAAGGTGAAGCCGATCACGCTCCCCACGAACACCACGCTCGCCAACCTGTCGGGGTACGCGGCGGCGGGGCAGCTCGCCTTCGATGCGCCGACCTCGGGAGACGAGACGACGGTGCGCATGCGGCTCGAGTTCGTGGCGACCGACCTCAACGGCACCAACGACTCCACCGACGTGGACGAGGGGTTCGTGCGCGTCTACGTGGCGCGCGCGGGGCAGAGCGCCTGGCTGCGCGGCGACATGACCGAGGACAACTGCGGCGACTGGCACCGGGACACGCCGGGCGGCCCGCTCAAGTTCTACCCGTCGTCGGTGCACAGCGCGGCGAACACGTGGTTCATCGACGCGCTCAAGAACGGCGGGATGAGCTCCAGCGCCGCGACCAAGGAAGCCAAACAGCCGTTCGCGACCGTGATGAAGGAGACGAACGCCCGCTGCTTCCCCGGCGGCGACCCGCACCTGGTGGCGGTCGAGCGCAACGGCGCGGCGGGCTACAGCGCGGCCGACTGGCAGAAGGGGGGCGAGGACACGACGTTCACCGCCACCGGGACGCGCGGCGCCTGGGTGCGGTGGACGGGAGACATCGATGCGCGCGTCGCCTCGCGCCGCTGGTGGGATGCGTCGTACCTCTTCCCGCTCTACCGCGGACTCAACAAGGGCGTGAAGGGCGTCATCTACGTCAACGGCACCACCGCGGTGAGCGGCGTGCTGCGCGCACGCACCACGCTCTACGCCACCGGCGACGTGGTGTTCGTGGACGACCTGCGCTACGCCACCGACCCCGCATCGGGACGATGCAGCGACATGCTCGGCATTATCGCCGGCAACGACGCGGTGGTGGCGGACAACGGACTCAACACGCCGCAGTTCGCCGGCACGTGGCACAGCATGGACGACAACACGGACATGTTCATCCACGCCGTCATCATGGCGCTGAACACGTCCTTCCGCGTGGAGAACTACACCGGCGGCCCATCGAACGGCGCGAAGTGCGGTACCACCACGTGGGGGCGCGGCTGTCTCTACCTCACCGGCGGGCTCATCCAGGAGGCGCGCGGCCCGGTGGGGCTGCTCTCCGGACAGGGGTTCATCAAGCGCTACAGCTACGACCGGTGCGTGCTCACCACGCCGCCGCCGTACTTCCCCACCACCGGGCGGTTCGAGGACAACCGCTACTACGAGATCGACCCGGTGCGCTTCGACGTGGCTGAGCTCTACAAGAGCCTCGTCCCGAACCCGTAGCCGGCCGCGATGCGGCGTGGCGCCGTTCCTGGCGCCACGCCGCGTCCATCGCGCCAATCAGAACTGGACGGTGACCCGCGTCTCTTCCCCGGGACGTACGGTCACCGTCTGCGTGTGCGTCCCCAGCCGGTCGTGCCACGCCGAGAGCTGGTACGTGCCCGGCGGCACGGAGTCCAGGCGGAACGCGCCGCGCCGGTCGGTCACGTCGAAGTACGGCTGATCGAACACGCGAATCCACGCGCGCATCCACGGGTGCGTGTCGCTCGTCACCTCGATGATTCCCGCTTGCCGGAAGAGTCCGGTGACGGGCACCACCTGTCCGGCATCCGTCTGGCGCACCATCGCAAGTGTGCTGTCGCTCTCCGGGTGCGCGAAGCGCATCTCCACCACCGCGGCATCGTCGCTCTTCACGTTGAGCGTGCCGCCGGCGAGCACCCCCTGCACGTGGGGCTCGATCGCGCAGTGCGCGTGCATCAGCTCGAAGCGCCGCGCCGCGGGGAGCGGCTTCCCCACGCGCGCGTCGAGCGACACCACCGCGCCGGCCAGTCGTCCACCGCGCACTTCCACGAGCGGAATGCGCAGCGTGGTGCCGCAGTCGCTGTCCGCACCGATGGGAATCACCGTGGTGTCCTGCGCCAGCGCGCGGTCGGCGGCGACGACGCCGGCCACGCTCCCCCACTGCGCCGGTGCGGTCACGGCGTAGGGCGGCGGTGCCGCGTGCGCGGCGGTGTCTCCCACCGTGCGGGCGCTGTCCCGCTGCGCCACGCCGTCGCCCGGCGTGCACGCCGACGTCCACAGCGCGGTCGCCGTGGCGCACGCCACGAGCGCCAGCATCGTGCACGCTCGCCGACCCGCACGTACGCACCACCTTCCTGCCATCCTCCCCGCGTGCGCTCCGGCCGGCTGTGCGCGCGCCGGGCGCGGCATGCGAGGGGCGCCCATCACACGCGGATGAGCTCTCGCTGGTAGTCGGCGGGAGTCACCACCAGCTCGCCATCACCCAGATACGCGTTCACCTCGCTCCGCATGCCGACATCGCCGGGAATGTAGACGCCCGGCTCGATGGAGAATCCCACACCCGGAACGAGCACGCGTTCCTCGCGCGACTCGAGGTTGTCGAGGTGCGGACCGGAGCCGTGCAGCTCGCGCGCGTCGATCGAATGCCCGGTGCGATGCGTGAAGTACGCCGCGAAGCCGCGCTCGGTGATCACGCTGCGCGCCGCGTCATCCGCCTCGGCGCCGCGCGTGGGAGTGCGCGCCGCTGCGCGGCGCTGAAGGAGCGCGATCGCCGCGTCGCGCGCGTCGCGCACGGCCTCCCAGACCGCCGTCTGCCGCTCGTTCGGCTCCCCGAGCACGCCCATCCACGTCTGGTCGGCAAAGATGCCGCCGCGCTCGCGTGCCCAGAGATCGATGAGCAGCACGTCCCCGCGCGTGATCGGGCGCGGGCGAGACGAGGACGGCGCGTAGTGCGGGTCCGCGCCATTCGCCCCCGCGGCCACGATGGGACCGTGGTCCGTCTCGAGACCGTGCTCGGTGAACCGCTCCACGATCCACCGTTGGAGCTCGTGCTCGGCCAGCGGCTGCTCCGTGCGGCTGCGCTCGCCCGCGAGCGTCATGGCCTCGCGCGCCACGCGCGCGACGATCTCCGCCGCGCGGCGGTGCGAGGCGAGCCCCGCCTCAGTCCACACGGCGTAGAAGCGCGTGACGAGATCGGCGGACGACACCACGTCGGCGCCGGCCGCGCGCACCATCTCGAGCACGCCGGCCGGCACGCGATCCAGATACGGCACCGCGTCGCCGGGCGAGTACTCCATCGCGACGCGCTTTCCCCCGACCAGTTGGTGCAGCGCCGCTTCCAGCGAGCGCCAACTGCTGTACACCTGCCGCTCCCACCCGGCGGGCCAGTCGCGCCACGGCCCCTGCTCGATGGCGTGCGTGATCGCCACCGGCGTTCCCTCGCGCGGCACGAGCGCGAACACGCGGCGCGTCACCATGCCGCGCAGACCGAGCATGGCGCTGGCGATCGCGTTCGCGCCGTGAAAGTCGTACAGAAGCCAGCCGTCGAGGCCGGCGGCGGCGATCGTGCGCTGCAGCTCGGGGAGCGTGTCCGGTGTGATCACGACACCTTCCGTGCGGCGGGTGAGGATTCGTCGGCGTCGGTCGCTTCATCACGCGGAAGCGGACGCCACTCGGCGCGCCACTCGCACAGCCCCTCCTCGCGCGCGGCACAGTGCACGTGATCCACCGTGCCGCCGCTCACGGCGTAGAGACGCAGCAGCTCGTGGAGACACGCTTCGTAGAAGGCGCAGCCCACGCTGTACGCGGGGCGCCGCTCCGTGTCCGGGCCGGCCGCCGACTCGCCGCTCGCCGGCGGCGCGGCGGTGCACAGCGTGACGGGGTTGGTGACGCCGAGCAGCACGGACGGTCCCACGCGGCGAATGGTGCCATCAAGGTAGTGCGCGGCGATGGCGCGTATGCGCCGCAGCGCGAGCGGGCGCGCGAGCAGTCCGGGAAGCGTTTCCACGAGCTGGCGCGAGAGCGGCGCCGTTTCCTCGTACACCTTGCGCGCGAGCTGGCGGCCGGCGGCGCGGAACACCGACTCCGCATCGCTCCGGCGGCCGATGAGCTTGGCGATCCCGGCCACCTCGTCGTGGTCCACGCGCTGTCCCTTGCGCGCGGCGGCATCGAAGCGGCGAATCTGCGCGTACACGGTATCGCTCAACCCCAGCCGCTTGTTGCGCAGCTCGGGAACGAACTCGGCGTCGAGCTCATCCTGAGGGGAATCCACGCGGCGGACGGCGTCGAGCAAGCTGAGCGGAACGAGCGCGTGGACCGTCGTGGACATGAAGAGATGCGGAGGGAGTGAGGCAGAGCCCAACCTAACCGTGCCCCCACCGCGCATCAAGGCGACGCGCCGCTCGCACGCACGCGGGCCGCGCGCGGCGGGAACATCCCCGGTGCGCGAGCGGTTCAGACGGTGAGTCCGCACGTGGGGTTGCGGGCGCCACGCCGGGTGGCGCAGGTTAGCGTGCTGCGTGGCGTGATCACGTCCGCTCGAGGGAACGTATCGGGAATGAGCCAGGAGAGCAGCGGGAAGGACACCGCCCTGCCGTGCAGTTGCGAAGAGGCGGTGGAGCGCATGTACGAGTTTCTGGATGGCGAGCTGACACCGGAGGTGGATGAACAGATCCGCCGCCACCTTGAGGTGTGCGCGCGCTGCCATCCGGCATTCGAGTACGAGCGCGTCTTTCTGCGCTTTCTCGAGCAGCGGTGCGTGATCGAGAAGGCGCCGCCGGAGCTCCGCCGTCGGCTGCTGGACGCCTTGCTGGAGGAGGAGGCCGCGCGCTGGCAGACGTGATCGCGCGCGCCGGCGTGGGCGTGGTGCTCGCCGCGGTGCTCGTCACCGCCGCCGTGCGGCGCGGGACGCTCTCACCCGGCGGCGCGGCGGCCGCCCTGCCGATCGGTACGCTCGCCGCAGCCGCCGGATGGGATTGGGCCGCGCTCCTCCTCGCTTTCTTCCTGCCGGCGGCCGCGGTGTCTGCGCTCGGCGCGGAGCGCAAGCGCTCACGCACGGGAGCGATCGTGGCCAAGGGCGGTCCGCGCGATGCGGCGCAGGTGGTGGCGAATGGGGGCGCGTTCGCTCTGGCCGCGGTCGGATGGCTGGCGTCTCCATCGCCGCTGTGGAACGCAGCCGCTGCCGGCGCGCTGGCGGCCGCCGCCGCGGACACGTGGGGAACGGAGATCGGCCTCCTCTCTCCGGCGCAGCCGCGCTCCCTGGCCACGTGGCGCGTGGTGAGCGCCGGCACCTCCGGTGGGGTGACGGCGGCAGGGTTGGGAGGCGCCGCGGCCGCCGCGCTGCTCACCGGCGCCGTCTCCATCGCGCTGGGGTGGGGGGGCCGCGCGGGGATGGCGGCGGTGGCCGGGGGGCTCTTGGGAGCCGTGGCCGATTCGCTCGCCGGAGCGCTCGCACAGGGTCGGCGCCGCTGCGAGCGGTGCGGCACGCTGACCGAGCGAACGGTGCACGGCTGCGGGAAGGCAACGGTGCACTGCGGCGGCTTCCGCTGGCTGGACAACGACGGCGTGAACGCGCTGGCCACGCTGGTAGGCGCCGCGGCGGCCGTGGCGATCGCCAACGCCTGAACACCTCGCTCCCTCCGGTACCGGCATGCAACTTTCATCCGGAGCAGGTGTCTCACTCTCCATCCCTCTTCGGGAGTTGCCGCATGCGTCTGCTCCCCTCCACGCGGAGTGCCGCGCTCCGCATACTCGCTCTCCTCGCCATCGCTGCCGGTGCCGCGTCGTGCGACGGGGACGCCATCCTCGGCATCCAGACGGGGACGCCGGGAAGCGTGGGCGGAGGCGGGGGCGGCTCGTCGAACCTCGCCCCGGAGCTCGTAGGGCGCTGGAGGCACACGGAGATCTTCAACACTCCGAACTCCATCCAGTCTTCCCAGACCGTCTGGGAATTCCGCTCCGATGGGATCGCCGTCCGGACCATCACCGTGGTCGATCTCACGACGGGCGTGGGCGACGTGATCACCAGCACGGGGTCATGGAGCACGAACGGGTTGGTGGTCACGATCAGCTTTTTCCCACCAGATTTCGGTTCGGTGAGCTTCGACTTCCGCATCGTCGGCGGCGTGCTCACCCTTGGCGGGATCCCCTTCCAGCGCACGTGACGGCGGAGCGCCGCGCCGCCGCACCACTTCCGCCATCGTGACGGAGCGATCGGTGGTGATCGTGGGCGCCGGCCCGAGCGGGTGCGCCACCGCGCTCGCGCTCGCGGCGCAGGGGATCCCGAGCACGATGCTCGACCGCGCGGCGTTCCCGCGCGACAAGCCGTGCGCCGAATACCTGAGCCCGGAAGCCTCGCGCGTGCTGCACTCGCTTGGCGTCCTGGAGGACGTGGAGAGCGCCAGCCCGGCGCACCTGGCCGGGATGACCGTGCGAGCGCCGCGCGGCGCGACGCTCGTAGGCAGCTTCGCCGGCTGCGCCGAGTCGTTTCATCCCTTCCGCGCGCGCGGACTCGCGCTCCAGCGGCGCATTCTCGACGCCATTCTCGTGGAGCGCGCGCGGCGCGCGGGCGTGATGGTGCGGGAGCGCACGCACGTGACCGACCTCCTGCGCGATGCGCACGGCGCCGTGTGCGGGGTGCGCGTGCGCGAGCCGGACGGCAGCGTGCGCGAGCAGCGCTCGTGGCTCGTGGTGGGGGCCGACGGCCTGCGCTCGGTGGTGGCGCGCCGCGCCAGGCTGGCGCGCAGAGGGCGCTGGCCGCGGCGCGTGGCCATGGTGGCGCACTTTCGCGGCGTGCGCGAGATGGGCGACTACGGGGAGATGCACGTGGAACGCGACGGCTACGCGGGGCTCGCGCGCGTGTCCGGTGCGGACGACCTGGTCAACGTGTCGGTGGTGGTGCCGGCGCGCCGGCTGCGCCACGCGCGCGCCGCGGGCGCGGGGGGACTGGATGCCGTCATGCGCGCGTGGCTCTCCGCGCACCCACAATTGGCGCCGCGCTTCGCGCACGCCGAGCGCGTCTCTCCGGTGCTGGCGACCGGGCCGTTCGCGTCGCAAGCGCGGCGCGCATGGGCCCCCGGGGTAGCGCTCGTGGGCGATGCGGCCGATTTTTTCGACCCGTTCACCGGCGAGGGGATCTACACCGCGTTGCGCGGCGGAGAGCTGCTCGCCCAGGCCGTCGTCGCCATGGCGCGCGCACGCGACACGCGCGGCGAGCACGCGGCGCTCCGCGCGTACGACGCGGAACGGCGGCGCGTTTTCGGAGGAAAGTGGAGCGTGGAGCGACTGGTGGGACTGGCCGTCGGCTGGCCGCTGCTCATGAACCGCGTGGCGCGCACGCTCGAGCAATACCATGCCATGGCCGACCTGTTCGTGGGCGTCGCCGGGGACTTCGTTCCCGCGCGCGTGGTGTTGAACCCGGCCTTCCTCGGCGCGCTGCTCATCCCCGCGCTCGCGCGGCGGTACGAGCCTCCCATGCGCGCCGCCGGCACGAGCGCGCCGGGAGAATCCGTGGTCCCGCACCGCCCATGACATCGAACGCCGTCGACAGCGCCACCTTTCGCAGCGTGCTCGGACGCTTCGCCTCCGGCGTGACGATCGTCACCGCGCGCGATGGCGACGGCGTGGACCACGGGATGACGGTGAGCGCCTTCTCGTCGCTCAGCCTCGAGCCGCCGCTCGTGCTCATCTGCGTGGAGCGCGACGCGACCATGCACCCGGTGCTGCACGCGGTGTCCGCCTTTGCGGTGAACATCCTGTCGTCGGAGCAGGAGCACCTGTCGCGCGCCTTCTCCGAGCGCGAGTCGGACCGCTTCGAGGGAGTGGGGTTCACGCGCGGGCTCACCGGCGCACCGCTCCTGGACGACGCGCTGGCGCACCTGGAGTGCACGCTCGAAGCACGCCACGACGGAGGCGACCACACCATCTTCGTGGGACGTGTGGCCGCTGCGCGCGCGGGCGAGGGGCGCCCGTTACTCTACTACCGGGGAGGATATGCGCAGCTCGAACGGTGAGACCGCGTCCTCCGCGCGCGCCGGCGCGACGCCCGCGCCGGCAGCGTGGGGGGAACGCGCACACCGGTGGGCGCCGCCGCGGCGCGAAGGGTGGGAGCACCTGGACGATCCCGATCTGCCCCCCGCCATCCGCCTGCGCTCGGTGGGCGAGATCGTGCGTGCCAACACCCTCTTCGGCGGCACGCGCGCGGCCGTGGTCGAGATGGATCGCGTGCTCGACGTCGTCGGCGCGCGCGAGGTCACGCTGCTCGATGTGGGCACCGGCGCGGGAGACATCCCGCGCGCGCTGCGCCGGCGCGCGGCGCGGCGCGGCGTGACGCTGCGCACGGTGGGGCTCGAGTGGAGCGATGTGCTCGCCGCGCGCGCGAGCGCCGCCGATTTCCCCACCGCGTGCGCCTCCGCGCTCGCGATCCCGATGCGCGACCGCAGCGTGGACATCGTCTTCTGCTCGCAGTTGCTCCACCACTTCGACGGCGCCACCGCCGTGGCCGCGCTCCGCGAGATGCACCGCGTGGCGCGCCATCGCGTGGTGGTGTGCGATCTCCGGCGCAGTCGCGTGGCCGCCGCGCTGATCTGGCTGGTGGCGTTCCCGCTTCGCTTCCACCGCTTCACGCGGCACGACGCGGTGACATCGGTGCGCCGCGGCTTCACGCGCCGCGAGCTGGCCGAACTGGTGCGCCACGCGGGCGGGAGCGCGATCGAGGCGCACCGCCGACTCGGCTTTCGCGTGACGGCGACGTCGTCCCCACGTAGTGCACACGGCACGCGCGCGCTGGGCCCGCTTCCAACCGGAAAGCGCATGGAGACGGTGGACGAGCGGCTGGTGCGCGTCGCGCCGGGGCACATCTTCGAGCTCGCGCGCGCGGTGGAGCGGTGGCCCGAGCGTCTCGCACACTACCGGTGGGTACGGATGCTCGACCGTGCATCCGATGGCGGCGGGACGGTGGAGATGGCCGCGTGGCGCGACTTCGGACGCGCGCGGTGGCCCACGTGGTGGGTGTCGGAGATGACGGTGGACGCATCGCGCCGGGCCATCCGCTTTCGCCACGTGCGCGGCATCACGCGCGGCATGGACGTGGAATGGAGCTTCGAGCCGCTGCCAGGCGGCGGCGGGACGCGTGTACGCATCGTGCATGTGTGGGACGGTCCGGCGTGGCCGCTCGTGGGCGGCGTGGCCGCGCGCGCGATCATCGGACCGGTGTTCATCCACGCGATCGCGTCGCGTACGCTGGCCGCGCTGGCCGCGGCCGCTGAGGGCGCGCACGCATGACCGCGCGATGCGGGAAACGATGATTGGGAGCGCACCGGCGGTCGCCGGCACACGGCTGCGACCGCTCACGACTGGGTGAGGAGGGATTGTGCACGACAGGAGACGGGTGGTAGTGACGGGCGTCGGTGTCATCACACCGATCGGCACCTCGCGGGAGCGCTTCTGGGCCGGGTTGCGCGCGGAGCGATCGGCCGTGCGCACGGTGACGCGATTCGATCCGTCTCCCTTCCGCAGCCACGTGGCGGCGGAGGTGCCCGACTTCGATCCGCTCGACTATCTCGAGCGCAAGCGCGCCAAACGTCTCGATCGGTTCGGACAGTTCGCCGTGTCGGCGGCGCGGCTCGCGCTCGCCGACGCCGAGCTGGATCTCGCGCGCGAGGACCGCGAGCGCGTGGGCTCGATGATGGGCAGCGCGCTGGGCGGCGTGGGGTACGCCGAGGAGCAGTGCAGCCGTTTCTACACGGGGCACCTGGCCGACGTCGATCCCGCCATCGCGCTCATGGTGTTTGCCGGCGCGGCGAGCTGCAACATCGCCATCGAGTTCGGCGTGCACGGCCCCAACAGCACGAACGCAATGAGCTGCGCCTCAGGGACGATCGCGATCGGCGAGGGGTTCCGGCAGATTCGCGATGGCTACGCCGACGTGATGATCTGCGGCGGCGCGGAAGCGCCCCTCTGGCCGCTCTGCTATGGCGCGTTCGCGCTCATCCGCGCCATGTCCACGCGCAACGACGATCCGTCCGGTGCGTGCCGCCCCTTCGACGCCGCGCGCGACGGCTTCGTGATGGGCGAGGGCGCCGCCGTCCTCATTCTCGAGGAGCGGGAGCGGGCGCTCGCGCGCGGCGCGCGCATCTCCGCGGAGATCCTGGGGTACGGCACGTCGAACGACGCGTATCACATGACCGCGCCGCGCCCGGACGGCGCGCAGGCCGCGCGCTCCATGCGCCACGCGCTGGAGGACGCGCACCTGAGCGCGCACGAAGTGCAGTACGTGAACGCGCACGGCAGCTCCACGCCGCTCAACGACCGCACGGAAACGGTGGCCATCAAGTCGCTCTTCGGCGAGCACGCGTACCGCATTCCGGTGAGCGGGACCAAGGCATACTACGGCCACGCGCTCGGCGCCTCCGGGGCCATCGAGAGCGCCATCTGCGCGCTCGCCCTGGAGCGCGGGTGGATTCCGCCGACCGTGAACCTGCACACGCCCGACGACGCCTGCGATCTGGATTTCGTGCGCGACACCGGCCGCGATGCGCGGATCGACGTGCTGATCTCCAATTCGTTCGGCTTCGGCGGAATCAACGCGGCGCTGGTGATGGGGCGCGGCGACTAGCGCCGCTCGCCATCGGCATCCAGTGCGGCGGCGAGCGCGCGGTGGATGGAGCGCGCAAGGCCGTCGTCGCTCGTCAGCCGATGATCGCGCCGCCAGGCGGCGAGCCGGATCACCGCCTTGGCCATCACCGCGTGCCCGCCCGCGCTCCCGTAGCGGCCGAACGCGCGGAGCAGCCGATCTCCCAGCGCCGCCTCCGGTCGCAACGCGCGCGTGCTCATCACCACCGACCGGCCGAACACGCCGGACACCGCCGAGATCTCCGCGTCGTCGATCCCCAGGCAGAACTCGGCGAGCTGCGCCACGATGTGCTCCTCCGACTCGGGCAGCCGCCCCAGATGTACGTAGGCCAGCCCCTCGCGAACGCGCACGCGCTCCAGCGCGCGCCCGAATCGCGCGAGCGAGCGGTAGGAGTACGACGGATGCTGGATGCGGCGGAGCGCGGCGTGGTCCGCGCGCGTGAAGAGGAGCGCGAACATCTGCAGGTCCGCGTCGCTCGTGGGGCGGGAGAGCGACTTGGTGTCGGTGATGATGCCGTAGAGCAGCGCGGTGGCCACCGGGCGGGTGAGCGCCTCGTCGCCCGCGGAGAGCAGATACTCGGCGGCGATCGTGGCGCTCGCGCCGTAGCTCGTGCGGACATCGCGGTAGCCGGCACGGTAGGGCGCCGTGCTGGGGTGATGATCGATCACCGCCGCCACATCGGGGAGCGCGTCGCCAAAGTAGGGAGGCTGCACATCCACCAGCACGAGCGGCGCGAGATGCACGAGGTCACCGGTGCGCACGTGTCGCACCTGGATCCCCAGCTCGGTAATCAGGCGGCGGTTCTCCGGGCGCGTGACGTACCCGCAGCTCGCGATCGGCGCGCGCTGCGGCGTGAAGCCGAGCGCCTGCCGCAACGCGACGGCGGACGCCAGGGCGTCGGGATCGGGATCGTGCTGCACCAGGAAGGTGCACCGTCCCGCACCGTGCAGCGCGCGCCGGAGCTGGCGCACGCGGCGCCGCGCGGCAGCGCGCTTGAGCACGTGGCCGATGGCCTCGCCGAGGAGCACCGCCTCGTCGATGCGCATGATCGCGCCGTGCGTGCGCACGCGCCGCTCGCCGTGGCCACGGTCGATCACCACCACCGCCGACTGCGGGAGCGCGCGGCAGACCACGCGCGACAGCGCGGCGGCGCGCGCGTCGCTGGCGAGGTCCACCACGGCGATCGCGCCGCGTCCGCGCAGGGGCTGATACGTGGCTGGCGCCTCCGGGTCGCCGCGCAGCGCGTCGGACCAGGGCGGCTGCGGGGCGCCGTCTTCCACCCACAGGTAGAGCGGGCGCCCGCGGAGCGTCGTGCGCGCCAGCACGCGGTAGCGCTCGGGGTTGTCGGTGATGAGGAGCACGGGAGACGGCGCGAGGGTGGGATCGGCGGCGCGCAGCGTGCCCGCGCCGTTCCCCTCGTGCGGGGCGCCCGCCTGCGCGCGCTCCGCGGCGCGCGCCGCACGCTGCTGCGCGCGCCCTCCTGCCGGGGAGAGGCCGGTCCGTGCGTCACGCACCGCCGCGCGTCTCTTCCCCCGCCCCTCCGTCCGTCGTAGCTTGGCCGCGACCGTCCGCTTCACCACTCACACCTCGATCAACGAGACCAATGCGAGATCCGATCCGGCACTTCGCCGCCGAGTTCGTGGGAACCTTCGCCCTGGTGTTCGTGGGCGGCGGCGCCATCTTCCTGTCCACCATTCCCGGCTCGAACGTGGGACTCGTGGACGTCGCACTCGCGCACGGCCTCATCCTGGCCGTGATGGTGACGGCGACGATGCGCGTCTCGGGCCATCTCAATCCGGCGGTGACGTTCGGATTCCTGCTCACGCGCCGGATCGCGCCGATGATGGCCGGCGTCTACCTTGCTGCGCAACTTCTGGGCGCGATCGCCGCCGCGTACCTGCACAAGCTGCTCTTCCCCGCTGCTCTGTACGGGGCGGCCATGGGGGGCGTGCAGCTGGTCGCCAGCAACGTCACCTCCACGCAGGCGTACCTGCTCGAGGCGGTCGCCACGTTCTTTCTCGTGTTCGTGGTGTTCGGCACCGCGGTGGACGAGCACGCGCCGCGCGTGGGGGGGATGGCGATCGGGCTCACGCTCACCGCAGCGATCCTCGCCATCGGCCCGCTCACCGGCGCGTCGCTCAACCCCGCGCGATCGTTCGGCCCCGCCATCGCCTCAGGGATCTTTACCGGCAACCTGATTTATTGGGTGGGCCCGCTGCTGGGGGGCGGCGTAGCCGGGCTGCTCTACGACTGGCTCTTCCTGCGACGCGGCATCGAGCCGGTGGACCACGGACCGCTGGAGCCCGTCTAGCCGCGCGCGGCGCGCCGAACTCCGCGCGCGGCGCGCTACGGACCGACCGCCAGGTAGGTGGCCTCGTAGCGCTTGATGGCGGCGGAGACGAGCGCCATCGCGCGCTCGCTCTTCTCCCAGCCGAGAATCTCCACGCGCTTCCCCTCGAGGTCCTTGTAGACCGCGAAGAAGTGCTCGACCTCCTTCAGCACGTGCTGGGCGATGTCGGCGATGTCGAAGTATTCCGCCCAGTACGGGTCGTTGGTCGGCACGGCGAGGATCTTCTCGTCGTTCTCCCCGCGGTCGCGCATGCGGAGCGCGCCGATCGGGCGGACGTCGATGTGGCAGAGGGGGAAGGTGGGCTCGTTGATGAGCACGAGCACATCGATGGGATCGTTGTCCTCGGCGAGCGTGCGCGGAACGAATCCGTAGTCGCCCGGATAGTGCACCGCGGAGGCGAGCACGCGGTCCAGGCGCATCTGCCCGGATTCCTTGTCCAGCTCGTACTTGTTGCGGCTCCCCCGGGGGATCTCGACGACCGCCGTGATCACCTCCGGGGGGTTGCGCCCTGGCGGGACGTCGCGCCAGGGATGGATCACGCCGGGCCGGGCGCGCTCCCCACCGCGCCCGCCGCCTCGTCGCGCGTCATCGTCCCCTTGTACACCATCGGCTCCTCGTCCACGCCGAAGTTGAGCGCGGAGAGCTGCGCGACGCGCCGCATGCTCTCCTCATCCAGCGGGGCGAGGTCGCTCGCCGCGGCGAACTCGGCCAGTTGGGCGTCGTCGTAGATGTTGGGGAGCGTGGTCACCACGCGCGGCTCGGCGAGCAGCCACTTGAGCGCGGCCTGCCCGAGCGTCATACGCTCGGTGAGGAAGCCGAGCGTGCGCACCTTCTTCACGCCGTTGGTGAGCCAGGAGCGCGGGCGGTGCCGGCGATGGTCGTTCTCCGGAAAGACCGTGTCCTCGGTGTACTTTCCCTCGAGCATGCCGGAGGCGTGGGTGACGCGGATGTTGAAGCAGCAGTGCTCCGCGTGTGCGCGCGCGGCCTCGAGCATGGGCGTGCCCGGGTGCTGTTCGAGGATGTTCCAGATCATCTGGATGGTCTGGATGTCCGGCTCGCGCTCCATCAGCTCCACCGCCTCGTACAGCCACCCAATGGCCGGTCCGAACGCCGCGCCCCACACGCGGATCTTCCCTTCGGCGCGCAGCGCGCGCAGCGTCTCCCAGATGGCGGGCTCGCGCACGTGCTCCATCTTCACGTTGTGGAGCTGGAGCACGTCGATGTAGTCGGTCTGGAAGCGCTGCAGCGACTGCTCGACGGCGTAGCGCAGGTACGATTCGTCGAACCGCTGCGGCAGCTCCTGCTGTCCGCGCCGCGCCTCGCGCGCGGCGGGATCGTAGATGTCGTAGCCCACCTTGGTGCCGTACACCACTTCGTGCCGCCGGCCGCGGAAGGCGGTGGCAAGCTGCCGCTCGCTCCGTCCGTTTCCGTACGTGTCGGCAGCATCGAAGAACGTCACGCCGTGCTCGTCGTGTGCGGCACGCAGCATGGCGATCGCTTCGTCATCCGTCTTGTCCCCCCACCAGCCGGTGGAGATCGTCCAGCACCCGAACCCCACCTCGCTCACCGCGAGGTCGGTTCCGGGGAAAGTGCGGTAGCGCATGTGGTGTCTCCTACGGCGCACCCGTGCCGGCGCGGAGCGCGCGGGCGGCGTGAGTGGCGAAGTACGTGATGATCATGTCGGCGCCGGCGCGGCGGATGCCCAACAGCGACTCGAGCATCGCGCGCTCGCGGTCGATCCACCCGCGTTCGGCCGCCGCCTCAATCATAGCGAATTCGCCACTCACCTGATAGGCGGCGAGCGGATATCCGGTGGCTGCCTTCACGCGCGACACGATGTCGAGATACGGCCCTGCCGGCTTCACCATGATCGCGTCCGCGCCCTCCTCGATGTCCAGCCGCACCTCGCGCAGCGCCTCGTCCGCGTTGGCGGGATCCATCTGATACCCGCGCCGGTCGCCCACGCGCGGCGCCGACTCGGCCGCCTCGCGAAAGGGACCGTAGAACGCCGACGCGTATTTCGCGGAGTACGCGAGAATGCCCACGTCGTCGCGGCCGTCACGGTCGAGCGCGGAGCGGATCGCCCCCACGCGGCCATCCATCATGTCGCTCGGCGCCACCAGGTGCGCGCCGGCGCGCGCGTGGACCAGCGCCTGGTCGGCCAGCAAGCCGAGCGTCTCGTCGTTGTCCACGTCGCCATCGCGCAGCACGCCGCAGTGGCCGTGATCGGTGTACTCGCAGAGACAGACGTCGGTGATGACGACCAGATCGGGCAGCTCCTTGCGGAGCGCGCGGACGGCGCGCGGCACCGGGCCGTCGGGGTCGCGCGAGGTAGTGCCGGAGGCATCTTTCCGGTCGGGGATGCCGAAGAGGAGCACGCCACCCACCCCCGCCTCCGCCGCCGCGCGCGCGTCGCGCAGCATCTCGTCCACGGATGTTTGCGCCACGCCCGGCATGGCCTCGACCGGCCGCCGGACGCCGCTGCCGGAGCGGACGAAGAGCGGCAGGATGAGCTGCGACGGGTCGAGATGCGTCTCGCGCGTGAGCGCGCGGAGCGCGGCCGTGCGGCGGAGGCGGCGCGGGCGGTAGAGGGGGAAGCGCGGCATGGAGGGAAGATATACCACTTCACTCCGGCTGCGGCGACGGCACCCGCTCCAGCGCCCGCAGCTCCGAGAGAATCTCGTCTCCCCCGCGCCGCAGCAGCTCCGCCGCCAGACGCGCGCCGCTCGCCGCCGGATCGGCAGCGTCCACCGCCAGCTCGCCGCGCACCATCCGCGTTCCGCGCACGTCCGCCACGAAGGCATGCAGCACGCCGCCGGTGGGCGATTCGATCACCAGTGCGCCGATCGGCACCTGGCACCCTCCCTGGAGCGCGGCGAGGAGCGCGCGCTCGGCGGTCACTGCGGCGCGCGTGGCGGCGTGGTCGAGGGGAGCGAGAAGGGCAGCCATCCGCGTGTCGTCCGCGCGCGCCTGCACGGCCACCGCGCCCTGCCCCGCAGCGGGGAGCCACGCCGGCGCATCGAGCCAGGCGTCGATACGTTGCTGCACGTCCAGCCGCTTGAGCCCCGCGCCGGCGAGGATCGCGGCGTGCACCTGCCCGTCATCCACCTTGCGAAGGCGCGTGGGGACGTTGCCGCGCAGGTCCACCACGTCCAGATCGGCGCGCAGATGCAGAAGCTGCGCGCGCCGCCGCAGGCTCGACGTCCCCACGCGCGATCCGCGCGGCAGATCGGCGATCCCCTCGGCCACGATCGTGTCGTTCACCACGAGCACGTCGCGCGGGTCCTCGCGCTCGAGGATGGCCACCACCGGAAGCTCCGCGGGCATCTCGGTGGGGAGATCCTTGAGCGAGTGCACGCAGCAGTCGACCTTCCCCGCGGCGAGCGCGCGTTCCAGCTCGGCGGTGAACAGTCCCTTCCCGCCGATCGCGCTCAGCGGCTCATCGAGCTTGCGATCGCCGGTGGTGCGGAAGGTGACGAGCTCCGCGACGCACCCCTGCGCCTCGAGGCGGTGCTGCACCATGCGCGCCTGCCGCAGCGCCAGCTCCGAGCCGCGCGTGGCGATGCGCACGACATCGGATTGCAACGCCGCGCTCTCGCGCGACTCCGCACTCCGGCTCGATGAAGCGCGCGCGCTCCGCCCCGCGGTGCCATTACCCGCGCCGCGGCCAGCGCTGCCACGCGAGGGCGTCATGCGTCTCCTCCATCACGCCGCAGCACGCGCACCACGGCGTCCACCAGCGCGTCGATGGTCGCCTCGCTCGCTTCCGCGTGCAGCGGTATTCCCATCTCGCGTGCAGTCGCGCTGGTGACGGGACCGATCGACACCGCCGGAATGCGCGTTGCGTGCTCGCGTCCCACGCGCTCCACGTAGTTCCGCACGGTGGAGCTGGAGGTGAAGGTGACGAGATCGGCCTGCGTCTCCGCACGCAGCGTCGTGCCCTCCCCATCGCTCGCGTCGCCCGGCACGGTGCGATAGACGCACGCCTCGAGTACGGTCGCGCCCATCTCCCGGAGCGCCGCAGGCACGGTGTCGCGCGCGCTCGCCCCGCGGGGAAAGAGCACGCGCGCGCCGGTGAGCGCTCCCTGCGCGGCCATCGCGGCGGGGAGCTCCGCCGCCACGAACCGCTCGGGGAGCACGTCGGCGGAGATCCCGCAGGCAATCAGCGCGTCCGCGGTAGCCGGCCCCACCGCGGCCACACGCGCGCCGGCGAAGGCACGCGCGTCGCGCCCGCGCGCGCGCAGCGCCTCCCAGAAGTGCACCACCGCGTTCTGGCTGGTGAAGACCACCCAGTCGAAGGAGCCGAGCGCACCGAGCGCGTGCTCCACATCGGCGCCATGGACGCGTTCCACGCGGATGGCCGGTGCCTCGATCACCTCCGCGCCAAGCGCGCGGAGCCGCGCCACCAGCACGGACGCCTGATCGCGCGCGCGGGTGACGATCACGCGGCGGCCGGCGAGCGGGCGCCGTTCCCACCAGGCGATCTCCTCGCGCAGCGCAACCACGCCGCCCACGATCGTGATGGCCGGCGCCGAGATTCCCTCCGCCGCCGCGCGTTCGGCGATCGTGTCCACCGTCGCCGTCACCGTGCGCTGGCGCGGGTACGTTCCCCACTCGACGACAGCCGCAGGCGTGCTCCCCGGCCGTCCCCCCGCGCGAAGGGCATCCATGATGGGCGCAAGACGCGCGACGCCCATGTACAGCACGAGCGTTCCCCCGGCGCGTGCGAGCGCGCTCCAGTCGGTATCGCTCTCTCCCTTGGCCGGGTCCTCGTGTCCGGTCACGAAGGTGACCGACGTGGACACGCCGCGATGCGTGACCGGAATGCCCGCGTACGCGCTCGCGGCGATTCCGGCCGTCACCCCTGGCACCACCTCGAAGGGAATCCCGGCTGCGGCGAGCGCCTGCGCCTCCTCGCTCCCGCGCCCGAACACGAACGGATCGCCCCCCTTGAGGCGCACCACGCGCTTCCCCGCGCGCGCGAGCTCCACGAGCAGCGCGGTGATCGCCTCCTGCGGCGTGGAGGGCGCCCCGCCGCGCTTCCCCACGAAGTGCAGCTCCGGCGCCTCCTTGCGCGATGAGCCCGGCGCAGGCAGGATGTCCGCGTTGACGAGCGCGTCGTGCACGATGGCATCGCAGTCGTCGAGCAGCTCGCGCGCGCGCACCGTGAGGAGCCCCGGGTCGCCGGGGCCGGCGCCCACCAGGTAGACAATGCCGCGGGCGCTCATGGAGAGCAGCCGGCAGATGAAGCGGAAACGGGCATCCAGCGAAGATGCCCGTGCGTGGACGCAAACTCAACGGCGCGCGGGGATGGTCCTCGCGCCACGGCACCCACCGCGCTCTCCGGGAGGATCGGCCCGCGCACACGGATCACGAGGTCTCGCTCCCCCCCTACACGGCACCCCCGGCCGCGCACGCCCGACGCACGGTGCTCGTGGGATGCTCCTTCACCGGGCTCGCGCTCCTGCACGGGCTGGCGCGCGCGCGCGGCCGCTTCCGCCCGGGTGAGGTGACGGTCGTCGAGCCGCGCCCCGATCACACGTACCGTCCGCTCGCGCACGAAGCGCTTGGCGACGGACAGTCGCTGGACGCGCTCCGCCTGCCGCTCGCGCCGCACCTGGATGCACTGGGCGCGCAGTGGCACGCCGTCGCCGCGACGCGCGTGGACGCCGCGCAGAAGGTCGTGCACCTGGCCAACGGTCTCGTCGTGCCGTACGACCGGCTGGTCCTCGCGACCGGTGGCGCGCGCGATGTTCCTGCCGCGCTCGAGGGAGACGGACGCGTGATGCCGGCGCGCGTGGTGGAGGACGCGCTCGCGCTCCGGCAGCGGCTGCGCGTGCTGCACGCCACGCGCTCGGGGATGGTGCGCGTCGTCGTGGTGGGCGGGGGGCTCTCCGGCGTGGAGTGGGGAGCGGCGCTCGCCTGCACGCGCATCGCGGGGGCGCGCGTGACAGTCACGATCGTCGAGCGCGCAGAGCGCATCCTGCCTGGCGTGCACGCCGCACCCGCGCGGCGCGTGCGCCGCGTGCTCGGCGAGCTGGGAGTCGAAGTGCTGGTGGGACGCGCGGTGCGCCGGCTGGATGGCGACCGCCTGCTCCTGGACGAGAGCATCGCGCTCCCGTTCGACGTGGCGGTGTGGGCAGCGGGCGTGCGCCCATCGCCACTCGTCGCGACGCTCGCGCTCCCCTGCGCGCCTTCCGGACAGATCTCCGTCACCCCGTACCTCGATGTCGCCACGGCGCCCGGCATGTACGCGGCCGGAGAGGCCGCGCGCATCGTGGACGAGCGCGGCGAGCCGCGCGACGTGGAGCGCCGCGCCGACGACGCGATCCGGCAGGGCGCCTACCTGGCGCGACGTTTCGTCGAGCCGCTTCCGGCGGGGCTCGGCACCCCGTACCGCGCGGCGCCCGCCGTACCGTGCGCCATCTCACTCGGGCCGCGGCGCGGCATCGTGTTCTACGGCGCCACGTCGGTGGAGCTCCGCATGGTGGGCCCGGCGCGGCGGCTCGCGGCCGCGATGTACCTCGCGCGGCTCCAGCGCGCGGCCGCGCGCGCGGCGCGTGGCGGCACGGCGCGCGGCGGCACGGCGCGCGGCGGCACGGCGCGCGGCGCGGACGCCGACGCGCCACGTGCGGGAGGTTGATCGCGCCGCTCGCGGCACCCTTCGTGCAGCCTCCGTTGTCGCGCGCCGTTCCACGGCGCGGTCTGACCGCACTGCTCCCGGAGAGGTCCCGATGTCGCCCACGCCTGAACACCGCCGCAAGCGCGTCGTCGCTCGCGCGCGGCGCGTGATCGATCGCCTGTTCCCCGCGCCGCGTCCGTTCAGCGTGCAGCTCTGGGACGCCACGCTCCTCCCAGCCGACGGCGACGCACGCTTCACGCTGCGGCTGCATCACCCGGCCGTCCTGCGCCGCCTGCTGCGGCCGCCCGTGGAGCGGTCGTTCGGCGAAGCGTATGTGCAACGGCACATCGATGTGGACGGCGACGTGCACGAGGCGATCGCGCTGCTGGGCGGCGCGCTCGACCGGCCATGGCGGATGCGCGAGCTCGCATCGATTGCATGGGACGTGATACGACTGCCGCGCCTTCCCGGGCGCGTGCGTGCCGCTCGCGCTGCTGCCACGGCGGCGCCGCAGGAAGCGGCAGCACCGGCGGAGCCTGCAGCAGCCGCAGACACGCACGACGCGCACGGTCGATCGGCATCGTCTCCCCCGAACGCCGGCACGCCACAGCGGCGAGCAGCGGTGGCGCGCTCGCGGGCACGCCTGCACGGCACGCTCCACTCCCGCGCGCGGGACCGCGAGGCGATCCGCTACCACTACGACGTGGGAAACGACTTCTACGCGCTCTGGCTGGACCGCAACCGGCAGTACTCCTGCGCGTACTTCCGCACGGGACGCGAGGACATCGACGTCGCGCAGGAACAGAAGCTCGAGCACATCTGCCGCAAGCTCCGCCTCCAGCCCGGAGAGCGGCTGCTCGACATCGGCTGCGGATGGGGCGGGCTGGCGCTGTACGCGGCCGAGCGGTGGGGATGCCGCGTGACCGGAGTGACGTTGAGCCGCGAGCAGATGACGCACGCCACACGCTGGGCGGCCGAGCGCTCCCTCACCGATCGCGTGCAGATCAGGCAGCAGGATTACCGCGACATCCAGGGGGAGCGGTTCGACAAGGTGGTGAGCGTCGGGATGGTGGAGCACGTGGGCGGAAGCCATCTCGCCGAGTACTTCGCGCACGTCTTCCAACTGCTGCACCCGGGCGGGCTCTTTCTCAATCACGGCATCTCGCGCGCCGCCTCCGATCTGCCGCTCCACCTCGCACTCGGCGGCGCCACGCGTGATGCCAGCAAGCGAGGGGAGCTCTCATCGTCCATCACTCGCGCGCATGACGCGACCGCGCTCGAGACGGGGCGCGATCACGCGGTTGCGGCGTTCGCGCCCCGCCCCGCGGTGGAGCGCCTCGGCGCGGCGGGCGGCCACCGCATGGCTACCACTGGCGCGCGCACGCCGCTCTGGCGTCGCGCCATCGTCGCCGCGCTCGTGCAGCCGGGCTCCTTCCGGCGCGCGTACGTCTTTCCCGACGGCGAGCTGGTTCCCGTGAGCCGGATGAATCTCGTGGCCGAGCGCGCGGGCTTCGAGGTGCGCGACGTGGAGAATCTGCGCGAGCACTACGCGCTCACGCTGCGCCGGTGGGTCGACCGCCTGCAGGCACAGCGCGACGCGGCCGTGCGCCAGGTGGGCGACGCGGTGGTGCGCGTGTGGCAGCTCTACATGGCGGGGGCGGCGCTGTACTTCGAGTCGGGCGCCATCAACATCAACCAGACGCTGTTCGCGAAACCACTGAACGGACGCGTCTCGCTACCGTTCACCCGCCAGCATCTGTACGCACAGCACTGATCGCGCGCGCGGGGCCCGGATGCTCGGCGCCCTCCGCACACGCCCGCGTAGACGCTTCCATGTGAACGCCGTGCGGCGCCTTGCGTGTGTGCCGGGGTGACCTATCGGGCGCACGCCGGGATGCGTATGATGGCTCCTACGGCGCGCGCGCCGGGCACGAGGCCCCGTCCACGGAGTCGTGCTGCCCGAGCGACGCCGCGGCGCTCACCGAGCCCCCGCACACCGAGGTACCGCATGCGCACGTCCGCCGCCTGGATGCTCGCTGCCGTCTCCGGCATTGTCATCCTCCCCTTCCCTCTCGCTCTCCCGTCCGCCGATCCGCCGACGTTGCGCGGCTACACCGCCCAGTCGTCGCACGTGGAGCGCGAGTGGGAGAACAAGTTCCGCGCGATCCCGAGCCCGGACCGGATGCGGGAGAGCATGCGCCTCCTCTCCGCACACCCGCATCACGTGGGCTCGCCGTACCAGCAGCAGAACGCCCAGTGGCTGCTGGCGCGCTTCAAGGAGTGGGGGTGGGACGCTCAGATCGAGAGCTTCGACGTGCTCTTCCCCACGCCGCGCGAGCGCGTGGTGGAGCTGGTGGCGCCCACGCACTTCACCGCCACACTGCGTGAGCCCGCATTCCCGCAGGATCCCACGTCCTCCCAACAGAGCGAGCAGCTCCCCACGTATAACGCGTATTCTGCAGACGGCGATGTGACCGCGCCGCTGGTGTACGTGAACTACGGCATTCCCGCGGACTACGAGGTGCTGGAGCGGAACGGCATCTCGGTGAAGGGGGCGATCGTCATCGCCCGCTACGGCGGCTCCTGGCGCGGCATCAAGCCCAAGCTGGCTGCAGAGCACGGCGCGGTGGGGACGATCATCTACTCCGATCCACGGGACGATGGCTATGCGCGCGGCGACGTCTTTCCCGAGGGACCGTACCGCCCCAGGCAGGGCGTGCAGCGCGGCAGCGTGATGGACATGCCCACCTATCCTGGCGATCCCCTCACGCCCGGAGTGGGCGCAACGAAGGACGCGCACCGCCTTGCGGTAAAGGACGCGCTGACGCTCACCAAGATCCCGGTGCTCCCCATCTCGTATGGCGATGCGCAACCGCTCCTCGCCGCGCTGGGCGGGCGCACCGTGCCGGAGAGCTGGCGCGGCGCGCTCCCGATCACCTACCACTTTGGCCCCGGCCCCGCGCGCGTGCACCTGCGCGTGCGCTCTGACTGGAACATGCGCACCCTGCACGACGTGATCGCGCGCATCCCCGGCACGGGCCAGGGAACCGGCGATCAGTGGGTGATCCGCGGGAACCACTACGACGGATGGGTGAACGGCGCGGGCGATCCGATCGCCGGCCAGTCGGCGCTCCTCGAGGAAGCGCGCGCGATGGGCGAGCTGCGCAAGCAGGGGTGGCAGCCGCGGCGCACGATCATCTACGCGGCGTGGGATGGCGAGGAGCCCGGCCTGCTCGGCTCCACCGAGTGGGCCGAGGCACACGCCGCCGAGCTGGCCGCGCACGCGGTCATCTACATCAACACCGACGGGAACGGACGCGGATTCCTGAACGCGAGCGGCTCGCACGTGCTGGAGAAGTTCCTGAACGGCGTGGCGCGCGACATCGAGGACCCCGAGACCGGGCTCAGCGTGTGGAAGCGCACGCAGTTGCGCCGCATCGCGAGTGGCGGGGAGGCGCGGCAGGAGGCACGCTCGCGCGCCGATCTGCGCATCGGTGCGCTGGGCTCCGGCTCCGACTACACGCCCTTCGTGCAGCACCTGGGCATCCCATCGCTCGCCCTCGGCTTCGGCGGCGAGGATGGCGGGGGCGTGTACCACTCGGTGTACGATGACTTCTACTGGTACACGCACTTCTCCGACACGTCCTTCGTGTACGGGCGCGCGCTCGCACAGACGGTGGGCACCGCGGTGATGCGCCTGGCCGACGCACAGCTTCTCCCGTACGACTTCACCGATCTGGCGGAGACGGTCCAGGGCTACGCCGGTGAGCTGCGCACGCTGGCCGAGACGCAGGCGAAGGAGACGGCCGAGCGCAATCGCGAGATCGAGGAGGGCGTCTTCAAGGCGACCATGGATCCACGCGAACCCACCGTGCCGCCGAAAACGGAACCGCTCCCCCCGCGCCTGGCATTCGACGCGCTGCTCGATGCCGCCGATTCGCTCACACGGAGCGCGGGGCGCTACGAGCGCGCGCTCGGCTCCCTCTCCGACAGCTCGGCGCTCGCGTCGCGTCCGCTGGAGCGACTGAACGCGCTCCTTCTCCGATCGGAGCGCGTGCTGACCGACAGCGCGGGGCTGCCGCGCCGTCCGTGGTTCCGTCACCTGCTGTACGCGCCTGGCTACTACACGGGCTACGGCGTCAAGACCATGCCCGGCGTGCGCGAGGCGATCGAGCAGAAGCAGTGGAAGGAGGCGCAGCACGAGATGGCGCGCGTGAGCGATGCCCTGTTGCGCGAAGCGGAGCTCGTGTCACAGGCGGCGGCGCTGCTCGCCCCCGCTGAACGCGCTGCTTCGGCACCGTAGCGCGCACAGCAGCGCGCGCCGGCCCCCGGCGTCGTCGCTGCCAGATCGCAGGTGTACCCCGCATCGCCCTCGCCTGCGCGCACATCGCATCGCCCTCGCCGCGCCGCGGGGGCGATCGCGCATCCTGGGGACGCCGACTACGTCCCGCACTGCATCCACGATGCGAGCCGCATTCCACGCCGACCGTGGGCGAGTCGGTGTCCGCAGCGCGTTGCGGTACGTGCCTTGATGCTGCCGGCCAGTCCCGGTCGCGCCGCGCGGGCCCTCTCTCCGGCGGCGCCACGAAGGCATTCACGCGCGTGCAGGCGCGCCGATGACGGAGGGTACACCATGGCGAACAGAGACTACGATCGCGAGAGAAACGAGCGCGGCGACTACGATCGCTCCGGCAACTGGAACGCCGGCGACAGATATTCCGACGATCGTCCGCGCTACGGCGATCGTGCGTACGCGAACCGGTACTACGGCACGGAGTACGATCGCGGCCCATACGCGTCGCGGAATCCAGAGTGGTGGGGGTACGGCACGCAACACTGGGGAGAGAATGAGCCGCGCGACTGGCGCGCGCGGTACGGAGGAGGATGGGGCGCCGCGCAGCCGAATTTCGGCGGCTACGGCTATGGCGTGGGATACGGCCCGTCGTTCGGTGGGTACGGCGCGTACGGTGACTATCGCGGGTACACCGGGTACGGCTACGGCGGTTACGGATACGGTGCGTCCGCCGAACGGTCGCGCGCGGGATCGAACTACGCGGGGCGGGGACCGCGCGGCTACACGCGCAGCGACGAGCGCATCCGCGAGGATGTGAACGACCGGCTGACGTGGAGCCCCGAGCTGGACGCCAGCGGCGTGGAGGTGAAGGTGGAGAATGGAGAGGTGACGCTCACCGGCACGGTGGACGATCGTCACGCCAAGCGGCTGGCCGAAGACCTGGCGGAAGACGTCTTCGGCGTGCGCGACGTGCACAACGAGCTGCACGTGGAGCACGGCTTCTTCGACAAGCTGTTCGGGCGCGATGAGGAGCGCGAGGTTCCTCGGCACACGGAGCGGGAGAACGCGAGCACGTCCGGGCGTCGGACGTCGAGCGGCGGGCGCGATCGGGTGACGTCGGGACGCTGACGCGCCGCGCGCGGCGGCCGTGTGCGTGGCGGCCGTGTGCGTGGCGGGCGGGGTCGATGGCGATGGGGGACATGGCGCGCGGCCGCGCGTCGCGCTCGATCGTGCTACGGCGCGGGGTGCCCCACGGCGCGCGCGAACGGTGTTCCGCCGGGGCGGGGCACGTCACCCGCCTCGCGGAGCGCCGACTCGCGCTGCGCCCCCTCCAGCGCATCGATCGCGCGTCGATACCCGTGCAACGTCCCCACGTCCACGTACGTGCGCCCGGCGCGAACGCCCACAGCGCTCCCGCCGCGCTCCAGGTACGCGTTCACCAGCGTACCGAAGTACTCATCGCGATGCCCACGCTCGTCCCACAACGCGCCGAGCTCGGCCAGCACGTGCCCCGGCATCGCGAACGCGCCCCAGATCCAGTGCGAGTCCGGCTCGGTGCGCTTCACCTGAATCTCGCGCACGCCCCCGCCCGGCTCGGTGAGCACCGCGTCGAACAGCTCGGGACGATCCACCGGGAAGAGCAGGAATGCGAGCACGTCGGCCGGGAGCGCGCGCAACGCGTCGGCGGGCAACCAGACGGTATCCGGCAGTCCCACGATCACCCCATCAGCGGGACGCACGAGAGCACGCGTGCGGAAGATCGCATCGCACAGCCCGGCCGGGACCGGTTGCACGGTGTAGCAGACGTGCGCGCTCCCCACGCTCCCGCCATAGTACTGCACGATGTCCGTCTTTTCCGGCGAGACGACGAAGCAGATGTTCGTGGCGCCGGCGAGCAGCATGCGCTCGACCAGATATTCGCTCACCGCGCGGGGACGCTCCACGCCGTCCTCCATGCGACTCCCCACCGGGAGCAGCTCCTTGGAGAAGGCGAGCGGCTGGATCCGACTCCCCGCACCTGCCGCGGGGATCACCCCCCACACCGTGCGCGCATGACCGGACTCCGCCGCGCGCCGCAACGCCCCCGCATCCTCCACCCTCGCGCGCATGACGGCATCGTCACGTCCGGAGTCAGAGCGCATCGCGCCCCTCTGCTCCCAGTGATGCAGCTCCTCCCACGGAGAGGAGCGATGGAGCGGTGGCGAGCCGATCGCTCGACGAGCGCGCGCGCTCCAGCAGGTTCTCCAGCTCCGCGGCGCGGTGCATGGCGGTGTGCGATCCCAACGCCCGCTCGCGCGCGCTGCGCCCGATGACCGCGAGCTCCGCGTCGCTGCGCTCCACCGCGGCGATCGCATCCGCAGTGGACGACGCGACCAGTACCTCCCGTTCAGGCTCGAAGAACTCCGACAGCCCCTCCCATCCGTCGGTGAGCACCGGCACGCCGCACGCCGCCGCCTCGAACAGCCGTCCCGAAGGACACCACCCCATCTCGGCCATCGCCTGGCGCGTGACGTTCAGCGTGAGACGCGATGAGCAGTAGAAGGCTGCGTGCTCCGCGGGCGGGAGATGCCGGACGAAGAAGATGTTCTCCGCCCACGGGAAATCCGCGGGATACTGCGCGCCGGCAAGGAGGAAACGGCGCGAGGGCATACGCTGCGCGGCGCGGTGAAAGAGCATCTCGAGCGTTGCCTGCCGGTCGGCGGCGTACGTCCCGATGTAGGACAGCTCCGCGCGGTAAGCATCCACGGGAGCGACCGCGCGATGGACATCGGGATCCACGCTTCCGTACAACGGCGCCACCACGCGCGCACCCAGCCGCGTGCGCAGCTCGTGGAGCGCGCTGCCGCCCGTGAAGCCGAGCACGAGGTCGAACTCTCCCAGTCCGTACGGAGGGAGGTAGGGAACGTCCAGCCCCTCTCGCAGACGGAAGAGCGTGACCGGCGTGTCCAGATCGTAGAAGACGCGCACCGGCGCCGCAGACGAGAGCACGAGCTCCGACGCGGCAACGCCGTCGGGACAATACGACGTCACGATGCCCGCATCCGCCTCGGCGAGGTGCCGGCGCGCGAGCGGCAGCGCGTCGTCCCACGACGGGTAGAGCACCAACTCCCCGCCGCCGGGGAGCGTCCACAGATCGCGGTGCGCCGCGTAGTAGGGGACATCCCTCTCGAAGAACACGAGGTCGTGCCCGCGTGCGGCGAGCGCGCGCGCCATCCCCCGCCAGAGCGTGGCGTGGCCGTTTCCCCAGGACGAGCTGGCCGAGAGTCCGAAGATGACGAGCTTCATGGCGTGCCGGAGGCATCGGTGGCGCACCGGCGGCACACACGCGAGGCGCAGCGCCGGCACGATCTCTCCGGATTCGCTCTCGCAACAACCGGGCTACCGCCGCCCGGCACGCGTACGGAGCCCCGAGGCGCGGTACGCGGCGGTAACAGCGCGACTCGGGCTACAAAGCGGGAGCTCCGACGCGGGAGGTACGAAGCAGCCGCTATGAAGCAGGCGCTCCGGCACCGGAGCTACAATGCGGGGACTACGGTGCCGTCTACGGAGCGCGTTCCGTCGTTCCGGATTCCCGGTGCGCGGTGAGGGTGCGTAGCCGCTCCACCGCGCGGTTCCCGCGGATGCGAAGCGAGAGCGCGTACGCGGCGTAGATCGCCAGCGCGGCGACGTAGGCGGCGTGGTAGTACGCCGCGTTCTGCGGGACGGGCTGCATCATTCGTGCTCCAGGGCATCCGCCGCGTCGCGCAGCGATGCCAGCCGGTAGCGCTGCCGGACGAAGGCGATGTACAGCAGTGTGAACGCCACAAAGGCGAGGAGCAACGTCCAGAGCATGCTGTTCGGCAGTGAGGGACGCGACGGCTTGAGCACGATCGGTTGCGGATGCAGCGTGTGGACGAGATAGACGCTCAGGTGGATGAACGGGATGAGCAGCGCGCCCAGGATGCCGAGCACCGCCGCGTAGCGTGCGCGCGCGGCGCGATCTTCCAGCGCGCCGCGGAGCACCAGATATCCCACGTAGACGAACCAGAGGAAGAGCGTGAGCGTGAGACGCGCATCCCACGTCCACCACGTCCCCCACACCGGTTTTCCCCACAGCGGCCCGGTGATGAGCACCACGGTGGTGAACACGACTCCGACCTCCGCGGAGCTCTCCGCAAAGCGGTCCAGGCGGATGTCGCGTAGCCAGAGGTAGAGCGCGCCGGAGATGGCCACCAGACCGAAGGCGAGAAACGCCACCCACGCCGCGGGGGCGTGCAGGTAGAAGATCTTCTGGGCGATCCCCTGATTGGCCTCGATGGGGGTGAACTCCGCGGCGCGCACCACGGTGGCGAGCACCGCGAGCACTGCCAGCAGCATGAGGCCATCGAGTCCCGTGGTCAGTGACGGGGTTGCGTCGTGCGACGCACGTGCCACTCATTCCTCCAGGGTGTACGGAAATGCCAGCGCGCAGGAGATGAGAAAGACGATGTCGAACGCAATGAGCAGTTTCAACCAGGGGAGCGATTCCGCCACCGGCCGGCCGGCGAGCATCCGCGCCGTACTCTGCGCGGCGGGAACGACGATCGGCACGAAAAACGGGAGCGACAGCACCGGAAGGAGCAGCTCCGAGAGGCGTGTGTTGACGGTAATCGCGCTGAAGAGCGTCCCCACCGCCACGAGACCAACCGCCGCCAGCGCCGCCACCAACGCGAGCCCGCCGGCCACCGGGGCGAGGGGGACGTTGTAGAAGAGTCCCACCGCGGGGATCGCCACCACCTGCACCGCGCCGACGAACACCAGGTTGGCGATCACCTTCCCCAGATACACCGCCTCGCGCGGCGCGGGAGAGGAGAGCACGCCGTCGATCGCGCGGTCCATGAGCTCGAGGGAGAACGACCGCTGCAGCGCGAGGAGTCCCGAGAAGGTGAAGATGACCCAGAGCACACCCGGCGCGAGCTCGAACGCCGCGACCGACGTGGGATCCCACGCGAAGTAGAAGACGACGATCCCGAGCAGCGCGAAGACGAGCGCGGAGAAGAACGCCGTGCGCGTGCGGAACTCGATCGCGAGATCCTTGCGCGCGATGATGAGCGCGGTGGCGAGGAGGCCGGGAACGCGCGGCGCGGCGGCCGGCCGGGTGGCGTCCGCCTCCGCACCGCCGTGTGCGCGTGCGCCGCGCGTCCCGTCCACAGGAGCGCTACTGCTCACCGGCCGTGAGCTCCCGGTAGAGATCGGGATACGCGGACGCATCGATCGCCTCGCGCGGCTCCGTGCGCACCAGCCGCCCGCCGTGCATGATCCCAGCGTGCGTGGCGAGCGCCAGCCCTTCGGCCAGCGCGTGCGTCACCAACACCAGCGCGGCGCCGGAAGAGCGGAGCTGTTGCAGCAGCTCAGTGAGCGCTGCCGCGCCACCGGCGTCCAGCCCGGTGTACGGCTCATCGAGCAACACCACACGCGGCGCGTGGACCATCGCGCGGGCGATCGAGACGCGCTGCTGCATCCCGCGGCTCAGGAAGCGCACGGGCGACTGCGCCCGGTGCGCGATGCGCATCCGCTCGAGCGCGGCCACGGCGGCGTCGCGCGCGTTCGCCATGCCGTGCAATTGCGCGGCGAGCTCGACGTTCTCCGCCGCGGTGAGCGCGCCGTAGAGCATGGTCTGGTGCGAGATGAGCCCCACCACCGCGCGCGCCGCGGCGCCGCCGGGGAGCGACACGCCCGCCACGCGCGCCGAGCCCGCGCTCGGCTTGAGGAGACCGGCGAGGAGACGGAGCAACGTCGTCTTCCCCGCCCCGTTCGGCCCGAAGAGCGCGAGGCACTCTCCACCGTGGAGCATGAGGGAGACGTCGTTCACCGCACGCCGGCCGGCAAAGCTGCGGCGGAGCGCGCGCGCTTCGACCAACGGTTCCGCGGCGCTGCGCACCGGGACGGTCGCGCTCACCTGACGTGCCGCCGGATCATGCCGCACCATGCGGGCGGCGAGCACGAGCGCCCGCGTTGCCGGAAGTTGGTGCTCGGCCGGTAATCGGTGCTCGACCGGTGAGTGGTGCCCGGCTGGCGAGATACTTCGCCGCGTGGCGCGGGGAGCGTTGCCGCAGCGCCTCGCGCACCTCGGCCACTCCCTGCGCGCGCTCCACCAGCCGCGCCGCGCGCGAGTGCCGCAGCGTGTGCGGCGTGATCCGCGCGGCCACTTCGTCGTCGAGACCCGCCGCGGCTGCCAACCGCTTGAGCCGGTCCCACGCACGCTGCCGCGACGTGTGCACGCGCGTGCGCGGATGGATGAACACGAACGGGCGATGCCGCTTGTAGCGCGGCGCGGGACGCTCGGCCAGCCATCGCGCGATCCACCGCGACGCGGGCGGCTCCACGCGCACCGTGCTCTCCTCGCCGCGGCGCCCCACGACCTCCAACCGCATCACCTCCGGGCCCCCGTGCACGGCGCTGGTGGCGAGCCCCACCACCTCGGAGATGAGCAGCGCCGCGTGGTAGCAGAGCCCGTAGAGCGCAAGATCCATCCGTTCGGCGGCGCCGTCGTCACGCCGCGCACGCGCTTCGAGATAGGAGAAGAGCCGGTTCGCATCGTCCTCGGAGATCACGAACGGCTCCGCGCTCTCGAGCACCGGCTCGGCCAGCGATTCCGCGGGCCCGGGCGCGCGCAGCCGCTCCTCGCTCACCATGTAGCGGTAGAACGCCTTGATCGCGTGCAGATGCCGCCGCACCGTGGACGTCGCCCACTTCTCGTGCTCCGCGCGTGCGGTGAGATAGGCATCGAGATCCGCGGCGAGCAGCTCCTCCGCGGGGCGCGGCGCGAACGCGCGCACCAGGTCCGCCACGTCGGCGTGATACGCCTCGACGGTGGCTTCCGCCTTCCCCATGCGCTCCAGCCACGCCGAGAAGCGGTGGACCGGATCGAAGTTCGGCTCGGGGTGGACTTCGGGGTGCTGGTGGGGTGGGGTGACGGCGTCGGGCACGTGTTGGGCGTCGAGTCGGGGCGCGTTGCCGATCGCTGGACCCGGCGTGTGCGTGCCGTGCCGATCGGCGCGAGCTCACCCGAAGAGTAGCGCGAGGTGGGGCGCGGCGACAGGCGCGAGGTTGGAGAACGTTCTCGCACGTGGTCCAGCCGAGGCTCGCGCGGTATCGGGAAGTGTCACGTGCTGCCTGTACCTGCGGCGCAGCGTATCATGCTCCACCCTTCGATCAAGTCAAGCGAATAGCTATCGGGTCGGTAGTATCACTGCGCAGTATTCGCTGCTGCGTTGACTTGCGGTTCCAAGATCTCTACGGCGGCATCGATGACCTGCTTGGCATCGAACCCGGGCGCCGAGCGCGCTCGTAGTCGTAGTACTGGCGTTCGCGTAACGGAACCCTCGCCAGTCTCAGCGACCACAATTTCAGCAGCGATACCAAGATTGCTCTCAATCATGGAGTCCGTAAGCGACGGAAACCGGGCACGCAACTGCGTCTTGACTCCTGCCCAACCAGTTGGTGTCGCAAATTGACGGATCTGGGCGAACCTTGCCTCCACAGGAGTATTCCCACGTGCCTCAATCGTACGAACTTCTATCCTGGTCGCTGATGGGTTACTGCATCCAAACGTAGGAAGCAGTAGGCACACCAGGGTCCCACCCCAAGCCCGTCTGCTGCGAAGCTGTGTCATAGAAGACTCCGGGAGAGCTGCGGTAATCGCTGGGCTCCAGAATCGCGAGCATGTGAGACTCTGGGCACGCACGTCGCATCGCCTTTCTCGCTGAAGTGGCCCCGTGGACCCGATGGATGGATGCGCACTCACATTTCCGCTGTATCGGGTCGGCAGCTGGTGGCATCACGGGGGAGAGCCACGGATGGCTCGATGTTATCCTGACCTCTCACGTTCGGGGTCGTCCGGAATTCTCGTGCGGTCCATGGCCCGCGCCTGGTGTCGTGCCTCGTACAGGATGTAGCCGATGAGCCCCAC
>DASSNU010000015.1:0-372480 GCA_035701265.1 Gemmatimonadaceae bacterium | reverse complement strand
GTGGGGCTCATCGGCTACATCCTGTACGAGGCACGACACCAGGCGCGGGCCATGGACCGCACGAGAATTCCGGACGACCCCGAACGTGAGAGGTCAGGATAACATCGAGCCATCCGTGGCTCTCCCCCGTGATGCCACCAGTTGCCGACCCGATACCAGCGGAAATGTGAGTGCGCATCCATCCATCGGGTCCACGGGGCCACTTCAGCGAAAAAGGACGATGCGACGTGCGTGCCCAGAGTCTCACATGCTCGCGATTCTGGAGCCCAGCGATTACCGCAGCTCTCCCGGAGCATCCTATGACACAGCTTTGCAGCAGACAGGCTTGGGCTGGGGTCCTGGTGTGCCTACTGCTTCCTACGTTTGGATGCAGTAGCCCATCAGCGACCAGGATAGAAGTTCGTACGATTGAGGCACGTGGGAATACTCCTGTGGAGGCAAGGTTCGCCCAGATCAGTCAATTTGCGACACCAACTGGTTGGGCAGGAGTCAAGACGCAGTTGCGTGCCCGGTTTCCGTCGCTCACGGACTCCATGATTGAGAGCAATCTTGGTATCGCTGCTGAAATTGTGGTCGCTGAGACTAGCGAGGGTGCCGTTACGCGAACGCCAGTACTACGACTACGAGCGCGCTCGGCGCCCGGGTTCGATGCCAAGCAGGTCATCGATGCCGCTGCAGAGATCTTGGAACCGCAAGTCAACGCAGCAACGAATACCGCGCAGTGATGCTGCCGACCCGATAGCTATTCGCTTGACTTGAGCGAAGGGTGGAGCATCATACGCTGCTCCTGATCTCGGAGACAGAAGACTGCTCTAGGATATAGCCATTCGGGGGACGTTGAGGGCATCGCGAGATGAAGGGTCCAGTGTCTCGCCCCTCACCTGCTTGGCGCTTCTGCGCAAGCACTGCTTAGATATCGATGTCCATAGGTCGTGGCTTCAGACTATCAATTTTTCCGCTCGCACTCACGCTCGTCCGCTCGCTGCAACAAGCAATGGCGAAGGCCAATTTGGGGATGCTGAATTCACTCCTCACCATTCAAACGGCACATGCATCACAAACATCCTAACTCAGCGCTTCGAGCCATTTCCCTTGGGTGCTTTCTGATCCTTGGAACGTTCGTCCTCGCCGCCTGTAGCGACGCCACCGGCCTCAACGTCTCGAAGGTCGCCGGTAACTACGTCGCCACGGGCTTTCGGGTAAGCGATCCGGCTGGCATTACTGAGATTCTCGACATCGGCGGCGAGCTGACGCTGAACCTCGCGGATGACGGATCGGTGACCGGCCATTTGCTCATGCCCGGCTTCGAGATCCACGGCGGCGACATCGATGTGAATCTCACCGGCACCTGGACGCTCGAGGGTGACATCGTCCATATCGAGAGCCCGGAAGACACGTTCATCCCCGAGTTGCCCTTCACCGCCAGCGGTACCGACCTGCGGACCAACACGGAGCTCGCCGGCGGTCGCGTCGTGCTCATTCGCCTGGTCAAGAGCTAGAGATCTCCTCCGGCGCGCTCTGCTCCTTGCTGGCTCTCTTTGCGCCTCCGTGGCTCGTACGTGGTGTAGCGTAGCGTGGCGCCCGACCATACGTGGAGCGCGGTATACTGATCTGCACATATGCCGCCGTAAGTGAACCCAGGAACTATCGTGGTAAGCACCATGCTCTGGAGAGGATGCTGCTGGTGATGGGAAGGGTGGGAACGAGAGGCATCGGTCTTCCCAATGGTCTCGGGCGAAGCGCCCGCGGTGTGCGAGCTGTGGTGGAAATCGCGAAGGAAGCATCGATAATCCTGTGTCTCCTGTGGTTGTAATGTGTCCACGTTCAACGCTCTCTGGCGTCCTCCCCACGTCTCAGCAATTTCCCAATGGCTACCTTCGGACAGCGTATCAATCGCAAGTCTCTACTCGTGTTCGCCGCTTGGTTGACCGTATTCGCACCTATAGCCTGCAGTGACGCCACCGGCCTCTCCACCTCGCAGGTCGCCGGTGACTACGTCGCCACCGGCTTCCGCATCACCGACGACTTGGGACCCATTGAGATCCTGGATTTGGGCGGCGACCTCACGCTCAACCTCGATCCCAGCGGCGCCGCGGATAGCACGAGCGGGCGCGCGTGGGCCGCCTCGAGCAAATGAATTGCCTCCGCATACAGCGCATTGCCACCGCGCACAGCGCGTTGCCACTCGGATCGGTGCGCGCACGTCTGACACGCTGCCGCGACGGCCAACCGCAACCGCCAACTCCTGCCGTCCCGCTCAACAGTCCTGTCCCCTCCGCTTCCTTCCACCCGCACTCTCCCGCCTTGCTTCCCGCCGCGCTCCGGCTATCGTAGGGCAAGTGGCCAAAGCGTGATGACGTGCAGGAAGTGACGTCGCAGGCAATCTCACGCGAGGCCAGGTCGCAGCACGTGTCGCCCGGGACGGAGGATCATGCCGTCCAAGTGAGGAACGGTGCCCACCCCCACCCCCACTCCCCCCACCCCCGAGCTCCGCATCGAGTTCGCCAAACGCGCTGACGGCGCGGCCGTCCTGCGCTGCATGCGCCCCGACGGCACGGCCACCTGGCAGCGGCACGACGGGCGCCAGGCGATGTTCTTCCCCTTCCACGATCTCTCGCACTTCGCGGTCGAGACCACGCTCGGCTTCCGCGGCGGCTTCTACGGTCTCATCGCGAGCGGGTGGGAGATCGCCGACACCGACGGCAAGGGTAGTCGCGGCCCGATCCCCGCCGAGGCGGTGCTGGTGGAGCACGTGGTGGGAATGCTCGACCGCGAGCGCATCGGCGGCGCGGACGTCATGACCGCTGCGGAGCTGAACGCGCAGCTCCGGCAGCTCGAGCAGGAGGGGCGTCTGGAGTGCACGCGCACCTTCACCGATGAGGAGCTCCGCGCCGTCCGCGCGCGCACGGACGCGCTGCACGCCCAGTGGGCCGCGCTCGCCCCGGGGGGCACGATGGCGCTGAGCTTCGACCGGGGCGCTTGAGCTGGCGCGTCCATGCGCACGCGGGCATCTTCAACGTGCATCCCCGCACGACCTGGATCGTCATCACCATGGACCGCTCGGCCCCACCAGGAGCCGCGCGTCCGGATACGTACGGTCACACCACATCCCGACCTCAACCTGCACGAGGCCCCCGTGGACGAGAAGCAACTCGCCAAGCTGATCCGCCAGAACGCGGCCAAGGCCGCCAAGGTGGCCAAGGCGCGGCAAGGACGCGCCTACGATCAGACGCTCGCCGTCACCAAGCCGGAAGCCAACGATGACGACGAGAGCCTGGAACGCGAGCACTTCTTCAAGGAGATGAAGCGGCGGGAGTTCTAGCCGCGCTGCGGCGCCATCCGCCAGCAGAACCCTCCGCAACACGGTGCCCTGACGGAACGCTCCCGTGCCCCGTGCGTGATGGCGCGGAAGTCGCGCTCACTGGCCGGGGATGCCTGCAGGAGCGTCGGATGGCCGAGCACATCCACACGTACTCCGTTCGCGTGGAGAAGAGCGGCATCGAGTACGAAGCGCGTATCTACGGCGCGCGCCGCGTGGACGACACGTGGACCGGGTGGATCGAGTTCCACCCGCTGCAGGGTCCCGCGCTGCTCCGGCGTACCGGAGAGGAAACCACACAGCCCGATCGCGACGCGCTCGAGTACTGGGCGGGGGGACTGGATCGCGTCTATCTCGAGAGCGCGTACGACCGCGCGATCCCTGCCGGCGTGGAGCGGCGCAGCGAGCGCGACAGACGGTCGGCCCCCTTCGACCGGCGCAGGGAGCATCCCTCGCGGTAGATCACGCCTGAGGGATCGCACGGCCGCGGTTGACGCCTGCAACCACTATGCGCATATTGTCAATCCCAGTATGCGCATGGAGCCACCGGTGACCAGATCGACGAAACGGCCGAAAAACCTGTCCCTCGATCCGGAGGCGATTGCCCGCGGCGAGCGCTACAGCAAGCTCCACGGCACCAATCTGTCACGGCTCGTGAGCGACTTCCTGCGTTCCCTTCCGCTGGGAGGCGCGCCGCGCCCACGATCGCCGGCGGTTCGGCGACTACGCGGGATCGCGGTCTCTCGCGCGGGGAAGCGTACAGTAGGTCGCGTTGACTACCGCGAGCATCTCTATCGCAAGTACACCGGAAAGTAGGCGCGTGCCACCGCGCGTACGGAAGGTTGCTGAAACACGGGTGCCCGCTGCGGTGCTGCTCGACATCAACGTCCTGCTGGACGTCATCCTCGATCGTGCACCCTGGGCCGATGACGCAACGCTGCTCCTGGATCTGATCGCGGCCGGTCGCGTGCGAGGGTTCGTCAGTGGTCACTCGCTCACCACGGTCCACTACATCGTCGCGCGGGAGAAGGACCGGACGCGGGCCGGCAGCGCGGTGAGCGATCTGCTCGACATCCTCGAGGTCGTTCCGCTGCGAGCCGCAGATTTCCAACGTGCGCTCGCACTCGGCCTGCGCGACTTCGAGGACGCCGTCCAGGTAGCCGCTTGTCTGCAGGCCGGCGCGGACGCGCTCGTCACCCGGAACGCGCGCGACTTCCAGGGAGCCCCGGTGACGATCCGCAGCGCAGGCGAGGTGGTCGCACTTATCGCTTCCACCAGCCGGTGAGACACCCGCGCGGTGCCGCCCCACCGCTCCCCCACGTTGACCCCTCTGCCACCGGCCAGTAGCGTTCATCTGCTGGCCGGTTTCGCATCCCCCCCCGATCTCGCCCACATGCAGACGTCATCATCGCTCGCCCACGCTCGGCGCGCCCTCGCTTCCTGTGCTTCTGCCACGCTCGCCGTGGCGGCGTTCGCGCTCCTCGCGCTCTCTCCCGCTCCGCTCGCCGCGCAAGGGAGCGCCGCTCAAACGCCGGCGTCGATCGTCCCGCTCAAAGTCGTCGACACGAGCTACGTGGACCGCTCCGCCAACGCATGCACGGACTTCTTCCAGTTCGCCAACGGCGCCTGGCTCGCGCACGACACGATCCCGGCGGCGTACTCGAGCACCGGCGTGGGGCGCGACATGAGCGACAAGAACGAGCTGGTGGTGCGCTCGGTGCTGGACGACGTGATGCAGCGCCGCGCCTCGCTGCCACAGGGGAGCACGGAACGGAAGCTCGGCACCTTCTACGCGTCGTGCATGGATTCCACCGCGGCCGAGCGCGCGGGAGTGAAGCCGCTTGCACCGATGCTGGCGGGGATCGACTCCGTCCGCACGCAGACGCAGCTCATGCACATGGTGGCGGAGCTGCACCGGAATGGGGTGGGGGTGATGTTCCGCTACGGCCCCGACGTGGACGCGCACGACGCCGAGCACTACATGGCGGCGTTCTCGCAGGGCGGGCTGGGGCTCCCCGATCGCGACTACTACACCAGGCCCGGTGCCTCCGCCGATTCGCTGCGCGACGCGTACGTGGCGCACATCGCGCGCACGCTCGTGCTCGCGGGCGCTCCGGAAGCATCGGCGCGCACGCAGGCGCGGCAGGTGATGGCGCTCGAGACGGAGCTGGCCAAGGCCTCGCTCACGCGCGTCGAGCGGCGCGATCCGGCGGCCACCGATCACCCGATGCCGATCGACTCGCTGCAGAAGCTCTCCCCTGCCATCGCGTGGCGCACGTATCTGCGCGCGATGGGATCGCCGGCGGGCGTGTCGCGCATCAACGTGGGGATGCCCGCCTTCTTCACGCGCGTGAGCGAGCTGGTGCGCACCACACCAATGACGGCGTGGCGCGCGTATCTCCGCTACCACCTGCTGGCGGACGCGTCCCCCTTCCTCAGCACGCCCTTCGTGCAGGAGAGCTTCACTTTCCAGTCGCGCTTCACCGGCGCCAAGCAGCTCCTCCCGCGCTGGAAGCGATGCCTGCGCGTGACGGACGGACTCATCGGCGAGGCGCTGGGCGAGGCGTACGTGCGCAGGACCTTCCCTCCCGAGGCGCGCGCGCGGGCGAAGGCGGTGATCGACGACATCCGCGCGGCATTCGGCGAGCGGGTGAAGCGGCTGGACTGGATGTCGGACACCACGCGCGCGCAGGCGCTGCACAAGCTGGCAGCGCTGCATGAGAAGGTCGGCTACCCGGAGCACTGGCGCGACTACTCGAAGCTGCAGGTGGCCGAGGGACCGTTCGCGCTCAACGTGATGCGCGCGAGCGCGTTCGAGTGGGACCGCGTGGCCGGCCGCCCGGGGCAGCCGGTGGACACCACCGAGTGGGGGATGACGCCGCCCACGGTGAACGCGTACTACGATCCCTCCAAGAACGAGATCGTCTTCCCTGCGGGCGCGCTGCAGCCGCAGACGTTCGACGCGAACGCCGACGATGCGGCGAACTACGGCTCGCTGGGGGCGAGCTGGGCGGGGCACGAGCTGACGCACGGCTTTGACGACGAGGGGCGCCACTTCGACGCGGACGGCAACCTGCGCGACTGGTGGACGCCGGCCGACTCGGCGCACTTCACCGAGCAGGCGCAGCGGATGGTGGAGCAGTTCGACGGTTACATCCAGGTGGATACTCTGCACGTGAACGGGAAGCTCACGCTGGGGGAGAACATCGCCGACTACGGCGGGCTGCTCACCGCGTACGACGCGCTGCAGCGCGCGCTCGAGCGGAACGGGCGCCCCGGACTCATCGACGGCTTCACGCCGGAGCAGCGCTTCTTCCTGGCGTACGCGCAGAGCTGGCGGTCGCACCAGCGCGAGGAGCAGCTCCGCAGCCGGGTGACGGTGGACCCGCACGCTCCGGAGCGGTGGCGGGTGAACGGGCCGCTCTCCAACATGGAGGCGTTCGCCAGGGCGTGGGGGTGCAAGCCGGGGGATCCGATGGTCCGAGCGCCGGAGGTGGTGCCGCGGATCTGGTGAGGGGCTCAGTAATTCAGTGGCTCGCGGATGGATCCCAACGCGAGCAGAATGTCCTGGGCACCGCCGTCAATGTAGATGTTGAGATTCTTCTCCCCGCCGGCTGCAGCGGAGGGCGATAGGATCGCGTTGTATCCGTCCGAGCGCGCGTTGTCGGCAAGCGTGCGACAGAGCTCCAGCGAATCCCCGTTGTCGCCTGTGATGTCGCCGGTCGTGATGTTCAGCGAGCGGAGAATGGAGGGCGTGCACAAGTCCAGGACGCGACGCACGTGCACGCGGATGGTGACGAGATCGCGCTGCGCATCATCGGCGGGTGGGATTCCGACGTGAGTCAGGAGCTTCGCGTATTCTGCCAATGCGCCGGTCCGGGAGAGCGACGTGTACAGGCAACCGTACTCGCCATAGCGGTTCCATCGACCATCGGCCCGGAGCACGAAGCCGACATCGAGCGGATGTGCATTGCGCGGTACGTACCGCCACACCTCTCCGGCAAAGTTCAGCGATGGCCTCCGGCAGCGAGCGTACCAAGGAGCTTCAAGACGCTATCCAAATCTCCCTCGGTCAGCGCGAAAAGCGGCGTCTTTCCCTTGAGCACCGGTGCAGGAGATTGCAGCCACCGCTGTGCGGCATCGGGCGAGCGGAACGACGATTCCAGCAGGAACCGCAGCTGATTCAACCGCTCGAGATGGCGGCGGTGCTCTGCGGATGGCGCACTGCGTCCGTCGCGCCAGCGAGCGATGGTCTTTCGGTCCGCCCCGACGACGGTCGCGATTTCCTCTGACGTCAATTCCAGCTCCTCGCGGGCCCACTCAACGGTCTTCTCGGCGTATTCGATGGCGAGCGCTGCGCGTGACATGGCACATCCTTCCGAAGGGGGTTACGCCGCAATATACGCACCAGTTAATGTCGCGTCAAATGCCCCATAATTTATGCCGTGTGTTGTCCGCCATCCTGAGGCTCCCGAATCCGCTCCGGTGATGTGGCGACAAACGGGACAGTCCCCCCACAGCGTTCTGCCCCGCTCCCGCGTAGCTAGGTGCAGAAAGCCTCTCCCGCGCCCGGCGCTCCCGCCGGGCGCACAGCTCCATCGTGTCTCCCTCATCCCTCTCTCTCCTCCCAAGCCCATGAAGACTCGAACGCTCTCCGTCGTGGCGGGCGCCCTGGCCCTGGCGGTCGCCGGCGCCTGCGCCCATCCCACACCACCCCCCACGCCGGCCCCAAGCCGTGGCGGTCGCCCGAACGGCGCCGCGCCCGCGCAAGGGCAGAACGGCGGGCAGGGGGGACAGGACACGGCCGGCCCTGGTGGGTTCGGCGGCAGGGGCGGCGCCCAGACGCCGCGCCCGCGTCCCTACAACCGGGTGATCACCTCCGAGGCCACCTCCAAGCACGGCATGTTCGACGTGCATCGTGTGGGGGATAAGCTGTACTTCGAGATCCCCGCCAAGGAGCTGGACAAGGACATGCTGATGGTGGGGCGGTTCGCCGCCGCGCCGGCGTCGGATCCGACGAACCCCACGGGGGGCGGACGGTTCGGCGAGTACGGTGGTGACGAGTTCGCCGAGCTGACGCTTCGCTGGGACCGGGTGGGCGACCGCGTGATCCTGCGTTCGCCGTCGTACGCGATCACGGCGGACACCTCGCTGCCGGTGTATCGCGCGGTGGCGGAGTCCAACTATCCGCCCATCGTGGCGTCATTCAATGTGGAGGCGTACGGAAAGGACAGCGCCGCGGTGATCGACGTGACGCGTCTCTTCACGACGACCATCCCGGAAGTCTCGGCCATCCGCGGCAACATCGACGCGAGCCGGTCCTTCGTCGAGAACTTCCTGGCCTTCCCGGACAACGTGGAGGTGGAAGCCACGCAGACGGGCGTGCCGATGCCGGCCGGCGGCCAGGGTGGCGGCGGCGGTCCGGGAGGCGGGAACGTCCCGGCCAACCTGCGTCCGCCGGAGAGCGTGCTCGCGCACTGGAGCATCGTGCGTCTGCCCGAGCATCCGATGATGCCGCGCCGCGACGACGAGCGCGTGGGCTTCTTCTCCATCCGGCAGATCGACTTCGGCACGAACGAGCATCGCTCGGCCGAGCGGCGCTACATCACGCGCTACCGCCTGGAGTGCTCGGACCGGCGCGAGGGGAATCTCTGCTACCCCAAGAAGCAGATCGTCTACTACGTGGACGCGAACACCCCCGACAAGTGGAAGAAGTACGTGGCCGCGGGGATCGAGGAGTGGAAGCCCGCCTTCGAGGCTGCCGGCTTCAAGGACGCCATCGTCGCCAGGATCCAGCCGACCGACAGCGCCGACTGGTCGGCGGAAGACATCCGGCACACGGTGGTGCGCTGGCTCCCGTCCACGATCGAGAACTCCGTGGGCCCGCACGTGCACGACCCGCGCACGGGAGAGATCCTGAACGGCTCGGTGCGCATCTTCCACAACATCCTCAACCTGCAGCGCGCCTGGTACTTCACCCAGGCGGCGGCGCTCGATCCGCGCGTGCGCACGCTCCCGATGCCCGACTCGCTCATGGGCGAGCTGCTGCAGTTCGTGGTGGCGCACGAAGTGGGGCACACGCTCGGGCTGCAGCACGATCAGATCGGCAGCTCGGAGTATCCCGCGGACAGCGTGCGCAGCCGGACGTGGGTGGCCAAGATGGGGCACAGCCCGAGCATCATGGACTACTCCCGCTTCAACTACGTGGCGCAGCCGGAAGACAGCATCGCGCTCCACGATCTCATTCCGCGCGTGGGGCCGTACGACAAGTACGCGATCATGTGGGGGTACACGCCGATCCCGAACGCCACCACCCCCGACGCGGAGCTGCCCACGCTCGACCGGTGGGCGCGGATGCAGGACACGATTCCGTGGTACCGCTTCTCCGCCAACAATGCGTACGGCGGCACGGGCACGCTCAACGAAGCAGTGGGTGATGCCGATCCGGTGCAGTCTACTACGCTCGGCTTCAAGAACATCCGCCGTGTGATGGGCTACCTGGAGGGCGCAACCATCCACCCTGCGGAAGACAACAGCGATCTCGAGGAGCTGTACAACCGCACGGTGGGACAGTGGGCCACCGAAGCCAACCACGTCGCCACGCTCGTGGGTGGCGCCCGGGTGCAGTACAAGTCGGGGAGTCAGCCGGGGGCGGTGTACACGCCGATCTCGAAGAGCGAGCAGCAGCGCGCGGTGCGCTTCCTGAACGAGAACGTCTTCGAGACGCCCACCTACCTCATCCGGCCGGAGATCTCGAGCCGGATCGAGGCGTACGGAATGATCGACCGGATCAACAACGCCCAGACGCGTGTGCTGAACAACCTGATGGACGACGGGCGGATGAACCGGCTGATCGAGCACGAGGCCACGGCGTCCAACGCGAACAGCGTCTACACGCTGCCGGCCATGCTGGACGACGTGCGGAACGGCATCTGGTCGGAGCTCTCGAGCGCCCGGCCGGACATCGACGCGTATCGTCGTGCGCTGCAGCTCGACTACCTCTCGCTCATCGAGCGCAAGCTCAATCCACCGGAGCCCACGGCGCAGCAGCGGCAGTTCGCGCGCTTCTTCCGCGTGGTGCCGTTGTCGGAGGATGCGAAGAACGAGCTGCGCGGGCAGTTGGTGGTGCTCAAGTCCGAGATCCAGCGCGCCATTCCGAAGACCAGCGATCGGGAGACGCGGATGCACCTGCAGGGTGCGGTGCATCGGATCGACGAGATCCTGGAGCCGAACAAGAAGTAAGCCGGTCGCATTTTGACCACACCGGGCGCTCCGGCGCCCGGCACAGGTTCAGTACTGAATTACCAGAGAGGGGGCCCTGCGCGGCCCCCTCTTTGCATTGCGCACCGGGCACGTGGCGGGCCCGGAGGGGGAGAGAGAGGGGGGCACGCATACCCGCAGTACACTTTTTGCGCAGGATGCGGTGCTCGCGCCGAACCGGCGCGGCCACGACCGCAATCCAGGAGGAAGCATGACGTCGCCACAGCTCATGAAAATGACGGGTCTCTCGGCCGCCATCGCGGTCTGCGTGGCGCTGGGAGCGTGCAAGGGGAACAACGAATACGGGAACGACACACTGGCATCCGCCGGCGCGGACACGAGCGCGGCTGCCGGTGCCATGGCGCCCGCACCGGGGTCGACGTCCACGGCGATGTCGATGGATTCGTTGTCGGATGCGAACATCTTCGCCATCCTCGACCAGGCGAATCAAGGAGAGGTGGACGCGAGCCGGCTGGCCGCGGACAAGGCGACCAACGCGACCGTCCGCCAGTTCGCGCAGCGCATGACGAACGACCATTCGACGCTGCAGAAGCAGGGGCGTCAGCTCGCGCAGCAGTTGAGCATCACGCCCACGCCGCCGCCCAACTCCCAGATGGCCGACCAGCAGCGCGCGGTCCAGGACTCGCTGCGCAACGTGGCCAAGGGCGCTGCGTTCGACTCGGCGTACATCAATCATGAGGTGGTGGTTCACGAGCAGGTGCTGGACGCGCTGAAGAAGCTCGGGGATGCCGCGGACGCTCAACAGCTCAAGGACCTGATCGACAAGGCCACGCCGACCATCCAGTCGCACCTGGATCGGGCGAAGCAGCTGCAGGACAACCTGAAGACGCGCACCTGACGCGCTCGCTCCCGCCCCTGCGCGCTCGACACGCGTGAGGGCTCAGAGCAGCGTGCGGTGAACGGGCCGCGCGGGGGATCATCACACTCCCCGCGCGGCCCGTGTGTGTGGGTGAACGCCCCGGCGGCAGCTTTGGAGGGCGCGCTCTCTTCCGGGCACCTCCGGCGGGCCCCGGACGCGCCGCGCTGGTCAGCGCGCCCCGGTGGGACTATCTTTTGGGCCGGACGTACGCGGACCAGTTCGCTGGAGAGACACGAGAATGCGAAACCGCAAGACCGCCGGCCTCCTGCTCGCCGTCTGGTGGGTGGTGATGCTGGCCCTGCTGGGCGGGTTGATCTACTACTTCCACTACACGGCCAGCGGCGCGCGCTTCGCGCACGAGCAGGGCTTCCCCCACATGCCGCTCTACGGCGCGATCACCTGGTGGTTCTTCTTCGCCATCCCGATGATCGGCTACACGTGGGGCTTCTTCAACGATCTGAAGGAAGAGCCCGCGGCCTGACCGCGGGGACCGCCGCACGACACTCGGCGATCTCCGGCACTCCCCCTACGAGCACCCTCGCCGGCGCCGGCGGTCACACACCCATCACGCAACGTCCGCGCTGCGCTTCACGCGGCGTGGGATCCGACGCGACGTGACCGGCTCCGCGCGGCGCGGGCATCAGTCGCCCGCGTGCGGGGACGGCACCGGCAACTCCGCCGTCATCTGCTTCGGCTGGAAGCCGAAGCGCCGCGCCACCGCGCTCCGCCATCCATCCAGGATCTCGTAGAACGTCGGGATCGCGATGAGGGTGAGCAACGTGGAGGTGATGACGCCGCCGATCACCGCCACGCCGAGCGGGGAGCGGAACTGCGCTCCCTCGCCGCGGCCAAGCGCCACCGGAATCATCCCGGCAATGAGTGCGAACGTCGTCATGAGGATGGGGCGCAGACGGATCGCCCCCGCCTCGATGAGCGCCTCGCGCAGCGGAAGGCCGCGCCGCTCGCGCGCCCACTTGGCGAAGTCGATGAGCAGGATCGCGTTCTTGGCCACGATGCCGGCCAGGAGGATGATCCCGATGAGGCTCATGATGTTGATCGTCATCCCGGTGATCGCGAGCGCCGCCATGACGCCGATGAGCGAGAGCGGGAGCGAGAGCATGATCGCCAGCGGGTCGAGGAAGGACCCGAACTGCATCACGAGAATGAGATACATGAGCAGCACCGCGACGCCCAGCGCGAAGAAGATCTGCCCGAACACTTCCGCCTGCGCTTCCGCGTCGCCCCCCTTGGTGATGCGCACGCCCGTGGGGAGCTGCATGCTGGCGATGCGCGCGTCGATGTCGTTCATCACCTCGCCGGTGGAGCGCCCGCTCACGTTCGCCTCGACGATGACGACCAGATCGCGGTCGATGTGGTCGATCACCGCGGGGCCGAGCGTCTCGCGCACGTCGGCCACCTGACCGAGCGGGAGCGTTTCCGGACCGTTCGGTCCGGGGACGACGAGCGGCAGCTGTCGCAGGTCGGCGGCGCGCCGGCGCGCTTCGGGAGCGAGGCGCACCTCCACGTCGCGCGTCTCCCCGCTCGGATCCACCCAGTCGCCGGCATCGATGCCGGCAAAGGCGGGGCGGAGCGCCTGCGCCACCTGTCCCACGGTGATGCCGAGCGAGCCGGCCAGACCGCGATCGAGGTCCACGTTGAGCTCGGGCTTCTGCCCCTTGCTGGAGAGTCCGACGTCCACCGCGTTCGACACCTGCTCCACTTCATGGAGCAGACGGTTGGCCACCGGAGTGATGGTGGCCAGATCGGGGCCGCGCACCTCGTACTGCAACTGCTTGCGTCCCCCGCCGAAATCGCTGGTGAACACGGCGAGGGTGACGCCGGCCAGCCCCGACACCTCGCGCCGCAGCTCGGCGGCGAACTGCTCCGCGCTCACGTGGCGCTCGGTCTTGGGGACCATGCGGACGTAGATGTTCCCCTCGTCGACCGCGCCCGACTGGCCGCCGCCCAACGTGGCGTACGTGTAGCGCACTTCCGGATGCGCGCGCGCGAGACGCGCCGCCTGCTCCGCCTTGATGCGCGTGTACTCGAGGCTCGATCCGGGGGGCGTCTCGAGCTGGATGTTCAGCTCGGCGCGATCTTCCTCCGGGAAGAACCCGACGCCCACGAGCGCGGTGTTGCCGATGACGATCTTCGGCATGGAGAGCGCGAGGACGAACGTGCCGATCGCGATCGCGACGATCGCGAGCCGGTGGTCGAGCGCCCACGCGATCACCCGCTTGTAACGCGCGGCCATCCCGTTGAACCACGCGTTGAAGCGGTCGAGCTTGCGCGTGATCCACGCCCGCTTGCCGTCGTGCCGGCGCCGGTCGGGCCAGTACGCCGAGAGCATCGGGTCGAGCGAGAAGGACACGAGCAGCGAGACGAGCACCGATGACGCCATGGTGAGCGCGAACGGCTTGAACCACTGTCCGCCGACTCCGCCCATGAACGCCACTGGAATGAACACGGACAGAATGGAGAACGTCGTCGCGGCCACGGCGAGCCCGATCTCGTCGGTTCCCTCACGCGCGGCCGTGTAGTGATCGGCGCCCATCTCCACGTGGCGCACGATGTTCTCGCGCACCACGATGGCGTCGTCGATCAGGATGCCGATGGCGAGCGAGAGGCCGAGCAGGCTCATCGTGTTGAGCGTGAAGCCGAACGCCCAGACGGCGATGAAGCTGGCGAGCACCGAGACGGGCAGCGCGAGCCCGGTGATGACGGTGGAGCGCCAGGAGTTGAGGAAGACGAAGACCACGAGCACGGTGAGCAGCGCGCCCTCGAGCAGCGCTTCCTCCACGTTCATCACCGCAGCGTCCACGCGCACGCCGGCATCCTTCACCACATCCAGCGTGGCTCCTTCGGGGAGCTCGGATTGGATCGCGGCGATGCGCGCGCGGATGGCATCGCTCACCGTGGTGGTGCTGTACCCCTTGGACTTCTTGATGTCGATCCCCACCGCCTCACGCCCGTTGTAGAGCGCGAGGCTCCGCTGCTCCTCGGTGCCGTCCACCACGCGGGCGACCTGTCCCAATCGGATGAGCTGCCCGTTGCGCTCGGCCACGACGAGCTGCTCGAACTCGCGCGGGCTTTCCAGCCGCCCCTTGAGGCGGATGGAGCGTTCTTCGAGCGATCCGGTCACGTGTCCCACCGGCGCGGCGAGGTTCTGCAATTGCAGCGCCTGCACCACCTGGTTCACGCTCACCCCCGCGGCTTGCAGATCGGCGGGACGGATCTCGACGGTGAGCTCGCGCTCGAGCTTCCCCACCACCGACACCTCCGCCACGCCGGGGATCGAGCGCAGCTCGCGCGTGATGGTGGGATCGGCCACGCGCGTGAGCTCCGCCTGCGAGAGCCGGTCGGACCAGAGCGCGAGCGAGACGATGGGGAGATCGGTGTCGTTCAACTTCCGGATGATCGGCTCCTCCATCTCATCCGGCAGGTCGGAGCGGATCTCGGAGATCGCGTCGCGGATGTCCTGCGTGGCCTCGAGCAGCGGTTTCTCGAAGTGGAACTCGATCAGGATGAGCGCGAAGCCGTCTTGCGCGCTGCCGGTCACCTTCTTCACGCCGCTGATCGCTGCGATCTGCTCCTCCACCGGGTCGAGCACCTCGCTCTCCACGATATCGGGCGATGCGCCGGGGTAGACGATCCCCACCGACACGTACGGCGGCTCCACGTCGGGAAACTCGTCCGTCTGCAAGCGGATGAGCGCGAAGATTCCGAAGGTGACGAGTGCCACCACCAGGACGATGGTGATGAGCGGGCGCTTGATGGCGAAGTCCGAGATGACCATCGGCGGAGTCCTAGTTGGTGCGCGGCGTGTCGGACTGCGCGGCCGGCCGGTCGGCGATCGGCGCGACGCGCACGGGCGTTCCGGTCGAGATACCCTCCGCGGCGCCGAGGAGGAGCGTGTCCCCCCGCGCGACGCCGGCGGTGATCTCGACCATCTCGTCGGCGTCGTTCTGGATGCCGAGCTGCACCTCGGTGCGCTGTGCCTTGCCGTCGCGCAGACGCGTGACGGTGGGGCGCAGGCCGCGCAGATCCACCGCGTTCGCCGGCGCGATGAGCCCCACGTGCGTCGTGCTGGCCACGCGACCGTCGGCAAAGAGCCCGGCCACGAGCGGCACGTCGCCGCGGTTGGGGATGGAGATGATGAGCTGCACCTGACGCGTGGTCGGATCGGCCGCCGGGCTCACGCGCGTGATCGTGCCGGTGAAGGTGCGGTCCGGGTAGCCGTTCACGTCGAACGCCACCGTGTCGCGCAGGTGTACCGCGCCCAGTTGTTCCGCGGGGACGGATGCTTCCAGGCGCATGGTCGACGGATCGATCACCGTGTAGAGTGCCGCGCCGGGCTGCACCACGTCGCCGCCGCTCACCTGCCGCTCGCTCACCACGCCATCGAAGGGCGCGCGCACGGTCGTCTTGGACAGTTGGTCCTGCGCGAGCTGGAGCCGTGCGCGCGCGGCGGCCACCTGCGCGTCCGCGCTGGCCGACGTCGTGCGTGCCGTCTCGAGGTCGCGCTCGGCCAGAGCGCCCGCCTGGACGAGCGTGGCGGTACGCTCTTCGTTGCGCTGTGCGACCGTCGCGGCCTGCTCAGCCGATTGCAGCGCAGCACGCGCGGAGATCACGTCTTCGCGGAGCGCCGCGTCGTCGATGCGGGCGAGGAGCGTTCCGCGCGACACGCGCTGCCCCTGCTCCGCGTACGTCTGCAGCACGGGACCCCCCACTTCCGCGCGGACGGTGGCGGTACGCTCGGCCTGCAGCGATCCGGAAATGGAGGGTCCGGTGGTGATGCGCGCAGAGTCGACGATGGCGATGCTCTCGAGGCCCACCGTCACGACGGGCGGCGTCTGCGCGGCGCTGGCATCCTCGCCGCCGCGGCACGCGGCGAGCGAGACCAGCGACAGGACCAGCAGCGTTGCTCCTCCCGCTCTCTTCATGGTGTGACTCCACTCCGGCTGGTGCGTAGGAGATCGGTGTTCGTGGTCGGCACGGTGGGCTGTGTCTGCTGCGGCACCGGTGCAGTGGGGACGCTCGTGAGCGGCGTCGTATTCCCGGTGAGACCGGGCGGCACGGTGACGCCACCCAGTGGAAGGTCCTTGAGGAGCAGGACGCGCATGCGCGCCACCTGGAGATCGCGCGCGGCCATGGCGCGGTTCGCCTGTGCCTGCTGCATCAACAGTCGCGCATCGGCCAGCTCCGTTTGCGTGGAGATCCCTTCGGTATAGCGGACGTTGGCGATCTGGTACGCGCGCGCGGCCTGCTCCTCCGTGCCCGTGCTCGCGGCGAAGGACGCTTCCGCCGCCTGGAGCTGGGCGAGCGCGTCGCGCGTGTCGAGCGCTGCCTGCTCGCGCGTCTGGTTCAGACGTGCACGCGCCTCGTCGAGATTCGCTGCGGCCACCATCCGTTCGCCGTGGATCCGCCCGCCGGTGAAGAGCGGCACCTGCACGCCGAGCTCGATCGTCCAGTTCGTGCGGAACTGGCCTGCGGCGGGGAGCCCCGATGACGGATACGCCACGCGCCCGTACTGCGACGTGAAGGTGAGCGACGGGATGCGCTGTGCATTGGTGGCGGCAAGGAGCGCGCGCTGCGCATCCACCGCTTCTTCCGCGGCGCGCACCGGCGCGCGCGAGGAGACGGACGTGTCCACCTTCGGCTCCTCGATGTGCGTAAGCGAGGCGAGCGACGCCGGGGTGATCATGGCTGTGTCCGCCAGCGGCGTGGTGAGCGCGAGCGAATCGTCCAGCGGAAGGTTGAGCATCTGCTTGAGGCGAAGCATCGCGATGTCGCGCTGTGCGCGCTGCTGGATGACGACGGGGCGCTGATTGTCGCGCGCCACCTGCGCGCGCAGCAGCTCGAACTCCGGCTGCGTCCCCACCTGCCGTGCCAGCTGCGTGTGGCGCAGCGTGGTTTCCGTCTGCTCGAGCGTGCCCTGTGCGATGGCGTACAGCCGCTCGCTCAGCGCGGCGTCATAGTACGCCTGCGTCACGTCGAGCAGGAGCTGCGCGCGCGCGGAGGTGAGCGTGAGATCGGCGCCGCGCTCGCCGGCGTGCGCGGCGCGGAGCTGGTTGGTGATGCGTCCGCCGGTGAACAGGTTCTGCGACAGCGACAGCCCGAAGCGGAACTGGTTCGGCTGGCCGAAGGGGAGATTGCCGAACGCGGAGAACGGATTGCCGTTCACCGTGCAGTCCACCGCGTGCTCGAGTGAGTCGACGCGCTCGTCGAGCGGCAGCCCCGGATTGGGGGTGAAGCTTCCGCACCCCGTGGGCGCCGGACCGGTGGTACTGTCGCTCACGTCGGCGAGTCCCTGGAACTCGGACTTGAGCGTGCGCGTGTACGACGCCGTGCCCACGAGCTGCGGCAGGAATGCGCTGCGCGCTTGCGCGATCTCTCCACGCGCGCGCATGACGCCGGCGCGCGCGATGAGCACCTCCTCGCTCCCCGGCTCGGCGAGCCGGAGCGCGTCGGCAAGGGAGAGTGTGTGCGGCGCGGCACTGTCGCGCGGAGCGGACGATGCGCTGTCCGGACGTTGCGCACGCGCGGCGCGCGGAAGCACCGGCGTGAGCGGAGCGCAGAGGGCGAGCGTGATGGCGAGCGTGATGCGAAGCGACGTCGATGACATGAGTCAGGCCGGGCGTGAAGGACGCGTCGAACGACGTGCCGGCGCGGAGCCGGCGTCGCGAGTCTTCCGTCCGTTCCGGGAAGGGGCGTGCCCGTTGCCGCGTGCGGTACGTGATCGCCCGCGCTTTCCCCGTGCGCCGGTGGACGCGGCTCTCACGTCGCGCGCGGCGGCCTCCCCTTCCCCGTTGGCGGCACGCCCGGCACCGCGCTCCCTGGCGCGCCCGCGCGTGGCCGCGGCGGGTAGCGCCGGCGCGATGGAGCGGACGAAGTAGCGCACGTAGGTGCGCGCCGTCTGGTCCAGTGGTCGCGGGTACAACTCCGGGACGAGGTCGCCGGAGACGGCGATGCAGAAGAGCGCGCCCATCAGCATCGAGGCGGCGGTGGATGAATCGACGTCGTGCGCGGCGAAGCCATGCGCGCGCAACCGGCGCAGATAGGCTGCGAGCATGTCGTGCGCGACCACCGGACTGCGGGTGACGCACGACCCGTTCTCCGGGTGCTCCTCCAGCTCGCCCATGCACGTGCGGATCATCGACCGATTCCGCGCGAGATGCTCGGCGAAGCGAACGGCCCACTCGGCGAGCTCCGCCTCCGGGCGTGCCGGTGTGTCGGGGAGCGACGGCAGCACTTCATCGAGGGTGGCGCTGTGCAGCGCCTCGTGGATGAGCGCGTGCTTCGATCCGAAGTGACGGAAGAGCGTGATCTCGTTGACGCCTGCGTGCTGTGCGATGCGGCGTGTGGTCGCGCCGCGGAAGCCCATTTCGGCATAGACCAGTGCGGCGGCGTGGAGGAGTCGCTGGCGGATGTCCATGGCGCGGAGGCTAATCGCGCGCGCGGATGTGTGCAAGTGGGTACTTGCTTTCCGGCGCCGGAGGACGGTGCGTGGACACGCAGCCCGGCAGACGCTCTCGGTCTTGTGTTCGGTATTTCTTCGGGCTAGTGTATGGCCCCGCCACTCAACACGCGCGGAGGGCCCATGCCCAAGAGCGATCTGGATCTCACGGCACCGGAGCTGGCCGGCTATGCACCGGTCGCGCTCCGCATCGCGCGCTTCTACGAACGATTCCCCGACGGGCGGATCATCACGCGCCTGGTGAGCCGGACGGCCGGCGAGGTGATCTTCCGCGCCGCAGTCTACCGCTCGGCGCGCGATGTCCGCCCCGCAGCCACGGGGTGGGCCGCGGAGCGCGAGGGGGACGGCGACATCAACACGGTCGCCTGTCTGGAGAACACGGAGACCTCCGCCATCGGGCGCGCGCTCGCCAACCTGGGCTTCACCGCGTCACCCCACCGGCCGAGCCGGGAAGAGATGGCCAGGGCCGAGCGGGCGCGACGCTCGCGCGAGCGAACGCCGGTGCCGCGCACCACGCGCGTCACCACGCCCCCAGCCAGCGCCCGCGCGAGCGCCCGCGCGCAGCGGACGAGCGCTTCGCCGAGGAATGGCGCGCACGCCAGCGATACGCACCCGGACGGCGCGCGCGCTGCCGACACACTCGCCGCCGATCTCGCATCGCTTCTGCGCTCCGCCGAACGGAGCGGATTCCCGGTCGCGCGTGCCGCGGTGGTGAGGCGTGCGATTGAGGTGGGCGACCTGTCCACCGCGCGCATCACGCGTCTCGCGCGCCGGCTTCGCCGCTGGCTCCTGCGCCGCGTGGATGGCGCCGTGGGATCCGCGCCGGCGCGCGACGGCTGACCGGTGTGCACACGTGCCGCGTCACCACCCTGCGTCTCCTTCCAGTGAGAGGAGCGACGCACGTGAGCGGAGCCGGACTGGTGGCACACGGATCAGCGGGGAGCGCAGGGCGCGAGGCAGTGGGGACGGGGGCAGGGGCGCTCGATGAGAGCGCGCTCGTCGCCGCCATCCGTGCGGAGCAGCGCGGAGCCATCGAGGAGCTGATCCGTCGCTACCAGCATCTGGTGATGTCGCAGGGCAGGCGCTTCGGCATCGCGCCCGCGGAGCGCCGCGCATGGGCGGTGGAGGTGCTCTACGAGGTCGGCGTCGCGCTGGGGCGTCGCGGATCGCCGGCGCCGCGCGCGCTGGTGCCGTACATCCTGGAGGCATGTCGGCGCCGGGCGATCACGCGCAAGCGGCGGCTCGCCACACGCGAGCGCGCGGAGCGCGACGGAGCCTACACGCTGGAGCACACGGGGGAGCGCGCGGCGATCGGCGTCTGCTCCGAGCACGCGGTGCGCTCGACGTACGGGCCGGCGTGGGAGCCTCCCACGCTTCCCGATACCATCGAACGGCTGGCCGCAGCACTGGGTCGCATGCTCCGCCCGGAGGAGCGGCAACTGTTCTCGTGGGTCGGCCAGCACGTCCCGTACGCCACGATCGGTGCGTGGCTCGGCATCAGCCGCGGCGCCGCGATCAAGCGCGTGGCGCGCCTGCGCGCGCGACTGCTCGATGCCGCGGTCGCCTACGCCGCGACGCTCGCGGACGACGAGCTGCGCGCGGTGGTGGCGTTCTTCACCCGCACGCGCGCCTTCGACGCGAGCGCGCTGGCCGCGCGACTGCGCACTGCACGCGCGAGACATCATGAGGGAGAGCGACACGATGATTCATCGTGATGGCACAGGCGGCCGGAACGGCGACAGCAACCATGACCGGCACGACGGCGGAAATCGCGACCGCTCCACTGTGCGTCCCACCGATCCGTGGTGGCTGGAGCGGCTCGACGCCGACGCGCTCACCCCCGACGAGCTCGAGCGGCTCGAGGCGGAGAGCGATCCGCTCATCCACGTGTTGGCGCACCGCGAGCGGCAGCGGCCGCACGCGGCCGCGTACGATGATCCTCGCTTCGCCGCGTGGCTGGTGACCGATGGCGGATGGGACGACGACGCACCGCTGGACGATGCGGCCATTGCCGCGCTCGCCACGCGCGTGCTCGCCACGCTCCAGTCGGAGCGACTCGGCGTGCGCGCGGTCGAAAGCGCGCCGCAGGTGACGCCGATCGCCGGTGCCACGCCGGCCAGCGCCGCGGTGGACGCGCTCGCCTCGCGCGGGATGGCGGCCGTGCTGGACCTCGACGTTGCCGCCGGCTCCGGGCGCGCGCTGTGGGAGGTGGAGTGCGACCTTGGCGTCGCGCTCCCGATGGGCGTCGCGCCCGGGCGCTACCTCGCGCTGCGCGTGCGCGGCGAGAGCATGGAGCCACTCATCCACAGCGGCGACGTGGTGCTCGTGCGGCTCGACGCGCCGCCGCAGCCTCTCTCGCGCGACAGCGTGGTGGTGGCGCGCACCGCGGACGATGGCTACGTGGTGAAGTGCGTGGGTGCCGTCACGCATCGCACCATCGAGCTCTGCTCGCTCAACGCTGCCTTTCCCCCCATCCGTGTTCCGCGCCGCCAGAACACGGTGCTCGGCGCCGTGGTGCTTCGCTGGTGCGGGCACGGCGCCGAGCGGTCCGATCACGCGCGTCCGCGCGCGTAGCGCACGCACAGCGCATCCACATCGTACCCGGGCGCGTCACCAGCGCGCGTCTCCTCCCAGTGAGAGGAGATGCGCGACGCGTGATGCATGCAGGAGGCGCGGAGCACGAGGCGAGGTCATTCGGCGGTGCGTCGCGACGTCGCGAGTTGCGCCGCGCGACTCAGGCGGGAGGTGCACGATGGGTGTGAAGCTCACGATCGGTGCGAAGGCCAGCGCGGCAGTGTCCGGCGCGCTCAAGGCTCGCGTGGCGATGCCTGGTGTGGGGGCGCTGCGCGCAGGAGCATCTCGTAGCACGTGGCGTCGCGCACGGCTCGCACTCGCGTGCGCGCTCGCGTGCATTGCGGCGCGTCACGCGGTGCTCTGCACGCAGGTGCCGGCACCAGTGGCGCCGCCTGTGCCGACGGGCGTGGAGCAGACGCCGTCCGGCTACCGCGTTCCACTCATCGAGCTCGTACAGCCGCAGGCGGGGAGCACTATCCCGCAGGACAAGCCGGTGGTGGTCTTTCGCCTGGAGCAAGGCGAGCCCGGCGATCCGCTCGACCTCGCGACGTTCCGCGTAACCGTGGACGGCGAGGATCGCACCGCGCTCTTCAAGGTCTCCGCCGTCCAGGCGTGGGGACCGCTCGGTGCGATGTCGGGCGTGGCGTCCGGCACCGCGTCCAGCACGCCGCCCATCGCGCCCGGTGTGCACCAGGTGGTCGCGCGCATCTGCTCCACGCGCGGCGTATGTGGTACGGCTGTGGGTGAGGTGACGGTGGTATCGCCGGTGACTCCACCTACGCCGAGTGCCGCCGCGAAGTGCAGTGTGTGGGTGCGCGTGGTGGGTGCCGTGCTCGAGGTGCTGCGGGGCGTGATTGGGTGTGTAGGGGGCGGCTATCGTGGTCTGTGAACGTGCACTAGCCTGCAGAAGATGTGCAGTGCGCCGAACGGCCGTCGTCTCTATTCAGATTGACTTGCGCTACCGCATGAAGATCATCGGAGAAACGGTGACACCACGTATCGAGGAAATTTATGAAGCGATTCGACAGTGCTACGGGTCGCTCGAGGAGCCGACCTTCTGGTTCGTGCACGACGCGGAGCACGAGCGGCCATACCAAAGCGTCGAGCAGGCGCTCTCCCGGACGTTCACGCTAAAGGAGGTCACCGATACGAACGATGATGTCAGCTTCGTGTACGAGGTCGGTCGTGGAGAGCGCACGTGGCTGCTGCAGCTCTCGATGGTCGGTCCGTTCGCGGTGCTTCTGCACGACGCGACCGGTGGAGGGTGCGAGCCGGTCGGGCTACAAGCGGCCGACGAAATAGAGCACGAAATCATCCATGCCATACAAACGCGTGGCATCCAGATCCTGGACCGCGAGATCCTCGAGGTGCCCGTCGCACTGCGGCTGTATAATACGGATCCGGGCCGCGTGCGCGTTTTTCAGGCGCTCTTCAGCGACACCGACATCCTCCCGTGGGGCAACGCGTAGATGTAGCTGAATAGCCCCGGTAGCCCGGACGGACCGGATCAGAGCCGGTCAGCGCCGTGGAATGACAATCCGGTCGCGGGGTGACGGCGACAAGGCGGCCGCATGTCGCATAGGGTGACGACACGACCGCCCTACCCCGCCCGCAGCACCTCCCACGCGCGCCGGAGCTCCGCTTCCGTCGTGCGCAGATGTCCGATGGAGAGTCGCAGCACGTAGCGCCCACGGAGCCGGGTGTGCGAGAGGAACGCCACCCCGCTCGCGTTCACGCGCTCCAGCGCGCGCTCGTTCCACGCGTCTGCCTCCGCCTCGGACATCCCCTCCGGCGCACAGCGGAAGCAGACGGTGGAGAACGGCACCGGCGCCTCCACGCGCCAGCCGGGCTCGGCACGCACCCATTCGGCGACGGTGCGCGCGAGGCGCATGTGCTCCTCCAGCCGTGACGCGATCCCTTCGCGACCGAAGGCGCGGATCACCATCCAGAGCTTGAGCGCGCGGAAGCGGCGGCCGAGCTGCACGCCGTAGTCCATGTAGTTCACCGTCACGTCCTGCTCGCGCGTGGTGAGATACTCGGGGACGAGCACGAACGCACGCCGCAGCACGTCGGGGCGCGCGACGTACAGCGCGGAGCAATCCACCGGCGTGAACAGCCACTTGTGCGGGTTGGTGACGAAGGAGTCCGCCAGCTCGATGCCGTCCAGGATCTCCCGCCTGGCGGGCGAGATCGCCGCCATTCCGGCGTATGCGCCGTCCACGTGCAGCCAGGCGCCCTCTCGGCGGCAGATCTCCCCCACCGCGCGCACGGGATCCACGCTCGTGGTACTCGTCGTCCCCACGGTGGCCACGACGGCCAGCGGAATGCGCCCTGCCGCGCGGTCGTCGGCAATGGCCTGCGCGAGAAGATCGGGGCGCAGCCGGAACTCGTCGTCCACCCCCACGCGCACCACGTTCGTGTGCCCAATGCCCAGCGCGATGGCGGCCTTGTCCACCGACGAGTGTGCCTGCTCGGACGCGTAGATGCGGAGCACCGGGAGATCGTCGCGTCCCGCCATCCCGCGCTCGCGGATGGCCAGCTCGCTCCGCGCCTCACGCGCCGCGGCGAGCGCGAGGAGCGTCGAGATGGACGCGGTGTCGGTGATCATCCCGAACCATCCCGCGGGCAGTCCGAGCATCTGGCGCAGCCAGTCCAGCACCACCTGCTCCAGCTCGGTGGCGCTCGGCGACGTGCGCCAGACCATCCCGTTCACGTTGAGCGCGGCCGTGAGGAGCTCGCCGAGGATGCCGGGCATGCTCCCCGTGACGGCGAAGTAGCCGAAGAAGCCAGGGTGGTTCCAGTGTGTGATTCCCGGAAGGATCGTCCGCTCGAAATCCGCGATCGCGGCGTCCACCGGCTCGCCCCGTTCCGGCGGCCACGCGGGGAGCGCGTTCCGGATGTCTCCCGGCGCCACGCGCGAGAGCACGGGATATCGCTCCGGGTGGGAGATGTAGTCGGCGATCCACTCCACCAGCGCGTGCCCCGCCTGGCGGAACTCTTCCACGGGAATGTCACCGGTCGCGGCGCGCGGTGCGACTGGCGCTGTGGTCGCCTGTCCCTCCGTGTTGCGCCAATCGTGCGCGGCGCGCGCTGCGTCGCGACCTGCATTCCGCACTCTATCCGTCACGTCATGCTCCTCTTCGACTTCGATTTATCTCGAGATGCCCCGTTCACCCGCGCGATCGTGCGCTGGGGACGGCGGGACTCGCGCGCTCGTCCGGACCGGTCTCTGCTGGTCGAGACGACGGTGGCCGGATGCGGCGCCCGGTGGTGATGAGCACCACGGCCGCGACGATGACCGCAGCGGCAACGAGCGTGCGCGCGGTGAGCGGCTCGCCGGCGAAGGCCCATCCGAGCACCACCGCCACCACGGGATTCACGTACGCGTACGTGGACACACGCGCGGTGGTGGAGACGCGAAGCAACCAGAGGTACGCGGTGAATCCCACCAGCGCGCCGAACACCACGAGGTACGAGAACGCGAGCACCGACTTGAGCGACAGGTGCGCGAGGTGCACCTGCGCCTGCTCTCCGGTGGCGAGCCCCGCGATCACGAGCAGCACGCCGCCGGCGAGCATCTGCATTCCCGTCGCCAGGAAGGGATCGCGCGGCACCAGCGCGTACCGCGAGTAGAGCGACCCGGTGGCCCAGGCGAGCGAGCCGATGAGGAGCACGACCGCTCCCACGAGCGACACGCCCCCGCCACCGAGATGCGACGGTCCCACGAGCACCGCGATGCCAGCGAGGCCGAGCGCGAGCCCGGCGAATACGCTCGGTCGCGGCCGCTCGCCGTCGCCGCGCGCCCAGTCGAAGCCGACCATCCAGAGCGGGGTGGTGCCGGCGAGCAGCGACGCCACTCCCGAGGGAACGCTCTGCTCGGCCCAGACCACCGCGCCATTGCCCCCCAGCATGAGCAGCGCGCCGACGATCGTCGCGCTCACCCACATGCCGCGCACCGGGCGCGCAACACCGCGCGCGCGCGCCCAGACGTAGAGGATGGTGCCGGCAATGAGGAAGCGGACCCCCGCCATGAGGAAAGGCGGGATGGTCTCGATGGCGAAGCGAATGGCGAGGTACGTCGAGCCCCAGATGATGTAGACCGCGGCGAAGGCGGCGATGACGAGCGCGCGTGATGGCGCGTGCGACGCGCTGTCGTGCTGGGCGCCCGCGCCATGTGCTGCAGCTCCGTCCATGACGGTGCGCGTACCGCTCACCGGCCAACCCGCGAGGCGTTGCTCGTCGCCGCGTCCGGCGCCGTACGCGATGCGTCGGCGTGCGCGCCCGGCGCTGCCGGCGCCGCCGGGCGGTGCGGCGCTACGGGGTCCAGCGGAAGCACCGCCGTCTCCAACACCGTATGGAGTACGACGGTGGTGCGCGTGGAGCGCACGGTGTCGATGGCGCCCACCTGTTCGCGCAGGATGCGGCCGAGCGATTCGGGATCGCTGGCGCGCAGCTTCACGAGGAGACAGTCTTCACCGGCCACCTGGTGCACCTCCTGCACGCCAGGAACGCGGGAGAGCACGGTGGCGGTTTCCGGTGCGCCGGGGCGCTCCTCGGTGCGGACGAACACGAACGCGAGGAGCGGGAGTCCGAGTGCGGCAGGCTCCACGCGCGCGTTGAAGCCGCGGAGGATTCCCCGCTCCTCGAGCTTGCGGACGCGCTCGAAGATTGCAGAGGGCGCCATCCCCACCTGCCGGGCGATCGCAGCGTTGGGGGTTCGGGCGTCCTGCTGAAGGATCGTCAGAATCTGCCGGTCAATATCGTCGATCATTCGTGAATGGCGGCTAGGCCTGGAATATCCGTCGTAGTCGCGGCGTTGTCCAGTTGGTGACGGGATATGTCCGACCTGCGAGGCGCAAAATGAGGCTGTCGCTGGGGCAGAAGATCATCGCCGGCCTGGGCGCGGCGCTCTTCATCCTGAGCGCGATCGACTTCGTCTCCTATCGAAGCGCGCGGCAATCCATTCGCATCGCCGAGCAGGCGGGGCGCGCGCGGGCGGTGGTGCGGGCGGTGGATCAGACGCGCGCCCAACTCGAGCGTGCGGTGATCGAGCATCGCGGATATCTCATCACGAACGACACGGCCTATCTGCGCCGTTTCCGGATGGCTGTGGACTCGACCAGCGTGACGCTCACGCGGTTGGGGCAGCTCACGCGTGAATCGCCGGAACAGTCCGCGCGCGTCGAGAGCGTGACGCGCGCCATCACCGAGCGCTTTGCGCTGCTCGGCCGCACGGTGACCATCCGGCAGGAGGAAGGGGCAGCGGCTGCCGCGCGCAGCGTCGTGGTCTCCGGACCGGACTTCCTGGAGCGAACGCGCGCGATGCTCGCGACGATTCAGGACGACGAGCGGCAGCGGTTCATGCGCTGGTCGGCGGAGACGGAGCGGCGCGCGCAGATGGCCATGCGGGTGATCGCGCTCGGCGCGGTGCTCGCGCTCGCGCTCGCGGCGGTGGCGGCGGCGGCCATCGTACGCGATCTCCGCCAGCAACGGCGGGCGCAGGCGATGATGCATTTCCTGTCCGACGCGAGCCAGGCGCTTGCCTCATCGCTCGACGTGGATACCACGCTGTCCACGGTCGCGCGTCTCGCGGTGCAGGAGCTGGCGGACTTCTCGCTGGTGGATCTGCTGCGTGAGGGCGGGATGATCGAGCGAACCGCAGTGGCGGCGGCCGATCCTGCGGACACACCCTGGCTGGAGATCATGCGCCAGCATCCGCCGGACGCGGAGCACGAGACCAACCCGGCCATGCAGGCCATTCGCTCGCGGAGCGCGGTGTACGTGCCTCGACTGGACGACGAGCGCATGCGAGCGATCGCGAGCACGCCGGAGCATCTGGATGCGCTCCGCTTCCTGGGGCCCGCGTCGGTGCTCAGCGTGCCGCTCATAGCGCGTGGGGCGATCCTGGGCGTGCTCACCTTCAGCCGCCGCGCCGCGCAGCCGTGGTCGCGGGAGGAGCGCGCGCTGGCGGAGCAGATCGCGAGTCGCGCGGCGCTGGCCGTGGACAACGCGCGACTCTTCCACGCGGCACAGCGGGCACGCGCCGACGCCGAAGCGGCGAACCGCGCGAAGACGGAGTTCCTGGCCACGATGAGTCACGAGCTGCGCACGCCGCTCAACGCGATCGCCGGCTACACCGAGCTCCTGCGCTTGGGAATCCGCGGCCCGATCACGCCCGCGCAGGAGGAGGACCTCGTCCGCATCCGCCGCAACCAGGAACACCTGCTGTCGCTCATCAACGACGTGCTCTCCTTCGCCAAGACCGAAGTGGGACGGTTGGAGCTGGATATCGCGACCTTTCCCGTGCAGGAGATGCTCGATGAGGTGACGGATACGGTGGCACCGCAGGCGCACGCCAAACAGGTGACCTACACGCGCGTGGTGGGCGATCCGGGGCTCCTCGTGCGCGCGGACCGGCAGAAGCTGCGACAGGTGGTGCTCAACCTGGCGTCGAACGCGGTGAAGTTCACGCATGCCGGCGGTGTAGTGACGGTATCCGCGCGCGCCAACGCCGACGACGTGGTGATCGCGGTGCACGACACCGGGCCCGGGATCGCCGCCGAGCATCAGGACCGGATCTTCGAGCCGTTCGTGCAGTTGGATCCCGGTCTCACGCGCACGGCCGAAGGGACGGGGCTCGGGCTCGCCATCGCGCGCGATCTCGTGCGCGCCATGGGAGGCGAGATCACCGTGCACTCGGTGGTGGGGGAGGGGACGACCTTCAGCGTGCGGCTCGACGCAGCGCCCGACCGGCGTTGACCGGAGCGGCGGCCGGATCGCCGCGGCGGCGGTAGCTCCCATCCGGCATCATGTCCCAGGCATCCGGGTGCTCGAGCGTGTCGCGCAGCAGCTGGTCCAACCGCCGGCGGTGCTCCGCGTCGTGGACGGGGGCGACCACCTCCACGCGCTTGCTCAGATTCCGGTGGCGCCAGTCGGCGGAGCCGATGTAATACTCGGGAGCGCCGTCGTTCTCGAAGCGGTAGATGCGGGAGTGCTCCAGGAATCGGCCCAGGAGGCTCACCACGCGGATGTGATCGGACAGCCCGGGCACGCACGGACGGAGCGCGCAGATGCCGCGCACCGCGAGATCGATCTCGACGCCCGCCCGCGAGGCGCCGTAGAGCGCGGCGATGATGTCCCGGTCGGCCAGCCCGTTCAGCTTGGCCTGGATGGCGCCGCGGCGGCCGGCGCGCGCGTGCGCGATCTCGCGCTCGATCATCTCCATGAACCGCTCGCGCATGTTGAACGGCGCCACGAGCAGCGTGCGGAAGGATGCATCGTGCGCGGACGCGGTGAGCACGTCGAACACGTCGCTCACGTCCGCGCAGAGCGCCGGATCGGCGGTGAGAATTCCCAGATCGGTGTACGTGGCCGCCGTCACCGCGTTCAGGTTGCCGGTGCCGATGTACGCGTAGCGGCGCACGCCGCCATCCTCGCGGCGCACGACCATGGCCGTCTTGGCGTGCACCTTGATGCCGGCCGCGCCGTAGACGACGTGGATGCCGGCGAACTCGAGCGAGCGTGCCCACTCGATGTTCCGCCGCTCCTCGAAGCTCGCCTTGAGCTCGACCAGCGCGACCACGTCCTTCCCCGCGCGCCGCGCGCGCAACAGCTGCTCCACCACGGGCGATGAATCATCGGTGCGGTAGAGCGTGATCTTGACCGCCACGACCTCCGGGTCGTCGGCCGCCTCGGCCAGGAAGCGCACCACCGAGTGCTCGAAGGAGTCCTCGGGAAAGTGGACGAGCACCGTGTGCTCGCGCAGCACCTCCGTGACCGGGCGGTCAGCGGGGAGCGGCGACCGGTGCCGGAGCGGCGGATAGTGCAGCGTGTCCACCGGCAGATCGGCGATCTCGCTCAGCGCGGCCAGGTCCAGGAACGCATCGCTCACGTAGACGTCCTGCTCCCCCAGCATCGGCACCTCGCCCTGCGCTTCCTCCTGCAGCTCGCGCAGGAGGAGCGCCTGCATCTCGGGGGCGATCCCGCGTTCCACCTCGAGCCGCACCACGGGACGGAAGGGGCGTTCGGTGATCTCCTGCCGTACCGCCTGCAGCACGTCGAGCACGTTCGATTCGTCGAGCGTGAGGTCGGCGGCGCGCGTGACGCGGAACAGGCTCGCGCACTCCACCTCGATGCCGGGATACAACGCCGGCACGAAGGCGCGGATGAGCTCCTCGAGCGGAACGAAGCGCCGCCCGCCGGGGAGCGCGATGAAGCGCGGCAGCTCGCCGGTGAGCTCGATCGCCACGAAGCGGCGCGTGTCGTCCCCCGGCGTGCGCCCGAAGACGCCGAGCGCCGGCCGCAGGTTGCGCATGTGGGGGAACGGATGCGTGGCATCGGCGGCGAGCGGCGTGAGCACCGCGTCGAGGAAGGTGGAGTAGTAGCTCCACAGATACTGCTGCTCTCCTTCGGTGAGATCGGACCAGCCGAGCAGGTCGATCGCCTGCGCCGCGAGCGCGGGGATGAGCGTGTCGATGAGCATCCGGTTCGCGCGCGACACGATGCGGCGAACGCGGATGGCCATGGCGTCGAGCCGCGCCTGCTGTTCGGCCACGTCCTTCCCGCGCGCCGCGCGGCGGGCGAGCCGTCGCTTGGACGCGGCGATGCGCGTCATGAAGAAGTCGTCCAGGTTGCTGCCGAAGATGGACACGAAGCGCACACGCTCGAGGAGCGGCACGCGCTCGTCGGCGGCCAGCGCGAGCACGCGCTCGTTGAAGGCGAGCGCGCTCGCATCGCGGTCGAGGAACGTGTCGGTGCTCAGGCCATCGCCTCCCGCGTCCTCCGCTTCGACATCGGCCTCCTCGTGGGGTGGAGACGCCGCGGATGGCGCCGTGTGGTTCCCCCGTGCGGCGGGGCGAAGCACCTCTCCCCGCGCGCGCTCGAGCGTTTGCGCCAGCGCGTGGTCGCTGGAGAGGCCGGCGCGCGCGGCGACGTTGAGCGCGGCGAGCGTGCGCGCGCCGCGCAGCGCGGGAGAGCCCGCCATCGCGAGCACCTGATCGAACGGGAGCCAGACGACGGACGATGCGTCGCCGTCGCCATCGTCGGACGCATCGGCGCGCTCGACGAACCAGATCTCCAGCGCGGGGCGCGTCGCGGTACCGGGGATCGCGCCGAGCAGTTGACTGCGTCCCTGCGCATCGCCGAACAGGTCGCGCATCACTGCGCGGCAGCATTCGTCTCCCGCGCCCGGCGCGCCCGGAAGGCGCAGCGCGTTCTCGTCGTAGCGACAGAGCGCGATCCGTCCTCCTCGATGCGCCACGACGACCACCTCGCGCGAGCCACGGATCGCCTCGACCAGCTCCCCCGTCTCGAGTGCGGCGGCGATCTCTCGCGCGCGGCGGTAGAGGTCGGCGAGCGTGACACGGACCCCGTGCGCGCTCTCGAGCGAGCGTGTGATGGCGCCCGCTTCGGGCGTCCCCCCTCCCTCGGCGGGAAGGGTGAGCTCCACCTGACAGAGCTCGGACGAGCGCTCGCCGAGCCGCAGCGTGGCCAGATCGTAGGCGATGATGAAGGTGCGGCCGTGATCGTGTGATGCCGTGGCCACGCGCGTGGTGCGCGTCGTCTCGAGCTCGAGCTGCGGTACGAGGCGGGCCGGGTCCACCATCGCGCGCAGGAGCCGCGCGGGCTCGGAGTCGCCATCGAAGAGACCATGCGTGTCGCCGGCGACGGCGGGCGCGTCACCCTGCACGCGGCTGTACGCCACCCGCGCGCCCTCGGCGCCGGGCTCGCGCATCTCCACGCCCAACGTGGCGAGCCCGTCGGCGCGGATGGAGTGGCGCACCGTGACGCCGCGCTCGGCCAGATCGTGTGCGGGCGTGTCGTAGTACACGTCGCGGACGATCTGGCGCGTGCGCTCGTTGGACCGCTCGCGCAACGAGGCGGGGAGGGGCGCCGTGATCAATCGCTCGAGTGTGGTGCGATCGCGTACTTCCAGCCTGATCACGCGCTCGTCGCTCACCCGTCACTCTCCCTTTGCCGCCGGCGTGGCGCCCTGTGCCGAGTCGGGGCTCGCGTCGAGCCAGATGGCGTACGCCTCGTCGCTCTTGCCGTTCGAGTCCACGGTGTAGACGACAATGTGCACCAGGTGGTCCTGGCGCAGCGTGAGGCGCACGAAGCCGCTCGCGCGCTGAGCGAAGAGCGTCCCGCCAATGTCGCGCACGGGCGTCGTGTGCCCGTAGATCCCGCCGCCGCTCACGACGTTGAAGCGTTCCTGCCGCCCGCGCAGAAGCTGCAGGTTGTGCTCATGTCCGGCGGCGAACAGGAAGGGAGGATCTTCCTGGAACGCGCGCGCGAGTACGAGCCGCATGTGGCGGTAGCGCGTGCTCGACACGTCCTGATCGGCGAACACGAAGCCCGCCTGGGTGAGATACGGGCGATACAGGTTGGTGGGCCAGTCGAAGTAGCCGCCGTGCTGTCCGCCGGAGACGAGCGGATGGTGGGCGACCACGATCACCGGCCGATCCTCGGCCGTGGAGAGCGCCGAGCGGATGGAGTCCGTGACTTCGTCGTCGGTGGCCGTGGGACAGGTGGACTGCGGCGCTATCGGCTTGGGACCGCGCTGCAGCCACCACTGCGTGTCGAGAATGATGAGTCGCGCGAAGTGCTGCAGGTCGAGCACTGCCGGCCCGGGACATCCGTCCGTGGGCAGGAAGCTCACGCTGTCGTTCTTGAGATCGCGGATGTAGTGCCATTCGCGGCGGATCGCGTCCCAGCCATCGGGGCTTCCCGCGTCCCAGTCGTGATTGCCGGGGATGAAGATCCCTGGGGTGTGTGTGTCGCGCAGCACGGCGATCTGCGCATTGAGACTCTGCTCGGCCTGCTTCCGGTCGGGGGCGCTGGAATCCGGAAGGCCGTGCGGGTAGGCGTTGTCGCCCAGGTAGACCACCAGCTTGTGCAGCGTGTCGGCAGTGAGCTGGCGGCGCAACGCCTGGAGCACCGGCTCGCCGCCGGGGGCGGGGAGTCCGGCGTCGCCGATGAGGAAGAGCTCGATCGCATCGGAGTGCGCGGCGACTTCCTCGTCAGTCACCTTCTCGATCGCGGTGGTGGTGCACGCGGCGGAGAGCAGCGCGACGCAGAGCACCAGAGTCAGTGTACGGTACGGCATGATCCCTACTTGCGCTTCTTGAAGGGGATGTACTCCGCCGCGGGCACGTGAGATCCCCACCGCTCGTGCAGCACGCTCAGCACGTCGAGCGGGGACGCGCGCTTCTTGAAGCGCACCACGTAGCGCAGCGTCTGGTTGTCGTCGCCATCCTGCTCCACGTCGCACAGGTTCCACGCGCGCGCCGACTCGCGCAGCGCATCCTCCACCACCGCGCGCGCGGTCTCCGGCTTGGATGTGTGGACGAGAATGGCGCCGTGTGCGTTGATCGCCTGGCGTGCGGCGTCGAGCTCGCGGGTCAACTGCTCCTGATCGCGCGTACTGTGCGCCTCGAGCAGCTCCGGATCGCCGGCGGAGATGGCCTGTCGTTTTGCTTGCTTCAGGTTGGGCGCGGCGGCAGCCCACAACACGCCGGCCAAACTTTCCTGCGCGCCGTACAGCGAGCCCGCGTTGTACTTCCAGAGCGCGAGCACCACCAGGTTGAAGATGACGGACATGATGAGCGCCACGTCCACCGCCTGCACGCCGCAGGCGAGCCCGATGCCGATCGCGAGAAAAATGTAGACCGCATCGCGCGGATCCTTGAGCGTGTTGCGGAAGCGGACCGCGGCCACGATACCGGCCAGACTGAACGCGAGCGCGAGGCTGTTGCGCACGACGAGCAGGATCCCGGCGACGGCGATCGGGAGGATGATGAGCGAGTGGACGAGCGCCGGGTCGTGGCGCATGCGGCGCGTGTAGATGTAGACCCACGCCACCGGGAGCACGAGCGAGAGGGCGCCGAGGATGACGATGAACGTGGTGCCCGCGCGGTCGAAGAGACCGACGATGCCGGTGCCCGCCTGTCCCGGGAGCGGGATCACCCCTTCGCGCAGCGCGTCGCTCTTGCTCACGACGTTGGCCGCGTTGGTGGTGGTGGAGGTGAGGCTCTCGCGCACGATCGGGAAGAGCCACGACAGCAGGATCGCGACCGCGATGACCACCGCGTAGTAGCCGACGAGCCGGGCGAGCGGGAGCTGGCGCAGGTCCTGGCTGCGGGCGGTGTCATCGTCGCCGGAGCGTGGCGCGGACGCGGCGCGCTGCACGCGTGCCTCCGGCGGGAGCGCGGTGTCGTCCGTGTGCTCCGTGGCGGCGGCGTGTTTCTTGGCGGCGTCGTCGTCGGCGGCGGCCGAGGCGCGGTGAGCGCGCTTCTCCTTGGAGGATGAGGGCGCATCGCCCGCGCCCTTCCGCGAGGGGCGCTCGCGGCGGGTGGAGGTGTCCATACCCCCTGCTAGAAGCAGGAAGTGGACCGGAGTGGTGGGACTCTGGGAAGGGGCCAGGCGAAGCCCGCGTGCTCAGTACGCCGAGTAGCGCGTCACCCCCTGCCGCCTGCGGGAGCAGCCACCGTCCCCGTCACAGGCCGCGCTTTCACTGTGCATACCTTAACACGTCGTACAGGTAGTGCACGCCGAACTTCACGTTCTCCACGCTCACACGCTCGTTGTTCCCGTGCACGCCGCGCTGCGCGTCGGCGGCCTCCACACGGAAAGGGTCGAAGCCGTACGTGATGATCCCGAGTGCGCGGTAGGTCGGCCGGTCGGTGGCGCCGGTGAGCATGGGCGTCGTCACCAGCGCGCCGGGGTCGCGCTCGCGCGCGGCACGCTCGATGGCGTGGAAGAGCTCGGTGTCGATGGGATTCTCGAGCGGCGTCTTGGGGGCGAGGAGCGGCGTGAAGTGCACCGACGTGTCGTTCACGATCCGCTTGAGCGTGGCCAGCATTGCCGCAGGGTCCTGATCAGGCAGTAGCCGGATGTCCACGTCAGCCGTCGCCTCCGGCGGAATGACGTTGGTCTTGTTCGAACCGCCGATCACGGTGAGCGAGATGGTGTTCCGCAGGATCGCGTTCCAGTAGACGTTGTCCAGGATCCACGCGCGCGCCCGCGGGTCCTGGATGCCCGCGCGAATGTTCGTGAGCCACGCGCGCTGTTCGCCCTGGTAGTTCCGCGCGATGTCGTGGAAGTACTTCTCCACGCCGGGTGTGACGTGCAACGGCGTCTCGTAATGCGCGATCTTGTCGAGCGCGGCCACGAGCTTCGGCACGGGGTTCTCCTTGGTGGGACGCGAGCCGTGTGACGGAGTCCCCTTCACCGTGACGTGCTGCCAGAAGGTGCGCTTCTCGGCGATTCCGATCCCGTAGTACTCGAGCTTCCCATCGTGCACGAGATTCTCCCCGCCCTCGGTGAGGAGGAACTCCACGTCCTTCAGGAGATCGGGGTGGTTCTTCACGAACACCTCGGCGCCGGTGGAGCCCAGCTCCTCATCGGTGTTCCCGATGAAGACGATGTCACGGTCGAGCGGCACACCGCTCCGCTTGAGCGCGATCATCGCCATGAGCTGCACGATCCCATCTCCCTTCATGTCCAGCGCGCCGCGTCCCCACACGTAGCCATCCTTGATGGCGCCGGAGAAGGGAGGCACGCTCCAGAACTCCGGCGTGGCGGGTACGACGTCCAGGTGATTCACCAGCGCGATGGCCTTCTTGCTCCCGTTCCCCTTGAGCCGCGCGTAGATGTTTCCGCGCGTAGCCCCCAGCTCCGCCGTGTCCAGCACCTGCACCTCGAATCCCTCGCGCTCGAGGATGCGCTTGAGGAACTGGATGGCGCGCATCTCGTTCCCGGGCGGGTTGGTGGTGTTGAGCTTGAGATAATCCGACAGGACGTGCACCGTCTCATCGCCCAGCGCATTCCAGTCGATGGGGGACGCGGGCTGAGGCGCGCGATCGGTGCTCCGTCCGCTCTGCGCGCTCGCGCTCGGCGCACTGCCGAGCAGTACCACGGATGCGATGGTCACGGCGCAGAGTGCGCGTGCGATGTGGGGGACGCGTGGGAGATCGATGCGAGGGGGGCGCATGGCTGGCGGCTCCGGCGGAAGAGCGGGTCGGGATGCTCGGTAGATCCGGTGTTGTGCATCCGGTATTGAGCGCGCTCCTGAGTGAAACCGGAGCGCGCGCGGCCGCGTAGACGGGATCGACGCCACGTGGCACACGACCACATAATCGAGGGCGAAGCGTCGGGCGATGCAAGGCGAGCCGCCGCTCTCGAGCGTGATGTCGCCACCCAGGAGCCGCGCGAGCCTGGCGAGATGGCCAGGCCAAGGGCGCGCCAGCACGGTACACGGCACCGCGCACGGCACGGCGCGTATGGCACGCCACGTGGCGCGGCCCTCGGGTGCGCGAATGTGCTGGCGGTGGCCGAAGGACGATGGCGCACTCTGGCAGGGAGTGTGCGATTCCAGGAGCATGGCGGAGCGCGACCGGACACTCACACATATTGCATGAGCGAGTATCGTGTGATTGTCCGGTCGCCGCGGCGGGCTCGGTGCCGGCCGCGTGGGAACATTCACGAGTGGAGGGGACGGTGAAGGCGATTCGCGTGCACGAGTTCGGCGCGCCGGAGGTGATGCGGTTGGAAGAGGTCCCCGACCCGGAGCCGAGTGCGGGGCAGGTGCTGGTGCGCGTGCGCGCGGCCGGAGTCAATCCGGTGGACGCGTATGTCCGCTCGGGGCAGTACGCGCGTACTCCCGCGCTCCCCTACACGCCCGGCTCGGACGCGGCGGGGACGGTGGAGAAGGTGGGCGACGGCGTACGTCGCCTGGCGCGCGGCGATCGCGTCTACACCTCCGGCACGGTGACGGGCGCGTACGCGGAGCTGCTCGTGTGCGAGGAGTGGCAGGCACACCGGCTCCCCGGCAGCGTGACGTACGTGCAGGGCGCCGCGCTCGGCGTGCCGTACGCCACGGCCTATCGCGCGCTCTTCCACCGCGCACAGGCGCGTCCTGGCGAGACGGTGTTCGTGCACGGCGCCACGGGCGGCGTGGGGATCGCCGCCGTGCAGCTCGCGCGCGCGGCGGGGATGCACGTGATCGGCACGGGGGGCACGGAGGACGGCCGCCGTCTGGTGCACGAGGCCGGTGCCGAGCAGGTGCTCGACCACTCGGCGGAGGGGTACCTCGATGCGCTGGCGGAGTTGACGGATGGACGGGGTGTGGACGTGGTGCTCGAGATGCTCGCCAACGTCAATCTCGGGCGCGACGCGACGGTCCTCGCGCCGCACGGGCGTATCGTGGTGATCGGCAGCCGAGGGCCGGTGGAGATCAACCCGCGCGACCTCATGGGGCGCGATGCGGACATCCGCGGGATGACGCTCTTCAATGCGACTCGCGACGACCTGGCGAGCATCCATGCCGCGCTCCGTGCCGGACTCGCCAACGGGACGCTGCACCCGGTGGTGGGGCGCGAGTTCCCGCTCGCCAAAGCGCCGCAGGCGCACGAGGAAGTGATGCACGGGCACGGCGCGCACGGGAAGGTGGTGCTGGTGATGTAGGGAGAGACGCGCCGGCATCGGAATTCGTGCGAGATGGAAACCTCTCGCACCTGCGGCCGTAGTGTGGTCGTCTCCCTCCCGGTCCGCCCAGCATGTTCTCTCTCGTCGCGCTCGCGTTCATCGTCCTGGTACAGCAGGGCTCTCCCCCACAGGCGGATAGCGCGCGACAGGCGGCGGACACGGGGCGGAGCGAGCGCTCCGAGCGGCGCGTCGTGCCGCTCACACCGGCACTCCTGGCGTCCGCGTTTCGCGACGCGCATGCGCGTGCGGTGATCGACCGGGCGCGCGCGGAGCGGGTGCGCCAGGACTCCTCGATCACGAGCTACGACGCCACCACGCGCCAGCGCATGTCGGTGGGGATCCGCCTGCACGAGCACGGGCGCGACCGGATGCTCTTCCGCAGCGAGAACGCATCGCGCGTGCGGTGGCGCCGCGGCGCGGGCGCGCTGGTGGACGTGCTCGGCTCGCGTACCGCGGCGCCGGCGTTCTTCCCCGGCGTGAAGGCGCTCACGGGGACGATGCAGACGAGCCCCATCCCGTACTTCCCCGGGCGCGAAGGGCTGCTGTTCATCAGCTCGCGCAGCGTCGCGCGCACCGATGAAGGGTTCTTCATCCACCCTCTCGCCGCGGACGCGGAGGCGTACTACACGTTCGCGTCCGGCGACTCCGCCAGCTTCACGCTCCCCGGAGGGAAGGTGGTGCGCCTGGTGGAGATCGAGGTGCGCGCGCGAGAGCCCAAGCCCGATGTCATCGTCGGATCGCTCTGGTTCGACGAAGCGAGCGGCCACATCGTGCGCGCGGCGTATCGCCCGGCCGTGCCGCTGGACATCGTCCAGATGGCCAAAGAGGAGGACCCGCACGAGTTCGACGACGTCCCCCGTCTCATGCGCCCGCTCATCATGCCGATGGAGTTCCAGGTGCGCGCCGTCACGGTGGAGTACGGGCTGCACGAGGCGCACTGGTGGCTCCCGCGCTCCGAAACGGTGGAAGGGCAGATGCGCCTGGGCGCGGTGCGCTCGCCGTTCTCCATGGCGGAGACCTTTGCGTACACGTCGGTGAACGGCGCCGACTCGCTCGCCGCTCTTCCCTCCCCCGATTCGCTCTTCCGTCGCCAGCAGCAGCTCGCGGAGGAACGTGCAGCGGGAGACAGCGCGGGAACGCGCTCGAGCAGGCGCGGGGCGCGCGACGACAGCACGCGCACGCACGTGACGATCGAGGTATCCGACGACGGATTCGACATCGACGTGGGAGACGAGGGCGGCGGCGAGCGTGCGGGAGGCGATCTGTCGAAGCGGCGCTGCTCGCCGTCGGACACGCTCATCTTCGTACGGCGCCGGTTCGACGACGCGCTCCCGGTGGCGGTGCGCGTGCCGTGCGATCCCGGCAAGCTGCTCGCGTCGCCGGAGCTGCCCGGATCGATCTACGATTCCGGCGAGGAGACGTTCGGTCTGGCGGAGCGCGAGGCGCTGGAGAAGGAGCTGCGCGGCACGCTGCAGCCGGGGTGGTCCCCAGAGCCAGTGCACTGGCTCACCGGATTGGAGAATGGGATGTGGCGTTACAACCGCATCGAGGGACTCTCCGGCGGAATCGCCACCGAGCAGATCCTGGGCGAGGGGTTGAGCTGGCGCGCGGAGGGGCGGCTGGGTGTGGCCGACCTCGAGCCCAACGGCGAGATCCATCTCTCGCGCGCGGGGATGCGGCAGACGCTCTCGCTCGGCGTGTACCGGCGGCTCGTCGCCGCGAGCGATTGGGAGAATCCGCTCGGGCTGGGGAACTCCATCGACGCACTGCTCTTCGCGCGGGACAACGGCTTCTACTACCGTGGCTGGGGCGCGGAGCTCACCGGCGCCTTTTCCGGTGCATCGGCGTTCACCTGGCGGTTGTTCGCGGAAGAGGAGCGGCGGGCGACGGTGCAGTCGCAGTTCTCGCTCCCCAACGTGATGAACGACGTGCGCTTCCTGCCGAACATCGTGGCGCAGCGTGCGAGAGAGATGGGCGCGTCGTTCCGCATCACGCCGAGCTTCGGGCTCGACCCGCGCGGGTTCCGTCTCGCGGCCGATCTTCGCGGAGAAGGTGCGGCCGGAGACTTCGACTACACGCGCGGCGCGCTGGATCTCACCGTCGCGCATCCGGTGGGTGCGCGGCTCGAGGCGTCGGTCACCGCCGGCGCGGGGATGTCCGGGGGAACGGTTCCCCCGCAGCGGCTCTGGTATCTGGGTGGGCCGCACACCATTCGCGGATTCGATCCGGGCGAAGGCGCGGGTAACGCGTACTGGATGACGCGCACGGAGCTTGGGCGGCAGTATCGGGCGGTGCGCCCGTCGCTCTTCTTCGACCTGGGGTGGGCCGGCGACCGGCGCGACTGGTGGCACCCGGGGCAGCCGCTCTCCAGCGCGGGGGCGGGACTGTCAGTGCTGGATGGACTGCTGCGCTTCGACGTCGCGAAGACCATCCATCCGGACCGCGGCTTCCGCGCCGAGCTCTACGCCGAGGGGCGCTTCTAGCGGCGCAGGGGCCTTCGCTGGGCGACGGGGCCCTGGATCGCCTGGCAGTGCGCAACACCAATGCGCGTTGGGCTGTGCCCGGCGCTCCCGGCCGTCTTCGGTCTGTTCCCGGGCTTTGGGGACGGCCAGCGGTGGCGAGCTGCCGCCAGCGGTGCATAACCTGCTCCGGTCCAACGACTTGTGCAGTTGACCCCCTCTCTGGCACCGCGGCCGCCGATGTTACCTCTGGCCAATTGGGTTTCACGTGGGTCGGATGTGGCCGTCGCACCACAGCGATTGGCCCCCCGTGATGGCAAAGCGCCATGGTGAGCAATGGAACGAAGCGGGGCGGAACGCTGTAACTAGTTAGAAAGTCGTCACTTTCCACCCACGTACGGTGTGGCACGGTGCTCGCCTGTGGGTGGGTGTTCGTTAGCGGCTCGATCACCCGACAAAGCACACCCGTCGCGAGACGGGGTCGCAAAGCCTGGAGTCTCCCATGGAGACCGTCCGGTTGCCGAAGGTGAACGAGGATTGGGAAACAGGGTCTGCAGTTCCGCCCGCCTATACTGGCGGCGCTCGCGACCCGCACGAGGTGCCTCCGGCCCCCGGAACCCCAGCCCTTCCACCGGCAACACCAGTCGAATCGAAGGCGATACACGCCGAGGCCACGCGCGATGTCCTGCTGTGGCAGGCCTCGGTGCGCCTGGACGTGGCGGTCTTCCTCGGCATCGGCGCGCTGATCGCGCGCGTGACGGGGATCGTCGACCATCTCCCGCCGCTGGTCATCCTGTCGGTCGCGATCTACGCACTCGTTGCAGCGGGGGTGAAGTGGCTGGTGCAGCGGGACGGTCGCGCGCGTGCGCGGCTCATCGAGGCGTCGATCGCCGCCGACATCGCGCTCGTCTTCGGGCTCACCTTCGAGGTGGTGCCTCCGCCCTACTACGACCGCGTCCTGCTGCTCTCGTTCGGCATCCTGCACGTTGCGGAGTTCTACTTCGGCCGCCGTCTGGCAGCCGGCGCGCTGGGCGCGATCAGCGTGATGTATCTGGGGATCGTGCTGCACGCCATGCAGCACGGCGCGCCGCTCAGCTGGCCGCAGGAGCTGCTCTCGCTGGCGGTGTTCGTGGCGGCGGGGGGCACGCTCATCATGCACTACGGCAGCTTCCGCGAGCGGCTCGCGTCCATCGTGCACCTGTTCGAGCGCGCGGAGTCGGGGGACTTTGCCGGCACGTACGACGTGAGCGCCGACGTGCGCCCCGACGCGGTGACCATGGTGGGACGCGCGTACAATCGCGTGCGCGAGCAGTTGGCGACCATGGTGCACACCGATCCGCTCAGCGGATGTTACAACCGGCGCGGGTTGGAGCAGCGGCTGGAGCGTGAGCTGCGGCGCGCGTCGCGCTCTCGCGCGGAGCTGGCGCTGCTGGTGCTCGACATCGACTACTTCAAGCGTGTGAACGACACCTTCGGCCATCTGGCGGGGGACGCCGTCGTGCAGCAGGTGGGAGAGGTGTTGCGCGGCGTGGCGCGCGTGACCGATGTGGTGGCGCGCACCGGCGGCGACGAGTTCGCCATCCTGCTCCCCGACACGAGTGCTGCGGGCGCGTTCCGTCTGGCCACGCGGTTGCTCGAGTCGGTGTCCGCGCGGCAGTTCAGCGGGATCACCGGCAAGCTCCCGATCACGGTGAGCATCGGTCTCGTGACCGATCGGGTGACGGACGCCGGGATCGCGCGCGATCTGCAGTCGCGCGCCGACGAGGCGCTCTACGCGTCCAAGGAGTCGGGGCGCAACCGCGTGACCATCTGGACGCCGAACCTGCGCACGATCGCCCTCGCGCGGGCGCGCGCGGCGGTACCGGGGAGCAGGTAGCGCTGCAATCGCCGCGGCGCGCTATCGCGCGCGCCGCGAACGCCCAGAGCGGCGCGGACGCCCGGAGTGCTACTGCGCGCGGAGCGCCTCGCTGGGTGCGATTCGCGCCGCGCGCACCGCGGGAATGCAGCACGCCGCCACGCCGATCGCCGCCATCACGGTCCCGACGATCGCCAGCGTGGCCGGATCGTGGGGCGCCACCTCGAACAACAGCGCGCTGATGTAGCGCGCCAGAACGAGAGCGCCCACGACGCCGATGGCGAGTCCTGCCAGGACCAGCACGCCGCCCTCGCGCAGCACCATGGCCAGCACCTGCCCCGGGCGCGCGCCAAGACTCATGCGGACGCCGATCTCACCGGTGCGTGCGCTCACCGAGAACGCGAGAACGGCCGCGATGCCGATCGCCGCGATCACGAGCGCGAGCACGCCGAAGGAGCCGACGAGCAGCGCGTTCACGCGGCGCGGGACCACGCTCTCGTCGCGGATCGCGTCGAGGGCCATCACCTTCTCCACCGGCTGCTCGGGCGCGATGGAGTGCACGACCTCGCGCGCCGCCCTGGCGAGCCCCATGGGATTCACGTCGGTGCGGAGCACGAGCGCGCCGGTGGGGAACTCGCCCTGCGCGAACGGCATGAACACCGCGCGCACCGGCTTGGCGTCGAGCCCGCCGTCTTTCGTGTCGGCCACCACTCCCACCACGGTGCGCCATTCCTCCTTCATGCCGATGAAGCGCAGGACGTCTCCCGTCCACGTGAGCCGCCGGCCGAGGGGATCCTGCCCCGGCCAGAGCAGCTTGGCCAGCGTCTGGTTGATGATCACGACCTTGCCGGATGTGGCGTTGTCCGTCGCGGTGAACTCGCGCCCGGCGAGCAGCTTGATGCCGCTCGCGCGGAAGTAGCCGGGATCCGCCGTGCGATACTCCGCCTGCGGCACCGGTTCGCCCACCGCCAGCGCGCGCCCCTCCGCCTTCACGTCGAGATTGAACTGCGTCGCCCGGAGCGGCACGTTCGAACCCATCCCGACGACCTCCACGCCGGGTATCGATTTCAGCTCCGCGGCCATGCGCTCGTACGTGGACACCGCCTGATCGCGATCCTGCAGCGCCGCGAAATCCGCTGGGACTTCCATGGTGAGCACGTTGTGCGTGTCCAGACCGGGATCCACCTCCGCCAGCTTCTGGACCGACTTCACGAGCAACGCAGCACCGGCGAGCAGGATGACCGAGACGGCGATCTGCGTGACGACGAGTGCGCGCTGGAGGCCGCGCCGCTTGCGGCTGCCGGTGGTGCGCGAGCCGGTCAGGCTGGCGCCGAGCCGGTACTCCCTTCCCACGCGCGGCGCGAAGGAGAGGAGCAGTGCCACGCCCACCGCGACCGCCAGCGTGAACGCGAGCACCACGCCGTCCACGCGAATGTCATCCGCGCGATTGCTCATCCGCGCGGTGAACGCCGACAGCATCCCCGTGCCGGCGAAGGCGAGCGCGAGGCCGACCGCCGCGCCGGCGAACGCGAGCAGGAGGTGCTCCACGAACAGCAGCCGGCGCAGCCGCGCCGCGCCCGCGCCGAGCGCGGCGCGCACCACCATCTCGTGCTCGCGGCGCACCCCGCGCATGAGCGTGAGGTTGGCCACGTTCGCGCAGGCGATGACGAGCACGAACCCGGCCACGCCCATCAGGAGCAGGAGCGTGAGCCGTGCGTCCTTTCCCAGCACCTCCTTGAACGGCGTCAGCGTCACCGCGTAGCCCGACCCGACGTCGTACACGTCCGGATGGTCGGCGTGCACGCGCTTCGTGATCTGCGCCACTTCCGCGCGCGCCTGATCCACCGTCACGCCCGGCGCGAGGCGCGCGATCATCTCGGTCATGCGGTGCGTGCGCCCCTGGATCATCGTCGCGCTCACGTGGTGATCGCTCACGGACATGTTCATGAGCGCGTCGATCTTCTGCGGAAAGAACGGCGCGGGCTGCAGAACGCCCACCACTTCGGCGTTCTTGCCGCCGATGCGCAGCGACGTGCCGACGATGGCGCTGTCGCCGCCGAAGTGCGTCAGCCAGTAGCCGTACGTCAGCATGATCACGGGCGGCACGCCCGGTCCGTCGTCCTTGGCGCTGAAGCCGTGGCCGATCACGGGCGCGAGTCCCATGACCTTGAAGTAATTCCCGGTCACGAGCCCCACCTGGATCTGCGACGCACCGTTGGTCTCCACCAGGTTCAGCGTGAGCGGCGAGTACTCGGCGACTTCCGCGAGCGTCTTCGACTGCTCGCGGAAGTCGTTGATCTCGGGGACCGAGAAGGCGATGTTGTCGCTCCCCTTGGCCACGGCGGAGTGGCGCAGGTACATGAGCCGGTCGCCGTTGCGATTCGGCAGCGGCTTGAGCAGCACGCCGCGGACGGCGCTGAAGATCGCCGTGTTGGCGCCGATGCCGAGCCCGAGGGTGAGGACCACGGCAATAGTGAAGCCTGGCGACCGGGCCAGACTGCGCAGCGCGTACCGGACGTCGAGGGGCATGGACATGGGGAGGCCGGGGCTCGAAAGGGGCTCGACATTCTAGTGAAGGGGCCCTGAATGGGCCACTCTTGCTCTCACCAGGACGTCGAGCGAGGGGATGCGGATTCGACAGCCGGCGCCGGCCAGGCTCCGCCCAGAAGTGGCGAGTACTGACCAACCCGGCAGCAACCCTGGTGATAATCACCCGGGCTCCGCCCGCGGGCGGGACTTCTCCCGTGTACGTGATCGCGGCTCGGAGCCGCGGTTCCCGATTCGGCGCGGGGTCGCCCCCACGTGCTCAGTCGGTGATGGGCCCGGGACAGCCGTGTGGTCATCGGCTGCGGGGTGCCACTGGACAACGTAAATTGCCGGCATGGCACCGGATGAACGCGTCGCACGTGCCGAGCGCCGCCGAATGCGCGCGGTCCTCAATCGAACCAGGCTGCAGCGGATCGAACCGGACCAAGCGCCGGTATCGGGCGCGGCAGCTCTGTCGCTGGTGGATCAGCTCACGCGAGAGAGCTGGGCGGTGGCAGGGCTGACAATGCCGCGATACGACCGATCGAGCATCCCCGTACGCTTCGTGCCTCGCCCGTCGCGGTGATCGATCTCCCCGACGATTTTCGCGATCTGTTGGTCGAGCTGGCCGATGCCGGCGCGGACTTCGTCGTGGTGGGCGGACACGCGGTCGCCTATCACGGTCATCCGCGCGCAACCCGGGATCTCGACGTGCTGATCCGTGCGGTCCCGGAGAACGGTGAACGGGTGTACCGCGCTCTCGCCGCATTCGGCGCGCCGCTCGAGACGTTCGACATCGGGGCGGCAGATTTCGCCACCTACGACGGCGTACTGCAAGTCGGCTTGCCTCCGCGCCGCATTGACATTCTGAATCGCGTCGACGGCATCAGCTTCGATGACGCGATCGCCGAGGGTGCACACTTCATACTGGAGGGACGGCGAATCCCGGTGGTGGGACGCGCAGCGCTGCTGCGGAACAAGCGCGCATCAGGTCGGCCGCAGGACATGGCAGACATCGCGGCGATCGAATCGAAGGAGGGTGGCGCAGCCATGTAGCCTGCGCTCGCTCCGCCCGTAACGTCACCGGCGAAGCGGATCGCGCGAGGCGCGACTGCGTCCACTCGCCTCCGACGGGGAGACTGCCCCCGCGCCGATTCACTCCAGCGAGAGCGTCCCCTCGCACACCAGGACGCTGCTCCCCCCGCAGCGCACGGCGGTCGTGTGGCCGTCGCGTTTGTCCGCCTCGATCTCGATGAGGCTGGGCCGCCCCATGTCCTCCCCCTGGTGGAGCGTCCAGCGGAGCGTGCCGTCGCGCTGTGAGTCGCGCGCGGCGAGATAGCCGCCCAGCGCGGCGGCGGCGGAGCCGGTCGCGGGATCCTCGGGCACCGCGAGCCCCGGGACGAACACGCGCGCGTGCAGCACGTCGGCGGACGCGCGCCAGAACACCATCAGTTGCGGTGCCCAGTACGTCGCCAGCGTGCGCTCCCACTGCTCCATCCGTACGCGCGCGCGGCGTACCGCGTCGCGGCTCCGCACGGGGACGAAGAGAAAGGGGAGCCCGCAGGAGACCGCCTCGGGGGCATCGTCCCCGAAGTCGCTCTCGTCGAGCGAGAGCACCCCGGCCAGCGCGGCGCGCGCAGGCGGTGGCGGCCCGACTTCGGGAAGCTTGGCCGCGGTGAGCTGCGCGAACACCGGCGCGCCCGCCGAGAGACGGACGAGCACGGACACCGCGCCGACGCGCTCCTCGAGCACGATGCGCGTCTCGTCCCCCGCGAGCGGCACCTCGCCGATGGCCGCGAGCAGGTGCGCGGCGCCCACGGTGGGATGGCCGGCGAAGGGGATCTCCTCGCCAGGGGTGAAGATCCGCGCGCGCCGCGTGTGCGCGGGATCATCGGGCGGGTAGAGGAAGACCGTCTCGGAGTAGTTGAACTCGCGCGCGATCGGGCCGAGCGCGTGCTCCGGGATGTGGTGCGCGAAGGGGAAGACGGCGAGCTGGTTCCCGCCGAACCGGCGCGAGGTGAAGACGTCGAGCGTGTAGTAGCGATGGCGCATGGAGAGGGGCGGCGTGGTGCGCGCGCTCCGTGCCGGGATCGCGAAACGCGAGAGCGATCCCGGATGCGGAGCGCGCGCATGGCTACCCCATAAAGGGATACCGGTAGTTCGTGGGCGGGGAGAAGGTCTCCTTGATCGCGCGCGCGCTCACCCAGCGTACGAGATTGAGCTTCGACCCGGCCTTGTCGTTCGTGCCGGAGCTGCGCGCGCCGCCGAACGGCTGCTGTCCCACCACCGCGCCGGTGGGCTTGTCGTTGATGTAGAAGTTCCCCGCCGCGTGGCGGAGCGTCATCATCGCTTCACGCACCGCGCGGCGATCGTTCGCGAAGACGGCGCCGGTGAGCGCGTACGGCGACGTCTCGTCCACCACGCGCAGCGTCTCCGCCCAGTCGGCATCGCGGTACACGTGCGCGGTGACCACCGGGCCGAAGATCTCCTCGCAGAGCAGCCGGTCGGCGGGATCGGTGGCCTGGACGAGCGTGGGCTCGATGAAGTACCCCGTCTCGCCGTGCGCGCCGCCACCGGCAACGATGGTGGCGTGCTCGCGCGCGTGCGCCAGATATCCTGAGATCTTGTCGAACGCTTTCCGGTCGATCACGGCGCCCATGAAATTCTTGAAGTCGCGGATGTCGCCCATCCGGATGTCGGCGATCATCTCCGTCACGCGGTCGCGCACATCGTTCCAGAGCGACTGCGGCACGTAGACGCGGCTCACGGCGGAACACTTCTGCCCCTGGTACTCGAAGCCTCCGCGCACGATCGCCACGGCCAGCGCCTGCGGATCGGCCGACGGGTGCGCGATGATGAAGTCCTTCCCGCCCGTCTCGCCGACGATGCGCGGGTACGACCGGTAGCGCGCCATGTTGCTCCCGATCGTCTGCCACATCCGGTTGAACACCGCCGTGCTGCCGGTGAAGTGGACGCCGGCCAGATCGCGGTGCGCGAGCAGCGCGTCGGAGATGGCGACCGCGTCGCCGGGGACAAAGTTGATCACGCCCGGGGGAAGGCCGGCGGCTTCGAGCAGGCGCATGAGGTAATACGCGCTCACCATCGCCGTGCTGGCGGGCTTCCAGATGACGCTGTTCCCCATGAGCGCGGGCGCGGTGGGGAGGTTGCCGCCGATGGAGGTGAAGTTGAACGGCGTGACGGCGTAGACGAATCCCTCAAGCGCGCGGTAGTCGAGCTGGTTCCACATCCCGCGATCGCTGAGCGGCTGCTCGGCGTACAGCTCCTGCGCGAAGTAGACGTTGAAGCGCCAGAAGTCGATCAACTCGGCGGCGGCATCGATCTCCGCCTGAAAGACCGTCTTGGACTGGCCGAGCATGGTGGCGGCGTTGACGGTGTCGCGCCACGTGGTGGCGAGGAGCTCGGCCGCTTTGAGGAAGACAGCGGCGCGGTCCTCCCATGGCCAGTCGGCCCACTCGCGCTGTGCGTCGTGCGCCGCGACGACGGCCTGCTGCACGTCCTCCGGGCGGGCGAGGTGCCAGTCGGCGAGCACGTGCGCGTGCGCGTGGGGCATGACGGCCTGCGCCGTGTTCCCGGTGCGGATCTCTCGCCCGCCGATGATGACGGGGATCTCGATGCGCTCGGCGGCCATCGCGTCGAGGCGGCGCTCGAGCGAGGCGCGTTCGGGGGAACCGGGCGCGTAGCCGCGGACCGGCTCGTTGACCGGCGCGGGGACGTGGCGGATGCCGTTCACGCTGGCGAGCGCGCCCGTGCCGGCGGTGCTGTCGTGGCTACGCGCCTGCGACGGCGCGGTCTCGGCGGTGCGTGACGCGCGCGGCGCGGTGCGGGATGAAGTCGTGGTCGGAGCGGACATGGGATCTACCTCGTAACGGTCATCGTCTCGGAGGGAGAAAGATACCCACCGCGGGCGGACACGGCCAACGCCCCTTCACGCCCTGCACGGCGCGGGATAACGTGTGCGGATGACGAGACTCCTTGGCGCGCACACGATCGACAACGGCGGGATCGACATGGCGGCGCTCCGTGCCGGCCAGGGCGGGATGACGGCCCTGCAGATTTTCACCGCCATTCCCAAGTACTATGGCGAGCGGACGTCGGTGCGCCCCGAGCGCGCGGCCCGGTTTCGCGACGCGCTCGCGCGTGCCGGCATTGCGCCGCGCGCCGTGATCGCGCACGCGGCGTATGTGGTCAACGTGGCCAGCGCGGACGAGACCAAATGGACGCGCGCGGCGGCCGCGCTCGCCAAGGAGCTGGAGCGCTCCACCGCGCTCGGACTGGGAGGCGTGTGCTTTCATCCAGGCGCGGCCACCGGCGGCGATCGCGACGCCGCCATCGCGCGCGTGGCGCACGCGATGGCCGGCGCGCTGGAGAGCGTGCACGGGGCGGGGGATGGGGAGGGGGAGGGGGAGACGCGCCTGCTGGTGGAGAACACCGCGGGCGCGGGAAGCACCGTGGGGCGCACGGCGGAGGAAGTGGGCGCGATGCTGTCATCGCTCCCGGCGCCGCTGCGTGCGCGCGCTGGGTACGGACTGGACACGTGTCACCTGTTCGCGTCCGGGCACGACATTGCCGCGTCGCCCGCCGCGCTCACCGCCGTGCTGGACGCGTTCGAGGAGGCCACAGGAGAGCCGCCCGCCTTCTTCCACCTGAACGACAGTGAGGGCGCGCTCGGCAGCAACCGCGATCGTCACGCGCTCATCGGAGAGGGCGCGCTCGGCATCGAGCCGTTCCGCTGGCTGCTGCACGACCGGCGCAGCGCCGGGGTGCCGCTCATTCTGGAGACGCCGCAGCAGCATCCCGACGTGGCGCCCGACGATCCCACACCCGATCCGTACGACGTGCGGATGATGGCGCTGCTCCGCTCGCTCGCGGAGTAAGCCTCGGGCGCTCGTCTCGGGCGCTCGTCTCTGGCGTGCACTGCGGCGGAGCACGCGTCGCTCTCGCCTGCGCACGCCCTGCCCGTGCGCCCTCTGCGCGAGGCGGCCGCCGCACATCGCGCTCGTGCGCGCGCCCCTCCGCACCCGGGGGAACGGGGTACGATGCACGGGAATTTCTCCCTTCTTTCGCCCTCGCGCCTATTGCGTCTCGCGCCAACGACTTTACTTTGTGGCGCGACGGCAGCGTGCTGGTGTGGGTCGAATGTGATCCCTTCATTCTCGGAGAGACATCGATGGCCACCAAGAAGAGAGGCGGCGCGAAGAAGAAAGGTTCGGCGAAGAAGAAGTCAGGCCGGAAGGCGGCGAAGCGTCCCGCGCGGAAGAAGGGCGCCGCCAAGCGCGCGTCGAAGGGTGCGGCGCGCCGCAAGGCCGGCAAGAAGACGCGCAAGGCTGCGAGAAAGAAGCGCGCGCCGAATCCCGCCTTCATGCGTCCCATGCAGCCCGACGCATCGCTGGCGGCGGTCGTCGGCGACCGGCCCATGCCGCGGACCGAGATCACGAAGCGGCTGTGGACCTACATCAAGAAGAACGGTCTGCAGGACAAGAAGGAGCGCCGCATGATCAATGCGGACGACAAGCTCCGCGCCGTGTTCAACGGCAAGCGGCAGGTCTCGATGTTCGAGATGACGCGCCTGGTTAACGCGCACATGAAGGCCTGACGCACACGCACACAGTGCGGGACGTCGAGGGGCGCGCCATGGCGGCGCGCCCCTCGCCGCATCCTCCCGCGCCCCGCGCGGCGATCGCGGCGCGCGGTGCCTGCGCGATCGTCCGCGCCCCTTGGATTTTCCCGGCGCGCGGGCGAGAATACGGAAGTCCGCACACGTCCCACACACTCACCCACCGTGGCGAAATCCAAGAACGCCTCTTCCACCACAACCGCGCGCCCCCGCGCCGCCGGCCGCACCGACTCGCGCAGCCGCGCGTCCGAACCGCGCGCCGCTGATGCAAAGGAGCACGAACGGCCACCGTTCTGGAGCCGCGAGACGCTGAACACGGTGCTGGTGGCGGGGGTCATCTTCCTGGTCATCCGCATCTTCCTGATCGAGCCCTATCACATCCCATCCGACAGCATGGAGCCCACGCTGCTGGTGGGTGACTTTCTGTTCGTCAACAATCTCGCGTACGGGCCGCACATCCCCTTCACGAGCATCAACCTGCCCGGCTACCGCGACCCGGTGCGCGGTGAGGTGGCGGTCTACCGCTCGCCCGACGCGCGCGACGGAAACCCCACGGTCGTCAAGCGCATCGTGGGGATTCCCGGCGACACGCTGTACATGCGCGACGGCATCCTCTACGTGAACGGCGTCGCGAAGCCACGCCCACCCGGGCCCACGCCCGCCATCGGCGCCGACGATGCCAGCCCGGACTTCGAGTGGCAGAAGCGCGTCGCGCTGCACGGCTCGCGCTTCGGAGAGCCGCCGGCGCAGCCCACGCACGACAACTGGGGGCCCTTCGTGGTCCCGCCACGGCACTACTTCTCGCTCGGCGACAACCGGTACGACTCCAAGGACGCACGGTATTACGGGTTCGTGCCGCGCGAGAACATGCGCGGCCACCCATTGTTCATCTACTACTCGTACAACGTCGACAGCGACCGCCCGCTCGCCATGGTCACCGATCCGCGCTGGAGCCGAATCGGCGACGCGGTGCGCTGACGGCCGTTCCCGCATCCCACGCGCGACGATACCCATACGGGGCGTCGTGCGTCTTCTGGACAGACTCCACCGCCCCCAGCACGGAGCCTGATGACCAGAACGCCCGGACCCTTCTCCGGACCGCCACTCCCGGCCGCCACCATCGGCCTCGGCGCCGGCGCCTTCCTCCTCGCCCTGGTCGCGCTGCTCGCCCCGGCGGACGCCGCCCGGAGCGGCGGCGTGGCGCTGTTCGACGGGGCGATCGTGCTCGCTGCCGCCGTCTTCACCGCCACCGTCTCCACTCGCGCCGGACGACGCGCGCGCGGCACGCGGCGCATCCTCTTCGCCGGCATCACTGCGGCGGCTGCGATCGTCGCGCTGGGGCACGTCGTCTGGATCGTCCGCATCCTCGCCGGCGTCGCGCATCCGCCATTTCCGTCGCTGCACGAGCTGTCGGTGCTCGGAGCGCAACTCGCGCTGTTCGTGGCCATCGCCGTCGCGCTTCTGCGGCACCGGAGCATCATCACCGTCGAGACCATGGTCGACGGGCTGCTCCTCATCGTCGCTGCCGCGATGGTCACGGTCGAGCTGGATGTCTTTCCCGCCGCCATGGCCGCGTCCGTTCGGCTGTCCCCCGATCTCGCCATCGGCTGGCAGTTGGTGACGGCGGCGAGTCTCGTGGCGCTCGCCATCCTGCTCGCGTGGCGCGGCGAGCTGCTCGGCCCGCGCACCGCGACGGGACTCGCCGTCGGCATGGTGTGCCTGGCGCTCGGCAGCGCGTGGACGGTGCGCGAGGGGTTGGCCGGCGGCGGCTCCGCCACCGGCGCGGTGGACGCGCTTCTCCTGCTGGCGTTCACCGGCTGCGTCTCCGCGCTCGGCGTTCCGGGAAGCGCGCTCGATGCGCGGCTCTCCGCCGAACGGCCGCGCGTGGCCAGCGATGCGGCGATGATCCGCACCAGCGCGATCGTCGCGGCCATCCTGATCGCCGCCGGTTCCGCGCTGGTGCTCGGCTTTCGCAGCGGCGGCAGCCGCGATCTGGCCGTCGTGCTGGCGGTGTTCGGCCTGCTGCTCGCGGTCCGCACCGGCTACGCGCTCTGGATGCAGCAGCGCACCACGATCGCGCTGGAACACACGGTGGTGGCGGAACGCGAGGTGACGTCCACGCTGGAGCACCGCGTGGCGGAGCGGACGCGCGAGTTGGGCGAGGCGCAGCGCGTGCTGCAGCGCATGTGGATCCTGGCACAGCAGAGCGCGCGCGAGCTGGAGGCCGACCGCCTCCTGCATCGCTATCTGGAAGCGGTGCTCGATGTACTGCGCGCCGACGCGGCCGTCGTGGAGGTGGCCACGGAGAGCGGACAGGTGGCGATCGCCGCCAACGTGCACGCCGCGCTCGCGCCGACCGTGATGCCGCTCGAGCGGAGCGCCGCCGTGGAGATGATGCGCGGAGGGTCGGTGCGGTGCGTGGACGATGTCCGCGCACCGGGGAGCCCACCGCTCCTCGAAGCCGCGTGGCTGGATGGCGGCGCCGAGTCCGCGGCGATCATCCCGCTCCAGCGGCGCGGCACGCGCATCGGCGCGGTGGTCGTGCTGGGGCGCACGCCGCGCCGTTTCCGCCCCGCGGAGCTGTCGCACGTGGAAGCGATGACCGACCTGCTGTCGGTCGCGCTCGCCAATGCGGATCTGGTCGAGACGCTGCGGCAGACGGAGTGGCGCTTCCGCACGCTCTTCCGTGCCGCGCCGGACGCGGTGATGACCGTGCTGGAGAGCGGCCGCGTGCGCGAGGCGAACGATGCGGTGACCGACGTGCTCGGATGTCCGCCCATCCAGGTTATCGGCCGGTCGCTCGAGGAGTTCGTCATTCCCGAGGAGGCGGAGCGGTTGCGCTACGAGCTGCTGCAGGCGCTGGATGGGGAACCGTGTCGCACCGAGCTCCGCTTCCGCAGCGGGAGCGGCACGCGCATCGTCTCGCTCGCCGCGCGCCGACTTCCCGAAGCGGACCCGCCCACCGTGCTGGTGGTGGGACGCGACGTGACGGGGGATCACGAGATGCGCGTGCGGCTGGCGCAGACGGAGCGACTGGCGGCGGTGGGGGAGCTGGTGGCCGGCGTGGCGCACGAGGTCAACAACCCGCTGGCCACGATCAGCGCGTTCGCGCAGTTGCTCATGCGCGACGAGACGCTCACCGAGCAGCACCGCGAATCGATCGACGTCATCCAATCGGAGACGACGCGCGCGGGCCAGGTGCTGCGCGACCTGCTCACCTTCGCGCGGCGGAGCGAGGGGGAGCGCGCGCTCGTGGACGTGAGCGATCTGGTGGAGCGCACGCTGCGCCTGCGTCTCTACGAGCTGGAGTCGCGCGGCATCGCCTGCGAGAGCCAGCTCACGCCGCAGCTGCCGCCCGTGCTGGGCGATGCGCGACAGCTGCAGCAGGTGGTGCTGAACCTCGTGATGAACGCCATCCAGGCCATGGGGCAGCAGGGCGCCGGGCGACTCACGCTGCGCACCGCGCTCGCCGGGGAGCGGGTGGTGCTCGAGGTGAGCGACACTGGCCCGGGGATTCCGGCCGATGTGCGCGAACGGATCTTCGAGCCGTTCTACACCACCAAGCAGGACGGCACCGGGCTGGGGCTGAGCGTGAGCTACGGGATCATCGTCGCGCATGGCGGCAGCATCGATGTCAACTCATCGGGAAACGGCACCACCTTCCGCATCACGCTTCCCGTGTGCTCCCCGGCCGAGGCGGCGGCCGCGGAGGCGGAGCGGCCGGTCTTCGTCGAGCGTTCGCGGCTGCAGGGCGTACGCCTGTTGTTCGTGGACGACGAGCCGTCGCTCCGCAGCGGCGTGAACGCGTTCGGCCGGCTGCGGCGCATGTCGGTGGTGACGGCTGCCGACGGCGCCTCCGCGCTCGAGGCGTCTCGCCTGGGCGAGTTCGACGTCGTGGTGTGCGATCTCCGCATGCCGGGAATGGACGGCCCCGCGTTCTATCAGGCGCTGCAGGCAGAGAAGCCGGAGCTCGCCGCGCGCACGATCTTCGTGACCGGCGACATGGTGGGCGCGAGCAGCCGGGCGTTCCTGGAATCGGTGGGACAGCCGGTGCTCACCAAGCCGTTCGACTTCGACGCGCTCGAAGATACCGTCGCGCAAGTGCTGGGAGGCCGCGCACAGACGGCGACCACGTCCTGACGCCGGCACGTCGTCCACGCGCCGGAGTGGCGGTGATGCGATAATGTTGGGTCGACACGGAGGCTGCGCACGGCGCGCGCGTGCGTTCTTCACGCCTGCGCGCATCCGCGATGCGCATCCGCGATCACCCCCGGATGCGCCGCGGTGCTGGTCGCAGCCGGCCGCAGGGCGCATATTCGCTGCAGGAGGATCGCACCCATGACGACGCTGTACACCGCGCTGGCCGAGGTGGAGAAGGTTCATGGCGTGCACCGGCGTGCCCGGATCGCCACCGGTGCGGTGGTGGAGATGGGTGTGCACGGCCCCATCGCGCGCCACTTCCGGCTCGATGCGGAGCCGCTGCCACTCCCGGTGGACTACATCGTGGCCGCCACCGCCGGTTGAATGCTGGGCACGCTCAACGGCGCACTGGAGGTGCGCGGGATCGTGCTGCCGCCGGACGCGATCGCGGCACACGCGGAGGGAACCAACGCGGTGGTGGACGGCATCGTCCGGCTGACCGACATCCAGATCGCGTATCGCCTGCGCATCCCGCCCGGATCGCGCGAGACGGTGGAGCGCGCGCTGTCGCGCCACCAGGAGAAGTGCCCCACCGCCGCATCGCTCGCGGCCGCGGTCCGGATCTCCTGGACGGCGGACATCCAGGAGAGCGGCGGCTGACGCCGCGCACGCACATGGTCACGTTCTTTCCGCGGCACTCCATCGAATGGCACCTGCTCGAGCCGTCACAGCTCCGGCGCGTGTCGCTCTCGTTGCCGGCCATGGCGATCATCACCGGCCTGGTGGCGCGCGTCTACCGCATGTTCGTGCTCGGCCAGGTGGCGATCGCCAGTTGGTGGATCCTCTTCGGCACGGTGGTGCTGGGTGCGCTGATCGTGCTCACGCTGGTCACGTTGCATCTCGCCAACTATCCGCTGCGGAACTGGTTGTGGCGCGCGCCGGTGTTCGGCGCGGTGGCCGGCGCGAGCGAAGCGGCGGTGAGCGCTCTGCTGATCGCCCTCGGCGTGGAGCGGGCGGGGACGCAGCTCGCCCACTGGCACGACTGGGTGCCGTTGGTGCAGAGCGCGCTGGTGCGCGAGGTCGTGAGCGTCGTGCTCTTCGCCGCGTTGCTCGCCGGGGTGGTGCAACTGGTCCGGACGGTGCTGCTCCAGCGCGAGCACCGGACCAGTACGGCGGAAGCGGTCCACCGCGGCGCGGGGCACTGATCGCGCGGTGGACGCGCACATCACGCGGAGACCGGTTCCCCTCCCGGTGCCCCGCGATGTAGACTGCACGGGTGACGTTCATGGAGCCGCGCATGCCGGATGGGAAGGAGATCATCGTCGTCGGCGATCGGGTACTCATCTCGCTCGAGGATGGCGAGGAGCGCACGAAGGTGGGGCTGTACCTGCCACCGAGCGCGGTGGACAACATGGCCGTGCAGGGCGGCCGGATCGTCGCGACCGGGCCGGGTCTCCCCATGCCCGCTCCGGGCGATGTGGGGGACGAGCCCTGGCGCGACGCGGCGCGCGAGACGCGCTTCGTTCCGATGCAGGCGCAGATCGGGGACTACGCGCTCTTCTTCCGGCGTGCCGCCGTGGAGATCACCTTCGACCGCGAGCGGTATCTCGTGGTGCCGCAGTCGGCCATCCTGGCGCTGGTGCGCGACACCCTGCACGACGACGTGCCGTGACCGGATCCGTGCGCACGGTGTGCGGGGAGCGGAGCGCAATGCGGAGCATCACGTGGCCGTGCCGGGCGCGTCACAGGGCGCACCGTGGAGCGTGCAGTCGCCGTGATGGCGTCGCGAGAGTGAACGAGAACGCAGACTGAGGATCGAGATCACAGGAGAAGGAGCGAGATGCCGTACGATGAACGGATGGTCGCGCCGATGCGCGCCGAGTTGACGCGCCTGGGCGTGGTGGAGATGAAGACGCCGGCGGACGTGGACGCCCAATTGGGCAACGGCGGGGAGACCACGCTGGTGGTGGTGAATTCGATTTGCGGATGCGCGGCGCGGAACGCCCGCCCCGCGGTGGCGCTCGCGCTGCAGCACGCCAAGCGGCCGGAGAAGCTGACGACCGTGTTCGCCGGCCAGGACATGGATGCCACCGCGCGCGCGCGCAGCTATTTCACCGGCTATCCGCCGTCGTCGCCGCAGATCGCGCTGCTCCGCGACGGCAAGACCGTCTTCATGCTGGAGCGCCACCAGATCGAAGGACGGAGCGCGGACGCCATCGCACAGGATCTCACGGCGGCGTTCGACCGCTACTGCTGACACCCGCCTCCACTGGCGGCGGCATGCGGGGTGGTGCGCTCGAGGCGCGCCACCCCGCATGCCGTTCCGCCGCTCCGTGCTCGCCGCGCGGTGCGCGTGTTGCTCACCCGCGCGTACGTGCCGTGGTTGGCACGACGCGTGCACGCCGCTCGTGTCCTACGCAGAGCGAGGAGTTGCATATGGAGCGGAATCCCATCACCCCGCGAGAGGACGATGTGTCCGCGCCCAGCGCGGCGGGACCAGCCAACACCGCGTCCGAGAGCGCGTCCAATGCACCGGCGGGAGAGCGAGTCGCCTCCGACCAGGAGCGTCCCATGGCGCGCGCGGTCGAGCGCGGGAAGGAGAAGCTGGGCCGGGCCGGAGAGAGGGCGCACGAGATGAAGAACTCGCTGGCCGACAAGCTGGATGCGGGGGCGCGCAAGCTGCGCCACCGGGCGGATTCCATGACGGAGTCCGTGGCCGACGGCGCGGCGGCGGGTGTAGCGCCCGGAGCGCCGTCGCAGATGGACAAGGCCACCGACGCGGTGGCGCGCGGGATGGAGAAGACGGCCACGTGGATGCGGACGAACGACCTGCAGTCGATGCAGAGCAGCGTGGAGGGTGCGGTGAAACGGCATCCGGGGAAGGCGCTCCTGGCCGCGCTCGGACTGGGGTACGTGGTGGGACGTGCGCTGCGCGGTGGAGGGGGAGGGGGAGGGGGAGGAGACGAGGAGCATGGCGCGTCGTGATGGGCGCCGCGGCGTCGGCGAGCTGCTGAAGGACCTGGGAGACGGCGGTTCGCGCCTGCTGCGCCACGAGCTGCGGCTCGCGCGACTCGAGGTGCAAGACGTCGCGCGCGGCGTGGCGGTGGGATCGGGGCTCACGATCACCGGTGCGGTGCTCGCGCTCGTTGGCGCGATGGCGGTGCTCACCGGCGTGATCCTGCTCCTGGGCGATGCATGGCTACGCGATCGCTACTGGCTTGCCGCGCTCATCGTGACCGCCGCGCTGGGCGCCATCGCGGCGTGGGCGGCGTGGCGGGGGAAGACGCTCCTTCAGCCCGAGCGGCTGGAGCCGGATGAGACGGTGGCGACGCTGAGGGAGGACAGGGAATGGCTGAAACGACAGCTGACGTCCGCCGGGACATCGAGCTGACACGCGAGCGCATGGCGGACACGTTGGCGGAGCTCGAGCGGAAGGTGAACGTGCTGCAGATCGTGCGCGATCACCCCTGGCCCGCGCTCGCGCTTGCAGCCGGGGCGGGAGCGTTGCTGGCCCGCTCCGGCGCGGACGCCAAGGCCGCGGCGGCGACGGTGGCCGCAACGCAGGGCGCCGGCTCGCGTCTCGGACAACTGCTGGACGAGGCAGCGGCGCGCGTGATCGACGGCGCGAGCGAGGCGCTCAACCGACAGGTCGATCGCTGGGTGGACGAGCTGAAGGAGGCGGTGGGAGCCCCGCACACCGAACGCGGCAACGGGCGGCGGAACGACGTGTAAGCCGCGCCTGCGGTGCGCACGCCGGACGATGCTGAAGGGCGCCCTGGGAGGCGCCCTTCGTGCGTCACCCCGTGGCGCGCGTCCTGCTCACTCGCTGTACCACACCCAACGACGAATCTCCCGCCACGCCGGCCGCTTGCCGTACATGAGCAGCCCCACGCGGTAGATCCGCGCGGCGATCCAGATCGCCACGTAGCAGCTCGCCGCGAGCGCAAGGAGCGATCCGGCGAGCTGTGCGCCGGAGATGGGCGCCACGCTCAGGCGGAGCGGCATCGCGATCGGCGCGGCGAACGGAATCCACGAGATCGTGCGCGCTACCGTCCCCTCGGGAGCGATGAGGATCGGTTGGATGAAGAGCGCGCTCGTCACCAGCAGCAAGGCCACCGGAAGCTGCACCTGCTGCGCCTCCTGCTCGCTGGAGACGAGCGCGCCGACCGCCGCGAACAGCGCGGCGTAGAACAGGTAGCCGAGCAGAAAGTAGAGCACGAGGAACACGCCGAGCCGTAGCGAGAGCGCGGGAATGGCGAGGTCGATGCTCGTGAGCCCCAGCATCTCCAGGATGGTGGAGCGATGCTCGAAGAGCAGGAACGAGCCTCCCAGCCAGAGCACGATCTGCGTGAGTCCCACCGCGCCCACGCCGAGCACCTTTCCCTGCAGCAGCCGCGTGGCCGGCACGCTCGACACCACCACCTCGGCCACGCGGGACTGCTTCTCCTCCAGCACGCCGCGCATCACGTTCTGACCGTAGATGAAGATCGACAGGTAGAGCACGATCGCGATGGCGAACGCGAACAGGAGATTGACGTCGCCGCGCCCGCTCTGCCCGCTCTCGGTCACCCGGTTGGCGACGAGCTTCACGTCGAGCCGCGTGAGCGTCGCCGCATCGGAGGGTGAGACGCCGGCCTGTTCGAGACGGAGCGCCAACACCTCCTGACGGACCGCGTCACGGATGGCGGCCATGTCGTTGGCCGCGGTGGCGTTGGTACCGGCGTAGCGCGCCTGCACGCCGGCCACCGTGCCGGCATCGAGCACGAGCGTGCCGCGCACGCGATGCGAGAGGATGTCCGCAGTGGCCAGCGACTCGGCCGCCGCGAGCTGCGCGGGCGCCACGGTGCGAACCTGTGTGCGCGTCGTGTCGCCGGTGATGCCGCCGTTGAGATGTGCCGCCACGCGGCGGCCGAGCGATGTGCCGGTGGCGTCGACGATCACGATCCGCGCCACGTCGGCCGAGGGCTTGCTCTGCGACGCCAGCCAGGGCGGGAGGAAGATGACGCTCCCCAGGATGAGCGGCGCGAAGAGCGTGCTCGCGATGAACCACCTGGAGCGCACGCGCTCGACGTACTCGCGCGCGAAGATCGCCCAGAGCTTATCCATGGCCGCTCATCTCGGGGGCGGTACCGGCAGCGCCCACTGCGTCCAGGAAGATGCGCCTGAGCGATGGCCGCACCATCTCGAACCGCTCGATCTGCGCGCCCGCGTCCACCAAGTGCCGCAGCAGCTGCTGCGCGTCGGCGCCCGCACGGAGCTCCACCGACATGGAGCGGCCGTAGTCATCCACGCGCTCCACGAGCGTCCGGTCGGACAGCACCGCCATTGTCGCGACGCCGGCGTCGCCGGCGTCGGCGAGCAGCGTGAGCTCGACGTGTCGCCCCCCGTGCGCCTCCTTGAGCGATGCGACGGTGCCGTCGCGGATCGCCCGCCCGCCGGCGACGATGCACACGGCGTCGCACATGCGTTCGGCGTTGTCCATCACGTGCGTGCTGAACAGCACCGTCTTCCCGCGCCGCGCGAGCTCCACCACGCTGTCCTTCAACACCTGCGCATTCACCGGATCGAGACCACTGAACGGCTCATCGAGGATGACGAGCTCGGGATCGTGCAGCAGCGTGCCGATGAACTGCACCTTCTGCTGCATGCCACGCGACAGCTCGTCCACGCGCGCACGCCCCCAGTCGATGCCGTTGCCGCGCAACTCGAGTCGCTCCAGCCAGCGCTCGATGCGCGCGTCGGCCGTGTCGCGGCGGAGCCCTTTGAGGCGGGCGAGGAAGCGCAGCACGTCCCGCACGCGCATCGTGCGATAGAGGCCGCGTTCCTCGGGGAGATATCCCACGCGGTCGAGGATCCCCGGCTGTGACGGCGCCGCGCCCAGGATGGCGATGCGGCCGGCGTCGGGCGCGATGATGTTGAGGAGCATCCGGATGGTGCTCGTCTTCCCGGCGCCGTTGGGACCGAGCAGGCCGTACACCGTCCCCACGGGCACGGCGAGCGACAGGTCGTCCACGGCGACGTGATGCCGGAACCGCTTCACCACGTGCTGCAGCTCGACGGCGAGTGGGGTCATCGGGGTGGCGTGCGGGACGGCTGGCGCGGGAGGACGGCGGGCGCACCGCGCTCCGCGTCGGCATCTCGACACGCCAGCGCGATGGCGCCACACGAGGCGGAGACGCGCCACACGCCGCGCTGGTCACGCGCGCCGGTACACGCCCCATGCAGATGCGCGCGTGCGGCAGGGTGTGACGTCCCGCGCCGCTCATCCATCCTCCTCATGTCGCCCCGATACGGTCGCGCCGCCTTGCACGGCACGCCGGTGCTGGGGATATTCCCCAGTCCCGCCACGTCGAGTCCTTCCGCGCGCAGCCTCCCACCTGCGGAGCCAGCCTGGTGCACATTCGCCCGTTCCGTACGACCGCCAGCCCATCGCGCGTCTCGCCCGTCGTGCGCGTCACTCTTGCCGTGCTCGCCGCAGTGATGGCCGCTGCGCCCGTACGTCCGCTGCTCGCCCAGCATCCGCTCACGCCGTCCCCCGTGCTGCGCATGAACAACATCCCGATCGGGATCGACTTCGGCGGGTACCTGGTGGTGCGCGAGCGAATCCGCGACGACACGTCCACGTTCACCGTGGAGCGCGCGCGGCTGACGATACAGACGCGGCCGGTGCCGTTCCTGGCGCTCCGCTTCCAGGGCGATCTCGCTGCGATCGGGAACACCAGCGCCGACACCGTGCCGTCGTTCGTGCTCACCGATGCCTATGTGCAGATCGCCGATCCCGACACTACGCGGTCGCGGCTGCACCCCACGCTCATCGTCGGACAGTTCAAGACGCCCTTCTCGGTGGAGTACCTGAGCCCCTTCTCCACGCTCCCCACCACGGTGCGCTCGGAGGCGGTGGAGCTGCTCTCCACCAAGCGGGACATCGGTGTCATGGGCGAGGTGCGCGATGGACGGCATTTCAGACTCGCGGGCGCGCTGGTGAACGGCGAGGGTGACAACACCACGACCAACGCCGACGGCAAGCAGATGGCGATCGGGCGGCTCACGCTCCTGCCGTTCAGCGATCTCGCGGTGGCGGTGAAGTGGCTGGGGCAGGGCGGCGATCACCGGTGGGGGTACGACGCCACCTGGATCTCGGGTCGGTGGATCGTGCAGGGAGAGGTGCTCCGCCGCAACGGTCCGGGCGACGACGGCGTGCCGCTCGATGGGAGCGGCGGATACGCCCTCGCGCTCTTCAAGCTGCGTCCCTGGTTGCAACCGGTGCTCAAGTGGGAGCAGGTGCACACGGTCAGCACACCGACCCTCGGTCCGCGCATCGATCAGCAATTGACGCACACGACCTTCGGCATCAATGTCGTGACGTTGCAGGAGCACGTCCGGACGCAGATCGACTACATCCTGAAGACGCGCGATCCGGTGAGCGACGCCGACGAGCTGCAGATCCAGGTGATCGGCATCTTCTGACGCGCGAGTCCACCGCGCCTGCGGGCGCGGAGCATGCCGCGCTCCGCGGCGCGCCACCGGTGCACGGACCCGTGCGTGTGGGAGGTGTGAGGTGGCCAGTACGACCCGAGATCGCTCGCGGCGCTCCGCGCTCCATGGCAGCGCGACAGGCGCGCGTGCGCGCGCGGCGGCCCGCGCGATCGCTCCGCGCCGGCGCCTGCGGATTACCGCGCGCCCCCGGCCGGCGCTCCACACACGGGGCACTACGTGGCGTCCGATGTACGCCGCACGAGCGGCCACCGCGCTCCTCGGCGCGCTCGCGCTCGCCGCATGCGGCGGCGGGCAGCGCTCGAACGGCGACACGGCAGACGCGGCCGGCGACGATGGTGGCACGCTGGTGGTGTTCAATGCGGGGAGCCTTGCTCGTCCGCTCCGCGCCGCCCTGATTTCCTTCGCGGTCACGCGCGGCACCCACGTGATGCAGGAAAACGCGGGGAGCCTCGAGACGGCGCGCAAGCTCACCGAGCTGCACAGGATCCCCGACATCATCGCGCTCGCCGACGACGAGATCTTCCCGAAGGTCCTCATGCCATCCCAGACGAGCTGGTACGTGCAGTTCGCGCGCAACCGGATGGTGATCGCCTACACCGACCGCTCGCGCGGCGCGTCGGAGATCGATTCCACAAACTGGTGGCGCATCGTGCAACGCCCAGGCGTGGAGGTGGGGCGATCCGACCCTGCGCTCGACCCGGCCGGCTATCGCACGCTGCTCACCTTCCAGCTCGCGGAGCGCTACTACCATCAGCCCGGGCTCGCCGCACAGCTCCTTGCAGCATCACCGGCGCGCAACGTACGCCCCAAGTCGGCGGACCTGGTGGGGCTCCTGCAGGCGGGAGAGCTGGACTACATCTGGTCGTACGAGTCGGTCGCCCAGGCGGCCGGACTGCGCGCCGTGCGTCTCCCGTCAGCCATCGACCTGAGCTCGCCCGGCGACAGCGCCACCTATGCCATGGCCTCCGTACGCGTCCCCGGACGCACACCGGGGGACACGGTCGAGATGCGCGGGCAGCCGATCATCTTCGCGTTCTCGATCCCCACGCACGCGCCGCATCCGGCCGTCGCACGCGCGTTCGCCGCGTTCCTGCTGTCGGACCGCGGCAAGGCGATCCTGCGCGCGGAGCGGCTCGATGTGCTCGATGAGCCGATCCTGATAGGCAGCGGCGCGCCGGCGGAGATCGTCTCCGCCACCGCGACGCCCGCCGCCACGCCCTGATCGCCTGTCATCCGTGATGCACATGGACAGCGATGCGCGCGCGGCCAGCGCCGGACTCACGCGCGGTTCCGCGGCGCGCGCGGTGGGGAGCATCGTCGTCGCGCTCCTTGCGTCGCTCTTCCTGCTCTTTCTCGTCGCGCCGATCGGGGGGATCGTCGCCGCCGGAGGCACGCAGGGACTCCGCCAACTGGGCACCGATGCCGAGCTGCGTGGCGCGCTCCTGCTCACCGCCGTCACCGCGACCGTCGCCACGCTCCTCGGCATGCTCGGCGGCACGCCGGTCGCGTATCTGCTCGCGCGCCGGCGCTTTCGCGGACACGCATTGCTCGCCGCGATCATCGACCTCCCGCTCCTCATCCCCCATCCGGTGGCCGGCATTGCGCTCCTGCTCGTGCTCGGCCGGGAGAGCGTGGTCGGACAGGCGGCGCTCCGCGTCGGTCTGCGCGTGGTCGGCACTCCCGTGGGAATCGTAGCCGCCATGCTCTTCGTCTCCGCACCGCTCTTCGTGAGCGCCGCGCGCGAAGCGTTCGCGCGTGTGGACGTGCGCTACGAAGCCGTCGCGCGCACGCTCGGCGATCGCGGCTGGCGCGTCTTCCGCCGCGTCACGCTTCCGCTCTCACGGCGTGGCTTGGTGGCGGCCGCCGTGGTCATGTGGGCGCGTGCGGTGAGCGAGTTCGGTGCGATCGTGGTGCTCGCGTACAATCCCAAGGTGGCGAGCGTGCTGAGCTTCGATCGCTTCACCAGCTTCGGACTGCCGCAGGCACTTCCGGTGGCGGCGGTGCTCGTGCTGCTCGCGCTCGTGCCGCTCACGCTGCTGCGCGCGCTGCGCTACGAGCGCGGCGCGGGAGACATGACGTGACGCTCGCCGGAGCGGCGCCGCAATGATCGAGGCGCGTAACCTCTCCGCGCGCGTCGGCGCGTTCGAGCTGCGCGACGTGAGCTTCACCGTCCCCGCGGGACGGTACGGAGTGGTGATCGGTCCGGCGGGCTCGGGGAAGACCACACTGCTGGAGACACTGGCGGGAGTGGTCGCCGCGCGGAGTGGGCGCGTGCTGCTCGACGGGCGCGACGCGACCGCGCTCGCCCCCGAAGCGCGGCACGTCGGCTTCGTCTATCAGCACGGATATCTCTTTCCGCACCTGAGCGTGGAGGAGAACATCGCCTACGGCGCGCGGTCGCGCGTGGTGGCGCGCACCATGGCGGAGCGGTTGGTCGCGACGCCCCTCCTGCACCGCGACGTGCGCAGTCTGAGCGGCGGCGAGCGGCAGATGGTGGCGATCGCGCGCGCACTGGCACGTGAGCCGCGCATCCTCCTGCTCGACGAGCCGTTCAGCGCGCTCGATCCGTCGCGCCGCGCACGCGTGCGCCGGGAGGTGCGCGCGTTGCACCGGGAACAGGGGATGACCGTCCTGCAGGTCACGCACGACTTCACCGAGGCTGGATTACTGGGAGACGTGGCCATTCTCCTCGACCATGGACGCGTGCTGCAATCCGGATCGCCGGAAGACGTCTTCCGCTGCCCGGTGTCGCCGTACGTGGCCGAGTTCCTGGGGGCGGAGAACGTGTTCGCGGGGGAAGTACGCGTGATCGGCGCGTCCACAGCCGACGGGGAGCACGGGGCCCCGCAGGAGCTGGCCGAGGGGCACCGCGCGCTCGAGTTCCGCGCGGGCCCGCTCACGTTCTACACGGTGGGAGACGCGAGCGCCGGCGCGGCGTACGCGGTGCTCCGCGCCGAAGAGGTGCTCCTCTCGCGCGAGCCGCAGAGCACGTCGGCGCGCAACCAGTTCCGCGGCCGTGTGTCCGAGATCGCCACCCTCGGCGCGCTCACGCGCGTCACGCTGGACGTCGACGGAACGCCGCTCGTGGCCGCGCTCACCACGCGCTCCGCGCAGGAGCTCTCGCTCACGCCGGGGCAGGTGGTGTGGGCCAGCTTCAAGGCGATGGGCGTGCACCTCTGTTGACGGCGCGCGGCATCTCTCGGACGCTGCGCGCAGCGCGCTAGCAAGCCGTAGTTCCGGTTACGGCTCTGCCTTCTCGCCGATGCGGTCAGTCCGCTACCGCTCGCAACGCACTGGTGAACGCACGCTCGAGCGCGGCGAAATCGCGTGGCGAATCCGGTTGCACGAGGCGGGGCACGCGCTGCAGTGCCGAGCGTGCCGATCGCGGGAGTGGGAGGCAGAGCGCGGCCACCGACTCGGCTTCACTTTCGGGCGTCATGAAGAACGCGCTGTCTCCTCGCAACGCGGCAACGCGCCCTGCCTCCAGCCAGCTCCCGAGCGACAGGTACTCCGGGCGGACCACCGACGCCGTGAGGCGTCCCATCCGGAGCTCGGCGTCATCCACCGTCGCGAGCCGATGTGCCTCGTCCTGCACGCGGCGGTAATACACGGCGGCCACGTCTCCGCGTGGCAGGGAGTCGAGCATGGCGGAGAGCTCGGCGCCGAACGCAGCGATGAAGGCGGACTCGTGCACCACGGCGATCATCGCAGCCGTGTCGCCGTAGTAGGAAGGCGCGGCGATGGCGTTCCGTGCCCAGGCCATGATGTCCAGATCGACGATGCGCGCGCCGATGCGAACGGCGGTCGCCCGCTCCGAGGGGTGAGACGCCCCGGCTCGTGGCGGTGGCCACGAAATGGTGAGCGCCTGCGGCAGGCCGCTTCCGTGCGGATCATCGAGCAGCAGGAAGTAGCGCGGAAGCTCTGTTGGCTGTGCCGCTGCGCACGCGGCGGATGCGTGGGTGGGACCGGTGTGCAGTGACGAGTGGCGCAGCGCGACGGCGGCGACGAAGGCCAGGATCGCGACGAGCGCCCAGCGTCGGATCGGCCACGAGTGCTGTGGCAGGATCGTCAGATGTAACTCACGGCTGGCCATCGTGTTCTCCGCAACGGAAATTTGTCGTCACGGGCACGTCCGTTCTGTACCACGCCAATTCTCGGTGCGACGCGGTCACGGGCGAGCTTCGGAGCGCTGCCCTGCCTCGCCGGCGGCGGGCCCGTGCGGCGCGATCGCCCCGCTTCGTTCCCCGCCCGCGGGGAAGGGCGCCAGGTACGCCGGAGCGTCCGCTAGAGCGCGGGCTTCCGGTGTGAGCTGGATTTCGTGCGGGCCGGGGAGCACGCTCTCCGGAGCGCTCACGGGAAGTGCGACGCCGGGCGCTGCCGGGCGTAGCGCCGAGGCGGCGCGGCGCGGCGCGTGGTAGCGCATCGCGATGCGCGCGAGGTCTTCCGCCACGCGGATGAGATGGCGCGCGCGAATCTTGGATCCGGCGACGTCGCGCCACTCGGCCAGCGGGAACTCGATCGCGATGTCGTGCACGGACTCCCCGGCGAAGGCGCCGTGGCGGATGAGTCGCGCCAGCAGCTCCACGTCAAACAGCCACGGGCTCATGAACTGCGTCGCGCACACCTCGCGTGTCACATCGGTGACGCGGAAGAGCTTGGCTCCGCACTGCGTGTCGTACACCGGGACGCCGAGCACTGCCCCCGCCATGGTCGCGAAGACCCGGCCCGCGTAGTGGCGCACTGCGCGTCGCTCGATGTGCCGCCCCAGGAGCTGCACGCGCGAGCCGAGCACGAGCACCACGTGCGGATGCTCCTGGAGGACGTCGCGCATGGAGAGAACCGCGGAGAGCGGCGTGGCGAGATCCGCGTCCCAGTAGCCGGCGAACGTTGGCGTGGACCGGAACGCTTCCAACAATCCCGTTCGCACCGCTTCTCCCTTGCCACGGTTCTGCGGGAGCCGGAGCATGGTCATTCGTCCGGGAAGCGCGTCGCAGAGACTCGTCAGGCGCTCCGCCGTGCGATCGGTGCTGCCGTCGTCCACGAACAGCAGCTCGACATCATCCGTGTGGGCCGCGAACTCCTGGAAGCGCGCTTCCGGAAGTCTGGCGGCTTCGTTGTAACACGGTACCACGAGGACAGTGCGCTCCATGCTGAGCTGCCCTCCACGGGTGGGGGCAGGCGCGTCGAGCACGCAGTGGGACGACGCGTCGGCACTCCCTGTCGTGCGCGCGGCGTGTGCGGCTATCGTCTTGACGCATGCACCGCTCCCTGTAGTGTATAGCGCTCCGCGGCGGCGCGCGACCGGCACGCCTGCCACCCCGCGGCGGCGCGCAGTTTCGGTCTATGTTCGCGTCCGGTCAGCCGTACCGCCCGTTTCCGGCGGCCTCCTTCCGCGCTCGGCCATGCCCGCTTCCCTCCTGGTATCGGTCGGTTGGGCGATCGCGATCGTGGCGGTGCTGCTCGTCCTGCTCCGCCTCCGCGCGCCGCTGTGGACGTGCGTGCTCCCGCTCGTGTTGTTCGCGTGGCCGCAGTGGACGTCCGCGTGGGCCACGTACTGGCACGGCTTCATGCACAGCAGCATGGTGTACGAGATCGTGGAGCGCGGCGTCCCGCCACAGAATCCGCTCATGGTGGGAGAGCCGCTGCGGTACATGTACGGTCACCACGCGCTCATCGCGTGGATCATGCACCTCATCCCGATCTCGCCGCCGCAGGCGTTCGCGCTCACGGACGCCATCTGTCTCGTCCTCTTCGCGATCGCAATCGAGCGCACCGCGGCGCTGGTGTCGGCGGACCGCGTGTTCCGCGTGATGGCGGTGGTGATTGCGTTCGCCGCGTTCACGCCGTTCTCGTTCGACGTCGTGCGTGCGGCCATCGCGCGGGTGACGGAACTCGAGGTGGAATGGCGGTTCATCCCGCTCACGAAGTTCGGCGGCATCAACGACAATCAGGTGGGATGGGTGCTGTTCGCGACGGCCATCCTCGGGGTCGCCCGGCTGGCGGCCGGGCATCCGCGGCGCCGTGGCGCGTACGTGCTGATCGCGCTGGCGATCGTGCTGTCCGGGTACATGTATCCGCCCGCGTGGCTGGGGATCATGGCGTGCGCCGGGCTCGCGGCGCTGTACTTCCTCTCGCGAGGCGCTCCGCTGCGGCGCACGGGGGTCGCGCTGCTCGTGCTGCTCGCCGTGGGCGCGGCGCTCACGGCGCCGTACATCTACGTGCTCACCGCGGGGAAGTCGCCGGGCGCCGCCGTGCATCTCGTCCCGCCCATGTGGCTGTTGCGGCAGCACGTCGAGAATCTCGTCCTCTTCCTCGCCGTGCCTGCACTGCTGGCGTTGGGCGCGCGCCGGGCGCTCGTCGCCGCGTGGCGACGGCAGCCGCATCTCGCGACCGTGCTCGCGCTCGGCGCGGCCATCACGATGTTCATGTACACGATGATGGAGATTCCCTCGCGCTCCGAGTACAAGATGCTCGGGATGAGCGTGATCGTGCTTAGCGTGCCGGTGACGATGGCGCTCTACGATCTGTACCAGCGCCATCGGGCAATCGCGGTGGGCGTGCTGGTTCTCGTGCTCGTGCCGGTGGCCGACACCTTCGGGCGAGCGTGGGTGCACGACCCGGTCTCCGATCCGGTGGTGAGCGACGGCCGCTGGCTGCGCCACACGGATCCCGCGCAGGACTCGCTCTACACGTGGATTTCCGGCAGCACGCCTGTCGATGCCCTGTTCGTGGACAGCTATCTCACGATTCCCGTCCTGGGACGGAGGCAGTTGCTCGTGGGGTTGGACGTACGGCGCGAATCCGGCGGGCTCGCCCACGTGATGCACGACGGATGGCTCATCACCGCGCACCAGTTCCTGCAATCCACTACCGGAGTGCCGGCGGGGAAGTTCACTGCGTTGCGGAGCGCGGCGCTGGCGCTCGAGTCGGCGACGCCGGATTCCGCAGTGAGCGAGCGCACCTTCGCCGTGGTGGAGCGCTACCGAATGGGGCGTCCGGTGTACGTCGTGGCGCGGACGGACGCGGTCCGTGCGCGGCTCGACAGCGTACCGGTGCTCCGCCCCGCCTATCGCGGCAGTGCGGCGACGGTGTACCGCTACGTGCCGCGCGGCGGCTGACGCCGGCGGGTCGCGGCGCCGTCGACGTGCGACGCAGTGTCGGCGACGAGGCGATTTCGCACAACGTGATGGCAGCGAACGCGACGCGCCCCGCGCTTCCCCGCGAAGCCCCGCGCGCCAGTGCCATCGCCGCATAGCGCGCGACCACCGATCCGTCCGCCAGGACGGCGCGCGATCACGCCTCGCGGCGGAGCACCGCGAGGAGGCTCAATCCGCGATGGTATGCCGATGCGCCGCGTGTCAGCGCGCGCCGGAGCGGTTCCGCTTCACCGGCGAATACGCGCGCGAGCAGCGCGTTCACCGGCTTCGGTGGCAGACGGAGGTCCGTTCCCGCTTCGCCGGAGGAGCGACCGCGTCGTCGAGCGGCGGCACGCACCGCGCGCGCCAGCGGGTAGAGGCGCGCGTTGAAATGCGAGACGACGAGTGGTGACACAGGGCAGCCGCGCCAGAGCGCGGCCAGCGTCTGCGGCTCGTACCGGCGATGGTGGCCGAAGCGGTCGTCGTGCGGACTCCAGAGCCGCGGATCGGCCGGCACGGTGACCACCAGATGTGCCCGGGGTCTCGTGACACGCACGAGTGCGTGCAGCAGCTCGGCGTCCTGCTCCACGTGCTCCAGCACGTCCATCAGGAGCACCACGTCCGCGGCATGAATCGCGTCGGTGTGATCGGCAGGCGGCGAACCGTGGAGGAACGTCGCGCCGGGAAAGCGGATGGACGCGAGTCGAACTGCCTCGGGCGAGCGATCGATCCCGATGCAGCCATAGCCGCTCAGCAGCGCTCCCACCGTGGCGCCGGTGCCGCATCCCACATCGCACACGATGGCGCCCCTGTCCGGCGGAACGAGCGCGTGCACGAGCTCCGCGATGATCCGTCGGCGTCCGACGAACCACCAGTGTACGTCCTCGAGCTTCGCGTGCAGCTCGATCAGGTCGGGGTGCATGCGCGCCGGGCGGCCGGCGTGCCTACGCCGCCGCGAACACGCGCCGCGCCTCCTCCAGGCCGGCGCACAACGCGTCCACGTCGGCGCTGTCGTTGTACAGGTAGAACGATGCGCGCGCCGTGGCGGGCACGGCCAGCCGGCGCATGAGCGGTTGCGCGCAGTGATGGCCGGCGCGCACGCAGACGTGCGTCTGATCGAGGATCGTCGCCAGGTCGTGCGGGTGGACGCCTTCCATGGTGAAGCTCACCACGCCGCTCCGTTCCGCGCCACGGGGTCCGTACACCCGGATGTCGTCCATCGCCTCCAATCGCGCGCAGGCGAGTGCGGCGAGGGCGTGCTCGTGCGCCTCCACGCGCGTCATGCCGAGCGCGTCGAGATAGCGGGCGGCGGCGGCGAGCCCCACCGCGCCGGCCACGTTGGGGGTGCCGGCCTCGAACTTGTGCGGGAGCACGTTCCAGGTAGTGCGCTCGTCTCCCACGAGCTCGATCATGTCTCCCCCCATCTGGTAGGGCGGCATGGCCTCGAGCAGCTCGCGCCGCGCCACGAGCACGCCGATGCCCATGGGCCCGCACATCTTGTGGCCGCTGAAGGCGTAGACGTCCACGTCCAGCGCGTCGAGGTCGAGCGCGCGATGCGGCGCGGCCTGCGCCCCGTCGCAGACCGTGAGCGCACCCACCTCGCGCGCCAACGCCACGATCTCGCGCACCGGGTTCACGCTCCCCAGCACGTTGGAAACGTGCGGGAATGCCACCACGCGCGTGCGCGGTGTCAGCATGGTGCTCAGCGCATCGAGGTCCGCGCGGCCGTCGGCGGTGAGCGGGCAGATGCGAAGCCGTGCGCCACGCGCGGCGGCCAGTTGTTGCCACGGGACGAAGTTGGCGTGATGCTCCGCGCCGGTGACCACGATCTCGTCGCCGCCGCGGACGTTGGCGTATCCCCACGCCGTGGCCACGAGGTTGAGCGACTCGGTAGTGCCGCGCGTGAAGATGAGCCGCGCCGCGTCGCGCACACCCACGAAGTGCGCGATGGACTCGCGCGCCTCGTGATAGCGGTCGGTGGCGCGCACGGAGAGCGCGTAGGCGCCGCGGTGCGGGTTCGCGTTGTCCCGCTCGTAGTAGTCGCGAATGGCGTCGAGCACCGCGCGCGGCTTCTGCGATGTGGCGGCGGAGTCGAGGTAGTGCAGCTCGGGAAAGCGCTCGAGGAGCGGGAAGTCCGCGCGCGGCGCGAGAGCGGCCACATGCGCAGCGCCCGCCGCGTTTCGGGATGCGCGTTCCGCCACGTCCGGCGCCACTCTCACTCCGCCCTCCGCCCCACGTAGATCCCATCGGCGCGCACGAGCACCGCGAACACGGGGAGGGGCTCGGTGGCCGGCCACTGCCGCACCGCGCCCGTGCGGCAATCGAAGCGCGCGCCGTGGAACGCGCACTCGATGGTGCCGTCGGGCAGCAGCGCGCCGTCGGACATGGCGAACTCCTGGTGCGTGCAGACGTTCCCCACCGCGCCCACCACCCCCTCGTGATTGTACAGGCACACCTGCACGCCGGTCATCGTGGTCACGCCGAGCAGCGCGCCCTCGGGGAGCTCGTCGACATCCGCCACGCGCTCGAACCCGGCGGGGATCTCCTCCTCCCGCTCGTCGCGCAGCGCGCTCTCAGGATCCGGCGCCATCGTGCGCTCCGCCATCGCGGCCTCCGCCATCGCGCTCCGCTCCGGCACCGTGCGTCCCGGCATCCGTGGCACCGCCGTGCGGCCCCGCACCGTGCGCCGCACCGTCCTTCGGTGCACCGCCCGCGTCCGCGCCGCCCTCCCAGCGCAGCGCTGCCCGCAGCGCGTGCCACGAGAGACTCGCGCACTTCACGCGGATCGGGAATCGCGACACGCCCGAGAACACCGCCATGCGGCCGAGCGCGTCAGGATCCTCCTCGCCCGCCTGTCCGGTGACGAGCGCGTGGAAGCGCTCGAAGAGCTGCTCCGCTTCCGCGCGCGTCTTCCCCTTCACCTCGGTGGTCATGATGGAGGCCGAGGCTTTGGAGATGGCGCATCCTTCGCCCACGAAGCTGATGTCGCCGATCACGTCGCCATCCATGCGGATCCAGAGGGTGAGCCGGTCGCCGCACAGCGGGTTGGAGCCCTCCTGTACACGATCCGCCTGCTCCAACGGTCCGTAATTGCGCGGCCGCCGGTTGTGGTCGAGGATGACGCTCTGGTAGAGCTCGGACACCGACATCGGCGCGCTCCGTGGTCGGCGCTAGCGGCGAGACCCTGCGCTCGCGGGGACGCCCGCAGCGCCGTCCGCCGATGCGACCGGCGCGTCTTCCGCCTCTCCCTCCAGCTCGCGTGCGTGCTCCGTGTCGCCGCCGAAGCGGAGCAGCACGTCGCGCTCCAGCCGCGCGCGCAGCGCGTCCAGTTCCACCGTCTCCAGCACGCCGGCAGCGAACGCATAGGTGAGCAACGTGCGTGCGCGCGCCGTGGGGATGCCGCGGCTCTTCATGTAGAAGAGCGACACCTCGTCCAGCCGGCCCACGGTGGCGCCGTGCGTGCACTTCACGTCGTCGGCAAAGATCTCGAGCTGCGGCTTGGTGTCGATGCGCGCGTCGTCGGAGAGGAGCAGGTTGTTGTTCTCCTGCTTGCCGTCGGTCTTCTGTGCCTCGGGGTAGACGAACACCTGCCCGTTGAACACGCCGTGCGAGGCGCCGTCGAGGATCCCCTTGTACACCTCGTGGCTGGTGCAGTGCGGCGCGATGTGCTCGATCCGCGTCTGGTGATCCACGTGCTGCCTGCCGTCGAGCATGTAGAGGCCATCCACGATGGCCCCCGCGCCGGCGCCGGCGAGCTGCGTGTGGATGTTGACGCGCGCGAGCGCGCCCCCCACCGCGAACGAGAAACTCCGGTACGTGCTGTCGCGCCCCTGGCGCACCGACGACATGCCGACGTGAAAGGCGCGCGTGCTCTCGCGCTCGAGACGATAGTGCCGCAGCCGCGCGCCGTCCCCCAGCACCACCTCGGTGACCGCGTTCGTGAAATAGTCGCCGTCCGCCAGCGCGGCGTAGCTCTCCACCAGGGTGACGTCGGCGTTGGCGTCGACGACCACGAGGTTCCGCGGATGCGACACGCCGCCCGCCCCGCGCGCATCGACCAGGTGCAGCACATGCACGGGGCGGTCGAGCACCACGCCGCGCTGCACGTGCAGCACCGCGCCGTCCTGCATGAACGCGGTGTTCAACGCCACGAACGCCTGCTCGGCGAAGGGCGCCACTCTGGTGAGATGCGCGTCGAGGAGCGCGGGCACTTCCGCCAGCGCGCGCCGGAGCGGGAGGAGCGTGACTCCAGCGGGGAGCGACGCGAGGTCGGAGAGCCCCTCGTGCACGCGGCCGTTGAGCAGCACCACGCGGTACTCGTGCTCCAGCGCGAATGGCGCGAGCGCATCGGCCGGCACCGTCCCCGCCGGGGCCATGGGAGCGAACTCGCGCTCGGCGATCGGCGCCACGTTCGTGAAGTGCCACCCCTCGTTCTTCATGGTGGGGAAGCCGAGCGCGTGGAAGCGGTCGATGGCGTCGGCGCGAAGACGCGGCAGCCACTCCGGCCCCGCGCTCCCGCCGTTCAGCGTGAAGGCGCCGAACTGCTCGACGTACGAGCTCACGCCGCCACTCCCTGCACCCATTCGTACCCCTTCTCCTCCAGCTCGAGCGCCAGCTCCTTGCCCCCCGACTTCACGATCCGTCCGCCCACCAGCACGTGCACCACGTCGGGGATGATGTAGTTGAGCAGGCGCTGGTAGTGGGTGACGACGATGGTGGCGTTGTCGGGACGCTTGAGCGCGTTCACGCCGGACGCCACCACGCGCAGCGCGTCGATGTCCAGCCCGGAGTCCGTCTCGTCCAGAATGGCGAGCCGCGGCTGCAGCACCGCCATCTGCAGGATCTCGTTCCGCTTCTTCTCTCCGCCGGAGAACCCCGCGTTCACCGATCGCTGGAGCATGGCGGGATCCATGTCCACCAGCCGCAGCCGGTCTTCCACGATGTCCAGGAACTCGATGGGGTCGACCTCCTCCTCGCCGCGCGCCTTGCGCAGCTCGTTGTAGGCGGCGCGGAGAAAGTACGAGTTGGAGACGCCGGGGATCTCGACCGGATACTGGAACGCCAGGAAGAGCCCCGCCTGCGCGCGCTCCTCCGGCTCCATGTCCAGCAGGTCCTTCCCGTCGTACGTCACGCGTCCGGCGGTGACGTCGTATGCGGGGTGGCCGGCCAGCACCTGCGCGAGCGTGCTCTTGCCGGAGCCGTTGGGACCCATCACCGCGTGCACCTCGCCGGCGTTCACCGTGAGGTCGATCCCCTTCAGGATCTCCTTCCCATCCACCGATGCATGCAGGTTCGTGATCGTGAGCACCGTTACCCCACGCTGCCTTCGAGGGTGATCCCCAGAAGCTGCTGCGCCTCCAGGGCGAACTCCATCGGGAGCTCCTTGAAGACTTCCTTGCAGAAGCCGGCGACGATGAGCGAGATGGCGTGCTCGGCGCTCAGGCCGCGCTGCTTGCAGTAGAAGATCTGATCCTCACCGATCTTCGACGTCGACGCCTCGTGCTCGAGCGTGGCCGAGTTGTTGTCCACCTCGATGTACGGGAACGTGTGCGCGCCGCACCGGTTGCCGATCAGCATCGAGTCGCACTGCGTGTAGTTCCGCGCGTTGTCCGCCCGCGGCATGATCTTCACCCGGCCGCGATAGCTGTTCTGTCCCTGCCCGGCGGAGATCCCCTTCGAGATGATCGTGCTCTTCGTGTTCTTCCCGATGTGGATCATCTTCGTCCCGGTGTCTGCCGCTTGATGGTTGTTCACCACCGCCACCGAGTAGAACTCGCCCACCGAGTTGTCTCCCTGCAGGATCACGCTCGGATACTTCCACGTGATGGCCGATCCGGTCTCCACCTGCGTCCACGAGATCTTCGAGTTCCGTCCCGCGCACTTACCGCGCTTGGTGACGAAGTTGTAGATGCCGCCCCGTCCTTCCTCGTCGCCCGCGTACCAGTTCTGCACGGTGGAGTACTTGATGGACGCGTTCTCGAGCGCCACGAGCTCGACCACGGCGGCGTGCAACTGGTGCGACGACCGCTTGGGCGCGGTGCACCCTTCCAGGTAGCTCACCGACGCGCCCTCATCCGCAATGATCAGCGTCCGCTCGAACTGCCCGGTGTCGGCCGCGTTGATCCGGAAGTAGGTGGACAGCTCCATGGGACAGGTGACGCCCTTGGGGACGTACACGAAGGAGCCATCGCTGAACACCGCCGCGTTCAGCGCGGCGAAGAAGTTGTCGCTGTGCGGGACGACGGAGCCGAGGTACTTCCGCACGAGGTCCGGGTGGTGCTGCACCGCCTCGGAGAAGGAGCAGAAGATGATCCCCAGTCGGGCCAGCTCCTCGCGGAACGTCGTGCCGACCGACACGCTGTCGAAGACGGCGTCCACCGCCACGCCCGCGAGCATCTTCTGCTCGGTGAGCGAGATGCCGAGCTTGTTGTACGTCTCGAGCAGCTTGGGGTCCACTTCGTCCAGGCTCCCCAGCGGCTTCCCCGTCTTGGGCGCGGAGTAGTAGCTGATGGCCTGATAGTCGATGGGATCGTACTGGAAGTTCCCCCAGTGCGGCTCCTTCATGGTCGTCCAGCGACGGTACGCCTTGAGACGCCAGTCGAGCAGCCACTCCGGCTCGCGCTTCTTGGCGGCGATGAAGCGGATGGTGTCTTCATCCAGTCCGGGCGGGAGCGTGTCCGACTCGATGTCGGTCACGAAGCCGAACTTGTATTCGCGGCTGATCAGTTTCTCGACCGACGTGCTCATCGTGTCTCCCCGGTAAGTGCCGACGGCTGCCATCCGTCGGCCTGCGCGTCGCCCGCGCCGTAGTCGCTGTGATCATCGCCATCGCGGTCGCCGGCGGGCGCGATCTGCCGCGTGCCGGCGTGTGCGTCGCGCGGCGTTGTACGGCCATCGCGAGCGCCGCGAACGGCCAGCCCGACCGGTGCGTCTCCGGCCGCGGGGTGCGACGCGTCGCGCGCGAAGCGCACCACATACTCGCACGCGGTGCATCCCCCCAGAATGTGGGCGCGGCGTTCCACGGTGGCGCCCAGCGTCTCCTCGAAGAAGCGCGCTTCGGCGGCGCATACCTCGGGGAACCGCTCGGCCACCGAGTGGATGGCGCAGTTGTGCTCCGTGAGCTGGCCGTCGCCGCGCGAGCCGCGCCACTCGGCCATGTAGCCTTCGTCCACGAGCGCCTGCGTCACGATGCGCGCGCGCTCGCTCTCGGCAGCGCCTTCCAGCTCCGGACGAAGCCGGGCAGCCAACTCGCGGTAGCGCGTCTCGAGCATCTCGATGGCGGCTTCGCGTCCCTCGCGCTCCACCACGCGGTCGAGCAGGTGGAGGAGCGTCTCCTCGTACCGGCGCGGGAAGAGGTGCTCACCGCGGAGCGTGAGGTGGTACGCGTGGGCCGGAGCTCCCACCCCGCGCTGCTCCCGCTCGTACTCCACCAGGCCGTCGGCCTCGAGCTCCTTGAGGTGGTGCCGGACCGCGTTGAGCGAGAGGCTCAGGCGCTCGGCAAGCTCGCGGGCGGAGCATCGGGCGCGCTTGAGCTCGATGAGGATCTCCGCGCGCATCCCCTTCTGCCCCACGGGCGATGGGAAGGCATTTCTACGACCGGCCCTGGCTTCCATATACGCTGAAAGCTATTGCAGATAGCCAGTTTGGTCAAGTTCGTATGGGTTTTTTGGTGTGAATGTAGACGCACCGCCGGGAGCGGCTTACAGCGATGGGAACTGGCGCGGCAGAGCTTCCCGCTGCCAGGTACGGGACCGGGGCCCCGTGCCCGGTCTACCGCAGTGCCAGGTAGAGCCCCGCCAGCGCGACGACGATCGCGACTGCGACCATTACCGGCGTCCGGCTGCCGGTCAGCGTCTGCCCACCGCGCACGGCCTGCACGCCAAGCTGGGTAGCCCGGCGGTTGGTGGCGTCTTCCCCGCGGTCGTGGCTGAAGGGGATGCACCGGGTGCCTGTGGGCAGCCCGCCCAGCACGAAGAGGAAGGCGGTCTCTCCCACCGTGACGCGGTCTCCGTTCTGGAGCACGCGGGGGGAGCTGACCCGCTGGTCGTTCACGAAGCTGCCGGCAGAGCCCATGGAGTAGAGCACGTACGCGCCTGCCTCGTCGCGGATGTCGGCGTGGAAGCGGGACACCGACGCGTCGCGCACTACCACGTGGCAGCCGATGTCGCGGCCGATCTGGATGGCGCGCCGGTCGAGCGTGTAGGCGGTGCGCTCGCTCTCGTTGACCAGGTAGCCGGAGGCCTGCTCGGGGATGGCGCGCCTGGGTGCGTCGGGGCGCTCCACGAAGTGGAAGAACGCGCTCCCGGCGGCAATGACATCGCCGGTGGCGAGCGACATTCCGTTCTGGGGGACGGGCTCCCCATTCAGCAGGACGATGTTCTGCGCCGTCGCTGGCTCGACGGTGGCGCGCCCGTCGGGCTCGACGGCGATCCGGAAGTGGCGCGCGGCAAGGTTCAGCCTGGGGAGACGCCAGGTCGCCTGCGAGCCGCTGCCGACGATGGTGAGGGGGCCCAGCTCGATCCGGGCTGAGCCGGCATCGGGAGCTTCGTGGAGTTCCAGGAATGCCATGGTGTGATCACTCGGGGAGAGCGGCGTCCGGCGCACCCTCCAGGGCGCCGTCCCGCATCGTACAAACGCGCCACGCCGCCGCGCGGCAACATGGCTCCCGTCACGTTGAGGGGGGTGCCCTGCGGGCGCAACTTCCTCCATTGCGGGCGGTGTCGTTGTGCTGCGGGCAGGGGCGGGCGGCGTGCCGGCGCCACCATGCGATTCGGGGTGCCCTGGACTCCGCTCCCGCGCATCGCTTTCTTGCACGGTGACAGGGGTGCCGGTTCGGAATCCGGGCGTGCTTCGTGCGGCGCCGGATCGTGGCCGGCTGAGACAGTCCCTTTGAACCTGATCCGGCTCGTACCGGCGTAGGGAGTCACCATGACCGTACAGACGCAGATGCGCTTCGCGCGCGCCGGGGAGATCACCGGTGCCATGCGCTTCGTTGCCGAGCGCGAGGAGATCGCCCCCGAGCTGGTGCGCGACGAGGTGGCGCGCGGGCGGCTCATCATTCCGGCCAACGTTCACCACCTGGCCGGCGCGCTGGAGCCGATGGCCATCGGTACGGTGGCGCGCGTCAAGATCAACGCGAACATCGGCAACTCCGCCGTCACCTCCAGCATCGATGAGGAGGTGGAGAAGCTCCGCCTGGCCGTGCGCTACGGCGCCGATACGGTGATGGACCTCTCCACCGGGCGCGACCTGGATGCCACGCGCGAGGCGATCATTGCCGCCTCTCCGGTGCCCATCGGCACGGTGCCGCTCTATCAGGCGGTGCTCATGGGGAAGGAGCTGGAGGAGCTCACCGCGCGCGACCTGCTGGATGTCATCGAGCATCAGGCGCGGCAGGGGGTGGACTACATGACCATCCACGCGGGGATCCTGCTCGAGCACCTGCCGCTGGTGTACGGGCGCGTGACGGGGATCGTGAGCCGCGGCGGCTCGCTCATGGCCGTGTGGATGATGCACCACCGCAAGCAGAATCCGCTGTACGAGCACTACGATGAGCTGTGCGAGATTCTCGCCGCGTACGACGTGACGATCTCACTGGGAGACTCGCTGCGCCCGGGGAGCATCCACGACGCGAGCGACCGGGCGCAGTTCGCCGAGCTGGAGACGTTGGGGGAGCTCACCACGCGCGCGTGGGAGCACGACGTGCAGGTGATGGTGGAGGGGCCCGGGCACATCCCGATGCACCAGATCGAGATGAACGTGCGCAAGCAGAAGGAGCTCTGCCACGGCGCGCCGTTCTACACGCTCGGGCCGCTCGTTACGGACATCGCGCCGGGCTACGATCACATCACGAGCGCGATCGGTGCGGCGATGATCGGGTGGTACGGCGCCGACATGCTCTGCTACGTGACGCCCAAGGAGCACCTGGGGCTGCCGAACGCGGAGGACGTGCGGCAGGGGGTGATCGCGTACAAGATCGCCGCGCACGCTGCCGACATCGCGCGCGGGCGCCCGGGTGCCACCGCGCGTGACGATGCGCTCTCCCGCGCGCGATACGGCTTCGACTGGAACGAGCAGTTCCGCTTGTCGCTCGATCCGGAGCGCGCGCGCGAGTACCACGACGAGACGCTCCCCGCCGAGTACTTCAAGAGCGCGGAGTTCTGCGCGATGTGCGGCCCCAAGTTCTGCTCCATGCATCACTCGCGCACGATCGACGAGGGAATCGCCGCGCTCGCGGCGGAGCGGGGGCTCGCGCCGTCGTCGCGCGATGACGTGGCCGGAGTTGCAGCTCCTGCGCGCGGCGTGTCGCGCGACGCGCCGGAGCCGGCGGGGGCGGCGGGGGACTGACCGCCGCAGGGTGCCGATGTGTGTGGGGGCGGGCGATCGTGGATCGCCCGCCCCCTTCCGTTCCGTACTCACTGCGACTGCCGCGACGTGCGCGCGCAGCGAATTGCGAGGGTTTGCGCTCGCCGTGCGGCAAACGCCGCTGCGCCCCTCCCCGCGAACCGCTACACCGATGCGCGGCGACCCGGTTGCGCCGGTGAAATCACACTCCCCGCCGGTGGCGGCGCACCCAGCTCCGCGGCCATCATCTCCATGTCGAAACCCTCCTTGCGAATGCGGAGGTCGTAGTAGATCAGGGTGCACGCGGCGGCAATGACCGGATAGAACACTGCCCCAGGGAGGAATGCGAGGGTCTGTAGGACTGCAGGCGGCAGCACCGTGTCGAACTTGCCCAGGAACCAGCGCACCGCACCAATGATGACGATCAGGATCAGGTAGACCAGGAAAAGCGTCCCGAAGACGTGCCAGAACGAGCCGCTCGTCATCTTGAAGGAGCGACCCATCGCGCTCACGGGGCCATCTTTCTCGATCGCGATCACAGGTTGCGCAACGGCCCAGCGAGTAAAGAGGATCACGCCAGGCACGGCGAAGAAGAGCAACGCCAGGCTGCTTGCGAACGTGACGAACAAGCCGGCCACCAATGCAGCTCCGATGAGCGGCCACGCGCGGCCGATCGTGCTTCCCACGTCGATCTCGCGCCCCAGGTAGGCGTCGGAGACGGCCAGGATCACTGCCATCTGCGCCACGAGGCTGAGCGCAAGCTGCACCGGAAAGGCAAGCAACGAGCCGACGAAGGATCCTCTCAGCACGATCGACAGGACGAGGCTCGGCAGAAGCATGATCACGCTGATCGTCATCAGCGGAACGAAGTTCTGCCGTACGAGCTGAAAGCTCGCGTCCACGATTTCCGTAGCGCTGCGGGGACGGAGTTCGGTAACGGACACGGGACCTCGCACGTCAGGGGAAAGAAGGGCCGGTTGCGACCGGTCCACTATTTCACCATCCTGCCGATCGCGCAATGGTGATTTCGCTAATCTCATGGCCGACGCCCACATACGCTGGCCGCGCCGCGCCGCCGGGACGTCCCGCCCACCGCAGGCCGGCGTCCCGCCCCACCATGCCTGACTCCTCACGCCGCATGCACGCCCGCCCCCTCGCCGCCCTGCTCTCCACCCTCGTGCTCGCCAGTATCGCCTGCGGACACGGTGCACCTCCGGCCACGACCCCAGCGCCGCGCGTTGCGGTGCCCGCGGTGCGGTTCGACTCCACACTCCTCGCCTCCGGCGACTCGGCCGCCATCGACGCGCTCGAATATCTGCGCTCGCTCCCGCTCATGGTGCCGGTGGAAGGGATGCCGGTGGAGCGCGTGCGCGATACCTTCGGCGCGCGCCGCGGGAGCGCGATCCACGGCGCCATCGACATCCCAGCTCCACGCGGCACGGCGGTCGTGGCTGCCACTGCGGGCTCGATCGTCAAGATCCGCAAGAACCACCTGGGCGGGAACACGATCTACGCCACCGACTCGGCCCACCGTCTCATCTTCTACTACGCGCACCTCGATCACTACCGGCGCGGCTTGAAAGAAGGAATGCCGCTCGCGCAGGGAGAGGTGATCGGCTACGTGGGGACCACCGGCAACGCGCCGCCAAACCTTCCGCACCTGCACTTCCAGGTGACCACCATGCCCCCGCACGGACACTGGTGGGGAGGCACGCCGCTCGATCCATGGCCCAACTTCGCGCGCGGCGGCGAGTCGCACGTGGCTGGGCGCGACCAATGAGCCCGGGCGCGGGACGTGCGACCATGGACGACCACGACGCACGCGCTCTGGCGCCGTGCGGGCATCACCACCACACGAGCTGAAGGCGACAATGCCGCTGAGCGGAAAGGAGCGCGCGGCGCGGCGCAGAGAGGCGCACCACCTGTCCCCCACCGTCCAGGTGGGACAGCAGGGGGTGACGCCGGCCTTGGTCCGCTCGCTCGATGAAGCGCTCCGCGCCCGCGAGCTGGTGAAGATCCAGCTCTGGCGCGAGGGCGACGAGCCGCCGCGCGCGATGGCGCGCGCGCTCGCCGACGCGGTGGGCGCGGACGTAGTGCAGGTGATCGGACGGACGACCACGCTCTATCGCAAACGCGAGGAGTCGGATGAGGCGCACGCACGCTGATCGTCCCGCGAGCCCGCGCGGCGTGCACCATCCCGTGGACCACGACACGCGGGCGGCGCACCCGATCGCCCGCGCACGTTCACTCCCCCTGCCCCACGGGAGAGGAGACGTTATTTTTTCGGTGGGGCTGGCGTGAGTCGCTCACTTTCAGAGGCGGACGATGGCGTACATCATCACCGAACCATGCATCGGGGTGAAGGACAAGGCGTGCGTCGACGTGTGCCCGGTCGATTGCATCTACGAGGGTCCGGACATGCTCTACATCCATCCGGACGAGTGCATCGATTGCGGCGCGTGCGAGCCGGAGTGTCCGGTCACCGCGATCTTTCCTGAAGAAGACGTTCCGGCCGCTCAGGCCGAGTACATCAAGATCAATCGCGAGATCTTCCAGGGGCCCAACCCACCGGCGCGCCCGACTCGCTGATTCGTTTCGTCGTGAACGCGTACGGAGAGAGCCGCGTCACCCGAGCGGCTCTCTCCGTTTTTCGGATAGGCTCACATGATTCGCGCCATCAGCTTCGATTACTGGGACACGCTCTACCACGGCGCGCCGGACCCCGCGCGGGCCACGCTGCGCCAGAACGCCATCCGCCGATTGATGCGCACGCTGGGGCACGCGGTGGATGACGCCGAGCTGATGGCGGTCTACCGCGCGTCGGGGGCGGAGGCCGACCGCTGGTGGCGCGAGGAGCATCGCGGCTACACCGGCGCCGAGCGGGTGCACTGGATGCTGCGCCGCCTGGGCATCGAGCGGCCGGAGGACTGCGAGCACGTGACGGCGGCGTGCGCGGAAGTGGACGCCTCGCTCGTTACGCTGCCGCCGCCGCTCATCGACGGAGCGCGGCAGGTGGTGGAGACGCTCCACCGTCACCCGCAGATCGCCGCGCTCGCCATCGTGTCCGACTCCGGCTTTGCCTCCGGGCGCGGGCAGGACCGGTTGCTCGAGCACGACCAGCTCCTCGACTACTTTCCCGTGCGCATCTACTCCTGCGACGTGGGGCACGCCAAGCCGCACGCGCGCCCGTTCCAGGCGGCGGTGGATGCACTGGGGGTGCGCCCGGAAGAGGTGCTGCACATTGGCGACAACGAGCGCACGGACGTGGAGGGCGCGCTCCGCGCCGGCCTGCGCGCGGTTCGCGCCGACTTCGTGCGGCGGAACGGGTCGAGCGTGGCGGAATTCGTGGCCGGCTCGCACGAGGAGCTGTCGGAGTACCTGGAGAGCGTCCTCGACGGTGGGTGAGGCGCCGCGTGCGACGCGCTACCGCCAGGCCGCGATGATCGCCCCCATCACCACGAGGTACACCAGCGTGTAGCCGGTATCGATCAAGAACGCCGACCACCGCCGCGCGTTGTACATCGTGTGAATCAGCTCGAGCGTGAGACCGAAGCCCACCCAGAGCATGAGCCCGAGCTTCACACCGCCCTGCACGCGCACCAGCCCGAAGATCGCCGCGATCTCGGCGATCACGCCCGCCATGATGAGGAACGCCACCAGCGTGATCGCGAACCGCACGGCGGTCGTCTTCTCCATCTGCGCCAGCTTTTCCTCCGAATGACCGCTCGCGGCGACCCACGCCTTGCCGAACAGCAGCGGAGAATACCAGATCGCGCCCAGCACGAACGCGGCCAACGCGGCGACCACCACCGCCACGTAATTCAGGTTCGCCAGCGGCATCGTGACCTCCATCGGTCGAGGTGAGGACGACACACCAACCCCGCGCGGAAGGCGCGGCGTGCGTTCAATGAGGGAGGCGGCGCCGCTGCCGGCCGAGCAGAAACCAGCCGAGCGGCCCCAGTACCGGCAGGAAGAGCGCGACGATCGTCCACACGACCTTGGCCCTGGGGGAATGCGGCCGGCTTCGCCAGATCGCGATGAGCGCGACCAGCGCGAGCACAGCGGCCAGCGCCACGGCCCACCGGAGGACCCCCCAGTGGCCGGCCAGCATGGGCGATCCGGGATTCAGCTGGAGCACCGAGCCATGAATGTCGTCGCGCGAAAGAAGACTGTCGCATCAAGTATAGGGCTGGCAGGAGCCGGGCGACATACTGCGTGCGGCGTGCGAGCCGACGCGGCCTCGTCGCTACGCGGCCACCTCCGAGAGCAACTCGCTCACCACGCGGTTGAACGCGGCCGGGCGCTCCAGGCTGCTCAGATGTCCCGCGGCCGGAATCTCCTCCAGGCGACTGCCGGCGATGGCCTCGTGCATCCGCGTAGCGCATGCGAGCGGGGTGACGTCGTCCTCCGCACCGAGGACGATGAGCGTGGGGACGTCGATCGTCTCCAACATTCCGGTACTGTCGGCGCGCTCCATCATCGCGCTCGCCGCGCCGGCCACCCCCTCCGCGCCGGCGGTGGCGAGTATGGCGCGTACCTCGGCCACCACCTGCGGCTGTTTGGCGCGCGTCGTCGGCCCCACCAGTTGGCGCAGGATGAGATCTCCCACCGCGGGGCCGCCGCGCTCGTGCGCCACGCGGATGAACTGTCGCCTGCGCTCGCGCGCGGCGGCATCGTCCGCGTCGGCGCGCGTGTCGGCGAGCAGCAGGCCGGCGACGCGATCGCGGTGACGGCGCCAGACGGCGAGCGCCACGTATCCCCCCATCGAGAGGCCGCCGATCACGGCGCGATCCACCTGCAGTGCGTCGAGCAGCGCGACCGTGTCGTCCGCGTACCGGTCCATGGAATACGGAGGTGCGGCGGTGCTTTCGCCGAAGCCGCGGATGTCGGGGACGATGCAGCGGGCGCACCCGACGAGTCCGCGGAGCTGTGGCGCCCACATGCGGCGGTTGAGCGGAAAGGCGTGCAGGAGGACGAGCGGCGTGCCGTCTCCCACGTCATCGTATCCGATGTCGATCCCGCCGGCGCGCACCTTCACCGATGGACGCCTCCCCGTGCCGCGGTGTCCCGCCTGCCGTCATCCTGCCGTCGCGCTCTCCGAGCGCATCCAGCGCGCATCGAAGGTGAGCCAGAAGAGCACGTTCTCCGTGCCGTGCCGCGCGAGGTCGAGCGCGACGGTGAACGCCTTGGCGCTGTACGTGTCGTCCAGCGCAATGCTCCCCGCCGTGTGCTCCCGGAGAAATGACGCTGCGCCCGCGGCCGCCGGAAGGGGGCGCCCGTACGCGCCACCGTATGCCCACCGAACCACCTCCACGTCGGATGGCGACACGCGCGGGAGCGGGACGCCCGAGAGCCGCTCGAGGAGCCGCGCCGTGCGCCGCGCGAGACGAAGCACGCGCCGGCGCGAGGCGACGATCGCCGGCGCAACGCGCACCGCCGTCACCACGCTCCGCATTCCCGCGAGCCGCAATCCCAGGGCGAGCCCCGCCGCCGTGCCGCCCGTCCCCAGCGGGACGACCACACGCGATGGCTCGGGGAGCTCTCCCGCCGACACCTGCGCGGCGAGCTCCAGCGCGGCGGCAACGTGCCCCAGCGTACCGAGCGGCGACGTACCTCCCGGCGGAATCCAGTGCGCGTTGCCGGAGAGCCGCGCCAGCGTCGCGCGCGCGAGCGCCGCAACGGCGGTGTCCGATGTGTGCACCTCCGCGCAGAGCGCCATGCTCCGCGCGCGCACGCGCTCGGCCACCGGATGCATGGCGTGCCGCCACTGGTACGCGCGCACCGTGGCGCCGAGCGCGCGGGCGTGCGCCGCGGTGGTGAGGACGTGCGTGGAACCCTCGCCGCCGGCCGTGAGCAGCACGTCCCCCGCGCGCACCACGGGGAGCAGCAGCTCCAGCGAACGGACCTTGTTGCCGCCGTACGGCGTGGCGGTCAGGTCATCGCGCTTGATGCGAATTGTCGGTGTGTCGCCGGCGGACACGCACTCCACGCGCGTGGGCTCGCGCACGAGAGGAATGCGAGGGAGCGACGCGGCGGCGGGAATGGCGGCAACGAGCGCGTCGTACGCAGCGCGTGCCGGGCGCGCCGCGGAACGGGACATCACCCGCCCGTGTCGTCGTCGCCGGGAACGTGCACGTCGTCGCCCACCACGCCTTCCACGTAGAGCATCTTCACGGGCACGAGCACGGAGGCGAGCACGGGGACCGCGACCAGCAGTCCGATGAAGCCGAAGAGCAGCGCCATGAGCGCCTGGGCGAGAATCGTGAGCACGGGCGGCAGGTCCATCCCCTCGCGCATGAGGAGCGGGATGAGCAGATGCGCTTCCATCTGCTGAATGACAATGTAGGCGATCACCACCCAGAGCGCCTTTTCCGGCGAATCCAGAAATCCCATCGCGACGGCGGGGACGGCGCTCAGGATGGGCCCGAAGATCGGTACGAATTCCAGCAGTCCGGCCAGCAGGCCGAGCGCCAGCGCGGCTTTCACGTGGAGCGCGAAGAGCACGATGGTGGAGACGGTGCCGATGACGGCCATCGCGATGAGCTGCGTGACCAACCAGCGGCGCAGCATGAACCCGAGCGCGGTCATCACCTCTGCCGCGCGCGCGCGGAGGCGGTGCGGCACCAGGTGCAGTACGCCGTTCCGGTAGAGCGCGGGCTCGATGGAGAGATAGATCGCGAGGAACACGACCAGCAGCACGCCGGCCAACACCGACAGCGTGGAGGAGAGGAAGGGGAAGAGGTGCTGCGTGAGTCCGCCGACCTGATTGCTGATCTCGTTGCGCAGCGAAACCGGCGCCTTGGCGAGCCCCGTGTCGGGAGATGCCGCCGCGCCGGCGCGCTGCGCGGCGCCGGGCGATGTGTCGCCGCGCACGCGGGCGAGCGAATCGGTGCTCCGCGCCGCCACCGGCTCGGGCACGCGCGCGCTGTCCGCGGGTGTCGTTCCGGAGCCGCCGAGCACGACGCCGACCACGCCGCCACGATGCTCGTTGATCCACCGCTCGATGGAGTCGATCGCGTCCGGGAGCTGGCGCTGCAGTTGCGACCACTGCGAGGTGAGCGCGGGTGCGGTGAGGAACCCCAGCCCAAGCCCGGCGCCCAGGAGCGCGAGCACGATCGAGGCGGCGCCCAGCGCGCGCGGAACGCGCCGCCGCTCCAGGCGGTCCACTCCGGCACTCAGCGCGAGCCCGAAGAGGATGCCCAGGAACGTCACGAAGACGATGACGTGCGCGAACCAGAGGAGCTTGCCGGCCACGTAGACGAGCGCCACGAGCAGCGCTGCGCGCAGCACGTCGCGCGAGCGCCAGCCGCCGTGGCTCGTCTCGGGCGGAGGAGGCGCCGGGGCGGGATCGGGCATCGGCCGGAGCCAGCGCAAGGGCGAGGCCAGGCGATCGGCCCGGTTGACGCCGCCCACTTCACTCCCGGCGGCCGGCCGGCGAGTTTACGGCAGCCCCGCCCCCAACCCGAGATCTTCGTCGTGAACGCAGCACGCGCAGGCCGACATCCCACAGCACGCTACATCGAGGCACCGGACGACGCCGAACGGCTCCTCGCATCCATCCGGGGCGAGCCGATCATCGCGGTGGACACCGAGGGGGCGAGCTTCCACCGCTTCGTGGACCGGATCTACCTCCTCCAGCTCTCCACGCGTGCGCTGAACGCGGTGCTCGACCCACTGGCGATCGGTACGCCCCCGTCGCTGGGTGTGCTGCTGCAGGATCCGTCGGTGGAGACGGTGTTCCACGACGCCGATTACGACCTGCGGCTCCTGCACCAGGATTACGGCTGGCACGTGCGGAACATCTTCGACACGCGCGTCGCCGCGCAGCTCCTCGGCATTCGTGCCTTCGGGCTGGCCGCGTTGCTCGAGCGCTACTTCGGCGTGCAGCTCGACAAGAAGTGGCAGCGCGCGGACTGGTCCACGCGTCCCCTTCCTCCCGCCATGCTCGAGTACGCCGCGCAGGACACGCGCTACCTGCTGCAACTGCGCGACCGGATGCGCGACGACCTGGAGCGCGCGGGGCGTCTTCCCTGGGCGGAGGAAGAGTTCAGGCGTATGGAGGGGACGCAGTGGAATGGCGACGCGTCCGCGGGTGACGCGTTTCTCCGGCTCAAGGGGGCGCGCGACCTCTCGCGCCGCGAGCTGGCGATCCTGCGCGAGCTGGTGGCGTGGCGCGACCGCGTGGCCGCCGAGGTGGATCGCGCGACCTTTCGCGTGATGTCCAACGAGGCGCTGTTCGCGATCGCGCGCGAAGCGCCGCGCGAGCTGTCCGCACTGGAGCAGATCAAGGGAGTGCCGCGCGGCCTGGCTGCGCGCCGCGGCGACGAGATGCTCAACGCGGTCCGGCTCGGCCTGGCCGTTCCCGAGAGCGAGCTGCCGCGCTTTCCCCGCGCGCCGCGCTGGGAGCGCGACCCGGACTTCGATCAGCGCGTGGCGCGCCTGCGCGCGGTGCGCGACACGGCGGCGCATCGGCTGGATCTCGATCCGGGCGTGCTCTGCTCGCGCGACCGGCTGGAAGCGATCGCGCGCCGCAGGCCGCGCACGGTGGAGGAGCTGGCCGGCGTGGAGGACTTACGCCGCTGGCAGGTGGAGCAGTTGGGCGAGGAGCTGCTGCGCGCCGTGAAAGGCTGAGCGCGCGCCGGCGCGCTCGCGCGGTCAGCGCGACGGTACGGGCGCGATCGCACGAGCGCGAAGGTTCGGGGCAGCGGTACGGGGGGTCGTGGCGGCGGTCGCCGTCACTCGCGCAAGCTCGCCGATGGATCCACCCGCAGCGCACGCGCAGCGGGGACCCAACTCGCCACCAGCGCGACGATCAGCATGGCGCCCGAGATGAACGCGAAGGTGAGCGGGTCGTCGCGAGGCACGTCGTACAGCAGTCCCGAGAGGAGGCGCGTGAGCGCGAGCGCACCGGCGATGCCGATCGCCACGCCCAGCACGGTGAGCGACATCGCGCGAGCGAGCACGAGGCGCAGCACGTCGGCTGGCCGGGCGCCCAGTGCCCAGCGGATACCGATCTCGTGCGTGCGCTGCGCCACGGAGTACGAGATGACGCCGTAGATCCCCACCACGGCGAGCAGGAGGGCGAGCGCTGCGAACGTGGCGAGGAGCCCTGCGTAGAAGCGCGGCTCGCCTACGGAATCGCGCACGACCTGGTCCAGCGTTCGCACGTGCTGGATCGGGATCGCGTCGATGGCGTGGATCGCGTCGCGCACGGAGCCGGCGAGGGCGAGCGGGTCGCTCTGTGTCGTGCGGACGACGAGCGTCATCTCACGCCGCGGCTCCTGCGATGCCGGGAGATACATCTCCGGCTGTGACGGCGCCGCCAGCCCGGTCTGCCGGACGTTGCCGGCCACGCCCACCACGGTGATCCACGGACTGTACAGGATGCGAAAGCGAAGACCGACCGGATCGCGCCCCGGCCAGTAGGCGCGGGCCATCGCCTCGTTGATCACCGCGACCGCCGCGGGTTGCGGCTCCGTGAAGAACCGCGGATACGGCTGCTGCTCGAAGTACCGGATGAGGGGCACCGCGCGACGCGCGTCCGCGCCGGTGAGAGATCTTCCGTGCCGGATCGGGATTCCCGTGGCGCGGAAGTAATCGCCTCCCACCACGGACAGCGCCGCGCTGAGCTCCTGACCCGGAGCAGGTGGTGGCGCACCCTCGATGGTGACCGGATGCACGTCGCAGCACGCCGTGAGCGGCAACCGCGTGGTGGTTCCCACCGCCGTGACGCCGGGGAGCTGCCGCACGCGCGAGACGATCGTCGAGATCGCCTGCGCCTGGAGCTCTGGCCTGGCATAGCGCGCCGCCGGAAGTGCGAGGTCCATGACCAGCGCGCCCTGCGGATGAAAGCCGGGGTCCACGGCGAGCAACCGCTCCAGGCTGCGCAGCATGAGTCCCGCTCCCACGAGGAGGACGAGCGCCAGCGCCACCTGCGACACCATGAACGCGTCACCCACACGGCCGTGCACGCGACTCGTCCGCACCCCTTCGCCGAGGAAGCGCGCAACGTCCAGCCGCGATCCGCGCACCGCCGGCAAGAGCCCGCTCGCCACGCCGGTGAGGAGCGCGAGTACCGCAGTGGCCACGAGCACGCGACCGTTCACGGTGGCCTCGCCCAGCCGCACCAGGTGCACGCTCTGGATGCGCGGCAGCAGGCGGACCGTCCACAGCGCGAGCAGCAGCCCCACCGCTCCGCCGCCCACGGCGAGGACGACGCTCTCGGTAACGAGCTGCGACAGCATGCGCCGGCGGCTCGCACCCAACGCGGTGCGGATCGCCACCTCCTTGTGGCGCGCTGCGGCGCGGGTGAGCAGCAGGTGGGCGACGTTCACGCAGGCGATGAGCAGAATGAACGTCACCGCTCCCCACAGCACGAGCAGCGGTCCCCGCGCCGACGCCAGAACGTCCCGCGTGATGGGCACCACGTGCACCCGATGATCCACGTTGAACGCCGGATACTCACGCTCCAGCTCCACCGCAATGCGATCGAGATCGCGCTCGGCCCCGGCAACGGTGGCCCCCGGCGCGAGGCGCGCCGTGACGAGCGATGAGTGCTTTCCGACTTTCTGCGCGTCGGCCGAAACGTCGAAGGGAATCCACAGGTCCGGGTCCAAGTCGCCGCGCGGCGGCATCACGCCGACCACCGTGAACGGCTCCCCGTCCAGGCGGATCTCGCGACCGATCACGTCCTGTTGCGCGCCGAACCGATCGTGCCAGAGATGACTGCTCAGCACCGCCACGCGCGCGGCCGGGGTGCTGTCCTCCCCAGCCACGAAGCCTCGCCCCAGTTGTGGCCGGATCTGCAGCACGCCGAACAAGTTCGCCGACGCCGCCATCGCCTCCACCAGCTCGGGCTCCCCGCCCGTGGTGAGGTTCACCGTGCGGTAGTCGTAGATGGCCATCCCGTCGAACGCGTGGCTCCGGTCGCGCCAGGCGACGTATTCGTGTCCGGAGACGGTGAGCGTCGTAGCGTCCTGGCGCCGCTCGTACACCGACACGAGCGACTCCGGATGTCCGAATGGCAGTGGGCGGAGCAGGACGGCATCCACCAGGCTGAACATCGCGCTGTTGACGCCGATCCCGAGCGCGAGCGTCGCGATGGCGGCGAGCGTGAAGACGGGATGACGAGCCAGCACCCGGATCGCGAACCGGGCGTCCTGCCAGAACGATGCGAGCATCGCGCGTCTGCCGGAGGGGGGAGAGTGGGCGTGTGGGTGTGGACTCGCACCTGAAGGAGGCACCGTATGTGCCGTCCGCCAGGCCGGACGCAAGTGCATGGTACTCCGTGCATTGTGTGCGGCGCGCGGATGCGGCGCGCGCGGCGGCTTGGCGGGCGTGGGACAGCGTCATCCCGTCCGTGGGAACCGATCGGCTCGCGCTGCGGCGCACCTGGCAGCGGCGCAGCGGATGGCCGTCCTCCCCGCACCCAGGCGGCGCCTCCGGCAGAGACGGCGTCTTGTCGCACTGGGTATAGACGCATATATATATCCGGTCATACTCGTCGCTGAGATCTCATGCCGCCACGCACGCGGATCGAACGGTTCCTCCCGCTCAAGCCTGCCGCGCTCCACATCCTCCTCGCGCTCGCCGAAGCGCCGCGACACGGATACGCAATCCGCGGCGTGGTGGAGACACGGACCGATGGCGACGTGCGCCTGTGGCCGGCCACACTGTATGGCACCATCCGCGAGCTGAAGCGCGGAGGGCTCATCGAGGATGCGCCGGCCGCCGCTGCCCCTGGAGACGACAGCCGGCGACGCTACTACCAGCTCACCGCGCTCGGCCGGCAGGTGCTGGCTGCGGAGACGGAGCGGCTGCGCCGGCTCGTACGCCTTGCGCAACGGACGTACGCCGCGAGCCAGGGGTGACCGATGAGCAACGACGGGTCACCGGAGAGCGCCACGCGTAACGGCGCTCGGCTGAGCGTCCGCTGGGCACGCTGGATCTTCCAGCGGATGGCGCGCCTTGCGCTCCCCGCGTCGCTGCACGAGGAGTACGGCGAGGAGATGCGCAGCGCGTTCGCCACGATGGCTGCGCGTGCGTGGGAGACCGGGGGGACTCTTGGCGTTCTCCGCGTGCTCGTGCTCGCGTGCATGGATCTCGTGCGCCGAGCTCCGGCGGAGCGCGACGCCCGGCGCCACGCTGCCGGATGGCCCGCACCCGAGCGCGGGTCAGCCATGACCACGGCCGTGCGCACTCTGGTGCACGAGGCGCGTCTCGCCGCGCGATCGCTCGCCAAACGACCGGCCTTCACCTTCGTGGCGGCCGCGACGCTCGCGCTCGGCATCGGCGCCAACGTCGCGATCTTCACCGTCGTGGATTCCGTGCTCATCCGACCGCTGCCGTATCCGCGATCGGACGAGCTGGTGACCATCCAGCATCACGCACCGGGGATCAATCTCCCCACCGTGGAGAACTCGGCCGGGACGATCGAGCTGTACAAGCGGTTCGGCCGCGCCTTCCAGGAGCTCGGCGCCTATACGGTGGACGCGCAGAACCTCACCGGGGACATCGTGCCCGTCCGCGTGCAGGTGCTGCACGTCACGCCGTCGCTGCTGCACGTGCTGGGTGTGCGTGCCGCGCTGGGGCGCGTCTTCGCCGCGGACGACAGCGCTGCCGGCGCGCCTCCGGTCGCCATGCTCACGTACACGGCGTGGCAGAGCAACTTCGGAGGATCGCGCGACGTCGTCGGCCGACGCGTGCACCTGAACGGCGTGAGCACGGAGATCGTCGGCATCCTTCCGGAACACTTCGTCTTCCCGCAGCGCCCCAAGGTCCACCTCATCCTGCCGCTCTCGATCGATCAGAAGGACGGCTTCGGCGCCTTCGGCACGCGTGTGATCGCGCGCCTCGCGCCCGGAGCGGACGTCGCTGCGGCGCAGCGCGAGGCCACCGCGCTCCAGCCGCGCATCACCGAGCTGTTCCCGGATGTGACGCCCGATCTCCTCAAGCGCATCGGCTGGAGCGCCAGCGTCACGTCGCTGCGCGACGCGGTGGTGGGGGACGCGCGAACCACGTTGTGGGTCGTGATGGGCGCGGTAGGCTTTCTGCTCCTGGTCGCCTGCGCGAGCGTCGCCAACCTGTTTCTCGTGCGCGCCGAGGGGAGGACGCGCGACGTGGGAGTGCGCCTGGCGCTTGGCGCATCGGCGCGCGACATCGCCGCGATGCACCTCTCGGAGAGCCTGCTCCTCGCCACGGTGGGGGGCGCATGGGGGCTCGTAGTCGCGTATGTGGCGGTGCACGCCATCGTGGCGGCGGGGCCGGCGAATCTGCCGCGATTGGAAGACGTGCGCATCGACACCACCGTGATCGCGTTCACGGTGCTGGTGAGTGTCGCCGCCGGTGTGTTGTTCGGCGTGCTCCCCATGCGCCTCCGCCTCCGCCAGCCGATGTCCGGTCTCCTGTCGGACGGGCGCGGACGCACCGCGGGGCGCGACCGGCAGCGTCTACGCAAGGGGATGATCGTCGCCCAGATCGCGTTAGCGCTCATGCTGCTCACCGGATCCGGGATGTTGCTCCGCAGCTTCATCCGGCTGCGCGCCGCGGATCCTGGCATCGAACCGCAGGACGCGGCCGCGATCGGCGTGAGCCTTGGCGAGAATCCGGCGCTGGCGTCGGACCCGGCAGGGCGCACGGCCGAGCACGCGAAGCAGGCCATCGTCTACCAGCGGATCATGCGCGAGGTCGGCCAGCTCCCTGGCGTGCGTGCCGTGGGAGCGACGAATGCGCTCCCGCTCGATCCGGAGGCCATGAACGGGGCGTCGCTGCGCATCCGATCACGCCCGCAGGCGGACAGCGCCATTCCGCGGGTGGCGATGTACGTGGGCGTCGCCGGCGATTACCTGCAGGCCATCGGAACCCGCGTTCTCCGCGGACGCGCGCTCGACTGGAGCGACGTCGACCACGCACGCCCGGTCGCGCTGGTGAACCGCACCTTCGAGCACCAGTTCCTGAACGACAACGCGCTGGGCGAACAGATCCGCTTCGGGGATGACAGCACCTGGCTGACCATCGTGGGCATCGCGGAAGACGTGCACACCATCAGCATTCGCAACGACGTCACGCCGCTGGCGTATCTCCCCATCACGGCGTCGGTGCATGGATTGCACATCGCCACTATGCAGATCGTCGTGCGGACATCGGGCGAGGCGGCGAGCGTCGTTCCCACAGTACGCAACGCCGTGCGGAGCGCATACCCCGAGGTGCCGATCACCAGCGCACGGACCATGGAGAGCGTGGTGGACGCGTCGATGGCGGACACGTCGTTCACCGTCGCGATCCTCACGATCGCCGCCGTCGTGTCGCTCCTCCTCGGCGCCATCGGGTTGTACGGCGTGATCGGCTACGTGGTCACGCAACGCACCAGAGAATTCGGCATCCGCATTGCGCTGGGTGCGGCGCCGCACGCCGTCCGGCGCATGGTGCTGCGGCAGGGGCTGGTTCTGGCCGGCATCGGGATCGTGCTCGGGCTCGCCGGTGCGGCCGCCGTGACACGATCGCTGCGCTCACTCCTGTACGGGGTGACGACCACCGATCCGGTGTCATTCGTCGTGGGGAGCGTGGTGCTGGTGACTGTCGCCGCAATCGCGGCCTACCTGCCCGCGCTGCGCGCGTCGGCGGTGAGCCCGTCCCGGGCGCTGAGCGAGGAGTGACGCGGGCGTAGCCTGCTGGATCGCGTGGCGCGCTCGCGCTCACGAACACTGCCTCGCGCGCGTCAGAACCCCAGGTACGCCCGGATCCGCGGCTCGATGCGCTCCGGCGTCCAGAAAGGGGACCAGACCAGGTTGACGCTCACGTCCTCCACGCCTGGGAGCGTGCGAAGCTGCTCCTCCGCAGCCGTCATGATCTCCGGTCCGGACGGACAACCGGGCGAGGTGAGCGTCATGTCCACCTGCACCGACGAGCCCTCCACGGTGATGCCGTAGACGAGCCCCAGGTCGAGGATGTTGAGGTTGAGCTCGGGGTCTTTCACGTGCCGCAGCGCCGACTTGACCTGATCTTCGGTGACGGCCTGGGTGGCTGCGGTGGCATCGTCGTGCGTCGCCGCCGGTGCGGCCGCCCCTGCCGGCGCAGCGTCGCGCGGTGCGGCGCGGCCGTCCGTCTCGCTCATGGTGTGCGCTTGCTCGTGCTCGTCCATCCCATCTCCCTGATTGCCCTGTCGCAACATCGCCGGGCGGCGAGGGCGGGGCAAGGGAAGGGAGCGCCGCTCACATTGCGGCGCGTCGCGCTACCGGGAGGACGACTTCTTGGCGGGCGCGGCGCTGGAGGACGCCGCGCTGGTGCTGTGTTTGGCGGGGGACTTCTTGGGCGACGACTTGGCGGCGGAGGCGTGCTTTGCCGTCGTCTTCCGGTGTGTGGTGCGATGGCGCGTACTCCGGCGGCGCGTGTGGCGCGGCGGGTTCCACCCCTGGGCGAGATCCGCGCGGAAGCGGCGCGGCATGTCCAGGATGTGGTCGGGATTCTCGATCACCGCGAGCGCAGCCGCGTCGGACACGTCGGAGCGGATGTCGGCAATGACCTTGGCCGGACGGCGCACGCGCGCAGCGTGCACGCGGTTCGTCAGCACGATCACGAACATGTCCTGGTCCGGATCGATCCAGATGGACGTGCCCGTGTAGCCCACGTGCCCGAAGGCGTTGGGGCTGAGGTAGTCACCGGAGCCCCACGTCCCATCGGCCATCGCCCACCCGAGCGCGCGGTTCCCCGCCTGCTGCGTGGTGAAGAGCGCGACGGTGGAATCGGCCACGATGCGGACGCCGTTGTACTCCCCGCCGTTCAGCATCATCTGCGCGAACACGGCCAGGTCCGACGCCGTGCTGAACAGTCCCGCATGGCCGGCCACGCCGCCCAGGGCGTACGCGTTCTCGTCGTGCACCTCGCCGCGCAGCGGGTAGCCGCGCGGCGGCGCCACCTCGGTGGGCGCCACGCGGTAGCGCAGCGAGTCGGCGGGACGGAAGAACGTGTTCGTCATCCCCAACGGCTGGAAGACGCGCTGCTCCAGGAACTGGTCGAGCGGCATTCCCGATACCGACTCGACGATCATGCCGAGCAGGATGGCGCCGACGTCCGAGTAGACGTAGCGCTCCCCCGGGGTGTACTCGAGCGGCGTCTCCAGCACGATGCGCCGCGCTTCCACCGGAGAGTGCGCGAGCCGCCAGAGCGGCCGGTCGGGTGGAAGACCGGAGTGGTGTGTGAGGAGGAGCCGTACCGTCACCTTGTCCTTCTCGCCGCCGCCGAAGGCGGGGAGATACGTGGACACCGGCTCGTCCAGCTTCACGCGCCCCTCGTCGTACAGCACCATGATGGCCGTCGTGGTGCCGATCACCTTCGTGAGTGAGGCGAGGTCGTAGATGCTCTCGGTGGGGGAGACGCGCGGGCTCGACGACGTCCAGTCCAGGCGCCCATAGCCGCGCTGCCACACGGCCGCGCCCTTTCGCCCGATCACCACCGCAGCGCCGGGGAAGCCGCCGGCACGGATGGCGTGCTGCACCACGCGGTCCACGGTCTTGAGCCGGGCCGCAGACATTCCAACATCAGCGGGGGCTTTGACGGGAAGACCGTCGCCAGACGACGCGATCGCGAGCGCGAGGAGCAGATGAACCACGGCACACCTCGAGGGGAACAGCAACGGCATCCGGACGGCTGGTGTGGAGCCGCCGGGGGGACATCGGAAAAAGCAGGAAAAGCAGAGCAGCCGGCACCACTGGCCGGACCGCTTGCTGCCTTACGTACTATCTTTTCTGGTGGGAAGTTCCCGGTGGGCTCGGCACGTCCTTGTCGCGTCGCGACATGCGGGACTTGTCGGGTGTCGGGGCGGCCATTATATGAGCTTCCCTCCCCATGGTCAAGACGAGCGCGATTTTCTACGGTCACCCGGGCGGAGGCTTTCGCGGCTCCGGCAGCGGCCGCGGGCAGATCGGTGCAAGGGATACGCCGCCTGCCAGTCGTGGCGGAGCGTGCCCCGCTACGCGCGACCCGCGATCGCTCGGCCCGCTCCCCAGCGCCTCAACGTGGTGTGACGCGCGCGGAGGCACCGTGCGAGGGAGGACACGAGGACGGGCGCAGACTCACGATCCGGCTGTATGCGATGCACGAGAGCCGCACGTCTACCGACGGATGTGGCGGCAACGCCACTATGCGCGTTCGCGCCGGTACGCTCGCACGGGTGCAGTTGCGGCAACCCTTCCGCTCCACGAGGATGACCAATGGAGCGAGACCGAATGCAGACCGATACCCTGACGATCCGACGCGCCATCGAGGGTGATGAGCGGGCCATGCGACAGCTCTGGTCGCAGTACTCGCCGCACATCGATGCGGTGATTCTGAGGCTCGCGGGGGATCGGGATCTGGCCGCCGACATCGCGCAGGACGTGTGGATGCAGATCTTTCGCTCGTTGAAGAGCTTTCGGGGGGACGCGCAGTTCAGCACGTGGGCGCACCGCATTGCGGTGAACCGCACGCTGAACGCGCTGCGTCGCGTGCGACGGCTGGCCAAGCTGGAGGTGGACATCGTGGAGGACGCCGCCGCGGTGGAGATGGACGCGGAGCGGGGGATGCTGGCGGAGTCGATTGCCGAGGCGGCGGCGCAGCTCCCGGCGGGAGCGCGGACCGTCTTCCTGCTGCACGACGTCGAAGGATACACGCACGAGGACATCGGCAGGGCGCTCGGCATCACGGCGGGCGCGTCGAAGTCTCAACTGTTCAAGGCACGCGCGAAGCTTCGCCGGCTGCTCGCGCACCTCACGGAAGGACCCACGCCGGCAACGACGGGTGAGCATCGTGTCGCACCTGGATACTGAACGGCTGGCCGAGCTGGCCGACGAGGAGCCGACGCCCATGGAAGCCGAGCATCTGACGGCGTGCGAGCAGTGCGCGCGAGAGCGCGACGCGCACCGCCGCGTGCTGGCGCTTTCCTCGGGATACGCGGCGCCGGTCACCGCGCCGCTGATCGACTGGGACACTCTGGCGCGCGGACTCCGTGCCGAGGGGGTGATCCGCGCCTCCGGATGGAGATCGTGGATTCGCGACGGCGCCGCGCTCCGTGCGGCGGCGGCCGTGCTCCTGCTCGTTGGCGGAATCGCGATCGGGCGGCGGACCGCGCAGCGCGACGCCGTTCCCGCCCCAGGGAGCGCGAGCGCGCTCCCTGGGGAATCGGCCGACGTGACCACGGCGTTCGCATCTCCGGCGGAGGCGCAGGCGGTGATGATGCAGGCGCAGCAGACGTACCAGTTCGCGCTCGCCTACTTGCAGTCGCACGACAGCGCGTCGCGCGTGCCGGACGATCCGGCCGTCTATCGCAGCCGGCTTGCCGCGCTCGATGCCATGGCCGACGTGGCGCGCGAGGCGGTGAACGAGACGCCGCACGATCCCGTCATCAACCGCTACTATCTCACCACGTTGAACGCGCGCGAAGTGACCTTGCAACAGCTTGGCGAGCGGCTGCCGGACGGTGAGCGCATTGCGAGATTCTGAGGTGATGGAGATGGGGAAGGATCGGTCGCATCGCGCCGGAGCGGTCGCGGTGACGTGGCGCGTGCGCAGGTGGGTGCGACGGAGCGTGTGCGCGGCGGCGATCGTCGCGCTCGCGCCGGCCGCGCTTGCCGCACAGGAGCGCCAGGTGCGGCAGGAGCGCGCGCCGGCCCCGGACTGTCGCGACTGCGACAGCCTGGCCGCGGCCGCGCAGCTCGAAGCGGAGCGCACCGCGCAGCAGCTCAAACAGACGCTGGCCGCATACCAGGCGTTGTTCACGGCCGCCGTGGACAGCGGTGTGCGGATCGACAGCCGCGAGCTGGCGCGGCTGGCACGCCAGCTTGGCGAGCTGCAGGTGAAGATGCAGATCGCCACGTCCCAGCTCATGCAACTGGAGATGCGGAATCGCGTGCACGTGATGCAGCAGGGGCCCCGCACGACGATCAGCATCGCCCCGCGGGCGCGCGGGTGGCTGGGAGTGGAGGTGTCTTCGGCGTTGCGCAGCGTGCAGACCGAGGGTGGCGTCCAGTGGCGGTTCGATACGTATCCGGTGGTGGAGACGGTGGATCCCGGATCTCCGGCCGCGCGCGCGGGAATCGTGTCGGGAGACGTACTGGTCGCGATCGACAACCACGATCTGCGCGAGGGGGTGACTCCCTTTCCGCAGCTGCTGCGCCCCGGGCGGAAGTTGTCGGTGCTGGTGCGGCGCAATGGAAGCGATCGGCAGGTGGAGGTGACCGTCGGCAGGCAGCCGCCGGCCATTCTGCGCGATTCCATGGTGATCGTCTTTCCCAGCGGCGCCGCCTCCGGGTCGTGGCAACCGGCGGTGACGGTGCGGTCGCCGGACGTGTCCTCGGTCGTCATCGTGCCGCAGCTCTCCGACGACGACTCGCTGCGCGCGCCGCACGCGCCCGGATTCGCCTACAGGTTCTTCGTGACGCCGGTGGCGGGTGCGGAGCTCGTCGCGCTGGATCGTACCGTGGGGCAGCAGTACGGTGTGCGCGATGGGTTGCTCGTGACGCGCGTGGGGATGGGAACCCCGGCGGCGCGCGCGGATCTCCGTCCGGGCGACGTGATCGTCCGCGCCGGTGGAGCGCGCGTCTCGCGTCCCGCCGATCTGCAGGTCGCGATTCGCGACGCCAGTGATCGCTCGCTGGCGCTCGAGATCATCCGGAAGCAGACGAAGCGTACCGTCCAGCTTCGCTGGTGACGGCGCCTCCGCGTCCATTCCTCCCCCTTCCGAGCGCACGCGGTACGTCTCGTGCACCGAGGATGCCGGAGCAGGATCGTGGCGCTTTTCCGGAGGACATCATGGCAGACGCGATCGCCATTCAGTGGCAGAACGACGTGGATGCGGCGCTCGAGGAGGCCAAGCGCAGCGGGCGTCCCGTCCTCATCGACTTCACCGCCGCCCCTGCGTGAACGGGCTGTGCTCGGCTGGAAGCCGAGGTGTATCCTACCCCCCGCGTGGCGGAGCTCATCGAAGGCACGTTCATCCCCGTTCGCTTTCACATCAAGACGCGGCCGGATACGTGGAAGCGGTTCGGCATTCGCTGGACGCCGACCATCCTCATCCTCGCTGCCGATGGGAAGGAGCAGTATCGGATCGAGGGATTTCTCCCCGTCGACGATTTTCTGGCGCAGTTGCATCTGGGGTTGGGCTACTGGGCGGTGAACCGGAAGGATTGGGCGGCGGCGGAGCGCGAGTTCCGCGAGGTGGAGCAATCGTTTCCCGAGACGGATGCCGCGCCGGAGGCGCTCTATTGGGAAGGCGTGGCGCGCTACAGCGCCACGCACGATGGGGCGGAGCTCCGGAAGCTGGCGGAGCAGTTCCGCACGCGGTACAGCGACACGAGCTGGGCCAAGCGGTCGACCGTGTGGTGACACGTGATGATGTCTCTGGAAGGCACACCGGCGCGCGACGCCGCGCACCGGTGGCTGCGCAGGCTCGACAACCGGCGGGGGCTGCTCTATACTGCGATCATCAGACACAATTCACGTTGTCGTCCGTGACCGCGTGCAACGCCGCACGCGCGTCGAGGTTCCACGTCCACCACAGGGAGGCTGAACATGGAGCATGAGCAGACCATCCGGTCAGCCGCCGAGGAGCGCCGTCGCCTGTGCGTGCGCTTCCGGTCGCCCGAGGGACGGGTCTACGAGCGGGAGATGGAACCGTACGGCATCCGCGGGGGGAACCTGGTCGCGTTCTCGTATTATCGGGACGAATTCCGGGAGGTCCCGCTGGCCGACATCCTCTCGCTCACGGATACCGGAAAGCGGTTCGACCCGCGTCCGCACGCGCGGATGTCGGGGCTCGACTCACTCGAGGGCTGACGGCGGCCCGCCCGGCGATGCCGGGACTGAAGACACGGCGCGGAGCGATTCCGCGCCGTTCTTGCATCTGGCCGGTGTGCGCTCACGCGGAGCCAGGCGCGGTGACGAACGTGCCGCAGCGCGATCGAGTGGCATCGTCGAAGGCGTGCGATGGGTGGCCCTCCTCAATCCAGCACCAGCTCCGCCGGCAGGAGGGAGTGGTGGATGGCGAGCGCGGCCACCGCGCCGGTGCCCGCCGCGCGAATGGCCAGGTGCGGGCCCGGTGTGATGTCGCCCGCCGCGAAGACGTTCTGCACCGTCGTGTGCCCGTGTGCATCTACCAGGATGAGGCCGTCGTCGTCGCGCTCGCATCCGAGCTGCACACCCAGGTCGTCCGCCGGATACTGCCCGATGGCGAAGAAGATCCGCTCGCAGTCGAGGAACTGCCCGCTCGAGAGCTCCAGCGCGCGGACCATCCGCTCCTTGACCACGAGGCGCACGATGCGCTCGCTCGTCACCGGCACGTCGATCCGCGCGAGACGCTCATACAGCCTGGCGTGCTGCTCGAGCGGGACGCCGTTCGTGCACACCACGATCTTCCGCGTCCACGTCGCGAGCGCGAGCGCCATTCCCAGCGCCTTGCGCCCCGACGCGATCACCACCACCGAGCGGTCGCGCGCCTCGAACCCATCGCAGTCGGGGCAGTGGTGTGCCGTCTCTCCGTAGCACCGCTCCAGACCGGGCACCTCGGGCCAGACATCCTTGATGCCGATCGCCAGCAGCAGCCGGCGCGCCTGCACGCGCCCCTCGCGCTCCAGCGTGAGCGTGAACCGCTCGTCGTCCTCCTGCTGCACGGTGCGGACGACGTCGTCCACGAGGATCGCGCCCGCGCTCCGCGCTTCGTCGCGTCCGCGCCGGCGCAGCTCGGGCGGGGCGATGCCGTGGAGTCCCAGGTAGCCGTTGATCCCGCGCGCTTCCCAGTTGCGCGGATCGCCGGAGTCGACGACGACCACGCGGTGGAGATAGCGCGCGAGAAAGAGCGCGGCGGCGAGCCCTGCGGGCCCCCCGCCGACGATGGCGACATCCGTATCGAGGTCGCGATCCGGCATGCGCGCGGGAGATGCAAGAGGCGCGCTGCTCGGCGGCGTGCGCCGGATGCTATCCCTTGATCGATCCGGGGGGCACGCTGTAGAGGAGGAGGACCGTCGCGCGGTCGGCCTCGGAGAGATCGCGCACCCGCACGCGCGGGGTCATGATGTTGGACGTGTCGTTGGTATGATCGAGACCCAGCAGGTGCCCCACCTCGTGCAACGCGATCGCCTTCACCGCACGCGCATCGAGCGCCTCGCCACCGTCGTGGCGGAGCGCCAGAGTGATGTTCCCGTTCATGATCCACCCGTTCCGGTCGCGCGCCCAGAGGGTCTTTCCGCTGATCGGCTCCTTGAACTCGTCGATCCACCGCACCTTCACTTCGGCGTCGCTCGAGTCCACGACGAACACGAAGCGCACGGGGATCCCGACGAGCGACCACTCATCGAACGCGCTGCGCACGCGCGCGACGAAGTCGTTGTCCCACCCGTTCAGCGAGGACCCTGCGCCGATCCAGACGCGGATCGGCCGCGCGACGCGCTCCGGCCACCGCGCCAGCGCCGAGTCGCGCGCGAGGAGAATCTCGTCGATGTACGTCCCGGACGCGCCCCGGCGCAGACGGTCGCGGATCTCCTCCACGTCGCGCGCGGGAGCCATCGCGGCCGCGCCGCTCGAATCCGCCAGCCGCGGCGAGGCCATCCCGGCGGCGACGCGCACGGTGGTCGCTGCACGCGCCGGAGATTCTACCCGGCTCGCCGGCTCGAGCGCCGCCGCCTGCGACAGTGACGTCATCTTCGGCGTCTGGATCGCCTGGATGAACACGAAGCCGAGGATCGGCAACGCGACGACGGTGAGGAGGATGTCGGGACGCTTCATGGAGCGGGATCGTGAATTCCGCGCGCGCGGCGGTTCGGCAGGTATTCGGTGAAGCAGAGCGAGACGATCTTCGGGTGCGAGCGTTCGGCTGGACCGCCGCTACGGAGCGGGCTCCGTCGGGACGCCAGGGTGCCGATTCCGGGCGGGAAAACGCCGGATCCGGCCCCCGATAATGACGATCGGCGCCGCCCGCACGGCACGCCGCGCGAGTGCCCCGGAAGGCGCCAGATGACGCCGCAGGGGCGCACGGCGGAGCGCTGTGCGCCAACGGAGCCGGCCACGTCGCCGGCGAGCGATTGTGAGGGAGTGCTGGGTGGTGCGCGTGCGGAGGGAGGCGCCGTATCGGGACACGCCGGGCGGCGTGCGCGTGAAGCTGCACCTCCCGCTTCCAATCTGTCACATCGTGCCGCGGCTGCCAAGGTGTCGAACCGCCGTGCGTCGCAACCGAGCAACGCCGCCGAGAGAAACAAGGGAGCCGCGCGCTCGCTTCTTGCCGCGGGTCGCCCCGGCCGCCATGATGTCCGCGCTCCGGCCCGGGGCGCGCGATGCTCAGTGCGCGCTGCCGTCGGTACACGCGGCTCGGGCGCTCCACCAGCTCACCGGAGATTCTCGCGTGCCACTCGCCCCCTCCTCTTCCACGCCGGCGCCGGGCGCCGCGCGACGGTGGGGGAGGTGACGCGCGCGCGAGCCGTGGCGATACGGGAGCGATCCGCGTGAGGCTCGTCGCGACGGTTCTCGCGGCGATCGCGTGGGGCGTGCAGCCGGCCGCAGCGCTCGCGCAGGACAGCACGATCGTCGTGCATCGCGCGGATGCCGTGCACGCGGCGCTGGCGCACGGGGCGCTCATGGGTCTCGCGCGCGCGGACACCACGGCGGCGCTCGCCGATCTCCTCACCGCGCGGGCGCTCGAGAATCCTCGGCTCACCGCCGGCTATACTCGGTCGGAGCCGCAGTACCACGTGGAGGTCGAGCAGCCGCTCCCCGCTCCCTGGGCGCGCTCGCCGCGGGTCGCCGGCGCGCGCGCGGCACGGGCTGCGGCGCGCTATCGCTTCGCCCTCGCCACCGCGGAGATCACGCTCGCTGCCGACACGCTCTACACGCGCGCGCTTGCCGCAGCGGCGCACGCGACGCTCTCGCGGCGGACCGCCGACCAGGCGGACACGCTACGGCGGATCGCCGTCGCTCGCCGCGACGCGGGCGACGCGAGTGATCTCGACGTGGAGCTGGCGACGATCAGCGCGGGGCAGGCGGCCAACGTCGCCGCGAGCGATTCGCTGGAGGCGTTCGCGGCCATGCTCGAGTTGCAGGCAGCGATGGGGGTGGACGGTGGAGCCGTCGTGATCGCGCTCGCCGATTCGCTGGGGCCTCCTCCGAGCGACAGCGCCGGCGCGGCGGCTCCCGCGGGCGCGCCGCTGCGCGTGGCGGCGGCCGAAGCGAGTGTCGAGGCGGCGCGGCTCACGCTCCGTAGCGAGCGACGGAGCGTGTGGGGCGCACCCAGCGTGAGCGCGGGCTTCGAGACGGGCGATCCGAGCGGGGAGGAGCCTGGGCTGCTGCCGACGGTCGGCATCGCCTTTTCTCTCCCACTGCTCAATGGCAACCGCGGACCGATCACCACTGCGGAAGCGGACGAAGCGCGTGCCCGGGCGGAGCTGGCGTCCGCGCGCGTGGAGAGCGCCGGCGAGATCGCCCGTGCGGAGCGCGCGCGGGCGACGGCGTTCGCCCGGCTGGAGCGCGCGCGTGCGCTGGTGGATGCCGCGAACCGCGTGGCCGGCATGGCGCTCACCGCCTACCGCGAGGGCGCGGAGTCGCTCGCCAGCGTGCTCGAAGCACAACGCAACGCGCGCGATGTGCTCGCGGACTACGTGGACGCTCTCGCCGCCGCGTGGATCGCGCGCGCCACGCTCCGCGTGGTCACGCTTACCCCCGGCGCGGCGGCTGCACCATGATGCGTCCGGGCCGTTGCCTTCGGGCGAGCGCGCGGCGCGGCGTTCGGCGCGGCGCTCGGCGTCGCGGACGCGCTGCGCTCGCCGCGGCCTTCGCGCTCTGCGCCTTCGTCGTCGCCGCGTGCGGACACGGCAGTGAGGACGACGAAGCAGACACGGCCACGACGTTGGTCCGTGTGCACACGGTGGAGGCGGTCGCGCAGCCGTTCACCGAAACGGTGGGCGCGATGGGGAGCGTGGCGGCGCGCCCGGGGCACGTTGCCGCACTCGGCGCCCCCGCGCCGGCGCGGATCACGCGCGTGCTCGTCACCCCCGGCGCGCGCGTGCGTGAGGGACAACCGTTGATCGAGCTGGAGCGCGCGACGTTTCACGCGAAGGCACAGAGCGCGCAGGTGGCGGTGGATGCGGCGCAGCGCGCGTTCGACCGGACGGACCGGCTGGTGCGCGAGGGGATCGCGCCGCGCAAGGACGCCGAGCAGGCGGCCACAACTCTCGCGCAGGCGCGCGCCGTGCTCGTGGAGGCACGTCGCGACGAGGAGCTGGCCACGCTCCGCTCTCCGATCGCCGGTGTGGTGACCATGGTGAGCGCCACGCTTGGCGCGATGGCCGATCCCGCGCAGCCGCTGGTGCAGGTGGCCGATCCGTCCGCGGTGGACGTGGAGATCGGTGTCACTCCCGACGCGGCGGCGCGCATCCGCCCCGGCGCGCAGGCGACGCTCACCGCGGGGCAGAGCGCTTCGGAGGGGGGCGAATCGCTCGGCGCCGGGCGCGTGCTCGACGTAGGAGGCACCGTGGACAGCGCCACGCGCACGGTGCGCGTGCGCATTCGCGCGACCGCGCCACGGCGGCCGCTCCGCATCGGCGAGATCGTGTACGCCGAGGTCGCGCTCTCCGTGCACGCGAACGCGATCGTCGTGCCCATGCAGGCGCTCGTGCCGAGCGGCGAAGGGTTCACGGTGTTCGTGGTGGACAGCGCGGGGCGGGCGGAGGAGCGCGCGGTGCGGGTGGGCGGACGCACCGCGCAGATGGCCGAGATCGTGAGCGGCGTGCGCGCGGGAGAGCGGGTGGTCACATCCGGTGCGTACGAGGTGGAGGATGGCGCGCGCGTGGTCCCGATCGCCGGCGCGGACTCCACGGCGGATTCCGCGGCCGCGGCGCGCGACAGTGCGGCATCCCGCGCCGATCGCACGAGCGGGGCGGGCGCGTGAGCGATCGCGCGTCGAGCGGGAGCGGCGCGCCCCCGCGCGGCCGCTCGGTCTTCGCGCTCCTGAGCGAGCAGCGGCGGTTCGTCTATCTCGTCGTCGCCATTCTCACCGCCGCCGGCATCTGGGCGGCCTTCCGGCTTCCGTCGGCCATCTATCCGGAACTGCATTTCTCCCGGATCACCATCGTGGCGGAAGGCTCCGCGCTGGGGCCCCGCCAGGTGATGTTCGGCATCACGCGTCCCATCGAAGAGGCGGTGAGCGTTGTGCCCGGCGTGACGCGCGTGCAATCGCGCTCCATCCGCGGCGGCGCGGAGGTGAACGTGACCTTCGCGCCGCGTACCGACATGCAGTACGCACTGCAGCAGGTGCAGGCGCGCGTGAACCAGGTGCGCTCCGATCTCCCGCCCGATCTCGACATCGAGGTCGAGCGTCTGCTCCCATCGCTCTTCCCCATTCTCTCGTACAACGTGGAGGGGGGCGACGCGCCGGCGTTGTACGACATCGCGCAGTATCAGCTCCGCCCGCTCATTTCGCGCGTGCCCGGCGTGGGGCGGGTGGACGTGATGGCGAGCACCGTGCGCGAGATCGAGGTGGTGGCCGATCCCGCGCGCCTCGCCGCGCAGGGGATGACGTACGCCGATCTGGCGGACGCCATTCGCAACGCGACGACGGCAGCCGCGGTGGGACGCGTGCCGTCCAGCTACAAGCAGTACCTCGTCGTCACCACCGCCGAGGCGCACTCCGCGGACGACATCGCGAACGTCGTGGTCGCTCACGGGCTGCGTGTCCGCGATCTGGCGACAGTGACGGTGGGGACGGGAGACCGGCTCCGGATCATCGCCGGCGACGGCCGTCCGGCGGCGCTCATCAACGTCACGCGCCAGACGAGCGGCAACACGCTCGCGATCGCCGACAGCGTGGCGGCCATCGCGCGCGCCGTGGCGCCCACGCTCCCGCCCGGCGTACACCTGCGGCCGGTCTACGATCAGGCGGCGCTGGTGCGCGACGCCGTGAAGTCCGTACGCGATGCGATGCTCGTGGGCGCGGTGCTGGCCGTGCTCGTCCTGCTCGCGTTTCTCCGCCACGCGCGCATCACGGCGATCAGCGCGTCGTCCATTCCGCTCACGATGGCCATCACGGTATTCGTGATGTCGCGCGTGGGGCAGAGCTTCAACCTCATGACGTTGGGGGCCATGGCGATCGCCATCGGTCTCGTGATCGACGATGCCGTGGTGGTGACGGAGAACATCGTCCGCCACAGACGCTTCACGGCGGACCGCCGCGCTGCCGTGGTGGACGCGGTGCGCGAGCTGCTCTGGCCGGTGACCACGTCCACGATCACCACGGTGGTCGTCTTTCTTCCGCTCAGCCTGCTCACCGGCGTGGAAGGGCAGTTCTTTCATGCGCTGTCGATCACGCTCACCATCGCCGTGCTCGTGTCGCTGGTGCTCGCGCTCACGATCATCCCGCTGCTCAGCGCGCAGTTTCTCATCGAAGGCGCGGACGAGCCGGACGTGACGCCGGCGCAGAACGCAGGACGCGCTGCCGGCGCGGAGCGGCCGGTCGCCAGGGCAGACATGCGCGGGCGTGCGCAGCGGTTCCTGGCGCGCGTGGGGTGCGCGGTCGATGCGCTGTCCGAGCGGTACGAGCGGTCGCTCGGCGCCATGCTGCACCACCCCCGGCGGATGGCGTTCGTGGCGGTGGCGCTCCTCGCGGCGGGCATTCTGGTGCATCGCTTCCTGGGCACGGGGTTTCTCCCTGAGATGGACGAGGGCGCTTTCGTGCTGGACTACGTGAGCCCCGGCGGTACGGCGCTCGACGAGACCGACCGGATGCTGCACACCGTGGAAGGGATCCTCGCCTCCACACCGGAGGTGGTGGGAACGTCGCGCCGCACGGGCGCCGAGCTCGGACTCTTCGCCACGGAGCAGAACAGCGGCGACATCGTCGTCCGTCTCGCCCCGGCCGGGTCGCGCGACCGATCGAGCTTCGAGGTGATCGACGACGTGCGCGCGCGCATCGAGCGCGCGGTGCCGCGGCTCCGCATCGAGTTCGTCCAGATCCTCTCCGATGTCATCAACGATCTGGCGGGGGCGGCGAGTCCGGTGGAGATCAAGCTCTTCGGTTCCGACCTCGACGCGCTCGAGCGATACGGCTCGCAGTTGGGGGAGCGGCTGGAGCGGGTGGATGGACTGGAGGACGTGTACGACGGCGTCGCCGAGCCGAGCGCGGACCTGCAGATGCACATCGACGCCGGCGAGGCGAATCGGGCCGGGCTCACCCCCGACGAGGTGAGTCGCGACGTGGCCGGCGCCTTACTCGGCGTGGATGCCGGTGTGGTGCAGCTGGACGATCGGACGGTGGGCGTCCGCGTGCGCGCGCCGGATTCGGTGCGCTACGATCCGCTCCGCCTCGGCACGCTGCCGATCCTCTCGCCCGACACGCACGCCACCGTGCCGCTGGCCACCGTGGCGCACTTTCACGCCGCAGATACGCGCTCCGAGCTGCTGCGCGAGAATCAACAGCAGATGGTCGACGTCACCGCCGACATCAGCGAGCGCGCGCTGGGCGATGTCATGCGCGATGTGCGCGCGGTCATCGCCGCCACCCCGCCGCCGGCGGGGGTGCGCGTGGAGATCGCCGGCCAGTACGCCAGCCAGCAGGCGGCGTTCCGTGCGTTGCTGCTCGTGCTGGCGATCGCCGCGCTGAGCGTGGTGGCGGTGATGGTGATCCAGTTCGAATCGTTCGTGGAGCCGCTCATCGTGCTGCTGGCCGCGCCGCTCTCCTTCGTGGGGGCCATGCTCCTCCTGCTCATCACCGGTACCGCGCTCAACGTCGCGTCGTTCATGGGGCTCATCCTGCTGGTCGGACTGATCGTGAAGAACGGGATCATCCTGCTGGACTTCACGCGGCGCCGGATGCGGAGCGATGGATTACCGCTGGAGGAGGCCATCCGCGAGGCGGCGCGCATCCGGTTGCGTCCCATCCTCATGACCACGCTGTGCACGTTGTTCGGGCTGCTTCCGCTCGCGCTCGGGCTGGGCGCCGGGAGCGAGCTGCAGAAGCCGCTCGCGCTGGCGGTGATCGGCGGGCTGGCGCTCTCCACCCCCATCACGCTCTATCTGGTGCCCACGCTCCTCGTCGCCATCCGTGGGCGCGACTACACGCTCGCGCGCACGCGCTGAGGCACACGGCGCACGGAGGCCGTATGCGCACCATTGTCCACCGGAGGTCGGATCGGATGTCCCGTTCCGTACATGTTCTTTCCATGTTGAGTGCCGCGCTGGTGGTCGCGTCCGCGGCGGCGGCGCAGTCCACCAGCTACCACGTGGCGAAGCGCGTCACAATCGGCGGCGAGGGAGGGTGGGACTACGTGGTGATCGATGCGCCGCGACATCGCTTGTTCGTCTCGCGCGGGACGCACGTGATGGTGGTCGACACCGACCGGGACAGCGTGATCGCCGACATCGCGAACACGCCTGGCGTGCACGGCGTGGCGCTGGCGCCGGAGCTGGGGCGCGGATTCACGAGCAACGGGCGCGACTCCAGCGTCACCATCTTCGACTACGCCACGCTCGCCACGATCGGCGTCGTCCATGGCACCGGCGCCAACCCCGATGCGATCCTCTACGACCCCACGACGCGGCGCGTCTTCACCTTCAACGGGCGGAGTGGGGACGCGACGGCCATCGACGCCGCGTCGGGAGCCATCGTCGGCACCGTGCCGCTGGGTGGCAAGCCGGAGGCGGCGAGCCACGATGGGCACGGGCGCATCTTCGTGAACATCGAGGACACGGGCGAAGTGGTGGCGTTCGACGCGCGCACGCTGGCGGTGCAGGCGCGATGGCCGGTGCACGGGTGTGAGGAGCCCACCGGCCAGGGAATCGACCGCGCGCACGCGCTGCTCTTCCTGGGGTGCGGCGGATCGCGCACCATGGCGGTGGTCAACTATCGGACGGGTGCCGTGGTCGCCACGCTTCCCATCGGCGCCGGCGTGGATGGTGCGGCGTTCGACCCGGGCACCGGACTTGCCTTCACGAGCAACGGCGCCGGCACGCTCACCGTGGTGCACGAGGACTCTCCAACCAGATTCACCGTCCTCGGCAACGTCCCCACGCAGCGTGGCGCACGCACGATGTCGCTGGACGAGGGTTCGCACCGCGTATACACCGTCACGGCGGAGTTCGGCCCGCCGCCGGCAGCGAGCGCGGGTGCGCCGTCGCGGCGCCCGCCAATGGTACCGGGCTCATTCACCGTGCTGGAGCTCGATCCGTAGCGTCTGCCTGGCGCAGCGCGCCGCGCCCGCTCGGAACGCGGCGCGACACACGGCGTGACACGCAGTGCGCATGAAGACGACGCAGGCACGCGCGCAGGAACACGAGCGCAGGATCGTGAGCGGAGGAACGTGAGCATGGCACAACCGGCAGTGCAGCCAGACGCGTCCGGCCACGCGGCGTGGCCGGCGCTCCCACTCGCGGAGTGGCAGGGGACGCAGCAGACGCTGCATCTCTGGACGCAGATCGTCGGCAAGACACGGCTCGCGCTCGCGCCGATGCAGAACCACTGGTGGCAGGTGACGCTCTACGTCACCAGCCGCGGGCTCACCACGTCCGCCATGCCGCACGATACGCGCTCGCTGGAGATCGAATTCGACTTCATCGATCACCAGCTCGTGGCGCGCGCGAGTGATGGCGCCGTGCGCACCATCCCGCTGCAACCGCGCTCGGTGGCCGAGTTCTACGAGCAGTACCGGGACATGCTCCGGCGCATGGACATGGACGTGGTCATCAATCCCGTCCCGTGCGAGCTGGTGGAGGTGATTCCCTTCGACGAGGATCGCGTGCACGCGGAGTACGACCCCGACGCGGTCACGCGCTGCTGGCGCGCGCTCGTGCAGGCGCATCGCGCGATGGCCACCTTCCGCGGACAGTTTCTGGGAAAGTGCAGCCCGGTGCACTTCTTCTGGGGGAGCTTCGATCTGGCGTGCACACGCTTCTCGGGGCGCACGGCGCCGCCGCATCCGGGCGGCATTCCCCACCTGGCCGATTGGGTCACGCGCGAAGCGTACTCGCACGAGTGCGCGAGCGCGGGGTGGTGGCCCGGGGGAGGCGCGGTGACGGAGCCCGCGTTCTACGCGTATACGTACCCCGAGCCGGCAGGCTACGCCGACGCCCGCGTGGCACCCGAGGGAACGGCGTACTACCACAGCGAGCTACGCGAGTGGCTGCTCCCGTACGACGCTGTTCGGCAAGCCCGCGATCCCGACGCGCTCCTCGGCCAGTTCCTGCAGTCGTCGTATGCTGCGGCCGCCGATCTGGGGCGCTGGGATCGCGCTGCGCTGGAGCGCTCATCGTCGTAGCGCCGCCGAGCGTCCGCCGTCTTCACCTATTGTGTTCCGCTCCTCTCGCGCGGTCGGGCGCGATCACCCGTTGCGAAAGGTGCGGAGCAGGCTCGGAATCGCACGCGCCTGCTCCCGGTGGAAGACGAAGACGCAGCCCGCGTACAGCACGGCGCCGGTCAGCACCAGCAGCGCGAACCGCACCGCGAGCGGCCACGCGATGGGGAGCTCGTGCCGCAACACCCACACGCCCACCGCCATCAGCACCGCGCTGCTCGCCGCCGGCCAGACTGCCTTCACGTACGCCCACGCGGGCATCTCGATGCGCCGGAACACCACCCAGTAGAGCGGGAGCATGACGAACGGATACGCCACCACCCACGCGCCGGCGATTCCCGCCGTCCCCCAGCGACTCCCCAGGTAGAACGCCACCGGCATCACGACCGCCGAGAAGAACGCGTTCTTCATCCCGAAGCGCGAGAGCCCGGTTGCCTGCGCGAGCTGCGGAAGCAACGTGGTGATGGAGCGGAAGCCGGCGTAGAGCGCGAGCAACTGGAGCGGAACCACGGCGCCGCTCCAGGTGGGGCCGAGCGCGAGCAGCACGAACTCGCGCGCGATCACCGCCGTCCCCAGCGCGGCGGGCATGGTGATCAACGCGATCCCCCCCGTGATGCTGGTGAGATAGCGTCGCAACGCGGCGTTGTCCTCCTGCACCGCGGAGAAGATGGACGGCGTGACGCGCCCGACGATGGCGGAGACCTTCTGCACCGGGATGCTGGCGATCTCCCACCCGAACGAGTACGCGCCCAATGCCGCCTTGCCGAGCACTTTGCCGGCGATGAAGAAATCGGCGTTGGAGTAGATGTACCACCCCACGCGCGAACCCACGATGTGGCTTCCGAAGGTGACGGCCTCGCGGATGCGCCGGAGTCGCGGCCACGCCAGACGGTGCGGGCGCTGCACGTAGGCGAGCACGGTCGAGAGGAGCCCGCTCAACAGGCCGCCGAACACGAGCGTCCAGTAGCGAAAGCCGGCCGCGGCGAGCGCCACCATCGCCACCGACAGCACCGTGGCCTGCACCGCCTCGTTCACCGCCACCGTGCGGAACTTGAGATCGCGCTGCAACAGCGCGAGCGGCACATCGCGAAAGGAGACGATGAAGAAGTTGGCGCTGAGCGCGAGCACCACGCCCACGAGCTTCGGCTGATCGTAGATCGCGGCCAGAGGCCACGCGGCCGCGCAGGCGAGCGCGGTCGCGCCCACGCCGATCATGACGGAAAAGCCGTTGATCTGCGCGATCTGGTCGTCCGAGAGATTGCGGTGCTGCACGATCGCGAGCCCGACGCCGAACTCGTTCACGAGATCGATGAGGCCGAGGAAGACGGTGGCCATGGCCACCAGCCCGTAGTCTTCCGGCGTGAGCAGGCGCGCCACGATGAGCGTCGCCGCCCAGGAGAGGATCTGCGACAGCCACTTGACCCCCGCCGTCCACGCGATGCCGTGCGCGAGCGAGCGGTCGAGCTGCCGCGCGGCATCCTCCTGCGCCGGCGTGACGACCGGGCTCGGCGGAAGCGCGCTCTCGCTGTGTCCGGGGCCGGCGGTGTCGGACCAGGCGGTTGGGGTGGGGGGGCCGGTCACGGCGTCGCGCGGCACGCGTGCGTCTCGTGTTCTGCCACGTCGCGCACCGGGTGTGCCGGCGGAGCGATGCCGAGCCGCGCGGCGAAGGTGTCCGCGATCTCCGCGGTGAGCGCGTCCCAGTCGAACCGGCGCGCCACCGCACGCCGCGCCTCGCGCGCCGCCGGATCGTCGCGCTGCGCGAGATACCCGGCGAGCGCGGCATCCCACTCGTCGGGCGTGCGCGCCACCGCGACCACGTCGTGAAACTCCTCCAGCGCGGGAATCGGCGTCCCCACCACCGGACGCCCGGACGCGAGATACTCGTGCAGCTTGAGCGGGTAGATGTAGCGGGTGTATGCGTCCAACACGTAGGGCATGATGCAGACGTCGAAGTGCTGCGGGTACGCCGCCAGCTCGCGCGTGGTCTTGCCGCCCAGGAAGTGTACGTTCGGACGGCGACGCAGTGCGTCCAGCACGGGGGCGAGCTCCGGATGCTGGTTCACCGCCCCCACGAAGACGAACGACCACTCCGGCCTGCGTGCGGCCAGCGCGGCGATGAGCGTCCAATCGAGCTGCCGCTTGATGCGTCCGGTGTAGCCTATGCGCGGGTGTGGGATGTGCGCGAGGTCGGCGGGCTCGTCCACCGGCGTAGCGTATGCGGCGAAATCCACGCCGTTCGGTATCTGCGCCGTGTGCGGATTGAGCTGCCCTTTCTTCGCGACAAGCGCCCGCGAGTGGATGAAGACCTGATCCACCCGCGCGAGCAACGCCGCCTCCTCCGCGCTGATCGGCTGCTCCTCGCTCGAGAACGAGTATTCGTCCTCCAGGTGGTAACAGCTCAGATCGTGCGGCAGGAGATCCAGCGCACCGGCGAATTGCGGGTGGAAGATGTAGAGCACGAACCGGCGGCATCCGCGTGCGGCGAGCAGGCTGCGCGCGCGGCGCAGTCGAGCGCGAAAGGTGAGATGGGCAAGCCATGCCGGCCGATAGAATCGTGGCAGCCAGCGATCCGGACGGTACACCTGAAAGCCCGGGTGCGTCCGCTGTTCTTCGCTCGTGTCGAGCGGCGTGCGCGGGCGCAACGCGTCGCGCCACTGGTGCGGCGGATCCACGTACACCACGTGGTAGTAGTCCGCCAGGCGGAGCAGCAGCGGGTGCACCGTCGCGTGCATGCGGCTCCAGGGATGGTACACCAGACCGATGACCCCGATCTCGGGAGATCGCGGCGGTCGTCCCTCCATCATCTGGGGCTCACGCGCGCGGGCATGCGGCAGGGTGGCGCGTTCGCCGCATGGGTCGAGTCCCAGCGAAATGCGACCAGCCCCGATTCCGGTGGGAGCGGTACTTCGCGCATCTCCGAGCGGATCATCGCCGCGGTCGCGGGCGGCACCTTGTACGCGGTCTGCATCGCCCACCGCATGGCGATGATCACTCCGCTCGGCTCGCAGGCCATGAGCTGCCGGATGGACGTGGTGTCGCTGATCATGGGGACGCCGATCTTGCGATCCACCGTGAACTCCGGGTGCGCGCCGCCCTGGTACAGGTGGTCGCGGTCCAACACGTAGTCCAGCCGTCCCACGTAGTACAGTGCTTCGAGGTCCTCCGTGCTCACCACCGTGCGCACGCTGTCGGCCTCCGCGCGGAGCGTGGGCGCGAAGTGCCGCCAGGAGAGCGACGGCGTTGGGCCGCCCGGGTGCAGGTATTCCGGATCCTCGCGCAGTTGCCGCACCGTCACCATGAACGCGCTGTTCGTGGCGAAGATGAAGAGCACGATCCCCGCGCTCCACCCCGCCCGGATGAGACGCGCGCCGCGTCCGTGTCCCTCCACCCAGAAGATGCGCATGAGCGCGTCGAACGCGTCGCGCACGAAGGGAACCGCGCGCGAGATGGCCAGTCCCGCCAGGATGAAGAAGAACGGCATGGCGGGCGACAGGTAGCGTTGCGACTTCCACGCAAGCAGCGACTGCAGCACCAGGCTGAAACCGAACACGCAGACAGCCAGCAACGCCACACGCGGGCGGGCGATGAACGCCAGGAGGAGCACGAGCGGGAAGAGCGTCCAGAACGTGGGATAACTTCCCCCCAGGTACCAGTGATAGAAGCGAACGTTGCCGCGTTGCGCCGCGCCCCAGAGATCGGAGTAGGTGGCCAGCGTGTGCAGTTGCCGTCCGATCGGAGTGAGCATGACGGCCAGCACTCCGGCGATCGCCACGGCGATGGCGGCTGCGATCGTCCAGCGGCGCGCGACGGGTGACATCCGCGCCAGAAGCGGAGGGCCGCCCACGAACACCGCGAAGATCCCCATGCCGGTGAGCGCGATCAGACTCAGCACCTGGAGATAACAGGCGAGCAGCGCGGCGAGCACGATGCCGGCCGCCACGCCGATCTGTCGAGGACGCGTGGTCACGCGGCCGGCCACGAGGGCGAACAGACCCGCGGCCACCAGAATGAGCGCCACGTGCTGCAGCGTGTAGAAGCGACTCATCTGGCTGAGCCGGATGAGATCGGGGTCGAACGCCACCAGCAATGCCGCCGCCCACGCTCCGGTACGCGACCCTGCCCAGCGTAGGAAGAGAAACGCCGCCACCACCGTCAACACGCCCCCCACGAGCGCGGGGAGCCGCGCGCTCACCGGTCCCTCCCCGAAGAAGCGGAACATCTGCGCCACGAGCCAGGTGAAGCCGGCCACCCGGTGGTACACCCCCCCGTGGATCGCGAACGTCCCGTCCCGCAGGTAGTTGTGCGCAGCCAGCACGTGGTACAGCTCGTCCCCTTCCAGCTCGCGCGTGATGCCGATGCTCCGGAGCACGAGCGCGACTGCGACGACGATCGCCACCTCGAGCCCGAGCACGAGCGCGCGCCGCCTGGCGGCGGATGCATCGAGGGGCGTGGAAGCGCCGCTCGCGTCGAAGGGGGAGATCACCTCGCTGATGTGTGGCGAGGGCATCGATCCAGGAGAGTCAAGGTGCGTCGGCATGCGCTCGGGTGGGGTGGGGCTTCGCGGTACGCGGCCTCCGCCGCGATGTCCGGACAGCCCCTCCTCGGGCCGCCCCGCGGCGAGCGTGGCGAGAACGCAATAGCTATACCCCCCACGGAGCGCCGGCCGGGGGATCGCAGCGCGCCCACCCTGTCGCGAAGCTGTTGTGGATGTTGAGGAAACGCAACAGCCGGCCGGGCAACGGCGGCTGCTCGAGAGCTTGGCCGGGCCGTCAGGCGAGCCGATCGCAAGACCAATCCGGCCGGCGCCAGCGGACGTACCAGGAAACAGCCGAACGCTCGTTCCCCCTCCCCCTTTTCCGGAGTCCGCGATGCCCCGTTCCTTGGGCGGAGCCCCCGCCGTCTCCGCTCTAGCCGTCACAGCTCCGGCGATCTGGACCGCGCGCCTCAGCGGCGCCGACCACATCGATGCGCCGATCACCACCAGCGATCAGCGGGCGGACATCGCCGCACGCAGTCGCTCTGGCCGTGCGCCGCACCACGCGCTACGCTATTGGCCGTGTCCAGCGCCGACGGCGACCTGATCGCGCGCATCCGCGACGGTGACGAGACGGCGATGACCGATCTCTACGACCGCCACGCGGACCTTCTCCTCGCGCTCGCCTACCGGGTGCTGGGAGATCGTGCCGATGCGGAGGACGTGGTGCTGGAGGTGTTGGAGCGCGCCTGGCGTGATGCGAGCCGGTTCGACGAGCGCCGCGGGTCGGTGCGCGCGTGGCTCGTCACCATGGTCCGGAGCCGCGCTCTCGATACATTGCGCGCGCGCGGGCGGCAGGTGCGTCTCGCGGAGAGCGCCGCGCGGGGGGGCGTCGACGCCGGCGCGGATGAGCCGATGACCGGAGACGACCCCGCCGCGCGCGCGGAGTGGGGGGACGACCGCCGCGTGGTGACCGCCGCGCTCCGCGAGCTTCCCCCGGCGCAGCGCGAGGCGATCGAGTTGGCCTACTACGGCGGGCTGAGCCAGAGCGAGATCGCCGCGCGACTCGGCGCGCCGCTCGGCACGGTGAAGACACGGATTCGCGACGGAATGCAGAAACTGCGCGTGGCACTTCATCCTCTCTACGTGGAGCGGCGAGCGTGAGCGACATGGACCGCGCCGCCGCCTACGTGCTGGGCGCGCTCGACGCCGACGAGGCGCGCGCGTTCGAGGCGGAGCTCGCGCGCTCGGAGGCGTTGCGCCGCGAGGTGGATGAGTTGCGCGAGGTGACCGCGCTCCTCGCACTCGGTGCGCCGTCCCTCCCGCGTGACGACGAGCGGCTCAAGGCCAGACTCCTGGAGCGCGTGCGATCCGCGCCCCGCGCAGCCGGAGACGAGTCACGCCATGTGGGCGCCAGTGCGCGACCGGAGAGCGGCGTGGCACCGCAGCGCGACTCGCGTGCGCCCGGTGCGCGCGCCCCGGCCCCGCGCGCCCGCGATGCCGTGCGAAAGTTGGGCTGGGCGCTCGCCGCCGCCGCGCTCGTCGGCGTGGCGCTTCAGGAAGCGCGCGTGCGTCATCTCGCACGACAGGTGGCCACCGCCGAGCAGCGGCGCGACAGCGTCGCCGCGCGGCTCGCCGAGCGCGATACCACGCTCGGTCAGATCCTCGCGCCGAGCACGACGCTCATCCAGCTCACGGCAACCGGACAGCCGGCTCCGGGCGTGCAGCTCTTCTGGAACGCCGCGTCGCGTCGCGTGGTGCTGCACGCGTACGGTCTCCCCCCCGCGCCCACCGGGCGCGTCTACCAGCTCTGGTTCCTTGGCGCCGGCGCGCCGATCCCCGGCGGCACGTTCAACTCGGAATCGAACGGGAGCGCGGTGGCCACCATGGATGGCCCGCCCTCCGGCGCCGCGTTCACCGGCGCGGCCATCACGCAGGAGCCGGCCGGAGGATCGAGCGCGCCCACCTCTCCCATCATCGTAGCCGGGACGCTCGGCGAGTAGCACACAACGGGCATCGCGCCCGCTCGCGTCGTCCAATCCGATCGACATCGAGCGGCGTACTGCGAGCATGAGACATTCACTGCTCGCACCGCTCGCGCTCATGCTCGTGTGTGCCGTCGCGCCCGGCGCAGCTGCTCTATCCGGCGCCGCGAACGGGAGAGCACGCACGAGCGCTCCACAGGCTAGAGCGCTCACCGGTGGCGCGCAGGCCACCGTCGCGATTCACACCTTCGGATTTCGCCCGGACACGCTCGTCATCCGTGCCGGTACGCGCGTCACCTGGCGCAACGACGACGCCATCCTCCACACCGCCACCTCGGGCACGCCGGAGCATCCGGACAGCGCCTTCGACGGCGTGATGGAAGACGCAGGGCGCACGTTCAGTCACACCTTCGAGCGGGCGGGGACGTTCTCGTACTACTGCTCCCGGCATCCGTTCATGCGCGGGGTCATTCACGTCACTTCCACAGGAGATGTTCCATGAGAAAGACGATGCTCGCCGCAGCGGCAGCAGTGCTGGTGGCCGCGGGTGCGGCAGGACAGGCGCGCGCACAGCAGATGCGCGACGACATGCACGGCGCGGCCATGTCGCCTCCGGCAATGTCGGCGGCCGATCTGCGTGTCGCGCTCAACAACCTGTTGGCCGAGCACGTGCAGCTCGGTAGTGCAGCCACCAGCGCCGCGCTGGGCGGGCGGACGGCGGAGTTCCAGGCCGCGGCCGCCGCGCTCGATCAGAACTCGGTGGCGCTGTCGAAGGCGATCGGGCTGGTGTACGGCGCGGATGCGGAGTCGGCGTTCCTTGCGCTCTGGCGGCGCCACATCGGCTTCGTGGTGGACTACACGCAGGGCGTCGCGGCCAAGGACCGCGCCAAGGCGGACAAGGCGCTGCAGGATCTCACGGGCTATGCGCGCGACTTCGCGGCATTCCTGTCGTCCGCCAATCCGAATCTCCCCGCGCCCGTCGTGGCCGAGCTCGTGCGCACGCACGCCGGCGGGTTCAAGGCGATCATCGATGCGCAGGCGCGCGGCGACGAGACAGGCGCTTACCGCGCGCTGCACGACGCGGTCGCACACATGCAGGCGATCGCCGATCCGCTCGCGGCCGGCATCGCCAAGCAGTTCCCGAAGCGGTTCGCCATGTAGTGCGCTCGTGCCGGCGTACGTTTCACCGGCGGAGCGAGCACGGTGCCAGTACGTCGCCTTCGTACCGGCACCGTGCTTCATCGCATCGTGATCGTGACCGCGTTGCGTCGTGCTCCCGCTCGCGACGTCGCGCGCTGACGGCGACATCGCGCTCTGCTGCGCGTCAACGCGCGCGCTCCCGCGCCCGCTTGGCCTCCCACGCGCGGTGCAGCGGCCAGCCGAGCAGCACGACGGCGAAGATGAGCAGCGTGGAGCCCGGGTGCTTCACCAGCGCGTTCCCCACGATCCACAGCGCGGTGAGCACGAACACCGTCGGCGCGAGCGGATAGCCGGCGGTGCGGTACGGCCGCCGCGCATCCGGACGCCGTCGCCGGAGCACGAACACCGCCGCGACGGCCAGCGTGTAGAACGGCCAGGTGGCGAGCACGAAGCGCTCGGCGAGCTGCTCGAACGTGTGAAAGCCCACGTAGAACAGGCTGAGCGCGGTGGCGAAGAGGATGGCCAGATGCGGCGTGCGGTAACGCGGATGTACCGCGGCGAGGCGGCGGAAGAAGACGTCGTCCTCCGCCATCGCGAAGAAGATGCGCGGCTGGCTCATGGTGAGCGAGTTCACCGCGCCGAAGGTGGAGAGCAGGACGAGTGCGGCGACGATCGAGCTCCCCGCGCGCCCTACCGTCCGCTGCAGCGCGTCGCTCGCCACCATCGGCGACACGGCGATCTCCGGGAGCGTGAGCGCGTGGAGGTAGGCCAGGTTCACGACCAGGTACACCACGATCACCGTCAGCAGTCCCCCCACCAGCACGCGCGGGAGCGTACGGTCGGGATCGCGCACCTCGCCCGCCATTGACGTGAACGACGCCCACCCATCGTAGGAGAAGAGCACCGCCACGAGCGCGATGCCGAAGCCGCTCACCGTGCGCGGCGCGAGCTGCATGGGGCGGGAGAGCGCGCCGTCGCCGCGCCCGAGAATGAAGATCGACGCGGCGAGCGTGAGCAGCGCGAGGATCTTGCCTGCGGTCGACACGTTCTGGATGACCGCGGCGAGACGCACGGAGCGATAATTCAGCGCGGCGATGAGCACGATGAGTACGGCGGCCACGATGCGCACGTCGTCGTCGCTCATCGGCGCGAAGGTGCGTGCGTAGCCGGCGAAGACGAGCGCGATGGCCGCCGTGGCCGCGGGAAGCGCGATGAGATCGGTCCAGCCGAAGAGGAACGCCGTCAGCCGCCCGTACGCTTCGCGCAGGTACACGTAGATCCCGCCCGCGCGCGGATACATGGTCGCCAGCTCGGAGAGCGCGAGCACGCCGCACAGCGCGATGATCCCCCCCGCCACCCAGCACAGCAACATGCCGCCCACCGAGCCGGTTTCCGCCGCCACCGTGCGCGGCACGCGGAAGATCCCGCTCCCGATGATCGTGCTGATGAGCACGGCGGCCGCGCTCCACGCACCGAGCCGCCGCGGGAGGCGCTCCGCGTGCGCGCCTTCAACGGGGGTGCCGGTGAAGGGGGCGGGAGCGGCGATGTCGGATGGAGGGGTCGCGTCGGCCATGCAATACTCTCCGAGGAGGACGCCCGCCTCCCGCCGCTGTCACGTCACCGCGATGCGAATACCGACGTCGTTCCGTCCGACGTGAACGCGATCACCTGATAGGGATCCTTCGTGGGACCTTCCATCCCCGGCGCGCCCATCGGCATCCCGGGCACCGCCAGGCCGGCCACGGCGAGCCGTTCCGCACGCATCCGCTGAATGAGGTCCGCGGGCACGTGCCCCTCCACCACGTAGCCGTCCACCACGGCGGTGTGACAGGAACGGAGCGCCACCGGCACGCCGTACCGGTCCTTGTACGGGGTGACATCGTCCACGAGGTGCACCGTGGGGTGGAAGCCGTTCTGCTCCACGTGCGCGATCCAGTTCCGGCAGCAGCCGCAGCTCGGGTCGGCGTACACCGCGATGTCCGCCGTGGCGGCGGTGGCATTCGGCGCGCCATTCGATGCCGATCCCTGCCCGAGCGGTTCGGCGCCACTCGGCGGTGCGCCGCTCGCTGCCGCGCTGCGCGCGTGGTCCGCTGACGGTCGATCGCAGCCCAACACGCCGCCGAGCATGGCCGTGATGCCGACGCCCCCGGCAACGCGCAGCCACGCGCGCCGCGTCAGGGTGGCGTGTCGCACGGTTGCAGTCGCGCCCATGCCGGCGATGCTCTCTTCCGGCGATCCTGCCTCGCGTGTAGGGCGCGATGCCCGTCCCCCGCGCCGCCCGGATCCACTCCTCATGTCGGCTCTCTCCTGCTGTGCTGCGATCTGGTGACTCTTCCTGTTCCGCCACGGCGTGACTCGCGTGACGCTGTTCGCTACGGAGCGGCGCGACTCGATTTTGCGCGCGAGCCGGCACGCCGTCCGCCCGCACGATACGTCGCACTCGTCGCCAACGCCACGGGGCGCCGCTCTCGGAATCGAACATCGCGCGTCCCACAATCGCACATCCCGCACGCGTGCGGTCGCGCCGGCCACCCGCGTAAGTGGCGACGTCCGCAACAGTTGGCGCAGGGCATGGACAGGGAATGCGCCTTGCCCCGGCGTGTGCCACCGGCAACGCATCCGCCGGCGAATCCATCTCCGGGAGCTGGACCGTGACGATCCTCCGCGATATTCGGTTCGCCATCCGCAGCCTGAGCCGGGTGCGCCTCTTCACCATCGCGGCCGTCGGCTCACTCACGCTCGGCATCGCAACCGCAACCACGGTGTTCAGCCTGGTGGACGCGGCCGTGCTCCGCCAGCCGCCCTTCGAGCGCGCCGATCGGTTGATGCTCCTCAACATCACGCAGCGAACTCCCGGTGCGGGAGAGTTGCGTGTCCGCTGGTCGTGGCCACGCTTCCGTCTGCTGCAGCAGAACACACGCTCGTTCGAGGGGGTGGGTTCGAGCTCCAACGCGGTGCTCACCATCACCGGAGTGGATGATCCGGAGCCGCTCCCGGTGGAGCTGGTGTCGTCCGGCTACCTTCGCGTCCTCCGCGCGCCGATGGCACTCGGCAGCGTGTTCGACTCCACGGCGGACGACGCCGGCGCGGCCGCGGGTGCATCGATCGTGCTCGCGTACGACACGTGGCAGCGGCGCTTCGGCGGCGCGCGCGACGTGATCGGCCGCGTCCTGTCGCTCAACGGCGAGCGGTTCACCGTGGTCGGTGTGGCCGGCCGCGGCTTTGCCGGCGTGTCGGGACTCGCGCGCGCGTGGATTCCCGCTCCCGCAGCGGCGCGCGTGTCCTATCCCGACTATCTCACCACCAATCAGAACTTCATCACCGTCGTGGGACGCCTGCGCTCCGGTGTGACGCCGGAGGCAGCGCGCGCCGAGATGCAAACGCTGGGGAAGCGCATTCAGGAGCTGGAGCCGAGCGAAGCGGAGACGCCGCGCGATCGCTTCTCCGCGACGGCGACATCGCTCAACGAGGCGCGCGTGGACGTCGTGACGCGCCGAGGATTGTTCCTCCTCTCCGCCGCGGCCGGCGTGCTGCTGCTCATCGCGTGCGCCAACGTCGCCAGTCTGTTGCTCGGGCGCGCCGCCACGCGACGGCGTGAGATCGCGATCCGCGTTGCCGTCGGCGCACGACGAGAGCGGCTGGTGCGGCAACTGCTCGTGGAGAGCGGCGTGCTGTCCGCGATCTCCGGCGCGCTCGGACTGCTCGTGTCGATGTGGGCGATTGCGGTGATCCGGATTCCGCCCACCCTCGCGCGCGGCCGGAATTTCTACGGCGCGGTGGGGGAGTTCACGACACCGATGCTCGACTGGCGCGTCGTGGCGTTCGTCGTCGCGGTCTGCACGGTAGCGGTCGCGCTCTTCGGGCTGGTGCCCGCGCTCCGGACCACGCGCGCGGATCTCACGACGGATCTAAAGGCCGGTGGCGGGAAGGGGAGCATGGTGGAGCGTCGCACCGGAGCGCGCGAGCTGGTCGTGGCGCTGCAGGTGGCGCTCGCGATCGTGCTCGTCACCGGATGCGGATTGCTGCTCGCCAGCTACGCGCGGCTGCGCCAGACGCCGCTCGGCTTCGACCCGGAGCATCTGCTCACGTTCATGATCCGTCCGTCGGAGGTGCGCTATCCGCCCGATCGCGCGTCGCTCCTTCTCGATCGCGTGCTCGAGGAGGTCCGGCGCGTCCCCGGCGTGCAGGATGCCACCGTGGATGGTTGTACTCCGCTCGCGACGCAGTGCGCCAACGCGGGGCTGTACATCGTGGGCCGCACCTGGTCGCGCCCGGGCGGCGCGCCCGGCGTGTTGCGCCACTACGTGGCTCCGTCGCACTTCCGCACGCTCGGTATCCCGCTCCTTCGCGGACGCGAGTTCACCGAGCGCGACCGCGCGGGCGCGCCGCACGTGGTGGTCATCAATGAGGCGGCCGCCGAGCGCTTTTGGCCGAACGCCGATCCCATCGGTGCGCGCGTCTGGTGGGATGCCGCCCCCGCGTTCGGCAGCGCGGACTCCGCCGCCGAGGTGGTGGGCGTGGTGGGAAACGTCGCGTACCAACCGCTGGACGAGAATCCCGTACAGCCCGGTTTCTTCACGCCGTACGCGCAGTTCACCTACGCCACGCGCATGGTGCTCGTGCGCACGCGCGGCGAGCCGCTGGCGCTCACCGGCCAGGTGGCGAGCGCGGTGCAGCGCGCCGATCCGGATCTCGCGCTGTTCGACGTACAGAGCATGGAGCATCGCGCGCGCGGCTCGTGGGCCAAGCAGAGCGCGCAGACGGTGCTCTTCACGATCATCGCGGCCATCGCGCTCACGCTCGCCGTAGCGGGCGTGTACGCGGTGACGTCGTACTTCGTCACCGACCGGACGCGCGAGATCGGGATCCGCATCGCGATGGGCGCCCCCGCCGGCCGCATCATCCGCACGTCGGTGGCGCGCACCATGCGCCTGGGGCTCGTCGGTGGCGTGGCCGGGATGCTCGGCGCGGTGGCGCTCAGCCGCGTGATGCGCGCCATGCTCTACGACACGAGTCCGCTCGATGCCGGCGTCTACCTGACCACTGCGGCGGTGCTCATCGCCGCGCTCATCGTGGCCAGCTACATCCCCGTGCGCCGCGCGCTGGGCGTCGACCCGGTGGAGGTGCTGCGCAGTGAATAAGCCCTTCGTGGGATGCGTGACCGTGCTGGCGGCCGGGATGGTGGTACGCGCGAGGACCGCCGCGCCGTACACGAACGGCGTGTGGCGCTTCCGGCCGGCGCGCTAGGGGCGCAGCTCCACCGGGATCTGGACGCGTGTCCGCTCCCACTCGAATACGAGATTCGCGGTGTTGGCGCCGGTCTTGTCGAGCCGCGCGGTGAGCTGCTCCACCGGACTCTGCGTCTGCTGCACGCGCGCCGTGCCCGAGCCCACGTCGGCGCGCTGGACGGTGCTGTCGATCGGAATTCCCCACCGCTGCGCGCTGCGGTTCACCACGATCCGCCATTCGGTCTGCCCGGGGACGGTGTAGATCGAGTACCAGCCTGGCTGCACCGCCACGCCGGCAATGCGCGCCGGCGCCGGCACGTAGATCGTCGTGGCCTCGTTGGCGCCAAGACGCCACGGCTGGCCGAACGGCACGAGCTCGCCCATCACCTGGCGCCCCCGCGCCTGCGGACGGCCGTAGCAGAGCTTCACCACGCCGCCGGACAGTGACACCGATGCCGAGTCGAGCGGGCTGGCGCGCCGCGGAAGCGCCGAGCGGTTCCCCTGCACGTAGCAGCCGGTGCCCTGCATCGGGTTCTGCGCGTGGACCGCACCGGCGGTGAAAAGCAGCGCAACGAGTGGAGCGGCGACACAGTACGTGAGTGGACGATGCATGCGTTCCCCCGGAGCTCGAAGTTGGGCCGGCCTGAAATCGACCGCGCGGACACCCGCGGCGCAAGTCGCGCGACCGTCGTACAACGCCCTTCTACCGTCGCGCAACGCATGCGCCGCGCCCGGCGATAGCCGGAAGCCACGATGCGCGCTAGATTGAACAAGCGCTGCACGTCTGCATGACGTGGACAAGTCCGAGCTACTGGGGGCCTGCCGATCGCGAGCGGGCCCCTTTCTGGTATCAGGCACGGCGTCGTCCCGCCGCAACGCCACGCGCCGTGCACGCGCCGGGCGGACGCTCACGCTCGACATGGAGGTCGCATGAACGAAGGCTCCCACTCGGAAGACCACGAGGAGTACCAGGGATGGCACGACCGTCCATCCTTCCTCGGCTCGCATCGCGCGCTGGCCGTCTGCACGCGCGAGGTGGGGCGTCTCGTGGATGAGGTACAGCGCGAGATCGTGGCACTGCACGCCGGAGGGCTCGCGGACAAGCCGGACATCCGGCTGTCGCCCAGCCGGTGCATCGTGCAGCTGGGCCCGGTGGCGCTCACCGTCACCTGGCTCCGACAGACGCTCGATTCGGTGGCCGATGGCGAACTGCTGGTGATGGTCTGGCGTGGGCTCGTCGCGCCGCATCGACAGCACACGCCGGAGCGCGTGAGTGCGCGGCCGGCCACCACGGCCACGGTACTCTGGGAGCACGTTTTCTCCGCGGCGGCGGACGATGAGGAGAGCTGGCGCTGGCAGGCGTCGTCGGAGGGTGAGGAGTTCACGTCGTCCGCGCTGGCCGGCCGCTGCGTGGCCCGGCTCAGGCAGGCGTACGCGGAGAACGCGTCTGCCGCCTGAGCCGGCTCCAGCGTCATCACGCATGTAATGTTCGCGCGCACCGGTCGCCGTGCGTCACTTGCAGTACGACCGGTGCACACCGAAAGCTCCCCCCTCTCGCGCTATTCCTCGCGCAGCACCAGCGCAGGCTCGATGCGGAGCACGCCGCGCGCGGGGAGCCAGCACGCGAGGAGTGCCACGCCTGCCAGGCCGAACGCGACGGCGCCGAGCGTGAACGGATCCCAGGGGGACACGCCCACCAGGATGCTGCGCACGATGCGCCCCGTCGCGTACACGCCCGGCGCGCCGATGAGCAGACCGAGCGCGATGAGCGCCGCGCCCTCTCCCACAACCAGCCGCAGCACGCGCGCGTGATCGGCACCGAGCGCGAGACGCACCGCAAGCTCGTTCCGCCGCCGCGTCACCGTGCCTGACACCACCCCGAAGAGTCCCATCGCTGCAAGCAGCAACGCGCCCAGCGAGAAGCCGGCAATGAGCACCGCGCTCGTGCGCTGCTGCGAGAGCGACGCCTGAACGACCTCGGTCATCGGCTTCATGTCGGCAACGGCGAGCTGCGGGTCCACATGGGCCACCGCCGCACGTACCTGTCCTGCGAGACGCATGGGATCGCCCGTGGTGCGAATCGCATACGTGAGTGAGGCGTAGCCGAAGTTTCCTTCGTTGCGGACATAGACCTGCTGCCGGCCGTCCTCGTGGACATCGTACAGACGCGCGTGTTGCACGACGCCGATGACCTGGAGCGTATCGCCATTCAGCAGCATCACCCGGCCCACCGCGCTCCGCCCCGGGTAGTACTTCTGCGCGAGGAGCTGGTCGATGACCGCCTCCCTGGGGCCCGGCGGGCGCTGCGGCTCGAAGGTATGTCCGTCGAGCACGCGCATCCCCATTGCCTCGATGAACCCTGGACGCGTCTGGATGTAGTCCACCAGAAGGCGATCGGTGTTGAAATCGCCGCTATTCCCTGGCGCTCCGGGTGCAACGAAGGCGCCCTGGTCGGCACTGGCGCCGAACGGCAGCGCGGACGCCGCGCCAACCACGCTCACCCCGGGAATGCCCGCGAGCTCCCGCTGGAGCGCCTCCTGCTTCGCATACGCTTCGGGCCGCGCGCTGACGTTGGTGATGGGAATGCGGAGCGTGAGCACTCCCTTGGAGTTGAATCCCGGGTCTGCGCGCAGTAGCTGGCCAAAGCTGCGCACCACCAGGCCACCAGCGGTCAGCAGGACGAGCGAGAGCGCCACCTGCACGACGACCAGTGCGCGTCGCGCGCGCCCCTGTCCGCCCCCGCCACGCACGGATGCCGCCGTGAGCAACGATGCCAGCCGTGCGCGCGCCGCCCATATCGCCGGCGCCAGGGCCGCGAGCAGACCGAGCGCCACTCCCACCGCTACGATCGTCAGCGCCACCGGCCACGTCACGCCGATGTACTCGCGACGCGGGAGGTCCACGGGCGCCATTGCCACGAACGCTTTCGTGGCCCAGATGGCGACGAGCGCGCCGGCCGCCCCGCCCAGGAGGCCCAGCGCACCTCCCTCCAGGAGCGTCGCGCGCATGAGGGCGACGCCATCAGCGCCGAGAGCGCGCGAGACGGCAAGCTCCTTCTCACGTTGCACCGAGCGCACGAGCAGCACCGACGCCAGGTTGAGCAGGAGCACGAGCACCAAGAAGCCGCCGGCGATGCCGACGATCATCAATGCCGGGCGCACCTTGGCGACGAGGTCCGGCTGGAACGGCACGGCGTAGAGCTTCATCCCGCGTCCGCCGAAGTCGCGTTTGTTCACGAGCTGGCCGACGGTCGACACCGCCGTCTTCACGACGTCCTCCGGCGTTCCGGGGCGCGCGCGAAGCAGTCCGCCGTACGTTCCCTGGTTCGGCTTGGTACTGGCGAGGCGGAAAGAGAACGGCACGTACGCCTCTTCCTGTGTGGCCAATCCGAGCATGCCGTGCCCGGCAAAGCCGAAGCCACGCGGCATGACGCCGATCACCGTGAGGGGCTGTCCATCCAGCAGGATGTCGCGCCCGATGATCGCGGAGTCGCCCCCGAGCCGGTTCCACATCGCGTAGCCGAGGACGATCACGGTACCCTGCCCGTCCCCTTCATCCTCCGGCGCGAAGCCACGTCCCAGCATGGGGTGCACGCCGAGCATGTCGAACAGGTTGGCGCTCGAGATCATGACCGAGATCTCGCTGGGATGCCCGCCCGACGCGTCGGTCATGATGGCGCGCCCCATTTGCATCCCGGCCACGCTCTCGATCGGGCCGCCCCCCTCTTGCAGCGCGGCGACGTCCGTACCGGCGAGCCATCCGCGATCGAGATCGAAGAACGCGCGATAGTCCCGCCAGACGGTGTAGAGATCGCCCGGACGCTCATACGGGAGGGGCGCCAGAAGAACGTCGTGCACCACCGTGTACACCACGCCGAACGCGCCCAGCCCCACGGTGAGCGTGCCGAGCATGGCCATCGTGAACACGGGCGCGCGGACCAACCGCCGCACCACCAGCTCCGTGTCGCGTCCCCAGTTGCCGGCGCGACGCCAGGAAACCGCGGGGTGCAGCCGCTCACCCAACCCGTTGTAGACCGAATCGGCGAACGCACTCATGTAAACGCCGAGCACGCTCAACGCTCCCGCGGAGCGCGCGGCGCGGAGCCGCTCCTCGTACGTGGAGATGAGCGCGTCCCCCATCTCCTCGCGGAAATCGGCTGGATAGAGATGCAGGAGCAGACGGAACCAGCGTCGTGCGGTCATACGGCTCTCCCAGCGTGGGGACAGGATCGTGACTCGTTGTATCGAAGCCGACCGTGGCCGGGCGCCGATGCGCCGGCCCGGAACTCAGGTAGCAATCGCGCCAAGCAACCCACCGGCGCGTGCCGCGCGCGTGAGCGCGGCCATCCGCGCTGCCTCGGCGCGCGCCACCTCGAGGCCGAGCGGGGTGATGCGGTAGTTGTTGCGCCGCTCGTCCGACGGGTCGTTCCCGGCCGGCGCGATGAGCAACTGGTCCACCATGCGCGCGAGCGCACGGTAGAGCGTGCCGACGTCGATCCGCTCGCCTCGCGATTCGGCGTCCTGAAGCATCCCGTAGCCGTGCCGCTCTCCGGCGGCGAGGCTCAGGAGGACATGAAATTCCACCGGCCGGAGGGGGAGGTACGATTCGGCGGGGCGTTGGCGGTCCATAGTCATAATCGCGCTCGTGTCAGGTATCTGTGTGGCGAATATATGCGTCACGCATGTATGCGTCAAGAGGCGTGGTCGCGTCCTGCCGCGGCCCCGCTGGGATGCGAGCGATCTTCCGCGGCCCCTGCGCCGCCTTCCCCGCTGCCCGGGTGCGTCATTCCCTCAACACTTGATTCAATCAAACGTTGAGGGTATACTCACACCGTGTCCACGCCGCTCGACCTCCTGCAGGGCACCCTGGATGTGCTCGTGCTGCGCGCCCTCTCCCACGGGCGGATGCACGGGTATGCCGTGGCGCAGTTCATCCGCACCAGCTCCGACGGCAGCTTTCGCGTGCTCGACGGCGCGCTCTACACGTCGCTCCATCGCATGGAAGAGCGCGGCTGGGTAGAGTCCGACTGGGGCATCTCCGACAAGGGGAAGCGCGCGAAGTTCTACCGCCTCACCGCCGCCGGCCGGCGCGCGCTCCGCGCCGAGACGGCCAGTTGGAATGACTACGTGGCGGCGGTGGGGCGCGTGCTCCGAGCGGTGCCCGCCCCCGAGCCGGCCTGAGCCTCGCCCGGAGCCGAGATGACCGCGCGATCGAGTGTCCCGGCTTGGCGCCGTTATCTCCACTTCTGGCGTCACGACGTGCAGGCGGACATCGACGCCGAGCTCCGCTTTCACATCGAGGCGCGCGTGGAAGAGCTCATCGTGCAGGGCGGGTCGCCGGACGTCGCGCGCGCGCAGGCAATCGAGGAGCTGGGTGATGTAGGGGAAGTGCGGCGCGATCTGCGCGCCATCGACGACCGCATCGTGCGCCGGCGGGATCGCGTCGTATGGTTGCGGTCGCTCGCTGCTGACTTCTCCTACTCGGCCCGCTCGCTCGCCCGCACGCCGGTGGTCGCAGCGACGATCGTGATCACGCTCGCGCTGGGGCTCGGCGTGAACGCGGCGATGTTCTCGCTGCTCGACGTGCTCTACCTGCGTCCACCCGCGGGCGTACCCGACCCGGGGAGCGTGAATCGGGTGTGGTATTCTCGACCATTCGAGAGCGGCGCCCAGTACTGGCCGGGGTTCGACTATCCCAGCTACCGCGCCATGCGGCAAGCGCTCGAAGGTCACGCTGCGACCGCCATCTACTCCGTGCCACAGCAGCAGACGATCGGAGGCGAAGCGCACGACGCGAGCGCGCAGGTGAGCTGGGTGTCGAGTGAATTCTTCTCCGTGCTCGGCGTACGCGCCGCGCGCGGTCGCATGTACGCGAAGGATGAGGACCGCCTGGGCGCACCGGCGGACGTTGCCGTCATCAGCGATGCGTACTGGCATCGGGCGTTCGGCGGCGACGCACGAGCGATCGGTCGAACCATCACTGTGCGCAAGGACCGATACACCATCATCGGGATCGCACCCGCCGGCTTTGCCGGCGTGGAGCTCGACGCGACCGATGTCTGGCTCCCCTTCTCCACGTTCGTCCGCTCGGGGAGCATGTACTTCGACCCACAGAACGCGACCCCGTGGTGGGAGAACCGGAACATCAACGCCTTCCAGGTGCTGGTGCGCCCGCGTACCGGCGCGAACACGGCGGCGCTCGACGCGCGCATCACGGCTGCGCTGCATCGCCCCGAGCTGCTCTACCGTCCTTCCGACACGGCGAATGTGGCCCGTCTCGGCTCGATCATCCGTGCGCGCGGGCCGGGAAAGACGGATCAGGAGTTCCGCATCGCCACGCGACTGGGTGGGGTGGCTGCCATTGTGTTGTTCATCGCCATCGCCAACGTGGTCAACCTGCTCCTTGCCCGCGCTGTGCGGCGGCGGCGCGAAATTGCGGTGCGGCTGGCGCTCGGCATCTCGCGCGCGCGGCTCGTCCGCTTGCTGGTGAGCGAGAGCGTGTTGCTGTCGCTCATCGCAGGAGTCGCGGCGGTGCTCGCGGCGTGGTGGGGGGGCGCGCTTCTCCGGGCGCTCCTTCTCCCCGACATCCACTGGGCGGCGACGCCCATGCACTGGCGCGTGCTTCTCTTCTCCATCGCGATCGCCCTCGGCGCCGGTGTGGTGGCGGGTCTGCTCCCCGCGCTTCAGTCATCCAGCCCCGACCTCTCGGACGCGCTCAAGGCCGGCGCACGCGAGGGCGCCGTGCGGCGCTCTCGGTTGCGCGGATCGCTCGTGGTCGCGCAGGCGGCGCTCTCGATGGTGCTCCTCGTGGGCGCCACGCTCTTTCTGCGCAGTCTCGCCAACGTGCGTGCGCGCGACATCGGCTACGACAGCAGCCGCCTGCTCTTCGCTGAGGTGACGTACGATCAGCCGGACTCCACGCGCGACGCCTATCTCACGCGGGAGCTGCGAGAGCTCGCCCAGCGCCTCCAGGCTGCTGCGGGAGTGTCATCGGTGGCGCTCACCAATTCGCGGCCGATGTACAGTTTCAGCTTCACCGCGATATACCCCGATGCGGACACCGCCACCGTCTCTGCGCGACACGCTTTCCCCACCTTCGCCGTCGTCTCGCCAGGCTACTTCAAGACCGTCGGCATGCGGCTCCTCCGCGGGCGCGGATTCGCGGCTCACCCCGAGCCGAGCACGCTGATCATCAACCAGGCCATGGCGCACGCGTACTGGCCCGGCGAGGATGCGCTCGGTCGATGCATCCGCCTTGGGAAGCCGGATGCGCCCTGCTTTACCGTGATCGGCGTGGTGCAAACTGCGGCGCGCAGCCAGATCATCGAGGATCCGCGCGCGCAATTCTATCTCCCCATGGGGCGCGTGCCGTTCACCGGCTACGAGCCGCGGACGCTCGTCGTGCGCGCCGACCCGGGCGCGCACGCCACGCTCTCTCGCGAGATCCGACGGATGGTGAGCGATGTTCTGCCAGGCACCACCATCGATATCGTGAGAATGTCCGACGCGCTCGAGCCGCAGTACCGCCCATGGAAGCTCGGCGCGGTGCTGTTCACCCTGTTCGGCCTGCTGGCGTTGTTCGTCGCGGCGGTGGGGATCTACAGCAGCGTGTCGTACGCGGTGAGCCAGCGCGTGCACGAGATCGGCGTGCGCATGGCGCTCGGCGCCACGCGGCGCGACGTCGTACGGCAGGTGATCGGCAGCGGGTTGCGCACAGTGGTCATCGGTGTGGGCGCGGGCGTAGCGCTCGCCATCGCGGCCGGCCACCTGGTGGCCGCGTTGCTCTACGGAGTGCGTCCGTCGGATGTCGAGAGCATGGTAGCCGTCTCGGTCGTCCTGCTCGCCGTGGCCGTGGCGGCAGCGCTCATCCCTGCGTGGCGGGCATCGCGGGTGGATCCGGTGACGGCATTGCGCGTGGAGTGAGTGCGGAGGGCATCAATGCCGCGGAAGGTCAGAGCCTCTCAATCGACACGCGCTCTTCGCGACACGATCGATCATGTGAATTGTCACGAGTTCGTTGGAAGGACGAAGACGGAACGGAGGGCCATGCCACTGTGCAGAAATCAACTCGGCGAACGTCAGATATGCATCGACCTCATCGGATGGGAGCAGACATGGCGATCGCCAGAGTGGAGCCCTCACTTCGGCGGGTCGGCGCCGATTGGAGACCGGCCCGCAGATGGCTATGCGTGACACGCACCGCCATAGTACTCGGTGGATGGGCACTCAGCATCCTCGCGTGCCATGGACCGAAATCGCCGGCGAATCAGGATGCTGCCGCGGGAGCCTGCGATAGCGCTGCCGCTCATCAGATCATCATGGACACTGTCGCAGCGCTCGACACCATGCCAATGCAAGTCCTGGCGTGGCATAGCAACGTGGAAGGGTGGTCTGCGTCGCTGTATCCAGTTCAACACCCGCCCGCCATCATCATTGATGGGGGCATTGCAGTCTATGTCTCAACTACCTGCCGCGTACAGCGGATCGTGCTCGGCGATAGCGTGTGAGCGCATCGGCGCTGTAGCCCCAGCGCAGACGGTACGCCGGGAGTAGTCGTGAAACCGGCCGGCACCTTGCGTGGCGCAGGCGGGCGGAGACGGAGAACACGTCCGGCGCGCAGATGCGCTGATGAGAGATATGACTTGACGTGCGCGCGATGCCGCTGCACAGCACGACGCGAACCCTCAGCGGTGATCGCCCCCGTCGCCCCGCCGCTCGATCATGGCTTGCAGGATCACCGCGTCCTGGCGGTCCTGAGGCCGGTCCGCCGCGCGCTTGGAGCGGAGAATGTCCTCGAGGCTCGCTGCAAGGAGGTCCGTGTCGTAGACGTGAAACGTGACCGCGCCGCGCTCCAAGTCCTCGAAGCCGCTCGTTCCCGACGGCGTGAAGGCAACGTCGAGCCTCCCGGCGTTCGTGACGAGATTCCAGAGCTCGGCCCGCTCGAACATCGCGGCGCTCACGTCAAACGGCAGACCTTCTGGAACCGCCTCGGTGAAGATCCGTGCATCGAGATCCCGCAGCGCGGCCGCGAGGCGCTCCAGGTTGTCGGAGTCTGCCGCGGGTGTGATGTCCGCGTCGGCAGTGAGCCTCGGGAACCCCTGCAGACGCGCTGCCATGGCGCCGATGAGAACGTAGCGTACGCGGTGACGTGCGAGCGTCCTGATGAGGCGCTCGGGATCGAGCGGCGCCGGACTATGCACACGCCGCCGCCGTTGCAAATCGGCTGAAGTTCGCGAGCTCGGCAAGCCGATCCTCCGGCGTCAGACGGAGGATGCGCGTCACGTCATCCAGCATGTCGGGAGTGACGACCGGTCGAAGTTCCAGATTGGCCGAGAGGTCGAATCCGGCCGCCGCGAGAAGGCGCGTAAGGGTTTCCCAGCTCGGGCTCGTCAGCCCACGCTCGATGCGCGCGACCACCGATTGGGCAGTTCCCGCGCGGGCGGCCAATTGGCGCTGGCTGAGCCCCGCCCTCCGCCTCGCCTCATGTAGTAAATAGCTCGCATCATTCGACATACACTATGATAGCTTATTGGCTATCACAACGCAAGCTGACCAGCAAAGCCCCGCCCTGTGCGGAGTCCATGGCTCTACCAGGCTAGCCGGCAAGTGCACACTTGTCGCCCGCCGCACGCCCCCGCACCCCCCTCACCCCGCCGGCGGCTGCGTCACGAACGTGTTGTGGTCCTGCATGATGAGCCACCGCCCACCGCGCCTCACGAGAATGAACGTGTGCGTCAGCCGCTCGTTCTCGTGCTTGACACCGTCCGGCGTGGTGAAGGTGGTCAACTGGCTGCTCACCGTCGCCACGGCCACGTCGTCCGTCGCGAAACGCACGTCCATCTCCAGGATCGTGTCGGTCACGTCCTTGAGGAACGTGCTGTGCACCTCGTGCAGCTCGGCCAACACCGCCGCGCGCCCACGCGTGCGACCGCCGAGTGGGTTGATGTGGTTCCAGTCGTCGGTCGTGATCTCCGGCACGCGGTCGAACGCGTGCGAGTTGAACGCGTCGTAGAACGCCTGCACCGTCTGGCGCACGGCGGCTTCGCGTGTGCCGCCCTGCGCCCGGAGCGGCGCGGCGACAGCGAGACCGATGATCGTGGCTCCGGCGGCGAAGCTCTCGACGGAAGTCCTCATGCGAGCTCCCGAGTAGGTGTGAGCTGTCACCTGCGCACGTGCGCATCGCGCGGCTTGGCGCATCGCGCGCTCTCGAACGTGCGTCCCGCTCGGCACGGACGGTCGGTCATGGGCCGTCCAGCCATCCCCCTCGCTCGATCATCGCTCCGCGGCGAGACGGGCACAAGGATTCCGCCGTCGCTTTGACCGCTCTCTTGGCCGCCTGAACAGCCCGCCGCTCCCCTCACTACTCCGCGCGCATCGCCTCCACCGGACTCACCCGCACCGCGCGCAGCGCGGGGATGAACGACGCGGCGAGCGTGGCGCCCACCACCACCGAGATTCCCGCAGCCAGCGTGAACGGGTCGCCCGGCGGGACGCCGAACAGCAACGCGCTCATGGCGCGCGCCGCCGCGTACGCCGCGATCAGGCCGGCAATGCCGCCAAGGAGCGCGAGACGTCCCGCTTCGCCTACGATCATCCGCGCTACGCGCCTCGGCTCCGCACCAAGCGCGAGACGCACGCCGATCTCCCGCGTTCGTTGCGCCACCATGTATGCCAGGAGACCGTAGATGCCGACGCCGGTGAGGAGCAGCGCCACCGACGCCAGCGCGATCAGCACGCGAAGCTGTGCCTGGCGCTCCCCCGTCTGTTCGGCGAGCACCTGCGCGAGCGAGCGGACGTTGGAGATGGGCTGCTCCGGGTTCGCCGCGCGAACGACGCTGCGTATGGAGGACAGCAACGCCTCTGGGCGTCCGGCAGCGGTGCGGACGACCAGATCCTTGGGGATATACAGTCCGCCGAGTTGCCCCGGCGCCTGTGCCGCGGCGAAGTAGACTTGCGGCTCGCTGCTGCGCTCGAGTCCGCGCACGCGGATGTCGCGCACCACGCCCACCACGGTGCGCTCCTCACCGCGCACGACGAACGTCTTGCCGATGGGGTTGGTGTTGGGCCAGTGTCGGAGCACGAAGCTTTCGCTCACGACGGCCACTGCGGGATGTCCCAGTCGGTCCCCATTCTCCACACCGCGCCCGCGGATGATCGGGATGCCGAGCGTCGAGAAGAACTGCGGCGTCACATAGCGCAAGCTCACGCCCTCCCACCTGCTATTGCGTGATGCCTCCTCTCCTGGGACCTCCGCGCTGCCGATTCCCCCGGTGAGCACCATGGGAAGGCCGCTCGTGTACGCGGCGGACTGCACGCCGGGGAGGCGCTGCACGCCGGACAGGACACGCTCGTAGAACGCGGTGCGACGGACGGAGTCGGCGGCGAGAGTGGGCGAGGGTGCCGTGCGCAGTGTGAGCACGCCCTCGGTCACGAAGCCGGGATCCACCGCTTGCACTCTCCACACCGCGCGCATGAGCAGCCCCGACGCGATGAGCAGGACGATCGACGCGGCGACCTCCACACCCACGAGTGTGCTGCGCAGCCGGTACCGCCGCCCACCTCCTCCACGAGTTCCATCGCGCAACGCGCTGAAGCCGGACTGTCCGCTAACCACCATGGCAGGCACGAGACCGAGCGCGATCCCGATGAGCGTGGTGAACCCGCCCGCTATGAGGAACGCGCGCAGATCGAGCTGCGGCTCGACGCCGAGCGGCAACGTGTCGGGCACGAGATGCGAGAGCAGGGGGACGGCGAGCATCGCGACCAGGATCCCCGCCGCGCCGCCCATGAGGGCGAGCAGGATGCTCTCCGTGAGCATCTGGCGCACCAGTCGCTCGCGGCCGGCGCCGAGCGCAGCGCGCACGGCCAGCTCTCTCTCGCGTGCAGCCGCGCGCGCGAGGAGCAGGTTGGCCAGATTGGCGCCGGTGAGCAGGAGGAGGCAGAGGCTCGCGCCGCAGAGCGCGAGGAGCATGAGCCGGTAGCGGGGCATCACGTAGTCGCGCTGCCGGAAGAACGAGAACCCCGTCTCCGCGTTGGTCTCCGGGTAATCGCGCGCGAGTCGATCGGCCGCCAGCGCGAGCTCGGCGCGCGCCTGCTCGAACGTCGCACCCGGCGCCAATCTGCCGATGGCCTGGAGATAGGTATTGGTGCGATCGGCGAAGTCGTCTTCGTGCAGGATGAGCGGCGTCCAGAGCGCGATGTCCGCACTGGGGAAGTGGAAGCCGCGCGGCATGACGCCAATCACCACACGCAGCGAGTCGTCCACGCGAATCGTTCGGCCGAGCACGTTCGGGTCGCTGCCGAAGTGCGTCTGCCAGAGGCTGTAGCTGAGCACCACCGATTCCGCATCGCGCTCTCCGGTTGCGGTGCTGTCGAACACCTTCCCCAGCAGCGGGCGCACGCCCAGGAGCGGCAGCAGCCGCGCGGAGATCGCCGCGGAGGGGATGCGCACCGGCTCGCCCGAGCCGACGAGATTCACGTCGCGCTGGGTGAACGCGCCCCAGCCGCGTACCGCAGTGGTCATCGCGTCGACATCGCGGAAGTTGGCGGGAGAGAGCTCGTTCATGCATCCCCATCCGCTGCCGTCCTTCGGCCCCTCGCACAGCCGCACGAGCGCGTCGGGCTCCGGAAAGGGAAGCGGGCGCAGCAGCACGAAATCCGCCATCGAAAAGGTGGCGGTGTTCGCGCCCACGCCCAGTGCGATCACGAGCACCGCGGTGGCCACGAAGCCGGACGAGCGACCCATTGTGCGCGCCGCCTGGCGGATGTCCTGCCGGAGGATGGTGCCGTGCGCGAGGAGCGCGTTGGGCACCACGTCGCGGATCGCGGCCAGGGCGGTGGCCATGCGTCCGCGCTCGTGAGTGGACTCCGCGAACACGCGGAGCAGCTCTGCACCGTACTCGCGGCGGAAGGAGGCCGGATACAGGCGCAGGAGCGCCCGATAGAGTGACAGGCTCATACGCGGAGTGGTGGAAGGGTGACGTGTGACGCCGCATTCGCCGTTCGACTCCCCTCTGCCGCCGGACCATGACCCGGCGCCACTGGCCAAACTATATCCACTGTGGCTATATTGTCAATGCACATAGTGCCGACGCGGGCAACCCATGACCGGAGGGATCCGATGAACACGCGCCTCAGCATCGCCGCTTTCGCCGTCGCGCTCCTGGCGAGCGCGCCAGCCGCCGCGCAGACGGCGCAGGACAGCGCCGCCATTCGCGCCACGGCGCTGGACTACATCGAGGGGTGGTACACCGGCGACACCGCCCGCATGCAACGCGCGGTGCATCCCGAGCTGGCCAAGCGCATCGTCACCACCGACGCGCAGGGGCGCAGCCAGCTCTCGCACATGGGCGCGAAGACGCTGGTGGATTACACGCGGGAGGGTGGGGGGAGGGCCACGCCGGCCAACAAGCGCCGGATGGACATCCGCATCCTGGACATCTACCGTGGGGCTGCCGTGGTGCGGGTGGATGCCACCGATTGGGTAGACTATCTGGAGCTCGCTCGCTGGAATGGCCGCTGGGTGATCGTCAACGTTCTCTGGGAGAACAGGCCGCGCTGACCGCGGCGCGATCGTCGGGGCGGCGCGCCGTGTGCAGCCTCCGTTCACGCCAGACCACCGTAGCCTTCGGGGCGACATGACAGACGACCACAACGTGGAACAGCTCCTTCCTCTTCCTTCGGCCACCCTGCACATCCTGCTGGCGCTGGCTGAGGGAGAGCGTCACGGCTACGCAATCATGCGGGACGTGGAGGAGCGGACAGACGGCGAGCTGCGACTCAGTGCCGGCACCCTCTACCGCTCCATCGCGCGCATGGTGGAGCAGGGGCTCATCGCGGAGGTGGAGAAGCGGCGCACGCGCGCGGACGACGAGCGGCGCCGCTACTACCGGCTCACGAGCTTCGGCCAGGCGGTCGCGCGCGCCGAGGTGCGGCGGCTGCAGCGGCTGGTGCGTCATGCGCAGGCACGGGGGCTGGCGCCGCGCACGGTGTGAGGTGTGCGTGAGCGGACAGCCCCTACGCGATCGCCTTGACCCGGCGAGGGATTCCACGATCTTCTGCGCTGGCGGTGCCTTCGTTGTCGTCGCTGATCGTTCGGCCTGGGGTCTCTGATCCTCCACTCGTGAAGGGATCCCGCCCTTCGCGTGTCCGCGCGCACCCGCAGGGAATCTCGACATGTCGCTCCGTACCGTCCGGATTGCATCGGCGGCCGTGCTCCTCACCGGCGTCGCATGCGTCGTCTCGGAGATCGCCTTCCAGCGCACGAAGCGCGGGACCTACGTATCCCTGTTCTACATGGCCCTCTTCGCGATCACCTGGATTGTCGGCGTGGTCGTGTTCATCCGATCGGTGCGGAAGTGGCGGTCATGGTCGGCAATACTGGGAGGGCTGTTGTTCATCACGGCTGCCGTCTCGTACGTGGCGCCGGTCTTTGGCGTGAAGCTGCGCGATCGGGACTTTGCCACACACGTGGCAGCGATGGAAACGACGGTGGCCCAGCTCCGTCAGCTTCCGGATTCCGTACTGGACACGCTGCGCTTCGAGCCCGTTCCCCCCGCACTACGGGACGTCGTCTATCGCGTCATGACACAGCGCCCCCGGCGAGGGGAGCTCTCGGTGTTCTTCTTCTACGGCGGCATGATGTTGCCGCCCCGCCACGCCGTATGGCTATACACGGCGGACAGCTCGGCGACGGCGGAGACGGTGCGGCAGGGCGGCTGGCGTATTGCCCGGCCCCTCCGAGCGCACTGGTTCGACGTACAGGACTGAGAACGGAGGTAGCACGGTCGTCAGCGCCCACGCTCCTTCCGGTACCTCACCCACGCCCGGTCGAGCGCCTCGAGCTGTGATGGCAGCCGCGCCTCGAAGCTCTCCCAATCGCGCGATGCGCGCGGAGACCAGACGACTTCGGCCAGCGCGAGCAATCGGGGGAACAGCATGTATTCAACCTGCGACTCGGTGGCGATGTACTCGGTCCACACGTTCGCCTGCGCGCCAAGAATGTGCCGCGCCTGGTCGGCGGTGAGCGAATCGGGCACCGGCTCGAACGCGTAGACCTTCCCGAGCGGGGTGAAGCCGCCGATCGCGAGCGGCTCCGTGGCCGGATCGCCCTGGTAGTGGTCGAAGTACAGGAAATCCGACGGCGTCATGATGACGTCGTGCCCCGCGCGCGCGGCGGCGATCCCTCCCGCCGTGCCGCGCCACGACATGACCGTCGCCTCGGGCGGGAGCCCGCCCTCGAGAATCTCGTCCCACCCGATGAGCCGGCGCCCGTGCGCAGTGAGGAACGCCTCGATGCGCCGCATGAAGTAGCTCTGCAGCTCCGCTTCGTTCGCCAGCCCCTCACGCCGCATCACCGCCTGCGCCGCGTCGCTCTCGCGCCAGCGGCGCTTGGGGACCTCGTCGCCGCCCACGTGGATGTACGTGCCGGGGAAGAGTGCCATCACTTCCGTCAACACGTTCTCGAGAAAATCGAACGTGTGCTCCGTGGGACAGAAGATGTCGTCGAACACGCCCCATCTGGTCGCGACGGTGAACGGGCCCGGCGTGCAGGCGAGATCGGGGTACGCGGCCAGCGCGGCGCGCGCGTGCCCCGGCATCTCGATCTCCGGGATCACCGTCACGTAGCGCTCGGCGGCGTACGCCACCACCTGGCGGATCTCCTCCTGCGTGTAGTAGCCGCCGTACGGCACACCGTCGCCCACGTATGGATCGAAGTGTTTGCCGACGACGGTCTCAGTGCGACGCGAGCCGACGCTCGTGAGGCGCGGATACCGCTCGATCTCGATGCGCCACCCCTGGTCGTCGGTGAGGTGCCAGTGGAAGGTGTTGAGCTTGTAGCGCGCGAGGAGATCGATGTAGCGCTCGACGAACGCGACCGGAAAGAAGTGGCGCACGACATCGAGGTGCGCGCCGCGATAGGGGAAGCGCGGCGCGTCGTCGATGCGGGCGGCGGGAATGCTCCAACCATCCGCCGCGCGCGCCGAGTCCGGACGCACGAGCTCGCGGAGCGTCTGGAGGCCGTAGAAGACGCCGGCGTGATCGCGCGCGGTAATCCGGACGCCCGCGGAGTCGACCACGAGCGCATAGGCTTCGTGGGAGCTGTCGGGGAAGCTTGGATCGATGGTGAGAAGGACGGCCGGCGCGGAGCGAGGGGAGCTATCCGTGCGCGCGAATGCCTTCGCCCCGGCATGAACGTCGGTATGCGACCTGACGCTATCGGTACGTGGTACATCGCCGAGCGCCTCGGCGAGAAACTGCGTGCCGAGGAGAGTGAGCCGTACCAGCGCGCTGTCGGCGGTATCGGCCGGCATCACGACGGGCACGCCGCCGAAGTGGAGTGTGTCGCCCGTAGCGGTGACGTGTGCGGGGTAGGGAATGAGATCCAGCGGGCGCTGCTGCGCCTGCACCGAGGCGCCCGCACCGAGCGCCACCGCAAGGGAAGCGATGGTGACGATCCGTCGTAGCGGAGGTTGTAGCGACATGTACCGGGGCTCTTGACGCCTCTCGACGTCGCAACGCGACGCGTAGTTGCACTTCGGGCGCGATCCCGATGGGTTCACCGGAACCGCGCCCGAAACTCCTGCGCAGCGGGAGCTAGTGCGTCCCGCCCCCGCCCGCCGCTGCACCGCCACCGCGCGATGGCATCAACTTCCGCATGAAGTACGTGTACTCCAGCGCGTTCGTGTGCGACGTCTGCTTCGCGTTCGCGCCGGCCCCGTGTCCGCCCTCGATCACCTCGTAGAACAGATACGGATAACCCATGCTTGCCATCTTCGCCGCGAACTTGCGCGCGTGCTGCGGACCCACGCGGTCGTCCTTGGTGGTGGTCCAGATGAGCGGCTCGGGGTAGTGCACGCCCGGCTTGAGGTTGTTGTACGGCGAGATGCGCGCGAGGAAGGCGCGCTCCTCGGGGTTGGTGACACTGCCGTACTCGCCCACCCACGATGCGCCGGCGTCGATGTACTCGTAACGCAGCATGTCGAGCAGCGGGACCTGGATGTCCACCGCCTTCCACAGCTCCGGGTGCTCCGTCATCTCGACGCCCATCAGCAGTCCGCCGTTGGAGCCGCCCATGATCCCCAGGTGCGCGGTGTCCGTGATGTGCCGAGCGATGAGGTCGCGGGCCACCGAGGCGAAGTCATCGTAGATGATCTGCCGCTTCGTCTTGAGCCCGGCCTCGTGCCACGCCGGCCCGAACTCGCCGCCGCCGCGGATGTTCGCGAGCACGTACACGCCGCCGCGCTCCAGCCACAGCCTGCCGACGGTGGCCGAGTAGGACGGCGTGCGCGAGACCTCGAAGCCGCCGTAGGCGGTGAGGATCGTGGGGTTCGTGCCGTCGAGCTTCATCCCCTTGGAGTGCACGATGAAGTAGGGGATCTTCGTGCCGTCGGTGGACGTCGCCTCGAGCTGCTCCACCGTGTCGTGCGACGCGTCGAACTGCGCGCGCTCCGACTTGATGCGTGCGAGCGTGCCGGTGTTCGCGTCCACCAGGAAGACGCTCGTGGGAGTGAGGAAGCCATTCACGCGCACGAACGCCTGCGACCCGTGCAGGTCGCCGTCCCCCACACCCGTAGTGAGATTGTCCGGGAGCGACAGGCGCTTGCGCGTCCACGCGCCGGAGGAGGTGTGCGAGAGGACGTACACGCGGCCGCGCACGTTCTCGTCCACGTTGAGTAACAGGCGGTCGCGCGTCGTGCTCCCGCCGCCGATCGACTCGCGCGGGCCGGGCGCGTACACCACCGTCGGCGAGAGATGCGCGGGATCGTTGAGCGCCTGCGTAACCGAGAACGACGCGAGCGCCCCCTCCGGGATCGTGGTGCCGCCCGCCGTCCACGGCTCGGACAGCCGGATGAGCACCTGGCCGTCCATCATGCCCATCATGCCGGACTTGCCTGGCACCGCCAGCCGCGCGACGCCTTTCGGACCGAACACGTACGTCTCTCCCTTGAAGGTGTCCAGCGGGCGGTCGATGACCACCAGGCGGTGCCCCGAGCCGTCGTGCATCGTGCGCGGCGACACGCCGTAGCCGCCGTCTCCCGCATCACCGCGGAAGATCTCCTTGGCGCTCGAGAGTGGCTGTCCGCGCACCACCGCCTTCACGATGAAGGGATACCCCGCGCTCGTGAGCTCGCCGGAGTTCCACTCGCGCGACACGAGCAGCGTGTCGGTGCCCAGCCAGGTGAAGCGTTGCTTCCCCTTGGGAAGGACGAAGCCATTCGGGACGAAGCGGCGCGTGTCGATGTCGAACTCGCGGACGGTCACCGCGTCCTCGCCGCCGTCGGAGAGTGAGATCATGCACCGGCGCTCGGCAGGCTGCGCGCAGCTCGCGCCTCGCCACACCCAGTTCGCCTTCTCGGCGCGGGTAAGGGAGTCGAGGTCGAGCACCGTGGTCCACTGCGGATTGGACGTGCGGTAGCTCGCCATGGTGGTGCGCCGCCAGATGCCGCGCACGTGCACGCTGTCACGCCAGAAGTTGTAGAGCTGGCCGGCCATGAACTGCACGCCCGGAATCCGGTCGGGTGCCTGCGCGACGTCGAGCGCTTGCTGGTAGAGCGTGTCGAAGTGCGGGTCCTTCTCGAGGACGGCGACCGTCTTGGCGTTCTCCGCGTGGACCCACGCCATGGAGCGAGGGCCGTACTGGTCCTCGAGCCAGATGAACGGGTCGGTGGTGGAGTCGTTCGGCACGCCTGGCGGCACATCGCCGCCGGCCGACGCCTGGGCGACGGCCAAGCGTGGGAGCGCGACGAGGAGCGACAGGACAGCGAGTCGAGTGAGACGAGTGAGCATGCTGCGGGCTCCGAAGAGGGGGTCAGGTCGGAGAGAGCTACCGACTCAATTGGACATCGGATGGTGGGGTGTCGCAAGGGGCGGTGGGGGTGGGGAGTGCCTCGCGAATGCGTGCGCGCGGCCGGGGGCAAGTCTCTCGCCCGAGAACGCGCTCCGTTTCGCATGTCGTCGCATCGGCGTACAATTCCAAACCCCCTCGTGCACATCCCGCCCCACGATGCTCCTTACTCTCACTACCACCCACTCCCCCGCCACCGACCTCGGCTACCTGCTGCACAAGAACCCCGCCCGCGCGCAGTCGTTCGACCTTGCGTTCGGGCGGGCGCACGTGCTCTACCCCGAGGCCACGGACACACGCTGCACCGCCGCGCTCGTGCTCGACATCGATCCGGTGGGGCTCGTGCGCGGCCGGCGTGGGCCAGGAGGAGAGGGCGGGCTGCTGGCGCAGTACGTCAACGATCGCCCGTACGTCGCGTCGTCCTTCCTGAGCGTCGCGATCGCGCAGCTCTTCCGGTCAGCGATGGCCGGCCAGAGCAAGGAGCGGCCGGAGCTCGCGGACACCCCGATCCCTCTCGAGGCGCGCCTGGCCGTGGTCCCCTGCCGCGACGAGAGCTTTCTCGAGCGGCTCTTCGGCCCGCTCGGCTACGCGCTATCAGCGGAGCCGCACGTCGTGACTGTCGGGACGGATGCGCCTCCAAACGCGCGCTACTTCACGGTGACGCTCACTGCCACCAGGCGTGTGTCCGAGCTGCTCGCGCACCTGTACGTGCTCATCCCCGTGCTCGACGGGGAGAAGCACTACTACGTGGGGGACGCGGAAGTGGAGAAGCTCGTCCGGGCGGGGGAGGGGTGGCTCGCCACGCACCCGGAGCGCGAGATCATCGCGCGGCGCTATCTCAAGCACCGCCATTCGCTCGTGCGGGACGCCATCGCGCGTCTCACGAGCGAGGAAGAAGAGGAGGGAGACGACGCCGGCAGTGCCGCACACGACGTGGAGGAGCGCGCGCTCGAGCGCCCGCTCAGTCTCAACGAGCAGCGGCTGCAGACAGTGCTCGGCGCGCTGCGCGCGAGCGGGGCCAAGTCCGTCGTCGACCTGGGATGCGGCGAGGGACGGCTCCTCGCGCTGCTCCTCGCCGACCGGCAGTTCACGCGCATCGTAGGGATGGACGTCTCGTACCGCTCGCTCGACATCGCCTCGGAGCGGCTCAAGCTCGATCGCCTGCCGGAGCGGCAGCGGGAGCGGATCGCGCTGCTCCATGGCTCGCTCATGTACCGCGACCAGCGTCTGGCCGGCTTCGACGCGGCCACCGTCGTGGAGGTGATCGAGCATCTCGACCCGCCCCGCCTGGCGGCCTTCGAGCGGGTGCTGTTCGAGCACGCACGTCCCGGCACGGCGATCATCACCACTCCCAACGCCGAGTACAACGTGCGCTGGCCATCGCTCCCCGCGGGGCGCTTCCGTCACCGTGACCACCGCTTCGAGTGGACGCGGCCGGAGTTCGAGTCGTGGGCAGCGCGCGTGGCCGGGCGGTTCGGCTATACTGTGCGGTTCGCCCCCGTGGGTCCGGTGGACGACGAGGTCGGCTCGCCCACGCAGATGGGGATCTTCACGACGCTGCGGGCGCCGGCGGGAGCGTAGCGTCCCTATCCAGGTCATGACGTCGTTGCCGGGCTCGGTGTGCCGAGCTGCCGGCGCACGTCGGCACATGCACCAGAGCGAAGGATGAGCAAGCATCACGTTCCGCAGGTGGACCGCGCGGCCGGCACGGCTCGCTCCACACACCTCATTCTCCCGGCGGGCACGCAGGTGGTGTCGCGCGTGGAAGTGCGCGATGCCGGCGGTGTGCTCGTCGTGCCACTCGGCGCAGCGGGAGTGATCGTCCGCGCACCGGACGATGCGACGCACTCGTATCGCGTACGTCTTCCCGATGGCCGCGAGGTCTCTCTGCGAAGGAACGAGCTCTCCATCCGCAAGCACGTTCAGGCGGACGAGCTGGACGCGCTCGGCGTGCTGCGCGACTACGATCTGTACCAGCACGTCATCTACCGCTGCATCGTGGGCTCGCACGCGTACGGCCTTGCCGGAGCGCAGTCCGATGTGGACCGGCGCGGGATCTATCTCCCGCCCGCGGAGCTGCACTGGTCGCTGTACGGCGTCCCGGAGCAACTCGAGGATCGGGAGACCGATGAGGTCTACTGGGAGCTGCGCAAGTTCATCGTGCTGGCGCTCAAGGCGAATCCGAACATCCTCGAGTGCCTGTACACGCCGATCGTCGAGCACACCTCGCCGGTGGCCGATGCGCTGATCGAGATGCGATCGCGCTTCCTCTCGAAACATCTCTACCAGACGTACAACGGCTACGTCCTCAGCCAGTTCAAGCGGTTGGAGCAGGACATTCGCACCACGGGCACGCTCAAGTGGAAGCACGCGATGCATCTCATCCGGTTGCTCATCGCGGGGGTGACCGCGCTGCGCGAAGGGTATGTTCCCGTGCACGTTGGGGAGCATCGCGAGCGCTTGCTCGCGATCAAGCGCGGAGAGACCGCATGGGAGGAGGTGAACGAGTGGCGCCTCGCGCTGCATCGGGAGTTCGATGCGGCGCTCGCCTCGACGCACCTTCCCGAGCGCCCGGACTACGAGCGCGCCAACGCGCTGCTGGTCTGGGCACGGCGGCGCGCGGTTGAGGGAGCGGATGTCAGCCGCGGCGAGACCGCTGGTGGCACGACGGAGGGACGGACTTCGTGAGCGGGTCGGACACGCGCCGTCCGGGCGGAGCTCTGCGCGACGTACTTCTTCGTGCCGAGGTTGCCGCACATCCGTATCCGCTCCTCTTTGCGACGGTGAGCGGCGCACACCTGTATGGCTTCGCCTCGCCCGATTCCGATGTGGACCTGCGCGGCGCGCACGTGGTGCCGACGGTGTTCTTCGCGGGACTCGATCGGGTGCACGAAACCGTGAAGTCCGAGCACGTCCGCGACGGGGTCGAGATCGACCTGGTGACGCACGAGGTGCGCAAGTTCTGCCGGCTCCTGCTGCGGAACAACGGCTACGTGCTCGAGCAGCTCTACTCGCCGCTGGTCGTGCACACCACGCCGGAGCACCAGGAGCTCATGCGCATCGCGCGCGGGTGCATCACGCGCTCGTGCGTGCGGCACTATCTGGGCTTCGCCGCCAATCAGTGGCTGCTGTTCGAGAAGGGGACGCCGCGGCGGGTGAAGCCGCTGCTCTATGTCTTCCGCGTGCTGCTGAGCGGCGTCCACATGATGCGCACGGGGCAGGTGAACGCCAGCCTTCCTGAATGCAACGCCGCGCTCGATGCGGAGCGGCTCGCGTGGATCGACGAGCTGATCGAGGTGAAGACGACGGGTGCCGAGCGGGGCACCATCGGCGGCGAACGCCTGGAGTTCTACGAGCAGGAGTATCAACGCTGGCGCGAACGATTGAGTGACGAGGCCGCGCGCAGCACGCTCCCGGAAGAGCCCACCGCGGAGCCGGAGATGAGAGACTTCCTGTGGCGGATCCGGGCGGGGCGTTTCTCCGGACAGGCAGAGAATACTCCCGCAGGTACCACGGAGCCGCGCCGGTGATTGTCCGCATCCCCAACCTCTCGCTCGTCGCCCTCATCGGCCCGTCCGGCTGCGGGAAGAGCACCTTCGCGCGCACGCACTTCGCGCCGTTCGAGACCATATCGTCCGACTTCTGCCGCGGGCTGGTCTCCAACGACGAGAACGATCAGTCGGCCACGGGACACGCGTTCGAGGTGCTGCACTTCATCGCCGCCAAGCGATTGGAGCGCGGGCTGCTCACGGTGGTGGATGCCACCAACGTGCAGCCAGAGGCGCGAAAGCCGCTGGTGGAGCTCGCGCGGCGCTATCACGTGCTCCCCGTCGCGATCGTCCTCGACCTCCCCGAGCGCGTGTGCGAGACGCGCAACCGCACGCGCGCCGACCGCACCTTTGGCCCGCACGTGATCCGGCAGCAGCGGAGCCAGTTGCATCGCTCGCTCCGCTCGTTGCAGCGCGAGGGGTTCCGGCACGTGCACGTGCTCCGCAGCGAGGAGGAGATCGCATCGGTCACCATCGAGCGAGAGCCGCTCTGGAACGACCGGCGCTCTGACCACGGCCCGTTCGACATCATCGGCGACGTACACGGGTGCGCCGATGAGCTGGAGGAGCTACTCGCGACGCTCGGCTACGAGCGTCCGGACGCGGACAGTGCGTGGCGGCACCCGGCTGGGCGGAAGGTCATCTTTCTGGGGGACCTGGTGGATCGCGGTCCTCGCATTCCCGGCGTGCTGCGTACGGCGATGGCGATGGTCGAGGCCGGCACCGCGATCGCCGTCCCCGGCAATCACGACATGAAGCTTCTGCGCAAGCTGCGCGGTCGCGATGTGCAGATCACGCACGGACTGGCCGATTCGCTGGCGCAGCTCGATCAGGAGCTGCCGGAGCTCCGGGAGCGCGTGGCGGAGTTCCTGGACGATCTGGTGAGTCACTACGTGCTGGATGACGGCCTCCTGGTGGTGGCGCACGCGGGGATGAAAGCGGAGATGCAGGGGCGCGGATCGGGGAAGGTGCGCGACTTCGCATTGTACGGAGAGACGACGGGCGAGACCGACGAGTTCGGGCTTCCGGTACGCTACAACTGGGCCGCGGAATATCGCGGGCGCGCGCACGTGGTGTACGGACACACACCCGTGCCGGAGCCGGAATGGCTCAATCGGACGATCAACATCGACACGGGGTGCGTCTTCGGCGGGCGCCTCACCGCGCTGCGATGGCCGGAGAAGGAGCTGGTGTCCGTGCCGGCGCGGGCGACGTACGCCGAGCCGGTGCGTCCCTTCCTGGCTGCGGAGCAGGCCGCGCAGGCGCTCTCCGCGCAGCAGCGGGAGGACGAGCTGCTGGACCTGGCCGACGTCTCGGGCAAGCGGATCATCTCGACCCGGCTGCACCGCACCGTAACGATCCGCGAGGAGAACGCAACGGCCGCGCTCGAGGTGATGAGCCGCTTCGCCGCCAATCCCAAGTGGCTGGTGTATCTGCCGCCGACCATGTCGCCGTCGGAGACGACCAAGCGCGAGGGATACCTGGAGTATCCCACCGAAGCGTTCGCCTACTACCGCACCCAGGGCGTGCCCGCCGTGATGTGCGAGGAGAAGCACATGGGCTCGCGCGCGGTCGTGGTCGTCTGCAGAGATGAAGACGTGGCGCGCCGGCGCTTCGGCGTGGCCGGGGAGGGGATCGGGATCATCACCACACGCACTGGGCGAAGGTTCTTTGACGACGCCGAAATGGAGCGCGAGCTGCTGGCGATCGTGCATCGCGCGCTCGGCGGCGCGACGTTCTGGGATCGTCTCTCCACCGACTGGGTGGTGCTCGATTGCGAGCTCCTGCCGTGGTCGGCAAAGGCGCAGGCGCTCATCCGCGATCAGTACGGCGCGGTGAGCGCGGCGGCGGCGGGAGCGCTCCCCGAGGCCGTGTCGGCCGTGCGCGACAGCGCGGCGCGTGGCGTGGACGTGGGCGACCTACTCGAGCGGCTATGCGCGCGAGAACAACTGGTTGCGCGCTACTCGGCGGCCTGGCGCCGGTACTGCTGGCCGGTGACGTCGGTAGCGGACCTCAAGCTCGCCCCCTTTCACGTGCTCGCGACGGAAGGTGCGGTGCACGTGGACAAGGACCATCGGTGGCACATGGAACGAGCGACGGAGATCGCTGCGGCCGATGACTCAGCCGTCCTCTTCACCACCGCACACCGCGTGGTGGATCTTACCGATCCCGAGAGTGAGCGTGCCGCCACGGCGTGGTGGGAGGAGATGACGGACGCTGGAGGGGAGGGGATGGTGGTGAAGCCGCTTTCCTTCGTGGCGCGCGGGCGGCGGGAGCTGCTGCAGCCGGCGGTGAAGTGCCGCGGGCGCGAGTACCTTCGCATCATCTACGGAGCGGAGTACACGTTGCCGGAGCACCTCGAGCGGCTCCGCGCGCGCGGACTCAATGCCAAACGATCGCTCGCCCTTCGCGAATTCGCGTTGGGGGTGGAGGGATTGGAGCGCTTCGTTCGCGGGGAGCCCCTTCGCCGCGTGCACGAATGCGTGTTCGGCGTGCTGGCGCTGGAGAGCGAGCCGGTGGATCCGCGATTGTGACCACCGGGCGCCGACGACATGAGAGCGCCAGCATGGCTGGCGCTCTCATGCGCATAAGATTGTCGCACACGCGACAGCTACGCGCCGCGAATCTGGACCGCCGGATTCACCCGCTGCAGGTCGCTCAGGAACTCGTGGAGCCCCGTGACCTGGTTCAGGATGAAGATCTTGCCGTGGGCGTGGCGGATCTCGATCATCTGGCCGCGTCCTCGAATGGCCGTCACCTCACCAGGCTCGACGGCGAACGAGCGGAAGATGCCCACGAAGCGGATGGTCCCGGTGTTCGTCACCTGGATCGTGTGCGGCATCGAGGACGTCCGATAGATCCCCCACGCCATCATTGCGAGCCAGATCACACCGATCCACACGGGGAAGTGCCCATCGGTCGTGCCGTGCGTGCTCGTCCAGAGAATGAACGCCCCGACCACGAGGAAAATCACGGGCATCACGACCACGTACAGCACGTAGAGCAGCTTGGAGTCGAGTGAGTACGTCTTCACGGGCACGTCTCCATACGAGGTCACGTTGGTGTCGACCCCGTACAACGCATTGCGCCTGCCTGCCAGTCAGGCGACACCTCTTCTCGGTGCGGCGGGGCGCACCGCCAAGAGGTCGTTGTCCCGCGCTTTTCGGACGTCGGCGACATTGAGCGTCACAAGCGCCTGCGTCGTACCCGCCGCCGTCACGAATTCGACGTCGAGGGATTCCGGCGCGTTCATGTGGACGATCGCGCCGACGTCGCCGGCACGGAGTCCAGCTTCCGGCAGATCGCGAAGCAGAACGACGGTGTCGAGCTCGCGGAATGACTCGGTCATGGGCGCTCACCGGGAAAGGCAGTGATGAACCGGGGGGCTCGCTCCTCGTTGCGGATGATCCAAACGGTGACGAGGGCTGCCGATTTGTCGTTCGGCCCGTGAATAGTACCACGGGCAGCGTACTTCTGTCCAAAGATGGTTCGTGCGGTGGCTTCGGCCTCACCCTCGCGCGCCAGCGTGAGCAAGATCGGACGTAGCTCCCGCCAGTGATCTCTGGTGTAGCGAAGGGAGGCGAAAAAGCGTGCCTTAGCACGTCCTACGGGATGTGCACGCGAGAGTAGATAGTCACGGACCTTCGCTTCGTCCACGACAGCGTGCGTAGCCATCGGTAGTTTGTGCGGCGACATTCCCGCAAAGTGCGGCGCTGCCACGCCCAGGGCCGCAGCACTCTACCGCCACTCGAAGCAATCGAAGCCGGGCTGTCGGATCGATGATCGGACGCGGCGCGCGGACGTCTGCCCACGCAATCCTACGCGCGATGCAAGCGTTACACGTCTTGCCGCCGCCGCAGAACGACGTAGAACATCACCGAGATGATCGCGCCGATGGTATCCATGAGCATGTCCTTCTGCGCGTCCCAGACGTCCCCCTGACTGCCGAGAAAGTTGGCGCCTGCCTCGGCGTTCCCGCCGTATGCGGCGTACATCCATTCAATGAGCTCGTACGACATCGCGACGAACGCGATCGCGAAGATGGCGAACAGACACGCCAGCGGCCGGCTCATCGCGCGTCGCGATTCGAGGTATTCCACTATGGCAAAAGCGTACAGCCCCACCGAAAAATGCCCCACGCGGTCGAACATGTTGCGCTCGAAGCCGAACGCGCGGTTGAACCAGTCGAAGGGCACCCGCTCGAACGTGTAGTGCCCGCCCACCGTGTGCCAGTACGGGAGCACCGCCATGAGCACGTAGGCCATCGGCGAGAACCGGACGCCACGCCAGTAGAGCACGACGAGCGTCACCACGACGGCCACGATGGGGATGTTCTCCGCCCACCACGTTGCGCGGTCGTATGGGCGAATCGCGCCCCAGATGAAGAGCGCGACATAGCCCGCAAGGAGAAGGGCGGGCATCAACGAGTTCGTGCGGGACGTGTTGCCGGAGTCGCTCATGGAAGGGTGCGCTGGCGGGAGGGACGGTGCCGTCTCCACCCTACGATCCGCGGTCGCATCGCGCAACATGACGAACCGTCACGGCATGTGCACGTAGACCAGCAGCACGAGGGCGAGATTGTAGCCTGCATGCACCGCGACGGCTGGAAGCAGCTTCCTGCTCTTGAGACGGACGGCCATGGTCGCGGCTGCGAGCAGCGAGATGCCGATGAGCGCCGGCCAGTACGACCGCGTCTCCGGCAGGTGCAGCGCGACGAACAGCACGCTCGTCACGATCACCGCGACCGTCACGTTCCACGTCCGCGCGAAGCCGTGAAGGAGCACTCCCCTGAACAGGAATTCCTCCGCGGGGGGCGCGACGCCGACGGCGAGAATGGCCCAGCACAGTCGGGAGAAGCCGGAGCTCATGGCCGCCTGCACGACGGGGCCGAGCGACTGGTCGGGGCGGAGTGGAAGGTGGCGCACGAGCAGATACTCCACGCTCATGGCGATCACCGCGCCGAGCAGCGCGCACCACGCCAGCATCCGCGGCGGCGCGGCGGACCAGCCGATCGGCCTCAGCGCTCCTGATGCGATCGCGCCGGGGAAGCTGCGGCGTGTCATCCTGAATGCCGCGACGGCGCCGAGGATCGTGCCGATGAGCGCCGCCGGAAGCAGCGTGAGCGTCTCCGCTCTGGATGCAATCGCTGCGGAATCCGTGATCCGGGACCCCACGTAGCTCTGCGCGGCGACGAGGACCACGAACCCCACCGCGAACTGCGCGAGGAGATACGCAGTAAGGATGCCGAACGCACGCGCGGCACCGAGCCTGCGCGGCGGCGGCGGTGCGGGGGCGGGCTGGACGATGGGTGCCGGCTCTGGCGGGACGTCCATTGCTGTCGTGGGATCGAAGGGCGACCGTGGATCGCGCGCTGCGCTCATCACTCACGCTGCGCGGCGCGCGCCAGGATGTCCGCTCGTCGCGCTACTCCGACCGCAACACGCGCATGGGGTCCACGCGCGTCGCCCGCCACGCGGGAACGTACGCCGCGACGAGCGCCACCACGATGAGCGCGCCGCACGCGCCGAGCAGCGCGAGCGGATCGGTGGGACGCACCTGGTAGAGCAACGCGCGCAGGAACCGCGATGCGATGAGCGCGTCGGCGATGCCTGCCGCGCCCCCCGCAGCCACGATGATCGCCGCACGCTGGAGCACCTCCGCACGGAGCCGCCCCGGCGTGGCGCCGAGCGCAGAGCGAATGCCGATGTCATGCGCTTCCTCGCGCACGGCCGCGGCCATCACACCGTAGAGTCCGATCGCGGCGAGCACGAGCGCCGCGCCACCCAGCGCCGAGAGCAGCAGCGTGGAAAGGCGCGGCAACGCGAGTTGGTTGTCGATCAGCGCGTCCATCGGCTGCGCGCGCGCGATGCGCGCCTGTGGGTCCACATCGCGCAGCGCGCGGCGCAGATCGGGAAGTGCGGACTCGAGCGGCACGGTCGTCCGGACGGCGATGATCCCCTGGAAGAACCACTGGCGCCACGGCACGTAGATGGAAGGCGTCGCCTCGCGCACGGTGCGGTAACGGATGTCCCCCGCTTCACCCACCACGGTCATCCAGGGCGAAGCGCTCGTGTCGCCCACCAGCCTGAGCCGCTTGCCGATGGGGTTCTCGCCAGGCCAGTAGCGCTCGGCCACCGCGTGCGCCACCACCACGACGCGCGGCGCGCCGTCCACGTCGGTCTTCTCGAATCCGCGCCCGCGGATGAGCGGGATCCTGAACGTGCGGAAGTACTCGGTGCCGGCCACTTCCCACGGGATGAACGGGCTCGCCTCCGCCAATGCATCCGGCTGTCCCTCGGCGGCCCACCGCGCCACGAACACCTGCGGACCGTAGAACGGTTCAGCATCCACGGGCGTCACCGCCTCGACCGCGCGGAGCGCGCGGAAGCGCGGCGCGGCGAGCTCGTACATCGCGCGCATCTGCTGCTCGCCGCTGTCGCCCACCACCGGACGCGTGATGGTGAGAATCGCGAGGTGTGATGGTGTGTAGCCGAGCGGGACGTGCAGCAGCCGGTCGAGACTCTTCACGACCAGCCCCGCGCCGGCGAGCATCACGAGCGCCAACGCCACCTGCGTGGACACGAGCAGTTGGCGGACGCGCCGCCGCGTGCGGCTGGTGCCGCCAGCGCGCGCGTCGATTCGCAGTCGCGCGGCCACGCCGCTGCGCATGGCCGCGAGCGCGGGGAGCACGCCCGCGAGCACGAGCGTGACCATCGTGAGCGCGGCGGCCCACGCGACGGGCGTGCCGGAGAGTCGCAGCACGTCCAACCGTGGGACATCGGGCGGCGCGAGACGCACGAACGCGCCGATGAGCCACTCTGCGAGCAGCAGACCGAGCGCACCGCCGACGAGCGACAAGAGCGCGCTCTCCCACAGGAACGGTCGCACGATGTCCCGCGTACGCGCGCCGAGCGAGCGGCGCACCGCGATCTCGGTGTGGCGCGCAGTCACGCGAAGGAGCACGAGGTTACCGACGTTCACGCAGGTGATGAGGAGGAGCAACGCGACGGCGGCGGAGAGCGCGAGGAGCTGCGGCCGCACCTGTCCGAGCACGGCGCCGGTGAGCGTCTGCACATCGGCGCGCGCGATGGCCGCGCCCATGGCCGACGGTCCGCCGCGCGCGTCCGCGATCCGTCGCATCGCCGAGAAGAAGTCCTGCCGCGCTATTTCGGGCGTGACGCTGGGTGCGAGGCGGGCAATCACGTCGAGACTGGCGTAGACCTGCGGAGACCAGTACTCGGTGCCTACCGGATAGGCGAGCCCCGGCGGGGCGACGCCGATGATCCTGGCTTCCGTGAGCGTGTACGGATTGCGGAGCGTGCGGCCGAGCACGCTCGAGTCGCCGCCGAAGTCCCGCTGCCATGCGCCGTAGCTCAGCACCATCGTACCGGCGGTGCCGATCGACGCTTCATCTTCCTCGGTAAAGAACCTGCCGAGCACCGGGCGCACGCCGAGCACGCGAAAGAAGTTCCCGGTGACCCATGCGGCGCGGAGGGAGACGGTGCGATCGGCATCGATGAGCGTGGTGGCGAACGACCCCTGGTGCGCCACGCCGGCTACATCGCGCAGCGTCCGGCTGGTGGCGCGCAGCTCCTTCAGCTCCTCGGGCAGCATGCTCACGTCCACGCCGGCGGCATCGAGCGTGCGCAGGAGCGCGACACGCTCCGGCTGATACTCGGGGAGTGGACGGATGATGATGGCGTGCAAGACGGTGAAGATCGCCGTCGCGATGCCGATGCCGAGCGCGAGGATGACGACGGAGGTGAGCGTGAAGCCGGGTGCGCGGCGCAGGCTCCGGAGCGCGATGCGCAGCTCGTGCCCGAGGCGGCCAAGCGGTGCGGTGGAGAAACGAGGCATGCGGCGTCCCTTCTTCATTGTTCATCGCGTGCTGCGTTAGCTTGCACGCTCGTTCCGGATTCGTGCCAGCTTCCACATGTCAAGCCCGACGCCGTCATGATCATCGGAGTCACCGGTACGCGCCGCGGCATCTCGATCGCTCAACTCCGCGCGTACACCATGCTGCTCGATCAGAATCGTCCCGCGGAGGTGCATCACGGCGATGCGGTCGGTGCGGACGCCGAGCTGCATCGGGCAGCGCGGGCGCTCGGCTTCAGGATAGTAGTACACCCGCCACTGGGGAAGAAGCACAGGGCGTTCTGCGAGGGGGACGTGGTGCACCGTCCCAAGTCGCGCGAAGCGCGCGACCGCGATGTCGTAGATGCGAGCGACCTGCTCTTCGCCGCGCCGGCCGAGCCCGGTGTGGAGGGACCCAACACCGGCACGTGGTATACCGTGCAGTACGCGCTCTGGCGCGGGACGCCGATCGTGCTCGTCTGGCCGGACGGTACGCGGGAGGTCGACCGGGGCGCTGCCGCGCGGGGGTGAGATGCGTGGGGTAGACGAGGCGATCCGCAGCCGGGTGACTAGGACGAGATCGAGATCCACGTGCCCTCCTCGGTTCGATGCACGTCGCTATCAATCGTGATCGATGTCCTGACCGAACACGATCCGTACCCCATTGGGGTCCTCCACCGAGAACTCTCGCATGCCGTACGGCTGATCCGCGGGCTCGGCGGCGACCAGCGCGCCCCGACCGAGAATCTCGCCGTAGTAGGCATCGACGTCCCGCACCCACTGGAACAGGTGCACGCCGCTCGGTGATCCGTCGTCACGCAGAAAGTGAATGGCGGAGTTGTCGCGCCAGACGACGGCATAGCGGTCGTCACCGAAATCCCAGGTGAACCCCAGCACATCGCGATAGAAGACGGCGGTCGCCTGTACATCGGGGACATGCAGGACCGTCGCCCCCTGAACGAACTGTGCCGGATCGGAGGTCGGCAATGCGGGCATGGTGCTCACCCTCTCGACTGCTCGATCGCATCACCCAGCGGAGATACGGGCGGCGGCTCGGCCGCTGCGGACTCCGGCGGAGGTGAGGTGCGGGCGTCTCTGTGATCGAGAAGCTGATGCGGCTCCGTCCACAGTAGTTTCCAGAAGCACCAGAGCGCGAGGAGATTCACTGCGGCGGTACTCGGTCCCACGGCGCTGAGAGCGAAGAGCATCCGGGGCATGAAACCGACCCCGACCGTGACGCGCTCCCCGAATACAACCGTGAAGTAGAGGTACGGACCGAGCGTCAACTGATAGACCGTTCCCCCGATGTTGAAGGCCACCACCTGCAGAACCTGCGCGATCATCGAGGGTGCCAGCGCAGCGGCGCGTCCGCGATAGAGCCCGTAGCCGACGACCGCGGTGGCGATGGCGATGGTCACAGCGCACAGCACGATGACGACGTCCAGCGGCTTTCCAGCCGGTAGTGCGCGGATGGCGTCGAGGAACGTGATCGCGGTGATCACGCCCCCGGCCATCTGCCAGATGCCGATCAGCCGGATCCAGCGTGCGGAGCGCATCGAGCCTCGTGGGTGGCGGGTGGGTGATCGTATTCAATTGTACCGCCACCCGCCACGCCCCGCTTGTCCTCCCCTGCGCATCCCGTCCTACTTCGCCCCCGCGGAAGCGCTCGCCGCCGGATACGCCTGCTCCAGCGCGATGGAACCGGTCTCGAGAAGCGACTTGAGATTGGAGATGATCTTCGGCCACCCGCCGGACACCGCCACGATCAGCTTCGAGTGCTCGCGCTCGATGGTGTGCGTGATGGAGAGCTTGACCGCCGCTCCGACAGGCTCCAGCTCCATGGTACACAGCGATTCGCCTTCCGCCTTGAGCTCGGGCTTGAATTCGTTCCGCCAGCGAATCACCAACCGCCGCGGCGGCTCGGACTCGACGATCTCCCCCATGTCGGTGATGCGCCCGTCGGGATACACCATCTTCCACGGCGATCCTGCCGTCCACTCGCTCTCGCAGTGCGTACCGAACCAGTACTGCTTCATGAACTCCGCATCCGTGAGCGCGGACCACAGCTCCTCCGGTGTGGTGCGGATGTACGTCACGTAGACGAAGGTCGATCTAGGCATTGGTTCTCTCCAGTCGGCGTTTCAGGGTTCCCAGCGCCTTGAGGCGCGGCTTCTCGAACTTCGCGATCCAGCGGTCGTAGATCTCCTGCAGCGGCACGGGATTGAGGAAGTGCAGCTTCTCCCGGCCGCGCCGCATGGTGACGACCAGGTTCGCCGTCTCCAGCACGTCCAGGTGCTGCGTCACCCCCTGGCGCGTCATGTCCAGATGCTCGCACAGCTCCTTCAACGTGCGACCATCGTGGGCATGCAGCAGGTCCAGCATCTTGCGGCGGCTGGGGTCGGCCAGCGCGCGGAAGAGCAGATCGGTGTCGGGAATGTGCTGCGTCATGGGCATGCAAAAGGCAAGAGATAACTTGCCTGTATTATAGGCAAGCCATCCCTTGCATGTCAAGGCCCGCACTGGGATGCCCCTGAGCCCGTACGCTCAGGCGCCGTGCCGGGTGGCGCGGCGTCCGCCGTGTACGGGCGGCCGCGCCCAGCGTCTACGACCGCAACGCGGAGATCGGATCGACCCGCGTGGCGCGGCGCGACGGGAGAATACACGCGCCAGCTGCCACCAGCGCGATCACGATGGCCACCACGCCGTAGGTGAGCGGATCGACGGGCGACACGTCGTACAGCAGCGATCTCGTCACGCGCGACAGCGCGAACGCGCCCACCACGCCGACCAGGATCCCGACCGCCGCGATGGCGAGCCCGCTGCGCATCACCATCCCCACCACGCGCCCATGGCTCGCGCCGAGCGCCATGCGGATGCCGATCTCCTGATTGCGCTCGGTCACCATGTAGGCGAGCACGCCGTACGTCCCGATCGCCGCCAACACGAGCGCGACCGCGGCGAACACGCCGAGCAGGAGCGACAGGAACCGCTGCCGCGTCACCGACGCGCCCACCACGTCATCCATCGTCCGCATCTGCACGATGGGGAGCTCGGGATCCATCGTGCGGACAGCCGAGCGAAGGGCGGGCGACAGCGCCGCCAGCGGGCGACTCGAGCGGAGCACCACGTTCATCTGCCCGGGCGCGAAGCCGGCCACGCGCGGAAGCTGCGCGTAGTCGAGGTACAGCTCCGTCCCGGCCGGTACATCCAGTCCGCCCTGCTTCACGTCCCTGGCGATGCCGACGATCGTGAACCAGGTGGTGTCCTGCGTCAGGTACGGATTGATGCGCCTGCCGATCGGGTTCTGATTGGGATAGAACTTCTTCGCCAGCGCCTGGTTGATGATTACCACCGGCGCGCCGACGGCGTCGGTTTTCGTGAACGCGCGCCCTTCCACGATGGGGATCCCCATCGTCTGGAAGTACCCCTCGGCGATCACCTGAAAGTAATCCACGTTGGGGATGGGACCGCCGGAGCCGGGGACGTACGTGTATCCCTCGAACTGCGTGTCGTTGGCGTTCACGCGCCGGTAGGGCGGCAACCCCTGCATCATCGACGCTTCACGCACGCCGGGAATCGCCTCGATCCTGTCGTGCAGGTCGCGGAAGAAGCGCAGGCGCTGCTCCGCATCGGGATACGATGCCTGCGGCAGCACGAGCCCGAACGTCACACGGTCGCGCGAGTCGAAGCCGGGATCCACGCTGGTGAGGTTCGCGAAGCTCCGGATGAGCAATCCCGCGCCGATCACGAGCGTCACCGCCAGCGCGATCTCCCCGGTCACCAGCGCGCGGCGCACACGGTTTCGCCCCGCGGTCGATGTGGTGCGCGCTCCACCCTCTCTGGTGGCGAGCGTCACCGACCGGCCGCCCATGTGGAGCAACGGAGCGAGACCGAATACGAGCCCGGTGGCGATCGCGACGAGCACCGTGAAGCCGAGCACCCACGGATCGAGGCCGATGTCCTCGATGCGCGGAATGTTCCCGGGATCGGCGAGCAAGATGGCCTTGAGCCCCCAGTAGGCGATAATCAGCCCGAGCACCGCGCCTGCCGTAGAGAGCACGATCCCTTCGGTCATGAACTGCCGCAGGACGCGCGTGCGGCTCGCGCCGAGCGCCGTGCGTACCGCGAACTCCTGATGCCGCGACTCGGCGCGTGCGAGGAGCAGGTTGGCTACGTTCGCGCAGGCAATGAGCAGCACGAGCGCGACCGCACCCTGCAGGACCCACAACGCTTTGGCCACGTTGCCGACCACTTCGTCGCGCAGCGGCATCATCACGAACGGATGCGTGCTGTCGTTGGGGACGTGAACGGACGCTGCTCCCGTCGTGGCGCCCACCCACGATCCCCACTGCGTGAGGAACAGCTTCAGCTCGCTCTGCGCCTGCTGTGGCGTGACGCCCGGCGCGAGGCGCCCGACGAGCCGCAGGAAGTGGTTGCCACGATTGCTGCGGTTGGCGGGATCGAGAGTGAGCGGTATCCAGATCTGGGACTTGGAGTCGTGGAGGTCGAACCCGGGAGGCATGATGCCGACCACCGTCTGGTCGACGCCCTGGATCTGGATCTGCTTGCCGACGATCGACGGATCGGCGCCGAAGGCGCGTCGCCAGAGCTCATCGCCGATCACCACCACCGGGTCCGCGTTCGGCAGGCCCTCCGCCTCGGTGAACACGCGTCCCCGTTCCGGCGACACGCCGAGCACGCTGAACATGTTGGTGGTGACGAACGCGGTGTTCACCTGCTCCGGGCTGCTGCGCTCGCTCACGTTCAGCGCGCCGGTGGTATACGCGGCCATCCCCGAGAAGGCGCGTGTGTGCTCCCGGTACTCCATGTACTCCGGCGGCGAGACCCAGAACTTGTCGTAGTGCATGGTGGGAAACTGGCTCGTGAGAAACATGAGCCGGTCCGGCTGGGGATAGGCGAGCGGCTTCCGCACGACGCCGTTCACCACGGAGAAGATGGCCGTGTTCGCGCCGATGCCGAGACCGATGGTGAGGATGGCGACCGCCGCGAATCCGGGGGAGCGGCGGAGCATTCGCCATCCGAATCGCAGGTCGCGCAGCGTGGCGTCGACCACCGCGCCGCGCCTCGCTTCACGCACCTCCTCGGCGATGTGCGATGTGCCGCCCACCTCGAGGCGCGCCGCCCGCGTCGCTTCCTCACGCGTCATGCCGGCCTTCATCTTCTCGGCGACCAGCAGCTCCACGTACGATTGGATTTCCTCGTCCAGATCGGGGCGTTTCATGGTGACGGCTCCGGCGGCAGGTGGCCGCGCGAGGTGCGGGGACCGCGCGGCACGTTGCCGCGCGCGCGTCAATGGTGGTCAGTTGGCTTGCAGGGCGAAGGAGATGCCGAGCGCGATGCGCTTCCACTCCCCCACCTCCGACTGGAGCTGGCGCCGGCCGGCGGGGGTGAGCCGGTAGTACTTGGCGCGCCGGTTGTTCTCCGACGCCCCCCATTCCGAGATGAGCCACCCGGCATCCTCCATGCGATGCAGGGCGGGGAAGAGCGAGCCCGGTTTCACGCGGAAGGTGCCGCGCGTGATCTCCTCGATCCGGCGGGACACGCCGAGTCCGTGCAGCTCACCGAGCGCGAGCGATTTCAGGATGAGCAGGTCGAGTGTGCCCTGGAGCAGCGTCGTGGGTTTTGATGGCACCGTGGGTTCCCTATAGGCGTTCTATAGAAGGTGCGACAGCTCCTATAGAATGTCAATAGGGGTGAGGCACACGCGACCCGGCGGGTGGGGGATCGGCACGGTCGACCGCGCCTCGTTCAGGCCGGGCTTGCTGCCGGAAGGCTGGTCCGTGCGGCGCTCGCGCTCAGCGTGCCTCGATGAGTTCCGCGCTGCCGTCGACGCCAGGGCGCTGCGCTCGTGCCGGCGCCCGCTCCAGCTCGTATCGAACTGTTCCAGCCGCTCCGTTTCGATACAGGACGGGACGATCTGCGCTGCTGCGCAAGGGATTGTACATCAACGAGTTGGCCGAATAACCCAACATGGGCGTTGTCTTGCATCGGGGCGGGCCCAACCCCGTCCTCCATGGAGAAAGGACATGCAAGGAACGTCGAGGTACCTGCTTGGCGCGGTGGCAGCTGCGTGCCTGCTCACCGCGTGCAGCGAGCACGCCGTACCTACAGAGGTGCCGCCCAGCGCGACGGTGCTCGGTGCAGCAGTCGGAGAGTCCGGCCTGGTTCGGTTGAACGACCTGATCGACGGCGGGACCCTCGTTGCCGGCGATGTCCAGTTCAGCAACTTCGCCACCCCCAGCTCACCACCGGCGAACGTGACCAACGCATTCGGTGTCAACGCCCCCGTGGATGAGTTCGGCGACGTTGCGGTGAGCGCCGCCGCGGGCGCGGACGGCACGGTGTCGCTCTCGTTCGTGATCATCGATCCCGCCACCGGACAACCGAGCCCGCTGGTGGTTGGCGGCGCGGAAGGCGCCGAGAAGATCCGCGACATCACCTACACGGTGACGGTGACGGATCCCTCGCTGCGCATCCATTCGATCGATCAGACGCTCGATGGTGTGACCGTCACAGGGAACAGCATGGCCGAGAATGGACTGTTCGCGCTGGAGCCGGCGGGTCCGTGGAGCCTACTCATCTTCGACCAGTCGGATGGCACCGGTCCCATGCTGCGCGGAGCGACGATGCCGGCCGCCGATGGGTCAGGCACCTTCTCGGCGAGCGGCGGGATACTTCTGCCGGGCGGGAATCTCACCACGTACAACATCGGGACCGCGTTCGGATTCAACCACGGAAACTTCGGTGCACCGGCGGGAGGCTCGCTGAATGGCGTGACGCTCACCTTCTCGCTGGTGCCGGCGGGGAGTCCGGTGCCGCAGGTGGTTCCGAATCTCGCGACGCGTGCAGATGGATTCGCTGCCGACGGACTGTTCCTGAATTCGGCCGGCTTCGGCTCCGTGCTTCTCACGGACTTCGCGCAGGAGGGAGGTGCCGTGGTGGCGCTCACGAGCAGCAATCCGGCGGCGCAGACGGTGCCGGACAGCGTCGTCGTGCCGCAGGGCTACCGGACCGGTGCGTTCCAGCTTCCACCCGCCACCGTTGATGCGCCGACCACGGTGACGGTGACGGCATCGTACAACGGGCGAACCGTGTCCCTCCCCTATACGGCAGTGCCCGCAACGCCGCTCACGATCACGGGCGTGGGACCGTTCGTGTCGCCGCAGCCGGCGTCGGGAGGTGCGATCCTGCGCGTCCTGTTGAATCGCCAGACCTTCGCGCCCGCCACGGTGCAGGTGAGCAGCAGCAGCCCGCTCGCGACAGCGCCGGCCACCGTCACCGTCCCGGCCTTCTCGGATTTCGTGGACTTCGACGTGAGGTTCGATCCGGTGAACATCGACACGCCGGTCACCATCTCGGCGACGTTCAACGGAACGACCGTTACCTCGACGCTTACCATCAAGGCGCCGACGGAGGTAGTGCGCATCACGAAGGCGGAATACGTGGTGAAGAAGCAACAGTTGCGCGTGGAAGCGACGAGCACCAACCCGGCGGCAACGTCGCTGGTGCTCTCCAACGCGCAGACCGGGGAAACGATCGGACCGATGACCTTCGAGGGGGCATCCGGCGGTGGCGCCAAGTTCTCCTTCCAGGGCACGGTGCCGCAGGTGTTCGTGTTGAAGGCCACCAGTCCGTCGGGCGCGTCGGCGTCGGTGAGCGTGTCGCAGAAGTAGCGCTGGCGGGGCGACCGCGACGCTGCGGTCGTACGAATGGGAAGCGTGCATCGGGCGGAGCAGAAGGGTGCTCCGCCCGATGCACGTTCTGGCACCTGCACCGGCGAGCCGCGAAGATGCGGCGCGGTGGCTGCAAGGCGAGAACGAGCGCCGCGGACTCACTATTGGCCGTGCCTGCACGCGGGTCGACGAGATGGGGCGCTGCCGGCTGGTGCTACACCTCCGTGCCGGCGCCCTGCGTGGCGAGCGAGAGCCGCAGCAGGGAAAGCCCGGTGGCCTCGTCCGTCACGCGCCGCAGCACGGTCGCCGACTCCGTGAAGGACAGCTCGAGCGTCGGCCGCACGACGCCCCGGATCAGGTGACCCGCATACGCGCGTCCGTCGCTGCCGGCGACGACGATGTGCGCGTGCACCTTGGGGCCATCGTCGGCGAGCGCGATGCTCCCGGTGAGCGCGGCGACCTCCAACTGCTCGCGGAGGTCGCGCGGCTCGTACACCTTGGTCTCCGGGTTCCAGAACGCGATCGTCGCTTCGCGAAGTCCGCCGAGTCCGGTAAAGAATCCCGTCACGTGCTCGGCGCCGCCGAGCTCGCGCAACGATGCCACGACCTCGTCGCCTTCATCCCCCACGAGCGCAAATCGTCGTTCCCCGCGACTCCCGCCGATCTGTTTCGCGATCACCTCGTTCCTCCTCGCTCACGCGCCGGCGCGGCCGAAGGCAGCACGCGGAGACGCATTCCCCATCCCACTTTTTCTTCCAGCGGTTGGCGATGGTGGCCTCCGCGTGCGCACCTGGTGTCGCCTCAACTGTGCGGCTCCCCCGGCCTCACACGACTGTGCCGCAGCATGATGGCGGCGGGGATCGTCGTCAGCGCGCCAAAGGCCACCAGGCCACGCCCGACCTGTTCCCGGCGAGACTGCGAGAGCTTTCGCGCGACGAGCAGACCGGCCCCGAACGCGAGCGCGGCGCGCGTGGCGATGACGAAGCCGAGTTTCGGTGGATTCAGTGCGAGTGTCGCCATGAGTGCTCCATGCATGTCCTGGGGGCGCGCAGTGCACGTGCCGCGCCACGCATCGCGATGCGCGGCCGCCGCCGGACGCTCATCAGCGGCCGAGGATGTCGTGCACCGCCCGAAGGATGGCGTCGCGCCCCATGCCGTAGTACTCGATGAGCTGCTCGGGCGTCCCGGACTGCCCGAACACGTCGTCGACGCCGATGAATCGCATCGGCACGGGATGGTGCTGCACGAGACACTCGGCGACCGCCGACCCCATCCCGCCGCGGATCTGATGTTCCTCCACGGTCACGATGCGGCCCGTGCGCGTGGCCAGCGCGACGAGCGCATCTTCGTCGAGCGGCTTGATGGTGGCGAGGTTCATGACGTCGACGTCGATGTCGTCATCCTGCAGCGCCTTTGCCGCGAGCAGCGCTTTGTGCAACAGCGCGCCGGTGGCGACGATGCCGACCTTCGGCGCATCGGCGCGCCACACCGTCTGGGCGCGGCCGATGGCGAACGGCGTGTCGTCCGTCGTGATGACCGGAGTCTTCTCGCGCGCCAATCGGAGGTACACCGGCGTGCCCGTCGACACCGCGGCCACGGTCGTCTTGCGCGCCTCGATCGCGTCGCACGGGCAGATCACCATCATGCGGGGGATGACGCGCGTGATCGCGATGTCCTCGATGGCTTGGTGCGTGCCGCCGTCCGGTCCGACCGAAACGCCCGCGTGCGAGCCGGCGATCTTCACGGGGCGATCGTTGTAGCAGATGGTGGTGCGGACCTGCTCCCAGTTCCGCCCCGGACTGAACATGGCGTACGACGTGATGAACGGGATCTTTCCCATGGCCGCCATGCCGCTCGCCACCGCCGCCATGTTCTGCTCGGCCACGCCGACCTCGACGAACCGCCGCGGGAACTTCGCTCGGAACTCCGCCGCGTGCGCGCTCTCGGTGAGATCGCCGGAGAGCACGACGACGCGCGGGTCCAGCTCGCCCGCGCGCACCAGCCCGTCGCCGAATCCCTTGCGGATGGCGACCTGCTCGACGTCGTCGTCGAACACCTTGGGATTGAGATGGAGAGCGACGTCGATCGTCGCCGGCGCGGTCACGCTCATGACTCTGCCTCGCTCAGGATGCGGCCGCCGAGCGTGCGCAGCTCGCGGAGCGCCATGGCACCCTGTCGCTCGTTGGGCGGCTTGCCGTGCCAGTGGAAGTCGCGCTCGAACTGCGGCACGCCGCGTCCCGGAATCGTGTGCGCGATGATGAGCGTCGGCTTCTCGAAGATCGTCTTCGCCATGTCGAAGGCTTGGGCAATGGCGACGATGTCGTGCCCGTTGATCTCGAGCACATGCCAGTTCCACGCTCGCCACTTGTCCGCCAGCGGCTCGAGAGGCATGACGTCTTCCGTGAAGCCGTCGATCTGGATGTTGTTGCGGTCGATGAGCGCCACGAGGTTGTGCAGCGCGTGCTTGCCGGCGAGCATCGCCGCCTCCCACGTCTCTCCTTCCTCCAGCTCACCGTCGGACATGAGACAGATGATGCGCCGCGAGCCGGCCTTCTCGTCCATCACATCCGCGAGCGCCATGCCGACCCCTTGCGACAGCCCTTCGCCGAGCGGGCCGGAGCTCGTCTCGAGCGCGGGGAGGAATTCACGGTGCGGATGCCCCTGCAGGCGCGACCCGAATTGCCGGAGCGTGTTCAGCTCTTCCGTGGGGAAGTAGCCGGCATGCGCCATGGCGGCGTACAACGCGGGGCAGATGTGTCCGTTGGAGAGTACGAGCCGGTCGCGTCCGTCCCACTCAGGATTTTTTGGATCGTGGCAGAGCGTGTGAAAGAAGAGGACGGTGAACACGTCGGCCATGCCGAGCGGTCCGGCGGTGTGGCCGGAGCCGGCGTGGAGGAGCATCTCGATGATCGACTCGCGGATGTCGTTCGCCGTTTCTTCGAGCTCGAGTTGTTTCTGTTCGGTCAGAAGCATCGGTCGTGGACGGGCTTGGGATCGCGCGGTGTGACGTGGGGCATCGCGCCCTGGTACGCTTCGCTGCGCAGTGGCGGCTCGCGACGGCCTCGCACGCAATACGTGGCGGTGGGTGATGCGAAAACAGTGCGCGCGCGGCGGGAGGGCGCCAGGAACTTGGCCGCGCGTCGTGTCCGCACGGGTGCGGCGCGCTGCTGGAGCCTCACCGCGCGCACGCGGCGCAACTGCTCGGCGTATTTCGGCTGCCGAGCTGCGGGGCGTTACCGGACGCCCGGCTCCGGTGCGCCGCGAGTCGTCTTCACACCGGAGGAGAGAGCGGCTCGGCGGCCGGCGACTCCGCTCCAGCGTGAGCATCCGGCGTCCCTCCGACATCGAACAACAGGATGCGCAGGTCGAGCAGCGCGTGCGCGATCATGGGGACCCACAGCCGTCCGGCCAGAAAGAACAGCAGGGTGAAGAACAGCGCCAACCCGCTCGTCGTCAGCATCCCCGTCCACCCCTGGTATCCGTGATCCAGTCCGAAGATGAGCGCCGAGACGATCACCGCACCGACGAGCCCCAGCCCGAGTGGAACCGTGTCGAGATAGCGGATGAGGAAGCCGCGGAAGATCAGCTCCTCGCAGATGCCTGCCGAGATGGAAACGGCCGCAAACCACCAGCGCTCGGTGCGGGAATGCGGAAGGAAGAACGCGATCCGTGCGAGCTGCGCGCGTTGTGAGGCGAGCGCTTTCGGATTTCGCCGGATGAGGATGACCGGCGCCACGAGGCCGACGACGAACGCAGCCAGGATCACGATCGCCATCATCGTCCGCGCGTGCATCGCGGCGAGCAGGCGCGACGGGGGAGGTGTGGTGAGGATCAGCGCCGGTGTGGTGAGGAGCAGCAGTACGGTGGCGGCCCACAGCCAGATGATGGTCTTCTGGTAGCTCCTGGTTCTGTTGTGCTGCGTGGGATCCGCCTTGAGGCGCCGTGTCTCGCGGCGATCCCAGAGTGGGAAGATGAGGACGAGGAAGACGACGAGCAGGTGATGTGCGATGGTGACTGTCATGGCATGTCACAGGGATGTCGTTCACCGGGCGCGTGGCGGGGATCGCCGGCTCGCTGCGCGATGCTCGCACGTGATGCACGAAGCTCGCGTGTGTCTGGAGCGACTGTCGAGTGCCGCTCACGCTCGCCGAGTCTAACGCGCGCGCTCTGTTGCTGGCGTGATGGCAGGCGCCGGCTGCACGCCGAGCACGCGGCGGGCGGTGAAGACGAGCGGGATCGTCACGAAGGGGATGTGCGCGCCCACCTGGACACACCAGCGAAATCCGAAGCGCGGCGGTCTCCCGGTGGCGAGCGGGATGACCACGAGCGACATCGCGAGCCAGATGAGCGGCCCGTATGCGGCAGCCACGGCGAGCGCGCCACCGGGCGTGGCAATGGCGCGGCGAAGCGCGGGCAACGCGCGTGCAGCGCCGACGAAAAGCGCGGACCAGGTGAGCGCGACGCCGCAGTGGATGGCGAGCCCGGCAACTACCGCCGCGCGTGCATCCTGGGGTGCCGCGGAGCCGAGCGCGACGGACGCGACCCCCTGCCAGACCGCTCCCGCGGTGGTGTGGTAGCCGAAGACGCTGAGTGCCGTTGCGCACATCGCGTCCCACGCGGCGGTCACGAGCCAGACCGGGAGGAGCGTGCGCGCGAACGAGGAGGTACGCGGGGCGGAGAGCGCAGCAGTGGTCATGGGCGCGAAGGTGCGTGGCAGTTGTCCCTGAGCAAGCAGCTCACTCCCTTCTGCCAATGAAGGAGTGCGCCGTACCGGCTGGTGCCGGTCATGATCGAGCGTCGGTGATTACGAAGCGCGCGGAACCGTACGCGTATCCATGTGGTCGCGGAACACGGCGATCGCGGCCACGAGGAGCATGAGAGCGAGCACGCACACGAGGAGCGCGGACACGGTGGTCGCGGTCGTCCCTCGGTGCACGATCAACCAGCCGCACCTCCCCAACGTCAGCGCACCGTATGCACCGAGCGCGTACGCCAGGCCTCGTGCGAGGGTGCTGCGGCGGGGGAGGCGTACGAGGACGACGCATTCGGCCACGAGCATAAGCAGGAGCAGCAGTAATGCCGTCCACTCTGCGTTCAATCTGGGTGGCAGTGGGAGGGAGAGCGCGAGCAACGCGGTGAGGAGGAGTGCGATGCCGATCGCAACGCGCGCGAGGCGGATTATCATCGGGATGGTTCCTCGGCAGAATGGTCGGGAGGCGGTACCCGCTGTGGTGGCGTGATTGGTGCCCGTCTCGCGTACGGATGCCCTGCTCTCCCCGCTACCGCCGCCCGTCACGATGTGTACCGCAGTGTGATGCGGCAAGCCGGCGTTCGGTCCCCTACCTCTGCGGTCACCGCGCACCGGACGCTTTCAGTACACCTTCAGCCAGTGCCCCTTCTCTCTCTCGTGGAGCCGGATTACTGTGCGCCGTACAGTGGCGCGATGACCGCCGATCATCGTACACAATCTACGCTTCTCGAGCGCACACGGAGCGTGACAAATAATGATGAGATGGCTGAGACGTCTCCGCGCTGCGGCAGGCATCGGCCTGACATGGGGAGCAGCATGGCTCGGGGCAGGGCTCGTGCTCCTCGCCATCGTCGGTCTCGATGCCGCCGACGTCCCCTTTCCGCTCTTCTTCGGCCTGCTCGGCTTTCTCGCCGGCTTCGCATTCTCGGTCATCCTGAGCATTCTTGGCCGCCGCCGACGGTTCGATCAGATATCGCTTCCGCGCTTCGCAGCGTGGGGAGCGCTCGGGGGGCTCGCGCTCTCGGGCGTGTTCTCGCTGACGGTGGGCATGCATGCGAACGAGTTCCCGATGCTGGGCGCGATCTTCGCGGCGGCCGGCGCGGTCTCCGCGACCGGTACGCTGGCGCTCGCGAGACGGGCAGAGGGACATGCATCCCTTGGCGGCGGTGAAGACCATGGCGAGCTCGGCGCCGGCAGCGATGACATACGAGAGATCGAAGGGCGGAACTGATCTTGGCGGGCGATCTCAGCTCACGAAAGCGGGAGCAGTCACTCGTCATGCGCGCGTTGCCGTTCGACGATCCGCACTCCTGAACGATCGCAGCGGTGTCCGGCCCAGCCCATCGCGCCGAGTCAGGAGAGCGACTCACGTCACCGCGCATCGAGCGCGGATCCCGGATCAGAGTGGAGCGGTCACCACCAGAAACAGCAGAACCAGCAGCATCCCCGTCGGCACGAGCCAGCGCAACCCCGTGCGGCGAAAACGCTGTCCTTCCGGTGTGAGATCATCTGGGTCGGGAATTCCTCGCACCGTGCCGAGTACCGTGCCGCTGCGATAGCTAGAAATCTGAATCTGATGGAGTCGGTCCGCCGCCTCCTCGTTCACCGGGTGCAGCGCGGCGCGCGCGAAATAGAAGGCCGCGAGCCCCAGGCACGCGAGCGCGCAGGCGAAGATGACCATGACTGTAACCACGCGATGCGCGATGAGAGGAAGTGGCATGTGCGTCCCTTGTGTAGGCTGCCCGCCGGGGCTGGCTACCGATCGCGTGCGACGGAGATCCCGATCGTCCGGACCGCTCAGAGACCTCGTGCCGCGAGGACACCGTCGAGCCGAGCGCTCTCGATCTGCCCGGCATCGGCGCCGAGTTGATGGCTGTTCGACTTGCGACCGGCACGATAGACCCAGAATTCATGCGGCTCATCCGAGTCGCGCGCAAGGACGACACCCGTGGTGTCTCGAGCGGTGACGATGCGCAGGTGGATGGGCGGCTCTTCAGGACTGCGGCCCTTCGCGCAGGCGCTTCGCCTTCGCCGCCGCCTCGCTCGAGCTGAGGGGCAGCGTGTCAGGTGATGCGCTCGCATGTCCGGCACTCGTCACTGCATCCGTGATGCGCTGCACGAGGTAGCTGCCAGCCGCATCGAGTGGCTGAGAGAGCGAGCGATTCTCGACCAGGGCCATCAGTAGCGTGAGCATCATCCCCACGAGTGGCAACAATAGCACCAGCAGCGCTCGTGGGCCGATCGCAAGCATGCCGACAATGCTCGCGAGCATGAACCCGAAACCGCCCAGGACGAACACATGGACTTGCAGCGCGTACCGCAGTCGGATACTGACACGTGTGCCGCTGCCGCTGGGGCTCACTGTCGCTTCGGCCTGCAACTGCCGCCCCGTTCCCCTGGTGCCGTACGACGGAGGGTCGTAGCGCAGCACGCAGCCGTCCGTCGTGGGACGGCACTCCACGCTGAGCATGCCATACCGCGTGAGCTCGTCCGGGATCTCGGACTCGCGCCACTCTCCTGCGCGCGTGCGCAGGGCGGTGAGAACCACGTCAGGCAGGTGGGGGCTTTCGATCTGGAGCGTGAACATGCAGACAAGGGAGGAATGGGCGCACCGCGGCGTACCGGCGGCGCTCCGATCCCATCATGCAGGCGTGTCCGTTCCGCGCACAAGACTCACCGTACGATGATCACCGGCAACAGCGGCCGGAGATCGATCCGCTCGCCGCGACGGCCGCCGTCCAACTGCAGCTCCACGAGCGCGGAATCTGCCTGGCGCGTCTCGAGCCCGCGCGGCGCGAGCGTCGCCAGCGCGACCGGCCGCTGCGCCGCCGGACCCGCAAGCCACACGTGCGTGACCAACCGGCCGCCGCCCGCGTGCTCGAACAGCTGAGGGAATCGCGCCTTCGCGCGTTCGACCCAGCTCGGCACCGCACGGCTCTGCGGGAGGACGAACAGGTCCGCGGCCATCGAGTCGGCCGCTTGGTTGAGCACCTCGTACGCCTCGCCGGGCGCCAGGTACTCGGCGGAGTCCCGATGAACGGGAACGGGGAGCACTCCCGTGTCACCGTCGATCCGTCGCAGCCCGATCCCGAACGGGCTCACACCGCTGGTGCGCCACTGTGTGGCGCGACGAAGCGTGTCCGTGCGTCCCTCGTGCTCGGGTGCGAGCTCCACGTCCGGGTCGAGCCAGAGGAGCTCGAGATACGCGTTCTCGAACAGGACGGCCACCGACGCGGTGCCGTAGCCGGTGTGACGGTTGATGGTCGTGTCCACGAAGAACCCGTGCGCGCGCAGCGCGGCAATCTCCGCTTGTGCGCCGCGCGGCACCACGACGTAGAGGTGATCCACTTCGACGACCGGCGCCTGCCCCGGCGCCGACGCACGCGCCGCAACGTGGAGCAGCAGTGCGCAGCAGAACGGAAGCGCCCGCATGAACCCTCCGCCGGATGTGCCGCCTGATAAGCTAACCGAGCCGCCGGCCGCGAGCGCTCCCGTCCGACATGGTGGGCACGTGCTACCCCTTCGCGCCCCTCCGGCACCCCTTCCCGCGTCGCCCGGCGCGGTGCAGGATAGAGTGTTCGCCGTGCACCCAAGCCCTGGGAGGTTCCATCATGCGTGCCCTGCGATTCATCGGCGCCATCGCGTGCCTTCTCGTCGTCGCCATCTCGCCCGTCGCCGCGCAGCAACGCGCGACATCGGATCGTCTGGCGCTCGAGCAGTATCTCGACTGGGAGGACGTGCGAAGTCCGCAGCTCTCTCCCGACGGCTCGCAGATCCTCTTCACGCGCCGCTGGATCGACAAGATGAACGACAAGTGGGAGTCGTCCATCTGGCAGATGAACGCGGACGGCAGCCACCAGCACGAGCTCGTGCGCGGCTCCGACGTGCAGTGGTCTCCCGACGGCACGCGCATCGCCTACATCGCGCGCGGCGAGCCGACCGGGCAGCAGATCTTCGTCAGGTGGATGGACGCGGAAGGGGGGACGACGCAGATCTCGCATCTCACCGAGTCGCCATCAGCGCTCGAGTGGTCACCCGACGGGAAGTGGATCGCCTTCACGATGAACGTGCCGGTGCACGACAGCGCGCTGCGCATCCACATGCCCACCCCGCCCAAAGGCGCCAAGTGGATCGCGCCGCCCAAGGTCGTCACGCGTCTCAATTATCGTCGCGACCGGATCGGCTTCACCGATGAGGCCTACCGTCACATCTTCGTCATCCCCGCCGGCGGCGGCACTGCGCGCCAGATCACATCGGGCGATTGGGACGACGCGGGGATCTCCTGGTCGAGCGACGGCACGCGGATCGCGTTCTCCTCGCTGCGCGAGCCGAACTCCGAGGAGGCCTTCCGGCAGTCGAACATCTACGCGGTGAACGTGGCGTCAGGCGACGTCGCGCAGCTCACCGCGCGCGCCGGGACGAGCCGCAGCCCTGTCTACTCTCCCGACGGCCACACGATCGCGTTTCTCTCGGCGGACTCGGTGGACCACTCCGCGTGGGCGGAGACCAATCTGTGGATGATGAACGCGGACGGGTCGAACGCGCACATGGTGTCGGGGAAGCTCGACCGTCCCATCTCCGGCGTGATGTGGGCGAGCGACAACAGCGGCGTCTACTTCACCGTGGACGATGCCGGCGCGAAGAATCTCTACTTCGCCACGGTGGGCGGGCAGGTGCGTCCCGTCACCAGCGGCGCGCAGGTGCTCACCGTCTCCGCGGTGGGGAAGAATGGCCGCGCGGTGGGCGTGCGCTCGACCCCCACGCAGCCGAACGACGTCGTCACCTTCACCGTGCCCAAGAGCGCGCGCGGCACGGTGACGGAGTTCGCACAGCTCACCGACGTGGACGCGGATGTGCTCGCGGGAAAGACGATCGGCGAGACCGAGGAGATCTGGTACACGTCGACGGACGGGTTGAAGGTCCAGGGGTGGATCGTGAAGCCCCCCGGATTCGACCCGCACAAGAAGTATCCGCTCCTGCTGCAGATTCACGGCGGCCCGCAGGCGATGTACGACGTGGGGTTCAACTTCGCGCGGCAGGACTTCGCCGCGCACGACTATATCGTGCTGTACACCAACCCGCGCGGCAGCACCGGCTACGGGGAGAAGTTCACCAACGAGATCAAGAACGCGTATCCCGGAAAGGACTTCGACGACCTGATGGCCGGCGTGGACACCGTGGTGGGACGCGGCTACATCGACACGCACAACATGTTCGTCTATGGCTGCTCGGGCGGCGGCGTGTTGACTGCGTGGACGGTGGGTCACACCGACCGCTTCGCTGCCGCGGCCGCGCTCTGTCCGGTGATCGACTGGATCAGCTTCGTTGGGGAGACCGACGGCGCGGGGTGGTATCAGAACTTCGCTCACCCCTTCTGGGAGGATCCCGCCGAGTACCTGCGCCGCTCGCCGATCATGTACGTGGGGAACGTGAAGACGCCCACGCTGCTCATGACCGGCGTGCTCGACCTGCGCACGCCCATTCCGCAGATCGAGGAGTTCTACCGCGCGCTCCGGGTGCACGGCGTACCGACGGCGATGATCCGGATGAACAACGAGTATCACGGCACGTCGAGCACGCCGTCCAACTTCCTGCGCACGCAACTGTATCTGCGGGCGTGGTTCGACAAGTACGGGAACAAGGCGGGCGGTCAGGTGACGACGACGGCGGGGGAGCAGTAGGACGGTGGGGTATACCCGAGGTCGAAGTCTCCGTCGGCGCCAATGTCCACGCGGTCGCGGACGTTCACCGGTGGATCGCGCCAGTCGTGGAGCCGACGAAGGCGGGGACCGTCAAGCGTCAGGCGACGACAACGACGCGAAGTAGTCCGCCGGCGTCTGGCCGACCAGCTGCTTGAAGTCGCGGATGAAGTGCGCCTGGTCGGCATAGCCGAGCTCGAGCGCGACGCGCGGCCAGTCCATGCTGCTCGACTGCGCCGCGCGTTCCGCTGCTTCCTGCAGGCGGTAGCGGCGGATCATCCATTTCGGGCTCACACCCACGTACTGGCCGAACAGCCGCTGTAGCGTGCGCGCGCTGCACCCGAATTCGGCGGCCAGCTGCTCGACCCGCCGCATGCCGCGATCGCTCGCGATCCGTTCGGCTATCGCTCGCACGCGCGGGAGCGTGGAATCAGGGCGCGGCTCGAGATTGCGCAGAAACGCCTCCACGACGGCGATCGCCGCGTGATGGTCTGCGTGGGCCAGCGCTCTGGCGTCGAGTCCCGCTGCCGGCTCGCCGAACACGTCGACGAGCTCGAGTACACGATTCGTGAACGCCGACGTGGGCTGGCGAACGAACGGACGTAGGCCGCCCGGGCGGAACTTCGTGCCGAGCACTCGACTCCGTCCCGCGAGCATCCGGCTGAACTTTGCCGTGTGCACGCCCGCGAGCTGGGCGATGCCGGGCTCCAGGATGATGTGCGCGGCTGGATACGGCAGCGTTTCGCGCAGTGCCGGCTCCGGCAGGTCCCATTCTATCGTCCAGAAGTGCTCCACGTACGGCTCGAGATCCGGCGACGGGAGATATCGCCAGTAGCCGGACAGTTGCGTGGAGGCCCTGAAGTGCAGGAGACCGTTGTGGGGATCGTGCTTCGGCTGGTAGCGCATGTCGCGATTCTTCAATCCTGCATCTGCGGTACGAGCTATCCTGGCGCGTCCGTCACACCGACGCCAGGGAGGCTCGATGCGTTTTCGAATGCCGTATATCTTCGCGCTCGCGGTCATGACCGCGGCACCCCATGCCCGCCGGCCGAACACCACACAGCGGAGTACCACGATGACCCATCACGCCACCGGACCCTTCGACGTTCACCTGAGCCCACTCGAGGCCTACAACCAGGATCCCGGCGCCGGGATCGGCCGCATGGGGCTCGACAAGCGCTATCATGGCGGGCTGGAGGCGACGAGCACGGGAGAAATGCTGAGCGCCGGCAGCGCCAGGAGCTCCGGCGGCTACGTCGCCATCGAGCGCGTGACCGGCACGCTCGATGGCCGCCGTGGCAGCTTCGCACTTCAGCACAATGCGACGATGGACGCCGGCACGCCGGAGCTCAACATCATCGTCGTGCCCGGGTCGGGCACCGGCGAGCTCGCTGGTCTGAGTGGGAGGATGACGATCGACATCGCGGCGGGCGGTGCGCATTCGTATGAGCTCGAGTACGAGTTGAACCCCTAAGCGGGCGTGTCCCGGCCAGGGCCGCTTATCCACGATGGAACCTTGAAGGTGGGATCGGGAACTTCCGTCGGAAGGTCCCAGCCGCACGATGCCATGTGCGCGACGAGCGGCTCGACGAGATCAGGAACGCGACACTCGACGTGCAGCACCGCGTGATGCGAGAGGCGCACGATGTACTGGTGGTTGTCCGGCACCAGGCACAGGTCGTCGTTGATGTTCCAGCTCGCGATGGAGAAAGCGAGCACCAGCGCGGTCAACGCGGTTGCTTCTGATCTGTCGAACCGGAGCGCGCCGCAGTGCTCCGGCGGAATACTGAAGCCGCGCAGCAGGACTTCGCGAACCGCATCGGTGTACGACGGCTCGCTCTCGTGCCATACGCCGCCTGGCCGCCACGCATCACAGTAGGTGGTTGGCGCGACGTGGCTCAGCACAAATGTCAGCAGGCCCGCCACGTCCTGAGGCGGCCACGGCAATGTCCAGAAGCGATCCGTCTCTTCGTACCTGCCGAATGAGAGCCGGTACGATCCTGGTTGCAGGGTGATACCGGCTGCCTGCATCTCGGCGAGGAACGTTGCGTTATTGACGGTGTGCATGGGGTGGAGGAGGTGTGGCTATCCGCTGTTGTGCCCTGTTGTGCAGCGTGGGTTACCGCCCCCGTCGGCTACCACTCTGGCAATGGCTGTGGTGGACCCAGGCGAACGCCGAGTTCTCCCGCAAGGCGCGGCAGCGCGTGACGGAGCTCGTCCTGGTTACACCAGTATTCGCCGACGTCGCCGCGCCGGCTGAAGCACGACACGTTGAAGCCGTCCTCGACGTCATTGTACCAGAGCACGCGGTCCTCGTGGACGGCGATCACCCAGAACCCACCGCCGGCATCGCCCCACGGCGAGAGCTGCCATTTCGCAGGCGCGATCGCTGCACGAGCGTAGAGTGCACGGTCATCCGGCGTGCAATGGGGCAGCTCGCTGGCGATCCGCGCCTCGAGCTCGGCACGTGTCATCGGCTCGAACATGGAACCCTCGCAATAGTGCGCGCCCGCCGAGAGCAGTACTGTCCACAGCCTGCGCATCAGCCGGTTCGTATGTGCCAGCGCCGGTCAGGCTGCGCCGTGCTTGGTAGGCAGCCATCGCATGCTCGGCCGGCGCCGAGTCAGAGCACAATCGCGAAGATAGTAGTTGATGAGGGTCTGGTAGGGAACGTCGAGCTCATCGGCCAACCCATTGAAGTAATGCACCGTGGCCCTTTCGAGCCGCATCGTGACGGACTGCTTGAGGCGCTTGCTGTGGCGATCCTTCTTCGCCTTGAAAACGCCGTATTCCTTTCTCATCGCTTCCACTGCGCCGCAACTCACCGTCCTTCTACGGTCCTTCGAGAAACGCCGACGCATCCTGCATGACTGCCGGAGACGCGAGGAGGGTGAGGTGCGTGGTGTTCGGGATGATCGCGAGTTGGTTCGGCGATCGCAGCGATCCGTCCAGGCCGGCGTCGCGTTGACCGCCACCCAACAGCTTGTAGAACTCCGCAATGTGTTCCGGGCGCATCGCGTCGGCGTCCGCGAAGATGAGCAGCGTCGGCGCCGTGATGCCGGAGACTCCGGCCGACCAATCGTAGCTGCGACTGCCGAGCTCACCGGTCTTCCTGAATACCGTCTCCCAGTTCACGGACGGATACAGCGATGCGAGCGGCGACTTGCTCACCCCGGCTGCGATCGTCGGCGCCGCCGCGGGCATCTGCGCGAATGCTTCGCGAACCTCCGGGTAGTAGCCGTCCGACCGGCACGCGGCCGAGATCACGATCAGTTTGTCGACGAACTGTGGATGGCGGATCGCCACCTGCAGCGCGACGAGAGCGCCGCTCGAGTAGCCCATCACGCTCGCCTTCATGATGCCGAGCTCATCCATCAACGCGGCGACGTCGTCGGCGAAGGTCTCGAACGACCACGGACGATCGCTGTCCTTGCTGAAGCCGTGCCCCTGGAAGTGCAGCGCGATGACCTTGTGCGTCCTGGCCATTTCCGTGAGCGGGGCGCCGTACATCTCCGATGGGGTGACGCCGCCGTGCAGCATGACGAGCGGGGGACCGCTCCCGTGGATCTCGTAGTACAGCTCGACGCCGTTCAAGTGGGCGTACCCCTTCGAGTCTGGTGTGCGCATGGCTTGTCCTCTGGCGGTCGTCGCGTGCGCGAGCACGGCAAGGCCCGCGACCACGAGGAGCAGCGCTCGTGCGGGCGTCTTCATGGTGACACCAGGGTACCGAGAAGCTCGTCCAGCTGCTCGAACTGCTCGGGGGCCGCGTCCGTGCCCACGCTGCCGGAGGCGATGGCGTCGTCGAGGGCCTGCTTGGACGGATAGCGCTCGCGCAGGACGAGGAGCGTCTTGCCGCTCTGTTCCTCGAACGTCACGGTGGACACGGGACCATCGCCACTCTCCTCGTTCGTCCAGACGATGCGCGAGTGGGGGACAACTTCGACGTACTTGCCGAAGAACGCCATCGGCTGCTCGAAGTTCGGGTGGCGGAAGACGAAGTGGTAGCTGCCCCCCGTGCGCACGTCCGCCTCGCAGGACACGAAGGACATGCCGAGCGTCTTCGGAATCCACCACCGCTGGAACAACTCGGGCTTGCTCCAGGCCTCGAAGACGAGGCGTGCGGGAGCGTCGAACGTGCGGGTGACGACGATCTCACGCTCGGACGTGCGTTCTACCTTCGTGGAGTTCTTCATAGGTCGCGCTCCCGTTCCGGGGTGGCTCACGTTCTCCTGCGTGTCCTTCTGCGTGTGCTCTTGCGTGTTCGCTCGCGGTGTTTCTCCCGTTTCAAGTCTTCAAGCACCTTGTCCAGCGCGTCGAAGCGTGCCTCCCAGAGCTGGCGGTAGCTCTCGATCCATGCCGCCTCGTCGTCCAGCCGATGCTCGCCGAGCCTGCACGTCCGTACGCGTCCGACCTTTTCGGTGGTGACGAGCCCAGCCTCTTCCAGGACGCCGACGTGCTTCTTCATGCCTGTGAGGGTCATGCGGAACTGGCCGGCGAGCTCGCTGATCGACGCGTCCGCGCGCCCGAGGCGCTCGAGGATGCCGCGTCGGGTGGCGTCGGAGATCGCGGCGAACGCGGCATCGAGGTGGGTCGGATGACGCTGAACCATATGGTTCAGTATATGGCGGCGGGAGGGGCGGGCGCAAGGGGGGAGGGGGGCGCGACAGTGGCGAGACTCGCACGAGCTCCGGTGAGCCATGGGGAATCGAGTTGAGAGGCTTATGTTGAGATCGTCAACCACCGCTGAGGCACGTTGTGATGCGCATTCCAACGAACCGAGCGCCGACGCATCCAGGCGAAATACTGCTCGAGGAATTCATCAAGCCGCTCGGGATCCGGCAGACCGAACTAGCGAAGTGGATTGGCGTGTCCTATCCGCGCTTGAACGAGATCCTTCATGGCAAGCGGAGTGTTACGCCGGATACGGCGCTCCGGCTTGAGCAGGTATTTGGAATGGAAGCGCAGTTCTGGCTGAATCTCCAGGTCGCGTCGGATCTGTATCACGCGAAGCATGCTTCCTCGGCGAAGGACATCAAGCAGATCCGGCGTCACCCCGGGGTGGTGGGAAAGCGGGCTGCTGAGGGGTAGCGCGTCGGGGCACGTGGTGAGGGCGGTGTGTGTCAGCGGCACGGACACGCGCCGGGCGCGTCCAACCACTGCAGTGGACCAACGGCAGCGGTCGTTCCGCAGCCGCACATCGGAGCCTACCACTTGTGCGCGCTGGGCGGAGCTTCGCGAGTGGTCGGCTTGTCGTCGGTCAAGTCGATCAATTGCGTCGGCGGCTCGATACTGTCTCCATTGACGCGCGCTACCCACACTGCGCTATGCCGAAGAAAAACGAGGCGGCCGCCGCGATCCCAATCTGCCCAGTCAACGCCAGTGAGATCCGGCGCCCCGCGGGCCGAGAGGATCTCAAACCGTTCGCGATAGCGGTAGCCCGAGAACGACCGCTCCATCCGCAGCGTGATGTGACCGCTCGGATGAACGCGCTCGCGACGTTCAGGCGTGATCGTGCGGAAGCCCTCCTTCCAACTTGTGGGCCGCTGCCGCTCCCACTCCTGCGTCACTACCCAGCCGTCGCGAGTCAAGCGTGTGGAGTACAGTGGATCGTCCTCTCCGCTTGCGTCTGGATTCGGGTCAACACGTAGCGTAGCGGGAGGCTTGTGATTGGGATGGAACGAGGCCTCTCGCGGCCGGTGATTCAACAGGACGCGTCGATTACTTAGAAAGAGCCCGCCGCCCCACCAGCAGTTCCCTTTTGGCCAGAGCGCAAGCGCGGTGAGCCACGGTGGCCGGCTCACGGCTGTCCACGCATAGGTGTAGCCATCCGCGATATTGCAACCCGAGAACTTCGAGACGAAGTAGAGGAGGTGCTCTCCATCGGGCGAGAGGTCGGACCGGCGCTGATAGATGCGGCCGTGAAACCATTGACCGCGTTGGAAGACATCGCGATAGGTGTTCCAGCGGATGACTTCCACCCACTTGCTGGGCCCGCGCCGAAAGATTACCGCAGTATCCGCATTGCGCGCCTGGAGGAGGCTGAGTCGAGGTGGCGGAGGTGGTCGCATGCTTCGGAGTAGAGCAGCGGTGGGCAGGTCGAACGGGGTAGGGGCTTGGGGGGTGTGTAGCGTCCGGCTTCAGCTGCGTGGCCGCCATCGGCGGGCGTGATGCCGGTTGCTCCGCTCTATGCTGACGGCGAGCAGATCGCCGTCATGCATGCGTGCCACGTCCGCCGCAAGCACTCGCTGGGCGGCGGGGCGCCAAGGCCCGGCCCTTACGGATCCCGAGCCTCCTCGGCGAGGGCGGCCATGTACCCCGCCCGCCCCGCTCCGTCGGGAACGCGACGGAACAGCCCGAGTAGCCGCTCTGGCGACCACTCCGCCGGCGGCGCGGGCCACAGCTCACCAGTCGCGTAGCCGATCCGGGCATAGTGTGCCGCGAGCTCAGCGCGCTGCTGCTCAGTCCACTCCACTTCCCCTCCTAGGCGGCGCGCGAGAGCCGCCCAATGTCTATCGGACATCCCTCCCAATCTGGACCTCCCTCCCAACCCAACCCTCGCCACGATGCGCTCCGCAGCCCGATCCGGCAACTCTGCATAGATATACGCCCGCCACCTGTGAGTCCTGCCCTGGCGTGCTTGCATCCGTAGTGGCGACCGTCCCCTGGGCTGGCGGCCGTTGCACGAGCGCAGCTCACCGCGCGCACTCCACGTACGCGCGAGCGCTCTTTGCAGCGGTCTTTGACTTGCCACCCACTCACCCACCCCTGCCCAATTAGACTGCAACCCACCCTCACCCACCACACCTCGCGCCCGTCGCTCCGCCACCACGATCACGCACCGTGCTCCTCCCCTCCCTCCTCACCCTCGTCGCGATCGTCGCCGCCGCAATCGCCGCCGTGGCCGGCTTCGGCATCGGGAGCCTCCTCACGCCCGTCCTCGCACTCGAGACGGGCACCAAGCTCGCCGTCGCCGCAATCGCCATCCCGCACGCGGTGGGCACCGCGCAGCGCTTCTGGCTCCTCCGCGCACACGTCGACCGTCGCGTGCTCGTGGGCTTCGGCATCGCGAGCGCGATAGGCGGACTGATCGGCGCGCTCGCGCACGAGCACACCTCGAGTCGCGCGCTGACAATAGTATTCGGCGTAGTCGTCGCACTCGCCGGCGCATCGGAGCTCACCGGTTGGATGCGACACGTTCGCTGGGGACGACGCGCGGCGTGGATCGCGGGCGCGCTCTCCGGCGCGCTCGGCGGCATGGTCGGCAACCAGGGCGGCATCCGCACCGCCGCGCTCCTGGGCTTCGACGTCCCCAAAGAGTCGTTCGTCGCCACCGCCACAGCGATCGCGCTCTTCGTCGACGCCGCGCGGCTTCCGGTCTACCTCGCTACCGCGTCGCGCGAGCTGATCGGTATCTGGCCGCTCATACTCATCGCCACCGCAGGCGTCGTGATCGGCACATCAATCGGCGCCCGCGTGCTCGGCCACATCCCGCCGCAGGCGTTCCGCCGAGTGATCGGCGTGCTGCTCATCATCCTCGGCGTTTCCATGGCGGTGGCGGGACGCGGGTGAGCGCGCGCGAGCAACCGCTCGCCCTACCGCCCCTCCGGCGGCTGCCACAGCTCCACCTTGTTCCCCTCGGGGTCGATCACCCAGGCGAAAATGCCGTACTCGGACTCGTCGATCTTGTCGAGCACGTTGCACCCTTCCGCCTTGAGCGCGGCGACCAGCGCGCGCAGGTCCTCCACACGATAATTGATCATGAACGAGGCATCGCTCGGTGCGAACTGTTTGCTGTCCTCCTGAACGACCGACCACACGGTCGTCCCTCCCGTGGCCTTGCCGCTGGAGTCCACCCACTGGAACGCCGCGCCGCCCCACGGCTGGACATCGATGCCGAGGTGCGTCCTGTACCATGCCTGCAGCGCCGGAGCATCCTTCGCCTTGAAGAAGATCCCGCCGATGCCAGTGACGCGCTTCATGTGAATCTCCCGTGCAACGTGGTTGCGGTCCATGTCTTCTGCGGCCTGGCATCCGCGACGAACCGCGAGCGGATGTCACTGGAAGCGAACGGAGCAACGCGCTTCTCACACTGCTCGCCGGCTTCATCGCATCGTCAACGTACAGCCGATCGATTACCCGCTGGAACAGTCCCGGTCGGATTCCTGGCGCGCCCGTGTAAGCGAAGTGGGCCGGCTAATGCTCGGAGACGCCGGTCGATGTCGTGTGCGAGAGTTGGTCATGGACGATCCGGCCTCCGACGATGGTGAGCACGCTCGTGGTCGCTGGCAACGCTGCGGCTGGAACGGTGAACACGTCCTGCGACAGCACCGCGAGATCGGCCAACATTCCGGGGGCGAGCGTTCCCTTCTCGTGCTCGGCGAACTCTGCGTACGCCGAACCGCGCGTCAAGATGGTCACCGCTGCCTCGCGCGAGATCGCCTGGTCCGGCGCCGTCGGCTCGGTGACGGCGATCATCAGGTGATAGTATGGATTCCGCAGCATGTCCGAGCCGTACGCTACTGTGAGACCCGCCTCCAACCACGAGCGCAGCGGTGCGCCTTCCGGACGCGGCTGCGAGATGATGATGCCGAGCCGGCGTGCACGGGCGATCTGCGCCCCCGCGATCCCGCCGCCGTGCTCGAAGCGCACCCGGAGCGGTCGCCACACCGAGTCGGGTGCGAGCGCCTCCATCGCATCGATCACGAGCGCACCGGTGCTGTCGCCGACGATGTGCAAGGCGAGCTGCGCCGCGCCCGGCCGGAGTGCGTCACGGAGCATCGCCCGTATGGTGTCGAGCGGGAAGTTGAGTCGGCCATACCAACCCGGCCGCCCCGGATAGGGGCGGCGCATGAGCGCGTTCTCCTCGATGGGGGTCGCGTCGAGAACCCACTTTCGCCCCGAGACCACGACCCACGGCGAGACCCGCGCTGGTACTGTGTCCCACTCCGCCTCGTTCCGGCCGGAGGCGTTCGGATTGGACCACCGGATGAGGCGCACGCGCATCGGCAGGTCTGCGTCGCGAAAGGCGCGCACGGTGAGCGTGGGGGTGACGAGGCCCGCCATGTCCTGCACCGTCGTCACTCCCAGGAGAATTGCCGAGTCGGCGTACGCGCGCAGCCCGTCCACGAGCGCGCGCTCCGAGCCCGTTGAATACAGGCGCCGCAGCGCGCTCCACTCCGCGTACTCGTACATCGCGCCGGTGAGGCGGCCGGACACGTCGCGCTCGTACCAGCCGCCGAGCGGGTCAGCCGCGCTCTCATCGATACCGAGCGCACGAAGGCCGGCGGTGTTCAGGATCGCGCCGTGTCCCCACCAGGTCCAGAGAAGGACGGGGCGACCGGCAGCGACACGATCGAGAACGGCTCGACGCACGGTCGTGTCGCTCAGAACACTCAGGCCGATGGTGACCTTGATCCACGTGCCGGCCGGGACGCGCGCGGCGACGGCACGGATGGAATCGATGACCTGCACGGCGCCCGGATCCGGCGTCGGCTCGGCGCTCGTGCGCACGTCGACGCCCACCGGCACATCGCCAAGATGGTCGTGCGCATCGTTGATGCCGGGGATCACCACGCGTCCGTGGAGTGCGATCTCTCGCGTCGCGCCCTGTCCGAGGCGGTGCACATCCGCGTTCGTACCGACGGCGACGATCCTCTCCCCGCGGATCGCGATCGCCTCGGCCCATGGGTGCGTCGAGTCGGCGGTGAAGATCTTGCCGCCGGTGAGGATGAGATCAGGAGGCGCGGCGGACGCGGAGCGTGGTGACGGATGAGCGCCCATGAGCAGCGCGGTGACGCACCAGGCGACGCAGACGGCCGGGGACAGACGCGCTGTCATGAGACGATTCCCGTGGCAAGGATGCAGGAACGTGCAGCGCAGTCGGACGCCCGTAAAGAGAGCGTGCTACGCGAGTGGTGTTGATAGCGCTGCGCTGAGCGTGGGCGCCGCCGAGCGTGGCACGCCCGGCGGCCAACTTCCCTTCGAGAAAAACTCTACCGCCCGTACAACGCCGTCAGCTCCGCCTTCCCCAGCATGTGCCCGTGGATGTTGAACCCTACGTACGCCGCCGTCGCCTGCGCGGGGATGTCCATCTTCTCCACGTCGAGCGCGTAGACGGTGAAGTGATAGTGATGCGGCTTGTCTCCCTGCGGCGGGCACGGACCGCCGTAGCCCGTGGTGCCGAAGTCGGTGTGCCCCTGCACCGCGCCGGCGGGGAGCAGGTTCTTCGACGCGTCGCCGGCACCCGCGGGGAGCGATGTCGTCGTAGCGGGGATGTTGTACACCACCCAGTGCCACCATCCGCTCCCGGTGGGTGCGTCGGGGTCGTACATGGTGAGCGCGAAGCTCTTCGTGCCGGCGGGCGCGTCGTGCCACGCGATCGCGGGGGAGATGTTCTGCCCGTTACACCCCATCCCGTTAAACACGTGCTTGAGCGAGATGGTCCCCCCGTCCTTGACATCAGTGCTCGTAATCGTGAACGCCGCTCGTGATGGCGCGGCGCCAAGGATGAGAGCGGCAAAGGCGAGCGCAGCGAGGGAGCGCGGAACGGATCGAGACACGCGGCCTCCGGAAGTACAGGTCTGTCACGATGATCATCGGAACCCACGACGGCCCGATCAAAATCGAGCCGAGGAGCGCACGGAGCAAGGTCCATTCCCGCGCTGGCCTGCGCGGCCGGCCACGAGGTGGCGCTGTCGAGAGTGGTGACGGAGACCGACCTGGAGGCCGCTAGTCTGTCCGCAACGTCACCGCCGGATCGACGTGCGTCGCGCGCATGGCGGGGATCGCGGTGGCGAGGAGCGCGACGCCGCTCAGCACGAGTGCCACGGTGACGAATGTCGCGGGATCCGAAGCGCCGACACCAAAGAGCTGACTCGCCAGCAGCCGTCCCGCCGCGAGCGCTCCGACGATCCCCACCACGAGCCCCGAGATGAGAAGACCGGCGCCCTGCCGCAGCACGAGCCGCAGCAGACGGCCGCGCCCCGCGCCGAGCGCCGCGCGGATGCCGAGCTCCTGCGCACGCTGCGCCACCGAATAGCTGATCACGCCGTAGAGCCCGACGGCCGCGAGCGCGAGCGCGAGCATCGCGAAGGTCGTGAGGATCGATGCCGACAGTCGTTGGCTCGCCACACTCGCTCCCACGATGTCGCTCAGCGTCCGCACGTCCGCCAGCGGCAGCTCCGGATCGATGGCCTTGAGCCTGGCGCGGATGGCGGTGACGAGCGAGCTCTCGTCCGCGTCGCTCCGCACGACGAGCGTCATCCACGGCACCGGGTGCTGCTCTGCCACGATGTACATCGCCGGCCTGGGCGGGCCGTCCGACGTCGTCTCATGGATGTCGTCCACGACGCCGGCGATGGTCTGCAACCCCTGTGTGTCCCACAAGAAATCCACGCGCTGGCCGATCGGATTGCGGTCCTTCAGCCAGCGCTCCACGAACGTCCGATTGACGATCACCACCGGCGTCATCCCCGGCGCATCGCTGGCCGTGAAGAAGCGGCCGGCGACGAGACGCGCCTCGAGAGTCTCGAAGTACCCTTCACTGACGATGCGCTTCTCCACGTTCGGCCGCTGGTTCGGCGGGAAGCTCTCGCCATCGATCTCGATGCCGCCGCTGGTGCCGGGGCCGGGCAACTCGCTCGTAAACCCCGCGCTCGCCACACCGGGAATGCTTCTCACCTCCGTCAGAAACCGCTGGTAGAATCCGCGAATGGCGGTGGAGTCGGGGTATCGGCGCCCCGACAGGGCGATCTGTGCGGTAAGAACGTGTGTCGGATCGAAGCCGCGATCGACGGCGAGCAGTCGGTCGAGCGTGCGGAGGAGGAGGCCGGCCCCCACGAGCAGCACGAACGAGAACGACACCTCGGCCACGATCAGAGCGCGCCGCACACGATCCTTGTGCACGCTGCCGTGCAGTCCGCGCCCTCCCTCGCGCAGCACGTCGCCTGGACGCGCACGCATGGCGCGCAGCGCCGGCGCGATGCCGAAGAGGATACCGGCAGCCACGGAGAGGGCGACGGCAAAGCCGAGGACGCGCGCGTCGACCTGGACTTCATGGAATCGGGGGAGCGTGACGTCGAGCCAGCGATGCGCCGCCCAGATGCTCGCGTAGGCGAGCGCCACGCCGGCCGCACCGCCGAACAGCGCGCGCACCACCGACTCGGCGAGCAACTGCCCGAAGATGCGCGTGCGACCCGCGCCGAGGGCCACGCGGATGCCGAGCTCACGCTCGCGCACTGCCGCACGGGCGAGCAGCAGGTTCGCGACGTTGGCGCAGGCGATGAGCAACAGCATCCCGACGGCGCCGAGCAGGATCCCCAACGGCCGGCCGGTATTGCCGGCGACACGCGTGCTCAGCGGTGCCGCGTCGATGGTCACCGTGTCCACGCCGTCGCGCGCGAGCGCCGCCGACATCGCCTGGAGTCCGCTGCGCATCTGGGCGGGTGTGAGCCCGGGCGCCACGCGCGCCATGATGCCGAGGAAGTGCAGGGAGCGCGGCGCGCTTTCTTCCGTGAGCCGGAGCGGCATCCAGAAGTCTGGTTGCCGGTCGTACGCCAGATCGGTGGGCAGACGCACGCGCGCCGAGGAGGGAAGCACGCCGACGATCGTGAACGGAAACCCGCTCATCGTGAGCGCGCGCCCGATCACGTGCGGATCGCCGCCGAAGCGGCGCTTCCAGAGCCGCTCGCTGATCATGACCACCCGCTCGCTCGAGACGAGCTCTTCCTCGGGGTGGAAGGTACGCCCCAGGAGCGGCGTCACGCCGAGCATCTTTGCGGCACTCGCCGACACCCGGTCGCCCCACAGCACCTCCGGCTGGCCGTCGCCGCTGATGCCGTAGTTGGTGCTCTGCCAGGCGACGATGTTCGAGAAGAGTCCCTGGCTGCGCTCCTTCCAGTCGAGGTAGTTCGAATACGAGTGATAGAAGTCGCTTCCCGATTGCGAGAGCGCGACGAGCTGCTCGGACGCGGGATACGGCAACGATCGCAGAAGCACGCGATCCACCACGCTGAACATCGCCGTCGCCGCGCCGATGCCGAGCGCGAGCGTGAGCACGACTACGCCAGAGAAGCCGGGCGTCATGCGAATCGAGCGGAGCGCGTAGCGAACATCCTGAGCGAGTGCGTGCATGCTGTCCGTCCGTGCATCGCGCCGCGCGCGGCGCTGGTCGATGGTGAGACAGGCTTCTCGTACGGGCCGCACCGCGCCGAACCGGCGCTCGGCTTCAGCGCGCGCCGCGGAGGTGGACATCCCGGCGTCGACGAGCTCCTGCACCAGCATCTCGATGTGAAACGTCAGCTCGTCGTCGAGATCGGCGGCAGGGTATGAGCCCCAGAAGCGGAGGTAGCGCCGCCAGCGCGGTGCGTCGGCCATGAGCGTCGCCTCGTCAGGCCGGCTGCTCTGTGGCGCGCAGCACCTTCGCCATCGCGTCGACGAACTGCGTCCACGTGGCCGTCTCGGCGCGGAGCTGTTGCCGTCCCTTGCTGGTCAGCGTGTAGAACTTCGCCCGCCGGTTGTGCTCCGTGAGCCGCCACTCGGCGGTGATCGCGCCGCGCTCCTCCAGTCGGTGCAGCGCGGGGTAGAGCGAGCCCTCGCCCACCGTCAGCACCTGTCCGGTGAGCTGCTGGATCCAGCGCGCGATGGCGTAGCCGTGGGCCGGGCCCCACGCGAGCGTCTTGAGGATCAGGAGGTCGAGCGTCCCCTGGAGCAGATCGAGCGGCATCGTGGGCATGGCGGGCGGCGTGACGGGTGGCGCGGCGTTTCCATCGGGTCTCGATGTATAGAGTATGGTGCCCATACATCGAATGTCAATGGGAACGGCCGCAGCGCCGCGGCCGGAATGCCGAGCACCCGACTGTCACCGGCGAGAACGCGCTCCAGCATCCGGCGCCAGAGAGCGGCGTGCAAGACTGGAACCTGCGCTCTGCCCTTCCGTACGGATGGATGGGCGGTGCGACGCCGCCAGGGCGGCCTTGGGGCCGCCACGCGTTCTGGACCGGAGGAGCAATGCGTATTCTGTGGACGCTCTTGAAGATCATCATCGGGCTCGCGATCGCGATTCCGCTCGGCATCGTGGCGCTCGCGCTCACGCTCGGAATCCTCGGCGGACTGTTCGGTCTAGCGGTGCTGGCGCTCAAGCTCGCCGTCGTCGGCGTGGTCGGCTATGGGCTGTACAAAGTGGCGCGCTTCTTCTTCTCTCCGTCCCCGAAACCCAGCACTCCGCCGGTGCACGAGCTGACGGCACCCGACCGCTACTACGAGGCGGCCATGCGGGAGCTCGACGAGCACATGGGCACCACGCCTCGCCGGTGAGGTGAGGCCGGCTCGCTCGACGGCGACGGAGCGCACGCTCTCGCGCGGCCATGCGGAACGCGCGCGGAGACCGCGCAGCTCTCCCATGCGCCACCATGGCCCCTCGTGGCGGGTGTGCAGTGCTCGAACGCAGCGGCAGCTCGTGGCGCCGTGCGACGGTCCGCATCGGCGCTGTGAGCGCTGTGTGACGCTGTAGTGCGTCCGGCTGGCGCAACTCCCCCGGCACGTGTATATCCACGCGCATGCAGCGTGCATATAGCGGCTGGTTGTGCATCGCTTTCGACGTCACGCGTCGTCGTCCGACAACTTCTCCGTCCGTCGACAGGCTAAGCTCACGCACCGCGGCTCGAGTTTGCCTCCGTCACAACGGAGCATCCACGCGGGGGAATCCGATGAAGTTCGTCGTTCCTGCCATGCTGTCGCTCACCCTCCTGTCCACGGCCGCGCACGCGCAGATCAACGCGGGCGGAATCAAGGCCGAGGATGACCTGCCGTTCACCATGACGCAGGTGGCGACGTTCAACCTGCCGTGGCGCATCGCGTTCCTCCCCGACGGGCGGATGCTCATCACCGAGAAGGTCGGTGGGCTCTGGCTGGTCACGCAGCAGGGTGAGAAGACACCGGTCGCCAACGTCCCCGCCGTGCTGCATCAGGGGCAGGGCGGCATGCTCGGCGTCTACATCTCTCCGAATTACGCCACCGATCACAGCATCTATCTCACGTATGCGGAGCCCAACGAAGACGGGACCGAGTCGAGCCTCGCGCTGGCGAGAGCGCGTCCCGACATCACCGGCGGGTCGGCGAGTCTTCAAGGACTGCAGGTCATCTGGCGTGACGGAGGACGAGGACGCGGCGGACAGTTCGGTGGTGCCGTCGCCTTCTCGCCGGACAGGAAGTATCTGTTCCTCACCGTCGGCGAGCGGCAGCGCATGACGCCGGCGCAGGATCCCAACTCGCCGCTCGGCAAGATCCTCCGTCTCACACTCGACGGAAAGCCGGCGCCTGGGAATCCGCACGCAGGGGAGACCGGTGCGCGGTCGATTCCCATCATCAACCCGCCACGCAACACGGAGCTCGCCAAGAACGCGCCCGTCGTGCGCACGTACACGTTCCCGGGGCCGAACCTCACGCCGTCGGAAACGTGGACCATGGGACATCGCACGCCGTACGGTCTCGCCTTCGCACCGAACGGACAGCTCTGGGAGCTCGAGCACGGTCCGCGCGGGGGCGATGAGCTGAATCTGATCGAGCCAGGAAAGAACTACGGTTGGCCGCTCGTGTCGTACGGCAACAACTACGACGGCACACCGATCCCGAAGCCGGACACGCGTGCGGATCTCGCCAAGCCGGTCATCTACTGGGTGCCCGTCATCGCGCCGGGCAACTTCACCTTCTACCAGGGCGCGATGTTCCCGCAGTGGAACGGGTCGGCGCTCGTAGGTGGAATGCCCACCGAGTCACTCAGCCGGATCACTTTCGACGGGAAGGGCGGCGCCACGCCGGCGGAGCGATGGGACGTCGGGCACCAGGTCCGCGACGTTGCCGTCGCGCCGGACGGTGCCGTGTGGTTGGTGGAGGACGCCAATCCGGGGGGATTGTTCAGGCTGACGCCGAAGGGGTGAGGTGCGGCGGGCTGGTGTGGACTCACCGGCTGCATCGTGACTCTGAGCGCGTCCGGTGGCGTCAGCATGACGGTCGCGTGGACCGGGTCACGCCGAAGGTTGAGTGCGCCCCGCACCGGCGCCACCTGATCCCGTACCCTCGTACGTGAGGCCGAAGACGGTGTCCGTGAGCCACCGCCGGAATCCCTCGTTGTCCACGAACTGCTTGAACAACTCGGTGTCGTCCTTGAGGAGGGCGTTCATCACGCGCGCGAGCGCCTTGTCGTGCTCGATGCGCGCGTTCTGCTTGTCGGAGTTCTGCCGGGCGTTCTGATACGCCTTGTCCGCCGCGACGCGGCTGGGAATGTCCTCGGTGATGAGCTTGTGCACGCGGTCGGCGTCGGTCCACGTGATGTTCCCGAACTGATCATTGAACGCCTTGATGATGTTCGAGAGCCGGTCGAGCTCCGCCTCGGGTCTGTGACCGCCACCAGAGGTGGGTACCGGTTCGATCTCCGCGTCCTCATCGGGAAGCTGAATGCGAACGACGGCCTGCTTCTCCACCCGGTAGCTGTCCATGTCGATCGCCTCGAGAATTCCCCTTGACAGGTCATCCTCGATAGGCGCCGGCAGCTTCGGGACAAGAAAGGTCAGGAAGATCGACAGCTTCTCCCACTCCGCGTTGGTGTACGGGAGAATCGACGAGAGGAATCCGTAGGCGCGCAAGAAGGCCTTCGCCTTCCCCTTGAACTCTACCTGCGCGTCCTCGTCCAGCGGCTCGCGATAGTCTGCCACGCACGCGTCAAGGATGGGATCGAGTCGGTCGCGGTCAGCGCCACTCAGGTACAGCTCCACCAGCTCGTCGATCTGCTCGGGCGCGTAGATCTGGTAGCCGTCCAGCGCCGCCTTGAGGTCGTGCAGTTTGTTCGGGTCTGTCTCCTCGGCCAGGATCGTGGTGCGGTAGTAGTCGGCGAACGCCATCTGGATGGTGTCCGCGTCGTTCATGAAGTCGAGCACGAAGACGTCGTGCTTCTTGGGGTGCGCGCGGTTGAGTCGCGATAGCGTCTGCACCGCCTTCACTCCCGAGAGCACCTTGTCCACATACATCGTGTGCAACAGCGGCTCGTCGTAGCCGGTCTGGAACTTGTCGGCGCAGATGAGGAAGCGGTACGGGTCCTCCTCGATCTTGTCGGCGATCTGGCTCGATGGAAAACCGTTGAGCGACGCTTCGGTCACCTTCACGCCGCCGTACTCGTGCTCGCCGGAGAACGCCACGATCGCCTTGTAGGGACTCTTGCGCTCGCTCAGATAGTCGCGGATCGCGTGGAAGTACTGGATGGCGCGCTCGATGCCGCTCGTCACCACCATGGCGCGCGCCTGGCCGCCGATCTTGTTCAGCGCGAGCACCTGCTCGTGGAAGTGATCCACCATGATCTCGGCCTTGAGGCGGATCGCGTGGTCGTTGCTCTCCACGTAGCGGCGCAGCTTCTTCTTTGCGCGCTTGGTGTCGAACTCCGGGTCACCCTCCACTCTCTTGATCAGCCGGTAGTAGCTCTCGACCGGGGTGTAGTTCTGCAGCACATCCAGGATGAAGCGCTCCTGGATGGCCTGCTTCATCGTGTAGCTGTGGAAGGGGCGGTGCTTCACGGTGCCGTCGAGCTGCGGCTCGGGGGCGCCGAAGATCTCGAGCGTCTTGTTCTTGGGCGTGGCGGTGAAGGCGAAGTAGCTGGCGTTCGGCAGGAGCTTCTTCGTCTCCATCAGCCGGTTGATCTTGTCCTCGAGCGTCTCGTCCTCGTCGCTCGTTCCTGCAGGGGAAAGCGCCATCGCGACCGCCGCCGAGGTGCGCCCGCCCTGGCTCGAGTGCGCCTCGTCGATGACGATGGCAAACCGCCCCCCGCGGTGCTCGCTCCCGATCTCGTCGAGGATGACGGGGAACTTCTGCACCGTGGAGATGATGATCTTCTTCCCCTCGGCGAGGAACCTTCGCAGGTCCCCCGAATGCTCGGCGTGTCCGACCGTCGCGCCCACCTGCGCGAATTGCTTGATGGTGTCGCGGATCTGCTGGTCGAGGATGCGCCGGTCGGTGACGACGATGATCGAATCGAAGAGGGACGCGCCGTCTTGCTGCAAGCCGATGAGCTGGTGGGCGAGCCAGGCGATGGAGTTCGACTTGCCGCTCCCCGCCGAGTGCTGGATCAGGTAGCGCTGCCCGACGCCGTTCGCGCGTGCATCGGCGAGAAGGCGGCGCACCACGTCGAGTTGGTGAAAACGCGGCCAGATCTGGAGCGCCTTCTTCTTGCCCGTCTTCTCGTCCTTCGTTTCGACGATCTGCGCGTAGTTCTCGAGGATGTCCGTCAGCCCATCGCGCGTGAGGATGCGCTTCCAGAGGTAGTCGGTCTTGAGCCCGTTCGGATTGGGCGGGTTGCCCGCGCCGTCGTTCCATCCCTGGTTGAAGGGGAGGAACCATGAGCCCTTCCCCTTGAGGTGCGTGCAGAAGTACACGTCCTGGTCATCGACGGCGAAGTGCACCACGCAGCGGCCGAGCTCGAAGATTTTCTCGCGGGGGTCGCGGTCGCGCTGGTACTGCTCGATGGCGTCGTGGACCGTCTGCTTGGTCAGGTTGTTCTTGAGCTCGAAGGTGGCGACCGGCAGTCCGTTGATGAACAGCCCCAGGTCGAGCGCGCGTTGCGTCTCGTCGCGGCTGTAGCGGAGCTGCCGGGTGACGCTGAAGCGGTTGGCGGCGTAGCGCTCGGCGGCCTTCGTGTTGCCGGGGGAGGGGGTGCCGTAGAAGAGATCGAGGTGATGCGGCCCGTGCTTGATGCCGTTGCGCAGCACGTCGATGGTGCCGCGCTTGGTGATCTCGCCCTGGAGGCGCGCGAGGAACTTGCGGCGGGTCGGACCATCGTGGGCGAGGTCGAGCGCGTCGGCCACGTCGGGCTGCGTCATGCGCAGGAAGACCGACAGTTGGGCGAGGTCGACGCAATACTCGCGGTCGTAGTCGTCCGGGCGGCCGCCGAGCCAGCCTGCGGCGTACACGGCGGGCCGCTCGTCGACGCCGGCGGGTGTGACCGTGCCCGGGTCGCAGGGCGATCCGGTGAGCGTCGTGCAGATGAGCCGCTCGAGGCCGCGTTCGGAGGTATCGGTGGTCACGCTACGGCGTCCTCATGAACCTCGATGGCGTCGTCGACGGTTGCTTCATCCTCCGTGTCGCTCTCAAGCTCGGTTTCGTCGGGCGGCTCGGGCTCCTCGGATTCGTCCGGCAGCCGCGCTGCCGCCTCGCGCACGTCGAGCTTGCCGGTGACTACGTCGGCGATCAGGCGGGTGCGAAACTCGCGGATAAGTGCGATCTCCTTCTCTGCCAAAACCTGTGCACGAACAACTTCTGCCAATTCGTTGTCCAGGTACTTCGCGATCGCGTCTTGTTCTGCTCTTGGCGGGACAATGACTAGCAGCGCCTTGATATCGGCCACGTTGATGCGATTGAACGTCGATCCAACAAGGAGCGTGGCCAGCTGATGGCGCATCGTCGGGCTTCGTAGGAAGTAATTGAGATATCGCTGATTCTCATCGTCGGACCGAATGAGACACACATCCTGCCCCATCGCCAGCGGCTGTTCTGTCGTAACGATCGCTGCTGATCCAACACTGACATTGCGACAGTAGATCAGATCGCCCACTTTGGGCTTTCGACCACCCTCGATTAGGCTGTAATAGTGCTCGCGAGTCGTACGTTTAGCATTCGCCAGCGACAACTCGAACGACTGAACCTCTCTCACGCTCGCGAGCGGTATACCTTCTTCATCCTCAATAAACGGAACCGTGAGATGCTTGCAGTCCGTCACTGACCAACGCCGACGCAGTGCGACTACCTCCCAATACTCTGGCACATCCGCCATCCACTCCACACCGGACGGCTTGAGGCGGGCGTTAGGATCGAGACCGCGGGTAACGGCGCGGTGGATGACGGCCTGTTTCTGCTCCTCCAGCAGCTTGATCAACTTCTGCTTCCCGCGGATGTAACGCCTAATCCGCCGGTCCACATAGTCGAGGAAGCGGACGATGGCGGATTGTTCTGCGAGAGGCGGCAGGCACGAGTAAATCATCCTGAAATCCTCGGGCCGCAGGCTCCACATATCTGAGGTAATCCCGTAAGACCATCGCTCGGCCTCCTTCGCGAAGACCGGAGTCCGAAGCAGATAGTGCAGGTAGCGGGGCGACGCACCGTCACGCGGTCGCTGTACCACATATGCCGGACTGACGATTCCCCTGTGCTCAGAGACCCCGATCGCGCCCTGCCAAGCGCGCATCTTGTTGTAGGCGAGGTCGCCGGGGCGGACGAGCTTGTAGGCCGACTTGTCCTGGTTTGAGCTGTCCTTCTTCGAGCTGTCTTCGAGCAGAGTTCGCTGACGGATCACCCCCTTTGTGATGGTCACCGACAGCATGTCAGCGTTCGGATGATTGCGTTCTTTGACCTCGGTAAAGACTGCACGATTTGGCAGGACGTTCCAATGCTCCGGCACCTCCCCCAGCCACGCCATGCCGGAGTCCTTGTACGCCGGATACCGCCTGAGCCCGTCGATCATTACAGCGCCTCGAACCAGCGCTTCATTTTGAGCGCCATGAGCTTGCGCCGCTCCTCGAGGAGGTCGTCGTACTCCGGAATCGCGCCGTCCAGCATCGACGCGGGGATGCAGCTCGCGCGAAGGTTGGCGCGCAGATCGCCCTCGTCGGTAATGCCGCCGTACTTCTTCTTGCCGCCGTCCGCCTGCTCGGCCAGCTCATTGAAGTACTGCTCAGGCGGCTTGTCGCCATCGGCGATGTTGCTCTCGCTCTGGGCGAGCACGAAGTTGGCGATCTGGTTGTAGCGCGTGCGGGAGACACCCTGCGACTTGAGGTCCTTCCTGGAGTAGACGTGGTGCATGTCGCTGCGATTCATCAACAGGTCCAGCACCGTGATGTCGCGCGAGAGAAAGCCCTTGTCGCCAAGCTTCAAATGACCAGTCATTGACCGCGCCTCGCGCGGGATCGCCGCGTCAGCCACGTTCGCGCAGGCTCACCCAACCGATATCGCTGAAGTCGGCTCGTCGGCTTCTCTGGGATCGTTCGCTCGAGCCAGCCCGCCTTCACGAGCGGCTCGAGGTAGGCAGTCCGGAAGTGCTTCCGGTCCGAAAGATTGGTCGCCCGCTGAAGCTCCTCACGAGAGGCCGGGGCCGTGCGTGCCGCCTCGATGATGCGGAGGACTTGCGTGGCGACTTGGGGGGTGACTTGGGGGGTCGTCACGCCGAGCACGGAGGCGATGTCGCTCAACTCACTGTCACTGAACGTCTTGGATGAGGTGGTGACTTGGGGGGTGACCTGTGGGGTCGCTACACCTCCTGGCCGCCGCAGTACCTGGATGAACTCTCCACCCTCTTGCCTGAACTCCGGCGCTGGCAGCCCCGCTTCGCGACACCGGGCAATCATGTCGAGAATGCCCGTCCCCGCCTTCTCGACGTAGCCGGCGAGAAACAGCGGTTCCGCGATGAGCGGATTCCTCGGCACCGACGCGTGCGGCCTCTGAAGCTGCTCGATAGTCAGAGCCGGCGGGAGCTCGCCCGGGTTCCAGACCTCCAGTCGATCGGCGAACAGCGACACCTGCACGCTCGCGTTGCTCGTGTAGTCCCGATGGGCCACTGCGTTCACGATCGCCTCGGCCACCGCTTCAGGCGGCAGCTCGTACTCGACGGGTGACTGCACGCTCTCCGCCCGCGTGCCTACGCTGCGCGCGACCTTCGACATCACGAAGTCCACCGCCTGATCGATCAGCTCGAACAGCGTCCCTCGGTAGATCTGATACGACGGGATCGGCTTGCCCACCTCGGTGCCGTGAAAGTGCGCGCACTTCACCTCGGACGTTACGAGAAAGTGCTGCGGCTTGAGGCCGAAGAGTAGCACGGCTGCGTGGCTCGGCGTTTCCCCATCGAGAAGGTTCAGATGGATGAGCGCCTGCTTCGTGGGCGTTCCTGGTCCGAGCGCGTAGCCGCGCACCTGCCGCGCACGGGACAGGAAGAGCTCGACGGCATCCGAGGAGATGTCCGCGAGCGTCGCGTCAGGACAGGCGGCGGCGTCGAACGGCTTGGTGCGCAGGCGGCCGGTTCGCTCCAGGTGATCGACGAGACTCGCGTACACGGCCGATGTCAGGCCGTCGACCTCCGAGAACCGCTTCCGGATGAGCTGTCCCTGGCCCACGGCCTTCTCGATCAGCGATCGCATGCGCGGGTCGCGCGCCGAGTCGTCGATTCCCTTGAGAAGTATGAGGCGCGTCTTGCCGAGCGCCGTCGCGTGATCGAACTCGCGCTCCGTGGGGGACACTCCTTGGGCGTCTACGCTCCCGTACTCATTCCCGAACACACCCAGGTAGATCGCGCAGCGCCCGACGTGCTCGAGATAGACATCGTCTACACGGCGATCAGTCGCCGGCAGGTCTTCAAAGAGGAAGACGTCAAAGAACCGTCGCAGCAGCTGATTCGTCGACACGAACTCGCGGATGGCGCGCCGCTCCTCGGCCAACTCGCGCTGCACGCTGCTGACGAAGATGCCGTCGGTCACCGGGCCGGACCGGTGAGATCGAGAATTTCGCCCAACAGCCCCTCCGTCTCCTTCTCCACCGCCAGGATGTCCGCCCGGATCTCCTCCAGCGGGCGGAGCGGCTGCGGCTTGTAGAAGTAGCGGGTGAAGCTGATCTCGTAGCCGATCTTGACGCTGTCGGGCACGTACCAGGCGTCGGGGGCGTACGGCAACACCTCCCGACGCAGGAACGCCTCTATGCCCCCCTCCTCGAGGAGCGGCACCTGTTCCGTGTCGCGCAGCTCGCTGTCGGGTTCGTACTCGACCACGACAGGCTTGCCGCCGATCCGCGTCTCGAAAAGCCCGCGCAGTGGGTCGGGTGATGTGCCCTTCCTGTGGATCTTCTTGATGACCGGCGGCGCACCGTCGGCTCGCTCCGCGCTTTCCTTGAGCGCCTTGATCTCCCTGGCGGCATAGGCCCGCTCGGGATCGATCCCCTCGAGTCGCAGCGGCCGCTCGACCGTCACCTTCCAGTAGCCGAACGCCTCGTTCGGAAAGATCTTCGACTGCTCCGTTTCCTTGAACTCGAGGAACGTGTCGCAGATGCGCTGGATGTCCTCGGGCGAAAGCTCGCAGTTCTTCTTCCCCAGGTTCTTGCGCAGCGGCTTGTACCAGCTCGTCGCGTCGATGAGCTGCACCTTGCCCTTGCGATGCTCCGGCTTGCGGTTGGTGAGCACCCAGATATACGTCGCGATGCCGGTGTTGTAGAACATGTTGAGCGGCAGGGCGACGATGGCCTCGAGCCAGTCGTTCTCGATGATCCAGCGGCGAATGTTGCTCTCTCCCTGTCCCGCGTCGCCGGTAAAGAGCGAGCTGCCGTTGTGCACCTCGGCAACGCGGCTGCCGAGCGTGGTGCCGTGCTTCATCTTGGACAGCATGTTGGCCAGAAAGAGCATCTGGCCGTCGCTCGAGCGAGTGATGAGCGAGTATTCCGGGTCGCCTGCGTGCTCGATGATGAAGCGTGGGTCTTTGATCCCGTCCTTCCCACCCATGCGCTCGAGGTCGGTCTTCCAGCTCTTCCCGTAGGGTGGGTTCGAGAGCGTGAAGTCGAACTCGCGCGACGGGAAAGCGTCGTTGGAGAGGGTCGAGTGCTCCGGCCCACCCACGATGTTGTCCGCCGCGTCCCCCTCGCCCTTGAGCAGAAGGTCCGCCTTGCAGATGGCGTAGGTCTCGGCGTTGATCTCCTGGCCGTAGAGGTGGGTTGCGACCTCCTTCCTGTGCTCGCGGGCGAGCTGCTGGAGCGTCTCCTCCGCCACGGTGAGCATACCCCCCGTGCCGCAGGCGCCGTCGTAGAGCAGGTAGGTGCCGGACTCTATCCGGTCGGCGATGGGAAGGAAGATCAGCTTCGCCATGAGCCGCACCGCGTCGCGCGGCGTCCAGTGCTCGCCGGCTTCCTCGTTGTTCTCTTCGTTGAAGCGACGGACGAGCTCCTCGAACACCGTGCCCATGCCGTGGTTGTCGAGCCCCGGATGCTTCACCGAGCCGTCCGCGTTCACCACGGGGTTCGGGCTCAGGTTGATGTCCGGCGAGAGGAACTTCTCGATCAGTGTGCCGAGGGCATCGGCTTTGGAGAGCCGCGGGATCTGATTGCGGAATTCGAATTTCTCGAGGATGTCCTGCACGTTGGGGGAGAACCCATCGAGGTACGCCTCGAAGTCCGCCTTGAGCTGCTGCTGGCTGGCTCGTGCCCTCAAGTCGCGCAGCGTGAACTTCGACGTGTTGTAGAAGTCCTGTCCCGCCGCTTCGCGGAGCGCCTGGACCTGGTTCGTGATTCCCGCCTTGTCGAGCGAGGCCTTCATGTCGAGCACGGCCTGTTTGGTCGGCTCGAGCACCACATCGAGCCGGCGCAGCACGGTCATCGGGAGGATGACGTCGCGGTACTTGCCGCGGACGTAGAGATCGCGCAGGACGTCGTCAGCGATTCCCCAGATGAAGTTCGCGATCCAGCTGAGGTGGTGTTGTTCCATCAATCGTGGCGGGTGTCGATTCGATCCGCGTGTTCCGGTGTGGTAGAGCTAAGACACAGAATGTATCGGCGCGCCCTGACACTCCAGTGACGCTCGATCCGTGACGCGTTTTCCGGGGGGCCGCGTGGTTGGATGCGGTCGCTCAGCGCGCGGCCTGATGAGAGTGCCTCGTCAATAGGAGACCAGCCGCCGCGTTCGATAGACGCGCCAGCCGGCCGGTCCGTGCTCGAGGAGGACGAGATCGACGCCGCCGCAGAGGGCGTTGCAGGCGCTGCGAAAGAGGACCGCGGCCCAGTGATGGTCGCGAGAGTAGCCGATGCGCGAGAGTGAGGCGACGATCCGAATATCCGTTTCGCCGTCGTGTGTCGCAACCGTCTGGTCCGCGTTCACCCACGCCGTCTTCCCCCATCGCCCAAGCGCGGGGACGATGGACGTGGGCGGCAGCCGGAGTGCGGCTGCCAGGGCCGCTTCGGCTTCGGCGATCGTCCCGGAATCGGGCTCCTGAGCATCGATGGTGACGACAAGGGATGTGTCCCGCCACGTCTTTCGCACGACGAACCCCGTCGTGTCGTACTGGCGTTCGAGGACGGCCACGTAGACGGCGGAATCCCGGGCCACATCGCCGCGTGATGGTGCGGGAGTGCGCTGTGCAAGCGCCGGAGTGGCGAGCGCGATCACGCTCCAGAGCGTGAGGCAGTGCAGGGCGGGTCGAGGGAGGAGCGTGCGGTTCATGCAATAGTGTGTCGCGCGGGAGAGCGCGGCGCCACGTCCAGCGACAGCCGGCTCCGTCACGGATCGAGCGACTCGATGGCGCGCAACCGCCCGTCCGCGCCGAAGCGAAACACCAGCTCTCCCATGCTCACGGACGAGTCCGTCACTGCGATCAGCGCATCAGCGTGCTGGCGACGCAACGCGGCGAGCACCGTGGCGCGAGTGGCCTGCGGAGCCAGCGCCGGCAGCCGCTCCGAGTACCGTCACGATCATCGAGGACCAGAGCGCTCCTCTGCGCGCCGTCGCCCAGCGACGCTCGATCCTGGTGAGCGGTACGATGCCAACCGCGCCGACCAGCGCGGCTGCTGTCGGTGCAAGCGCTTCGCCCCAGGAGCCGCTCACTGCGCGGCTGGCGAGCAGCCAGCAGGTGATGGAGAGCCCGAGCACCGGGAGGGTCACGACCACGATGACGACGCGCAGGAAGCGCTCATCGCGCGTGGGCCTGGTCGGTCGCACTACCTGGTCCCCCGTCTCAGGCTGGCGCGTCTCAAGGCTGGACATGGCTTGCTGGTTGAATGGTTCGTTGGACGTCATACGAGACATGCTCACGACCTATCCGGTCGACGCCCGGCAACGCTACGGCGTCACCACCCTCACCCCCGCCAGCTCGCTCACCGCACCCAACGTCGTCTGCGCCGCGTTCAGCCCCAACCGGAAATCCTTGTCGCTGTACGTGGTGAACACGTCCGTCGGTTGATGCCAGTTGGGGTCCCACCCGCTCCCGATCTGCGTGCCGCGGTCGTTCTCGCGCAGCGTGATGGCGGCGACGAGATCCTGGAAGGGCGCCGAGTCGGTGTTGGTCATGTGCGGACCGACGGAGGCGGGATAGTCGGTGGCGTACTTCTCGTTCGCGCGCTCGAAGAACCACGCCAGCTCCTGCGCCTGCGCGGCGAACTTGGACGCGCTCTGGAACTCGATGTTCACGTCCGCCTCGGGGCGCTGCTCGGGAGAAAGCGTCCCATCCGCGCGCGGCATCCCGTGGTCGAACATCATCATGTCGTGCTGGATCACCCCCAGCCACTTGGGCTCCGGATACTTCCCCGAGCCGGCGGGATCTTCCTTCCCCTGCAGCGACGCGCGCTGCTCCACGTACGCGCGCGAGCCGTTGAGTCCCGTCTCTTCGTTGTTCCAGAGAATGAATCGGATGGAGCGCTCCGTCTGCACGTCGGGGCTGTTGAGCACGCGCGCGAGCTCCATCACGACCGCGGTGCCGGAGCCGTCATCGTTCGCCGCTTCACCCCAGCCGATGCCGTCCATGTGCCCGCTCACGATGTACATCTCCTCCGGATGCGTGCTGCCGATCTTGGTGCAGTAGACCGACTGCCGCTCCCCCGGCGTGCTCGGTTCCGCATCGAGCGCGCGGATGCGCGGGTCCGGCTGACGGAGCGAGTCGTTGTTCACGCCGGTGCGCATGCGAATCCCGCGCGGACGTCCGCCCCCAACGCTCCGATTCGGATCGCGCCGACGGAAGCGCTGCTGCCCGTTGCGCGGGCGCGGCGGTGGCGGCTCGTACTGGAAGGTGAGACGCTCGGTGTTCGTGCACCCGTAGCTCTTGAGCTGCTGCTCGATCCAGTCGAGCGCGTCCCGATTGCGCTTGGTCCCCTGCCGCCGGTCGCCGAACTGCGTGAGCCCCTTGATGGTGGCTTTGTAATGCTCAAGGTCGAGACGCGCGACGAGCGTCGCGATGGGATCGGCGCTGTCCGCCTCCGATGATGCCGAGGCCGACGCCGAGGCCGATGCGGTTGCGGTGGACGGCGCTGCGGGCGTCGCGGGACGCTGCGTGGGCGTGGAGGGCTGCGCAGCCGCGGCGGGCTCCGTGACCGGCGTCGCGGCAGGCTCCGTCGTGGGGCGCTGCCCGTGCGTGCACGCGCCGATCAGGGTGACCAGCGCGCCGGCAGAGAGCGGAAGGACGAACGAGCGCATGTCGTGGCTCCGTGGGTGTGGTGGGACGAGCGAAGATACGGCGCGCACAGTGGCGCGTGCAACGTGGCCGGTGCAGAATGGAGCGCGACGGCGCCGCTACACGAGGCGTCGCGCCCGTCTCATCCGTCGTACTTCGGAGAGTGAGGACGCTCGATGCCCATGACGCTCGTCGCGGGACTCTGGGGGTTCGTTGCCGGCGCTGCGCTCCTCATCGGCGCCGCCGCCGGATATCTCGCGCCCGTACCGCGGCGCGTGATCGCAGGCGTCATGGGGTTCGGCGGAGGGGTGCTCATCTCCGCGCTCGCCTTCGACCTGATGGACGAGGCGTACCACCGTGGCGGCTTCACCCCGATCGCGCTCGGTTTCCTGGCGGGCGCGGTGGTGTACACCGCCGCCAACTGGATGCTCGACCGCCGCGGCGCGAAGCACCGGAAGCGCTCGGGTCACCAGCAGCCGAGCGAGGAGTCGTGCCCGGGGAGCGGGTTGGCCATCGTGGTCGGAAGTCTCATCGATGGGATCCCCGAGTCGATCGCCATCGGAGTCAGTCTCATCGGCGGCGGCGTGGTGAGTCTCCCGGCGGTGGTCGCGATCTTCCTCTCCAACCTCCCCGAAGGACTCTCCGCCGCCACCGGGATGAAGCGCGCGGGGCGCTCGGCGCGATACGTGTTCGGGCTGCACGGTGCCATCGTCGTGCTCTCGGCCGTCGCCGCGGTGGTGGGATACGTGGTCTTCAGCCACTACCCGCCGCAGGTGATCGCGGCCACGACGGCCGTCGCCGCGGGCGGCATCCTGGCGATGCTCTCCGACACGATGATGCCGGAGGCGTTTCAGGAAGGACACAACCTGGTGGGACTGGTGACGGTGCTCGGCTTTCTTGCCGCGTTCATGTTGACGAAGCTGGGGGCGTGAGCGGTGACCGTCTGCTCCCCGCACGACCGGCTGGTGCCTCCGGATGCGAGCACCGCCGCCGAACAGGCTGGCGCGACATCTCCGGAATCGAAGCTGTGTGTGCGGCGAGGCATGGCCTCGGCTGGCAGGCCGCGGGCTGACCCGCGATTGCAGCGGACAGGGCGGCCCGCGCCGCTGGTTCACTCGAGCATGCTGCGTCTCCCTCTTACCGCTGAAGCGCGTGTCGAAAGGGGTTGTCGCCGAGCCCCTGTATTGAAGTGATATCACGGGCGATATCACTTGATTTCATACCCGCACTTGGGACCCCCATCAGCGCCGCTGGAAGGTGTCCACAGAGGAGATCCACCATGCCGCAGTTCGTGTCGTCCACGCGCGGGGCTGAGCCCGCTCGCCACGGCGCACGCCGTGCCGCACGCCACGCCGCACGCCACGCCGCACGCCGGGCGCTCGTCCTGCTCGGCGGTGCGGCGCTCATGCTCGCGTCGACGTTCGTCCGCGCGCCGCAGCTTGCCGCACAGCAAGCGCCCGCCACACAACAGCCACCCGCCACGCAAGTACAACCCCCGCGCGCCATCACCACCGATCCCCCGCGCGACTCGGCACACCCCGCGCGCATGGAAGTGCTGCACATCCCGACGGGCAGCGTGAAGGTGAACGGCGTGGCCTATCTCGCATCCGGCGCGGGCGCGCACCCCACATTCCTCCTCCTGCACGGATGGCCGGGGAACGAGAAGAACCTCGACCTCGCGCAGGCGGTGCGGCGCGCGGGGTGGAACGCGATCACCTTCAACTACCGCGGCTCCTGGGGGAGTCCGGGACGCTTCAGCTTCGCGCAGAACCTCGAAGATGCCGCCGCAGTGCTCGCCTTCCTCCGCGATACCGCCAACGCGAAGGCGCTCGGTGTCGACACCACACGCATCGTGATCGCCGGCCACAGCATGGGTGGATGGGTCACCGTGCTCACCGCCGCGCGCGATCACCGGCTCGCCGGCGCGATCCTCATCTCCGCCGCCGACATGGGACGATACGGCTCGCTCCCGCACGAGCGGGCCGTGCGCGCGGCCATGGAGAACAGCGAGACGCTCGCCGCCACCCCCGAGCAGATGGCGGACGAGCTGGAGGCGCACGGCGCCGAGTGGCGGTTCGCGCGCGCATATAGTGGATTGGCGGAGACGCCGCTGCTGGTCATCACGTCGGATGACGGCCTGGCGCCCGTCAACGATTCGCTCGTCGCCGCCGTGCGCGCGCGCGGCAATCAGTGCGTCGCCACGGTGCACCTCCCCACCGATCACTCGTACTCCGACCAGCGCATCGCGCTCGAGAGCGCGGTGCTCCGCTGGCTGGACGCACTCGGCAATTCGCCGCCCGGCGTCACGACGCCGTAACCGGCGAACCGAACCGCCAGCACGTCGCGCCTCGGCGCCAGGCTCGGACGACTCTCCGAGCCCGGCGCCCGCGCGCTCCGACGATGGATCACGGAGATGTACTGCGAGTAGCCGAGAGCTGCCGTCCCACCCCCACCCCCGTGAGCGCGATCCGGTACTCCCTGGCCGCCGAGTCCCAGCGCACGCTGTACCCCTCCGGATAGAATCCATCGCCGCGCCCGCGCGGCGGCGCAGGAGCCTCCGCGCTGAACTGCGGCCGGCTCTCGAGATACGCTTTCGTGATCATCGGCTCCACGAAGATCACCTTGCCATCCCACGTGCCGTAGATGAGCGTGCGCGTGAACGGCTGCCCGCGCAGCTCCGACGACATGGTGTCCACCCAGTGTACGCCCATCCGCGCGAAGGCGAGCGGCGCGGGCATGACGTAGCGCGCGGGGATCCACTGCGCGTCGGGCTTGCGCTCCGCCTTGCGCTGGTAGTCGGGATCGGCGGGGTCGATGGTCAACCGCTCGTCGGACTCGATGGTGTAGAAGTGGAAGTCGAAGTGCGGCGTGTCGTAGATCCCCGGCGGCTCGTGCCCGCGCGGGTTCCAGTTGAGCAGCACGTGGCGGAAGGGAGTCGGATTGTCCGCCGGCAGGTCGAGCACCTGCTCGAACGTCACGTGGCCGTGCGCCTCCACGCCCCCCGCCGCATGCTCGCCGGGAAGCCCGGAGAGCGCTCCCTCGGTCAGCGCCACGCCGATCTCCGGCGTGCCGTTCACGAGGGTGACGTACGTGCGCGCGGTGCCGCGGCCAAGCTTCACGGCGGGGCCGTAGCTCATCCCGTCGGAGCCGGACGCCTGGCTGCACGCGCCGAGCGCGGCCGCGGCGAAGAGAGCGAGCGCGAGCGTGCGCGCGCAGGTCTGTCGAGTATGTCCTGAAGTGATCCGTCGCATGGGAACCTCGAGTGTGAGTGGGTCTCGAGACTCCATGCGAGAAACCCCGGACAATGTGCTCACACCCGGCGGAACGGCCCGGCCGCCAGCGCCGTCTTGCGCCCGGTGCGGCTGCTACTATTGTAGGCGGGCCGTTTCGCGAGGGCGCCATGACCTCTCCCCACCAACAGAGCGTCACCGAGTTGCTCCAGTCGCTCGGCGGCGGCGATCGCGCGGCGCTGGACGCGCTCTTTCCCCTCGTCTACGGCGAGCTGCGCGCGCTGGCTCGGCACCAGCTCGCGCGTGAGCACCCGGGGCACACGCTCGATTCCGTGGCGCTCGTGAACGAGGCGTACCTCAAGCTGGTGGGGCAGCAGGACGGCGTGCGCATGGAGAATCGCGCGCACTTCTTCGGCGTCTCGGCGCGCGCCATGCGCGCCATCCTGGTGGACCACGCGCGCGCGAGGGGCGCGGCCAAGCGCGGAGGCGGGGGCGTCCCCGTTCCGCTGGACGACGTGGCCGAGCTCCTGTCCGACGAGCAGGCCGAGCACGTGCGGCAGCTCGACGACGCGCTCACGCGACTCGCGACGGTGAACGAGGAGGCCAGCCGCACGGTGGAGTGTCTCTACTTTGGCGGACTCACCCTGGAGGAAACCGCCATGGCGCTCGATCTCTCCGTGGCCACCGTCCGCCGCCGGTGGAGCTTCGCGAAAGCGTGGCTCGGCCGCGAGCTGGAAGGGAGCATCTGAGCCATGCAACAGGGTGACGCGCACACCCGAGTGCGCGAGTTGTTCGACGCCGCGTGCGAGCTGGATACCGCCGCGCGCAGCGCATATCTGGACGACGCCTGCGGCGGCGACGTCGAGCTCCGCGCCGAAGTGGAGTCGCTCCTCGCGTCGTACGACCGCACGCCCACCGCGGCGCTCTTCCCGCCGCTCCTGCGCGCGGACGAGGACATGGCGCCCGCCGTGGGAGAGCGGCTCGGCCCCTACACGCTGGGAGAGGAGATCGGCGCGGGCGGCATGGGCGTGGTGCACCGCGCCACGCGCGACGACGTGGGGAAGACGGTCGCCATCAAGCTGGTGCGGCACGGACGGCTGGCGTCGCCGGAGCAGTTGCGGCGGTTCCGTCTGGAGCAGCGCGTGCTCGCGCGGCTGGAGCACCCCAACATCGCGCAGCTCCTGGACGCGGGGGTCACCGCTTCCGGTCTCCCGTATCTCGTGATGGAGTACGTGGACGGGGATCCGATCGATCGGTACTGCGATGCGCACCGTCTCACGCTCGATGACCGGCTGGCGCTCTTCGCACGCGTGTGCGACGCGGTGCACTACGCGCACCGCCATCTGGTGGTGCATCGCGATCTCAAGCCGTCCAACATTGCCGTCGCGCGCGACGGGATGGTGAAGCTGCTCGACTTCGGGATCGCCGCGCTGCTCGACGACGGCGCGGTGCACGATGGAGACGGCGCCGCGCGCGGCAGTGCGGAGCGCATCACGCGCACCGGCTTCCTGATGCTCACCCCCGAGTACGCGGCGCCCGAGCAGGTGCGCGGAGAGCCGGTCACCACGGCGAGCGACGTGTACGCGCTCGGCCTTCTGCTCTACGAGATGCTGAGCGGCGTGCAGCCCTTCCGCCGCGCGGGACGCACCACGCCGGAGCTGCTGCGCGCCATCTGCGAGGAGCAGCCGGTGCCGCCGTCCGTGGCGATGCAGCGCGCCCCGGGTGATGCAGCCTCCGCGCGACTGGCGCGGCGGCTGGCGGGAGACCTGGACACGATCGTTCTCACCGCGCTCAGAAAAGAGCCGGAGCGCCGGTACCACTCCGCGCAGGAGCTGCGCGACGACATCGATCGTCACCTGCGCGGACTTCCGGTGCGCGCACGCGGCGATGCGCTCTGGTATCGCACGCGGAAGTTCCTGCGGCGGCATCGGGCGGCCGTGGCCGCTGCGGCGCTCGCGGTCGTCACGCTCTCAGCCGGTGTGGTGGCCACGGCCACGCAGGCGCGGCGCGCGGATGCTGCGCGCGCGGTGGCCGAGCAGCGCTTCCGCGACGTGCGCGCGCTCGCCGGCGCTCTCGTCTCCGATGTGCACGATGCGATCAGCGACATGCCCGGCGCGCTCCCCGCGCGCGCGACGCTCATCACGCGGGCCATCGAGCATCTGGACAGACTGGAGCGCCAGTCGGATGGCGATCCGGTGCTGCGGCAGGAGATCGCCGAGGCGTACGTGAAGCTCGGGCTGGCGCAGGGGAATCCCACCGACGCCAACCTGGGCGATCTCGCCGCCGCGCGGCGGAGCTTCGCGCGCGCGCTCGACATCGCGGCCGCGCTGGTGAAGGAAGATCCGGGCAACCAGACAGCGCGCCGCACGCTCGCGCTCGCGCACGAGAAGATGAGCGACGCCGATGCGTGGGGCGGGAAACTCCCCGACGGGATCGCGCACGCGCGGAGCGCGCTCGAGCAGTGGGAACGACTCGCGCAGGCAAGCCCGGCGAGCGCGAGCGCCGGGAGCGCGGTGGCGATGAGTCACATCAAGCTCGGCGACCTGTTGGGGAATCCGAATCTCCCGAATGTCGCCGACCGCGCAGGGGCGATCGCGGAATACCGGCACGCGCTTGGCCGGATGAATGCGCTGTCGCGTGACAGTCTGCAGGAGTGGCCGGCGCGGCGGCTCCTCGCGCTGGTACACGAACGGCTCGGCTCCATGTTGAGCATGGAGAGCGGGAACGCGGATGGCATTGCGGAGCTGGAGCAGACGCTCGCCATCCGCGAGGGGCTGGCGCGCGAGCGCGCGACGAGCGTGAACGCGCTGCGCGATCTGGCCGTCACGCATCAGATCCTGTGCGAGGCGCAGCACGCCGCCGGGAACGGCGACGAGGCATTGCTCCACTGCCGCCGCGCGATCGCGCTGTACGATTCGCTGCGCGCCACCGATCCGCAGAATGCGCAGAGCCTGCACGATCTGGCGCTCGGCCGGCAGTCCATGCACAAGGTACTCGCCGCGCGCGGCGAGCTGCACGCCTCGCTGGCGGAGCTCGAGCGGAGCGCCGCGCTGCTCCGCAGCATCGTGGCCGCGCACGCGGACAACAGCGTGGCGCGGCGGAATCTGGCGCGCAGTCTGTTGTTCGCGACGTCGGTGCACGCGACGCTCGCCACGACCGGTGGCGGTGAGAGCGAAGCGCGGCACGCGCATCGCGAGCGTGCCGCGCGGACGTACGAGGATGGACGGAAGCTGCTCATCCAGGCGTTTGCACCCGCGCAGCCGTCCGGCGAGGACGGCGCGCTCCTGGAGCAGGCGCGGCTCGCGCTCGCGAAGATCCCGCGTGAGCGCTAAGCTGCGGCGACCGGCGCCGATGCTGTGGTGGCGCCGGTGCAGGTCAGCGCACGACAGGCCGGCAGGTCGTGCGCACCGCACGATGTGAGGTTGCGATTCCGCTGCGTGCGTGGCGCGAGCGAGGCGTGCGCACGCGCCCAGCAACACCAAAGGGAGGGAACATGAAGAGGGAGGAGAAGACGGCGAATCGCCCCGGCACGACGGCGCGTGCGGTGGTGCTGGCGCCGGGAGAGGGAAGGCAGATCTGGTTCCTGGGAAACCTGATGGTGCTCAAGGCCACGGCGTCCACGACGAACGGGGCGTACGGGTTGCTGGAGTCATTGGTGCGAGCGGGCGCGTCGCCTCCGCTGCACATCCATCACCGCGAGGATGAGACCTTCTGGGTGCTCGAGGGTTCGCTCACCGTCCGCTGCGGCGGCGAGACGTTCCGCGCGGAAGCGGGTTCGTACGTCTTTCTCCCGCGCGGCGTGCCGCACACCTTCCGCGTGGAGGGAAACACCCCCGCGCGGTTGCTGACGCTCATCACTCCTGGGGGCGGAGAGGCGGTCTTTGTGGAGGGTGGACGTCCCGCCGAACGCGCGGAGCTCCCCCCGCCGGCTGCGCCCGATCTCGCCGCGCTCGAGCGCGTGGCGCACCGCTATGGTGCGGAGTTCGTGGGTCCGCCGCTCGCGGCGGAGGCGGGGGAGGGTGGATGACGCAGCGGACGCGATGATCCCTGCTCCCTTCGCCCTCCCCGGACCAACCCCCACCCCGCTTCACGCCGCACCCCCCGCCCCAACGCCGTAGCAAATCGCGCGTGAGGGTCGCCGACCCGGTTTGTCGCCCTTCCCTATAGCCGACCGCACGATCCCGAGGCCACGCGCCGCGGTGAGCGGGCGGTCGCACGCGTCACCCGGCACGTGGCACCTCGCCCCGTGTTGGCGTGGCCGCGGGCACGCCGCGGCGGTGCGACGCGCCGCTCAGCTCCCCTCCGCGCACACGGGGGGTGTCCCAATGAAGGGGGAGGAACGATGTCACGGCATTCGCGGTGGTGGCGCGCTCGCGGGCTGGCGTTCACGCTGGCGGCGCTGTGCGCCTTGACGGCCTGCGGCGGTGGCGGCGGCGACGCCACCGGACCGGGGGGGAACCCGGGAGGCAACACCGGGGGAGGCGACAACGGCGGAGGCAATCAGGATTCGGGAGTGCTCTTCGTGAGCGCGACGACCGGAAACGACGCCAATCCCGGAACGAAAGAGAAACCGTTCGCGACGATCCACGCGGCGATCGTCGTCGCCGACTCTGGCCAAGCCATCCATGTGGCCGGAGGGGAGTACGTGGAGCGGGTGGGGCTCGAGTCGAACATCACGATCCTGGGTGGATACGATCCCTCCACCTGGCAGCGCGACCCGACGCGCTTCCCCACGAAGGTGAGCGACTCGGTCATTGCGGTTGATGGCCGTGGCGTGCACGACGTGGTGCTCGATGGGCTCGAGCTCTCCACGCTCGCCAGCAGCGCGTTCGCCACCGTGGTGCTCGATCAGAGCACCGACATCGTGATCCACGGTGGGCGGATTTTCGCCTTTGAAGGGGAGGCGGGGAAGCCGGGTTTTGATGCCTCGAGCCGTGTCGGCAATCCGGGGCAGGGGGGGCAGGGTGGCGTGGACGCCGGGCTCTGTCCACCGGATCGCACTGGCGGCGTGGGTGGGAGCGCGAACTCTCCTGGCGGGGACAAGGGTGGTCACGGTGGCACGGGTGGACTTGCCGGTGGCTTCGGGGGAACAAAGGGTGGCGGCGCGCAGGGGGGTGCCGCTGGGGGGGGCGGCGCGGCGTTCGCGGTGGGCGGCGCCGGAAAGGCTCCCACGGTGGTCGGCGCCACAGGTGCGACCGGCGTCGGCGGAGGCTCCTTCGGGGACTTCGAACTCGGGGGGGGATACCGGCCGGCCAATGGTGAGCTCGGTGGCCAGGGCACGGGCGGTTTCGGTGGTGGGGGCGGTGGTGGAGGTGGCGGCAACGCCTTTCTGGTCACCTGCGGCGGTGGCGGCGGTGGCGGAGGCCAGGGTGGAGGCGGAGGGTTTGGCGGTGGTGGTGGGCACGGTGGCCACGCGTCCATTGCGGTCGTCGTCAGCGGGACCAGCGAGTTGGAGATGGACGGCACCACGATCGTGACGGCCGGCGGAGGGGATGGTGGTGTCGGGGGGCTCGGGGAACGCGGGGGGGCGGGCGGAAAGGGTGGTGCTGGAGGCAAGGGCACTGCGGGCGCTGGCTCCGGTGGCCGGGGAGGCGACGGTGGTCCAGGTGGCGACGGCGGGCGTGGCGGCGGTGGTGGCGGCGGTCCGTCCATCGGGGTGCTCGTGCTCGGCACGGGCCTGTTCACCGGGAACAACCTGGAGTTCGTCGTCGGCCCGCCGGGCGAAGGCGGCCCCAGCTCGTTCGCTGCGGGACGGGGACAGCGGGGTGACTCGGCCTCCGTGCGACTCTTCTGACGAGCCGGTGCATCATCCGCATTCGTCTCACCGTCACGTCCCCCCCGCCACTGTTCCAGGTGGGGGGGATGTGGTGCCGCGGGGACCCGAGCGATCGCCCATCGGTTTCGTGAATCGCCTGCGATCGTGGCGCCTGTGGCACTTGTGGGGACGAGGCCGTATGTTGGCCGATACTGCCCCCATCACCCCCGCCATGACTTCTCCGAAGCGCGGCGAGACCACGCGGCTCCTTGCCGCATGGCGTGATGGCGACGACGCGGCGGGAGAGCGGCTCCTCCCGCTGGTCTACGCCGAGCTGCACGAGATCGCCAGCCGGTGCATGCGCGACGAGCGCGGTGCCGCCACGCTGCAGCCCACGGCGCTCGTTCACGAGGCGTATCTCCGTCTGGTCGGAAGCGACGTCACGTGGGAGGGGCGCCGTCACTTCTTCGCCGTCGCCGCGCGCACGATGCGTCGCGTGCTGGTGGACCACGCCCGCGCACGACTCCGCGACAAGCGCGGCGCCGGCGCCGTGTGCATCACGCTCCAGGACCGGCCGCAGCCGGACGCCGGCGATCCGCTGGACGTCATCGCGATCGACGCCGCGCTCGAGCGACTGGCAGCGCTGGACCAGCGCAAGGCACGCGCGATCGAGCTCCACTACTTCGCCGGGCTCGACTACGACGAGATCGCGGCCACGCTCGGCGTCTCCGCCGCCACGGTGCACCGCGACCTGCGCTTTGCGCGCCGGTGGATGTACGACCAACTCCGCAAGGAGTGACCCCATGGATGCCCACGAGCTGGCGAGGATGCAGTCGCTCTTCGACGCCGCACTCGAGCTGCCGGAGGAGGAGCGCGAGGCGTTCGTCGCGCGGGAGTGCGCGGACGATTCCGCGCTGCGCGACCAACTGCGGCGCTTGCTCCGCGAGGGAGACACGACCGGCGACGCGTTCGTGCGCGGCGCGGTGCACGCCGCCGTGCACGCGGTGGGTCGCGGCGCCGACCATCGGGGGCGGGTGCTGGGAGCGTATCGATTGCTGCACGAGCTGGGGCGCGGCGGGATGGGCACGGTGTGGCTGGCCGAGCGCGCCGACCAGGCGTATCGCGCGCAGGTGGCGATCAAGCTCGTGCGCGACGCCTTCGGGAGCGAGGAGCTGGCGCGCCGCTTCCGCGAGGAGCGGCAGATCCTGGCCGACCTCACGCATCCGCACATCGCCGGCCTGCTCGATGGCGGCGAAGCGCCCGACGGCACGCCCTATCTCGTCATGGAGTACATCACCGGCGAGCCGATCACCACGTGGGCGGTGCATCATGCCCTGCCGCTCCGCCGTCGCCTCCAGCTCTTCTGTCTCGTCTGCCAGGCAGTGCAGCACGCGCACGCGGCGCTGGTCATCCATCGTGACATCAAGCCGTCGAACATTCTCGTCACCGAGGCCGGCACGCCGAAGTTGCTGGACTTCGGCATTGCCAAGCTCCTCGCGCCCGGCGCATCGACGGAGACCACGCTCATCGCGCGGCGGTTGACGCCATCCTACGCCAGCCCCGAGCAACTCCGCGGAGAGCGCGTGACGGTGGCGACGGATGTCTACTCGCTCGGCGTATTGCTCTTCGAGCTCGTGGCCGATGCGCATCCGTTCGCCGAGCCAGGGATGAGCACGGACGAGCTACGTCGGCGCGTGCTGGAGAACGAGCCGCCGCGCGCCAGCGACGCGCTGCGTCGCGCAGGCACGTCGTTCGGCGTCGCGCCGCAGGAGCTGGCCGGCGACGTGGACAACATCATCGCGCGCGCGATGCGCAAGGAGCCGGAACGGCGGTACGCATCGGCCGCGCAGCTTGCGGAAGATGTCGGGCGCATGCTCACGGGGGAGCCGGTGCTCGCGCGCCCCGCATCCGCCACCTACCGCATGCGGAAGTTCGTGGCGCGGCACACCGTGGGCGTCGTCGCCGCCGCGACGCTGCTCATCGCGCTCGCCGGCGGGATGGCGACGACGCTCTGGCAGGCGCGGCGCGCCGACCGGGCGCGCAGGGCGGCCGAATCCGCGCTCGCCCAGTCGAACGCAGTGAAGCAGTTCCTGCTCGATCTCTTCCGCGCCAGCGATCCGGATGAGCGTCGCGGCACGCAGATCACGGTACGCGAGCTGCTCGAGCGCGGCGTGCAGCGGGTGGATTCATTGCGCGGCCAGCCAGCGCTGCAAGCGGAGCTCCTCGCCACGCTCGCGCACGTGGAAGTGTCGCTCGCCGATTACCGCGCCGCCGAAGGGATGTTCACGCGCGAGATCGCCCTCCGGCGCGCGTTGCGTTCCACGCCCGACGAGCCGACGCTGGATGCGATGACCGGCCGGGCGCTCGCGCTCGAAGAGCTCGGGCACGCCGATTCCGCCGCTGCCGGCTACGCTCGCGTGGTGGCGGAAGGAGCGCCCATCCTTGGGGATACCGCCCAGGTGGTCCTCTCCGCGCTCGTCGAGCTGGCCGGCGAATACGTTCGGCTGGGACGGGACCGCGAGGCCGATTCGATGTACCGGCATGTGATCGCGCTGCAGCGCCAGACGCTCGATCCAGATGCGCCCGGCCGCGTCAATGCGCTCGGCAACTATGGTTGGATGCTCGCCACTGCCGGACGCTTTGCCGAAGCGGAACCCCGCCTGCGCGAAGCGCTCCGGATCGTGTTGTTGACCGACACCGCGGGCACGAGCGCGGATGCGGCCGCGCTGCTCGACAACCTTGGCATGACGCTGCGCGACGCGGGCAGATACGACGACGCGGAGACGTTCTTCCGGCGCGAGCTGGCGGCGCGACTCAAAGTGCTGGGGCCAGAGCATCGCTATATCGCCGATCCCGCGTTCGGCCTGGGGCTCACACTCGCGTTGCGCGGCGAGCCGGACGATCTGGTCGAGGCGGACTCCCTGCTGCACCTCTCCTTCGACGTCTATCGTACGACGCTGGGTCCCACGCATCGCGCGGTGGGGTACAGCCTGTGGGCGCTGGGCGTACTGGCGCTGCGCAATGGTCGCCCCGCCGAGGCGGAGCGGTGGTTGCGCGACGCACTGACGATCCGGCGGACGACGAGCGGCGACGCGCCGCGCGAGACGGTACGGACGCTCGTGTGGTTGGGGGAGGCGCAGCTCGCCGCTGGCGAGGAGAGCGCGGAGACGAGCTTCCGCGAGGCGGATTCGCTCGCGCGGAGCACGCTGGCCGCCACGGATCCGGTGCGGACGCGCGCGGCGGTGGGCGTAGCGCTGGCCGCGGCGCACCGCGTGGGCGCACCGGCGGTGGCCTCCGACTTTCACGAAGCCATTGGCCTGCTCGCGCAGGAGCTCGGTCCGGAGCATCCGTTCGTGCGCCATGCGTGCGCCCAAGCGCGGAGCGTGTCGCTGGACAGTGGATGCGAGAGCTGAGCACGCATCGCCGAGCGTCACCCGTCGGTCACACGTGCTCGCACATGGTCACGTGTGCTCACACGTGCGCCACGTGCTCCGCGTGCAACGCCTCCTCCACGCTCACCGCGAGCGGCGTGGTCGTGCGCCCGATGAGGGCGGAGAGCTGGTGCGAGTCGTCGAACAGCGCGCCGCGCGCGGCGGCGGTGTCCCATCCAGCTATGGAGCGCGCCATGGCCGCTGGGACGCCGGCGCGCTCGAGCGCCGCAGCGTACTCCGCCTCCGACAGATCCTTGTACGGAATGGTACGCCCCGTCTGCCGCGAGAGCTCGGTGGCAAGATCGGAGAGGGTGTACGCCTGGTCGCCGGCCAGCTCGTAGATCTTCCCGTCGTGATCGGTGCCGGTGAGCACGGCCACGGCGGCGTCCGCGTAGTCGGCGCGCGCGGCGAGCGAGATGCGCGCGCCGTTCGCGCACCCGAGAAACGCGCCGCCGGCCAGCGCGCCGGGGATGGACGACGTGTAGTTCTCGCTGTACCACCCGTTGCGCAGGATGACGTGCGGAATGCCGGAGGCCTCGATCTCCAGCTCGGTGGTGCGGTGCTCGCCGGCGAGGTCGATGGACGACCGGTCGGCGTGCAGCAGGCTCGTGTAGACGATGCGCTCCACGCCGCTCTTGCGCGCGGCGCGCACGACATTGCTGTGCTGCCTGGCGCGCTTCCCGATCTCGCTGGCGGAGATGAGGAGCAGCGTGTCGACGCCGTCGAGCGCGGGAGCGAGCGTGTCTGGGCGGTCGTAGTCGAACTCTCGAACGGCGACGCCAAGGTCCTCCCCGCGCTGCGGATTGCGTGCGAGGGCCACGATCTCCGCAGCCGGGATGCGCTCGACGAGCCGGCGGATGACGAGCCGGCCAAGGTGCCCGGTGGCACCGGTGATGGCGATGGTCATGATGCGGGTCCTGAGCGATGCAGAGCGACTGAGTGTACGGAGAGCGTCCGATCGGCGTTGCGGAAAACGCCGTGTGGATGTACGCTCTGCAACCTTCGCTCCGCGGGGGAGATGCGGTGTACGCTCGCCGCTCACGTTCTCACGCATGCGGCGAGCGCTCCGCCTTACACCCGTGTGACTACGGCAGCCGCGAGACGCGGCGCGGGCGATGGTCCCCTACGTCGGCGGCACGCGATGCAGCACGATGCCGGGGATCTGCGTCGTGAATCCCCCCGGGTCGCGCAGGATGAGCGCTCCGCTGATCTCGCTGTTCGTGGCCGTCGCGTGGAAGCTGAGGGAGGGGCCGACGGATGCGAAGCCGTCCGGTACCGAGTCGGCGAAGCTGAGCGCAAGGTCGCTGCCGCGGAGCTGCCCCGTCACGCCAAACTGCAGCGTGTCTGCGGAAGGAATGGCGAGGAGCGAGTCCAAGCCGGGCGGCAGTGAGACTGGAGGTTCTCCCTTCAGCAGCACCGTGAGCGCGCCGTGCCCGGTCACCGTGCCCTCGTCATTCTGTGCGAGGCTGACGAAGAGACTCTCGGCCGCCACCGCGTCGTTCTGCATCTCCCCCTGCCAGTCGCCGGTGACGTCTGCCGCGACGCCATTGTCGGCATCATCAGGTCCGGTGGACGCATCGTGACAAGCCAGAGCGGCGGCAGCGATGACCACGGCAACGAGGCCAAGGCGTACACGACGTCCAGCGCGGGACGCGACGTCTAGAGAGGAGGCAGCATCAGTGGGAGAACGGCGTGCAGCGCGCATGGCAAGACCCTCCACGCTCGCGGGGTGGAACGGCAAGCTTTTCTCAATACGCAACACTGTCGCAGCGCGCAGCACGTCGTCAAGATCGTCTGGCGGCAGCACGCGCGCTCGCCGCACAACTTCCGAAGAGCGGGTGCTCATTGCCGAAAATGAGGACTGACGACGTGTGTCCGTGCGCCATTCCTGTGCCGATAGCGAGGGTGCGCGGGAACATCTGTAGTATCGGAAGCGCTCGCCGCCACACGTGTCGCAACGCGCGTCACCAAAGGTGTGGCAACGCCCGTCACCAAAGGTGTCGCAACGCCCGTCCCTACACGCGTCACCACGACTCCAGGAGCGTCGTATGAGCAGCAGCGTCCTCGGCCTCCATCACGTCACCGCGATCGCGAGCGATCCGCAGCGCAACCTCGACTTCTACGCCGGCCTCCTCGGCCTCCGGCTGGTGAAGCGCACGGTCAACTTCGACGATCCGCAGACGTACCACTTCTACTTCGCCGACGACGTCGGGACGCCGGGGAGCATCATGACCTTCTTCCCCTGGCCCGGCGCGCAGCGCGGTCGACAGGGGAGCGGCCAGGTGGCGGTCACATCGTTCGCCGCGGCGCCGTCCGCGATCGGATTCTGGGTGCAGCGGCTGTTGCGCTACAACGTGGCGTACGAGGGACCCACACGCCGCGGCACGGGCGCGAACGCGGAGCAGGTGATCGCCTTCAAGGACCACGACGGCCTCATGCTTGAGATCGTGGGACATCCGAGCGCCGAGTCGCGGCGCGCGTGGGGCGATGCGCCTGGAGTTCCGCGCGAGCACGCGATCCACGGCTTCCGCCGCGTGACGATCTGGGCCGACCGCACCGACGAGACGGAGCGCGTGCTGGTGGACACGCTCGGCTTCCGTGCACTGAGCGAGGATGGTACGACCAGACGCTACGTCGCCGGCGATGGCGACGCGGGCGGGATGGTGGACGTGCGCGAGATCGGCGGTTTTGGCCGTGGCGCGAGCGGCGCGGGGACGGTGCATCACGTCGCGTTCGCGGTGGAAGATGACGCGGCGCAGCTCGAGATGCGTGCGCGCGTGGAGCGGTCGCGTCTCCATCCCACGCCGGTCATCGACCGGCAGTACTTTCACTCCGTGTACTTCCGCGAGCCGGGCGGCGTGCTCTTCGAGCTGGCCACCGTGCCGCCGGGATTCACGGTGGATGAGCCTGCGGAAGAGCTCGGCCAGTCGCTCAAGCTTCCGCCGCAGTACGAGCCGCACCGCGCGGAGATCGAGGCGGTACTGCCGCGCATCCATCTCCCCGTGTCGTCCGCCACCGCAACGCTCTTCGCCGACGCCACCGGTCCCGAAGATGTGAGCGGTGAGGCGCTCGGCTTCATCCACCGCTACATCCCGCCGTCGGAATCGGGCGCGCTGGCGGGGAGCACCACACTTCTCCTGCTGCACGGCACCGGTGGCGACGAGACCGACCTCATACCGCTGGGTCGTGCGTTGCTCCCAGGTGCGGGGATGCTCAGTCCGCGCGGGAAGGTGCTGGAGCACGGCGCGCCGCGCTTCTTCCGCCGGCTGGCGGAGGGAGTGTTCGATCAGGAAGACCTGGCGCGCCGCACGGAGGAGCTGGCGGAGTTCGTGCGCGCCGCCGCGCGCGCCTACGAGCTGGAGGCGGACGGCGTTGTGGCGGTGGGGTTCTCGAATGGCGCCAACATCGCGGCGAGCGTGCTGCTGCGCCGTCCCGGCGTGCTGCGCGGCGCGGTGCTGCTCAGCCCCATGGTGCCCTTCGAGCCGGACGTGCTCCCCCATCTCGAGGGGACATCGGTGTTCATCGGCGCGGGGGAGAATGACCCGATCGCGCCGCGCGCGCAGACGGAGCGGCTGGCCGAACTGCTGCGGAGCGCGGGGGCGGACGTCACGGTGCACTGGGAGCCGGGCGGGCACGCCGTGACGCAGGGGGAGGTGAGCGAGGCGGCGCGGTGGATCGCGCACTGTCTGGCGGCGCGGGCGGGAGCTGCGGGAGGGGCGCGGAGCTCAACGCTTTCCCCCACTCGCGCATAACTCGTTTGGACGCCAAGTTCCGACCCGGCGGGCCGAGCGCTGGGAGGATGGTCACGCCCCGCCGTCGTGACCATGCCTGCACGCTCCCACGCACGGACCGGTCGCGGTATCTCGCACATGTGCGCCCAGGGTCGGGCGCGCTCGATCACCGGCTACCCGGAGTTGCCATGTCCAGCCGTCTCTACCTTCCTCTCCTCCTCGGTACCACCCTCTCACTGCTCGTCGCGCCCGGCGTCTCCGCCCAGCGCCCCGCCCAATCACGCGGCGCCGCGCGCGCCTCGGCCGACAGCGGCAAGGACACGGTCGGCGTGCCGGCCATGGAGAAGGTCTCCACCACGCACCACACCATCGCGGTCGATGGGAAGTCGATCGCGTACACGGCGAACGCCGGAACCATGGTGCTGCGCGACACCGCCGGGAAGCCGAGCGCGTCGGTGTTCTACATCTCCTACACGAAGGACGACCAGGACGCCGCCACCCGCCCGGTGATGTTCTTCTTCAATGGCGGCCCCGGCTCGGCGTCCATCTGGCTCGACATGGGGATCATGGCGCCGCGGCATCCGAGCATGGGCCCGGGCGGACAGCAGCCGGCGCCCCCGTACGATCTCGTGGACAATCCGTACACGCCCCTCGATGTCACCGACGTCGTGCAGGTCGACGCGATGATGACCGGCTACTCGCGTCCCGCGCCCGGGGTCAAGGCCACCGAGTTCACCGGCGAGGAGAACGACATCCGGATGTTCGCGCAGTTCATTCGCGCGTACCTCGACAAGTATCATCGCTGGGCGTCGCCCAAGTATCTCTTCGGCGAGAGCTATGGCACCTTCCGCTCGGCGGGGCTCGCCACGGCGCTGCAGGAGGACGAGGGGATCGAGCTGAACGGGATCTTCCTCCTCGGCACGGTGCTCGACTTCCAGTATCTCGCGCCGTCGCCCACGAACGACATCGCCTACGCCTGCTTCCTCCCCACCTACACGGCCACGGCGTGGTATCACAAGAAGCTCCCCGCGGAGATGCAGCGGCTCACGCTCGAGCAGGCGGTGCAGCGTTCGCGCGACTACGCCTTCGGCGATTACCTCACCGCGCTCGCCAAGGGGAACACGCTGTCGTCCGCCGAGCAGACGGCGGTGGCGCAGAAGCTGGCCGATCTCACGGGGGTGTCGCAGCAGTTCGTGCTCAATACGAACTTCCGCATCGATCCGGGCACCTATCGCACCGAGCTGCTGCGCGACCAGCGCAAGACGTTGGGGCGCTACGACAGCCGGCTCACCGGGATCAACGGGAACGCGGCGGACCAGCGGCAGGACTACGACCCGTCGGACGTGGCGCCCTCGGGGGCGTTCATGTCCGCGTTCATGCGCTACCTGCACAACGAGCTCAAGTACACGAGCGATCTGCAGTACTACATGGGCGGGCACGCGGGGCGGTGGGAGTTCGCCGGGCAGGGACGGCGCGGCTTCCCCAACGAGGTGGAGTCGCTCCGGCTCGCGATGGCCAAGGATCCGTACCTGCACGTGTTCGTGGGCGCTGGCTACTACGACATGGCCACGCCGTTCGGGAACGCCGAGTACACCTTCACGCACCTGGGATTCGATCCCACGTACAAGGAGCGCGTGGAGTTCGGCTACTACGAGAGCGGGCACATGGCGTACCTGAACCAGGCGTCGGCGAAGCAGTTGAAGGCCGACATCGCGAAGTTCATCGAGTCCACCAAGCACCCGTCCGCGCCGCAGCAGGTGACCACGGCGCAGTGACGATCGCCGCGCACGGTGCGCACGCGAGTGCGCGCCGGCCCGAGTTGCGCGAAGCGAAGTGGTGAGAAATGCACGGGGCGCACTCCCGATTCAGGAGTGCGCCCCGCGCGCGTTCGGTCTATGGCGGTGCGCTGTCGAGGCCGCCCGCGCGCTGGGGCCGCCAGTCCTCCCCGCCGGCGCAGCGCGTGTAGTTCGTCAGCGCCGATGACGTCTGCTGCCGCTCAGCGCTTCATGAGCTCTGCGGATTGCCACACGAAGCGCGCGCGTCGTTGAGCGCTTGCTGGTACTTGTCCAGATAGGGCATCTCGCGGTAGCGCTTGGGGAACGCCGTGGCCACGCACTCGGCGTAGCGGTCCACCTGCGCCTGCGTCAGCATCTTGGTCATGACCATCTGCTCGAACTCGCCTCGGGTCCTGTTTCTGGCCCATGCGGAGAGGCGCGCGTCGTCGAGACAGTCGCTACAGTCGAGCTTGTACTGAATACCGATGGCCAGGTCGTGCACCGGCGGCCGGCGCCGCTCGCCCATCTTGAGCGTCTCCCACTCGCCCGGATGCTCGAGCCGGTGGCGGAGGACGGCGCGCGCGAAGCAGTCGCAGTCGAAGAGTCCGCGATAGTTCTGCTCGCAGTATCCCTTGGACACCGACATCTCGGCCAGTGCGTCGGCGCTGTCGGCTGCCGTCGCGACCGCCGGTGCCGCCGGTGCCGCAGCGGAGCCGGTGGAGGTGCCGCCCGCGGACGCGGTGGACGTCGCGGCGCTCGGAGCGTGCTCGGCCACGGTAATCGCCGGTGCCCCGGCGTACGTCCAGTTCAGCTCGGTCACCGGTTGATTCATCCTGGTGTGCATGAACTCCAGGAATGCCCGGCGCGTCGTGTCCGCGGATGCCACACTGGGATACGGCCCGTTGCAGGATTGGTAGGGGAGCGCGGTGATGCCGTACTTCGCGGTCATCATCGCGTGCCACTCGGCGTTCACCTTCTGGATGTCCGCCGCCTGGGCGTTGAAGATCGGACTCACGTACGCCACTCGCTTCGCGAAATCGCGGGTGGCACAGTAGAAGGGGCCGGGCGCCTGCGCGCCGGCGGTGGAGACGAGGAGCAGCGACGACGCACCGGCCGCGGCGAGCGACAGCACTCGGGAACGACGCATGACGCCTCCGGATCCGACGGTGGAGCCCGACGGGACGGCCATGAGTATCGCCGCCCATGCCGGGGGCGGCAAGATGGCATGGCGAGGGGGGGGTGGGGAGGGCCCGGTTCATTGCCGCCGCGCGTGCGCCGGGGCTAGCTTAGCGCGACCCCCGCCGGCCTTCCCCCTTCCGTCCCCACCCTCCGATGCGCCCACGTCTCCTCGCCATCTCCGCGCTCGCCGCCGCAGCGCTCACTGCCTGCGTGTCGGCGTCCGTCTCGACGTCGTCCACCACTGCCAGCAGCGGCACCGCGCGCGCGAGCGCGCAGGGGGTGGCGACCACCGGCAACGAGGACGCGTGGTGGCCCGCGCACGCTGTCGGCGCGGTGCATACCATCATGCCGTCACCGACCACCGTGGTGTACGGCGGCTACGATCCCGAGGCCACGCCCGCGTTGCGCGTGAAGTCCGGCGACGAGGTGATCGTGGGCGCGGTGTCCACCTGTGGCGCGCGGCTGTTGCGCCCCGGCGTGGACACGGGGACCATCGAGCCCGCCTACCGCGCGATCGCTGCTGCCGTGCGCGACTCCACGCTCAAGCGCGGCCCGGGGGGACACATCCTCACCGGGCCCATCTACGTGGACGGCGCCGATCCTGGCGACGTGCTGGAGGTGCGCATCGAGAAGATCGACGTCGACCTTCCGTATGCGTGCAACGGCTTCAGCCCACGCGGCGGGTGGCTGCCGGAAGATTTTCCCGGCGTGTCACGCATGACGATCATCCCGCTCGATCTCCAGCACATGGTGGCGCACTTCTCCGATTCGCTCGGGATCATGATCCCGCTGCATCCCTTCTTCGGGAGCATCGGCGTGGCGCCGGCGCCGGAGGAAGGGCGCGTCAACAGCGCGCCGCCAGGAAAGCACGCGGGGAATCTGGACAACAAGGAGCTGGTGGCCGGCACCATTCTCTACATTCCGGTGCACACGCGTGGCGCGCTGCTCGAGATCGGCGACGGACACGCGGGGCAGGGGGATGGCGAGGTGGACATCACCGCGCTCGAGACCTCGCTCAGCGGGCGGTTCCAGTTGATCGTGCGCAAGGACTTACACTTTGACTGGCCCCGCGGCGAGACGCGCGACGCATGGATCGCGATGGGGACGGACTCGAGCCTCACCGTGGCCACCAAGACGGCGGTGCGACAGGCCATCGCGCTGCTGGGAGACACCTATCACCTGGCGCCCGCCGATGCATACCAGCTCGTGAGCACCGGCGCGAACGTGCGCGTGACGCAACTGGTGGACGGTACCGTCGGCGTGCACGTGATGATCCCGAAGGGCCTCTTCACCCGAGGGGCGCAGTAATGACGACCACGGCTCGGGAGACGGATCGCACGGCCGCGTACGAGCCGATGCCGCAGAAGCCCGCCGGCATCCGCGAGCTCACCCCGCGCTCGGTGACGTGCGGCCTCATCGTGGCGGCGATCATGGGTGCGTCGTACCCGTACATCGTCCTCAAGCTCGGCTTCGGCCCGAACGTGTCGGTGGTGTCGGCGTTCTTCGGCTATCTCGCCCTCGGCATCGCCTTCAAGGATTACAACCGCTGGGAGAACAACATCGTCCAGACGGCCGGGACGGCGGCGGCGCAGACGGCATTCATGTGCATCCTGCTCGCGGCGTTCGACATGCTGTCGGCGAGTCCCACCGCGAACTTTCACATCACGCTCTCTCCGCTCCACGCCTTCTGGTGGCTGGCCATCGGCGGGCTGCTCGGTGTGCTGCTCGCGATTCCCATGCGCCAGCACTTCGTCGTTGACGAGCGGCTCCCCTTTCCCGACGGCACCGCGGCGGGGACCACGCTCATGGTGCTCGACGCGGCCGACGAGGGCGCCAAGCGGGCGGCGCGCGCGCTGGCGGTGGGCGTGATCGCATCGGCGGCGCTCATGCTGATGACGGAAGACGCGCGTGTTCTTTCGTGGTTCCCCTCCGTCACCACCGTCGGCATCGCGGTGCTCGCGACCACCGGTGTGGGGGTGAACTGGAGCCTCCTCTCGCTCGGCTCCGGGATCATCATCGGGCTCCGCGTGGACGTGAGCATGCTCCTGGGCGCCGCGCTCTCGTGGGTGGTGGCGCCGTACGCGTTGCTGCACTACGGGATCCTCAATTCCGACTTCACGCGCAACGACGTCCTCTTCTGGATCATGTGGCCGGCCACGGGGATGCTCGTGTGCGCCGGCATGGCCGGGCTGCTCATCCGGTGGGGAGTGCTCAAAAAGACATTCAGCAACCTGGCCGGCGCCGCGGCCGACAGCGGCGCGGTGCCCATGAAGTGGGTGGGGATCGGTGTGGCGATCACCTCGGTGGCGCTCATCGCGGTGATGAAGGCGTACTTCGACATCGCCATCTGGATCACGGCGCTCTCGATCATCCTCTCCGTGCCGCTCATGCTCGTGGGACTGCGCGTGCTCGGCGAGACCAACTGGGGTCCCATCAGCGCGCTGTCGAACCTCATGCAGGGGATCTTCGGCGCGATCGTGCCGGGGAACATCGCGGTCAACATGGTGGCGAGTGGGAACACCGGCATCATCGCGAGCGACTCCGAGGCGCTCATGCAGGACTATCGCGCCGGCTTCATGATCGGCTCCACGCCCAAGAAGATGGCCATCATGCAGCTCATCGCGACGCCCGTCGGCGCTGCCGCGGTGGCGTGGATGTATCCGCTGCTCCGCAGCACGTACGGCATCCTCGGCAGCAACGCCGGTCTCACCTCTCCCACCTCGCGCCGGTGGGCAGGGTTCGCCGAGATCCTGTCGCATGGCACGAGCGCACTGCCGCACGGCGCGGTGACCGCGCTCATCATCGGCTCGCTGGTCGGCATCCTTCTCGCGATCATCGAGGCGCGCGGCATCCGCTGGGTGCCGTCCCCCACCGGCGTGGGGATCGGGATGCTCGTGCCGTTCGCGGTGGTGCTCGTGATGTTCCTGGGGGGAGTCGTGGATACCGTCTGGCGCCGTCGCAACGCGGGGACGCACGAGCGGTACTCCATTCCGCTCGCCTCCGGGCTCATCGCCGGCGAAGCGCTCGTGGCGGTGGTGATCCCGCTCCTCGTGGCGATCGGGATCGTGCACTGAGGGGTGGCGGAGGCGTCAACTGCATGTCGTCAGAGCACCCGTGGATCGTTAGAGCACCCGTCGGTCGTTACGTCGGCCGCAAATCGTAACATCGACCATCCGTCGTCACGTCATTCGCACCGTCGTCACTCCGTACCGAGTACTCACCGTACCGATCACGCACCCGAGAGTCGTCCATGCCGTCCACGTCGTCTTCTGTACTGCCCTCCCAATCGCCGGCCAACTCGGCGTTCCCGTTCCGACATCGCGAGTCGGTGGTGAGCCGCTTTCTCCGCTACGTGCGCGTGGACACGCAGTCGACGGAGAATCAGGGGACGACGCCGAGCACGGAGACGCAGTGGGATCTCTCCCGGATGCTGGCGGCGGAGTTGGAGCAGCTCGGCGCGGCGAACGTGCGGACGAGCGAGCATGGCATCGTGTACGCGATGATTCCCGCCACTGTGCAGGACGCCGGCATTCAGGCCATCGGCTTTCTCGCGCACGTGGACACGTCGCCCGCGGTGACCGGCGCGAACGTGAAGCCCGTGGTGCACGAGAATTATCAGGGAGGAGACATCGTCCTTCCCGGCGACCGCACGCAGGTGATCACCGTCGCGCAGAATCCCGGGCTGGCCACGCTCGCGGGCGACGACATCATCACGACCGATGGCACCACGCTCTTAGGCTCCGACGACAAGGCCGGCGTGGCCGCGATCATGACGCTCGTGGATGTGCTGCTCTCCGATTCTGACATTCCGCACGGCCCGGTGGCCGTGGCGTTCACCGTGGACGAGGAGATCGGGAGCGGGATCGACGCGTTCGACGTCGAGGGGTTCGGGGCGCGCCTTGCGTACACGGTGGACGGCGGTCCGATCGGTGAGCTGAACGAGGAGACCTTCAGCGCGCGCACGGCGCACGTGACGTTCCACGGCAAGAGCACGCATCCGGGGACGGCAAAGGGGATCATGGTGAACGCCATCCACGCGCTGGCGGCGTTCGTGTCGCGTCTGCCGCACGAGATGCTCCCCGAGACGACGGAGCGGCGCGAGGGGTTCGTGCATCCGTACATCGGCACGGCCAACGTGGAGACCTCCACGCTCAAGGTGTTGCTCCGCGACTTCGACGAGGCGGCGCTCGACGCCAAGGAGGAGCTGCTCCGCTCGATCGCGCGCGAGGTGGAGCGCGCGTGTGCGGGGGTGCGCGTGGAGATTGACGTGAAGGAGAACTACCGCAACATGCGCGAGGTGGTGTCGCGTCACCCGCAGCTCATGGCGAACGCCATGGAGGCCGCGCGGCGCGCGGGGGTGGAACCGTACCTCGAGCCCATCCGCGGCGGCACCGACGGCTCGAAGCTCACGTTCCGCGGGCTGCCCTGTCCCAACATCTTCACCGGCGGACACAACTTCCACGGCAAGCTGGAGTTCAATTCGCGGCGCGGGCTGGAGAAGACCGCGGAGACGCTGGTGCACCTCGTGCGGATCTTCGCGGAGGGGGGAGCGCGCGGCGAGGGGTAGGGTGCGCGCTGGATGCAGCTGACACATCGGTAGAACGGCCGGTGGAGCACAGAGCAACGTGTGCCAGCGTGGAGCGCCGCCGGATACAGCGCTACCCGTCACCCCAGCACGTCGAGCGCAAGCGCGCCGCGCACATCGCGCAGCGCGGAGCTCGCCACCGCGCGCGCGGACTCGCTCCCGCGGCGCAGGATGTCCATCACGTGCGCGGGGTCTCGCGCGAGCTGCTCGCGGCGTGAACGGATGGGCGCGATGAGCGCCTCCAGTATCTCCTCGAGCCGGCGCTTGAGCGTGACGTCCCCCAACCCGCCGCGGCGGTAGTGCGCGGCCAGGTCGTCCACGGCGCTGCGGTCCGGATCGAACGCGTACAGGTACGCGAACACCACGTTGTCCTCCACGCGGCCGGGGTCGCTCACGTGGATGTGTCCCGGATCGGTATACATCGCGCGCACGGCGGCGCGGATCTCGTCGGGCGACGCGGAAAGTGGGATGGCGTTGCCGAGTGACTTGCTGGCCTTGCGTCCATCCACGCCGGGGAGGCGGGGCGTGTCGGAGAGGAGCGGACGACACTCGGCTACCACCTCGCCGCCGGCAAGATGTGCCAGGCGACGCACGATCTCGTTCGTCTGCTCGATCATCGGCAGCTGGTCAGCGCCCACGGGGACGAGCGTGGCGCGCGCACCGGTGATGTCCGCCGCCTGGCTGACAGGATAGGTGAGAAAGCCGGCCGGGATGTCGCGCTCGAAGCCGCGGAGTGTCACCTCCGCGCGCACGGTCGGGTTGCGCTCGAGGCGCGCGACGGTGACGAGATTGAGATACAGCACGGTGAGCTCGGCCAACTCGGGGACGGCCGACTGCAGCGCGAACGTCGTGAGCGCAGGATCCAACCCCACCGCCAGGTAGTCCAGCATGAGCTCCGGCACGTAGGCGCGCACGTCGGCCGCGCGGCCGATGTTGTCGGTGAGCGCTTGCAGATCGGCGATGAGCACCGTCTGTCGGTACTCGTGCTGCAGCCGCACGCGATTGGCGAGCGACCCCGCGTAGTGGCCGAGGTGCAGCGGACCGGTGGGACGGTCGCCGGTGAGGATTCGCTCCGGTCCTGCCGTAGGGGTCGGCATGTTGCATGATAACTCCGCCGACGAGCGGACCGCGACACGTTCACATGCGCCAGGAGGGGAGATGTCCGTTCAACATCAGATCAGCGGCCGTGCGCTGCAGCTCTCTCTCGCGGAGGAGCAGGCACGCGTGCGGGAGGAGCTTGCCGCGGACCGCACGCGCAGTGCGCGCACGCTCATCAAGAACGGTCCGCTCCGCGTGACGCTCATCGGGCTGCACGGCGGCGGCGAGATGCACGAGCACCGCGCCGACGGACCGATCACGGTGCAGGTGCTCGAGGGGGACATCGCGTTCGAGGCCGAGGGCCGGCGATGGCCGCTGGCCGCCGGCGATCTCCTGGCGCTCGACGCGGGCGTGACGCACTCGGTGCGGTCGAAGAGCGGGGGGTTCTTCCTGTTGACGGTGATCGCGCCGGGGGAGGGGGAGTAGGGGGCGCAGCGGGGAAGGTGGGTTCGGCGTTCAGCCGACTATACGCGCCGCTTCGAGTTCGGCGCGGCGAGCCGGACCCGGTGTCGTCGCTGAGATTACGCGACCCCGCGCGGGCGCGTATGAGCCGGAGAGCCGGACAGCCATTGACGCAACAATATTTTTTGATGTATAATACTCCCGTGACGACAACGGCCCGCACGAGCTTCGACCTCGACCGCGCCGTGGCGCTCTTCCACGCGCTGTCCGACGAGACGCGTCTCTCGATTCTCGAGATGCTCCGCGACGGGGAGCGGTGCGTGTGCGAGCTCCAGGACGAGCTCGACGCCGCACAGTCGCGGCTGTCCTTCCATCTCGGTGTGCTCAAGGCGGCGGGACTGGTCTCGGATCGCAGGGAGGGGCGCTGGTCGTACTACAGCATCGTCCCCGAAGCGCTGGCCGAAGTGCACGATCTCTCCCTGGCCATGCAGCCGAAGAAGCGCGCGCTCCGGCTGCTGCGACGCGGGGAATGCTGTGGCTGACCACGTCTTTTTTTCTGTCTGATATATCAAGTTCTATTGATGACAGTGAGGCGACGATGACTTCCGAAACGAGAGAGAACACCACGACGGTGCCCGCCAGGCTCGAAGAGATCCGTGCGACCGTGCAGGCGCGCTACGGCGCAGCGGCACAGCGCGTCGCCGACGGATCCGCGGCCGACTGCGGCTGCGGCACCACTGATGGATCGAGCGGCTGCTGCGGCGCGACGAGCGCATCGTGCGACCCGATTTCCTCCAACCTCTACGATGCAGGCGAGACCGGAAGCCTTCCTACCGAAGCGCTGCTCGCCTCGCTCGGCTGCGGAAACCCCACCGCGCTGGCCGAGCTGCGCGAGGGGGAGACGGTGCTCGATCTCGGCTCCGGTGGCGGCATCGACGTGCTGCTCTCGGCCAGGCGCGTCGGCCCGGCAGGGAAGGCGTATGGACTCGACATGACCGACGAGATGCTCGCGCTCGCGCGGGAGAACGCGGCGAAAGCCGGCGTCACGAACGTGGAGTTTCTGAAGGGGCACATCGAGGCGATCCCGCTCCCGTCGAATACGGTGGACGTGATCATCTCGAACTGTGTGATCAATCTCTCGGGGGACAAGCGGCAGGTGCTGAAGGAAGCCTTCCGAGTGCTCAAGCCGGGCGGCCGCTTTGCGGTGAGCGACATCATGACGCGCGCAGGGCTGCCGGATGCGGTGAAGGAGAACATGGCGCTGTGGACCGGCTGCGTGGCGGGCGCGCTCGAGGAGGGCGAGTTCATCGGGCTCCTGAAGGACGTCGGCTTCGAGAATCCGCGCATCGAGCCGACGCGCATCTACACGCGTGAAGATGTAGCTGCTCTGCTTCAGGGAACGGGGCTCGACGAGTCGCTCGCCGATCAGGTCGAAGGGAAGATCATGAGCGGCTTCGTACGTGCGACGAAGCCGGGTGTCGCCGCGAGCGAGGCGCGGCCGCTCCGGCGAATCGCCTCCCGCGACAACGCGAAGGACACGACGCGCGCCTGCGGGTGCGACGAGAACTGCTGCGCCTGACCAGGTCACAGCCAGCGTCGAACCGTGGCCTTGTAGTCGCGGTACTCCTGTCCTTCTCCGCGATGATCTCCCGCGCGGGGAAGGGGGAATCCGGCGTGAACTCCCGCGCGAACTTCACGTTCCACGGGCAGCCTCCTGGGAGAATTACCGTATAACCATCTTGTGATTCCGCTTGGCACCGGCAGGCGCACTTCGGAAGCCGGAGGCGTCGCTCCTGGCGTTGCGGTCACCCTTTTCCTCTTGACATCTAGAGGAGCAGCACACAGCTTCCTATAGACGTCTATAGAACCCTGCACTGCCGGAGCTCCAGGTGCCACCACGCCAACAGACGGACGCCCTCCGCGGCTCGCTCGACTTGCTGGTCCTCAAGACGCTGTCCCTCGCCCCGATGCACGGCTGGGGCATCAGCCAGCGCGTGCAGCAACTCTCCAAGGGGACGCTCGAGGTGAACCAGGGCTCGCTCTATCCGGCACTCCAGCGGCTGGAGAAGGACGGGCTCATCACGAGCGAGTGGGGTACGACGGACAACAACCGGCGCGCGCGCTACTACCGCCTGACGGCCGCCGGGCGCCGCGCGCTCGGCACGGAGCTCGAGAGCTGGCGCCGCTTCGCGGCGGGGCTCGAGACCGTCCTGCGCACCTCCTGATCGCCGTCCTGCATCCGCACTGAAACCGGCCATGCGTTTGCTCCACGCTGTGCGCACCCACCTCCGCCTGCTTCTCGCGCGTCGCTCCGCGGAGGCGCGGATGGACCAGGAGATCGGACTCCACATCGACCTCGAGAGCGAGCGTCTCGTCCGCGAGGAAGGACTCGACCTCCAGGAAGCGCGGCGCCGCGCGCTGGTGGCGTTCGGCGGCGTGGAGCGTTACAAGGAGGAGCTGCGCGACGGCCGCGGACTCGCCTGGCTCGGCGGGCTGTCGTTGGACTTCAAGCTCGGCGTCCGCATGGCCGCGAAATACCCGGGCCTGTCGCTCGTGTCGGTGCTCGGAATGGCGGCGGCGATCGCCGTCGGCGCGCTCGTCTTTGGCTGGGCCGCCGCGATGCTCGACCCGGCATTGCCGCTCGACGGGGGCGATCGGATCATCGCGGTACAGACCGACCGCGCCGATGCACCCGGCGACGTCGACCAACGCGTACTCCACGACTTCGTCGTCTGGCGCACCGCGCTCACGACGGTTCGCGATCTCGGTGCGTTCCGGCTGAGCGACCGCAACCTGATCGTCGAAGGCGGCGGGGATGATGGCGTGACCGACGTCGTCGCCGTCGCCGAGATGTCCGCAGCGGGATTCCGCGTGGGACGCGTGCGGCCGCTCAAGGGGCGACCGCTCGTGGACGACGACGAGCGCATGGGCGGGGCGCCGGTGCTCGTCATCGGGGAGCGCGAGTGGCGACGCTACTTCGGCGGCGACCCGAACGTCATCGGCCGGACCGTGCGACTGGGCGGAACGGTGCACACCGTGGTGGGTGTAATGCCCGACGACTTCCGCTTCCCACGGAACCACGGCTTCTGGATCCCGCTCCGGCTGGATGCGTCGGACTACCCGATTGGTGCGGGACCTCCGATCCAGGTGTTCGGCCGCCTCGCTGACGGTGTGACGTTCGAGCAGGCGCGGGCGCAGGTGGCGGCGATCGGGCGTCGCATGGCCGCGGAGTACCCCGAGACGCATGAGTACCGCCGGCCGACGATCGTGCCGTTCGCGCGTACGGCGGAACCCACGGCGTCCGGCCCGGAGTTGACGTGGCTCCTGTACATGATCCAGCTGGGCGCCAGTCTGCTGCTCGTGGTGATCGCCGCGAACGTGGCCGCACTGGTGTATGCTCGGACGGCGGCGCGCACGGCCGAGATCGCCGTGCGCACGGCGCTCGGCGCGAGCCGTGCGCGCGTGATCACGCAACTGTTCGTCGAGGCGCTCGTTCTCTCCGCGGCCGCAGCGGCGGTCGGGTTGTCGCTCGCCGGGCTCGCGCTCGGCTGGATAGATCAACTGTTGATGCAGAAGGGCCCGGGGCTGCCATTCTGGTTCCACCTCGGGCTGTCTCCCGGAATGATCGTCTACGTCGCCGGCCTGGCCCTCCTCGGCGGGACGGTGGTGGGGGTGGCGCCTGCGCTCAAGGCGACGGGGCGGCGCGCGTACGGCAATCTGCAGCAGTTCGCGGCGCGCGGTTCGGCGATGAAGCTCGGGCGCACGTGGACCGCGCTGATCATCGGACAGGTCGCGATCACCGTCGCGGTCCTCCCCGTGTCGGTGCACTACGCGAGCGCGCTCCTGCGCACGAGCATACGCGATTCAGCGTACCCGGCCGGGGAGTTCCTGCGCGCACGCATAGCTCTCGATCGGGATGAGGCGCCGCCCCGCGCGGACAGCGCGGAGGCTGCCGCGTACCAGCGTCGATTCGAGGCGCACTTCGCGAGCCGGGCCGACGTACTGCTCAAGCGCCTCGGCTCGGAGCCCGGCGTGGACGCGGCGTTCGTGAGTGACTTTCCGGGGGGAGAGCTGCAGAGGCGGTTCGAGATCGAGGGAGTTCAGGCCGGCAGGAACGCAGCGGGCGGCGCGGGTGGTGAGAAGGCCACGGTGCGCGCGACGCATTCCCTGGCAACCGTCGGCTTCTTCCGGTTGTTCGATGCTCCCGTTGTGGCCGGTCGCGGGTTCGTCGATGCCGATACGGTCGCGGGATCGACGGCCGTCATCGTGGACACCGCGTTCGCCGCGCGCATCCCGGGGGGCAACGTCCTCGGCCGGCGCATCCGCAGCGTCGAGCCGCGCCGTGTCCGCGCGGGGAACGACGAGGCCCCCGCGCCATGGCTGGAGATCGTGGGCGTCGTCGCCGACCCTCCATCGACCACGACGGACCCCGACGACATCGCGCTCCCGAACGTGTACCGCGCCGCGGCGCCCAGCGGGCTGGGGCGCGACGACGCTCAGGCGACATCGATCCTGCTCAGGTTGCGTGTTCGGAACGGGCTGACGCCGGCCTTCACGCAGAGGCTGCGCGACATGGTGGCGGCCACGGATCCGGGTTTCCAATTGCACGACGTGCGGACCGATGCGGAGGTTTTGAGAAGCGGTGCGCGCGAGCTCCGCACGTTCGCGCTCGCCCTGGCGTTCGCGACGCTGAGCGTGCTGCTTCTCTCCGCTGCCGGCATCTACGCCATGCTCTCGTTCACCGTCGCGCAGCGGCGGCGCGAGATCGGCATTCGCATTGCGCTCGGCGCTGATTCCCGGCGCATCGTGAGCAGCGTCTTCAAGCGTGCGAGCACCCAACTCGGAGCGGGCATCGCGGTCGGGCTGATCGTGGCGCTCGCGCTCGATCGGGCCACCGGCGGCATGCTCATGGGCCATCTGTCCGCGGACACCGTGGGACTGCGGGGAGCCTTCGCCGTCATCCCCATCGTCGCGGCGATCATGATGGCCGTCGGGCTGCTGGCCGCGATCGGCCCCGCGCGGCGCGGCCTCGCGGTGGAACCGACGGAGGCGCTGCGCGAGGAGTGACAGCGCCGGCGCATCTTGCACTACGTGGTGTTGCCGAGTACCACTGACGCATTGCGCTTGAGGCCTTCGAGTTTCGCCCGCTTCATCGGTGATCGCCGGAACGCCACGCGATATTCGTCCTCGCTCATGGCGAGAAGCTCTCGCGCGAGGGTGCGGGCGTCTTTCCCCGCGATGAGAGCGCGCGCGCGGAAGGGGGAATCGGGCGCGAGCTCCCGCGAGAACTTCACGTTCCACGGGCACACCTCCTGGCACACGTCGCACCCGTAGAGGTGCTCGCCGATCGCCGCGTGGAATTCGCTCGGGATCTCACCTCGTAGCTCGATGGTGAGGTACGCGATGCAGCGCGTGGCATCGAGCACGCGCTCGTCGACGAACGCATCGGTTGGACACGCGTCGATGCACCGCGTACACGTCCCGCACCGGTCGGCCTCGAAGGGTGCGCTGGGCGCGAGGTCGAGCTCCACCACCAGCGCACCGATGAAGAAGAAGGAGCCGATCTCCGGATTGATGAGATTCGTGTTCTTTCCGAACCACCCCAGTCCGGCGCGGCGGGCGAGGTCGCGCTCGAGGAGGGGACCGGTGTCCACGTACGGGCGCGCGTTCACCGGAGCGCCGAGTTCGTCTTCGAGCCATCGGTGCAGCTCGCGGAGACGGTCGCGCATCACGTCGTGGTAATCGTCGCCGCGCGCGTAGCGAGCCACGGGGCCGGACGGCTCGCGTCCCCCGTAGCTCATCGCGACGACGATGGCACTCCGCGCGCCGGGGTGCGGGCGGCGCGCGTCGTGACGCTCCGCCGCCCACCTCGCCATGTAGTGCATCTCGCCGGCGTAGCCGCGCGCGAGCCAGTCATCGAAATGTCGGGCGGTATCCGCCGGTCCCAACTCCGCGAACCCCACCAGGTCGAAGCCGAGTCCGTACGCTTGTGCTTCGATGCGACGCTCGAGGGTGAGCGCGTGGGGCTCGACGGCCGCGTCGATCACTCGCGTCCCGCCCATCGCGCGTAGCGCACGATATCTTCCACCGGCGGGACGGCATCGTGGCGGCCGTAGGCGGTGTGCATCCGCCAGCGCACGTAATCGCGCGCGGGGATCGGCAAGAACGGGAAGCGCGCGAACCAACGGCGGCGGCGAAAGCGCCAGCAGACGCGCACCAGGTCCGCCGCGAGCGGCGGATTCCGCAGTGCGCGCCATGCGAGCGCGAGCGACAGCCGTCCCCAACTCATGCCCTCAATCTCGGCGGTGCCCGGTGCTCTATCAACTCTTGTCGGTCGTCGGCGCGGTGATGATCCTGGCGGCGTACATCGCCTACCAGCGCGGATGGATGGGACGCGAGCAGCGGCTCTACAACGCGCTCAACTTCGTGGGGTCCGGCCTGCTCACGGTGGTCGCGGTGCGCGACGGGCGGTGGGGATTCATCGCGCTCGAGGCGATCTGGGCGCTGCTCTCCCTTCCTCCGCTCATCCGCCCGCCGCGGAACGCGCGCGCGCGGGAGGGATCGTGAGGCGATTCACGCCAGCCGATTTGGCTGCGTGAAACGGTGCCCTGTAGGGGGGGGACCCCGGGGCGGAAGACCTACATCGCACGACACGAGGCCCGTCGCGCACACCATGCTGGCGACGAGCCCCGCGCTCGCGTCGATGCGTCCTCGCTACGGATGATGCGACGGCTTCTCCGTGCCCATGTGCATCATGCCGCTCGCGGTGGGCCACATGACGTGCGCCAACGGCGTGCCGGCGAACATCACGTACGGCCCGCTGCTCGGCGTGGTGGGGAGCCCCGCCAGCATGGATGAATCGGGATAGATGATCATCACGTGCGGTCCCACGTGATGCCACTGATTGTCCGCGGTGGCTGCCGTGTCGTCCAAGCTCACGTTGCTCACGTCCGCATCGCTCGAGAGCATGTACGCGTACCCCACGCGATCGATCTGCGGCTGCCGTCCCTGGAACGAGGCCAGGAGCGCCTGCTGCCACACATGATCCACACACATCGGATCATTCCCCTTGGAGCTCGGATCGTCCGGAAGGCAGGTCCATCCATTCGAGCCTTCCTGCAGGATCGGGAACTCCCCTCCCTCTTGAGCGGGCCAGTCGCGCACCGTGGCGTTGCGTGCGATCTCGGCGGGGCCGGCGCTCCGTGCGTTCTCGATCTTCTGGGCGGTGGACATGGGGGACTTCTGATTGCCCTGCGCGCCGGCGCGCACGCTGGTGACCGTCAGTGCCGCAGCGACGATCAGCACATTGGATGAGATGGTGACTCGCCACATGGTGCCTCCCGCGAAGGGGTGACATGAGGTGGAGCGTGAGCGGTGCGTGGGAGACCGCGATGCAACAACCGCGACCCGGAGCACCTCGTTGTGCCCGGACCGCGGTCTCGACGCGGTGTCCCGCCCCTTTATAGATGCGTGTTAGGGCCCGCGGCGCCAGGGGGGGCGGCAGTGCGCTCCGTCCCCCAGGGTCGTGGCCGCCGATCTACCGTTCCACCGGCTCCCGGTGCTCACCCCGCTCTGCCAGCAGCTTGGTGGTGAAGCGCTGCCCCTCGGAGATGCGTTCCACCTCGAGCGACATGGCGTCGATCGACTGCTCGATGCGCGTGAGGCGCTCCTCGATGTTGGTGAGCGACTTGGGAGACACGCCACGCCGCACGATCCACGTGCGGACCACACTGCCGGTCGTGACGATGAAGACGACAGAGACGATGAAGGCAACGACTTCGGGCGGCATGAACGGTCCTCCAGGTGACATGAGGGCGCGGGGCTCGGCTCCGCCCCCTGTCCCGACCTACGTGCGCCCGGCGCGCCGGGTTTCGTACCCTGCGGTGGGGCGCGCGCCCCGGCACGCGGCCGGTTCCCGCTCGCTCTCCGCACGCCCATCGCACTGCGCCGGGCTCGCGATACCCGTTGCGCTCCCATAGGTTACGCGGCTATGGCATCGAACGGAAAGGAGCGACGCCGCTCGCGCGCCCGCACGGCGAGCGGCAAGAAGCCCACCCCGGAGCGTCGCGCCCATGCGGAGCGCGCGGCGCTGGAAGGGCTTCGCGAGCGCACCGAGCACGGGCACCGGGCGGCGGGGCGCGTCCCGCCATCGCGCCTGGAAGACGGACGCGAATCGGGGGCCACCCGCGTGGTGGTCGATGATGCGATCCGCAATCTCGTCACCCCGCAGGTCACCGAGGACGAGAAGCTTCTCCGAGTCCAGCGCCCTAGCGATGACTTCACGCACACCGATCCCTGGCGCGTGCTGCGCATCATGGGGGAGTTCATCGAGGGGTTCGACACGCTGGCTTCCATCACCAAGGGCGTGACGGTGTTCGGCTCGGCGCGCATCGGCCCCGACGATCCGCAGTACGCGCTGGCGGAGGAAACGGCGCGGCTGTTGGCCGAGCAGGGGTTCGCGGTCATCACCGGCGCGGGGCCGGGGATCATGGAGGCGGCCAACAAGGGGGCGCGCCGCGGGCGGGGGCTCTCCATCGGGTGCAACATCGAGCTCCCCTTCGAGCAGGGCGCCAATCCGTACGTGGACACGCTCATCAACTTCCGGTACTTCTTCGTTCGGAAGACGATGTTCGTGAAGTACTCCATGGCGTTCATCATCTTCCCGGGCGGCTTCGGCACGCTGGACGAGCTGTTCGAAGCGCTCACGCTCATCCAGACGGGAAAGATCTCGCAGTTCCCGGTGATCCTGTTCGGGCGCCACTACTGGGCGGGGCTCATTCGCTGGCTGCGCTCGCGCGTGCTGCTGGAGGGGAAGATCTCTCCGGGGGACATGGACCTCATCCTGCTGACGGACGATCCGCAGGAAGCCGCGAACGCGGTGATCGAGGCGTACAACGCGCAGATGCGCGTGGCGCCGGAGAAGCGGAGGGTGGGGACGTGACCGCGAAGAAGAAGGGAAAGAGCTCCACGCCGGCGCGCGGCGAAGGATCCGGGAAAGCGCGCAACCGCTTTCTCGCCGGCCGGCGGATCGACCCGCGTCGCATCGACGGAACGGAGTGCGCAGCCGATCTCATCGACGGCACCTTCCTGGCGTACAACGCGGCGCGATTGCGCGAGGCGTGCCAGCTCTTCACGCAGAAGATGCTCGAGCCCGACGTCACGGTAGGGATGAGCATCACCGGCGCGCTCACGCCGGCGGGGCTCGGAATGGCGGCGCTCATTCCGCTCATCGAGGCGGGGTTCGTGGACTGGATCATCTCCACCGGCGCGAACCTGTACCACGACACGCACTTCGGGCTCGGCCTCGCGATGCACCGCGGGAACGCGCAGGAGTCCGACGTCGTGCTCCGCCAGGAAGGGGTCGTGCGCATCTACGACATCTTCTTCGACTACGACGTGCTGCTCTCCACCGACGCGTTCTTCCGCGAGATCATGCGCGCCCCGGAGTTCCAGCGGCCGATGTCGAGCGCGGAGTTCCACTACCTGTGCGGGCGGTACGTACGCGAGCGCGAGCGCGCGCTGGGGATCGGGCAGAAGTCCTTGCTCTCCGCCGCGCACGCGTGCGGCGTGCCGATCTACACCTCGTCGCCGGGCGACTCGTCCATCGGGATGAACGTGGCCGCGCTCGCGCTGGAGGGGAGCGCGCTCGTCCTCGATCCCAACCGCGATGTGAACGAGACGGCGGCCATCGTGCTGGCCGCCAAGCGCGGCGCCGCCGGCGCGCGGGGGCGTGGCGGGAAGAGCAGCAAGAGGAAGAACGTCGCGGCAACGACGAGCACAGGAAAGAGCGGCGTGCTCATCTTCGGCGGCGGGTCTCCCAAGAACTTCCTCCTGCAGACGGAGCCGCAGATCCAGGAAGTGCTGGGGATCGACGAGAAGGGGCACGACTACTTCCTGCAGGTGACCGATGCGCGCCCGGACACCGGCGGTCTGTCCGGCGCCACGCCGGCGGAGGCGGTGAGCTGGGGGAAGATCGATCCCGACCGTCTTCCCGATGCGGTGGTGTGTTACACGGATTCCACCATCGCGATTCCCTTGCTCACGTCGTACGCGCTCGCGCGCCACGAGAAGCGGCCGCTCAAGCGGCTGTACGACCGGCGCGGCGAGCTGATGGCGCTCCTGCGCGAGGAGTACGCTCGCGCGGGGGGAACGCCGGTGGCATCGGCGGAGACGGACGAGATCCTCCCGCGACACCGGTAGTGAAGTGGGGCGCATGCGATCGGCCGAGCCCACCATCCCTGCGTCCGCATGCGCCGGGGTTTGACATGCCATCCCGTGCCCTGTAATGTCGCACGCATGACGGGACGCTTCCGGACGCACTGCCGCACCGCGGCGGTGCTCCTCTGCTGGCTGCTCTGGGCGATGGCCTCGGGCGCGCCCGCGCACGCGGGTGCGGCGCCAGGCAGCGAGCGGCACGCGGCGCCGGGCGCCGCCGAGCGGGCGCTGGTCACGAACGCGCCGCTCCGCTCCGTCCTGTCCTATCTCGAACAGCCGCCCGCCACGGTGTCGGTTCCCTGCTCCGGCGCGCGGATCGTCGGCAACGACGATGGCAGCTCGTGGGTGAGCTCCGAAGGCGTGTACGGACTGCCCGCCATCGCCACCGCGCTCCCCCCGCGCACCGAGCGATCGCGGACGCGCATCCGCGGCCACGATGTCACCCTCCGCGACCGCGCGCTCGGCGCGGCGTTCCTCCCCCGCGCTCCCCCGCTGGCCTGACGGCAACGCAGAGGTCATTCGGCGCCCGACATTCGGGGCAGCCGGCAACCGTGCCTCAGGGGAGTAGCACACGTGACAATACAGCAATTGGGACGCGGCGCACGCCGGCGTGGCGTGCTCGCCGTGTGGTGCGCAGCCGCATGGCTGGCGCTCGCGCATCCGGTCGCAGCGCAGCAGCCGTCGAGCGTGGATTCGTTGCGCGCGGAGGTGGCGCGGCTGCGCGCGATCGTGGACAGCCTGCGCGCCGCGGACAGCGCGCGCGCGGCCGCACGGCACGACAGCGCCGCATCCGCCGCGGGTGCCGCGCCCGCAGCGAAGGCCGCGGCCGACACCACGGATCCGCTCGCGGCCATCCGTGCCGCCGCGGCGGCCGCCGCCGGCGGTGGAGACACCACCACGAAGCCGGTCGAAGCGGCGCAACCGGGACAGTTCGTGGGGCGGCAGCGGATGCTCACGCAGTTCAACCCGGAGATCAGCGTCACCGGGGACATCTTCGCGCTCATGGATTCGCGCGATGCGGACAACGACAACTTCATCCCGCGCGAGTTCGAGCTGGCGCTGCAGTCGAACCTCGATCCGTACTCGCGCGCCAAGATCTTCATCGCGCACCACGAACCGGGCGGAGAGCTGATTCCCTTCGGCGCCAACGAGCAGCCGGAGGATCCGGGGGTGGAGGTGGAGGAGGGATACGTGGAGTGGGTGAGCCTCCCCGGCGGATTGAGCGTGGACGTGGGGCGGTTTCGCCAGCGATTCGGCACGCTCAACCGGTGGCACCAGCACGCGCTTCCGGGACAGGAGCTGCCGCTGCCGTATCTCGCGTTCTTCGGCGTGGACGGCCTGGCGCAGACAGGAATCTCCGTCCACTGGCTCACCCCGCTGCACTTCGGCACGCACGAGCTGTGGGGAGAGCTGACGCGCGGAGAGAACGACATGCTCTTCGGCGACAGTCACCGGGTGAGCGGTCTGGTGCACCTGAACAACTTCTGGCAGCTCGATCGCAGCACATACGTCGAGGTCGGCCTCTCCGGGCTGGCGGGAAGTCATTCGGGACCGCTTCCGGAAGATGAATGGAACGCGCGCATGGGCGGCGTGGACTTCGCTGTGGACTGGCGGCCGCCGGAGCGCGCGAGCTATCGCGAGCTCGTGGTGCGCGGCGCGGTGATGACCAACCGCCGCCGCTTCGACGACGCGCCGGACGTGAACGCGTGGGGAGGCTTTCTCCTCTCGGAGATGCGCTACTCCACGCGCGGCTACGTGGGACTCCGCTACGAGTACACGGAGAATCCCGCCGATCCCTCGCAGCACGCCTCGCTGGTGGCGCCCACGCTCACCTGGTGGCAGAGCGAGTTCGTGAGACTGCGCGCCGAGTACGACTTCCTGCAGCGTCCGTTCGCCGGCGGGCGCGATCTGCATCAACTGGTGCTCCAGGCGACGTTCGCCATGGGGCCGCACAAACACGACACGTACTGATCGGGACGACGTCCCCTGATGACCGGGAGAGCATCCATGTGGTTCAATCGACTGTGCAGTGCCGCCCTGCTGGCGGCGACCGTGGCGGCCGCGCCGCGTGCGTGGGCGCTGAGTGCCGATGGCGGTGGCGTGGCGCACGAGCATCCCGCCGCCAACGATGTGCATCGTGCGGCGGACCCCGTGCACGTGGTGGCCACGCTTCCCGTCTACGCCGAGATCACGAAGGAGATTGGCGGAGATCAGGTGGAGGTGAAGGCGATCGCGGATCCGCACGAGGATGAACACTTCGTGCGGCCCAAGCCGAGCTTCGCCGCGGACATTCGCCGCGCGGACCTGTTCGTGACGACCGGGCTCGACCTGGAGCTGTGGGTGCCGCCGCTGCTCGACAAGGCGGGGAACGCGAAGGTGAGCGAGGGCGGCCCGGGGTATGTGACCGCGTACACGGGTATCCACCTGCTCGAGGTCCCCACCGCGGCCGACCGCGCGGAGGGGGACGTGCACATCTACGGGAACCCGCATCTCGTCACCGATCCGCTCAACGCCATTCAAGTAGCGCGCAACATCACGGCGGGGCTCAAGCGCGTGTCACCCGACCGCGCGGCCGTGTGGGACAAGGGGCTCGAGACCTTCACCGACAAGATCTACCGCCGGCTGTTCGGACCCGCGCTGGTGGACATGGTGGGGGGCCCGACGCTCGAGCAGCTCGCCCACTCGGGGAAGCTCATGTCGTTCCTGCAGAACACGCCGTACAAGGGACAGCCGCTCATCAACTCCCTCGGCGGTTGGCTGGCGGCGGCTGCGCCCTTCCGTGGCAAGAAGGTCATCTGCTACCACAAGAACTGGGCGTACTTCCAGGATCGTTTCCAGGTGACGTGCGCCGACTACGTGGAACCCAAGCCGGGAATTCCACCCACGCCGGGACACGTGGTGCAGCTCATCCGCGAGATGAAGGATCAGCACATCGGCGTGATCATGGCGGCGGACTACTTTGGCGAGACGAAGGTGAAGACCACCGCCGACCGCGCCGGCGCGCGATACGTCATGATGCCCATGGAGCCCGGCGATGCGCGGACTCCCACCTACTTCGACGTGGTGGACCACTGGGTGAACGGCCTGGCGCAGGCGTTCGGGACCGCGGCCGCCGCCGATCACTGAGCCGGAGACGCGCATGCTCGACCTCATCGTCATCCCACTCGCCGCCGGGCTCGTCATCCTGGCGATGAACGCGTACCTGGGGCTGCACGTGATCCGGCGCGGTGTGATCTTCGTGGATCTCGCCTTCGCGCAGATCGCTGCCGTGGGCAGCATGGTGGCACTCCTCATGGGCGCGGACGCGGGCACCACCACGTCGTATCTCATGTCCTTCGGCTTCACGCTCGCCGGCGCGCTGCTCTTCAGCTTCACGCGGCTGGAGGAATCACCGGTCCCGCAGGAAGCGATCATCGGCATCAGCTATGTGATCGCCTCGGCGGCGGTGATCCTGCTCGCCAGCTTCACGGCGGAGGGAGCGGAGCACATCAAGGAGACGCTCACCGGATCGCTCATCTGGGTCACCTGGCCCACGGTGTTCAAGCTCGCCGGCGTGTACGCGGCGATCGGCATCTTCCACTTCGTGATGCGATCCAAGATGCTCGGCGTCACCTTCAAGCCGGCCACGGTGAAGCACTTCCATTTCTGGGACTTCATCTTCTATCTGACATTCGGCATCGCCATCACCTTCTCGGTGAATCTCGCCGGCGTGCTCATGATCTTCAGCACGCTCGTCATCCCGGCGGTGATCGCGTTCCTCTACACGCATCGCTTCGGCGCGGCGCTGGCCATCGCGTGGGGAGTCGGTGCGGTGGCGCTCGTGGGAGGGCTGGTCGTGTCGTTCGTCTGGGACATCACCACCGGCCCGCTGCTCGTGCTTTCCTTTGGGGCGGTGCTGGTGCTGGCCGCGCTCGTGCGCCCGCTCACCGGGATCAAGCCGGAGCGTGCCGATCCCGTGGATCCCGAGCGGAGCGCGGCGCCGCTGGCGGTGGTGGTGGACTGACGCACGATCGCGCCGCGGGACGCTCAGCGCCCGTGGGCGTGGACGCGCGGATGCGCTGGTGTGCTCACGCGCGGTGTGGCGCGTGCGATGGCTCCGCGCCGCCCGCACGCCGCACCGCGCGCACGAGGTTGACGGCGGAGAGCGCGCCGAGCGAGACGTAGTACGCCAGCGGCTCGCGGCCGAGTACCGCGCGCGCGGTGGCGCGCTCCGACCATCCCGCGTCCAGTCGCCGCTCGATGTCGCCGATGGTATCCTCCAGCCAGTCGGCCTTGCTGCGCAGCGCGGCGGCGGCGTCGGTCACGAGACCGCGGTGCGCGTCGAACATCCGCTTGGGCTCGAGCGCGGCCGCCGCGCGCAGACTTCGCGCGAGCGTGCGCGGGTCCTCGTCCGCGTGCGCCATCCGCACTTTCACCCCCAGGAAGAGATCGCCGGCAAAGAGCGTCTCGCGCTCGGCGTCCCACACCACGTGGTGATCGGACGCATGCCCCGGCGTGGGGATGAGACGGAGCGCGTCGGGGGCGAAGGGACGCGGTGCGGCGCGCAGCGGCGCCGGAGTCCCCCACATGGCGCGGCGGATCGCGCCGAGCGGCGGGAGCGCGCGCACGGCGGCGAGCGTGTCGTCCGCCACCGCCACTGGAAGTCCGCGTTCCGCCACCAGGGAGAGATTCCCCGCGTGGTCCTCATGGTGATGGGTGAGGACGACGCCCTGGATACGCATGGCATCGAGAATGGCGGCCAGCTCTCCCGCCGCGCCGCGGAAGCCGGTGTCGATCAGGATTCCGCGCGTGACGAAGACGCTCACGTCGTACCCGAACGCGCGACTCACGCGCGAGGAGAGCACGAGGCGGGTGACGTCGTCGTGGAGCTCGCTGCGGACCATGGGAGAAGTGTAGCGCGGGGCTCGCGTGTTGCGCTGGTCTCTCGTGGAGCACTCGGCTCCGGTGGAGCGCGGCTATTCAACGCAGCGATGAGCTTCCACGCAGGGCGCTGGGCGCCGACGGGGGTGGAGGGCGGCAGGAGGGTCGCGGTCGCGCAGAAAGCTCGCTCCCCGGGTGCCGGGTGCCGGGATTTGGCCGGTGCGTCGGACCCGCCCCGCGCGGTGTGCAACCGGTCGTCGAGCGGTCGTCCTAGTACAGGGCTGGCGCAGGTGCCCCGGGGAGCGCATATGAAGGTCGTGCCCCCGGTGCGCCGGCCCTGGAGTGGGGTAGAGATTTGGATGGGATGGGGTGGGGGGTGCGGAGCTCGCGGTATCACAGCCGTTCCAGCGGAGCGCTGCATGGACGTCGACCGACTCTTCCGCGCGTACAACACCATGCTGGTGCGCTATCTCACGCGCCGGCTTGGTGATCGCGATTGGGCGGAGGAGGTGGCGCAGGAAGTGTTCGTGCGGGCGCTCCGGCAGTCGGTGCTCACCAACGAGCGGGCGTGGCTCTTTACCGTCGCCAACAACCTGGTGCGCGACGCGGCGCGGAAGGACGCGCGTCGGCGGCGCCGGTTGGCGGTGCTGCGGGAGCAGACGCGCGACGACGTGGCGGAGCCGGAGCCGACCACGGTGGAGCGCGCGCAGGAAGCGGCATTCGCGCGGAAGGCGGTAGAGACACTCGCCGAGCGCGACCGCACCGCGCTGCTCATGCGCGAGGAAGGACTCGATTACAACGAAATTGCCCAGGCGCTCGGCCTCTCCATTGGGTCGATCGGAACCACGCTCAGCAGAGCGCGCCGGCGTCTGGTCGAAAACTATGAAGCGCTCCAGCGGGAGCGCGAGCAGAGGGAAGGGCATGCGGCATCTTGACGAGGGGATGATTCACTCGTGGCTCGACCACGCGCTGCCTGCACAGGCGGAGCGCGAGGTGGAGGCGCACGTGTTGACGTGCGAGGAGTGCGCCGCCGCGGTGGCGGAAGCACGGGGGCTGATCGCCGCTTCGTCGCGCATTCTCGCCACGCTGGATGCGGTGCCGGCGGGTGTGATCCCGCCTGCGGCGAGGAACGCAAACGGCGGTGGGCGTGGCAGGCGTTGGGTCGGGAGTGCGTCGCGGTGGTTGGGCTCGGCGCGCGCGCGCCGCGTGGCGGCCGTGGCGGCGTTCGTCGCCGTCGGAACGGCGGTCGGGGGACGTCTGCTCTTCACGGGCAAAGGGCGCGTCGCACATGGTGACGGCGACGCGCGATCCGTGCTCGCGAACGCGAGCGAGGATACACGCCACGCGCCGTCCACGCCCGTGGGCGCCGTGCCGAACACGGCTGCTGCTCTCGACACCTTCGCGGTGTCCTCCGCGCCGAACGTGCGCACCACGGGCGCGGCGACGAGCGATCTGATGGCAGCCCGCGCGCCCGCTGCGCCGGCGGCCGCGCCACGCCGCGCCACGGAGAGTGCGGAGCGCGATGTGCCGAGCCGCAGCCGCAGCGTGAGCTCTGGCGCGCAGCTCGCGTCGGTGCCGCAGGAAAAGTCCGTCGCGCCGATGGTGATGGCCGACAGCTTGGCGACGGTGCCGTCGACGGCGCTTGCGAGCGTCGATGACGGATCGCGGCGCAACGGGCTGGCGCAGTATCAGCGGGCCGCCGAGGCGGTGGATCGCTCGACCACGCGTGCGGAGGGGGGCGCGCCGGACACCACGGTGGTCGTGCGCTACCTGGAGACCAAGGAAGCGCTCGAGCACGAGCTCATGCAGGATGCCATCTCCGGCGGGGGCGGCGCCGCGACAAGTCTGGCCAGATCGGGCACGGATTCCGCGCAGCCGTCGCCGCGCGCGGCGGGGAGCAACGTGGTGCCGGGGATGATGATGGGACGCACCGAGACGACGCGCTTCCGCAGCGATGCGTCCAGCGGGATGTCGGCCGACGGCGCGGTGGAGCGGCTCCGTCTCGTCTCGAGCACGTTCCGGCTGGACGGGCGCACGACCATTCGCGTCCGCCTGTACCAGCTCACGTCCGGCGACTACGTGACGCTGATGGTGACGGACGTCCTTCCCGAAGGGGCCACGGTTCCGCTGCAGACATTCACCGGGCGGCGGCTCGACGTCCCCAACGCCGATGCGCTGCTGGACGACCGGATGATCCCCGGAATGCACTCCGTCAGTTGGATGGGGCCACTGGGGACGACGTACAAGCTGTCGGGTCCCTTCTCCACGGCGGAGCTGCTGGAGATCAGGAAGCTGCTTCCGCCACCGCAGCTTCCTCAACCATAGGCTGCACCACGCCGCCGCTGCTCAGCGCGCGCATGGCGGTCCGCCCCGCCGCCAGCGCGCCGAGCGCCACGTACAGGTAGAAGGTGTACACGCGCCACCAGAGGAGACTCGCGGCGAAGATGGCCGCGGGGATGGTCTTGCTGAGCGTGGTCGCGAAGACGATCTCGATGAACCCGCCGCCACCCGGCACGGGCGCCACCACGCCGCCATAGAAGAGCGCGAGCGGCCAGATCACGAGCGGAGCGAGCGGCGCGTGGACGTGCACGCCCGAGGCGTACACCAGCGCGGGGAGCACCGCCAGCCGCAACGCCACGTGAATCACCGATGTGCCGAGCGCGGCCGCGAGCAGTCCCACCCGCGCGTGGCGGAGTGAGGCGATGCCGCTGCGCAGGTTCCGGAGCGATCGCTGCACGGCGCGCCACCGCCCGGCGTGCAATCCCAGTTGCGCCGCCCACGCCGGCGGGGGACCGTTGGCGTTCCGCGTGGAGAGGAGCACTCCCGCCGCACCTACGCCGAGCACCAGCGCCGCGTAGGCGCCCACCATCCCCACCACGCCGGCCAGCATCGTCCCCGAGCCGTGAAAGAGCACGGCGCAGAGCGCGACGATCACGACCAGCGACAGCATCTCGAGAAAGAGCTCGGCGAACATCACGAGCACCACGCCCGCGCTGCCGATTCCCGTCTGCATGAGGACGAGAAAGCGTGCCGGCTCCGCGCCCGCTCGCGCGGGAGTGACGGCCGCGCCGAAGTCGCCGCCCAGACTCGTGCGCATCGCGGCGGTGAAGGGGAGCGAGAGGCGGAGCGCGCCGGCGCTCAGCTGCAGCTTCCACGCGCGGAACACGATGTCGAGCCCCACTGCGGCGAGGGCGAGCAGGTGTGCGCGCAGAGGAAGAGTGGCCGGCGAGCCATGTCCCGGCCACGTGGAGCGCATCACGTGCACGGAGACCGCGATCGCGGCGGCGAAGGACGCGAAGGTGAGAAACCAGCGGCGAGGGGTCACCAGGCGCGGGGGAGAAGGGAACCGAGGCGTTCCTGTACGACGGTCGAGCGGGACGACGAACGGACGGAGCGGCGGAGAGCGCGCGGCGAGTTGCCGCTGGCGGAGGGAGCCGAGGTGCGGGTGGCGGCCGGGCGGCGGGACTTGGCCGCCTCCAGCGCCCCGCAAGTAGCCATGGACCGCTCGCGGCGTCAAGTCCGCTTCCCGCCTCCGTCCGTCCGGGCTTGGAAGTTGCCCTTCTGACGGCCGAGGCGGGCATTTCCCGCGATCTGACGCGGTGGCGGTACGCCATGGATCGAAGCGGGAGCCGGCTGGAGGGGTGCGCCGCGGTCGTGAGGACGAAAGAGCGGCGCGCGCGGAACCGGAAGGGGTGATGGCGGATGCGTGCAGTTGCCGGACGGGATGTAGCGGAATGGGGCGACGGGTATCGGAGACACCGGGGGAGTGGGTGGCGGCGGTGGCGTGCCACCGGTGTGGCGGTGGCGGCTTCGGTGCTCGCGCTCTCTCCGGTGGCCGGCTGCTCCGCGCAATCCGCGGATTCCCGCTTTGGCCGCTACGATCTCGACGCCGCGCGGGCGCGCCAGCTCGCGCTCCCCGTGTCGCTGCGCGAGGTGTCCGGGCTCGCGGTGGCTGGGGACGGCGCACTGCTCGCGCACGACGATGAAACGGGCGCCGTATCGGTCATCGATCCGCGGACCGGCAGCGTGCGCCCCCGCTGGCCGGACGCCGTGCGCGATGCGGCAGGGCAGGCGCAGCGCGATGCGCCGCGCGGCGACTTCGAGGGGATCGCGGTGGCGGAGGGACACGTGATTCTCTCCACCAGCACGGGAACGCTCCTGGAGTACGCGGGGGAGAGCGGCGCAACGGAGCGTAGTGTCGTGACCGGGCTGGGATCGCAGTGCGAGCTGGAAGGGCTGGAATACGATGGCGCTACCCAGTCGCTGCTTCTCCCGTGCAAGCAGACGCGCGGTTCGTCGCTCACCGGGCGATTGGTCATCTTCGCCGTCCCGATAGCGACGCTCCGTCCGGACTCCCTGCCGCGCGTCAGCGTCCCCTTCAGCTCGCTGTTCGGTGACAGTGTGCGAGGGGACGCGCTGCATCCGTCGGCGATCGCGATCGATCCGCGGAGCGGGCACCTGCTCGTGCTCGCCGCGCGCGAGCGCGTGCTGCTCGAGATGACGCAACGCGGCGCGCTGGTGCGCGTGGCGCGGTTGTCTCCGCACGCGCATCCGCAGCCGGAAGGGATCGCCATCCTGCGCGACGGCACCCTGGCGATCGCGGACGAAGGCGCCGGCGGACGCGGGCGGATTACGCTCTACCCTCCCCTCGCGCGCGGAGGGGGGGCGCCATGACGCCGCTCCGTAATCGCGACACGCCCCGCGCACGCTCGGCGGCCATTGTGGGCGCGGTCGTGTTCCTGCTCGTGGCGTCCGGCGCGCGGACGCTCCGTGCGCAGGACAGCACGGGGCGGCGGCGCGATAGCGTGCGGGACAGCGCGGCGGGCGACGTCGTACACGTGACACGCGCGAACCCGGCCGGCGTGACGCATCACGGGCTGACGACGCGCGTACTGGAGGTGCACGGCGACTCCGCCGTGGTGCAGGCGGGCACGGGCTACACGCCAGGATGGTTCAGGGTCTTTCTCTTCGGAAACGGATACCGCGATCTCTGGCCGCTGCCGGTCACCGTCAAGCTGCTCGACTTCGACGAGTACGCGGGGGGACTGACGGCCACCGAGGAAGGCGGCGGTCACCAGACGGTGGGACTCCATTTCCGCGGCGCGGATGGGCGCGAATACCGCTTCCGTTCCGTGGACAAGAACGCGACCGGGTCGCTCGATTCGACGCTGCACCACACCGTGGTGAGCCACATCTTCGGCGATCAGATCAGCACGATGTTCCCGATGGCGCCGGTGATCCTGACGCCGCTCCTGGATGCGGCGGGCGTGATGCACCCGCATCCGGTTGCGCGCGTGATCCCCGACGATCCGCGCCTGGGCGCGTTCCGCGACTCCATGCGCTGGGTGCTCGGCACCATCGAGGAGAAACCGGACGAAGGAGCGCACGACACGCGCGGCTTCGGTAACTCCACCAAGGTGGTGGACTCCGACAAGATGCTCGAGCGCGTGGAAGACTCGGCGTCGAACCGCGTGGATGCGCCGGCGTTCCTCCGCGCGCGGCTGATGGACGTGTACGTGGGGGACTGGGATCGTCACCCGGAACAGTGGCGATGGGCGGCGTACCGCGATGGCGTGCGCACGCGCTGGGAGCCGATCCCCACGGACCGAGATTGGGCATTCTCGCGCATGGGCGGAGTGGGTGGCGCGCTCGCCCGACGCGTCTTTCCCAACTACACGTACTTTCGCGACGAGTATCCCGGCATCCTGCACGCCACATGGAGTGGACGCGCGCTGGACCGCCGGCTGCTTTCCGAGCTGCCGGAGTCCACCTTCGTGCGCGTGGCGGAGGATCTGCGCGCGCGCCTCACCGACTCGGTGATCGACGCGGCGGTCTCGCGCATGCCGCCCGCGTACGAGCAGCGCGTGGGAGAGGAGTTCCGGCGTGCGTTGCGCGCGCGGCGCGACGCCATGGTGACGATGGCGCGCGATTTCTATCGCATGCTTGCCGGATGGGTGGACGTGCACGCCACCGACGAGGCGGATCTGGCCGTGGTGACGCGCGTGGATGACAGCCACGTGCGCGTCGAGCTGTACGCGCCCGAGCCCCAGCCCGAAGCGACCGCGCGCGTGGGAGATGGCGGACCGGAGAACGACGCGGACGATCCTCCCTCCGGCGTGCCGTACTTCGCGCGCACCTTCACCCGCGGCGAGACGCACGAGGTGCGCATCTACCTGCACGGGGGGGACGACCGCGCGGTGGTGCGCGGGCGCGGGCACAGCGGCATCGAGGTGCACATCGTCGGCGGCGGGAGCGACGACGTGCTCGACGACCGCGCCGATGGCGAGAGCGGCCGCACGTTCCTCCACGACGGGCGCGGAGAGAACCGTTTCCTCACCGCGGGTGGCACGCACGTGGATCGCACGGAGTGGACGCAGCCGCTCGACTCGGCCACGCTCTCGCACCAGGCGCCGGCGCGCGATTGGGGGTCGCACTGGTCTCCGGTTCCGGTGCTGGCGGTGGGGCACAACCTGGGTGTGTACGTGGGCGCCGGGTTGGTGCGTCATGGCTACGGCTTCCGCTACTACCCGTGGAAGACGCGCTTCCTGGTGCAGGGAGGTTACGCCACCGGCACGGGCGCGCTGCGCGGCGACGCCGAGTATCTCTTCCCGCTCGCCGGACGGAAGGTGTACGGGCGACTCTACGGCTTCGCATCGCGCGGCGACGTGACGCGCTTCTACGGCTTCGGCAATCGCACGCGCAACGTGGGCGACGATCTCTTCTACCGCACGCAGCAGCAGGAGTACCGGCTGGAGACGATGGTGCGCCTGCTCCCCACGCGCACGCTGTCGATCGACGTGGGTCCCACGCTGCGCACGTACCGCCCGTACGAGACGGCCGGGACGCTGCTCGACAGTCTGGCGCCGTACGGAAGCGGCACGTTCGACGAGACGGGAATGGTGGCGCGGCTGGAGTGGGATCGCACGCCGCCCACGGCGCTCCCCACGCGCGGCGGCTCGGTCACGCTCGAGGGGCGCGTCTTCCCGTCACTGCTCGACGTGCGCTCGGCGTTCGGCGGTGCGCTGCTCTCCGGCGTGCTCTACCGCGCACTCCCGCTTCCTACCGAGCCGGTGCTCGCGCTGCGCGCCGGGGGGGAGAAGGTGTGGGGGGATGCACCGTTCCGCGAGAGCGCGTTCCTGGGCGGCAGCCACTCGGTGCGCGGGTATCACACGCAGCGGTTCGCGGGCGACGCGTCGGTCTTTCTCGACACCGAGCTGCGCGTGCCGGTCGCGCGCGCGAAGATCGTCATCCCCATGGACGTGGGCGTGCTGGGGCTGTACGACATGGGGCGCGTGTTCGTGGACGGCGTGTCTCCAGGACCCTGGCACAGCAGCGCGGGGGGCGGGCTGTGGTTCGCGCTCCCCAACCACTCGCGCGTGGCCACGCTCTCGCTGGCGCGGAGCGTGGAGCAGACGAGCATCTACGCGCGGCTCAAGTTCGCGTTCTGACGCGGAGCAGTCGGCGTTCTGACGCGGGGTGCTCAGGCGGGCTGCGTATTGGCCGCCGCGGCCACGTCAGACGCCACGGCCATTCCCATCGCGTGGTATCCCTTGTCCACGTACACCACGCTCCCGGTGATGCCGCTGCCGAGCGGGCTGGCGAGGAAAGCCGCCGCGGCGCCGACCTCGCGCGCGGTCACCGCTTCGGGGAGCGGTGAGTTGGCGCGGCAGTACTCGACCATCCGGTCGATGATCCCGATCGCGCTGGCGGCGCGCGAGGCGAGCGGTCCCGCGGAGATGGTGTTGATACGAATTCCGAAGCGGCGCCCGGCCTCGTACGCGAGCGTGCGCGTGTCGCTCTCGAGCGCCGCCTTCGCGCTCGACATCCCGCCGCCGTAGCCGGGGATCGCGCGCTCTGACGCCATGTACGTGAGCGAGAGGACGGAGCCGCCGGCGCGCATGAGCGGTCCCAGCCGCGACACCATTCCCACCAGCGAGTACGCGCTCACGCTCACCGCATCCAGGTAGCCCTGCCGGCTCGTGTCGAGGAGCGGCTTCTTCACCTCCGGACCGTTGGCCAGCGAGTGCACGAGCACGTCGAGCGGGCGCTCGCCGAAGTCCCGCACGAGCTGCGCGGCCAGCCCCTCGATGGAGAAATCGCCCGTGTCGCGGTAGCGCTTGTTCTCGCGCAACTCCGCGGGCGCGTCGGCGAGCGTGGTGAAGGCGGCATCGAGCGGGTAGATCCGCTCGAACTCGAGCATCGTGCCGCCGGCCATGCGACGCGAGTCGTCCAGCTTTCCGCGCTCGAGCAGATTGCGGAAGATGGTGAGCGCGGGTGGCCAGGTGGCCACGCACACCGATGCGCCCGCTTCGGCCAGCGCCTTCGCGATGGCGAACCCGTAGCCGTTGTCGTCCGCCACGCCGGCCACGAGCGCGCGGCGTCCGGAGAGATCGATCGGTAGCATGTCAGCTCCAGGCGTTCACGGTTGCGGCAGTGCATCGCGCGCGGCCGACGTCACGGCGCGCACGAGCGCGCGGATGTCGCCGGCCGTGGTGCGGAAGCCGAGCACACAGATGCGGAGCGCGAACGCCCCGCGGAGACGCGTGGAGGAAAGATACACGCGCCCGCCCTGCGCCACCGCCGCGAGCACGCGCTCGTTCAGCGCGTCGAGCGCGGCAGGATCGTCCATGCCGGCCGGGTGCATGCGAAAGCAGAGCACGGCGAGCTGCGCGGAAGACAGGATCTCGATCCCTTCCTCCGCGCGCAACAGACGCTCGGCCTCCTCGGCGAGCGCGATGCGGCTCTCGATCGTGCGGCGGAGCGCGGCCGTGCCGAAGTACGACACGGAGAGCCACACCTTGAGCGCGCGCGCGGAGCGGGTGAGCTGCTCGCCGTAGTCGGCGAAGTTCACGTTCGCGCCCGCCGCGCGCACGTCGTGCAGGTATTCGGGGATGATCGTGAACGCGTCGCGCAACCGCGCGGGATCGCTGGCGAGGAGACATCCGCACTCGAAGGGGACGTAGAGCCACTTGTGCGGATCGAGCGTCACGGAGTCGGCGCGCCCCAGTCCGTCGAGCAGCGCGCGCCCGCGCTCGGTCATGGCGGCGAAGCCCGCGTACGCGGCGTCCACGTGCAGCCACACGCGCTCGCGCGCGGCCAGATCGGCGAGCTGCGGCAGCGGGTCCACTGCGCCGGTGTTCGTCGTCCCAGCGCTCGCCACGATCATGAGCGGCACGAGTCCCGCCGCGCGGTCGCGGGCGATCGCGTCCTCCAGCGCATCCATGCGCATGCGGTACGCGTCGTCCACCGGGAGCTGTCGCACCTGCGCGCGCGGCACGCCGGCGATCCACGCCGCGCGCACCACCGACGAGTGCGCCTGGTCCGACGTGTAGATGGCGAGGCGCGGCATGAGCGACGCGTCGTCTCCCACCACGGCGTGGCGCGCGGCGATCATCGCGGTGAGCGTGGCCACCGAGCCGCCGCTGGTGAGCAGTCCCCCCGCGCCCTCGGGCATCCCGATCCACTCGCGCATCCAGTCGAGCACGGTGAGCTCCACCGCGTTCGGGCCCGCCGCCACCGACCACACGCCGGCGAAGAAGTTGTAGCCGGTGGCGAGCCAGTCGCCGAGCAGCGCGGGAAAGGTGGGACATCCGGGAACGTACGCCATGAAGCCCGGATGCGGCTCGCGCACCGCGTACGGGAAGACGCGCTCGCGGAGCGTCTCGATCAACTGGTCGAACTCGATCCCCCGCTCCGGCGGCGGCGCGGTGATCAGCGCTTGCGCGGCCGGCCGGTCGAGCGTGCGGATCACCGGCTGATCGCGCAGCGTGGCGAGGTGAGCGGCAACCAGGTCGGCCACGTCGCGCCCCAGGCGCTGCATGGTGGCGTGATCGAGATCGAGCGGCGACGGAGCGTCGAGCGGCGACGCGCGATCGTGCGACCGATCAGCGGGCAATTCAGCGTGATGCATCCGGAGTCATTCCCTCCGCGACACGGAGGGGGCGTGGAGTTTGCAGGTCGAGTGCGGCGGCCGTCTGTGGCACCACAGGTGCCGGCGGTGCTGCGTGCGGCAGCGACCGATGGCGGTGGACAGGGCACAAGCGGGAGGAGCGATGGAGAATATGAGGCTGGCCGCAGTCGTGCGTCACCCCGCGACGGTATTCGCGGCGCTGGCGTTCGCGCTTGCCGCGTGCGGCGGTGGAGAGAACGGCGGCACCGACACCAGCGCGGCCATGGCCCCGGCCGCCACGCCGCCGGCGGGAAGCACGGCGGCTCCGGCCGCGGGTGCGCCGGCGGGGGGCGCCACGTTGAGCGAGTCGCAGATCACCCCGCAGATGATCGCCGAGGGAGACAGCATCTTCCACGGACAACTGGCGAACGGTCTCTGCACGACCTGTCACGGCCAGGACGCCAAGGGGACGCAGCTGGCGCCGGACCTTACCGACAACACGTGGCTGAATGGCGATGGAAGCCTGGGGTTCATCGTGAACACGGTGACCAACGGCGTGCCGACGCCCAAGCAGCACCCCGGCCCCATGCCCCCCATGGGTGGCTCGAGCTTCACCCAGCCGCAGATCCAGGCGGTGGCGGCGTACGTCTATTCGCTCTCACACCCCAACGTAGGGAAGTCGGGGTGAGCGGCTGACGTGGAGGGCAACGGAGGAGGACGCGCGGCGCGCGGAGTGGTGCGCAGGCTTGCCGCGCAGTAAATGATAGGGGCGGCTCTCCGGCGAGGGCCGCCTCGATCGTCCGCGTGCTCTCATGTCCGCCACCATGCCACCGCGTCGATCCACGACAGGCAGTGCAGCGACGAGCGACGACGCGGCGACCACTGCGCCGGACGTCGCGCCGGCCCACGCCGCCACGGCCGATGTCGCGGCCGTGGCCACGGTCGATGCTGACGACAGCACGGCGGCTGCCACGGCAGTCGTGCAGAACGTTGCCTCCGGTGCTGCGGCGCGCGCGATGTCGAGCGCGGAGCCGCGCCCGTCGTTCGCGCGCGGACTCTGGCGCATCGCCGCTGCCCACGCGTCCAGCGGGAATCGCGTGGCGCTGCTGCGTGACGGACCGCAGACGTTCGACGCGATGCTCGACGCCATCCATACCGCCACGCGCTGGGTGTTCCTCGAGAGCTACATCTATCGCGCGGATACCGTGGGGATGCGCTTCCGCGATGCGCTCGTGGCTGCCGCGCGGCGCGGAGTGGAGGTGTCGCTCCTCACCGACTGGATCGGCGCGCGCGGCACGCCGGGCTCGCTCTGGCAGGAGATGCGCGACGAGGGGGTGGTGGTGCGCATCTTCAGTCCGCCCGCGCTGCGCAGCTGGCTGGGTCTCCTCCCGCGCGACCACCGCAAGCTGCTGGTGGTGGACGAGCGCGTCGGAGTCACCGGCGGCATCGGGATCGCGGAAGATTGGGCGGAGACGGATGGGCGCCGTCGCTCCCGCTCGCGATGGCGCGACACGGCGGTGCGCATCGAAGGGCCTGCGGCGGCGGACATGGCGCGCGCGTTCCAGTCGATGTGGAAGCGCGCGATACAGCGCGAGCGGCGCGATGCGGCGCGTCGCCTCGTGCGTCGCGCGAGCGGCGCGGATGTGAATCCCGATGTCCACGAGGGCGCGGTGGTGGGGATCGTGGAGGGGGAGCCGTGGCGGCTCCGCGTCGCCCGTGCGCTGCAGTTGCAAGCGGTGTCCGCCGAACGGACCATCTGGATCGCGAGCGCGTACTTCGTTCCCTCCGTGGCGGAGATCGAAGCGCTGGCCGGCGCCGCGCGCGATGGCGTGGACGTGCGCATCCTGGTGCCGAGCAAGTACGATCACCCGTGGGTGCGCGGGCTCACCCGGCGCGCCTACCGGCGGCTGGTGCGCAACGGCGTGCGCATCTATGAGTGGCAGGGGACCATGATGCACGCCAAGACGAGCGTGGTGGACGGACGCTGGGTGCGTGTGGGCTCCACCGACTTCAACCCGCTCGGCGTGGTGATCAACTACGAGCTGGACGCGGTGATCGAGGACCGCCGGCTCGGCGCGGACGCGCAGGAGATGTTCCTGGCCGATCTGGAGCAGTCGGTGGAGATCACGCCTGCGACCATGCCATCCCCCGACTAGCGGCCTGTTAGAGCGGCCCTGATGGGCTTCAAGGGTTCAATACGCCAGCTGCTTGCTTCTTTGGCTAATTAGCTTATTATCTAAGCACCTTCAACTGGTGCACGGCCATGTGGGAAGCGGAAAAGGTCTTCAAGGCGCTCGGCGATCCGACCCGCCGCGACATCGTCAAGCTGCTCCGGCGCGGGCCAAGGACCTCCGGCGACATCGCCGAGCAGTTCTCCACCGCGTGGGCCACCATCTCGCGCCACCTCGCCGTGCTGAAGGATGCAGGGATCATCACCGCGGAACGCAACGGCAACAGCATCACCTACACGCTCAACGCCACCGTCATCCAGGAACTCATCGAGCACCTCTACGACTGGACGAGCAAAGGAGACGACCATGCGTAAATGGCTCCCGGTGTTCCCGCTCGCGCTCGCGCTCGGACTCTCGGCGGTGGCGTACGGCCGTCTGCCTTCCACCGTCGCGCCGAGCTGGACGTACATCCTGCCGATCGACGCAGCGCCTGAGCCGATGCCGCGCGCGGCGGTCGTCCTGCTCTTCCCTGTGGTCGCGCTCGTCGTGTGGGGCGGCCTCGTGCTGCTCGCCCGCATCCGCGGGCAGCGCGCGGGCGTCCTTCCTGAGCGCCTCGCCGCGAACGCCATCGCGCGCTTCGAGCCCACGTATCACGTCATCGTACTCGCCGTCGTGAGTCTCCTCACGCTCATGCACATCGCGCTCGTCGCGAGCGCTGCGCAGTGGCCGCTGTGGACGTTCAAGGCGGTGGGAGCCGCGCTGGGCGTCGGGCTCTTTCTCGTGGGGAACCTCATGCCGCGCGTCCGCCCCAACTGGATCGCCGGCATCCGCACGCGCGCGACGCTCGCCGACCCGGACCTCTGGCAGCGCACGCACCGCTACTTCGGCGTCCTGCTCATGCTCTCGGGCGTGGCCGTCGCCATCATCGGTATCGTGATGCCGCGGTACGCGTTCGTGGTGCTGTTCGCCGGCATCATCCTCTCGGCGATCATCGCGCAGCTCTGGGGGGCGGCGGGGAAGCGATCGGTGACGGCGGCCGTCGCGGTGATCGCGTGCGTGCTCGCCGCGGCGAGCGCATACGCGCAGTCGTCCGTGCGCGAGGAGCGCTTCGACATCCGCGCGACGGGAGTGACGCTCCCGGGCACCCTGGCGCTCCCCGACCATGCGAAGCCCGACGTCATCGTGATCGTTGCGGGATCCGGTCCCACCGACCGTGATGGCAACGGGCTGCTGGCGCAGACGGACCTGTACAAGCAGATCGCGCACGCGCTGGCGGACAGCGGGTTCGCCAGTCTGCGATACGACAAGCGGGGGATCGGCGCGACACAATTCGCCGTCGACCACACGGCGCTCTCGGTGGACGACTACGCGGGGGACGTGATGGCCGCCGTGGACACGTTGATCGCCGGTGGCCGCTTTGGTCGCGTGTTCCTGCTCGGCCACAGCGAGGGTGCAATGCACGTTGTGCTGGCCGCCAACCGCGGTGCGCGTGTTGCGGGCGTGATCCTGCTCTCCGCCACGGGGCGCACGTTCGCCGACGTGTTGCACGATCAATTCTCGCTCGCGACGGACTCCGCGACCGTGTCGCGCATCGATTCCGCGTTCGCGCTGTTCGTGCGCGGCGGCGATCCTGTGGACGAGCCCGAGATCGCGGCGCCAGTGCTCGTGCCGATCTACCGGACGATGTTGGCGAGCATGGCGGCGTACAATCCGCCCGGCGAAGTGGCGAAGCTCGCGCGGCCGCCGCTCGTGATCACGGGCGCCATGGACTGGCAGACCTCGCGCAAGGACTTCGAGGCATTGCGCGCGAGTCGTGCCGACGGCACGTACCTGCTGCTCGATAGCGCCAACCACGTGCTCAAACACGCGGAGTCGCTCGTGCCGGCGTCGCAGCAGGCGACGTATCACGACAAGTCGATTCCCGTCGTGCCGGAGCTCGTGCCCGCGATCGTGCGGTGGCTGCGCGGGTAGGGGCGAGCGCGTACGGTGACGCTCATGCGTCCACCTCGGGTTGGCTGGCATGCACCACTGGTTCACCGCGCTCCAGCGCACCACGCCCGAGCGGTTCGGCGACAGCGCGATCGTGACGCTCCCCGGCGCGGGCCAGGGGGGCGTTTGCATGGTGAGCGGCGCGGCATCGGACGCGCCGGTCGGATAGAGCGCGCGCACCACGTACGTGTACTCCGCGCCGACCGGCAGCCCGTCGTGCTGGAAGCTCAACCCGTACGTGGATGGACCGGGCGAGGACGATGGGAAGCGTGGGTCCTGATTGAGGCTGACGTTCACGCTCGGCAAGCACTGCGCGGGAAGGGGCACCGGCGTCAGCTTCATCGGCGTTCCTCCGCGCGGCGTGGCGAACACCTCGTAGCCGGTGGCTCCGGACGGACAGGTCCACGCGATGCGAATGCTGTTGGGCGTGGCCGACGCGCGCACGTCGGTGAGGGGAGGGCCCGCGGACTGAGCCAACTGCGCTCCGGTGCGATTCGGATTCGCGATCCGGGTCTGAGCGACGATCGCCCGCGGTAGCGCGAGCGCGGCGAGGATGGCGGCGAGAAGCGCGGCGACCGTACTTGGAAGCGCGGGGAGTGCGGCGGGACGTGGACGGGCGCGAGACATGGCGGCCTCGGTTTGGGATGTGGCCGCCATCTTATAGAAAGGCGTTCAGGCCCCGATCATTCTGGAGTCATCTATCGGGGAGGCTTGGGGTTAGGGGGCGTGGCAATAGGCGTGGCAAGCGAGGTCTCGAGGACGGCACGCCTCTCGAAGGTGGAGGCGCCGTGGGGCGACACCCTCGGTTGGGCGTCAGCGTTGGCGCTGGTTGTACATCAGGCCATGCCGGGGCATCCGGTGGCCGGATCCGTTCGCGTTGGTGGAGAGCACGTCATTGTCCCCGGTGGCCGAATCGGCATCGAGTCGGGTGACGCATTGCCCGATTGGCACACGGCTGGTTTTCCGCCGAGGCTCGAGCGCCGGCATCCTGTGGTACCTGGGCGCGCTGGACAAGTGTCACGTGACGCGTTACATCACACCATGATCAAGTCGTTCGCCGATCGACGGACGGAAGAACTCTTCGTCACGGGGAGGATGAAACGATGTCCGCCCGATCTGGTGGCTCGCACGGTCCGCAAGTTGGAGTACGTGCATCTCGCCACGAAGCTGGATGACCTGAAGGTACCACCTGGCAATCGGCTGCACGCGCTGAAGAACGACCGCGCGGGGCAGCATGCTATTGCGATCAACAACCAGTGGCGCATCTGCTTTCGCTTTGTCGACGGTGACGCGTACGAAGTCGAGGTATGCGACTATCACTAGGAGCACGGATGTCGATTCCCAATACACGAGCCATGCAGCGACGGCCAGTGCATCCTGGCGAAATGCTGCGCGAGGATTTCATGCCGGACTACGGTCTCACGGTGGCCGCGTTGGCGGACTCCGCAGGCGTCTCGCGCCAGTCGGTGAACGAGCTCCTGCGTGAACGGCGGGCGGTCAGTCCTGAGATGGCGCTCCGGTTGTCCCGTCTGTTCGGGAACTCGCCAGAGTTCTGGCTCAATGCCCAGCGGGCGGTCGATTTGTGGGATGCCGCTCAGCGGCTCAAGGGCGAGGTCAAACGCATTAAACCGCTCCGTGTCGCGTGACGGGCTGGCGGGCGGCGTCATCGGCCTGATCTCCATTCTGCGCGCACTCGACCTGAGCACGCGCAGGACGCCGCGCGGCGGAAACGACGAGGAGGGCTCCCGTGGCCGAGAACAAGACGAAGCCGACGACGGCGAGTGTCCGCGACTACATCGCGGGCATCGGAGACGCCGCGCGGCGCAGGGACTGCGAGGCATTGTCAGCGCTGATCGCCAAGGCCACGAAGTATCCGCCGACGATGTGGGGGCCGAGCATCGTGGGGTTCGGCAGCTACCACTACCGGTACGAGAGCGGCCGGGAGGGAGACATGTGTCTCGTGGGGTTCTCGTCGCGGAAGGGTGCCATCGTCATGTACGGGCTGCAGGGCGCGGCGGACGCGGACCGGCTGCTCGCGCGGCTCGGCAAGCACACGAGCGGCAAGGGGTGCGTGTACATCAAGACGCTGGCGGACGTGAATCTCGACGTCCTGGCGAAGCTCGTGGCGAGCGCGGCTGGGGAGACGAAGCGGCGGCACGCGTTGGCGTCGCCTCGATGAAACCTTCCCGAGCCTTCAAGACCCGCAGAGTCGTGGCGGCCATCGAGATGGTCGGCGGCGCTGTTGGTGTCGTGCTCGCCGTCATGATCGCTCGGCAACTATCGAGCGCTGCGCACCTTCAGATCTGGCTCAGCCTGTTGTGGGTCGGGACACCATTCCTCTTGAGTCTGGCGGCGGGCATCCTGTTGTGGCGTGATACCGCCCTCGGCCAGGGACTCTCGTTGCTCGTCCTCGCGCTGCAGGTCCCCGTCGTGATCAACCCGTCGTTCGGGTACTTCTTCAACAGCGGCTTGGCGCTGCGCGTCATGCACAGCCCAGCAGGGTGGTCGTCGTATGCTGAGTTAGGTAGTCAGTTTCACATGGGCTGGGCGGAAGCCGTGTCCGGCCCGACGATCGGGGTGAACGTGGCTGCGCTTGCTCTGGCAGCTCTCCTATTGGCGGCGATCCCCACCGATGAGGGCGCAGGGCCGATCGCCGGCAATGAGGGTGTGGACGCGCATCTTCCCGCCGATCGCGCGTCATCCAATCAACAGAGTTCTGCGTAGTGGCCGAGATCACGAGACGACGCGCAGGAGAATTCATTCGCGGTGTTTTTCCAGGTCTCCTTCCGCAATCTGTCGGGGCGCCCGCAACGCAGGTGCTCGACGGGCTACAAGATGTCGCTCGTTAAGGGCTGTCCCGGACCGAGTAGCCGCGATGGTGCACGCGTCACAGTCTGGCGTTGGGCGCCATTCCTGTGTGTAGTGCTCGCCTGTACGTCACCTGCAAAGCCGATCGATCCAATCCCCAGCCAGGTCAGACGGCGCATCGCGCAGGCGATGTGGCCCGAGAACCTCTTTGATTCTCTGGGACAGCCGGAACCAGGGTTCGTGCGACGCGGTTCCCAGCCCGCATTCACCGATCTGCAGATTCGACGTGTGTCCACGCCGCCAGGGCTGCCCGGTGTTGTCCTCTACGTGGGGCGTGCGCGGGGATCTTGCGATCACTGCGGCATGATTACGTACGCCGTGGCGCAGCGCGACTCTACGTTCCAGACCTTGCTCCGGGCGGACGACATCGAGTATCTGGCGCCATGGATCGAGCCGAGCATACTGCTCGACTCTGCGGCGCTGCGAGATTTCGTCATCGGGGCGCTCCACGTGACGTGTTTCATCGGGTGTGACGTCCAGCAGGTAAGACGCCGTGCCGACGTCCCGGACGCAGATTCGCCTTTCCTCCGAAGCGAAACGCTAGGTGACTGGCGCGTGCCACGGACTTACTCCTGGCAAAGCGGTGGCTCCACGCTCGTTGAATTCGCGGTCCACTCCGCCGAGGGCGTGTACGCCGTTCGAGTGGACGTACCTGGTCGCGGTCGGCTACTTGTCTCGATCTCGCGGGTGGCTAGGTACATGTTGTTATAGCGCGCGTGCTAGGAAAACAGCTTGCCAGTAGTTCTGTCGTCAACCACGAGGCAATGGGTCGATGTACGGTGCGGTCCCAACGTAAGGTCCAAAATGAGGAACCCACTTTATCCATTCATGTTGGAGCTCCGAGAAACCGTAGCCACCGCACTATCCCGGCTCGGTGAACTTGAAGCATCTGCGGCCAGGTGGTCAGCTCACGACGCGAGCGTGACGCAAGTACTTCTCAACATCAATGAGGAAGACGCGCGCGAAGAGTTCTGGAAGTCAGGGATGGGCCAGATGGCCGAGCAGCAAGAGATGTTTGAGGTGCTGGAAGCATTTCTGGCCGCCTGGGCTCGCGTGTCCTTGCTGCTCTTTCCGACGGGTGGGAACAAGACCCGAGGAAAAGCGCTTGTTCAGGCGTTCCAACTCGACGGAAACTCGACTCTCGCAAATCGGGACCTTCGAGATGCGTGGATGCACTTCGACGAAAGGCTGGACGCTGCAGTGCGTACCGGTGGCTGGGGGGATCGCCATCGTTGGGTGTCCTCGTCGATGCTCGCTGAGCGTTGCCCGAAAGCGCTGCGTCTGTTCGAGGTGGACGCACTGATCATTCATTTCCGGGACCGCAGTAACCAACCGTGCACAGCGAAACTCCGCGACTGTCGCGATGCGCTCGAAGGGATTCAATCCGGCTGGCACGATGCCTGGCACCGACTGACGTGAGCGGACCGACGTCCATGACACTTCGCGCTGTCGCGATCATGCTCTGTCTCAGCGGTGTCGGGCGTCCCCTGGTGGCCCAATCCGCGTGCGCCGATCCGACCCCGGCAGATTCCGCCTGGTGGCGGTGGAGCGCGTTCGCCATGTCGGATGGATCCCAGCGGATGACGGCGCCCGAGCCGCCCGCACAGCCGCGCACGTTCCGCGTGTCGCAGTTGCGCGGCACATACCTGCTGCAGATGACGGCAACGCTCGGCACCGAGCGCGGGGAGCGCGTGGTGGCTGATGTGGTGATCGACAGCGACTCGTCCGGACACGCGAGCGTTCATGGTCACTGGCCAGAGTACTTCAGCCTGACCCCTGACTCCACTCACCGCGGCGATCTCACCATCGATTTCGATTCGCGGTCCAGGCGGTTGTCACTCACACTCGGCAACCCTGGCCTGCGCTGGACGGACACGGGCGTCATCCTCGACGTGTTCAGGATCGAGCCCGGTACGATCGTCGGCCGCTGGGTCGACGGCGGCTTGAGCGTGCACCGCGAGGGCGGTCTGCATCCGCAGGGCTGGTTCTGCCTGGTGGCACAGGACCACTGATCACGGCTGAACTTGCTCCGAACGTAGCGACGACCGCATGGTCGACTCTCGAGCAGCTACGTCGCACGAGCCCCCTCCGCTGTTCGCGGCCACACGCCCCTCCGTTACTGTCGCACCCCTTGCACTTCTACAAGTCGCCCCCTATCCTTGTAGAAGCACAAAGGGTAGCCCACGCCGAGACTCCACCATGACCGACCGACTCGACCTCCCCCAGGGCACGCTCGACCTGCTCATCCTCAAGGCGCTCTCCCTCGGCCCGATGCACGGGTGGGCGATCTCCGAGCGGCTGCACCAGGTGTCGCGCGCCACGCTCAGCGTGCCGCAAGGCTCGCTCTATCCGGCGCTGCATCGCCTCGAGCGGCGTGGCTGGATCCGCGCCGAATGGGGCGCGTCCGACAACAACCGGAAGGCCAAGTACTACGAGCTCACGCGCGCCGGCCGGAAGCAACTGGCCACCGAGCAGGAAGCGTGGGCGAAGCTCACCCGCGCGGTGGGTCTCGTTCTCGACATGACGTGAGGCGTCCATGACTCCGAGCGAAATCCTGAGCGATCTCCGCTATCGGCTGCGCGTGCTGTTTGGGCGCGGGCGCACGGAACAGGAGCTGGACGCCGAGCTGCGTTTCCATCTCGACCGCGAGACGGACAAGCTGGTGGCGCAGGGATATCCGCGCGCGGACGCCGAGCGTCGGGCACGGCTGGCGTTCGGCGGCATGGAACGGATCAAGGACGACGCGCGCGACGCACGCGGCGTCTCCCTCATCGAGACGTTCCTGCAGGACGTGCGCTACGCCGCGCGCGGTCTGCGCTCGCGCAGAGCGTTCTCCGCCGGTGTGATCCTGACGCTCGGCCTCGGCATCGGCGCCAACGCCGCGATGTTCGGCGTCGTCGATCGCATGCTGTTCCGCGCGCCTCCCACGCTGCGCGATCCCGGCACCGTGCATCGCATCTACCGCGCGCGGCACGACCAAACGGGTGACGCGCGCGTGGAGGGCAACTTCGCGTTTCCGACCTTTCTCGACGTACGGCGCCTCACGTCCTCCTCGTTTTCAGACGTGGCCGCGTTTCAAACGCGACACATGGTGGTCGGCGAAGGGGAGGATGCGGTCGACGTACCGGTCACGGTCGCGAGCGCGAAGTACTTCGACTTCTTCGATGCCCGCGCCGTGCTCGGCCGCTTTTACACGGCCGCGCAGGACAGTGTCCCTGAGGGCGCACCGGTCGTCGTGCTGGGATACGGCTTCTGGCAGGCTCGCTTCGGCGGACGGAACGTCGTCGGCGAACATCTCCGCGTAGACCGGATGAACGCGACGATCATCGGCGTCGCACCGCAGAGCTTCGTGGGCATGCCGGATCAGGGTGCGCCGGCGGCGTTCGTCCCGATCACCGCGTACGCGTTCGCCCTTCGCGGCGCGCAGTATCCGACGAAGCACAGCTGGAGCTGGCTCGAGATGGTGGCGCGACGCCGTCCCAACGTGAGCGAGGGAAGAGCGCAGGCCGACCTCGATGCTGCGCTCGTCGCGAGCTGGCGTGGGGCGCAGGCGGAGGACGCCGGGTGGGGCTCACCGGAAGACGTCGGCGTCCATGGATTGCTTGGACCGGTCCAGCTCGGCCGCGGCCCGGAGGCCGGCCCGGAGAACCGTGTGGCCACGTGGGTGAGCGGCGTTGCGCTCATCGTGTTGCTCATCGCCTGCGCGAACGTGGCGAATCTGATGCTCGCCCGCGCGGTGAGCCGGCGTCGCGAGATCGCGATGCGCCTCGCGCTCGGCGTGAGTCGCGGGCGGCTCGTGCGGCAGTTGTTGACCGAGAGCGCGCTGTTGGCGGTTGCGGGCGGCGTGGTGGGTTTGTTCGTGGCGCAGTGGGGCGGGTCGGTGATCCGCGCGCTCTTCCTGCCGCCGGACATGAGTGCCGCGGTGCTCACCGACACGCGCACGCTCGTCTTCACCGCCATCCTCACGGTGTCCGCTGCGCTCGTGACCGGCGCGCTGCCCGCGTTCGGCCGGCGACGTCTGGACGTCGCGTCCGTGCTCAAGGCGGGGGAGCGTGAGGGTGGCGAACGCCGGACGACACTGCGCAAGGGATTACTCGTGTTTCAGGCGGCGCTCTCGGTCTTGCTACTCGTCGGTGCCGGGCTGTTCGTGAAGAGTCTGACGAACGCGCGTGCGTTCCGACTCGGCTACGACACGGATCGCGTGGTGATGGCGGGCGTCCAGATGCGCGGGCTGCGTCTCGACTCGGCGCGGAGCGCAGCGCTCGGCGCGCGTCTCTTGAGCGCCGCGCAATCGACGCCGGGGATCACGCACGCCGCGCTCGCCGCCTCCGTGCCGTTCTGGAGCAACGAGGGTCGCGGGCTCTGGGTGTCCGGCATCGATTCGGTGGACAAGCTCGGACACTTCATTCTGCAGATCGCGACGCCCGACTACTTCGCGACGATGGGGACGCGCATCCTGCGTGGTCGGCCGTTCACCGACGGCGATCGGGTGAACGCTCCCCATGTGGTCGTGGTGAGCGAGGGGATGGCGCGCGCTCTCTGGCCGCACGCCGAAGCGCTGGGGCAGTGCATCCACGTGGATAGCCCGTCGGCCCCGTGCGCGACGGTCGTCGGGGTGGCCGAGGAGGTTCGGATGCGGAAGGTGGTGGACCCGCGCGAGTTCTCGTACTATCTGCCGGCGGCGCAATTCGAGGGTGATCTCGCGGAAACGTTGCTCGCGCGAACGAGAGGTGACGCGGAGGAGCACGTGGCTGCGTTGCGCAGCAGGCTCCAGGCGGAGCTCCCGGCGCCGGCGTACGTGAACGTCGTTCCGCTCACCACATTGGTGGACCCGAATTTCCGCGCATGGCGTTTCGGCGCTACCATGTTCGCCGCGTTCGGCGCCCTCGCGCTCGTGCTCGCGGCGATCGGGCTGTACAGCCTCATCGCGTACGACGTGGCGCAGCGCACGCGAGAGCTGAGCGTGCGGATCGCGCTCGGTGCGCCGGGCGCACGCGTGGTGCGGATGGTGATCGGTCGCGGCCTGCTGCTGGTGACCGGCGGCTTGCTGGCCGGTGGCGCGATCGCCGCGTGGCTCGGGCCGCGCGTGCAGTCGCTCATGTTCGAGCAGGACCCGCGCGATCCGGTGATCTTCGGCGGCGTGGCGCTGGTGGTGCTGCTGATCGGTGTCGTTGCGACTGCCGGCCCGGCGTTCCGCGCCGCGCGCGTAGATCCGGCGGAGGTGCTGCGGGGGGAGTAGTAAATTGTCGTCCCGAGAGTGTCGTGCTTAGGAGCGGCGGATCGCGGTTGGCGGAGTCGCGACGTTTAAGGACGGTGCGATGCCGAAGCGGAGCTCGCCCCACCAGCCGCGAGTAGCGTACGTGCGACGAGAAGCGGGTCGAACATGTCAGTATCCCCACCCCTGCTAGCGCCCGCCTCCGCGCCAGCCCATCTTCGCCTTCGGTTCCGCAGCGCGCCTGCCCCCACCGCCTGCTTCGAAGCACCCCGATGCCCCAAACTCTCGATCCCGTCCGCCCCGTCACCCTCGACGAAATCCGCGAAGCGCGCGAGCGCATTGCCGATGTGATCGTCCGCACGCCGCTCGTGAAGATGGAGCTCGGCCCCGAGTATCCCGACATCCGTCTCAAGCTCGAGAACCTGCAGCCGATCAACGCCTACAAGCTGCGCGGCGCGGCGAACGCGGTGGCGAAGTTGTCGGGCGCCGAGCGCGCACGCGGCGTGTGGACGATCAGCGCGGGGAACGCGGGGCAGGGAGTGGCGTACGCGGCCAGGAGCGCAGGCGTGCCGTGCACCGTGGTCGCGATCGAGACGGCGCCCGTCGCCAAGATGGAGCGCATGCGCGCACTCGGCGCGAACGTGATCCCCGTCCCGTACGACGTCGCGTGGAAGGCGCTCGAGACGCGCGAGTATCCGGGCGTGGGCGGCACCTTCGTGCATCCCTTCGACGATCACGACTTCATCGCGGGGCACGGGACGATGGCGCTCGAGATCCTGGAGGATGCGCCCGAGGTGACGACGGTGATCGCCGGGATCGGCGGCGGCGGGTTGGTGACGGCGCTCGGCAGCGCGATCAAGGCAATCCGCCCCGACGTCAACGTGTGGGGCGCGGAGCCGGAGACGGCGGCCCCCGCGGCAAAGTCGTTCGCCACGGGATCGCCGCAGGTGTTCGACGAATGGCAGCGCACGTTCGTGGACGGCGCCGGCGGGCAGAGTCTCTTTCCGCGCATGTGGGAGCGGATGCGTCCTGTCGTCGACGGCTCGATCGTCGTCACGCTCCAGGAGATCAGACGCGCCATGCGCCTCATGGCGGAGAAGACGCGCGTCATCTCGGAGGGGGCCGGCGCGCTCCCCGTGGCCGCGGCGCTCTCGGGGAAGGCCGGCCGCGGGACGATCGTGGCCGTCGTCTCCGGCGGCAACATCGATCTCGACAAGTTCTGGGAGCTCATCCGCGACGTGTCCGCTCAGTGAGCGAGACATCAGTGCGCTGGCCACGCTGGAGACGCTCTTCACTACGCACACGTGGAACCCTGATGCGCATCGCCCCCGCACTGCTCGCCACTCTTGTCACGTTGGGCACCGCCGTCACCACGGCCACCGCAGTCACCGCCGCGGCACAGGAGGAGCACAGCTTCGTGATCGACTCCTTCCGCACGGAGAGCGGTGTGGTGCTCCCGCACGCGATCGTGAAGTACGGAACGTACGGCCACCTGAACGCCGCGCACGACAACGCGATCCTGCTCCCCTCGCACTACATGGCGAACAGTCACGGCTACGAGTGGCTCATTGGTCCGGGGCGCGCGCTCGACACGGCGAAGGTCTTTCTCGTGACGTCGGAGCTGTTCGGCAACGGACGCTCGTCGTCGCCGAGCAACACGCCGGAGCCCTTTCACGGGCCGCGCTTTCCGGTCATGACCATCCGCGACAACGTGAATGCCGTGCACGAGCTGCTCGTCCGCGAGTTGGGGATCACGCATCTGCGCGCGGTGATCGGTTTCTCCATGGGGACGCAGCAGGCGTTCCAGTGGGCGGTGAGCTATCCCGACTTTGCCGACCGCGTCGTCGTCACCTCCGGCACGGCGAAGACGTGGCCGCACGGGATCGTCCGACTGGAGGGAGAGATCTTCGCGCTCGAGACGGACTCCGCCTTCCACGGCGGCGATTACACCGTCGAGCCGGAGCGCGGGATCCAGGCGTTCGCGCTCATGTGGACGGGGTGGCTCTTCTCGCAGGAATGGTGGCGGCGCGAGTTGTGGAAGGAGATGTCGCCGCCGGGGACGACGTTGCAGCAGTTCATGGACATGCTGCGCACCAACTTCATTCCCGGCGCCGACGCGAACGATCTCATTCTCCAGATGCGCACCTGGGAACAGCACGACGTGGGCACCACGCCCGGCTTTGGCGGCGACGTGAAGAAGGCGCTCGGCTCCATCCGCGTTCCCGTGCTGTACATGCCGTCGGCCACGGACATGTACTTCCCGCTCGAAGACGCCAAGTACGAAGCGCAGTTCATCCCGCACGTGGACCTCGTGCCGATTCCGTCGTTGTGGGGGCACCCCGCGGGCGGGGGGATCGACAAGGCGGACCTCGACTTCGTCAACACGCACATCGCCGCCTTCCTGGCGGAGGGGAGTGCGCGATCGCACTGACGGCGAGGGTGCGCGCACCATGCTTGGGCGATGGGAGGGACGTGCGGACCACGCATGAGCGGTGGTGACGGCGGGCGGAGCAGGATCGACGGGAACCTGACCGGGGGGCGGAGCGGTACCACCTGGGTGGGCGTCGTTCGAACTTTCGTGGCGCGCCCGACACGGACTTCGTCTTTCACCCTGCGCATGGCGGCAGTGCACGAGCACCGATCCTCACGCGGCGCGTCTTCTCCTCGCATGGCCGTTCGCGCATGCGTCGCGGCGACGTTCATCGTGCTCGCGGCAGCATGCGCGTCGGGGCATCCTGCCACGCGGGCGACGCCGGAGGTGTCCGCGGCTGCGCAGGCGGCGGGAGACGGACGGCCTGCGTCGTGCGTTCTGCTTGCACCGCCCGAGCACGGCGCGGACACGATCGTCGTCGGGCTCTCCGCTACGATCGACCCCGCACACGCCCCGGTGCCAACGACGGACGCGGAGCGGCTGCTGTTCGGCTGGTTGTACGAGCCGCTCGTGCGCGCCGACTGCACCGGAGCGCCCGCGCCGGCGGTGGTTGCGCGATGGGAGCGCAGCCCGAGCGGGAACGCGCTCGCGCTCACCGTGAGCGACAGCGCGACGTTCTGGAATGGCGATCCGGTGACCGCGGACGGCGTCGTGGATGGATGGCGCGACGCTGACGCGGCGTTCCCCATGGCCGCGATCCGCGATGCACGTACCATCGAGATTCCGGTGCTCGGTAACGAGCGCGCGACGTTGCTCGCGTTAGCGTGGCCGCGGCAGTCGGTGCGTCGCGGTGCATGGGGTAGATGGCCGGGGGGAACGGGGGCGTACGCGCCGGACACCGTGACGGACGGGACGACGATGCGGCTGCTCCCGCGCGCGGGCGGGCCGGTGATCGTCCTCCGCACCATGGCCGGCCGCGATGTGCGCGATTTGCTGGACGCGGGCGCCGACCTGGTGGTGACGGACGACCGCGCGGCGATCACGTACGCCGAGGCGCGGCGCGATCTGGACGCGGTGCCGCTCCCGTGGGAGCGGAGTTACGTGCTGCTGGTGCACGCGCCCGGCGCGCCGCCCGATACTGTCGTGCCGGTCGATACTTCAATGAGCGGGCGTGACGCTCGGGCCGGCGGCGATTCCGCAGCGCTCGCGGCGTTGCGCGCATCGCTCGCCGGCGACGTGGTGCGCGTGGACGCGCGCGCCGCCGAGCCGCCCTACTGGTGGGACGACGTACTCGGCTGCGCGGCGTCGGTGATCGATCGCGTGGGGGCGACGGCTGTGCGCGCGCGGTATTCGTTCGCGAGTGAGACGCGCCGTGTGGCGCGATCGGAGCGTGCGCCTGCGTCGCGCATCGCCGTCGACCGCGACGATCCTGTTGCCCGCGCGCTGGCCGAGCGGTTGGTAGCGCTCGCGTCGTTCGGTGCGCGGAGCGGCGCGGACAGCGCGCGCGCGGCTGCGCTCCCCTCCGCGCTGCGCGAGGCGGGCGCGCCCCTCACCGTTGCGCCACTTGCGGGAGGCGAGCTGTCCACGTCGATGGCGCACGGGGATGCGCTGGCGTACGTGGTCGCGCTTCCGCGGCGTGCGCTCGCTCCCTGCGATGCGCGCCGCCGGTTCGCCGCTGACGCGCCCTGGCTCGGGCTTTCGCTCAACGGTGTGGGTGGACTCGCTCCTTCCGGCTCGGCCGCCAGCGAATCGCGTGCGCGCGGCGACATCGTGCCGCTCATCGACGTGCGCCAGCGCGCCATCGTCCGGCGCGGCGTGGTAGGGCTTGCTGCCGGCTGGGGGAGGACGCTCGATCTCCTTACCGCGCGATGAGCTTCCGCGCGCGTGTGGGGCTCGCGCTCGCCGTCGCGGCGCTCCTTCCGCTCGCCGCGCTCGCGCTCGTGGTGCGCTCGCGCGTGACCGAGCGGCTGAGCAGCGCGTACGAGCAGCGCGTCGCCGCGCTCGCGGCGGGCATCGACGAGGAGCTCGCGCGGCGCGACACGGCGATCGCGTCGCGTCTCGCGTCGGTGGCGGATGCCATGCGCGACGACAACCGCTTGCGCCTTGCCGTCGCGCAGCGCACGGGAGCAGAGCGCGATTACCTCCTGGACTACGGCGAGCGCGCCATGCGTCTTACCGGATTGTCGATGTTCCAGGTGCAGGACGAGAGCGGTCGCGTGCTCACGTCGGGACACTTCCGCAACGAGTACGACCGACTGGAGCCGGAGCTCCTGCGCGCGCTGTCCGGCGTGACGGGACGCCTTACGCTCGTGCGCGCGCGCGCGCCAGACGGACCGTTCTTCGCGCTCGTGCGCACGGACTCGGTGCAACTGGGTGGGCACCGGCTCACGCTCGTAGGTGGTGAAGCGATCGACGAGCGCGACCTGGCGCGGATGGAAGGGGGCGGTGAGCTGCACGTGGCGCTGTACACGCCGCAGTTCGCGCTTCACGTGCGGCTTCCGGAGACGCCGGGCGGCGCAGGCAATCGCGCTCGGAGGGGCGCGGCATCAACCTCCTCCTCTCCCGGCGTCATGAACTCAACCGATATCGCCGGCGATACCACCTCTAATAATGCTGCCTCGACGGGAACAGGGCCGCCCGGCTCCGGCGATGCCGCGCTGGTACGGCGCATCGCTCTTCCCTACGTGCGCGCGGACACGTCGGCGGTCACGACACCAGATTCGGCGTTCCTCGTCATCACGCAGCCGCGCGCGGCCATCGCCGAGCTGCGCGCGTCGATCGATCGCTGGTTCATCCTCGTAGCCGCGAGTGCGGCCGCGCTGGCGCTCATCGTCGCCGCGTGGTTCTCCGCGCGCGTGAGTCGCCCCATCACCACGCTGGCGGAGAAGACGAGCGCGCTCGATCTGGACCGTCTGGACGTGGACTTCCGCAGCGAGCGCGAAGATGAGATCGGCGATCTCTCGCGCCTTCTGGGAGCGATGACCACGCGACTGCGCACGAGCGCGCGCCGCCTGCGCGAGGCGGAGCGGCGTGCCGCGGTGGGCGAGCTGGCGCGCCAGGTGAATCACGACATCAAGAACGGGCTCGTCCCCATCCGCAACGTCATGCGGCACCTGGGCGAGGTGCGCGCATCGCAGCCGGAGGAGCTGTCGCGCGTGCTGGCCGAGCGAGAGGGGACGGTGGAGTCGAGCCTCGCGTATCTGGAGTCGCTCGCGCAGAGTTACGCCCGGCTGTCTCCGAAAGGAGCAGTGCAGCCGTGCGACGTGGGCGCGGTGGTGCTGGACGTGGTGCAGCACGCGCGCGGCGCGCCGGAAGCGGTGGTGATCGCGGACGTGCGCCCGCGGCTTCCGGCGGTGATGGCCGATCCCGTGGCGCTGCGCCGCATTCTGGAGAACCTGGTGGGGAACGCGGTGGACAGTCTGGAGGGGAGCGCGGGGAACGTGAGTGTCACCGCGGAGCGTGTGGATGGCGCGTCGCGTCGCGACGGCGCGCCGGCGAACACGGTACGCCTCACCGTGCAGGACAGCGGGCGCGGGATGACGCGCGAGGAGCTTGCCCGTGCGTTCGACGACTTCTACACCACCAAGCCCGGCGGCACCGGGCTGGGACTCTCGGTGGTGCGCCGGCTGGTGATGGACCTGCACGGCACGATGCGCGTGGACACGAAGCCTGGCGAGGGAACGCGGTTCGTGATCGAGCTGCCTGCGGGCGCGAACGCCGAGTCCGGCGCGCCGGCGGTTCCTCCGGAGCACACTGGGGAGCGCGACGCTCGCGGGCCGGCGGCCACACCCGCGCGCCGGCCGCGCTGACGCCGTATCATCCCGAGATGCCTATCGTCCTCATTGTCGACGACGTCGCCCCGCTGGCGGAGCAGTACGCGTACGACCTGCGCCGCCTGGCGGGGCTCGACACGCTCGTCGCGCCAGGGGGCGCCGAGGCGCTCGAGGTCCTCGCGCGCGAAGCGGTGGACTGCGTCATCCTCGACCTCGAGATGCCGCGCATGGATGGCTTTGCCGTCATGCGCGCCATGAAGGAGCGCGGGATCGACGTTCCCGTCATCGTCTACACCGGCACGGGGAACTACGACCGGTGCGTGCAGGCGATCAAGTCGGGCGCGTACACGTTCATCGACAAGAGCGAGTCGATGGAGCGCGTGGCGCGCGAGGTCGAGAACGCGGTGGAGCGGCATCGTCTCCTGCAAGAGGTGACGACGCTCCGCCATTACGCCGCGGAAGAATCCGCGCTACTCGGCGACAGCGCGCCGATGCGCGCGCTCAAGGACGCCATCGCGCGGGTGGCGCCGGTGCCGAGCGCGGTGCTCATCATCGGGGAGAGCGGATCGGGGAAGGAGCTGGTGGCGCGCGACATTCATCGGTTGAGCGGCGTGTCGCGCGAGCCGTTCGTGGCGCTCAACTGCGCGGCGCTGCCGGAGTCGTTGGTGGAGAGCGAGCTGTTCGGGCACGAGCGCGGCGCGTTCACCGGGGCGGCCACGCTCCGCAAGGGCGCGTTCGAGTCGGCGGGGAAGGGGACGATCTTCCTGGACGAGATCGGCGAGCTGCCGCTCGCCATGCAGGCCAAGCTGCTGCGCGTGCTCGAGGAGCGGCAGGTGGTGCGCGTGGGCTCCACGAAACCCATTCCCGTGCCCGCGCGCGTGGTGACCGCCACGCATCGCGAGCTGGAGAAGGAAGTGGAGGAGAAGCGCTTCCGTCAGGATCTCTACTTCCGGTTGAACGTGCACGTGCTGCGCGTGCCGCCGCTGCGCGAGCGGCTGTCGGACGTCCCCATCCTGGTGGAGCACCTGCTCGCCGTGACGTGCGAGCGATTCGGCATGCGGCCCAAGCGCGTGGCGGAGCCCGCGCTCGCACTGCTCATGGCGTACGACTGGCATCGCAACAACGTGCGCGAGCTGCGCAATGTGGTGGAGCGGATGGTGATCGCATCGGACGGCGACGTGATCGACGCGGACGCGGTGCCGGCGGAGATCAGGAGCGCCGGCACCACGGCCAGAACGCCCGCGACCGCCGCGGCGCAGCGCAGGGGATCGTTCCTCGATCAGAAGACGGAAGCGGAGCGGCAGATCGTGCTCCTCGCGCTCGAGCGGAACGAGTGGCAGATCACGCGCACGGCGGAGGAGTTGGGGCTCGCCGATCACGCGAGCCTGCTCAAGATCATGCGCCGCCACGGGATCGCGCGCGAGTAACGTCGCGGCGCGCTACTGCTCCGTGCGCGGCGGGCGGAAGAGGAGCACGGGGAGCGTGCCGGCGCGGAGCACCTTGTCCGTCACACTGCCGAGCACGAGGCGCGTGAGACCACGCCCGGTGGTGGTGAGCGCCACGAGGTCGGATTCTGCGCCGCGTGCGCGATCGAGTATCGCACGCGCCGGGCTGTCGGACAGGCACACGTCCGTGGCCACGGTGCTCCCGGGTGCCATGCTGCGCACCGTGCGCGCGGCGTCGTCCAGATATGCACGCGCGCGCTCCATCTCGCTCTCCTCGATGCCCGTGTCGACGATGGTGCCCTCGGCCGCGAACGTATACGGGTGGATGGGGACCATGACCGGGCGCACCACGCGCAGCAGGTCGTAGCTCGCGCCGCCCAGCGCGCCGACGGCCAGTGCGTGCGGGAGGATGGACTCCGCCGCAACCGAGCCGTCGAGCGGGATGAGGATGCGCGTGAAGAGCGGTGCCGGAGTCATGCTGCCGGCGTTCGCGTCTGCTGCCGCAGCGTGCGTGACGTCGTCCTCCGCACGCACCGTGCGCCGCGTGTCCTCATCGCCTTCCTTCGGGCGCACGAGCAGCACGGGGATTCGGGCCTGCTGAACGACGGCGTCGGCCACGCTCCCCATCCACGCGCGGCTCAGGCCGGTGCGGCCGTGCGTGGCCATCACGATCAGGTCGGCATGCTCGCGCTCGGCGGCCTGGACGATCGCGCTCCCCGCAAGGTTCTCTTCGATGGACGTCGTCACCTTCACACCGCCGGCGGAGATCCGTGATGCTGCGGCGGCGAGATAGGCGCTCTCCTGCTCGCGCGCGTAGTGGTCCACCGCCGCGAACGAGGGGAGCTCGGGATCGATGATCGGAACGTGCGCGAGCACCAGGTGCATCGTGGCGCGCGCCGCGTTCGCGAGCGCGACCGCGGTGGGTAGCGCGGCCTCGGCCAGCGGCGAGCCGTCGAGTGGTACGACGATGACGGAGATCATGCGCTACCTCCCTCGCGCAGGCGATAGAGCGCTGCTCGGTGCGAACCCTCGTTCATCAGCGGGCGCCGCGTGACGCCGCATTTCTCTGCAATGAGTCTGCACGAGTTGCTCCGAGAGCGCGACGCCGGACGCGGCGACTGCCCGTGCGGTGCCGGTTGCGGCCATGCAGGACCGGGCGAGACGAGGTGTGTCCAGATGGACACATGGCCCTCAGGATCGTGTGTCCAGATGGACACATCGGTGCCGCGAGGCCAACGACAGTGCATGCGTAAGTGGCAGTATCTAAACGACATAGGGATATGGACAGGCGCTATCCGGCCCGGGCCGACCGCTTGCCATTACAGGGCGGCGCGATGGAACGACCCACACCAGCGCCCCGCCCGGGCGCGCAACGAGAGGAGGAGCGTATGCGCACCACCCCCATCATCACCCGCGTGGCCGACTCGGCCGTCCCCGCCATCCTCACGATGGCCGCCGTGCTGGCGATCACCGCCTGCGGCGACGGATCAGGCGGAACGAAGACCGCCGAGGCCGCCCCGCCCAAGACGCCTGCACCCGCGACGACGACTACCGCGCCCACTGTGGTGACCACCCCCGCCAACGCGGGATCGGTGATCCCGGAGAACATCTCGTACGCCGAAGCGGAGTCCGCCTTCACCGCCAAGCGTTTCGACGAGGCCACCGCCAAGTTCGACGCGTACACGCGCGGGCACCCGGAGAACGCGTGGGGGCACTACATGCTCGGACTGTCGGCGTGGAAGAGTGGCGATCTGGAGCGCGCGGAGAGTGCGTTCGACAGCGCGCTGGCGCGCGATCCCTCGCACGTGAAGTCGCTGGTGAATTCGAGCCGCGTACTGCTCGAGCTGGACCGTCCAAAGGACGCGCTGGAGCGTGTGTCGGCGGCGGTGCAGCTCGACCCCGACTCTCCCGATGCGCATCGCGTGATGGCGCGCGTGCATGCGGCGCTGGGCGACGTGGACAGCGCGCTCGCCTCGTACCGTGAGGCGCTCGCGCTCGACCCGGAAGACGCGTGGTCGATGAACAACATGGGGCTGCTCCTCATCCAGCGCGGGCGTTACGAGGAAGCGCTCGGCCCGCTCTCGCGTGCGGTACAGTTGGACGACGGCGTGACGGTCTTCGAGAACAACCTCGGCATCGCGCTGGAGCGGACGGGGCACCTGGTGCGCGCGGGCGAAGCGTACCGCGCCGCGCTGGCGATCGACAGCACGAACGCCAAGGCGCAGGTGAACCTCGCTCGTGTGGATGGGCGTACCGATCTCCCCGGTGTAGACAGCGTGGACGTAGGGATGCTCGGCGATCAGTTCGCGGCGCAGGTGAAGGAGTGGAAGGAACAGCGGAGCGCGACCGCACCGGCAGCGGTGGAACCGGTCACGCCTCCGGAGACGACGCCTGCGGACAGCAGCACGCGTCCGGACAGCGTGACGAGCGACAGCGCGAAGGTGGGGAGTGGAGTGTCGGACGCCGTGGAGATCGTGCTGCCGGTGGTGCGGTTGGCGAAGACGTGAGGGGGTGGGGCCGGAGCGCCGCGAGTGAGTGAGCGCGGTAGCGGTGTGAGAACCGCGGCAGCGTGGCCGGAAGGGAAGTAGAGAATGCTCTGGAGGATGCCTCGCCGGGATTGAACCCGGGGGGTGCGGAGGGCGGTAGGTGGCGTGAGCGCTGCCTGCCGCTCTTCGCGTTTGCTTGTGCGACACTCGCCCAGGGATGTACGTCGTCTATGACCACCCGTACTCTCTGCAACCAGGATCAGCCATGGCTGGTGAATATTTCGTGGATCGATGGAGCCTCGCTTTCGGCGTATTTGCGCTGGCCCTGAACTGCTGGGCCGTATTCGCCACGCGAACCTTCTTTCGCATCCTCAGTTACAATCGCAAGTCGACGTTTACGCCATGCGAGTTGATGGCGATCAGAGTCCCCGGGGCAATCGTGATCGTCGGTCTGGTCTGGATGATAGCCGCTACGCTGTGCAACACGCGGTGATGGCGAACGTCTCCATTTCACGCAGGCATATGTGACGGGTTCCCATAGCGCTGGAGCATCAGGGAGGCTCTTCCGGCCGTGTCCCGCAAGTCGTTTGCGCTTCGGTTAGCGAGCGTGCCCTACCGCACGCCGCCGGCGGCGGTACGTATGAGCGCCCGTGAACGCGGGCGCCGAATATGGTGCGTCGGTATCATCGCGGTATGTAGTGCGTGCGCGAGCACGGCACCTCGGGTGCGCAGCCATTCCCCGGACTCCGTCGCGGCGCGGCATCGCGAGCCGCTTCCGTGGGCGGTTGCGGCGATGATGGATCTGTCACTCGCTGACACCACGCGAATGGACGTGCATTGCTTCGAGCCGCCTGAGGGTCGGAACCAGCTTCCAGCCGGGTCGTCGGCCCGAATGTCAGTTCAAGCGTGTTCCGCGTTGCATGGACCAGAACTGGATTACGTGTACTTCGTGCCCGAGACCGGTGTCATTCTCGCCGCTGGACGTCAGATCGATATCCCTATCAATCGCTACTCGGTTGTTCTGGACTCGATCGCGCGTGCTCTCGACATGCAACTCGGCTCGGGTCATATGTGCCATGTCGGTGTCCGTGGCAGGCGTGACCGTCGATGGGACTTACCGGATGCAACAGTCTTCATGTCCGGCATTGCATCGAGCTCCATCGCGGGGCAACTGACCCTGGAAGCACAACCTGGTCATGTCGCGTGCACGAATATGCAGTTTCTTCCGCTGATGGAGGGCCTTCCGCCAGGAGGATCGGGGCGAGAGTCACTGCACAGCGGTGCTCCCGATTCCGTCGCGGACCGTGATCACGAACTGCTCCCCTGGGCGGTCGCCGCTATGGTGGACCTCTCACTCGCCGACACCACGCGCCACCGCACGGTAGACTGCTTCGAGCCTGCCAATGCTGGGCTCTTTCGCTTGACGGAGCGTCCGGATCTCTTGCTCGCCTGCCACTCGTCTCGGCATCATCGCGAGTATTACATCTATACACGGCCTGCCACGGGTGACATCCTGGCGGCTGGCTGGGAAGTCGAGATCCCCGAGAGCAGCTATGCTCCCACGTTGGAGTCGCTAGCGGACGACATCGACGTACGCCTCGGCCAGGGTGAGCAATGCCAAACGTCAGATAACAAACAGCACGGCAGACGTTGGCGGCTGCCTTATGCGACCGTACTGCTCGTTGTCACGGCGCAAGAGAGCGACGAGGTCGTCATGAATCTTGAAGCTCAACGTGGGGATGTGACGTGTAGCGACGTAATCTTCGCACCAGGTATCATGCGGTGACGGGCCCAATGCGACTCCGAGGCACGGCGAGTCTGGTGACGTGTTCCCCAACGCAAGGCGTGGTACCCCGAACTGAACCGCTCGGGGTTTCCCGCAGACGCGGTGCTTTGAGGAATCAGGCCGCCACCGGTACAGCCTGAGCGAAAGCAAACTGATCCTCCCCTCATACCGATTCGGCTCACATTTGGCTCGTGGCGCAACACCGGCATGTCCACTGTACTGACGTTCGGCATGCCCGTGATGCACGATGTCCCTCGCGAGCATGACGGTGGGCGCCGAGCCGCGCGGACCAGAGAACCCACCCCGGAAGCCGCTGTCCCGTCCCACCAACAGCCAGACCGATCGCTCCCTGGCGGAGCACGTCTCTCCCATGCCGGCCCACCCGCAAGCCTCGCTTGCGGCCCCGCTGCACGCACATTCTTATACGGTCGGCCCGTGCGGACGCGGTCTCCCGCTCTGCACGGCCGCCAGCCGGCACGGCAGACAACCCTCTCCAGACCAGGTGGTGATCCTGTGCGCCAGGCTCCATCCGTACGTACCGCACTGCGCTCGCAGGCGGTGATGCTCCTCGCGGCGCTCGTGCTTGCCGCGGCACCCGCGGCGGCGCAGCAGGCGCCGAGCTCCGGCGGCGACATCCGCATTCCGTTCGAGCGAATCACGCTCAAGAACGGGCTCGAGGTGCTGCTCTCCCCCGATCACTCCACGCCGCAGGTGGCGGTGGACATCTGGTATCACGTGGGGTCGAAGAACGAGCAGCCGGGACGCACCGGGTTCGCCCACATGTTCGAGCACACGATGTTCACCGGCTCGGCGCACGTGCCGTACGGGCTGCAGGACCGGCTCACGGAAGGCGTGGGTGGGGGGAACAACGCGTCCACGAGCAACGACCGCACGAACTACTACGACATCGTGCCGTCGAACTATCTGGAGAGCGCGCTGTGGATCGAGGCGGACCGGATGGGTTTTCTGCTCGACAAGCTCGACTCGACGAAGTTCGTGGCGCAGCGGAGCATCGTGCAGAACGAACGCCGCCAGTCCACCGACAACCAGCCGTACGGGCGTGCCTTCGAGATCATGAGCGCCGCGGTGTATCCGCCGTCCAACCCGTACTCGTGGCCTGTCGTCGGATACATGACCGACCTGCAGCACGCCACCGTGGACGACGTGAAGCGGTTCTTCCGGCTGTACTACGCGCCGTCCAACGCGACGATGAGCATCGTGGGGGACTTCGACCCGGCGCAGGTGAAGCAGTGGATAACGAAGTACTTCTCCGGCCTTCCGCGCGGTGAGCCCATCCATCGTCCCGACGTGAAGCCGGTCACGCTCACCGCGCCCAAGCGGCTGGTGTACGAGGACCAGGTGCAGGTCCCCCGGCTGTACATCGACTACCCTGCGGTGGGGGAGAAGGACAGTGACAGCGAGGCGCTCTCGTACCTGAGCGACGTGCTGACCGGCTCGCGCACGGCGCGACTCACCAAGGCGCTGGTGTACGACCTGCAGTCCGCCGCGCAGGTGAACGCCTTTCCCAACCAGGATGAGAACGTGGGCGACTTCGTCGTCATCGTCGTCCCACGTCCGGGTCACTCGCTCACGGAGATCGAAGGAACGATCGATTCCGTCGTCGCGCAGCTCCAGGCGGAAGGTCCCACATCGGAAGAGATGGCGCGCGCGGCGGCGGGGCTGCAGTTCAGCTTCGTGAGCGCGCTCGAGTCCAACCTCGGCAAGGCCGACCTGCTGGATCAGGGGCTCGTCTTCCACGACGACCCGAGCTACTTCCACGAGGAGTACAACCGCCTGCGCGCGGTGAAGGCGGCCGACGTGCAGCGCGTCGCGAAGAAGTACCTCACGGCCAATCACGTGGTGCTGAGCATCGTTCCCGCCGGCAAGACGGAGCTGGCGGCGAAGTCCGACGCGAGCGTCAAGGTGACGGTGAGCGCGGACGGCGGCCACTACATCATGGGAGACAACTGATGCGCGCCCCACGGATCGTTACCGGGAGCGCCCTCATGGCGCTCGCGCTGGCCGCGGCTCCACAGTCTCTTTCCGCGCAGGAGCCCGCGTCGCTCGATCGGAACGTCGTTCCACCGCCCGGTCCACCGCCCAAGCTCGTGGTGCCATCGTGGACGACGCAGACGCTCCCCAACGGCGCGCGGTTGGTGGTCACGGAGAAGCACGATCTCCCGCTCGTGTCGTTCACCATCTCCTTCATCGGCGGGAGCGACAACTACGAGCCGGCGAGCAAGCCGGGCGTCGCGTCCCTCACCGCGCAGATGCTGAGCGAGGGGACGACGTCGCTCACCGGCGAGCAGCTCTCCGACGCCGAGCAGATGCTCGGGACGAGGATCGGCGTGAACGTGGGAGGGGAGAGCGGGTCGATCGGTTTCACCGCGCTGAGCAACAAGCTGGAGCCGGCGCTCAAACTGCTCGCCGACATGCTGCTCAACCCGAGCTTCCCGGCCGACGCGCTCGAGCGGTTGCGCGGACGGACGCTGGTGAATCTCGCGCAGGCGCGCGACAGGCCGCAGGCGATCGCCGGTCGCGTGTTCAGTACGGTGGTGTACGGGGACGATCATCCATACGGCCGCGTGGTGACGGAGGAATCGGTCAAGTCCATCACGCGCGACGACATCGTCGCCTTCCACCGCGCGTACTTCCAGCCGGGGCGCGCGGTCATCACGGTGGCCGGCGATGTGGATCCGGCGGCGGTGAAGAGCATGGTGACGCGCGTGTTGGGCGCGTGGCCGGCAGGGGGCGCGCCGCCGGACTTCGCGTACCCGCCCCCGCCGCCGCTCCGGCCGACGACCATCTATCTGGTCGACAAGCCCAAGGCGGCGCAGTCGATCATCGCGATCGGGCTCCCCGGGCCACCGCGCAGCACGCCGGACTACTATGCCATCGAGGTAATGAACACGATCCTCGGCGTGCTCTTCCAGTCGCGGCTCAACCACGACATCCGCGAGGAGAAGGGGTGGAGCTACGGCGTGGGCTCGGGCTTCGGCTTCGGGCGCGGGCCGGGTGCCTTCGAGGCCGGCGGCGGCGTGGTGACCGCCAAGACCGACAGCTCGCTCATCGAGTTCATGAAGCAGCTCGAGGGGGTGCAGGGGGGCATTCCGTTCACCGATGACGAGATCGCGCAGGGGAAGGCATCGCTCATCCAGAGCCTGCCGCGGCGCTTCAGCTCGGTCGAGGCGACTGCCGCCTCCGTGGGCAGTCTGTACACGCAGGGGCTGCCGGCCGACTACTACCAGGACTACGCATCGCACGTGAACGCCGTCACTGCAGACGACCTGGTGCGCGTGGCGAAAAAGTACATCGACATGGCGCACCTGGACATCATCGTGGTCGGCGATCGCTCGGTGATCGAGGCGCCGCTCCGCGCGACGAAGATCGCGCCGATCACGCTGCTCGACATCGACGGGAAGCCGGTGGCGATACCGTGAGTACGCATCGCGTCGGGCGGTCGTTCGTGCGCCGACCTGCCTGACGCGATGCGGTAGCTCGCCTGGGGACAGCTGCGCGGCAAGTCATCCGCGTCACCAGTGAGTGACGCCGGCCGGCGGAGTTTGACTACGGGCCTCCCGGCTCCGGCGCCGGCGGCGCCGCACGGAACAGACGGACGAACTCACGCAGCTCCGGCCACGCCAGATCGGACGTCGCCCAGTAGACGGTGCCGTCGCGTCCCCAGCGCACGACGTGATACCCGTTGCGGTCGAACTCCTCCGGCGAGCCCGACGGCGCCTGGCCGCGCCAGGAGAGCACGTTGATCACGTGATGCCGCCGCCCATACACGAGCGCGGCCGCGGGGTGTGAGGTCACGTAGTCCACGCGCGCACCGAGCAGGGGGAAGCCCGCCGCGGAGAGATCGGGAACGTCGGGTGAGAAGTCCAGCCGCCCGGCGAACCAGGGCTTGACGTTGTGCTCGTCGGTGGACTGCACGTCGTAGAGATGCCCGGGCATGAGCGCGCGCACGTGGTTGGACACCACCTCCTGCAGCGCCACTTCCTGCGGCGCGATGAGTCGTGCGCGCAGGTAGAGCCCGTGTCCCACCGCAACCGCAAGGAGCGCGGTGGCGGCGATGGCGCCCCACCGCCACGCGCGCATCTGCCAGCGCGGCACCGTCGCACGCAGGCGCGGCGCATCGTCCGCGTGACGCACCATCGACTTGACACGCGCGCGCAGCTCGGCAGGCGCGTCGTGGCGCGGGAGGCGTTCCTCAACCGCCGCGTGGAGCGCGTCTATACCGTCGAGCTCGCTCCGGCACGATGCACACTCGGCGACGTGCGCCTCGACGCGCTCGCGCTCCGCTTGGGAGAGCTCGCCGTCGGCCAGCGCGTGGAGCATCGCGCGTTCGTCGGACTGACAGGGCGCGGTCATCGTACGTGTTCCTCCCCTTCGCGCGTGAGCGCCGAGCGAAGGCGGGTGCGTGCGCGAGCGAGACGGGACATCACCGTCCCGATCGGCACGCGGGTGATCGTGGCGATCTCCTTGTACGACATCCCGTCCACCTCGCGCAGCACGAACGCCTCACGATACTCGGCCGGGAGTGCCGCCACCGCGCGCTCGAGCGACTCGCGCGTGGCGCGCCGGATGAGCTCATCGTCGGGCGAGTCGCCCGCGTCCGTGCTGGAGTGTACGTCCTCGTCGAACGATTCCTCGGTGTCGCGCGAGCGCCGCGCGGCGAGCGCGGTATAGCAGGTGTGACGGACGATCGTGAGCAGCCACGCGCGCGCATCATCGGCGCGCAACTGGTCGAAGGCACGGAGCGCGCGCAGGTACGCTTCCTGGACGGCATCGGCCGCGTCGGCATCGTCGCCGAGCAGGTAGCGCGCGAGACGATAGGCGGCATCGAGGTGCGGGAGCGCGCGCGACTCGAAGTCGGATGCGGACGCCGGCGCGCGCGTGCGTGGCGACGCGTCGTCCGCGCTACGCTCGCCGGCATCGGTTTGCGCTCTCCTTCGCGCCGCGAATGGTACGCGCACCGGTGATCTCGTGGTTCGCTCGCATGGCCTCCGTGGTGTTGCCGGCACGGTCGCACCGCGCCGGCGCCCCAGAGTAGACCATGCTGCTCGTGGATTTATTCCCGCCGCACGTCCTGGGGAATAAAGCGCCGATGAGGGGGTCTACGCCATGGCGGCCGGTACGGCCGCGCCACGCGTCCGCTCCGGCCGTGTTCCTGCGAGCCCAGGTCATACGTGGAGCGGAAGCCCAACGTCCGCCGCATGGCGAGGAGCGAGCAGATGTCGAACCGCATCGATCACGACCACAACGACGACGGCGTGGACCGTCGCGGATTTCTCAAGTGCATGGCGTGGACGGGGACGGGTCTCCTCTGGATGATGCAGGGAGGAGTCCCCGCGTCGCGGCTCATCCGTCCGGGGGAGGATCTCGCCGCGGCCGCGGCGGGTGCCGACTTCGCTTTCGTGCAGATCAGCGATTCGCACGTGGGGTTCGACAAGGCGGCCAACCCGCACGTCGTCGCCACACTGCAGGAAGCGGTGCACCGCATCGGCGCGCTCCCGCGCCAGCCGGCGTTCGTCATTCACACGGGAGACATCAGTCATCTCTCCGCGCCCGACGAGTTCGACACCGTGGAGCAGATCGTCCGTTCGGCGCGCAGCACCACCGGGCGCGTGTTCTACGTGCCAGGAGAGCACGACGTGCTGGGAGACGGCGGTGTGTCGTACCTCAAACGCTTCGCTCCGCGCGGCAGTCGGAACGGGTGGTACAGCTTCGACTACAACGGCGTGCACTTCATCGGACTGGTGAACGTGCTCGACCTGAAACCGGGCGGGCTCGGGAATCTGGGACGCGAGCAGCTCGAGTGGCTGGAGCGTGACGTGAAGTCGCTCGCGAGCAGTACGCCCATCGTGGTGTTCGCGCACGTGCCGCTGTGGAGCGCGTATCCCGACTGGGGGTGGGGCACCGACGATGGCGCGCTGGCGCTCTCGTATCTCAAGAGGTTCGGCTCGGTGACCGTGCTCAACGGGCACATCCACCAGGTGATGCAGAAGGTGGAAGGGAACGTGACGTTCCACACGGCGCTCTCCACCGCCTTCCCGCAGCCGGCGCCGGGGACGGCGCGCTCGCCGGGGCCGATCGCCGTCCCGCCGGGGACGCTGCGTGACTATCTGGGGATCGCCGACGTGCGCTACGTGCGCGGCGCGCACGGGCTGGCGGTGGTGGACGCGTCGCTCTCCGGTGCGCCGCCGGTGACCGCGCACGGTGTGCTCGCCTCCGGTGCTGCAGGCGCGCGGCGCGAGGCGGTGCGCACGGCGCCCAACGAGGTGGCGATCGACAACTTCAGCTTCACGCCCGGAACGCTGAGTGTGTCGCGCGGGACGCGCATCACGTGGGTGAACCGCGACGACGTGCCGCATCAGGTGGTGAGCGTGGACAAGCGCTTCGCTCCCTCGCCGGTGATCGACACCGGGCAGCGTTTCTCGCTCGCGCTCACGAAGCCGGGTCGGTACGGCTACTTCTGCGCGATCCACCCGCGGATGGTGGGGACGGTGGTGGTGACCTGAGGCTCGCGGGAAAATGATGCGCCGCGCCGAGCTCTGATGGTGCGTGGGAAGGCCCCCGGCGGTATCGTGTGCGCGTTCCGAAGGGCCGGGAGGGGGCTCGGTAGCGCTGTACCTCCCGGTCGTTCACAGGGCAGACTCCGAGCGCCGGGCGAGGCATGACGGACAGAGCGCTGGTTCTTACGTACGGGCATCATCGCGGGCTGGCAGCACGGCGCCGGTCAAGAGCGTGCGTGGTGGCGGTGAGTGTCTCGCTGGCGCTCGTCGCAGCCGTGCAGCAGGCGGGTGCGCAGGACGCGCGTGCGCAGAACGCAGGTGCGCGAAGCGCGGGTGCGACGGGCGCTGTGGCGGATTCAGCGCGCGGGCGGTGCACCGCGCGGGAGATCGGCCGGAGCACGCTCCGCGCGGACTCGCTCGAGCTGTACGTGGAGCCGTCGGTGCTCTCGGTGTCGGGGGACGAGATGTTGCTCGCCGGCAAGCCGGTCTATGCGTGGCGGCGCACGAGCACGGGCGCGGCGGAGTACGTCGAGCGCGATGACATCCTGGGCGCGGTGATCGCGCGGGACGGGAGCGCGCGCATCGTCACCGCGCCGGTGGCGCATGGCGACAGGCTGATGGGATTGCGTGCCGCGCCACATCGTGGCGGTGGATGGGATGTGGTCTTCGCGGAGCTCTCGGCGCCGTATCACAACGGCAGCGACACTGGCGTCGTGAAGCTGTGGCATGGCGTGTACCGCGAGAGAGCGTGGGGTAACGTGGAGCCGGTCCCCGTCCCCGACACGCTGGTTCCTCTCCCCTTCGACGCGTCGGCGCTCGTTTCCGCGCACGACACGCTCATGTGGGCGATGGATGCAGTGATCCGTGGGGCGTTCGCTCAGGCGCGCGACATTCTGGTGTTGCAGCACGCGGGAGATGCGTGGTGGAGCACGCGCATCACCCCAGGCGTGCTCTCGAACGCGCGCGCAGCGTATGCATCGCGCACCGGGTTCGTGCTCGGGATCGCGCATCCGGACCAGCGCGCGGTCATTCCTGGCGGCCCGATGATCTCCGCGTCGCTCATGCTCTATGCGCGGGAGCGCGACGACTGGCGCTTCTTCGACAAGGCGGCCAAGGGCGACAGCCTCAACGTGTATCTGCAAAGCATGGTCGGGGCCGGCGATCGCCTTCTGCTCACCTGGCTCGTCTACGCCGGTGGTCGCATGGGAGCGCGAAAGGAGGTACGCGCGAAGGTGTGGCGCGCATCCTCGCCGGACTCTTCGTGGACCGTCGTGTATCCCGACGTGAACTATGTGGCCCCACCGGTGGTGCTGGATGACACGCCGGTCTGGGTTGTGGAAAGCGTCTCGGAAGGTTTGCTGGAACCGTCGCGTGAGCTGCACCTCGTTGCGCTCGACACATCGTACGCGGCAAAGCTGCTCACACAGTTCCCGAATCCGTTTCGCGGCTTCTTCGCGGTAGCCACCCCCGCGCCAGAGGATATCTGGATCGCCGGTCCTGTGAAGGGACGGACCGGCGCGGACCCTGTGGTGGTCACGCTGCTCTTGCGCGTCCGCATCGAATGCCGTCGGGACCTGCGGTGAGGCAACGGGCGCCCTCGCGAGGAGGACGCCCACGAATCGACCTCACAGGGGTGGACACATGCGATCCCGATATCTCCTGCTTCCGGCGGCGCTCTGCGCCGCCGGGCTGCTGGCCTGCGCCGACAGCGTGGCGCCGGATGTCCAGGCCGCCGCCGATTCCGCCGGCGTGCTCGCCACACTGGTGGACAGCGGCGCGACACTGCCATCGAACGTCACCTCCGGCACATCCAACGCGGCGATCCTGGAACACTGGGTAGATGTGGGCTTCCAGGATCAGAAGGCCTACGGCCAGGCCTTCATGAAGTACCTGGGGACGGCAGCGGAGCAGACGCTGCGTCTGACGCTCCGCACGGCGACATCGACGGTGGCAACGAAGGAGGCGACCACCGGTCAGTACAACGTGCCGTTCGTGACGCACACACTCTGGACCACTACCTCGCTCTCGGCACCCAAGACGTGCGGCTACATCGTCGAAGGGGCCGCCGTGCACAAGGCGAGTGACAAGATCCCTCCCACGCCCATCACGAAAGCGTGGGAATGGGGAAACGTCGCTGAATCGAGCTCGAAGTCGGTCGACCAACCTGCCTGTGGGGACGGGTGCACCGTCGGCAGCGCAGGCTCCACTTCTTCCGATGGCCTGTTCGACCTGGCGTACGATCCCTACGCCACGTTCGACGTCTCGTGCGGCGGCACGACGCCGCCGGGAGGAACGCAGTACTTCCCCGGCGATCACACCAACGGCGAGACGGTGGACTTCCACACGGGCGTCGGCGACGGCGGGCGGAGCGTCTGTGGGCTCACCGCAGTGGTACGGTGGGTGTGCATCGACATCTACGACGAGAGGACGGGGCAGTGGGAAGAGTACGCGTGCGGCTACGCGACCACCTGCTGACCATGCTCATCATCACTTCGAGGAACACTTCCATGACGAACAGACTCATCGCGCTCGTCGCGCCGCTCCTGGTGTGCGGTGCGCTCGCGCAGCGCGCCGATGCGCAGCGCGCGGATAGCCAGGGCAAGATTCCACGCATCCCGGTCACCATCGCGCTGCTCGAGCGGCTGCCGGAGGCGCCGGGCGAGCTCTTCCTGGTGCGCCGGAGCGCGAGCGCCGACACCGGCGACGTGATCCTGCTCCGCGCCGACGCCGCCACGCCGAAGACGCTCGAGGCGGCGCTGCACACGCTCCTCACCGCGCGTCAGGCCGGTGGAGATCTACCTGTAGTGGGCGGGGCGTTCCGGATCCGTCCGGCGCAGGGCGCGGGAGCGGCCGAGCGGCGGCGCGTGATCCCGTGGGCGGCGCGCGCGCTCGCTGATCTTCGGCGTGCCGCGCCGCGCGACGTCCCCGGCGTGGGGCGCGTGCGCGCCATCCAGCTCTGGCTCCCCAGCCAGCACGGCGGGCGGGGGAGCGGCGGCAACCGGGGTCGGAGCTCGCAGTCGGGGCACTGACCGCCGGCGGATGACAGGCTTCCGAGCCACTTCCCGCGGTGCCGGTGTGGCACCGCGGGAAGCGGCTCGGTCCCGTGTGGGCACGGCGCGCGCGTACACCTCGAGCCACGGCGCATATCGCTCCGCGACCGGCGCGAGCACGCCGCATGTGCGCAGCAACGCCTTCGTCCCCCGCTCCTCCCACACCGCCCACCACCGCGTCCACTCGTCGGCCACCGGAACCAGCGGTCCGCCGCGCACGCGCTCCACGCGCAGGCCGCAACGCGCCATCATGCGCCGGAGAGCGCGTACGGTGAATCCGTGTCGGTACGGGAAGGACAACAGGTTGTTGTGCGCCAACAGGGCGCGCGCCGGTCGCGCCAGCGGGGTGCGCGACCACGCTCGCATGCGCGCGTAGAACGCGCCGTTCGGCACGCGCACCGCCACCAGCCCTCCAGGCGCGAGACGCGCGCACGCCTCGCGCAGCGCGGCGGCAGGGTCGGGCAACTGGTCGAAGCAGTTCCAGAACACGACCGCATCGAAGCGCCGGTCGCGCGCCGTGCTCCCCACGTCTCCCGTCGTCGCCGCGAGACCGAGCGACCGGGCGAAGCGCACCGCGCTCTCGTTGACGTCGATGCCTTCCACGTTCCAGCCGAGCTCGACCGCCGCCAGGAGAAAGGCGCCGGCGTAGCTCCCCACCTCCAGCGCGTGCCCCGAGCGCCCAAGAAGCCGCGTGAGCCGCCGCGCCTGCGCCAACGCCGTGGTGTACTGTGCGCGGAGGAGCGCGCGCAGCGTGTTCGCCTCCGGCGTCTCGCCGGCGTACACCGAACGCAGCGTGAAGGCGCGCTCCACCGGATTGCGCCGCACCGTGCCGCAGCGCGCGCACTGCGCCAGCCGGAGCGGCGGCCGCTGCGAGAACGCCAACCGGTCGCGCAATCGCTCGGCGGGGATGTCGGCGCGGAGACGCTTCGTGTGAAAGATCCAGAGCGCCTCGAGCTCGGCGCGCACGTCCTCCTCGTCGGCGATCTCGCGCTGGCGGGCGTCGCTGCAGGCGGCACAGGCAGTCAACTCGTACGCGCTCGATGCCATGGCGTCTCCCAGTGCACTGCCCGTGCCCTCCCCCCCACCCCCCCACGCGGGCGGCGACCGCTGTGCGGCGTCGTGGCCGGCGCGGTATCTTTCACACAATGAACAACGGCATCTTCGTGGTCCACGAGCTCACCGGCGCACTCCGTGAGCGCGTCCGCGCGATACACAGACAGTTCGACCCTCGGCTCGCCAACAGTACTCCACCGCACGTCACGCTCGTCGGCTCCTCCGGGGTGGGCCCCATCCCGCTCGGCACCTCGCCGGACCGCATCGTGGAGGCGCTGGAGCCGGTGGTCCGCTCCTTTCCCCCCATCGTGGTGCACTTCGGTCCAGCCGTCCGCTTCATGCAGACGCAGATCGTGGTGCTCCCCTTGAGCCCGCACGGACAGCTCCGCACGCTGCACGAGCGGATCGCCACCAGCGGGCTGCCATTCGAGCGCTCGCGCTTCCCGTTCTCGCCGCACTGCACGTTGAGCTTCTTCCCCACGCTCACGCCGGAACGTGCCCGCTCGCTCCTCGCCATCCGGATCAGCGAGCCGGTAGTGGTGGACCGGCTGCAATTCTTCTCGACCGTGCACCCACAGGCGCCCAGGCGCATCCTGGAGCTCCGGCTCACCGGCGGCGATCCCGCGGCGAGCGAACCGTCGTCCAACGGGGCATCGTCGCACAACGGCGCTTTGCACGACGGCTCTGCACGCGAGGACTCCGCACGCGAGAACTCCTCGCGTACGAGCACGCTTCGCGAGGGCTCGTCGCACGACGGCGAGTCTTCCCGCGATGGATCGCGCGATGACTCGACGGGCAGCGGCGCGCGCGGCGACGGTGCATCCGTCCGCGGTGCGTCGCGCGATCGCTCGGCGGACACGTGAGCGGGCCTCGAGAAGACCGTGAGACGGTGACGGACGACGAGCTGCTCCGCATGCTGGACGACGATACGCGCGCCTCGGCAGCGGAGCGCGTGCTCGCCCTCGCGGTGGGGTACCTGCAGCAGGCTGCGCGCGGCGACGGGCGCGTCTCCACAGCGCACACGCCGGAGGAGCTGGCCGCGCGCTTCGACGAGCCCATCCCGCGATCGCCCGCATCGCTGGAAGCGGTGACCGAGCGGTTGCAGCGCGACGTGTTGACGGAGGTGAACCGTCTCGCGCACCCCAAGGCGATGGGACATCAGGTGAGCCCGCCGCTGCCGCTTGCCATCTGGATGGAGCCGCTCATCGCGGCGCTCAATCAGTCGTCCGCCGTGTTCGAGATGTCGCCGACCGGCACGCCGATCGAGCATCGCGTGATCCGATGGATGAACGACCTGGCGGGGTTCGGCGCATCCGCCGGTGGCGTGATGACGTACGGCGGCACGGAGGCCACCTTCACCGCGCTGCTCGCGGCACGCGCGCACGCGATCCCCGACGCGTGGGAGCGCGGCGTGGGAGACGATGCGCCGGTGGTGCTCTCCGGCGAGCACGCGCACTACGCGGTCACGCGCGCCGTGGCGCAGCTCGGCCTGGGGATGCGGCGCGCGGTGGCGATCCCGTCGCGCGACTTCCGCATGGACGTGGATGCGCTCGCGCGCACGCTCGAGCAGTTGGAGCACGAGGGAACGCGCGTGATGGCGGTGGTGGCGACGGCGGGCTCCACCGCCACGGGGAGCTTCGACGACGTGGAGGCGATCGCGTCGCTCACCGAGCCGCGCGGCATCTGGCTGCACGTGGATGGCGCGCACGGCGGGTCGGCATTGCTTTCCGCCGCGCACCGGCACCGTCTGCGCGGCGTGGAGCGCGCGCACTCGCTGGCGTGGGACGCGCACAAGATGATGCTCATGCCGCTCCCCGCGGGGGTGCTGCTCGTGCGCGAGGAGCGCGCGCTGCAGCGCGCCTTCAGCCAGAGCGCGCCGTATCTCTTTCACGGCGCGGAGGGCGGAGCACGCGTGTGGGACCAGGGGACGCGCAGCTTCGCCTGCTCACGGCGCGTGGACGCGATGAAACTGTGGGCGGCGCTCCAGCGCTACGGCGCGGAAGGGATGGCGGCGCTCTACGACCGGCTGTGCCGGACGACGATGGCGCTCTGGCACGCGCTGAACGACGCGCCCGGGTTCGAGGCGATGCACGTCCCCGAGTCGAACATTCTCTGCTTCCGCTGGCTGGGGACGCGCGCGTGGAGCGACGAGGCGGTGGACGAGCTGAACGCGCGTCTCCGCGAGCGCTACAACCGCTCCGGCGCGGGGTGGATCACGACGACGATGCTCGGCGGACGGCGCGTGCTGCGCGTGACGATCATGAATCCGCGCACCACGGACGCGCACGTGCGCGAGCTGGTGCGCGAGCTGGCCGACGAAGGCGCGCACGTGGAGAGCGAGATACGTGACGCTTCCCCGGCCAGCTCGGCACGGGGTGCGATCTAGGCGCGCGCCCCCGCGCCGCCGTCAGGAGCCCGTGGAGACCGTGTTCGTGTTGAGGTCCCACGCCACCTCGTCCGACCGGCTCGTGATGGTGAAGCTGCGTGAGGTGATCTCGGTACCGCCGGTCGTGCGCGCCACGAGTACGAACTCCTGCGCGTTCGGCGCCGGGTAGCTGAAATCTCCGCTGGCGCCCGGGTTCAGGCTTCCCAGCGAGTGGCGCGATCCGCTGGATGGAACGATCCAGACGGTGACGCCGGTGGGGGGAACGAGGTTGTTCTGCACGTGAATCTGTACCCCCTCCTGCGGCACGGCCTGCGCGCTGGGGGATGCTGCGCGCGGACTCGACGCGCACGCGCCGAGCGATAGTGCGCCCACCAGGGCGAGCGCGGCAGCCAGAGCTCGTGATGAATGTCGCATGGTCTTCCTCTCTTCCGGTCTTCCGGAGAATGCACGGTTCCGGAGGGGAAGAAGACGCACGGACCGGGCCGCGGAGGCGCGCGATGCCGCGGCCAACTGGCGCGGCGAGCTGGCGCGGCGAGCTGGCGCGTGTACCGTCGCGGCGCACTAGCGTGGTGTACCGGCTGGCGCTCAGAGCCCCCACATGGCGGGGACCGCCAGCTCGACGCTGTTCCCCGCCGGATCGCGCACGTAGAGGGAGCGTCCGCCGCGCGGCCACGCGGTCTCGAACTCGATCGCCACGCCGCGCTCCTCGAGTGCGCGCTTCCACGCGGCCAGCGCGTCCTCGTCCACGGCGAAGGCCACGTGTCCCGCACCGTGCGCGCCGTGACGCGGCACGGGCGTGCGGTCGTGCGGACGATCGTGTGCCGACGTGGCGTCGGGGTTGAAGACGAGGAGCATCTGCCGCCCGCAGCGGAAGAAGGCGTGTCGCCCCTCCTCGCGCGAAAAGAGCGTGAGGCCGAGCACGTCCCGGTAGAACGCGACGGCGGCGTCGAGGTCCGCCGCGTACACGCACGTCTCCAGCACGCGCTCGATGGGAGGCGGCGGCGTGACGCGCGCGTCCGGGCCGGTGGCCACGTCACCCCGCCAGCGCCTTGCTCACCGCGGCATCGAGGTCCTGGTCGGCACCCACGCCGGTGTAGACGATCTTCCCGTTCTTGTCGATGATGACGATGTACGACGTGGCGGGCACATCGTACGCGCCGCTCGCGTTCCCGTCGCCGTCCCACAGCACCTCGACGGGGAGCTTGTGCTTCTCCGCGTAGAGTTTCGCGCGCTCGCGCGACTCGTTCACCGACACGGCCACGCCGAGGAACTTGACGCGCCCTGCGTACTTGGCGGCGACGCGGTGCATGGTGGGCTCAAGCGCGCGGCAGTTGGGGCACCAGGTGGCCCAGAACTCGATCAGCACCGGCGTCTTGCCGATGTACTGCGAGAGGGAGACCGGCGTGCCGTCGGGGCGCGTGAGTTCGGCGTCCGGCGCGGAGTCGCCCACGGCCACGGTGGACTGTGCGTGCAGCGCGGGCGCGGCGGCGGTCGCGACGACCGCGGCGAGCGCGATCATTCCGGCGAGCGGGAGCGTTGCCCGCGCGATGTGGCTGATCCGTCTCATATCAATCCCTGACCCATCTTGACGAGGTAATACTCGGCGACGCCGAGCATGATGACGGCGAACGCGCGCTTCACCCAGAGCATCCACGTTCCCGCGCGTGGAAGGGCAGAGAGCGTGCCCGCGAACAATCCGACGACGACGAGCAGCGCGGTCATGCCGATGGAGAAGACGAAGAGGTAGACGAAACCGAGCACCGCGCTGTGCGTGGTGGACACCCAGGTGAGCACGCCGACCATGACGGGCGCGGAGCAGGGGGCGGCCACGAGCCCCGACGCCGCGCCCATGACGAACGTGCCGGCCATGCGCCCGCCGGTGCCCGCAGTGGCCGCGCGCTGCGTGAGCCGTTGCGGCAGCCGCACCGGGATGACGTCGAGCATGGCGAGCGCGGCGAGCACGAGCAGGTTGGCGAGCGCGAAGTAGAGCCACGGATTGCTGCTCACCGTGCCGAACATCGTCCCGGTGAGTCCGGCAAAGAGGCCGAGCGCCGCGTAGACGAGCGCGAGGCCGAGTACGTAGCTCAGCGTGAGTGCCAGCGTGCGTCGGCGCGGACGCGGCACGCCCGCCGTGGCAGCCGTCTGTCCCCCCACGAGCGACGCCGTGATGGGGATCATCGGGTAGATGCACGGCGTGAGGCTCGTCAGCACACCGCCCGCGAAGATGATCGGGATGGCGAGGAGCGGGTGCTGCGTGAGGAGGTCCGGGACGCGGGTGAAGTCCACGGAGGAATAATAACGCGGAAAGGGAAGGGAGTTCCCTGCGCGACACGGCAGCCGGGCGATCCGGACGGCGGGCCGTGGTTTCCAGGTCGAGCTCCCTTGACGACGTTGCGCGTATCGGGCGCTCCTGGCGAGGCGGGCGGAAACCGCGCGCGTGGCCCTGCGGATTCCGGCGTGATCTCCTCGCGCTTTGTGCGGCTGTCTTGCGCATGGCCGCTGTGAGGAGCAGTATCTGGTGAAGGTTGGCATCGAGGCGCTTTCACGGCGGCGGGCACCCGTTTCCACCTGCACGCGCGGAGTGACTGTGAGACCGTTTCGGCAAACGGACGTACGGCAGGTCCGATGGTTGGTGGTGGCCACCTTCGCGGTCAATGCGCTGATGGCCGTCTCGCTCGCGGTGTTGCTCACGTTCAGGGCCAGGAATTGGCCGGATGCGCAGTCGTCCTGGTGGCTGGTTCGGATCTTCGCCTATGCCCCTGCGATCGCGGTTGTTTTGCCGTGGTTCATTGCGCTGATGTGGTCGCGTCGGCTGCGCGCATCATATGAATCGGCCACCGACGTGCGCGCACACACCGCCGCGTACGCGGTGAACGCCACGCTGCTCATGGCGTACATGGCGATGATCGCGGCGTTGGCGCTCCTTTAGGCGTCACCAGGCGCCCGGCGATGCCGGCCCGGTAGACCTCGTTCCTTGCACTCCCCATCCACCCCCCCGCCACGCGCTCCGAACGTCCGGTCATCGAGCTGCGTCTCTCCGGCGCGGACCTTGCGCGTGGTCGTCCGGTCTCGCATGATCGCCCGTCAGGGGTTCTCGCCGCGGGGGATGCGGGCGCGCGGGAGCGCACCCCGGGGCCGGCACGCGCACGACGCCGTGATCGCCGGCACGGGGGCGACGTGGATGAGAGGGGCATGGACGACGGAGTACGCACGGCACCAGTGACGGCGGGGCGAAAACCGATCACTCCGACGCGCGTGGACGGGCTTCCCCACCTCGCGATCGAGTGCGTGTCTCCCGACGTGGATGGCGGCCGGTTCCCGATCAAGCGCATCATCGGCGACGTGCTCACCGTCGGCGCCGACATCCTGAAAGACGGGCACGACCTGCTCGCCGCACGCGTGCGCTACCGCTCTCCCGTCTCGTGCGAGTGGCGGCACGTCCCCATGGCGTACGACTACGACAGCGACCGCTGGACGGGGCACATCACCCTCGACCACGTGGGGCGGTGGACGTACACGGTGGATGCGTGGACGGACGTCTTCGCCTCCTGGCGGGACGAGCTACAGAAGAAAGTCGCCGGCGAGCAGGACGTGTCGCTCGAGCTGCGCGAAGGGGCCGAGCTGGTGGACAGCGCCGCGCGCCGTACGCGCTTCGGCGACGCGCGCACCGCGCTCAAGCGCGCGGCCGCGGGGCTGGTGGATGAACGCCGCCCGCTCGCCGACCGCGTGGCCACCGCGCTCTCGGAGCGCTTGCTCGCGCTCATGCACGCGCACTGTCTCCCCTCCGATCTCACCACCTTCGGGCGCGAGCTGGCGGTGGTGGTGGACCGCGAGCGCGCGCGCTACGCGGCGTGGTACGAGATGTTCCCGCGCTCGTTCTCGCCGACGCCCGGCGCGCACGGCACCTTCGCCGATGCCGAACGCGCGCTCCCGCGGCTGGCCGAGCTGGGATTCAACGTCGTCTACCTCCCCCCCATTCACCCGATCGGCGTGACGGGGCGGAAGGGGGCGAACAACAGCTTGCAATCGGGGCCGGACGATCCGGGGAGCCCGTGGGCGATCGGGAACGCGCACGGCGGTCACTTTGCCGTCGACCCGCGACTCGGCACGCTGGAAGACTTCGACCGCTTCGTGGCGCGCGCCGCGGAGTTGGGGCTCGAAGTGGCGCTCGACTACGCGCTCCAGTGCTCCCCCGATCACCCGTGGCTGGCCGAGCATCCCGACTGGTTCTTCGTTCGTCCCGACGGCACGCTCAAGTACGCCGAGAATCCGCCCAAGAAGTACCAGGACATCTACCCGCTCAACTTCTGGTGCGAGGATCGTGAGGCGCTCTGGCGCGCCTGCCGCGAGATCATCTTCCACTGGATCGGCCACGGCGTGCGCACCTTCCGCGTGGACAATCCGCACACCAAGCCGTTCGCCTTCTGGGAGTGGCTCATTGCCGAGGTGAAGCGCGAGTACCCGGACGTGATCTTTCTCTCGGAGGCGTTCACGCGTCCCAAGCGGCTCAAGCGGCTGGCCAAACTGGGATTCACGCAGTCGTACACCTACTTCACCTGGCGCACGGAGGCGTGGGAGCTGCGCGAGTATCTCACCGAGCTCACCACACCTCCCGTCTCCGACTATCTGCGCGGCAATCTGTTCGTCAACACGCCCGACATCCTGCACGAGTACTTGCAGACGGGCGGGCGCGCGGCGTTCCGCATTCGCCTGCATCTCGCGGCCACCCTCTCGCCGCTCTACGGCATCTACAGCGGCTTCGAGTTGATGGAGAACGTGCCGCTGCGCGAGGGGAGCGAGGAGTACCTGGATTCGGAGAAGTACCAGATCCGGCAGCGCGATTTCACCGCGCCCGACAGCCTGGACGCCGACATCGCGCGCATCAACCGGCTGCGCGAGACGCAACGCGCGCTGCAGCTCGCCACCAATCTGACCTTTCACGTGTGCGAGAACGACCGCATGCTCTTCTACTCGCGGCACGGCGCGGTGCCCGGCGAGACGCTGCTGGTGGCGATCACGCTCGATCCGCACGTGCCGCAGGAGACGACGGTGCACGTCCCCATCCAGGAGTTGGGGATCGGGCCGGACGAACAATATGTGGTGGAAGACCTGCTCACCGGCGCGCGCTTCACCTGGCGGGGAGCGCGCAACTACGTGCGACTCGATCCCGCCGTGGAACCGGCGCACGTCCTGCGTCTGGCGCGCGGCGCGTCGTGGGTGGAACGCGAGGATCTCGAATGAGCGAGCCCCTCCCCCTTCATCCGGAGCAGGATCCGCTCTGGTACAAGGACGCCGTCATCTACCAGGTGCACGTGAAGGCGTTCCGCGACAGCAACCGCGACGGCGTGGGCGACTTTCCGGGGTTGCTCGAGAAGCTGGACTACATCGAATCGCTCGGCGTGAGCTGCATCTGGCTGCTCCCGTTCTATCCCTCGCCGCTCCGCGACGACGGCTACGACATTGCCGAATACGAATCGATCAATCCGCAGTACGGCACGCTGGACGACTTCCGCCGCTTCCTGGATGAGGCACACCGGCGCGGCCTCCGTGTCATCACCGAGCTGGTGATCAACCACACCTCCGATCAGCATCCCTGGTTCCAGCGCGCGCGGAACGCGCCGCGCGGCTCCCCGGAGCGCAACTGGTACGTGTGGACGGACGATCCCAACCTCTACAAGGATGCGCGGATCATCTTCACCGACACCGAGCGCTCCAACTGGGCGTGGGATCCGGTGGCCGAGCAGTTCTACTGGCATCGCTTCTTCAGCCACCAGCCGGATCTCAACTTCGACAACCCCGCCGTGCTCGAGGCGGTGATCAGCGTGATGCGCTTCTGGCTGGACATGGGAGTGGACGGACTCCGCCTGGATGCCATCCCGTACCTGGTGGAGCGCGACGGCACGACGTGCGAGAACCTGCCGGAGACGCACGCGGTGCTGAAAGCGCTGCGCCGCGCGCTCGACGAGGGCTACACGAACCGCATCTTCCTGGCCGAGGCCAACCAATGGCCGTCCGACGTGCGCCCGTACTTCGGCGACGGCGACGAGTGCCACATGGCGTTCCACTTTCCGCTCATGCCCAGGATGTTCATGGCGCTGCGGAAGGAGGATCGCACGCCGATCGTGGAGATCATGGCGCGCACGCCGGACATTCCGCCGGAGTGCCAGTGGGCGATCTTCCTCCGCAACCACGATGAGCTGACGCTCGAGATGGTGACGGACGAGGAGCGCGACTACATGTACACCGAGTACGCGAAGGACCGCCGCATGCGCCTCAACATCGGCATCCGGCGGCGGCTCACGCCGCTCATGGATGGCGGACGGCGGCAGGTGGAGTTGATGAACGCGCTGCTCATGTCCATGCCCGGAACGCCGATCATCTACTACGGCGATGAGATCGGGATGGGGGAGAACATCTTTCTGGGCGACCGGAACAGCGTGCGCACGCCCATGCAGTGGAGCGTGGATCGCAACGCAGGCTTCTCCGAAGCCGACAGCGCCGCGCTCTACAGCCAGGTGATCGTCGACCCGCCCTATGGCTTCACCGCCGTGAACGTGGAGGCGCAGGAGCGCACGCAGACGTCGCTGCTCCGCTGGATGCGCCGCATCGTCCGGGTGCGGAAACAGTTCCGCGCGTTTGGCCGCGGCTCGTTCGAGATCCTCCACCCGGCCAACCGGCGCGTGCTCGTGTTCATGCGCACGTACGAGGACGAGCGGATCCTCTGCGTCAACAACCTGTCGCGCTACGCGCAGTTCGTGGAGCTCGACCTGTCGCGCTTCAACGGGTGCGTGCCGGTGGAGCTGTACAGCCAGGCGCCCTTTCCGCGGATCGGCGAGCTGACCTACCTGCTCACTCTGGGGCCGCACGGCTTTCTCTGGTTCCGGCTGGTGTCGTCGGAGGCCGCGAGCGGCGAGTCGTGATGGCGCTCGGCGTGCCGTCCCTCGCGGTCGCGGGCGGCGTGCACGATGCGCTCTCCGCGGAGATGCTGCGCGCGCTTCCCATGGATGCCATGGCGCGCTTCCTCGTGCAGCGGCGGTGGTTCGGGGCGAAGGGGCACGCGCTGCACGCGGTGGCGATAGAGCACGTGATCCGGCTGGACCACTGCTCGGAGTGGGACGGACCGCCCGCCGCAGTGGTGTCCGTGCACGTCCGGATGGACGACGGACGCAGCGCGCGCTTCCAGTTGCTGCTCGCCGTGCGCGATGAGAACGCCTCGGCCGGCCACGCTCCGTCCAACGCGTTGGCGCGCGTGACGACATCGGCCGGCGAGCACGCGTTGCTGATGGAGGGGACGGAGATGGCCTCGGTGCGCCGCGCGCTCGGTGCGCTCATTGCACGCGGCGGGGCGTGCGAGGAGGCCGGGCTCCGCTGGCGCGTGGAACTGGTCGGCGCGGGAGACGACGCGCTCCGCGCCGCGCTCGCCCCCGGCGGGGAGGCGCGAGTGGGCACCGCCGAGCAGAGCAATACGTCCATCGTCTTCGGCGACGCTGCCATTCTCAAGCTCTTTCGTCGATTGGAGCCCGGCGTGCACCCGGACGTGGAGATCGGGCGCTTTCTCACTACGCGCACGTCGTTCCGCCATACGCCTCCATTGCTCGCGGTGGTGCATCTGGAAGAACCCGGGGGCGAGGACACGGTGGGCGGCATGGTGCAGCGATACCTCCCCGGCTCGGAGGACGCGTGGAGCGTGGCGCTCCGGGCGGCGGAGATGGCCGCGCGCGGCGATGCGCCGTCCGCGACCGGTGGCGCGCGCGAAGATCTCCCCTTCGCGCGCGATGCCGCGCTGCTGGGAACGATCACGCGCGCCCTGCACGATGCGCTCGGCTCCGATGCGCGCGATCCGGCGTTCGCTCCCGAGCGGGCCACGGAACGGGACGTGGATGCGTGGTGCGAGCGTGCGGTGAAAGCGGCGGAGCGCGCGCTCGAGCTGTTGGCGCGGCGCCGCGATGTCCTTTCGCCGAGCGCGGCGGCATCCGCGGATACGCTGGGCGGCGCGCATGCCGCGCTGCATACGCGCGTAGAGGAGGCGCGCCGCACGCTGCACGGCGATGCGGGCGCGCGCATCCGTCACCATGGCGACTACCACCTGGGGCAGGTCCTCCGCACGGCGGAGGGCGACTACATGGTGATCGACTTCGAGGGAGAGCCGTCACGCCCGCTGGCCGCGCGGCGGCGGAAGGACAGCCCGCTCCGCGACGTAGCAGGGATGCTGCGCTCCTTCAGCTACGCGGCGGCTTCCGGCGCGCCGGCCTCGGCAGCCCGTGCCGCGGACGACACGCTGGAACGGTCCTGGCGTTGGGAGCGCGCGATGCGGCGCGCGTTCCTGGATGCGTACCTGGGCGCGGCCGGCGGAGCGGAGCTCATCCCGCGCTCGGCATCGTCCGTCGCGGCGCTCCTCACGCTCTTCGAGCTGGAGAAGGTGTTCTACGAGATCACGTACGAGCTGAACAATCGCCCGGACTGGGTGTGGATCCCGCTGCGCGGCGCGCACGAGTTGCTGGACGCGCCGCGCACGCACGTGCCGGCGCTGCGCGATCCGCACGAGGGAGGCGCGTGACCGCGCGGAAGGAGCGTACCGTCACGCGCGGCGCGGGTGCGGCCGGCGGTGGACGGCGTGCGGCGCGCGGTGCGCGCGACGAGCCGTGGATGCTGGAACGCGGCGCGCGCGTGCTCCCGGGCGACGCGGGCGTCCGCTTCTCCGTGTGGGCGCCCAAGGTGACAACGCTCGCCGTCCGCGTGCGCACCGGCGGTGCACAGGGTGACGTGGCGCTCGAGCGCACGGAGCGCGGCGTGTTCGCCGGCACGGTGCCGGGCGCGCGCGCGGGAGACGACTACGTCTATCTCCTCAACGGGCGCGAGGAGCGCCCGGATCCGGTGAGCCGCTTCCAGCCGGAAGGGGTGCACGGCCCATCGCGCGTGGTGGATCCGAACCGCTTCTCCTGGAGCGATACGCGGTGGCGCGGGCCGGCGATGGCGGACTACATCATCTACGAGATGCACGTCGGCACCTTTACCGACGCGGGAACGTTCGACGCGGCGATCGCAGACCTTGCGCGCCTGGCAGCGCTGGGGATCACCGCCATCGAGCTCATGCCGGTGGCGGAGTTTCCGGGCGCGCGAAACTGGGGGTACGACGGCGTGCTGCTCTACGCGCCGCACAATGCGTACGGCGGTCCCGACGGCTTGCGCCGGCTGGTGGATGCGGCGCACGGGCATGGGCTGGCGGTGGTGCTCGATGTCGTCTACAACCATCTTGGGCCGGAAGGGAACGTGCTGGACGACTTCGGTCCGTACTTCACCGACCGGTACCAGACGCCGTGGGGGCGCGCGGTGAACTACGATGGCGCGGAGAGCGACGAGGTCCGCCGGTTCGTGATCGACAACGCTCGCTACTGGGTCGCTGAGTACCACGTGGACGCCCTGCGCCTGGATGCGGTGCACGGCATCTACGATTTCGGCGCGCGCCACATCCTGGCCGAGCTCGCCGACCACGTGCACACCGACGCGCACCGGCTGGAGCGGCGCGTGCAGGTGATCGCCGAGAGCGATCTCAACGACCCGCGGCTGATACGCGACGCCGAGCACGGCGGGTACGGGCTGGACGCGCAGTGGAGCGACGACTTCCACCACGCCGTGCACGCCGCGCTCACCGGCGAGCGCGAGGGCTATTACGGCGACTTCGGGAAGGTGTGCGACGTGGCCACGGCGCTCGAGCATCGCTTCGTCTACGACGGCCGCTACAGCGCCTACCGCCAGCGCCGCCACGGCGCGAGCGCGGCCGACGTCGAAGGCGACCGGTTCGTCATCGCCATCCAGAATCATGACCAGGTGGGGAACCGCGCCCGCGGCGATCGTCTCTCCACGCTCCTCTCGTTCGAGCAGTGCAAGCTCGCCGCGGCGCTCCTGCTGCTCGCGCCATACGTGCCGCTCCTCTTCATGGGCGAGGAGTACGGCGAGACGCACCCGTTTCTCTACTTCGTAAGTCACGGCGATCCCGCGCTGGTGGAGGCGGTGCGCGCGGGGCGCCGCCGCGAGTTCGCGCACTTCGGATGGAGCGAGGACGTCCCCGATCCGCAGTCGCCGGAGACGTTCGCCGCATCGACGCTCGACCGATCGGTGATGGCGCGCGGGGAGCATGCGTCGCTCGTCGCGCTCTACCGCGACCTGCTGCACCTCCGGCGCAGCGAGCCGGCGTTGCGCCCCGGGGCCACCGCACCGCGCGTGGCGTGCGCGGAGGAAGATCGGTGCCTCGCCTACGAGCTGGAGTCGGCCGCGGGAGGGGGGCGGCGGTTGCTCGCGCTGTTCAATCTGTCGGACGCGCCGCGGCAGTTGCGCGTGGCGAACGCGGCGCAGGGAAGCTGGACGCTCCGTCTCTCCACCACCGACGCGGCGTACGGTGGCTCCGGCACGGCGCCTCGCTCGGTGGAGAACGGCGGCGCCGGGGAGCGGCGGATCGACGTGGCCGCGTACTCCGCCGCCGTCTACCTGCTGCACGAATGAACTTTCCGCGGACTGCGGCGCGGCTCGCGCCTCGCGTGGCCGGTTGTCGCGCGAGCGCGTCACGCTCTCACCGGCGCGTACGGGAACGCTGACCATGCTTCGTGTCTGGCCCGGACATCCCTATCCGCTCGGCGCCACGTGGGACGGGCGCGGCGTGAACTTCGCGCTCTTCTCGGAGAACGCCACCGGCGTGGAGCTGTGCCTGTTCGATCACGGCGACAGCGCCGAGGAGCGCGCGCGGATCCAGGTGCGCGAGCGCACCGACCAGATCTGGCACTGTTATCTGCCGGACATCCGTCCGGGACAGCTCTACGGCTACCGCGTGCACGGCCCGTACGATCCGGAGCGCGGGCAGCGCTTCAATCCGGCGCAGCTCCTCATCGATCCGTACGCCAAGGCCATCAGCGGGACCATTCACTGGAGCAACGCGCTGTTCGGCTACAAGGTGGGAAGCCCGCGCGAGGATCTCGAGATCAACACGAGCAACAGCGCGGGGGGCGTGCCCAAGTGCGTGGTGATCGATCCCGCCTTCACGTGGGGAGACGACCGCGCACCGCGCGTGCCGTGGAATCGCACGGTGATCTACGAGTGCCACGTGAAGGGGATGACGCAGCTCCACCCGGACGTCCCGGAGCAGGTGCGCGGGAAGTACCTGGGGCTCGCGAGCGAGCCGATCATCGATCACCTCCTCTCGCTCGGCGTCACCACCGTCGAGCTGCTCCCCGTGCACCACTTTGCCGTGGACCGCCACCTGGCCGAGCGCGGGCTCACGAACTACTGGGGCTACAACTCGATCGGCTTCCTGGCGCCGGATGTGCGCTACGCCACCGGCGGACTGGGGAACCAGGTGGGCGAGTTCAAGTCGATGGTCAAGACGCTGCACGCGGCGGGGATCGAGGTCATTCTCGACGTGGTCTACAATCACACCGCGGAGGGGAACCACCTGGGCCCCACGCTCTCGCTGCGCGGGATCGACAACCAGGCGTACTATCGTCTGGATCCGGAGCATCCGCGCTACTACGTGGACTTCACCGGTACCGGGAACAGCCTCAACATGCTGCACCCGCGGACCATCCAGCTCATCATGGACAGTCTGCGCTACTGGGTGCTGGACATGCACGTGGATGGCTTCCGCTTCGATCTCGCGCCGGTACTCGCACGCGAGCTGTACGAGGTGAACCGACTGGCGACGTTCTTCGACATCATCCAGCAGGACCCGGTGCTCTCGCAGGTGAAGCTGATCGCCGAGCCGTGGGACGTGGGACCGGGGGGCTATCAGGTGGGCAACTTCCCCATCGGATGGGCGGAGTGGAACGGGAAGTACCGCGACGCCGTGCGCCGCGTCTGGCGCGGCGATGCCGGGATGATGCCGGAGCTGGCGTTCCGGCTGGCGGGGAGCAGCGACATCTACGCGTGGAGCGATCGGCGGCCGTACGCGAGCATCAACTTCGTCACCGCGCACGACGGCTTCACGCTCAACGATCTGGTCAGCTACGAGCACAAGCACAACGAGGCGAACGGCGAGCAGAACAACGACGGGAACAACGACAACCTGAGCCGCAACTGGGGGGTGGAGGGACCGTCGGACGACCCGCGCGTGGCCACGCTGCGCGAGCGGGCGAAGCGCAACTTCCTGGCGACGCTCGCCTTCTCGCAGGGCGTGCCGATGCTCTCCCACGGCGACGAGATCTCGCGCACGCAGCAGGGGAACAACAACGCGTACGCGCAGGACAACGAGCTCACGTGGATGCACTGGGAGCTCACCGACGCCCAGCGCGATCTGCTGGCGTTCACGCGGTCGGTGCTGGCCATCCGGCGGCGCAACCCGGTGCTCCGCCGCCGCAGCTTCTTCCACGGCCGCCCGCTCGGTCCGTCGGGGGCCAAGGACCTGGTGTGGGTGAGCGCGTCGGGGAAGGAGATGACCGACGCCGAGTGGCACGACGCCGGTCTGCACACGCTCGGCATGCTCATCCAGGGCGAGGCGGCCGACGAGACGGACGAGCGCGGGAAGCCCATCTGCGGCGACACGCTGCTCCTGCTGGTGAACAATCGCGACACCGACCAGGTCTTCACGCTCCCGGCCATGCCGCAGCCGGGGCGGTGGCGCGAGATGGTGAACACGGCGGTGCGCGAGGACCGCGGGACGCAATACGCGGCCGCGGTCACGATGGCACCATACTCGCTGGTCCTGTTGCGGTTCGTCGGGGGCACGCAGCGCGAACGCAGACGGAAGGAGGAATGATGGCCACCACCGGCCCCCGCTCCCGCACGCGCACCCGCGCGGTCACGCATGGTCCGCCGCCGCCCGCCGATCCCTCGCTGGCGGCGCAACTGCGCGCGCTGCGCCTGGACGAGCCGCATCGCATCCTCGGCGCACACCCGGCGGCGATGGACGACACGGCGGGCGTGGTGGTGCGCGTCTTCCATCCCGATGCCACCGGCGCCGACTGTCTGCTCGCGTCGGCGCCCGGGCGCGCAGTGCCGATGACGGCAGAAGGAGGGGGGCTGTTCGGCGTGTTCCTCCCCGGCGCCGAGCTCCCGCTGCGCTATCGCGTGCGCTTTGCCTTCGGCGACGGCAGCTCGTGGGAGCGCGGCGATCCCTATCGCTTTCTCCCCACCATCGGCGATGTGGACCTGCACCTGTTCAACGAGGGGACGCACCACAGGCTGTGGGAGATGCTCGGCGCGCACCCGCGCACCATGGACGGCGAGCGCGGCGTGGCGTTCGCCGTCTGGGCACCCAACGCCGAGCGCGTGAGCGTCGTCGGTGACTTCTGCGGGTGGGACGGGCGACTGCTCCCGATGCGGCGCATGGGGAGCTCGGGCGTGCACGAGCTGTTCGTGCCCGACGTGCCCGACGGCGCGCTCTACAAGTACGAGATCCTCACGCGCGAGGGAGAGCTCCGCGTGAAGACCGATCCGGTGGCGTTCTCGATGGAGCTCCCGCCGGGAACGGCGTCGCGCGTCTGGCCGCTCGATCGCTATCGCTGGCAGGACGACGAGTGGATACACGACCGCGCGCGCCGCGATCTCGCCCACGAGCCGATGCTCGTCTACGAGGTACACCTGGGCTCGTGGGCGCGCGTGCCGGAAGATGCGCACCGGCCGCTCACCTACCGCGAGATCGCCCCGCGCCTGGTGGAGCACGTCACGCGCTACGGCTTCACGCACGTGGAGCTGTTGCCGGTCATGGAGCATCCGTTCACCGGCTCGTGGGGATACCAGGTGTCCGGGTACTACGCGCCCACCGCGCGCTACGGCACGCCGGACGACTTTCGCTTCTTCGTGGACTACTGCCACCGCCACGGCGTGGGCGTCATCCTCGACTGGGTGCCGGCGCACTTCCCCAAGGATGACTTTGCGCTGCGCCGCTTCGACGGCACCGCGCTCTACGAGCACGAGGACCCGCGGCTGGGAGAGCACCCCGACTGGGGCACGCTCATCTTCAACTACGGGCGCAACGAAGTGCGCAACTTCCTCATCGCGAACGCGCTGTACTGGCTGCAGGAGATGCACGCCGATGGGCTGCGCGTGGACGCGGTGGCGTCGATGCTCTATCTGGACTACAGCCGCAAGCCCGGCGCGTGGCTGCGCAATCGCTACGGCGGCCGCGAGAACCTCGACGCGATCGACTTCTTCCGCACGCTCAACGGCCTGGTACACGACACGCTTCCCGGCTGCTGCACGGTGGCCGAGGAATCCACCGCGTGGCCGGGCGTCACCGCGCGTGTGCAGGACGGCGGGCTGGGATTCACCTTCAAGTGGAACATGGGGTGGATGCACGACACCCTCACCTACTTCGCCAAGGACCCGCTCTACCGCCGCTTCCATCAGGACCAGCTCAGCTTCGCGATGCTCTACGAGTACAGCGAGCGCTTCATCATGCCGCTGTCGCACGACGAGGTGGTCCATCTGAAGCGGTCGCTCCTCGAGAAGATGCCGGGGGATCCCTGGCGCCGGATGGCCAATCTGCGGCTCCTGCTGGCGTACATGTACACGCGTCCGGGAAAGAAGCTGCTCTTTATGGGGACGGAGCTGGCGCCGTACGCCGAGTGGAATCACGACACGAGCCTGGACTGGCACCTGGCCACCGACGCGCGCCACGCGGAGTTCGGCGAGTACGTCCGCGCCCTGGGCGCGCTCTACCGCGAGACGCCCGCGCTCTGGCGCCACGACCACGAGCCGCAGGGCTTCTCGTGGATCGACGTGGCCGATCGCGACAACTCGGTGCTCTCGTACGTGCGGCGTGACGGCGACCAGCACGTGGTGGTGGTGCTGAACATGACTCCCGTGCCGCGCGAGGAGTACCGCATCGGCGCGCCCGCGCTCGCCACGTACCGCGAGCGCTTCTCATCGGATGACCCGCGCTTCGGCGGCAGCGAGCTGCCCACCCTGCCGACGGTGGCGGCCGAGCCGTCGCCCTTCCACGGATTCCCGCAGTCGATGCGGCTCGTTCTTCCGCCACTGGGCGCGCTCATCCTGGCTCCGGAGGAGAGCGCGCGCGGCTGACGCCGCCTCCGCTCCCTCGCACCAGGCGCGCCGTGTCCACCGCATCCGCCCCCCGCGACGTGCCGGCGCTCGCCAGCCCCGCGCTGCGCGCGCTGTGCGACCGCGCGGGAATCCTCCCGTCGTACATGGACACCGAAGGGCGCACGCGCGAGCTGTGCGCATCGTCGGCCGTCGCGCTGCTGGCGGTGCTCGGTCTCGATGCGAGCGACGAAGATGCGGCCGCACGCACGGTCGCCGCGCTCGACGCGGCAGCCGCGGCACGGCTCCTCGAGCCGGTGCGCGTGGCCACCGCGGCGGTGCACGCCCGCTCGCGCCTGGAGCTCCGCGTGCCGCCCGAGGCGGTCGGAAGCGATGTGACATGGTCGCTCGCGTTGCACACGGAGCAGGGCGACGTACTGCATCGCGAGGGTCGCGCGCGCGTGGACGGCAGCGTGGTCCGTGCACCGCTGCCGGCGGTCCCACCGCTCGGCTATCACCGGCTGGAGATCGTCGCGCGGCTGGACGGTGCGGAGCAGCGCGCGGAGCAGGCGCTCATCGTCGTTCCCGAGCGATGCGTGTCCCCCGCCGAGGTGCTCGGCGCGCGCACCGCGTTCGGCGTGACCGCCAGTCTGTTCTCGGTGCGCCGCGAGCGCGACTGGGGAGTGGGCGACTGCACCACCCTCGGCGCGCTGGCCGCGTGGACCGGCGCGCGCGGCGGCGACTTCGTGGGGGTGAATCCTCTGCACGCCACGCGCAACAGCGGGATGGACATCTCGCCGTATTCGCCCGTGAGCCGGCTCTACCGCAACCCGATCTACATCGACGTGGAAGCGGTTCCGGAGATGCCCGCGTGCGACGAGGCGCGCGCCCTGCTCGCCACCGCGCACGTGCAGGAGACGTTGCACCGCGCGCGCGCGAGCGACGCGGTGCTGTACGACCTCGTGTTCGCGCTCAAGATGCCGGTGCTGCGCGCGCTCCATCGCACCTTCCGCGCGCTGCACCACCAGCGCGACAGCGAGCGCGAGCGTGCGTACCTGGCGTACTGCCGCGCGCAGGGGGCGCCGCTGGATGAGTTCGCCCGTTTCATGGCGACGCTCGATCCCGCGCCGTCCGAGCGGCGCGCCGGCGAGGACGCACGTGACGATGAAGATTTCCATCGCTGGCTGCAGTTCGAGCTCGACCGGCAGCTTGCCGTCGCCGCCGCGCGCGGACGCGACGCGGGGCTCGCCATCGGGATCTACCAGGATCTGGCGATCGGGAGCGCGCCGGGAGGGAGCGACGTCGCGTCGTTCCCCGACATCTTCGTGCGCGGCGCGACGCTGGGCGCGCCTCCCGACGCGTACGCCGCGGAAGGACAGAACTGGGGGTTGCCCCCACTGCACCCCGCGCGATTGCGCGAGAGCGGATACCGGTACTGGCGACTGCTGCTGCGCGCCACGCTCGCGCACTCCGGCGCGCTGCGCGTGGACCACATCCTCGGGCTGTTCCGCCAGTTCTGGATTCCCGACGGTGCGCCCGCGCGCGAGGGCGCGTACATCCGCTTTCCCACCGAGGATCTGCTGGGCATCCTCGCGCTCGAGAGCGTCCGTCACGGCGCGATCATCGTGGGAGAAGACTTGGGCACCGTACCGCCGGAGGTGCACGGCACGCTGGCGCGCTGGCAGATCCTCTCCTCGCGCGTGCTCCCCTTCGAGCGCACCGAGGATGGCGGCTACCGTGACGCGGCATCCTACGAGCCGCGCGCGCTCGCGTCGGCCACCACGCACGATCATCCCACGCTTCGTGCATTCTGGCGCGGCACCGACCTGCCGCTCCGCCGCGCGCTCGAGCTCATCCCCGACGACGACGCGTTGCGCCGCGCGGAGGCGGAGCGCGCCGCGGATCGCAAGCGGCTCATCGAGCGTCTGCAGACGGAAGGCCTTCTCGCGCCCGGCGTCACGCCCGACGAGAGCGAGCTGTGCGCGGCGGTGCACGCCTTCCTCTGCCGCACGCCGTCCGCGCTCGTGGCGCTCTCGCTCGACGACCTGGTGGGGGAGGAACGCCCAGTGAACGTGCCCGGCGTGAGCGCCGACCGCTTCCCGAGCTGGACGCGGCGACTCGCCGTACCGGTGGAGGCGCTCTCGTCCGACCCGCACGTGGCACGCGCACTCCGCTGCGCGCGCGGCCGCCGGTGAGCGCGCTGCCGTTCGCCGCAGCGTCCGCCGCGTCGCCCAATACACGACCCGGCGCGCCGCGTTCGGACACGCCGCGTTCGGACACGCCGCGTTCGGCCGCACCGCGCTCCGATGCGCCGAGCTCGGACGCGCCGGCACTACGCCCGCCGCGCCCGCTCCGCGCCACCTGCCGGATCCAGATGAGCGCCGAGATGCCCTTCGCGCGCGTGCGCGAGCTCGTGCCGTATCTGGAGCGGCTCGGCATCTCGCACCTGTACAGCTCGCCCATCTTGATGGCGCGCCGCGGCAGTACGCACGGCTACGACGTGGCCGATCCCACGCGGCTCGATCCGGCGCTCGGCGCGCGCGACGAATTCCGCGCCGCCGTCCAGGCGCTGCACGACCGCGGGATGGGATGGCTGCTCGACATCGTCCCCAACCACATGGGGGTGGGACGCGACAATCCGTTCTGGATGGACGTGCTGCGGCGCGGCCGGCACTCCGCGTACGCCGGGTGGTTCGACATCGACTGGGATCCCATTCGCCGTCCGCTGCGCGGGCGCGTCCTGCTCCCCCTGCTGGGCGACTCGCTGGAGCGCGTGCTCGCGCGCGGCGAGCTGTCGATCGTGGAGGAGGACGGGGAATTGCTGCTCGCCTACGCCGACCGGCGCTTCCCGTTGAGCCCGGAATCGGAGGACAAGGTGCGCGCCGCCGTGCCGGGCGATGCACGCGCCGCGGCGCGGACATTCACGGAAGGGAGCGAGGGTCGGGACCGGCTGCGTGCGCTGCTCAGGCGGCAGGCATATCGCCTGGCGTACTGGCGGCGCGCGGAGCGCGAGCTGAACTACCGGCGCTTCTTCAACATCAACGAGCTCGTCGCGCTGCGCATGGAAGATCCCGCCGTCTTCGCCGACACGCACGCGCTCGTGCTCCACTTCGTGAGCGAGGGCGCGCTGGATGGGTTGCGCGTGGATCACGTGGACGGTCTGGCCGATCCGCGCGGCTACCTGGAGCGGCTGCGCGCGGCCACGCGCAGCGCGGGCGCGCCGGCGGAGATGCCGATCGTGGTGGAGAAGATCCTCGCCGCGCGCGAGCGGCTGCCGCGCGAATGGCCGGTGCAGGGGACCACGGGCTACGAGTTCCTGAACGAGCTGGAGTCGGTGTTCGTGGACCCCGCTGGTGCCGCGCGCATCGAGAGCGCGTACCGCCGCGTCACGCGCACGCGCGTGTCGTTCCGCGAGATCGGCATCCGCGCCAAGCTGCTCGTGCTCTCCCACTCGCTCCTTGCTGACGTGCGCCGGTTGCGCCGGCTGCTCGGGCCGCTCGCCGCCGAACAGGGCGCACCCGCCGCGCGCGGCGCGGCGCTCACGCGCGCGGTGGAGACGCTCATCGCCTGTCTCCCCGTCTACCGCACGTACATCGATGCGCGCGATGCGCCACGCAAGGCGGACCGGGAGGTGGTGCACGACGCCGCGCGCCAGGCGGAGGCGCGCCGCGGCATCGATCCCGGCGTGATCTCGTGGCTCGCCGCGCTCATCGTCGAGTCGCCGCGCGCATCGTGGAGTCACGGCGAGCGCGCGGATGCGGAGGCGGCACGCGCGCACGATGATGCGCGGCTGCGCTTCGTCACGCGCGTGCAGCAGACGAGCGGCCCCGCGGCGGCCAAGGGCATCGAGGACACCGCGCTCTACCGCTATGTGCCGCTCGCGTCGCTCAACGAAGTGGGCGGCGACCCGGCACGCGACCTTCACCACGCGGTGGCGGACTTTCACGCCGCGTGCGATGAGCGCGCGCGCCACTGGCCGGACACGCTCCTGGCCGGTACCACGCACGACACCAAGCACAGCGCCGACACGCGCGCGCGGCTGGACGTGTTGAGCGAGATCCCCGATCGATGGCTGCGCCAGGTGAGCGCGTGGCGCCGCGCGCACCGCCCGTTCCGCACGCGCGTTGCCGGCCGCACGGTCCCCGACGCGGCCACCGAGTATCTCATCTACCAGACGGTGATCGGCATCTGGCCGCCGCTCGTGCCGGGCGCGTCGTTGCCCAGCCACGAGCACGCGGACATCCTGCAGCGCACGCGAGACTACCTGCGCAAGGCGGGGCGCGAAGCGAAGGTGCACACGAGCTGGGGGCGCCCGAACGAAGGGTGGGAGGGCGCGGTGGACCGCTTCATCTGCGCGCTCCTCGAGCGTCCCGACACCCCCTTCGCGCGACAGGTGAGCACGCTGGTGTCCGAGCTCGCCCCCGCCGGCATGCGCAACGCGCTCGCGCGCGTGGTCGTGCATGCGACCACCCCCGGCGTCCCCGATCTCTACCAGGGGGACGAGCTGTGGAGCTTCACCCTCGTGGATCCGGACAACCGGCGCCCGGTGGACTTCGCACTCCGGCAGCGGCTGCTCGCCGAGCTGGAGGCACGCGCATCGGCCGCGGAGGGGAGCGACGACGCCGTGCGCGCGCTGGTCGGCGAGCTGGTCGCGCATCCGGAGGACGGCCGCGTGAAGCTGTGGATCACCTGGCGATCGCTCCAGGCGCGGCGCGCGCACGCGGAGCTGTTCGCGCGCGGGGAGTACGTCCCCCTCGCCGCAGCGGGGGGAGCGGCCGCCAGCGTGCTGGCCTTCGCCCGCCGCCTGGAGGGCGCCACCGCCATCACGGCCGTCCCGCGACTCACCGCGCACGTCCCCGATCCCCTGTCCGCGGCATTCTCCCGAACCGCGATTCCGCTTCCTGACGGGTGGGGAGACACGTGGCGATGCGAGCTGAGCGGGCGTACGGTGACGGCGGCCGGCGGCGCGCTCCCGGCGGACGCCCTGTTCGGTCACCTTCCGGCGGCACTCCTTTTCCCCGTCCCCTGAGCACGCACAATGCAACCATGGCCGTCGTCCGCTCGTCGATCAGGGTGCGGGTACGGGACGGCGAGGCGCAGCGGACTCGCGGGGGGCCACGGCGTCCCCACTATATTTCGGCCGGTAACGCCGTCGCCGGCCTCCTCTCTGGCACTGGCGCCGGGATCACGTGCTCACGATCTTTCGACCTTCATCGCAGTGCCAGGCGCCCTGCCACCGGGGCGCCACCCATGCATGTAGACGGGCCGGACGTGCGAATCGGGTGTGTCACCACGATCGCCGGCCGGCACCTGCCGAACGCCTCCATCGCGGGCGGATGCGCGCGCCACGTCTCGTCGCCACCGCACCGCACAGCGCGCTCCCCGCGCGCCGGATGCCTCCATGTTGAACCTCCCGGACGACAATCGTACGACCGTTGCCTACTTCTCGATGGAGATCTGCCTCGAGGAGCGACTTCCCACCTACAGCGGCGGACTGGGGGTGCTCGCCGGCGACACGCTGCGCTCGGCCGCTGACCTCGGCGTCCCCATGGTCGCCGTCTCCCTCCTGCACCGGAAGGGATACTTCGAGCAGCACCTTGATGCCGCCGGTCAGCAGACGGAATCGCCCGTCGCGTGGCGCCCGGAGGAGCTGCTCGAGCCGCTGGATGTCCGCGTGCCGATCGAGATCGCCGGACGCACGGTGCACGTGCGCGCGTGGCGGTACACCGTGCGCGGACTGAACGGGCACACCGTGCCCGTCTATCTGCTCGACACCATGCTCCCGGAAAACAGCGAGTGGGATCGCGCGCTCACCGATGTGCTCTACGGCGGCGACAGCTACTACCGCCTCTGCCAGGAGACCGTGCTCGGCATGGGCGGTGCGGCGGTGCTCCAGGAGCTCGGCCACGACGGCAATCTCATCTATCACATCAACGAGGGACACGCCGCGCTGCTCACGCTCACGTTGCTCGAGCGCGAGCTGGCCGGCCACGCGCACGGTGACGTGACCGAGCACGACGTGGAGGCAGTGCGCCACCGCTGCGTGTTCACCACGCACACGCCGGTCCCCGCGGGGCACGACAAGTTCCCGTCCACGCTGGTGCATCAGGTGCTGGGGGACGACCGTGCGCGGCTGCTCGAGGCGTCGCGCGCGCTCGAGGGCGACACGCTGAACATGACCTACCTCGCCCTCCGCTTCGCGCGCTACGTGAACGGCGTCGCCATGCGGCACCGCGAGGTGTCGCAGGAGATGTTCCCCGCGCACCCGGTGAACTCCGTCACCAACGGCGTGCACGCCAACACGTGGACGTCGGCGCCCTTCGCCGCGCTCTACGATCGGCACATGCCGCAGTGGCGGCGGGACAACCTGTATCTCCGCTACGCGGTGGGGATCCCGCTCAACGAGATTCGCGCCGCGCACGTGCAGGCCAAGCAGGCGCTGGTGCAGGAGGTGGAGCGGCGAACCGGCGTGCGCTTCGATCCGGCGGTGATGACCATCGGCTTCGCGCGGCGCGCCACGCCGTACAAGCGCGCCGATCTCATCTTCAGCGATCTCGAGCGGCTGCAGCAGGCGACCGCGGCCGGGCCGCTCCAGATCGTGTTCTCCGGCAAGGCGCATCCCGCCGACGCCGGAGGCAAGGCGCTCATCCGGAAGATCTTCGAAGCGCGCGACGCGCTCACGTCCGATCGGGTGCGCGTGGTCTACCTGGAGAACTACGACATCGCGCTCGCACAGACGCTCATCCCGGGCGTCGATCTCTGGCTGAACAACCCGATGAAGCCGCTCGAGGCATCGGGCACGAGCGGCATGAAGGCCGCGCTCAACGGCGTGCCGAGTCTGAGCGTGCTGGATGGCTGGTGGGTGGAGGGGCACGTGGAAGGAGTGACGGGATGGTCGATCGGCGGCGCGCAGCCGACCGCCGATCCGTCGTCGGATGCGCTCGACCTCTACGTCAAGCTCGAGCACGTGATCCTGCCGCTCTTCTACGGGCTGCCGTTCGCGTACGCCGAGGTGATGCGCTACGCCATCGCGCTCAACGGGTCGTTCTTCAACACGCAGCGGATGGTGATGCAGTACGTGCACAACGCGTACTTCCCGTCGGACATGGGGCACCGCGCGGCCGCGGAGGAGGCGCTGCGCGTGGGGCACGCGGCGGGCAGCGCCGGCGGCAACGGTGCGAGCGGCAACGGCGCCGCGCCGAACGCCGCCACGCCCGCGGAGCGCGACACCGCGCGCGCGGAAGACGGCGGTGTGCTCAGCACCACCTCGCGCACGCGGGAGTGAATGGCGCGCGCCGCGCTGCTGAGCGCTCTGCTCGCCGCCGCGGCGTGGAGCGGGACGTCACCCGCTCCGCGGCAACAGGCCTCGCGCGCCGGAGCGCCCGGCAGCGACGCGCGCGCGACGGTGCTCGCGCCCGCGCGCGTGAGGGAGGCGCGCCCCACCGAGGGTGATCTCGCCGATACCGCCGCCCTGCGCGCGTTCGTGGATTCGCTCGTCACCGCGCAGATGAGCACGTATCACATCCTCGGCGTAGCGATCGTCATTGTGCGCGACGGGCGCATCGAGCTCTCGCGCGGCTACGGCATCGCCAACCTCGATTCGCGCACGCCGGTGGATCCGGACAGCACGCTCTTCAGCGTGGGATCCATCTCCAAGCTCGTCACCACCACCGCGGCCATGCAGCTCGCCGAGCACGGCACGCTGGACCTGCACGCGGACGTGGATCGCTACCTGCAGGGCTTCACCCTGCGCGATCCGTTCGCCACGCCGGTGACGATGGCCGAGCTGCTCACGCACACGGCCGGCTTCGACCCGCGCTACATCGGCGCGGCCGCGCGCGCGGATTCCGCCGTGCAGCCGCTGGGCACGTACCTCGCGCACAGTCTCCCTCCCATCGTGCGCCCGCCCGGGCAGATGTACGTCTACTCCAATCACGGGATGGCGCTGGCTGGCTACATCGTGGAGCGTGTCTCCGGCGAGCCGTTCGCCGACTATGCCGCGCGACACATCCTGCAGCCGCTCGGCATGTGTCACAGCGCGTTCGCGCATCCGCCGCCGGGCACGCGCACGCTCGCGCGCGGCTATCTGTATCGCGATGGCCGGCAGGAGCCCACGCTCGATCCGTATCTCAATCTCGTTCCCGCGGGCGGACTGTTCACCACCGCCACCGACTTCTCGCACTTTCTCATCGCGCAGTTGCAGGGGGGACGCTACGGTGCCGCGCGCATCCTGAGCGACTCCGCCATGCGCGAGATGCAGGCCTGGCACGCCGGGTATCCCGGTCTCCCCGGCGCCGCGTACGGGTTCTACGAGGAGTTCTACCGCGGGGAGCGCGGGCTGCGACACGACGGCTGGCTCCCCGGGCAGGGGAGCTCCGTGTACCTGCTCCCCGACCGCGGCGTGGGAGTCGTTCTCGCCGCGAACTCGGAGTGGGTGGACGTCCTCAAGTACCGGCTCTATACGGCCCTCCGCGAGCGATATCATCCCCCCGCCGCGTGGGCGCCGCGTCACACGCCCCCCAAGGACTTCGCCCGCCGCGCGCGCCGCTACACCGGACTGTATCGCGGCACCGAGTACGCTATGCGCGGCATGGAGCACGCGGGCACGCTGCTCCTCTCTCCGCAACTCGATGTGGTGGATCACTTCGACGGCATGCTCACCGTGTACGGCCGCCCCGAGGGGACGCTCGAGCTGATCGAGATCGGACCGGACCTGTTCGAGCGCGCCGACGGATTTGGGCGCGTGGCCTTCGTGCGCGACGCCGGCGGCCACGTGCAGCGCGTCATCTTCGGCGTGGACAGCTACTACAAGGAGCCCGAGCTCGCGCGCGGCTCCATCATTCGCGCCATCGGTGTCGTGCTGCTGATCCTCTTCGTGACGGCGGTGGTGGCGTGGGGAGGCGTGGAGCTCGTCGCGCGGCGGCGCGCGCCGCCGGCGGCCGACCGCGTCGCGCGCGCCATGATCGCACTGGCCGCGGTGATCGCGGCGCTGGACATCGTGTTCGTGGCCGGCATGATCCCCGCCTTTCTCTGGCCGGCGGCGCAGGAGATCGGCTTCGGGCTGCGCCCGTACATGATCGTGCTGCTCTACGTGCCGCCGCTCTCCGCGCTCCTCACCGGCGCGCTGCTCGTGCTCGGCGCACGCGCCTGGCGGCCGCGCGTGCGTTGGCCGCGCTTCCTCCGTGCGCACTCCATGGTCGTCACCGCCGCGGCGGTGCTCTACCTCGTGATCCTCGCCGGAATGGGGATGCTCGACCTGCGCCCCGGCGCGGGCACGCGCGTGACCGGCACGCGCATCACCGGAATCATCCCACCCTCGCCGGCGCCGAGCGTGGCGTGGCACGCGGGAGGCGTGTCCGGCGCGTGCGAGAGCGCCGCGCCGCAGAGCACGCGTCGCGTGGCCGCGCTCGATCGTTCGACCGACGCGCGCGTCACGCCGGCGATTCCACCTTCGTCACGAAGCGCCCGAGGTCGTCCGCGCCCGCAATGAGGATGCGGGGGAGCGCCAGCAGCGGATCGGTGAGACGCGCGCGGCGCATGCGCACCGTGAAGGCGTACGCGTACCCCGCCGCGCCCACCAGATGCCGTGCGGGTGCGTCCTCCACGCCGTAAGGAAAGGCGAACGCGCGCGGCGGAGCTCCGCCACTCGTGTGGCGCGCGATCGCGGCGCGCGATCGTGCGGCTTCCGTCACCACCTCGTGCGGCTCCAGCGCCGCCAGTGCACGGTGACGCGCCGAGTGCGAGCCGAGCGCCACGCCGTCATCGGCGAGCTGCCGCACCTCGTCCCACGACAGGAGCGGCACGCGCTCGCCGTAGCGCGCATCCCACTCGTTCCATCCGCCCACCAGGTCCGTCACCAGAAAGAGCGTCGCGCCGAATCCGTAGCGGCGGAGCAGCGGCCACGCGTGTGTGAGGAAGTCGCGCGGGCCGTCGTCGAAGGTGATGAGCACGCGGCGCCCGGGGAGCGCGCGCCGCGTTCGCACCGCCTCGTGCCATTCCTCGATCGTCGCGCTCTGGTAGCCTGAATCGCGCAGGTATGCGAGCTGCTCCTCGAACGCGGCGGGGGTGATGCGCCACCCGGCCGTTGCCGGCGCGCCGTCGTCGGCCACGCGATGATAGAGGAGGATCGGGAGCGCGTGCGTGAGCACGGGCGGCTGCGGCGATGCGTCCGGAGCGACGCGCGCCACCGCGGCCGTTTCTGTGTGCGTGGCGTCCGGTGCAGCCTCGCCCGCCGCGGCATGTCCGTCCTGCCGCGTGGCGTAGATGATGTGTCGCGCCACGTGCGGTTCGGGCATCGCGACGTCGGCCTGCACGATGCGCCCCGGCGCGAGGCGCACGAGCGAACGGCCGAGTGAGGTGAAGGCGCTCGGGACGCGGCGCAGACGGAGCACGCGGTAGAGATCCGTGCGCACCACGCGCTCCAGCACCAGCCCGGGAGTGCTCGCGAGCGTACGCGCGATCGTCTCCCCCCCGCAGGGAAGCGACCAGTCGAATCCGGTGTCGGTCGGCTGATCCACGCGCAGGTTCGCGTGTGCCGCAAGGAGCACTCCGCCCGGCGCGAGCGCACGGGCGAGCGCATCCGCCACGCGCTGCAACTGCGCCGGATCGTCGGCGAAGTACAGCACCTCGCTGCAGATGATGAGATCCCACTGTCCCGGGATCGGATCCCGCATGAAGTCCAGGCGCTCGAAGCGCACGTTGTCCAGCCCGGCGCGCTCGGATGCGAGCTTCGCGCGCTCGAGTGCCACGCTCGAGATGTCCGCCGCCACGAGCTGAGCCACTCTCGGCGCGAGCTGCACCGTGAAGTGCCCTTCGGCGCACGCCAGCTCGAGGGCGCGCGCGATCCGCCCGCGCGGAAGGAGCGAGAGCGTCTGCTCGTACTTGCGCTGCTCGTACGGCGAGATGTAGCTCCACGGATCCTCGCTGGTGGCGAACAGGCGCTCGAAGTACGCACGCCCCCACGGCGCGCGCGCGGCCTCCTGCGCTGCGTGCTCGCGCGGTGCGATGTCGCTCGAGCGAGCGCCCGCGGCGGACGCGGGCGACAGGACGCCCGCCGCCGCATCCGCCGCCGCGCTCTGCGCCGTCGTGATGGAGGGCGCGTCGGGCAGCACGTCCGGGCGATAGACCGCCCACGCCGGTGCGGTGGGTGCGTCGCCTGTCTGCCCCTCGGCGTCCACCGCTGCCACGCGCTCTCCCGCCGCCCGTGCGCTCTCGCGCAACGCGTCCGCGCTCCGCGCCGGGAGCGCCGCCCAGCGCGACGCGCTCGTGCCGAAGACCATCGCGTCGCGCCGCTCGAGCAGGAGCCCACGCGCATGCGGCTGCACGAGCCCGCGCGCGTCCGGCTCCCCACTCAGGCCAGGCACCGTAGCGCTCTGCCCCGCCCGCATGCCGGAGCCCTCGCACCGTGCGGCCGAGCGCGACAGCGCGCCGCGCAGTGTATGCGCTGTCTCGCTGCCCGCCGTATCATCCCCCGCCGTTCCCATCGCGAGCAACACTTCGCGCACGGCGGCAATGCACAGCTCGTATCCCATGGCCATCGTGATCGCTACGCGCAGCGCGTGCGGGGCGATGCGTCCGTCCGCGGGTTGCACCGCCACCATACCCGTCGACACGCCGCCCACCGTGACGCGCACCACCAGCATGTCGCGATCGGTCACCACCGCCGGGACCGGCTCGCTCACCTCCACGGTGGCGATGCCATCCGGCGCCGGGCATTCCGGCGCGGTGGTATCGGCGTCCACCGCGGCGCTCGCGTCGTAGAACGCGTCCATGGCGAGCGCCGGCAGCCCCCAGATGTCGCGCAGCAGCTCGCCCCATCCCTCGGTGTCGTGATCCGCGGCCGCGATGGGCTCTCCGCGCCAGCGCGAGCGCAGCAGACGCAGCAGCTCCCACGCGTGCGCGGCGGCCACCGCGTCGCCCAGCACGCGCGCGGGGACCACACCGTCACACACCGGAAGCGAGATCGTGCCCACCGCGTCCGCACCCAGCCGCGCGTGCACGCGCAGATGCTCCACACGCGGCGGCGCGACGACGTCGGGCACGCCATGCTCGAGTTGCAGCACCCCCCCCGCGCTCCGCCCCACCGCCGTCCACGCCGCGAGCGACGCCGCGCCGCGCGCTGTTGCATCTGGTCGTTCGCCGTCGTGAGCGGATGCTGGCGCGCGCTGCTTTCCCGCGTCGTCCGGCGCCTGTACTCGCTCGACCGCGCACAGCCGGTCATCCAGCACTGCCGTCTCGATGCCGCGGTGCAGACGGCGCGCGAGCTCCGGCGCGCCGGTACGCTCTTCCAGCGCGTCGAGACAGGTGCCGAGCGCGCTCTCGACGTCCGTCCAGATGTCCGGCCACGCCGAGGGCGGCGCACCGCGTGCGAGCGGCACCGCTTCCACGAACACGCGCACCATCGGATCGGGATCGATCCCCGGTGTGGCGCCAACGTCGCGGAGGAGCGCGAGGAGGGGCGCCACGTCGGCGCCGCTCCCGATGGCGAGCGCGAGCGGCCAGCAGGCGTAGGTGAGCTGTGCGTCGGAACACTCACCGCGCGGCGCTCCGGCGCGGTGCGCCGGCGCCGGCTCCGCGACGCGCGGATCGGGCGCATGTCCGCGCGCGATCACCGTGAGCGCGTCGGCAAGGAGTCGTGCTCTGTCCGCCGACGCGGAGCCGGCGCGCGTGCGGTAGAGCGCGAGCACCTCCGGGACCGCGCCGAAGCGCGCACCCGTGCGCGCGATGCGCTGCCAGAGGTCCCAATCCTCGTTGGTGCGGAGCGCGGGGTCGAACCCGCCCACACGCTGTACCACCGCGCGCCGCACCAGACACGCATGAATGACGAACACGCAGTAGCGCGCCAGCTCAGGGAAGAGATCTCCCTCGAGCGCGGCGTGGCGCACGCCGGTGTGCGTCCCATCGGGGAGCACACGCGCCCACCCCGCGTGCACCGCATCCAGCGAGGGATCCCCTTCCACGGCCGCGACGAGGTGCGCGAGCGCGTCGGGGGCGATCCAATCGTCGGCATCGAGGAAGAGCAGCCATTCGCCGCGCGCGTCGGCGATCCCGCGATTGCGCGCGGCGCTCACCCCGGCGCGCTCCTGCCGCACCACGCGAATGCGCGCGTCGCCCGGACCGGGAGCGGCGCGTGCCACCGCGGCTGCCACGTCGCGCGTGGAGCCGTCGTCCACCACGATCGCCTCCCACAACGCATGCCGCTGCGCGATGAGCGACGCGAGCGTGTCGGGGAGCGTGTCCACCGTGTCGTGGACGGGGATGATGACCGAGACGAGCATGCGATGTCGCGCGGCGCGCGCGGTCAGCTCCGTGCCGCGCTCGGTGGTCGATCCGGATCCTGTGCCGGCAGCGTGTGCGATGTGCCCACCGTGTCGTGGCCGTCGGAGATGACGAGCCGGCGCATGGCGTACGTGGTGATCCGCCGCGGCGCCGGCGCCGGAGACGGCGCGTACCGTGCCGCCAGCTCGCCGATCGCCGCAGCGACGAGGATCGCCAGCAACGGATGCCACGGCTCGCTCGCGCGCACCTCGGCGTACAGCAGAGCATGATACACCGTGGCGTAGCCGAGCACCACGAGCAGCAGCCGGAGCTCACCGAGGCGGCGGCGCAGCACCAGGAGCGCGGCGACCGCCGCCAACGGAAGGATCCTGATGGCGAGGTCCACGACCGCCTTCCACGCCCCCTCCGCGCGCCAGAGCGCGGCCACGTCGAACACGCGATTCCCCGGCCAATCGCCGGCACGGTTTCCCATCCAGAAATACACCGGCTTCCGTGCCACGTAGCCGGCATACGCCAGCGGGTGCGCGCGAATGGAGTGCCAGCCGCGCGCGGTGAACCATCGGTCGCCATCCACCGTGAACGGATCGTGGCCGCCGTTGCGCGCGGGGTTGAGCGCGGTGGCGAAGACGTCCACGATCGTCTCCCCCTTCCGCGTGAGCGCATCGAACTCCGGGCTGCCGCGCCAGAGCGCGGCGATCGAGACCGACACCGGCAGCACGCGGTGGTACGTCCGCCAGTTGTGCCAGCTCCACGGCGCGATCGTGAGCAGCATGACGCCCGTGATCGCACCCCACGCGCGCCATCGCGCTCGGCGCGTTCGCGTGCGCGGCAGGGCGAAGGGGAGCGCGAGGGGAAGGAACAACACGGTGGGTTGGCAGAGCGCGGCGAGCCCCAGCGCCGCGCCGGCGGCAACGTGCGCGCGTTCAGCGCGCTCCCGCCGGAGCGCGCGCTCGAGCAGCAGCACGGTGAAGAGCAGGAGCGGCGTGAAGAGCACCGCCGCGTCGATGCGCGTCACCTGGCGGATGAGCGCGGGGTGGACGGCAACGATGGCCGCCGCGCCGAGCGCCACGGCGCGCCGTAGCGTGCACCGTCGCGCCAGCAGGTACGTGAGCGGCACGACGGCGGTTGCCAGCACCGCCTGCGCATACAGCACGGCGGCGAACGAGTAGTCCCAGGCGAGATATCCGCCAGCGAGGAGGGCAGGGTAGAGCGGCGCGCGTCCCGGCCACGTGAAGAACGCGCCCTGCAGGAGCGCGTAGGCCAGCCCGTCGTAGTTGGTCTCGTCGCCGGTGAGCCGCGACGGATCGTCGGGCAGGTGCGCGTTGGCGTGCCAGGCGGCGAGCAGCCGGAGCGCGAGCGCGGTGAGCGCGACCGCCGTGAGCAGGATGGCCGCGCGGTGCCGGCCGGGCTCCGACTCGGCGCGCGCGGTCACCGCGCGGCGAGCGACGCCGCCGCGTCCGGCTCGCGCGCCACGACCGGCTCCTCGTCGGGAAGCTGCGCGATGCGCCGGGCATGCGCGCGCGTCCGGACGTACAGCACCGGGCTGAGCATCGTCCCCCACAGCTCGGCCCACACCATGCGACGCGGCATCCCGCGCGGGCGCACCATGCGTCGCAGCAACCAGCGCCCCATCCATTCGCGGAGCGCGAACGAGGCGATCGTGTGCACCGGAAGCGTGCGGTTACGCGCGCAGGTCATGAGATAGATCGGGAAGCTGCGGCCGTTGTCGAACAGTTGGCGCCGCAGCGCGTCCATCGTGGCGCGGTGATGATGCCACACCACCGCCGACGGCTCGTACCGCAACACGCGCCCGCTGGCCACGATGCGATGCAGCAACTCGATGTCTCCCGCGCCACCGCTCGGCGTCCCCACGTCGAGCGCCGGATCGAACGTCCCCACCGCGTCGAACACCTCGCGGCGGAAGGACATGTTCGCGCCCACGCCGTACGCGCTCGCCCAGAGCATCTGCCAGCGCGTGACCGTCTGGCGCTGCACGCGCCAGGGGGTGAGCCGTTGCGTCATCCCGCCATAGATGGTCTCGAACAGCCATTGCGCGTGCGTCTCCATCTCGAGCGGCGCGATGAGGCCCGTCACCGCCGCCACCGACGGGTCGGCGAACGCGCGCGCGATGGCGCGGAGCCACCCCGCGTCGGCCACCGTGTCGTCATCGGTGAACGCGATGATCGGCGTCCGCGCCTCGCGCACGGCGCGTGCGCGCGCCCAGTCGAGCCCCGGTCGATGCTCGCGAACGTAGCGCGCGCCGAACTGGAGTGCCACCTCGCGCGTCTCCGGATCGCGCGAGGCGTTGTCCACCACCAGCAGCTCGTACGACGGATAGTCGAGCGTCGAGAGCGCTTGCAGGCACCGCCGGAGCATCGCCGCGCGGTCGCGCGTACATACGGCCACCGTGATGCGCGGCACGACCGCGCTGTCCGTCGGCGTGATCCGCGCTCCCCCAGCCTCGTGGCGCACCGCACTGGCGTGGACCGCGTCGCCGCGCTCCCCGCCCCCCGCGGCACCCGCGCGCGCCGGCGCGGGGAGCGCACGGTCGAGCAATGCGGGCACGAGATACCATCCGTAGCTGCGCACGATCGCCTGCAGCAGTTCGGTGGCCGAGACCATCGCGCGCTCTCCGGGAAGCTCCACCCACCCCACCGGCATCCCGTGGCGGCGCACGAGCACGCGCAACGCGCGATAGTGCGTGAGATCCTGTACGGAGCGCATGGGCTGCGTGATCTCCACCGAGATCACCTTCGCCGGCCGGAGCACGTCCCCGGCGACCGCCGCGGCGGGGCGCGGGCTGCTCGCGTCGGCGATCTGTACCGGAGGAAGCACGCGGTCGGCCGCCAGCGCGATGAGCGTTGCCGGTGCCATGGCGGCGAGCGCGGGGCGGAGGTGCGCGCCGCGCAGACGCTCCGCCGCGGGGAGCGCGGGAATGACGCCGATCTCCACCGCGCCGCAGCGGAGCCGGGCACCCGCGGGGCGCTGCGCATCGAGCGCGCGCTCCGCTTCCTCAACGCCGTGGCGCAGGTCCAGCTCCAGCAACGGCTCTTCCACGCGCGCGGCCGCTCCTTCCGCCACGAACGCACGCAGCGCGCGGGCGCTGCGAATCCGCTCCGCCACGCCGCGCCAGTACCAGTAGCGGCGCAGCGCCCCGCTCAGCGCGCGCCAGAGCTGCCGCAACCGCGCGCGCTCGAGCAGCGTGAGCGCATGACGCAGGAGTGTGGCGATCATGCCGCCCAGGAGGGGGACGTCGAAGGCGAAGAAGCGCAGCAACGCGTCCGCGCGCTCGTTCGCGTGCACCGCACCGAGGGGGAGCGACGGACGCAGCGCCGGATGGCGCATCCCGATGCGCACGTCGGAGCGCCCCTCCTGCCGCGTGCGCGCGAAGGAGCGCGCCAGGTCGGAGTGCTCGTGGTGCGCGGCCAGCGCGTCGGGCGCGAAGGTGAGCTCCGCGCCGGCGGCGAGCAGCCGAACGCCCAGCTCCCAGTCTTCCCCTCCCGCGCCCGTGATGGCCGGGTCGAACCCTTCCACGCGCGTGAACAGCTCCCGCGAGAGCGACAGGTTACCGCTCACCACGTCGCGGTAGGTGAAGCGATGTCCCGGCTGGCGCATGGTGTGGAACTGACGCTCCCACCACTCGCGCATCTGGATGCGATAGAGCGACAGCCGTCCCGGCGCCACCGGCGGGTACGGTCCCACCACCACGCGGTCGCGCCCGGCACCATGCGCGCGGACGTGCGCCGCCACCAGCCCCGGCGTAGGCTCCACGTCGTCGTCCAGAAAGAGCAGCAGCTCCCCCGTGCTGGCTGCGACTCCCGCGTTGCGCGACGCCCCCGCGCCGGCTGCGCGCTGGCGCACCAGACGGAGCGAGAAGGGCGCCTGAAACTCGCGCACCATCTGGTCGGTGCCATCGCTGCACGCGTCGCACACGACCACGACCTCCATCCGCTCGAACGGGAACTCCTGCTTCGCGAGCGCCTGGAGCGTCTGCCTCAGCGTGTCGCGCCGGTCATGCGTGGGGATGATGACCGAGACGCGCGGCGCGAATGCGGCGTGCTCGCTCATGCCGCACGCTCCGTTGCCGGTGCGGGCGCATTCGCCCGCGCGGCGCGCGACGCACGACGCGCCCGATGCCGCGACGCGAGATACGCCCACGGACCGGCCATGCACCCTCGCAGCTCGGCCCACACCAGGCTGGCCGGTACCGGACTGCGGCGGCGCGCGCGCAGTGCGCGGGCGAGCGTCGGCATCTGCTTGCGCACGAACCAGCGCAGTGCGTGCTGCATCGCGCTCCACTCGCGCTCCACCAGCACGCTGCGCGTCCACCACGCGTACACGCCCACCCCGTAGCCGAACACGGTGTCGTGCAACTCCTCCCACGTCCGGCGATGGCGGTGCCAGCTCAGCGCTGCGGGATCGTAGACGATCCGGTAACCCGCGGCGAGGATGCGCGAGAAGAGATCGTAGTCCTCGCCGCAGCGGCACGGCGTCCCCGGACCCAGCAGCTCGTCGAACGCGCCCACGTGCTCGAGCACGCTGCGCCGCAGCGCCATGTTGAGCGAGACGCCCACCTGTCCCACCGACAACGGATTGCAGCGCGAGCCGGAGAAGACGATGCGCGAGTAGCCGCGCCCGTGCGGCGTGTACCGCTCGCTGGCCTCCTGCGCGTCCGTCTCCAGCTCCAGCGGCATCGTGAGCCCGGTGGCACAGTAGACCAGCGGGTCGTCGAAGTTGCGCAGGAGCGCACGCAGCCAGCCGGGATCGGGGGCGGCATCATCATCGGTGAACGCCACGATGTCGTGCCGCGCCTCGCTGAGCGCACGGTTGCGCGCCGCGCTCGCCCCCCGGCGGTCCTCGCGCACGTAGCGCACCCCGCGGTAGCCGGCCACCAGCGCGCGCGTATCATCGCTGGACGGACAGTTGTCCACCACCAGGATCTCGTGCGCCTCGCCGTCGGGCTCCAGACGCAGCACCGCCTCCAGCGCGCGCTGCAGATCGTCCGGGCGGTCGTGCGTGATGATCACTACCGTCGCCACGCGCGGCGCGTTGCTCGCCGCGTTCACGGGGTCCCAGCCGATGTGCTCCAGCAGCCAGCGCTCCCACAGCGGCCACCGCTCGCGGTCCAGGGCGTAGTCCCGGATCGCGGCACCGTCGATGCGCCCATGCGTCACCGGCAGTGTCATCTGTCCTACGGGATGGCCGCGCACGCGCAACAGTACCAGCGCGCGCTCGTAGCGCTCCAGCCCGACGAGCTCGGCGGGAATGCGCTCGACGTCTACGTCGACGATGGCGGTCGGCATCGAGGGTAGGTGGTCCGCCGAGAGCGACAGACGCACCGGCGAGGTGGGGATGGGCGACGTGCCGGCCCGCGAAGTCCTTTTACTGTCGCGGGATACACGCAACAAAGACAGCCAAGGGTAGCGCTGCGTCACGCCAGGTTCCACGAGCGGATTCCTCTGCATTCCTCCACCGGAAGCAGCCCCTGCCTCCACGGCCCATCAGCGTCGGTTCCGGGGAGCCCACCGCGAGCGGAGCCACGCGCCCCGCAGCGGGATCCATTCCCCGTCGGGAGTACCGGGACATGCGGTTGGGCAAGAATCGCTCCCTCGTGCGGAGAGGAAAACGGGCGTCGGAGGACCCGAAACGGGAGAGGCGGGCGCCCCGCCGTGTGAGCACATCTGGCGGTGCCGGCTGAGCTCGGGCTGCGGGTGGAACTTGAAGAACGAAGAGAAGTTAGCAGCTGGCCATGACACCGCCGCGGGGAGCGGCAGGGACGTACCGGCCGGCGGGTTCGTACTATGTAGGTGGTAGCTCGATCTCCGTCGAAGTGGGTGCGGAAGCCGTCACGTCTGTGGACAATCGTGTCTCGTCCTCACCCCCACCCCCTGCGTGCGCCCCTTCGCCCACCGGCGCAGCAGCGTCGCCAGGGGCGCCGGAGCTCTCGCCCCCTCCGCCTCCCGCGCCGTCCCCCCCCATCTCTCGCTCGTACGCCGAGAGCACCTCCTCCACCCCGCCGTCCATCAGCACCTGCCCCGCGTCCAGCCACACCGCACGGGTGCACAGCGACCGGATGGAGTCCAGGTCATGCGACACCACGATAAGCGTCCCCTCTGACGCCAGGAACTCGCGCAAGCGGGTGAGGCACCGTTCGCGGAACGACTGGTCCCCCACCGCCAGCACCTCGTCCAGCAGCAGGATGTCCGGGCGCACGCACGCGGCCACCGCGAACGCCAGCCGCGCCTGCATTCCCGAGGAATAGTACTTCACCGGCTCGTCGATGAAGTTCCCGATCCCGGCGAATTCCACGATGTCGTCGTAGCGGGCGGCGATCTCGGCGCGGGTGAACCCCATGACGGCGGCATACATCACCACGTTCTCGCGACCCGTGAGGTCGGGGTGGAATCCCACCCCCAGCTCGATCACCGCCGCCAACCGTCCCTGTGTGGCGATCACCCCTTCCGACGGCGCGTAGATGCCGGCGATGAGCCGGAGCGCGGTGCTCTTCCCGGAGCCGTTCCGTCCGATGAGCGCCACCGCCTCCCCGCGATGCACGGCGAGGTCCAGCCCGCGCAGCGTGAACTCGGCGCGCCGGACGTGAATGGGGCGGCGCAGCACGGCGCGGATGAATAGCTCGCGGAGCGAGCGCGTGCGGTGCTCGTATCGATAGAATCGCTTCACCACGCCGCGGCAGCTGACCGCCGTGGTGGCATCCCAAGCGGCGAGCGCCGCCGGGTCGGGCGCCGTGCGTGGCGTCGCGTCCTGCGCGTCGGGGGACATCCGTCCGGGCGCGCCGCGCGTCGCGTCCTGCGGCGTGGGCGCGCCGCGATCGTCTGCGGTCACCTCAGACGACCTCCGCGAACAGCGCTTGATATCGATTGAAGATCGCGCTCCCCGCCAGGTACAGCACCAGCGACACGGCGGCCGTCGCGCCGAGGAGCGCGGCCGAGGGGAAGCGCCCGTCGTAGAGCACCGTGTGATAGAGCGTGAGCAGGTCGGCGATCGGGTTCAGCATGTACAGGTCGCGCACCGCGGCGGGGACGAGCGATGCCGGATAGAAGACGGGGGACACGTAGAAGAGCGACATGAGCGCGATCGGCAGCGCGTGCTGCACGTCCGTGTAGAACACGGACAACGTCGCGATCGGCATCACGAGCCCGATCGTGAGCAGCAGCTGGATGACGATCAGCACGGGGAGCAGCAGGTAGCTGGCCGGCAATCCGTGGTGCCGCCAGAGCACGAGCGCCACGATGATGAGCCCCAGCTCCACCGCGAACTCCACCAGCCGCGCGGCCGCTGCTCCGAAGACGAGCACCTCGCTGGGGAACGCCACGCTCCGTCGCAGCGCGCCGTGCTCCGCCACCACGTAGGTGGACGTATTGAGCATCTGCATCACGAAGTTCCACGCGAAGTAGCCGCTGAGCACGAACGCCCAGTACTGCTCGACGTGGATCTTCACGATGTAGTGAAACACCACCACGAGCACGCCCACGGTGAGGATCGGATTGAGCAGCGTCCACACGAACCCCAGCGCGGAGCGTTGATACTTGACCTTGAGATCACGCGCGGCGAGCGAGCGGAGCAGCTCGCGATAGCGCCACAGCTCGCGGAGCGATGGGAGCCGCGCACGGTGCGCGTCGGAGGTGCGGACGGCGGCGGGCGCGGTCATGGCCGGGGCTCCGTAGTAGCCGCGGCTCCGCCAGCCGCGGCGGGTGCCGCGCGGTCCGTGTTTGCGGCGGCGTGCCTTTCGGAGACGGATGCGCGCTTTCGCGCGGTCACGAGGAGGAGCGCGGCCAGGAAGCGCCGGCGCGCACCCAGGTCGCGCCCCGCCGCGCGCAGGGCGGCGTGCTGCGCACGAATGAGCCACGACAGCTCGCGCCGCCCGTGCGCTTCGGAGCGCACGCCGCGCCAGTAGTGCGCCGCCTGCACGATCCCCGCTGCGCGCTGCCACTGCGGGCCGCCCTCCGCGTTGAGCGCGAGCACGCGACGCTCCTGCGCGGCGATGGACCGTGCGATCCACGACACGGCGGGAAAGGGAGAGAGCCCCATCACGTCCTGCACGATCTCCGGATGCTTGCGCGCGAACAGCACGTCGGCCCGTCCCTGACTGTAGGTCTGCCGCAGCCATTCCAGCGGCGCCTTGCGATAGCGGTGCAACCCCGCGGCGCGTGGCTCGTGCACCATGGGCAGCCCGGCGCGCAGCAGGCGGTAGCCCGCCTCGTAGTCTTCGCGTCCGTAGCCGGAAAACATGGGATCGAACCCGCCCAGCGCCAGCAGCCGCGCCCGAGGAAAGGACACGTTGCCGGTGACGAAGTCACGAAGGGTGAAGCGATGATCCGGCAGGGCGCGCGCGCGCAGCTCTCCGGCCCACCAGTCGCGCGTGGCGCGGTGATGTGCCCCCGCCCCGGCGACGTCCTCCACCGGCAGGTTGCCGGTCACGATCATGTCCTTTCCGGCGACGTGATGGCGCGTGTGCTCGCGCACGAGCTGCGGCTCCGCCAGGATGTCATCGTCCAGGAGCAGCACGATGTCCGCGCGTGCCGCCGTCATCCCGCGGTTACGTGCCGCGCCCTGCCCGGCGCGCGGCTGCTCCAGCAGGGTGAGCGACGACGGAAAGCGCGCGCGGAGCGTCTCCACCATGGCGCGCGTGTCGGCGCAGGCGCCATCCATCACGACGATCACCTCCATCCGCGCGGGATCGCAGTGCTGGCGCGCGAGCGCGCCGAGCGTGTCGCGCAGGATCTCCGCGCGCGCGCGGGTGGGGATCACGATGCTGATGTCGAGCTCGCTCATCGTCGCGCGTCCGGCCCGGGGTGCGCACCCGCGCGTCGCCGCTCGCGGAAGTACGCCACCGGACCATAGAAGCATCCGGCCAGTTCGGCCAGCACCAGCTCCGGCGGCACATCGCCGTCGTGTCCCTGGAGCGCACGGACCAGGCGCCGCGCCACGTGCGCGCGCAGCGTGGCCAGCGCCGACCGCAGCGCCTCGCGCTCGTCGTACTCCACCACGCGCAGCGTCCAGTAGGCGAACACCCCCACGCCATAGCCGAAGAGCTGCGAGCGCAGCTCGGCCATCGTGCGGCGATGCCGGTGCCACACGCGCGCGCGCGGCTCGTAGGCGAGCGTGAAGCCGGCGGTGAGGAGGCGCCCGAACATCTCCGTGTCCCCGCCGCTCCGCGTGAGCGTGCCCGCATCGAACGCCTCGTCGAACGCGCCCACGCGCTCGAGCGCCGCGCGCCGGAACGCCATGTTCGCGCCCGCGCCCACCTTCCCCGCCCACGCGGGGGCGAAGTCCCCGCCGAAGGCGCGCGCTCGCTCCTGCTCGCGCCGGCCGGCCGGACCGCCCAGATACCGCTCGAACATCTGCTGTGCCTCCGTCTCCAATTCGAGCGGGAGCATGGGGCCGGCGACGCCCGCCAGCGCGGGGTCACGCAATCGTTCCTGGAGGACCGCCCCCCAGTCGGGCGCGGGTACGGCATCGTCGTCGGTGAACGCCACCAGCGCGCCCGCAGTCGCGGCGACGCCCGCGTTCCGCGCGCGGTTGAGCCCCGCGCGCGGCTCCACGACGTAACGCACCGCGCTCTGGCTCGACGCGGCGCGCTCCACCACCGCACGCGTCTCACCGGTGCGTGGCGCGTTGTCGACGACCACGATCTCGAGCGGCGGCACGGTCTGTCGTGCCAGCGCGTCGAGACAGCGCGCGAGGTCGTCCGCACGCTCGTGCGTGCAGATGATCACTGAGAGGCTGTCTGGTTCCATGCTCGCGTCGTGCGCTCCATCGCGATCCGCCGCGCTCGCGGGTACTCCAGAATGCCGCGCCAGCACGCACGCCAGGTGCGCGCCAACAGCCACGCGGGAAGCGGGTCGCGTCCCGCCGCGCGACGGATGAGCCGCGCCCCCGGTTTCACCAGCCGCCACCCAAGATACGCCGCCACGCTGGCGCGGCGCCTCCCGCGCGCGGTGACGAGACACTTGGTGAGCAACGCGACCATCGCGCGCTGCTGTCCGGCGATCTGCGCCGCCACGCCTTCCATCTCGCGCCGATGCTCGTGCCACGCCAGCGCTGCCGGCTCGTAGACCACCTCGTGCCCCGCCTCGAGCATGCGCCAGAGCATGTCGTGATCGCCGCCGCCGGGGAGCGCGTCGCCCAGGTCGAGCGCCTCGTCGAACCCGCCGAGCGCGACCGCGACCGTGCGACGGACCGCCATGCTGCACCCCGCGCCCACGTCGAACGCGCACGCGATGAGCGGCACCGGCAGCAGGCGCGCCGCCCGCGACGTGGCGCCGGAGCTCGCACCGCGGCCGGCGGCGCGCCACGTGGCGAGCGCGAGTCCCGCCTGTGCGGGGAGACGGCGCCGCTCCATCCCGCGCGAGAAACCGCCGTTCTCCTCGAACAGCCGCTGCGCTTCGGTGTCGGTCGCGAGCGCTTCCACCCGCCCCGTGCACATCCCGACGTGCGGATCGCGCATCACGTGCGCGAGCGCCTCCACCCACCCCGCGTCCGCTGCGGCATCGTCGTCCAGAAAGGCCACCACGTCGCTCGTGGCGGCGTGGAGCGCGCGGTTGCGCGCGAAGTCCAGCCCGGGAACCGGCTCGTGCTCGTAGCGTACGGCGGGAAATTCCCCGTGCACCAGGTTGCGCGTCGCGTCGGAGCTGGGCGCGTTGTCCACCACGAGAATCTCCGTCGCGGGCAGACGCTGCGACAGGAGTGACGACAGCGCGCGCCGGAGCAGCGCGGGGCGGTCGTGCGTGCACACGACGGCCGTGACGGTGGGGAGGGGAGGTGTGTGACTGCTCGTCGACGTCATCGCCAGCGTGGGCGGTCGTCGCCCGACGCATCGGCGCCCGACTGTTCCGCGCGTGTGCCGTCGGTGCTCGTGTACTCGGCGCGCGTGTACTCGGCGCGCGCGAGCCCGGTGGACGCGTGTTCGGCGCCGGTGCGCCTGGCGCTGGTGCGTTCGGGGCTGGTGCGTTCGGCGCTGCTGCGTTCGGCGCTGCTGCGTTCGGTGCGGCGAAGCCAGCGGATGCCGCCGATCATCATGCCGCACGCGTACGCGATGCGCGCGGCGAGGATCCCTGGCGCGAGAACGAGCGGCTCCACGCGTCCCGCGCGCATCCAGCTCGTGAGCGCGTGGAGCGTGTGTGCGGCACTGAGCGGCAGCGCGGCGGCGACGAGGAGCCGCGGGTGGCGGTAGAGTGTCGCCACGCGCGCCGCGCCCGAGAGCGCTTTCGCCTCGATGCTGCTGTATCCCCAGCGATAGCTCCGGCGGAGCAGGTGCGCGAGGCCGGCGCGGTTCCGGTGATAGGCGACCGCGCGCGGCTCGAAGATGATCTGCTCGCCGGCGCGGGTGAGCGCACCCTGCCACGCCAACTCTTCGTGGCCGTCGGCGACCGGGTGCCGTTCGATGAAGCCGCACGTGGCGAAGAACGCGTCGCGCCGGACGCTCAGGCTGGCGGGCGACTGGCTCACGACCCTCCCCGCCGGCCGCCGTGCGTGCTGCTGCGTGCTGGTGGCGTAGTAGTCGCAGCGCGCGGTGATCGGCAGTCCGGGCGCCATCTCGAGCGCGCCGCCCACCACCGCCGCGCCGCGCGCGTGTCCGGACAACAGCGCGTCGAGCCAGCCCGGTGCGGGAGTGCAGTCGGCATCCAGGAAGACCAGCGGGTCGCCGCGTGCCGCGCGCGCGCCTGCGTTGCGTGCCGCTGCGGGATTGCCTTCGCTCTCGCCGCGACGAACGACGCGTGCCCCTGCGGCGGCCGCGCGCTCGGCGGTGTCGTCGGAGGAGCCGTCGTCCACCACGATCACCTCGATCTCCGTGTGCGCGCCGAGCTGCTGCGCGCGGACCGCGTGTACCACGCCGGCGATCGCTGCCGCTTCGTTGCGCGCGGGGATGATGACCGAGACGATCATCGTGGCGGCGGCGCCGGGCGACTGGAGTGCGTCCTGCGACTCGTGGCTGGCGCGCGACTCGGAGTTGTTGTGCGACTCGGAGTTGTCGCGCGACTCGGGTTTGTCGCGCGGTTCGGAGTTCTCGCGTGATGCGAGCGCCCCTCGCGTGGGAGCGGACATGCGCGTGCTCACCGCCGTGCGCGCGGCGGGGCGGAGTCGCAGACGGTGGCGACCAGCTCGTCCACCGACTGCACGAATGCACGCCAGCCGAGGTGCTCCTGTGCGTAGGAGCGCGCCGCGGCCGCCAGGCGCGCGGCCTCATCCCGGTCGGTGAGGAGGCGGACGATGGCGCGGCACAGCTCCTCCGAGTTGGGGGATACGAGGAGCGCGCGACTCTCGTCCAGCAGCGTGCGGTGCGTCGGGATGTCCGTCGCGACGATCGGGCGTCCCGCTGCGAGATAATCGAAGATCTTGAGTGGGAGGTTGCCGCCGTAGCGTCGTGCGGAGACGAGCACGTCCGCCATCGTGTGGAAGATCGGCATGCGCTCGCGCGGCTGGCGGGAGAGGATGAGCACCTGGTCGCTCACGCCGAGCGTGCGGGCGAGCTCGCGCACCGTCGTCCCCGCCTCACCCTCCGCGCCCACCAGCACCACGCGCGCCGAGGGACATGCCGCGAGGACCCCGGGTACGGCACGCAGTAGATCGGGGAGCCCCTGGTACGGCTCGAATGTGCCGGAGTAGAGCACGATCGATGCGCCATCCGGGATGCCGAGCGCGCGCCGTTCCGCCTGGATCACGCGCGGTGCGACGTCGGTGATCTCGCTGGCGTAGCGCCACTCGTGCACGCGTGCCTCCGGGACCATCCGACGCACGCGCGACGCGAGCCCCTTGCTGCTCACCACCGCGTCTGCCCGACGCAGGAGCCACCGCTCGCACGCGTGCAGCATCGCCTGGGCGGGGCCGTTTCGGAGAGCCGCATGTTTGACGAGCTGCTCCGGGAGGCTCGACTGCATGTCGTAGATGACCGGCACCTTGTGGCGGCGACCGAGGACGACGGCGGGAAACGCCGCCTCCTCCACGGCGTGAATCAGGTCGTACGGCTGCGTGGCGAGCTGGCGCCGAAGCGTCGTGGCGATCGGGACGTCGAGCACGAGCTTGCGGAAGGAGAATCCCACGGGCACGCCGCCGAAGCCGAGCGGGTTGGCGCACCGGATGTATCGAACCCCTGGGAAGTCGACCGACCGTCCTATCGGATAGGTGATCACGTCCACCTCGTGACCGAGTTGCGCGAGCGCTGCGAGAAGCTGGCGCACGGCGATCGGCGTTCCGCGGTCCTGATAGAACGGCTGCGGGGCGACGAGGGCGATCCGGCGCGTGGCGCCGCGGAAGGCCGGGAAGGGTGGGATGGGGCCGGGCGCGCCCACCATGGGCGACGGTGTGGGCGACGTGGAGGTCCGCGCGTGCGGTGGCCGCTCGTGCAAGGTGCTCGTGTGCTGGCGGTCGTCGCGCATGACCTGGTTAGAGAGAGCAACGGTGACTGGCACCTGCGGGGTTGCTGACGACGTTGGCGTGCCAGGCACTACCAGGCGCCGCCGCGCGCACGGTTACCTCGTGGTCGTGCCGGCCTTCAGCGGATCGGCATCGGCTACAGGATGACGCATCCCGCACGTTTCCGTGTTCCCAGCAAGCTCTGCGGCGTCAGGGACGCGACCCTTTCCCGCAAGGCGGACGCGGTCTTCGTGCAATTAACGTGCATCCGAGTGACGATGATGGCATAAAGGTGTGACAATGAGTGTGGGCGCGTAATCCCCATCGCGAGAACACGTTGCGGCACGTATGGCGGCGGAGAGATCCGACTGTCTGTCTGTCGCCGTGGTGTGGGTGGCCGAAGTGGACACTCGGTTGTCGCGGAGCGGCGCTCCGGTGTGGGTAGCGCGCCACAGATTGGCGGTCGCGAGAACCCGAGCGGGGCAATCTACGGCGTCTCCCGACGAGTGCCGAGCGACCGAGCAGGTGGTGCTACCGCTTGGTCGCGGGATCCCGAGCGGTGGCGCGAGCCGCGCTCCTCCCACCGTCCGAGGGGGGCTGCCGGTGGCTACATCGCGAGATGTTCGCGTTGAGTGTGGGCGGTGGTGATACCCGTCGCCTTGTACTGATGCCGGTGTGGTGCGGCGCCAGCCTTACCATGTCGATCCCACCCACCGGAGCTACCCGTGTGCGCCGCATTCAGGATCGATGATCCGGACCTCATCCGCGCTGCCGCATCCTTCCGCCCTCCGTGCTGTGCCTCGTTCGATAGCCGGCAGCCCGCGCTCGACTTCTCGACAGCCCAGTTCCTGACCGACGTCGGCGACCTATTCCGGCTGAGGTTCGTATCCACACCGTCCCGCCCGACGCTGCGCGCCGTCCGCTGGCCCGTGGGCGTCCGTTGCCCGCATTGTGGGTCGGCCCGCGTGGCGCGTTGGGGTCGATACGGCGCGGCACGGCATCAGCGCTTCAGATGCGTCGGCGGATGCGGGCGAACGTTTAACGATCTCACCCGCACGCCGATGTGGCGCACGCGCCGTCCCGAGCGCTGGGGGCCGCACGCGAGCTGCCTGCTGGCAGGACGTTCGATCCGCTACACCGCTCGAAGGCTAGGTGTCGCCACGTCGACGGTATTCCGGTGGCGACATCGCCTCCTGTCGTCGTGGGCGGCGGCGCGGCGAGCTTCGCCAGTTGAACTCGTGGGACAAGCGGGCGTCCTCCTTGTGCATGTCCCCCACTCGCTCAAGGGCGCACGCCGACTGAATCGCCCGCCACGACGTCGCGTGCTTCCGCCCACAAGACGAGTCCACGCAGAAGGCCAGGTGCCCGTACTGTTCGCCGCCGATACGCGTGCACACCTGCTCTCGTACACACCTGCGGTGCCAGTCAGCCTCACACCGGCCAGCGTGGCCGAGCTCCTCGCGCAATCGCTCCGCATGCCGGCAGTTCTCTGGGTGACACATCCACGCCTCGGCCCCGCGCTCAGCCGCAAACTCGGCGTGTCGTGGCGGAATCGGTACGAGATGACAGGCTCTCCGCTGCCCGCGGGAGGTGACAGAACCCCGCCAGCCGTGAGTGGTGCCGCCGTCTGGGCGATCGCACGTGAACTTCGGACCTGGATGGCGCGATTCCACAGCGTCGCGTCACGCTACCTGCCGCACTATCTCGCGCTGCACGGCTTCCTCGAGCGTCACCGCGACGTGATTTCGGAGACGGCTGCAGAACGACTTCTGGCAGGAGCCGTGGCGGCATCCCCACATTGGTCGCTTCCCGCTCTCGGAATGTGACGCGTTGCATGCCGGCGGTCGTGCGAGCGCCGGCGCGGTGGCAGCGGCAATGCGTCGACCCAGGCAGGTCACCAACACCGAACGCGAACATCTCATGATGGTGTGCGGAATGAGCCTGCCTCCGGCGGCGTCCGGAGCTCGTGGCCGCCCACCACACATGCGCCCGCGCCCGCCCAAGCGGCGCCGGCAATAGTCGATTCCGTGATCTCGGAGGTTGGTCGCCGCCTCAGTTCGTGTGCCTCGCCTCTCCGCCGCTCACCGCGCCACCGACACCTGCCCCGCGGGCCACGCCGGCGCGCGTGGTGGCTGCTGCATCTTCGCGCCCGTCTCGCACCTCGCCGCTCCGCACGAGCGCGAATCGGAACAGGATCTGGCCAACCACGGTGTTGATGGCGATCACAGAGAGGAGCAGTGTGCGCATCTGCTCACCACGCTCCGGGTAGCTGCTCGCGATGATGGTCGTAAGCCCGATCGCCACCCCCGCCTGCGAGATAAGCCCGAGCCAGACGTTGTCACGTACGAGCCGACCGTCGGGTGCAACCGCGGAGTTCGCTCCACTGGCCGCCCCCGCATCGCGCGCCGCATCGCGCGCCGCAACGTCCGCCGCAACGTCCGCCGCGTCGTGCGGCACGACCTCGTGCCCGGGCTCACCGCGTTCCTCGCGTCGAGCGTCGCGCGGATCCCGACCGCTCCGCGCCGCGGCCCGCCCCATCGCCCACGCCGCGCCCGCCCGGCTCCCGCCCCAGATTCCGAGCGCGCGCGCCAGGACCACCGCGAGTGCAATGGGCCACAGCGCAACGAGCAGATCGAGCCGGATGTACGCGCCCGCCAGGGCGAAGAACACCACGAACACCGGCGCCGCCGACCGCTCCATCGCCGCCAGCAGCTCCCGTCCCCCGTATCGCGTCACGTTCTCGGTCACGAAACCGGCCACGAGCAACGTCAGCAATTCCTCCACGTGCGCGATCCGCGCGATCTCCGCACCGAGGAACGCCACCACGATCGCGAAGAGCAAGAGCTCCCGCTGTACGAATCGCATGTACAGCGCAACGCCCGCCCCCAGCGCCGCCCCAACGAGCACGGAGCCGCCGATCCCCCACGCCACCACCCCGGCCGACAGGCCGGCGCTCGTCTCGTGCCCCGGCACGAGCGCCCGCGTGAGCGCCAGCGCACTGCTGAAGAGCAGCACCACCACCACGTCCGCCACGAGCACGATGCTCAACGTGGTGCGCGCCACCGGCCCACGCGCGCCTGTCTCGGACAGGAGCGCCATCGTCACCGCGGGGGAGTGCACGATCGCCACCGCCCCGAACAACGCGCTCAACGCCACGACCTCGGTGAGATTGCCGCCGCGCAGGAAGCTCACGTACTGCTGCAGCGCGACCAGCGTCGCCACGATCAGCACGAACGCCAGTGCGAGCTCCGCGGTGAGCATCCCCAGCACGGTTCGCCACCGCTGCGCCAGCTCCCGCCACTGCAGCTCGGCGCCGGCCAGGAAGGCGATGAGCGCGATCGCGAGCCGGTTCACGGGCGCCAGCGCATCCACCGCGGCCGCAGGCACCACACCCAGCAACGACGGACCGAAGATCAGCCCGGCAAAGAGATAACCGGTGATCTTGGGGAGATTCGCCATCCCCGCCAGCTCGCCGACGGTATACGCCGCCAGAATCAGGAAGCCGAAGGCAAGTAGTGCCACGCTCGCGCTCCCGGCGTCCACCGCCACGCGCCCCGCTACGCCCGCCGGCGCGAGCAGACCGCCGTCCCCCACCGCACGCGCCACGGTCCGGAGCGGCTCGATGAGCTGTACCCCCACATACAGAAGCAGCAGGATCGCCACGCGCCTCATCGCTCGGACTCCCTCGCACCCGGGCGTGGAGACGCCATCCCGTCCGCCGCGCCCGGCACACCATCGCCGGCACCATCCCCCGCCCCAGCCACCGCACCGCTCGCGCGGCCCGCGCCGGCGGCGCCGTCGGAACCATCCACGTCCTCCCACGCCCCTTCGCCAAGCCCGGGCCGCCCCCGCCGCCGGTCCCCGCGCGCAGGCTCGCGCACCATCGGCGCCACGACCGACTTCACGAAGCGCGCGGACGCGATGTCCGTCAGCAACACCGACGCGATCGCCGCACCGAACACCACGTCACCGCGTCCCCCCTGAAAGCCGTGATAGTCCAGCGCGAGCGCCACCGCCAATCCTCCCTGGCCGAGCAATGCCCGCCCCCAGTAGCTCCCGGTCATGGCCAGCGCGCCGTTCAACCGCGACGACAGCCGCGCGCTCGCCACCTTCCCCAGCGCGCGCGCCACGAGAAAGAGCAGCACGGGGACGATCCACCACCCACTCCACCGCGGTTGCCACATCGCCCCGGCGAACACGAGCAGCACGAAATAGAACGGACGCTCCGCGTTCGACAGTGTGGTCGCGATCTCGGTCCGGTTCGCCGAGGTGTTGATGAGCGTCGCTCCCAGCACCATCGCCGCGAGCAGTGGCGAGAGATGGAGCGAGGCCGCCGCGCCGCTGATGAGCACCACCGCGCCCGCCAGCGAGATGAACAGCCGGTCGCTCCCGCGCTCGGATCCCAGGAAGAGATGGAAGAGCATCCCGCCCACCAGCCCGATCCCGAGCGTGATCACCGCCCACTCGGTGGGCGTCACGACGCGCGATGCCGCCGGCGGCGTCGCATGGTACACGCAGTAGAGCAGCCCGAGCGCGCAGATTCCGACCAGCGCATCGATCGCCGTCGTCACCTGTAGCTGCCGCACCACCGGAACGCGCCGCCCCAACTGGCGGCTCACCACCTCGATCCCGGCCGGCGCCGACACCACCGCGATCGCGCCGAGCCCGACAGCGGGCACGATGGCATCGCGCGACGTGAGCTCGAACGCGCGCGCGAGCAGGAACCACTCCAGCCCGCTCACGAACACGAACGTGGCCACCCCCTCCACGAACGCGAGCCGATACGCGATGCCGGGAATCCGCACCAGCCCGCGCAGATAGAACTGCGTCCCCACGATCGCGCCGATCCATCCGAGCGCGAGAATGATGAGTGGCGAGAACCCTTCCAGCACCCCGGCCGACAGCACGCCGGACACCTGCGGCCCCAGCAGGATGCCAAGCAGCAGGTACTCCGCGCCGGAGACAATGAGAAAGCGCCGCGCAAGCCAATCGAAGGCAATACGCGCCGCCAGGTAGGCGACCGCCACGGCCAGCAAGAGTACGAGTGTGCCGCTCATCGCAAGCCCACTGTGCAGGAAGCGACTACCGCCGCGCTACCGCCACGGCTCCGCCGCAGAATGCCGTCGCGACGCAATCGCAGAATGCCGCCGCGACGCAATCGCAGAATGCCGCCGCGACGCCGGCTCCGCACGCCACCACGCGCCGGCGCGACGCTCCGCGCTACGGTCGCGGACAGCCCGAGGCGTCGAACTGCTGGTTCAGCACCGCCACGCTGTCCACGATCTGCTGGTATCGCCCGTGCTGCGGCGCCAGGAGAGAATCGCGCACCTCGCCATACACACTCGCTACGGTCTGAAACTGCTCGTCCGCCAACCGGTAGCCGGTGGCGAGCTGCGAGCACGCGATCCGGTGCAGACGAAAATCCTCCGCGCGCGCCTGGTAGTTCGTCACCGCGCGCGACAGCGAGTCGGCCGCCAGCGAGAAACGACGAATGGCCGCCGCGCTCGCGCCGGACGGCTGGAGCGCCGCACCGGGGGTGCCACCTGCCACTCCCGGCGTCGCGCCGAGCCCCGGTGCTCCCGGCTGTGCGCCCGTGCCAGCCGGCGCGCCCGGTACCGCGCCCGCGCCGCTCTCGTGCGCCGCAGTCACGCGCCGCGCCCCACCCCCGTCGGGTTCGAGCGCGGGCACCACGCGCCTCGCCAGCATCACCGCACCCACCAGCACGGCGATCGTCGCCAGCACGTATCCGATGACCGGAAAGATCGGACGACGCCGCTGGGGAGCACTCGGCGGAACGACAGGATGATCGGCACCGGTCGGGATCAGAATCCCCGGCGAACCGGTGATCGTCCCGCGCGCCACCGCGGCCGGAACGGCGCCGCCCGCACCCGCGGCACCTGTGGCGCCCGTCGCGCTCCGCCCGGCGGCAGCGGTCCGCACCTTCTGCACGCTCTCCACCACGCGCACCGGCTCCCCGGCCACGTAGTTCTCCCAGTCGATCACGCTCGACTTGGGACCGTCTCCCTCAGGGAGCGCATCCTTGTGCAGCAGCTCCAGGAAAGGAGAGAAGATCCCGCGCGAACCGCCCAGCACACCCAGCGAAGCCGCAGCGCCCAGAGAGTCGCTCCCCTCGCCACCCGCCGCGCCGGCACCGGCGCCGGTGCCCGCGCCGGCGGCTGCGACCCCACGAGCCGCGCTTCCCCCACCGGCCGCTCCCTCGACCACGCGAAAGACCGCGCCCGCCGGCGGACCGGAGGTGGCCACCACCAGCCCCACCTGCCACGGCTCGGGAAAGCGCGACCGGTGCGTGGCCACGTCCGCCGCGGTGGGCGCCTGGCCGACGTACGGCGCACTGCGATACCAACCGACCACCCGCGCCCGCCGCGTCCGCACTGCCGTCATCGTGTCCCGCCACACCTGCTCCGGAATCTGCTCCACCGCCTCCTCGTCGATCTCGTGCTCCGTGCGCACCACGGCGTGCACGATGACGTAGACCTCCCCACTCTCCGGACACTCGTACAGGTCGCCCAGCAGAAAGCCGAGCAGCTCCCGGTCGGGGGCGGTCCACACGTGCCGGTCCACCCCGCGCAGGGCATCCTGCGTGATGAACACATCGTAGCGGTCCCACGCCGGGTCGCCGTGCCCGTCATCCGGAGTCCAGCGGATGGCGGCGGCCAGGGGGAGGGACTTTCGCAGATGGATGGCGCCTGCTTCGGCTTCGGCGCCCAGGGAGGGTCGGCGCATGGAGCCTCAAGTATACATGTCGCGCGCCCGCCGCGCCTACGGCCGCTCGATCCACGCGCGGTCCTGCGCTGACTCGACGCTCAAGGCCCGCCACGCAACCGTCGCCCAGCCTGGCTCCGGACGTGAAGCCCAGCCCGCTCCGGTAGCGAGGAGAGTGACGCTCAGTCCGGCGCGGGGGCGGGTACCACCAACCCTGGCGCGCTCACTGCGGTTCGACTCGACTCCGCCGAAATCTGCCCGTTGCCCGGCGCGACCACCGCCCCGGTCGACATGCCGGCCGCAGGCGCCTGCGCGGCGCGTTCGTCCTCGTCCCCGTCCTCATCCGCTGGCGCGTCCGGCACCGCCGCCGGCGATCCGTCGGGCACGTAGTCGGGGACGATCGAGGCCAGCATCTGGCGGAGCGACCGGTCCGCCTTGGCGCCGGTCTCGGTGGCGTCGATCAGGTCGTCGATGAGCGACGCCACATCGGGTGACGCCACGGCGTTCCGCGCGCGGAGCACCTTGGGATGCTCCGTGGGCGTGGCGTTCTCCTCGGAGAAGAACATCTCCTCGTACAGCTTCTCCCCGGGACGCACGCCGGTGCAGCGGATCTCGATGTCCGTACCGACCTCCAGTCCGGACAGGCGCACGAGATCGGTGGCCAGGTCGATGATCCGCACCGGATCGCCCATGTCCAGCACGAACACCTCCCCGCCGCGCCCCAGCGCCGCGGCCTGCAACACGAGCTGCACCGACTCCGGGATCGTCATGAAGTAGCGGCGCATCTCCGGGTGCGTGACGGTCACCGGGCCGCCCGCGCGGATCTGCCGCAGGAAGGTGGGGACCACGCTCCCGCGGCTCCCCAGCACGTTCCCGAAGCGCACCGACACGAAGTTCCGCCCCGACGCGGCCGCCGCGCTCTGCACCACCAGCTCGGCGGCGCGCTTGCTCGCCCCCATCACGCTGGTGGGACGCACCGCCTTGTCGGTGGAGATGAGGACGAAGTGCTCCGTGCCGACCGCGGCTGCCGCGTCCGCCACGTTCCGCGTCCCCTGCACGTTGTTCGTGATCGCCTCCACCACGTTGTGCTCCATGAGCGGCACGTGCTTGTGCGCCGCGGCGTGGAACACCACCTGCGGCGCGTGCTGCTCGAACACGCGGCGTATACGCATCCGGTCGCGCACGTCGGCGATCACCGGCACCACCGCCAACCCGGGGAACTGCTCGCGCAGCTCGTGCAGGATGGTGAAGATCGAGTTCTCCCCGTGTCCCAGCACCACGAGCGTCCCCGGATCGAGCTGCGCCAGCTGACGGCACAGCTCACTCCCTATGGATCCGCCCGCGCCGGTCACCAGCACCGTGCGCCCCACAACCAGCGCGCGCACCGACGCGAGATCGGTGCGCACCGGCTCGCGCCGCAAGAGATCCTCGATCTGCACCTGGCGCAGACTCGAGACCCCCACGCGCCCGCTCAGAATCTCGTACAGCCCGGGCACCGTGCGCGTCGGCACGCGCGCGAGCTGGGCCAGACGCAGCACCTCGCGCACCACGTGTCCCGGCGCGCTCGGCATCGCGATGACGATCTCCCCCACGTCGTGGCGGTGTACTACCTCGGGGATGTCCGACAGCGGGCCGAACACGGGACGGTCGTGCAGCCGCAGGTTGTGCGTGCGCGGATCGTCGTCCACGAAGCCGATCGGATTGAGCCCGAGCTGCGGGTGTGCCAGCAGCTCGCGCGCGATCAACTGTCCCGCCGCGCCGGCGCCGACCACCAGCGCCCGGCGGTCGTCGCTCCTCCGCCGCCGCTGGCTGCGCGCGCCCAGCACGCGGAGCGCCATCCGCGGCGCCGCCACGACGGTGAGCGCGAAGAAGACGTGCAGCGAGAGCACCGACAGGGGGACGCGCGCCTGGGAGATCCCCAGCCCCGGGATCACGATCGCGCCGAGCGCGAAGCACACCGCGCCGGCGGAGAGGCCGGCGAGCAGGATGTGCTCGAGCTCCACCACGCTTGCGTGCCGCCAGAGCCGGCGGTACAGCCCGGCCGCCAGCAGCACGCCGATCCATACCACGACGGAGAGCGCGGTATAAAGGAGGGCCGCGGACGTCTCGAAGCGCGACCAGTTGAATCCCTCGAAACGCAGCGCGTACGCCACGATCGCCGTGGCGGCGATCAGCGCGGCGTCGAGGAGAAGGAGATGCCGATTTCGAAGGCGGCCCAAGCTACGTCGCTCGCTGTGAAGACTCGAGAAAGGACAGAGTGTCCCCGCGGAGCGTTCGCCGATGCGTCACATCGCCCGGATCGGGCGGCGCCGCGAACGCAGTGAATAAGAACTGCTCAGTCCGTGCGACACAAGCGTCACACGCCGTGAGACTCGGCGGCCGCCACACGCCGTGCGCGCTCAGAATGGGACGAGATCGGTACCGTCTCGTCACATCCGCGCGCCACTGCCGGCCACGTGATCCACCACCCACAACCTGCCACCGCCAGGGCCTCCGGATCGCACCGACACGCCTCGAGCGAGATTCGCCGGCGTGATCTATTGGCGCCCAAGTGTGGCGCCCCAGTGCATGGTTTGTACCCGATCGCTCGCCGCCGCGCGGCTTCCTTCGTACCGGCGATCCAGCGTCGATCGCTTTTCGGAGGACGCCACCGCTCCGCGGTACGCGCGCTGCCCCCTCCCCCCCACACTCGCCCCGCTTCTGCGCGCGTGATTTTGCGACGGCAGAGTGGGCACGGAGGGCGGATTCGGTCGTGATGATCGAGCCGGTTGCAAAGAAATGTTGTTGACGACCTCCCACACGCCACCGGTGGATTAGAGTCGCTCTAACCGGAATGCGGCGGCCCATCTGACCGGCACGACGAGTCGAGGGTCCGTCTGCCCGGAGGCGTCTCGCGCTCCTGCGTCACAACCTACCCTGTATCAGCTAGTTACGCGAGTGATCCGCGGCGCTCTGTCGTGCGCCGGAAGTTGTGACTTGCGCATTGGAAATCAGTCATGTTAGGGCGTTTTCACGATGATTGACCACCCCTAACTTGTCGCCACGTCCCAAGGCACCAGGTCGGGACGGGAGGCTGCCGGACACACTCGGCCGGCGGCACCAAGGAAAGAGAGCTCGCCATGTTCAGCCTGACTCTGAAGCGTGCCGGTATCGTTACAGCGATGGTCGCCCTCCTGGCGAGCACCGCTTGCAGCAGCGACTCCATCGTCGCGCCGCTCACGCAGCCCGATCTTCCCGGCACCCCTGCGGCCGAGCAGGAGATCACCGGCATGTATCGCGTAGACGTGGACGTCGCCAGCGGCACGGTGACCACCACGCCGATCGACAACATGTCGGCGAGCGCCGGCAGCAACCGGCAGATCTACGGCACCAAGCAGCAGGCTGCCTTCCGCTTCGCCATGGCGTCGCCGGCGACGATCAACGCGCAGGGGCAGTGGAAGCTGCCGATGACCATGCGCGTGGAGAACCTGCTGAGCTTCGCCGTCGGCACCTCGCAGGCGGGGAATGCCGCGACGGCGCGCGACACGCTCGGCGAGTTCGCGTTCCTCACCACCATGCCGGTGGCAACCTCCGGCTGCGTGGCCAACACGGCCGGCTGCCGGATCACCGTCTCGCAGCAGCACGGGTCGGCGTCGTTCACCACGCCCACCGCGCAGCCGTACTGGTTCTTCAACGACGTCCTGGCAAAGAGCGACGGCGTGGCCAACTCCGGCACCGACCTCTCGCGAGCGCAGAACATCACCTTCGTGGTGGACACGGCGATCAAGCGGTACTCGTTCGGCATCGCGCTGAGCGCCGCATGGCAGGCGCCGCAGGAGTCGCGCTGGAAGGTGGACTACCGCCCCGATTCGCTCCCCGACAACGGCACCGAGCCGTTCTGGAAGACGGTGGACGTCGGCACCACCAGGGGGAGCATCGTCACCTCCGGCTGCCCGCTCTTCGCCTCGCGCTGCCTCAAGGTGGAGGACACGAACCGCAGCAGCGACCAGGCGGAGCTGCTCTACTACCGCAGCGATTCGCTGGGCACCAGCCAGAACGCGTACATCGCCTTCTCATACAGTGGCTCGTACGGCGCCAACAGCGATCAACAGGTCGGGCTCATCGGGATGACGGACCAGAACAAGCTGATCCTCCTGGCCATCGGACAGAAGAACACGTACTTCATTGACGGGAATCTGAACCAGGTGGGCGGCCAGATCAGCACGTCGTCGTTCACGAGCAACGATCAGCTGCGCATCGTGAAGAACGGGAACACGTCGGTGCAGCTCTTCATCGGCTTCTCCACCACCCCCGCGCTCACGGTGAGCTACAGCGCGCTGCCGAACGACCCCTGGACGTCGCAGGGAGACGTGAGCCACTCGCGGAGCTTCATGTTCGGGTTCTTCAACAACGGGTCGCGGAAGACCATGAGCACGCTCTGGTCGAACGTGACGTACGAGATCGGCGTGACGCAGCCGTAACACTCGGCGGTGACGCGCCAGCAGGTACCATGGATGTACGCAGCACGGCCCGGAACCTCAGGCCTCCACTCATCAGTCAACCTTTCACCGGTCTTTTCGGGAACGCGGTAAAGGACAGGCAAGTAGGACTGGAACGCGGCACAGGAAGAGCAAGCAGGAAGGGATAGGCGCACTGTACAGCAGCACGGCCCGGAACCCCAGGCCTCCACTCCACGGAACCCACGCTCCCTTGGGGGAGCCCAACCGGCGGCCGTCCCATCTCGATCGAGATGGGACGGCCGCTCGATCGTTGGGGCGGGACTGTGTGAGGAGCTCTCCCGCGTGGCGCCACTCTCGGTGCTCGAGTTCGAGGGGAGTTGTGAGGGGTGTGCCGAGTGCGTGAGCGGGAGGGGCGGCTCCCCTGCGGGGCGCGACACTGACCCTTTGCATATCCCTCCGGTCACGCATCTGGTGGCGGCATGCACCCGACTCCCGGCGTGAGGCGCGGAAGACATGGCGGAAGGGGCGGCGATCGCCTACCTGGCGCCCGTCTGCGCCCGCCTCGTCACCAGTCCACCCTGTCACAACCACCCTCTCCTGTCCGGGCTACCCTCACCTGTCCGGGCTACCCTCTCCTGTCCGGGCAGCCGCTCCTCCCCGGTTCGCCCTCTCTTCTCACAACCCCTCTCTCCGCTCCGGAGGCCTCTCGGCGCCCCGGAGGCTTCTCGGCGCCCCAGAGGCTTCTCGGCGCCCCAGAGGCCTGGCGGCGCCCCGGACCCCGCTCTCCTCTCCGGACCCCGCTCTCCGCTTCGGACCCCGCTCTCCGCTTCGGACCACCCTGCACCCCTCCGTCTCCCGCGCCCTGCGATCAAGTGATATCGCGGGTGATACCACCTCATCCAAGTGATATCGCGGGCGATACCACCTCATCACATGGCATCGTCATCGTATGGTATCGCGGGCGATACCATCTGATCACAGCTCATCACCTGGGATCCTGTTCGCATGGTATCGCGGGCGATATCACTTGATTACATGGTGCTGCAGGAGAGGAGGGTCGAGTGGAGGACGGAATGGCACCACCAGCCGCCTGCCGAACGCGGCGTTGAAATCTGCATCGCCCGGCGTCGAAGCCTGCCGAACGCGGCATTCAAAGTGGGAGGTGTCGAGAGTGGATGAGGAGACGGTCGATCGGATGGCGGCATGTGCCGCCGTGCGCGCTTGGCGGCCCCGTGGTACTTGGCGGCCCTGTGGAAATGGACAGGGCGGTGAAGTCTGGAAGACGATCGTATCACCGCCGCCAGTCCGATCGCTCCGATAGATCACCCCCGGAATCGCGGGCGCTCGCCCATCCCGTCTCAAAACGCGCCGACACCCCGCCAAACCGCACGTTTTCAGTCACTATGCCCACAAATTCCTTTCCAATATCAGCTAGACCTCATGAGTGACAAATAATGTGACAGTTTGGAAACTGGGCCAGTCTTTTGGGTCAGAAAGGCGCGATCGGGCCACGCTCGATCCAAACAGCAGCACGACGAACCACTCCAGGAGACCCCCCCATGTCGAACTCCCGCCAGAGTGCAGCGACGGACAATCGCTCGGCGCGCACCAACGGCTCACGCGCGCGCCGCCAGGTGCTCGCGATTGCAATCGTCACACTGATCGCCAGCGCAAGCGCCTGCTCCAACCAGCTCGGCACCGGACTCACCCAGACGGGCGAGCTCGCCAAGGGCGGCAACTCGCCGTCCAACGGCGGTGAAAAGGGCAGCAAGAAGCCGAAGCAGGACTCCACCGTGGCGCCTGCATCGCTCGAGTTCGCCTTCGTCTCCAACGCCAGCGGGAGCGACCAGCTCTACATCTACAGCGGCGGCACCGTCTCGCGGCTCATGACGAGCAACGCGAACGACTTCGCGCCGAGTAGCGCAGCGGGACGGATCGTCTTCACCTCCGATCGGAACGGCGTTGCGCAGATCTTCATCACCGATGTCGCCGGCCAGTCGGTCGCGCAGCTCACCACCGCCGGCACCAACGACCAGGCGGCGCTCTCCCCCGACGGCGCGCACGTGGCCTTCGTGAGCAACCGGAGCGGCACCGCACGCCTCTACGTGATGGACAGCACCGGCGCCAACCAGGTGGAGCTCGCCACCGGCTCGCAGAGCTGGACGCCGGAAGACGCGCCCGCCTGGAGCCCCGACGGCTCGATGATCGCCTTCACCTCCGTCCGCACCGGCACGTCGCAGGTGTTCGTCGTCCCCGCCGCCGGCGGATCCGCCGTGCAGGTGACGCACGAGTTCAACGGCGCCTTCCTCCCCACGTGGAGCGCCGACGGCAGCTCGATCGTCTACGTGGCCGACGCGGGTGGGCTGCGCCTTCGCTCCGTGAACGTTTCCACGCAAGCCGTGGCCGAATACGCCACCGCGACGCTCGGCGTGAGCGAGCCGTCGTGCTCGGCGGATGGGTGCGTGGCCGCGGTCACCACCGCAGCGGGCTCCGACGTGGACTTCTACGCGGCAGCCGCTGGCACACCGGCCGACGTCGTACCGGCCTTCGGCACCGCCCGCCAGCCCGCGATCCTGCACCGCTAGTCATAGCTCGACTCGAATGGGGGGACCGCCTGGTGGGGGCGCAGTACCGGCCCCTGCCAGGCGCCTTCACATCTCACCCCCTGGTGTGACACCCAGACTGTTACTCCAAAGGGGCCCTGGATCGTCAGATACGTGATCGGAGCAGTTCTTGCTCGGGGCGCGGCGCCCACCACAGGGGAAGACCTCATGACAATCAGTACAATCGAGAAGAGGCCACGCCCCTGGTGCCCCCCGGCGCTGGTGCGACACGCATCGCTCACCGAGCTCACGCTCAACGTCTCCGGTTTCACCGGGCTCTATCTCCTGCAGGCCGGCCAGACGTGCAGCGGCGTACCCCCCGATCCGCCCTGCTAGTGCGCGCTCAGTCGCGCGCAGCCGCTCGCCGCACCCGCACCGCACAGAGCATCACTCCACGCGGCGCCGATCTCCCCTGGAAGTTCGGCCCCGTCACCGGGCTCGTGCGCGGCGACACGGTGCACCTCCGTCACGATACGGAAGGCGCCGAGCTGCACGTTCGCGGCGGACGGCTCGAGAGGGGAACCGGCTTCGAGAGCGCATCGCGCGCAGCGCGACAGGTGCTCGCGCGCGCGGGTGCCATCCAGCGGCTGCGCTCTCGCGGACGCTACCACGTGCACGCCGCCGGCGTGGTGGATCCCACCGGACGTGCCTGGCTCCTCGCCGGCGACAGCTGCAGCGGAAAATCCACGCTCACCTACGCGCTCGCGCGCGCGGGATGGGGCGTGCTGGGCGATGACGGCGTGGTGGTGGAGCGGGACGGGGACGCGGTACGCTGTCACGCGTGGCGCGAGCCGCTGCACGTGAGCGACGCCCTCATCGATCACTTTCCCGAGCTGGCACGCTGGGCGCACGCCGCCGACGTCGCCGACCCGCGCCGCCGCATGCCGGTGACGGCGCACACCGCGCGCTCCGCTTCGCTCGCCGCGATCATCTTCGTCCGCTTCGCCGCGCACGACGCCGTGCACCACCTCCGCCCCCTCGACGCACTCGCCGCGCTCGTGCGGCAGTCGCGCTGGGTGATGGTGAACGACCGGCACGCCGCCGCGCACCTGCGCCTGCTCGCGCACATGGTGCAGTCGGTGCCGGTGCGCCTGCTCGAGCACTCGCCGGCGCAACTACACCGCGTGGCCCACACGCTCGCCGAAGCGGTGGCGGAGGAACCGTGTCTCGCGTAACGCATCGCGCACCGTTGCACGAGCGTCGCGGACGCGGCGCTGGATGGCGCGTCGCACGCTCGCGCGCGGGAATCGCGATGTTCGCCGCCGCCGTGCTCCTGGCGTGCAGCGACGGCGCCGGTCCGGGCGGCGATCCGCCATTCCCGCCGTTCGCGCCCATCGTCTTCGTCTCCACCGACGATGCCGGCCACTCGCAGCTCTACTCGCTCGATGCGGAGAGCGGCGTCGTCACACCCATCACGGAGACCACGAGCAACGAGAGCGAGCCGCACAGCGCCGCCGGAAAGCTCGTCTTCACCTCCGATCGTGATGGCAACAGCGAGATCTACACTGCCGCGAACGACGGCGCGAACGTGCAGCGTCTCACCACCAACGCCGCGGCGGACTTCGCTCCCGCCCTCTCACCCGACGGCTCACGCGTTGCGTTCGCCAGCGATCGGAGCGGGATCGTTCGCGTGTACGTGATGGACGCGAGCGGCGCCAACGTGGCTGCCCTTGCCACCGGATCCGCGGCGTCGGTGCCGGAGCAGTCGCCGGCGTGGAGCCCCGATGGCTCGATGATCGCCTTCGCCTCGGTGAGCACGGGGACGTCGCAGGTGTTCGTCGTCGCCGCCGCCGGAGGAACGGCCGAGCAGGTGACGCACGAAGCGAGCGGCGCTTTCGAGCCGGCATGGACCGCCGACGGCACGCGCATCGTCTACACGCCCGGCGTGGGGAACGCGCTGCACGTGGTGACGCTGGGCACCGGTGCCACGGACGCTTTCCCGATCGAGTCGCAGGACATGGGAGAGCCCGCGTGCGATGCGTCGTACTGCGTGGGCGCGCTCGTCCCCACGAGCGGCGCCGCCGATCTGGTGGCCTACACGGTGTCCGATCACCGCCGCCGCGTGCTGCTCGCGCGCTCGCAGGACGATCGCCAGCCGGCGTTCCTCGTTCCGTAGCGCTCGCGCACCGCCGCACTCCGCGCGCACGATGTCCATCGCCTCCGCCATTCACGATCTCCTCTCGAGCGCCGTGCGCCGCGAGCAGCCGGGTGCCACCGTGCTGCGCCGCGCATCGGACGCCGACGCGTCGTGGTGGCGCCGCGTGCTGCGCTACGAGCGGTGCGGACCCGCGGTGTGGGGGTGGATGCTCGACGCGGGACACGCGCTGGATCTTCCCGCGCACGTGCGCGCCCTGCTCAAGGACGACGCGCAGCTCGCGCTCGGCCAGTCGCTCCGCGTGGCGCCGCAGCTCGCGCGCATCGCCATGCTGGCTGCGCGATGCGGCGTGCGCGTGATGGCGCTCAAGGGCGCCGCGCGTCTCCTGGCCGGCGCGCACACCGCGGCCTCGCGCACCATGGATGACATCGACCTCCTGGTCGACGATCGCGCGGGCGCCGAGCTGCTGCACCGCGCGCTGCAGTGCGAGATGGGATACGCCGTGGTGGAACACATCCCCGGGCATCACCACCTGGACGCCATCGCGCTCCCTGGCTGGCTGCCGGTGGAGATTCACACGCGCCTCGCGCGGCGGCACGGCGCCGACGGAGCGCGCGTCGACATCTGGCAGGACGCGCGTGAGGTGGAGGTTGGCGGCGCGCCGGTGTGGCTCCCCTCGCCGGCCGCGCTGGCCGAGCACACGCTCGCGCACGCGACCGCCAGCCGGATGCTCCGCTACACGCTGCGCGACGTGATCGACGTGGCCGCAGTGGTGAGCGATCCGCAGGTGGACCTCGCGCGCGTCTCGGCGTTCGTGCACGCGAGCGTGGAGCGCCGCGCCATGGAGACGCTCCTGGGCGCGGCGCACGTGCTCGACGCGCGCGTGCCCGCTGCGCGCGTGCCGGAGGCGTCATGGCGCGCGGTGCGGCGCGTGGGGCGGCTCCGCGCGGAGATCGCCGTCCGCGTGCAGGGGCGCCACGCCGCGCGCCGGCTCATCGCCGCGGGCGGCGCGCTGGCCGAGGGCTCGCCGCGCGCGGTGATCGCGTACGCGCTGGCGCGGCGGTGATGCGCTCGATGGCGCGATCATTCGCTCGCTAACGCGCTCGACCCGTTCGGTCCTGGTGAGCGTCGGCCAGCGCGAGTAGGCTTGAGCGCGGGGCCCTGCCGGCGCGGATCACTTCCGCCGACTTCTGCTCTTCCCGCCAATCGAATGATGGTGCGGTGTGCCTCGACTGCCCCCAGTGTGCGCAGTCATGGCCGCGCAACTACTGCCCGCAGGCGCTCCGGTTGCGATCACAGCCGAGCCTCGTCATATTCCGGGGGTATAACATATGTGTTATACCCCTCCCGATCGGGCGGGCGGTTGGCAACTGCTCGAAGTGGTGCGGGGGACCAGGCGTCCATCCAGCGACGCCTACTGCGACGCGAACGATCGGGAGCTCGCCACCATCCTGCGGCAGCTTCGCCTGCTGCGGCTGGCTGGATGTCCTCCGGAACGCGGGAAGGGGCGCCCGCGCTACGAGAAGCTAGGCCAGTGCACGTTCGAGGGGCGATCGGTTGGCGTCTACGTCCTGAAAGCCAAGCCCAGCCCCTGGCGATTGTACTTCTTTGTACCCGACCGGGAACACCGGCGTATCGTCTTCCTCCATTCCGTCTCGAAAAAACGTGACAAACGCGACGCGCAAGACCTCGTCCGCTGCTCGACGCTCATCGGTGCCCTCGAGCGCGGCGCGTACTCGCTCCAAGAGGTCGAGATCCCGCCTGTCTGAGCGGCTCGGTAGCGCTTCCTTCCTGAAGGAGTGGCTGCGCCAGCCCTCGTTCGATGTGGCAGAAGCGGTCCTGCGGCTCCGGCAGCGCCGCGGTCTCAGTCAGGAGGCGCTGGCGGAGCAACTCGGCACAAGGCAGCCCGCCATCGCGCGCCTCGAATCCGGCACGGCCAACCCACGGTTGTCCACTCTCGCCGAGCTCGCCCGGGCGCTGGATGCGGTCGTGCGCATTGACTTCGTGCCGTGCGAGATAGCACAACGCGACTTGCCCGACAGATGGTGGGAACGGGACGAGACGTGCGATCCGTAAGGACGTTCTCGCGTTCGCACGCGATTCGCCGATCCGGATGCGAGCTTCTGGACGAGCTCATCGACGGCGAGAATGTCGGGCTGTCCCGCGCGGTGATCGCGTACGCGCTGGCGCGGCGGTGATCCGCTCGATGATCCACTCGGGGTGAGCGTCGGCCAGCTCGAGCAGACGGAGCGCGGCGCCGTCCGGATCGCGCGTCCCCTGCTCCCACTTCTTCACCGTCTCCGGGCTCACGTTGAGCGCCGCCGCGAACACGGGCTGCGACAGCCGCAGCCGCTCGCGCAGCGCCATGATTCCCTGCGCGCCCACGCTCGGCGCGGGCGCGACGCCCGCGCGTTGCGTGGCGAGCGTGGCGCGCGTCACCTTCACCCCCTTCAGCTCGCCGCGCTCGTAGGCGAGCGCTTCCTCCAGCCCCGCGATGATCTCCTCTCCCACCGTGCGCGTGGTCATGTCTCCCCTTCGAGTAGCGTAGTGAGCCTCCGCATCGTCGCGCATTCCGCAGGGGTCAGATCGTCTTTCCGACCCTTGGCGTACGCGACGATCAGGTAGATCCGCTGCGCGCTTCTGCGATAGTAGTAGATCACTCTCGCGCCGCCGCGTCTCCCGCGCCCGGGCATCGCGACGCGAAGCTTGCGCACGCCGCCCGTGCCGGGCATTACCGGCCCGGTCTCCGGATCGTGCACCAGCCGCTCCTCGAGCGTCCGCTGCTCCTCATCATCGATCAGCACTTCGGCAGACCGGCGATAGCTGGGCAGATGGATGAACTCGATCCCGTGCCAGTCGGGCACGCCGTAGAATATAGTACGCTGTACCATAGTCGTCAATGTGGGAGGGTGGGCCACGGCGCGGGTGCCGGTGACCGTACCTCAGGCTGGCGGCTACAACGGCGGGGAATGGCATCGGATCGGGGAGGCCGGCATCCTTCCCTCGCACCGATGTCGCGTTGGCGGGGGAGGGGAGCGCGCACGTCCCCGTTGCCTCCCGTCGTCCCGCCGCGTCTCGATGAAGCGAGATCTCCCCTCCGTTAGCTTATCTCTCACACGATGCCCACACTCCTTCACGTCGTCGGCGCGCGCCCCAACTTTCCCAAGCTCGCCCCCGTGCACCGCGCGGCGCGCGAGCTCGGCGCGCGGCAGATCATCGTGCACACCGGGCAGCACTACGACGACGAGATGTCGGGCGGATTCCTGCGCGATCTCGGCATCCCCGCGCCCGATCACAACCTGGAGGTGGGCTCGGCGTCGCACGCGGTGCAGACCGCGCGCATCATGGAGCGCATCGAGCCGGTGCTCGCCGAGCGGCGTCCCGATTGGGTGGTGGTCTACGGGGACGTGAACTCCACCATGGCGGCGGCGATCGTGGCGGTGAAGCTCGGGCTCCGCGTGGCGCACGTGGAGGCGGGGCTCCGCAGCAACGACTGGAGCATGCCCGAGGAGATCAACCGGATCGTCACCGACCGGCTGGCCAGTCTCCTGCTCACGCCTTCGCGCGATGCGAGCGAGACGCTCCGCCGCGAAGGAGAATCGGAACAGGAGATCGTCTTTGTGGGGAACGTGATGATCGACTCGCTCTTCCACGTGCTCCCCACCGCGCGCGCCACCGGCTTTCGCGCATCGCTCGCGCTCGACTCCAATGCGGTGGTCGTCACGCTGCACCGCCCGTCGAACGTGGACGAGCCGTCGCGGCTCGCCGCGATCGCCGCCGCGCTGCGCCAGGTGGCCGAGCGACGGCCGGTGGTGTTCCCCGCGCATCCGCGCACGCAGCAGCGGCTCCGCGACAGCGGGATCTCCCTCGGCGCCGTGCGGCTCCTCGATCCGGTGAGCTACCCCGAGATGGTGGACCTGGTGGAGGGCGCCGCGGTGGTGGTGACGGATTCCGGGGGTTTGCAGGAGGAGACCACCGCGCTCGGCATCCCGTGCATCACGGTGCGCGAGAACACCGAGCGTCCCATCACCATCACCGAGGGGACCAACCAGCTCGTCCCCGATCCGGCGAAGATCGCGCCGGCCATCGCGGCGTTGGAGCACGGAGACCGCACCGCGCGGCGGCCGGACGGGTGGGACGGTCGCGCGGGGGAGCGGATCGCGCGCGCGCTGGTGGAGGGGTAGGGGGGCGGGGGTGGGGGCGGTTCCCGGTCGACACGTCCAATACGCCGTCCGCATAGCGCGCTCGGCGGAGTAAGTCTCGCGAGGGAGAACGGCTGGGACGCGGTTGCTTGTGTTGCGCAAACATGCTATGTTGCACACCATGCGCAACACTATGTATAGCGGCAACACACTCGTACAGCGTGCCATCGAGCTTCTGCGCACGCAGCTTCCTACGGGATGGACCATCGTGGCGGACCGCGAGCCACGATCCCGACGCTCGCGCGACCGGCCGGACGCGATGCTTCGCGTGTCCGCCCCGGATGGCTCCGTGGGGAGGATCATCCTCGAGGCCAAGCCACGCGTGCGCGCCGTCGAAGCGGCGGCTCTCGCGTCGCGTCTGCACGAGGGTGCGCGCAGTCGCGGCGCTTCGGCAGTGCTGCTCGTAGCGGGGTACCTCAGCCCTCGTGCTCGAGAACTTCTGGCGGCGGAAGGGGTGTCCTACCTCGACATGACGGGGAATGCGAGCATCGTGGTCGACCGCCCTGCGATTTTCATCACGTCACAGGGTGCTGAGCGTGATCCGGCCCCGCAGGAAAGGCAGGTGCGCTCGCTCAAGGGCGGATCCGCCGCGCGCGTGGTACGCGCCCTCTGCGACTGGATCCCGCCGGTGGGCGTGCGCGAGCTGGCGCGCCGAGCGATGGTGAACCCCGGTTACGTCACCCGAGTGCTGGCGCTGCTGGAAGGAGAAGCGGTCATCACGCGCAATGAGAGCGGTGGGGTCGGCTCGGTGGACTGGCGGGCGCTGATCCGACGCTGGACGCAGGACTACGCCGTGACGCGGAGCAACCGCGCGCTGGCAGTTCTCGAGCCGCGAGGCGTCGAACGACTCGTGGAGCGCCTGCGAGTGTACAAGCCGTTGTGGGCGCTGACGGGGTCTCGCGCCGTACCACGCGCAGCGGCCACCGCAACGGCGCGCCTGCTGTCGTGTTACGTGGAGGAGCCCGAGCAGGCGGCCGCCGATCTGGGTCTCACGCGTGTGGACGTGGGAGCGAACGTGCTTCTCCTCGAGCCGTTCGACGGCGTCATCTGGGAGCGCACGAGGAGCGAAGCAGAGCTGACGTGCGTGGCCGTATCGCAGTGTGCCGCAGACCTGTTGACAGGAACGGGACGCGAGCCGTCCGAGGGCGAGGCGCTCCTCACCTGGATGCAATCGAACGAAAGTGCCTGGCGCTCCTGATCCGCTGTACGTCGCAGCGCGGCGCGTCCTGCTCGATGCGCTGGAGTGCCTGAGCGCCCACCTGGGCTCCATCGTGCTCGTGGGTGCGCAGGCAGTGTATCTCCACACGGGGGAATCCGACCTCAATGTGGCGCCGTTCACGACTGACGGTGACCTTGCGATCGACCCGCGGCACCTGGGTGGAGAGCCTCTTCTGGAGCAAGCGCTCGGGCAGCGAGGCTTTCGCCCGGGAGCTGCTGTAGGACAGTGGGAGCGTTCGATCGTTGTGGACGGGGCACCGCGCGTGGTCGCGGTAGATCTCCTTGTGCCGGAATCGCTGGGTGGAGGTGGACGGCGCAGCGCGAGAATTCCACCCCATGCACGGCGTGCTGCCCGCAAGGCCGAGGGGTTGGAAGCCGCAGTGGTCGACAAGGATTTCAAAGCGATCGCGGGACTGGAATCCGGCGACCAGCGCCGGTTCGACGTCGCTGTGGCCGGACCTGCTGCGCTCATTGTTGCGAAGATCCACAAGATACTGGACCGGACCGACACGGGTGAGCGGCTGCGGGACAAGGATTCCCTGGACGTCTACCGGCTCCTGCGCGCCATTCCGACTGCGGAGCTCGTCCGACGATTTCATCTCCTTGAGCTGGACGACGTCTCGCTTGGGGTGACGGCGAGCGCCCTGCGTCAGATTCCACAGTTGTTCGGGTCACGCTCTGCGCAGGGCGTTCGGATGGCCGTGCGTGCCGCGGCTCCGCTCGAGAATGGCGACACGCTGGCCGCATCGTTCGTCGTTCTGGCGGACGAATTGCTCAGCGAGCTTGCAAAGGGGTAGCGTGGGGAGAGAGGCTTGTCTGCCGAGCACGCCCCCCGCTTCCATCCACCCCCGCACCCGCTCAGATTGCGCGGATGCCTTCCCGCTCGTCTTCCAACAAGCACGTGGATTGCCTTCCCGTGCCCGCATGGAGCCCGGAGACGACTCGGGAGACGACGGAGCTGAGCGCGTGACGCGATACGAACACGTTCTGGAAGAGCTGCGCGAGTCGCCGCGCCGCTGGCTGGTGACCGGCGCGGCCGGCTTCATCGGCTCCAACCTGGTGGAGCAGCTCCTGCAGCTCGGCCAGACGGTGGTGGGGCTGGACAACTTCTCCACCGGCTACCAGCACAACCTGGATGACGTCCTCTCCGGACTCTGCCCCGAAGCGGCGGAGCGCTTCCAGTTCATGGAAGGGGACATCCGGAGCCTGAGCACCTGCCGTCGCGCCTGCGAGGGCGTGGATGTGGTGCTGCACCAGGCCGCGCTCGGCTCGGTGCCGCGCTCCATCGAGGATCCCATCGCGACCGACCGGTCGAACGTGGGCGGCTTCCTCAACATGCTCGTCGCCGCGCGCGACATGCACGTGCGCCGCTTCGTGTACGCCGCATCGAGCGCCGCGTACGGCGACCATCCCGGGCTCCCCAAGGTGGAGGACGAGATCGGCCGCCCGCTCTCGCCGTACGCGGTCACCAAGGTGGTGAACGAGCTCTACGCCGGCGTCTTCCAGCGGACCTATGGCCTGGAGTGCATCGGGCTCCGCTACTTCAACGTCTTCGGCCGGCGGCAGGACCCGGAGGGCGCCTACGCCGCGGTGATCCCCGCGTGGATCGGGCGGCTCCTCACCGGCCGCTCCTGCACGATCTTCGGCGACGGCGAGACCAGCCGCGACTTCTGCTACATCGACAACGTCATCCAGTCCAACATCCTGGCCGGCACCGCGACCAGCGACGCCACGGACACCGTGTACAACGTGGCGTGCGGCGAGCGCACCACGCTCAACACGCTTTTCTCCGTGCTGGTGCAGGCGCTGCGCGACGAGGGCGTGTGCATCGCGCACCCCACGCCGCTCTATGAAGCCGAGCGTCCTGGGGACGTGCGGCACTCGCAGGCGGACATCGGGCGGATCCGGGCGAAGCTCGGCTACGAGCCCACCCACCGCTTTGCCGACGGCATGCGCGAGTCGATCGGGTGGTATATTACAAAGCTAGGGGAAATCACGCTCGAAGCTCGGACGATGGCATGACGGGAACAGGTTCGCACGTGCGGCCAGATCGTTGCTGAGCATGCGGCGCGGTGCGCCGACACTCCCGCCGCCACATCTGTGTCGCGCTGCCACTCGGTCACATCTCGGATTCAAGAGCAAAATGCGTGGGCCAGTCTGCTCCACAGTGCGTCTCCCCGTCCATCGTGGACATCCGCTTGATGCGGGGCCTCTCTGCGGCGAGCCGTCCCCTCTCAGAGCCCATTCCACGTCCGCGCGTACGGAGCATCCAGCACCGCCGCCACCCATGCGAGCTCACACGTACCGTTCCGCGATCGCAGTCGCTGTTCCGCGGCCGCTGGGATGGTCCGGCATGCGACGACCAAATCCGGGGCCGGCATGCTAGCCGACCTCCGCAAGATCCTGGACCTTTTCGAGGGTCGAGAGCGCCTTGGGTTATTGGCGCTCTTGTGCGTCATCGTCGTCACCGCGCTCGCTCAGATGGCCGGGGTGGCGTCGATCATGCCGTTCATGGCGCTGGTCGCGGACCCGACCGTCGTGACACGTCATCGCGTGCTCAGTCGCGTCTATGCCATGTTCCATTTCACGAACATGCAGCATTTCGTGATCGCGGTTGGCTTCGGCGTCCTCATCCTCATTCTGGTGAACAACGTACTGTCAGCGCTCACGACGTGGCTGACGCTTCGCTTGGTCTGGAACAAGAACCATTCGCTCTCCGTACGCCTACTCCGCAAGTACTTGTCGCAGCCATACGTCTACTTCCTCAACTGCAACACGTCGGATCTCTCGAAGAACATTCTGGGTGAGGTAAACTCCGTTATCACCGGCATTCTGATCCCGGTGTTGAATGCGTTGGCAAGAGCAGTAATGGTGACCGCTCTTATCGCATTGCTTGTTGTCGTGGATGTGCGATTGGCGGTTACCATCGGTCTCGGGTTCGGCGGCGCGTACGGTGTGATCTATCTCGGGGTACGTCGGCGTCAGGGGCGCATTGGCCGCGAGCGCCTGCACGCAAACACACTCCGGTTCAAGACGGCCGCGGAAGCATTCGGTGGCATCAAAGAACTCAAAGTGACGGGGCGCGAGGATCATTTCCTCCGGCGGTTCACCGGACCATCAGCGCTGTTCTCCCGGCACATGGCGAACAATCAGATTGTGTCGGCGGTTCCTCGCTACGTTATGGAGCCCGTGGCGTTCGGGGGCGCGCTGGTCATTATCCTGCTGTCCCTGATGGCTGGGCGGAACGTGACGCACATACTGCCGATCGTGAGCCTCTTCGCGTTCGCTGGATACAGGATGATGCCTGCGCTGCAGCAGGTGTTCCTCGGCGTGACGTCGTTGCGCTTCAATCGAGCGGCGTTGCATGTGTTGCACGCTGACCTGCTGGAGCCGAACCGGCACCCACCGGTCGCCTCTGTGCCGGAGAGAATCGCATTACCGCAGAAGGGAGCGTCAGCGCTCGCGTTCACGCGAGCGATCGAGCTGCGCAAGGTGACCTTTCGGTATCCCGAATGCAGCACGCCCGCACTCGAAGGTATTGACCTTGTGGTGCCGAAGAACGGCCAGATTGCGCTCGTCGGCGCGACCGGGTCTGGCAAAACCACGCTCGTGGATGTCCTCCTCGGGTTGCTTGTGCCACAGGAGGGGCAGGTCCTGGTGGATGGGGCGCCCGTGAACGCCGCGATGCTTCCGGGATGGAAACGGCTCGTCGGCTACGTCCCGCAACACATTTTTTTGTGTGACGACACGCTCGCGAGAAACATCGCGTTCGGAATGCCGGACGATGAAATCGACATGGCCGCTGTGGAGCGTGCCGCGAAGATCGCCAACCTGCATGAGGCGGTCGGCTCGCTTGCCGACGGGTATCATACGGTGGTGGGGGAGCGGGGCGTCCGCTTGAGTGGTGGACAGCGGCAGCGCATCGGAATCGCCCGTGCACTCTACAACGATCCGGAGCTCATCATCTTCGATGAGGCAACGAGTGCGCTGGACGGGATCACCGAGGCTGCTGTCATGGAGGCGATTCACAACATCGCACGTGCCAAGACGCTCGTCATGATCGCGCACCGGCTCAGTTCCGTCCGGGACTGCGACGCGATCTATATGCTGGACAAGGGACGCATCGTGCAGTCGGGAACGTACGACGAATTGATAGGCTCGAGCTCGGTATTCCGTGCAATGGCAGGAGGGGCGGCGTAGACGTGCCGCAACGCCGGTGGTCTGGAAGCGCTCGGGACTTGGCCGCCTCAGAACCGCGTGCTCAAGCGGCCCACCGCGTTGGCCACCAACTACAGGCTACCGCCGCGACATCTGTTGAAGTTCCGGCCACCACGCGCAGAACCTAGCTGTCCTCCGGGTCGTATCCCCACGCGACGGCCGCTCGGAATAGCTCAGCCTTGTCTTCACCATCTGGTAGATCTTCGAACGTGATCGCACCTGGAGTAATCCCTCGCTCTCGTGAGGAGTTCACGCCGCCGGCGACCGTACTTAGCGCAACGCGCGCGCGGTCGGCCGGCGTCTCGACGCCCAGCTTACGCAAGATTTCAGTGAACAGCGGCTCGCCCATATCTTCGAGGCGATAAACCATGGTGGCATGAGCAGCTGCGAGGCCGTTCCAGAAGGTCCACCACCGCATGGCGTCGCGAATATCGTCGCCGGTAATTTCAAAATGTGCACTCGCAAATCGGCGTTGCGCGCGATGTTCAAGTGGATTCGAGAAGAACTTCGTCCCCATAAAGCTCCTAATGACGGGGATAGGATGGCGGAGCTGCAGGAAGGACACGCCCTTGAATCTTGCCAGACGCGGCACGGCCATCCAAGACGCATCTCCTTCGAAGTGCGTGCGCCGTCGGCGCAGCTCCTCCTTGGCACGCCCAAGTGGCTCCTTTGCCCGTGCGACGAGCCCTTGGCGCGGGGCCGCCGAATCCCATAGGCCAGGTTTGTCTGTAAAGACATCTTCGTGGCCGCACCTGAGTCCGGCTGCGTTGAAAAGCTTCGCGGCGTATCCCGTACCAGATCGCCCGGTGCCGGTAACGACGAAACGCATGCTCACTCCTTGAGTCGTCTCTAAGATGGCGCAGAAAAAGGCTGCTGGTCGAAGTGTCGGTGGGCCTCCGCCCTCCGGAACGTCAACTTTGCACCAGTTGCGGAATATCCCACCAGCCGGTGCTGCGGCTCATGTTCGGTGCGGCTTCCGAAAACGTTTGCACCGTCCCAATGTGCGATGGTACTTACGCAGGCACCCGTATGGCTGGGCAATCTACGGATGCCCGAGGACATGACGCCACAGGCGGTGCTGCGTGCAGCGGTTGCGTAATCAGCAATAACGGGTGCTCCAGAGCAACGGAACGGGTGCCATCGCAGCGAGGAACGTGCAACAGCTCATCCTCACCGGCGTGTTGGTAACGCACAATCGCCCGCATCTCGCGTGCGAGGTTGTACAGAGTTGCGTCGACCAAACTCTGACGCCAAACACGTTTGTCGTGGTGGATGTCGGAACTGATCCATTCGATCCAACTGCGCTGCCGCTTGCAAGCAGAATCCACGTGATCAGGACCCAGAAGAATCTTGGACCCGCTGGCGCGATCCCCCTGGCCGCGGAATACCTCGCGACGACATCCGATATTCAGAATCAGCTTGTCGTTCTATTGGACGACGACGACCCGTTCCGGGATAGACAGTGCGTCGAGCGCGCTGTGCGGGCATTGTTGGACGCCGAGGCAAAACTGGGCGGGCGGCGGATTGCAGGGGTTGGCCATCGTGGGTCGGTCTTTGACACGAGGAGAATGCTGACGAAGCGCCCAGAGAAGCTACCAACAGAGGCCGTGGTAGAGGTCAGCTCGCTCCATGGTGGATACTGCCCCGTCTATCGTCTCGCAGCTCTGCTGGACCTACCGGATTGGGTGCAGACCATGTTTTGGGGGTTCGAGGAGCTTGGTCTCGGCATGCACTTGAGGGCGCAAGGGTGGACTCTCTTGTCCCTGGAAGATGATCGTGTGTTGGGACCTGAGAAGTCCGTTCGTCTTCACCAGCACCCCCGCCTACTGGTCGAATCCCTGCCGACGCTGAGGCGTTACTACGGGCTCCGCAACTTGATTTCCCTGCAGACGCGCTTCGGTTCATCCCGGATCGCGGTACTCCAGGGAGCCCTTCGCGGAATTGCCAAACCGCTGCTCTCTATTCCGATCCGGCCGCGTGCAGCATGGAAAGCACTGGCGTATGGGACTTTGGCGGTGGTGGATGGACTCGCCCGGCGTCATAGATTCCTTGGCGCGCCCGGCGCTGCCCCATCGGTATCCACCGTCTTCCGTACGGCGTTTCGACTGAAGGGTCATTGAGAGTGTCGCGACACCGAGGAATCGCGCGCGCAGTTTTCGTCATCGGAGTCGGCCGGTCCGGCACGACGATGGTGTACGACATGCTCGCCGTATCGCCGAATCTCCGTTGGATCAGTCGTGTGGAGGCTGATGTCGGTGTGAGTCGACTCATCAACCGCATCGCGGTTCATGATCATGCGACGCGCATGGCGCACGGGAAGAGGCGCTCCCGCTGGCTATCACCATCGGAGGCATACGTATGGTGGGATCGGCAGCTACCGAGGTTTGCGGGCGCGACGACGGGTGAATTGGCTCCGAATGACATTTCCAGCGCGGAAGTGGAGCGTGTCTCTCGCGCAATTCGGAAGCTCGCCCGAGGGAATCGCGTGTTCCTCAACAAGAACACGCGGAACGGCCGACGGATCCGCGTCCTCGCGAGTCTGCCGGACGTAGATGTCCGTTTTCTCCACGTCGTCAGGCACCCACTTGCGGTTGCACGCTCCTTGACTCGGGTGCAATGGTGGCCGCACACGCCACTGTGGTTCCGCGGCGGTGAAACACCGAATGCCTTGGCCGCCTCCGACGAAGATCATCTAACCTTGGCAGCGGAATTGTGGTGTCGGGAAATGCAGTGCATCGAGGGCGCCATCGCCAACGGTTACACTGCGCTTACGGTGCGATACGAAGACGTGGTGAAGGATCCGCGCTCCGTGGGTGCGCAGGTGGCGGAGTTCGCGTCGTCCGATCGGCCGTCGTTCGTAGGCGAGATCGCCGCACGGTTCGTCACCTCAGCGCGCGCGGAGGATTGGCGACACAAGATGCCGCGTGCTACACAACAACGACTCTGGACGATGGTGGCTCAGCAAGCACGCACGTGGGGCTACGAACAGTGACCCGTGGCCGTTGGGCACCTCCAGGATGTCGAAGATGGGCACTCATCTAGAGCCTGTGGCGCCGGCGCGGTTGCTGCTAAAGCGCAGGTTGTACGAAGCGGCGAACACACTCGCGTTCATCGGGCGGCGGGGGAGAAGAAGCGCTACACAGCGGGCGGCGCGGGTGCTGGTGGTCGCTCAGAACAGGCTGATGTACGACTATGTCGCGCTCCTCTGGGAGCTCGTACGGGATGTCGCACACGTGGACGGCTTCGCCACGGCGCCGGCCGAGCTTCGACAGAGCTGCCGAGCTCTTGGACTCAGAGTTCTGAGTGACGTGCGCGCGCGCGTGGCAGCCTTCGATTACATCCTGCTCGCGGATCACGCTCCAGCTCGCTTCGATCCGTACGCGCGCCGCATCATCGTGCCACATGGCCCTGTTCGCTCGAGGCCGGTTCGGGGGTGGAGCTACTATTATGACGAGCGGCGTATCTTCTGGGCGGACGGGCGCCCCGTGTACGATTTGATGGTGGATATCGGCGACGAGGCCGTTGCAGAGGCACTTGCCCGCATCCCCTCGTATCGGGGTCGCATCGTGGCAGCGGGCGACTTGCGCACGGCCAGGTTGGTCACCAATGCTCAACGCGCTCCTGCTGAGTGTCATCCGGTTGTCGCCATCATGTCCACGTGGGGGCCATTCGGGCTATTAGAGCAGCATGCCACCTGGCTCCTGCCCGCTCTTGCCGATCTCGCGCAGCAAGGCCGTATCGAAGTGGTTCTCAGCGCTCATCCGAACATCTGGGCAGGGCGCCGGGCCACGCGGAACTGGACCGATGTGTTACACAGCTTCGGCGCCGCCGACCGAGTCAGAGTGCTCTCGCCTGAAGACGATTGGACCGTACACTTCGCCCGCTGCAATATCGCGATTACGGATCATACGTCGCTATCGGCCAGCTTCGCGGCCACCGGTCGGCCGCTTCTGCCGGTTCACGTCGTGCCAGAACAGATCGGGGAAGGAACGTTCTTTGAGGCACTGATCCGAACCGTCCCGCCGCTCACCCAGGAACAGGCCCTCATCGAAAGACTGTTCGCGCTGCGGGAATCGGGGATGCCCCACTCTTGGACGGAAACGTGCCGGCGGTTCGTCCCCGATCAGTCAGCGGCGGAACGCAGGCTTCGCGAGGCAATTGGGCGTTTGTTTCGGGGCGAGAATCCCGTTGCCGCCGCATAGCTAGGCATCTCGTGCACTCCCGTCACGTGCGTGTCTTTCATCTGATCAAATCGTTGGGCCGTGGTGGCGCGGAGATGTTGCTTCCGGAGGGGCTGAGGCATTCCGACCGAGAGCGCTTCACATTCGCGTACGGCTACTTCCTCCCGGGGAAAACCGCGATGGTGAGCGCTCTCGAGGAGCAGGGTGCCCCTGTCACGTGCTTCGCGGCGCCATCGAACATGCGGATCCTTCTGTCCGCATGGCGCGTCGCATCGGCGTTGCGCGCGTGGAATGCGGACATTCTGCACTGCCATCTGCCATTAGCAGGCGCGGTGGGCCGTGTCGCCGGTCGGCTGGCAGGCGTACCTGTCGTGTACACCGAACACAATCGCATGGAGCGATACCACCCAGCCACCCGCTGGCTCAATCTGGCCACGTGGCGGTGGCAGGCGCAGGTGATCGCCGTGTCGGCGGACGTCGAGGCTTCCATCCGGGCTCACGTACAAGGGCCGGTACCGGTGCGCACCATCCTGAACGGTGTCGACACGACGACGTTTTCCCGGCGAGCAGTAGAGGCCAGCGGGTTGCGAGCGACGCTCCATATTCCCGCCGATGCACCGATCATCGGCACGGTCGCGGTCTTTCGCGCACAGAAACGACTCGATCGGTGGCTGGAGGCAGCGCGCATCGTCCGTGAGTATATCCCCAACGCACACTTCGTCCTGGTGGGCGACGGCCCGCTCGCTCCCGCCTTACATACACTGGCTGTGCAGTATGGCATGGACGGGTATGTGCGCTTCGCCGGCCTGCAGGAAGACGTGAGGAGCTACCTCGCCAACTTTGACCTCCTTCTCATGTCCTCCGATTTTGAGGGTCTCCCGGTTGCGCTGCTGGAAGCAATGGCCATGGAGTGTCCGGTGGTCTCGACCGTCGTCGGTGGCGTGCCAGAGGTAGTGCGAGACGGTGAGACGGGAGTACTCGTCTCGCAACGGGATGCACGCTCATTGGCGGATGCCTGTATCCGGCTCCTCAACGCTCCGGACGAGCGTGCACGCCTTGCACGTGCCGCGCGCATGCTGGTGCATGCGCGGTTCGGTATGCGCCGCATGATGGCCGAGTTGGAGGAGGTCTACTTGGATGTCGCCGGCAATGGCCGTGGCACGCGGCGCTGACCTCGCAGTTCGAGCTGCCACCGCGGACGATGTCCCGGCCATCCTTCATCTCATCGCCACATCCCTCGGCTCCTCGAATCCGGCGTGGGGCGAACGCTTCTGGCGTTGGAAGCATGAGGAGAATCCCTTCGGCCCGTCGCCGTGTTTGCTCGCGCTGGACGAGGACCGCCTCGTGGGATTGCGAGTGTTCATGCGATGGCTCTGGAGGACGGGCAATCGAGACGTGACGGCCGTCCGAGCGGTAGACACCGTGACGCATCCCGACTGGCGCGGGAAAGGAATTTTCTCTCGACTGACCCTGGCCCTCGTTGAACGAGTGCGCGACGCAGGCGTTGCCATGGTCTTCAACACGCCCAATAGCTCCAGCCGGCCAGGGTACCTCAAGATGGGGTGGGAGCGTGTAGGGCGCGTGACGATACTCGTCCGCCCACTACGCCCACTCCGCTTCGTCGCCGGACTCGTTCGGAGCCGCGCTAGGCATCAGTCCTCGATGGGCGAGCCCGCCCCGGTGGTCGGCGGTCCTGTAGCGGAACTCGTGGCAGACCCGCGTCTCGGCCCACTGCTGGAGCACGCCGACGTCACACCGGACGTGCGGCTGCGAACCCGGCGGTCAATCGAGTATCTCTCCTGGCGGTACGCCCGAACCCCCGTCGAGGGATACCGAGCTGCCTGGCGGCTGGAAGGAGATGCAGGAGCGGCCGTGATTTTCCGGATCGTTACACGCGGGGCGCTGCGCGAGCTCCGGATTTGCGAACTGGTGGTAGGGCCTGACCGGCTCTCCGTGCGCGTAGCGCAGCAGCTCGTGCGGGAGTTGTGCAGCACGCGCGATGTGGACTATGCTGCGGCCATGGCGCCCTCCGGCTCAACGCACCGCGATGTGCTGAGACCAGTCGGTTTCCTTCCCATTCCCCGGGTAGGCCCCACACTCACGGTTCGGGCGCTGCGCGATGACGTTGCACCGGACCCACTGCGCCTCTCGTCGTGGCACCTGAGCGTCGGCGATCTCGAGCTCTTCTGAATGACTCCCACCGATTGGATTGCTGCGGCGCTCGTACCAGCGCTCCTTGTTGCGATGGCCGGCCTCATTCTGATGTCCCGGCTTCCGCGAGCGCTCAAGCTACTCGTGCTCGCAGGGCTTGCGCTGCGGGTCGTGGGGGCCGTCACGAGATATCTGGTGCTCACGCAGTACTACCACGGTGTGGGTGACGCTATTGGCTACTTCGACGTCGGTCTCGGGTATGCGCGGTCATTCCGTCACTGGGATTTCTCTCAGGTTCTTGATCCTCTCATCTGGCGCGAGGGCACGTGGACGGGCACACAGTTCATGTACTTGCCCTCCGGACTGGTGCTCGCGGTCATCGGCCCTACGCTCGTAGGCGAGTTCGTCGTCTTCTCGCTATTCGCCTTCGTTGGGTTGCTCGGTTTCGCCCGGGCCTTTCGCCGCGCGTTTCCGACGGTGCCGCTTTCACGGTACGCCCGATGGATCTGGCTCTTTCCTTCACTCTGGTTCTGGCCGTCGAGCGTAGGGAAAGAGGCCGTTATCATGCTCGGCATCGGGCTGGCCGTGTTGGGTTACATCGGGCGGCGCGGGCGCATCAATTGGTTCGCGATCGGCAGTGGAACCGTACTCGTGTATGCCGTCCGCCCGCAGTTTGCCGCCGTGCTCGTTCTGTGCTTTATCGTCGGTCACTGGCTCTCGTTCGGTGGGAAGTGGACGCCCGCAAGGATGGTGCAGGGCGTGCTCATTCTCGCCTTGGGGCTCGGCGCGATCTGGTACTCCCTTCGCACCATCGGTGCAGGTGGCTTCGATGTTGAGGGAGTCCAGAGCTACATCGAGACAGAGCCAGCTCGCCGGGTTGGTGGCGGCAGCGCGATAGACGCAGTGCCTCTCAGCCCTCTGGGCGCGCCACAAGCTCTCTTCAACGTGTTGTTCCGACCGTTCCCCTGGGAAGTCGACAACCCGATGGTCGCGTTCTCGTGCCTGGAAATGCTGTTCTTCTGGGGGCTCGTCATCCATCAGCGTCGCCGGCTGGCCATTTCTCTACGGCAGTGGAGATCCAACAGGCTGCTTCGCGTGAGTATTCCCTTCGTACTTGCGTACTCGCTGAGCATCGGCTTCCTCATCACCAACCTCGGCATCATCGCTCGCCAGCGTGTATTCCTTTTCCCCTTCTTGTTTGCGATACTCGAAGCAATGCCGCAATTGCCGAAGGAGTTGGCACAGCAGGAATCGAAGGAAGGGGACGTCGCTACGCTCCTTGATCCCGCCCCGGCCTCCACGTGAACCGCCAGCTCGCCCTCCCAGGCGCCCTGGTCCTCTCCCTCGACTTCGAGCTCCACTGGGGAGTGCGCGACCGGCACACCCCTACCTCTCCCTATCACGCGAACCTCCTCGGCGCCAGGCAGGTCATCCCGAGCCTGCTCGAGCTCTTCGAGAAAACGCAGATCGCCGCCACCTGGGCCACGGTGGGGTTCCTCCTCGCTCGCTCTCGTGACGAGCTGCACGCGTACTCCCCCACCGCACGCCCGGCCTACGCCAACCGGCACCTGGATCCGTACGCCGAGCCACTCGGCGCGGATGAGAACGACGATCCGCTCCACTACGCGCCGTCCCTCGTCCGCCGGATCCTCGAGACGCCATACCAGGAGCTGGGCACACACACGTTCTCCCACTACTACTGCGGCGAGCCCGGACAGACAGCGGACGCGTTCCGCGCGGATCTTGCCGCTGCCTGCCGGATCGCCGCGGCGTGGGGCGCCCCAGTGCGCTCCATCGTGTTTCCGCGCAACCAACGCGACGCGGCGTACGATGTGATCCTGCTGGACCACGGCATTGACGTGTATCGCGGCAACCCGCTCTCGTGGATGTGGCGATTCCGAAATACACGCGAAAGCGACGGACGCGTGCAGCGTCTCGCCCGTCTCCTCGACAGCTACGCCGGCCCTCCCGGCAGCGACCTGCAGCGGTGGGACGAGGTTCCCCAACCTTCCGGTTTGGCCGACGTGCGCGCCACCGCGCTGCTCCGCCCCTACGCGCCACGCGCGCGTTCTCTCGAGCGGCGGCGCTTCGAGCGCGTGGTCGGGCGCATTCGCGAGGCCGCGCGCACGGGGCGCATCTGTCACCTCTGGTGGCATCCGCACAACTTCGGCGCGCACCAGCAGGAAAACCTCGACGTCCTGCGCGCCGTGCTGCGCGTGGCGGAGGAGGAGCGCGCGCGGCGCGGTCTCCTCTCCCTCACCATGGCCGGCGCGGCGGACCTGGCGCGGCGCGAGGCGATCTCTCTCGCCGGGAGCACCGCGTGAGCACGCGCGTGTCGCCGGCCGCCGCTCCCACGCGCCTGGTGCACGTCACCACCATCCCCATGTCCCTCACCTTCCTGGTGGGACAGGTGGACTTCATGCGCGCGCGCGGCTTCTCGGTGTCGGCCATCTCCTCTCCCGGCCCCGACCGCGAGCGCTTTGCCGCGCAGCTCGGCATCGACGTACACACCGTGGAGATGCCGCGCCGCATCACGCCGCTCCGCGATCTCGCCGCGCTCGCCGCGCTCGTGCGCACGCTCCGGCGCATCCGCCCTCACGTGGTGCACGCGCACACTCCCAAGGGAGGACTCCTGGGCACCACGGCAGCCGCCATTGCCGGTGTGCCGGTTCGCATCTATCACATGCGCGGCCTCCCGCTCACCGCCGCTACCGGGTGGCGGCGCACGCTCCTCCGCGCCACCGAGCGCGTCTCCTGCATGATGGCGCACCGCGTCATCTGCAACAGCGCCTCGCTCCGCCAGGTGGCCCTGGCCGAGCGAGTGTGCGCGGCGGAGAAGATGGTGGTGCTGGGCGCAGGGAGCGGGAACGGCGTGGATGCCGAGGGTCGCTTTCACCCGGACCGCCTGCCGCCGGACACGCGCACGCAAGTTCGCGCTCGGCTGGGGATCCCCGTCGATGCGCTGGTGGTGGGATTTGTTGGACGCGTGGTGCGCGACAAGGGAGTGGTGGAGCTCTTGGACGCGTGGCACCGCCTGCGCGACGACTTCCCCGATGCGCACCTCTTGGTGGTGGGCCCCGTGGAGCCGCAGGATCCGGTGCCGGCGGAAACGCTCGACGCGCTGCGCAACGATCCGCGCGTGCACCTGGCCGGCATGGACTGGGACACACCGCCGCTCTACGCGGCCATGGATCTGGTCACCCTTCCCACCTACCGCGAGGGGTTCCCGAACGTGCCGCTCGAGGCGGCGGCCATGCGTCTCCCAGTGGTGGCCACGCGCGTTCCGGGTTGCGTGGACGCGGTGGTGGATGGTGTGACGGGCACGCTCGTCCCCGCGCGCGATGCGACGGCGCTGGCTCACGCGCTCGCCGCCTATCTGGGGGACGCGGAGCTTCGCCGCGCTCACGGGCACGCCGGCCGCGAGCGCGTGCTGCGCGACTTCCGCCCGGAGCGGCTGTGGGACGCGCTGTACAACGAATACGCGCGGTTGCTCGCGCGCCCCGCGCGCCGCCGTGTCTACGCGGCCGTCAAACGCGCGATGGACTTGGCCGCCGCTCTCGCCGCGCTGGTGCTCCTCTCCCCGGTCATGCTCCTCGCCGCGCTGGCGGTGCGCATCGCACTCGGCAAGCCCGTCCTCTTCCGGCAGACGCGACCGGGGCTCCACGGACGCCCCTTCGTGCTCTACAAGTTCCGCACGATGCGGAACGCCACTGCGCCAGACGGCACCCCGCTGCCCGATGCCGAACGGCTCACTCCGCTGGGTCGGTTGCTCCGCAGCACGAGCGTGGACGAGCTGCCGGAGATGTGGAACGTCCTCAAGGGGGACCTGAGCCTGGTGGGGCCGCGCCCGCTCCTCATGGAGTACCTCCCGCTCTACACGCCGGAGCAGGCGCGGCGGCACGACGTACGCCCCGGCGTCACCGGATGGGCGCAGGTGAACGGGCGCAACGCGCTCACCTGGGAGGAGAAGCTCGCCCTCGACGTGTGGTACGTGGACCACCGCGGTACGGCGCTCGACCTCCGCATCTTGCTCCGCACGCTCAAACAGGTGATCGTGCGGCACGGCATCAGCCACCAGGGGCACGCCACCATGGAGAGATTCCGTGGTTCGCTCTAGGACGTTCCTCATCTGGGGTGCGGGGGGCCACGGCAAGGTGGTGGCCGACCTGGTGCGCGCCACCGGCGGCGAGGTGGCCGGCTACATGGACCGCGACGCGGCCAGACTGGGCACCGAGGCGGAGCCTGGCGGCGCGCGCGTGGAGCTGCTCGAAGATTCCTTCCGCGACGCGCTCCGCGCCGGCACCCTGCCGCTCGATGCCGATGCCGTGGCGCTCGGCATAGGGGACAACGCCGCACGGTTCGGCGCGCTGGCGGCCGTTCCCGCCGAGCTGCTCCCGGCGCTCGTGCATCCGTCAGCGGTGGTGAGCGCGTCGGCGCTGCTGGGCGCGGGGACGGTTGTCTTTCCCGGCGCGGTGGTGAACGCGGCGGCGCGCGTGGGGTGCGCGGTGATCGTGAACTCGCGCGCGGTGGTGGAGCACGACTGCGTGCTGGGCGACGCCGCGCACGTCTCTCCGGGCGCGGTCCTGTGCGGGGGCGTGCACGTGGGGGAGCAGAGCTGGATCGGCGCGGGGGCGGTGGTGATTCCCGGGGTGACGGTAGGAGCGGGTGTGACGGTAGGGGCGGGCACGATCGTCTTGAGGAGCGTGGAGGACGGTGCCACCGTGGCCGGCAACCCCGCGCGACTGCTGGGGATGGACGCCTCCACCGGACGTGCCCGATGAAGGGATCGTGAACCGGATACATCTCTCGAGTCCGCACATGAGCGGCCAGGAACAGGCGCTCGTGGCGGAGGCATTCGCCACCAACTGGGTCGCCCCGCTGGGACCGCACGTCGATGCGTTCCAGCGGGAGTTTGCCGCGCGCGTGGGCGCCGACAACGCGGTGGCGCTCTCCTCCGGCTCGGCCGCGCTGCACCTCGCGCTCCAGCTCGCCGGCGTGGGTGCCGGTGACGACGTGCTGGTGAGCACGCTCACCTTCGCGGCGAGCGCATTCCCCATTCGCTATCTGGGTGCCAGGCCCGTGTTCGTGGACTGCGAGCGCGCATCGTGGAACATGGACTCCGCGCTCCTTGCCGATGCGCTGGACGCGCGTGCACGCGCCGGACGCCGGCCGCGCGCGGTGGTGGTGGTGCACCTCTACGGGCAGAGCGCCGATCTCGATCCCATCGTGCGCGCGTGCGAGCGCCACGGCGTTCCGCTCATCGAGGATGCTGCCGAGGCGCTGGGCGCTACGTATCACGACCGCGCGCCGGGCACGCTCGGGCTCTTCGGCATCTACTCCTTCAACGGGAACAAGATCATCACCACTGGCGGTGGCGGCATGCTCGTCACCCCCGACGCGCGTCTCGCCGCGCGCGCGCTCAAGCTCGCCACGCAGGCGCGCGAGCCGGCGCCGCACTACGAGCACGCCGAGGTGGGATACAACTACCGGTTGAGCAACGTGCTCGCAGCCATCGGCCGCGGACAGCTCCGCGTGCTCGACGACCGCGTGGCCGCGCGCCGGCGCAACTTCGAGTTCTACCGGCGTGCGTTGGGCGATTGTCCTGGCGTGGCGTTCATGCCCGAGGCGTCATGGGGAATGCACACGCGCTGGCTCACCACGCTCACCATCGATCCGGCCATCGCCGGCGTGGATCGGGAGACGGTCCGGCTCTCCCTCGATGCGGAGAACATCGAGGCGCGTCCCGTCTGGAAGCCCATGCACCTGCAGCCGGTGTTCGAGGGGTGTGAGACGGTGGGCGGCGCCGTTGCCGCGGAGCTCTTCGAGCGCGGGCTCTGTCTGCCGTCGGGGTCGAATCTCACGGAAGACGACCTGCAGCGTGTGGCCGAGGCGTTCACGCGCGCGCTGTCGCGCGAGAGCCCGTCGCGCCGGGAGCGTGTTGCGCAGGGGGCCGGGTGAGTATCTTTGGGGACATGCCCCCACAACTTTGCGGCGACGGCCGGCTGGCCGTGCGTCGGCCATCCGTGCGCGCGCGCGGCTCATCGCGCGCGCGCTCCGCGCCGGTCGTGGCGTGCCTCGCCGTGCTGTGCGTGAGCTCGGCGTGCGCGCCGCACGCACAGCCCTCGCAGGTGCCCGTTCCCGTGGACCCGCCCGTCGTGATGATCCACCCGGGGGACATGGTGCACGTGGTGGTGTGGCGGCAGCCGGAGATGAGCGGAGACTTTCTGGTGGGTGCGGACAGCGCGATCGTGCATCCGCTGTATCAGCGCGTGCAGGTGGCCGGCGTGCCGATCGACAGCGCGCGCGCGCGGATGCGGGAGTATCTCACGCGCTTCGATGCCGACCCGCAGTTCGTGCTCCAGCCGCTGGTGCGCGTCGCGGTAGGGGGAGAGGTGGGAGCACCGAATCTGTACTCGCTCCCTCTGGAAACCACCGTCTCGCAGGCGATCGCGCAAGCAGGAGGCCCCACGGAGCGCGGGCGGCTGGACCGCGTGCGTGTGGTGCGCGGCGGGGAGGAGTTCTTCCTCGATCTCTCGCGAACCGATACCGCGGCGGTGAACGTGCCGGTGCAGTCGGGGGACCGGATTTTCATCACCCGCAAGCGCGACCTCCTGCGCCAGTGGATCGCTCCGCTCTCGAGCATCGCCGGTCTGGCGCTCGCCATCGTCCGGCTGTCACGTTAGCGCTCGCCGCCCACAGCCATGGCTGACTCCCTCCCTCCCTCCCCCTCGTCGCGGCACCCGGCGCCCCCCTCCGCGGGTGCGCAGCGCGCCGGACTGCTGCCGTCCGGCGCGCAAAACGCGCCCGACGGTGAGTCGCAGGCGCTCGAGCTGCGCGAGGTGCTGGAGGTGCTGCGGCGGCACGTGCGGCTCATCCTCGCCGTCAGCGTCGTGGTGCTCGCGATCGCGGCGTACGTGGTCTACACCGACAAGCCGGTCTACCGCGCCACCGCGGTGATCCGCCTGGCGGATGTGCGGCAGGCCATCGCCGGCGGACTGGCCGACCAGACGAGCGAGCGGCTGCCGGGCGCGTTCACCGATCCAGTGTTGTCGCAGATCCAGGTGCTGCAAAGCCGCGCGGTGGCGAGCGAGGCGATGCAGCAGCAGCCGGTGGGCACGCGCCTCGATGCCCGCGGCTTCCCGGCGCGGCTCGTCACCGGAGTGCGTTTGGCCGATGACGCGGGCCCTGACACGGTGCGGCTGGACTTCGACGGCGGCGTCTTTCGCGCGCGGCTCGACACGGTGGCGCGCACCGCGCACTACGGAGAGCCGGTGGACCTGGGCACGGTGGCGTTCGCCATCGCCCGCGCGCCGGAGCGTGGCTCGGGGCTGCTTGTCGTGCGCTCCGAGAACGAGGCGGTGAACGTCGTCACGAGCCACATCACCGGCCGCCCGCGCCGCGGCACGGACGTGGTGGATGTGGAGTTCACCGCCAACGACCCCTTCGTGGCGCGGCAGATGGTGAACGCCGCCGTGGAGGCGTTCCAGAAGGTGGATGAGCAGCGCGCGCAGGAGCAGTCGCGCCGCCGGCGGAAGTTCGTCGAGGAGCAGCTCCACCAGCAGGAAGCGCTGCTCGCGGACGCGCAGGCGGAGCTGAGCGCGTTCCGCAGCCACGCGCAGATCTTCAGCACGCAGGACCTGATCACCGCCGAGCAGAGCGCGCTCATGAGCCTGGATGCGCAGCGGGAACAGCTCCAGGCGGACCGCCGCGTCTACACCTCCCTCCTGGCGGACATCCAGCGCCCGCGCGAGCCGGGCGAAGGCGACGCGCTCCGCGCGCTGGTTTCCTCGCCGGGGATCGCCGCCAATCCGGTGGTGGGACAGCTCTTCGCGCAGCTCGTACAATACGAGACGGCGCGCGACACGCTCGTCACCGGCCCGTGGGCGCGGGCACGCACGAACCCCGACGTGCTCAAGCTCGACACGCTCGTCAACGTCGCGCGCGCGAATCTGGTGGACGCCGTGCGCAGCCAGATCACCGCGCTCGATGCGCGCATCGACGCGCTGCGCGATCTGCGCGAGCGGAACGCGGCCGCGCTCCAACAGCTCCCCACGGCGCAGGCCACCGAAGCGCGGCTCGTGGAGCGGGTGGAGACGATCAAGAACCTGGCCGATCAGCTGCGCGTGGAGTTCCAGAAAGCGCAGATCGCCGAAGCGGTGGAGTTGGGACAGGTGGAAGTGGTGGACCTCGCGCAACTCCCCACGCGCCCCATCGGCCGCGGGCCGGTAGTGATCCTCGGCATCGGGCTCATCGTGGGATTGTTGCTCGGCGGCGGCGCGGCGTTCCTCAAGGAAAATCTCGACACGGCCATCCGCCGCCGCGACGAGATCGAGAACACGCTGCACGTCCCCGGGCTGGCGGTGATTCCGCAGATCGCGAGCTCCTCCAACGGGCATCGTCGCATCGCCGGCGTGTCGCTTCCGCAGCTCGCGCGACGCAACGGCGGGCGCCGCCACCATCCGTACCCGCTCGTCACCATCTCCGACACGCGCTCTTCGGAGGCGGAAGCGTACCGCACGCTGCGCACGAACCTCATCTTCAGCCAGGCCATCCAGACGCTGCGCACGATCGTCGTCACGTCGCCGTCCCCGCAGGATGGAAAGACCACCACCGCCGCCAACCTGGCCGTCACCTTCGCGCAGCAGGGGATCCGCGTCCTCATTGTGGACTGCGATCTCCGCAAGGCGCGGCTGCACACGGTGTTCGGGATGCAGCGCGAGCCCGGGCTCACCAACGTGGTGCTGGGGAGCGACTCGCTGGACGACGTCATCCGTTCTACCGCGGTGGAGAATCTGTGGGTGGTGACCTCCGGCCCGCATCCACCCAATCCGAGCGAGCTGCTGGGGGGCGCGCAGATGCGCGAGATCATGGATGCGCTGCGCGAGCGCTTCGACGTGGTGGTGATGGACACCCCGCCAGTACACGTGGCCGCCGACGCGCAGATCCTGGGGGCGCAGTCGGACGGCGTGCTGCTGGTGTTGCGCGCGGGGCAGACGGAGCGCGCCTCCGCGCAGGACGCCATGGGGCGGCTCACGAACGTGGGCGCGCGCGTGGTGGGCGCGGTGCTGAACGACCCCGACCACAAGGTCCCCGCGTACGGCGGCTACTACTACTACAACTACTACGACGGGGAAGAGTAGCCGCTCCTCCGCCCGGAGCGAGCAGCGGGAGCCGTGCGTTGCGGCGCACCGGTGCGCTCACCCGCACCGGCGCGCGCCGCTCAGTGCGTCACGGCAAAGGTGATGACCGCGTTCCCCGCGATCACCGTGACGCGCTGCTCCCCGTCGAAGGTGTAAGTCACCGGTCCCATCACCACCGGTCCACCCAGATTCCTCCGCCAGAGCTCGCGTCCCGTGGACGCATCGAGCGCGAAGAACGAGCCGGAATTGGTGCCGCCGAACACGAGCCCGCCGGCGGTGGAGAGCAATCCGGAATGGGAGAAGGTGGTGTAGGTACTGCCTTCGGTGACTTCGGGAGAGACCAGTGTCAACGGGTACTCCCAGCGGATCCGTCCGGTAGCCGCGTCGATCGCACGAACCGCGGCGCGCTCCACCAGCTCCTCCACCGCCGCGCTCCCCGCGTACCACGCTCCGGGGCGCGGGGGGCGCACCTCTCCGCGGTGATAGCGCGTGGTGCCGTCCTGCGCCGTGACGTAGAACAGTCCCGTCTGCGGGCTGTAGCTGGGCGGCCACCAGTTGGTCGCTCCCACTCCCGTGGGTGCCACGCGACTCCCCTCGTGCGTGGGTGCACTCCCCGCGCGCAACACGGGGCGTCCCGTGCTGTCGATGCGCTCCGCCCACGTCTGTTTGGCGAACTCGCTGGCCAGGAGGAACTCGCCCGTGGCACGGTCCAACAGGTAGTAGAATCCGTTCCGGTTCGCCCACGCGAGCACGCGCCGCGGCCGCCCGTGCCACGGCACCGTGGCCTGAACCGGCGCCTGCGTGGCATCCCAGTCATGCTCGTCGTGCGGCGTGAACTGGAAGTACCAGCGGAGCGTTCCGTCGTCCGGGTCGAGCGCCACCACGGCATTCGTGTAGAGATTGTCGCCCTGGCGTACGTCGCCGTTCCAGTCGGGGCCCGGGTTTCCCACGCCCCAGTAGACGAGATCGAGCGTGGGGTCGAAGCTCCCCGTCATCCATGTCGGCCCGCCGCCATGCTTCCACGAATCTCCTGCCCAACTGTCGTTCCCTCGCTCTCCCGGCGCGGGAACGGTGTGAAAGCGCCATCGCCGCTCACCCGTGCGCGCGTCGTACGCATCCACGAAGCCGCGGACGCCGTACTCTCCCCCAGCCACGCCGGTGAGGATCATGTCCTTCACCGCGAGCGGCGCGCCGGTGATGCTGTACCCCGAGTCGGCGGGTGCCACCTGCGTGTCCCAGATCAGCGCGCCGGTCGCGGCGTCCAGCGCCAGGAGATGCGCGTCGAGCGTGCCGACGTAGACGCGGTCGCCGAGCAGGGCGACGCCGCGGTTTGGACGCCCACAGCAGAGGCTGGGTGTGACGGTCAGATTGCGCTCGAACTTCCAGTACCACTGTCCCGTGCGCACATCGAGCGCACCCACGCCGCCCGGAGGCCACGTCACGTACATCACGCCGCCGGACACCAGCGGCGTGGCCTCCACCCCGTCGCGCGTGGGAAGCTGGCGCGCCCAGCGGAGCGCCAACCGCGACACGTTGGCGCGCGTGATCTGGGCGAGCGGGCTGTAGCGTTGCGCGTCGTATGACCCCGAGAAGGTGGGCCATCCCTCGCCGTCCGCGGTGCCGCGGAGGAGGCGCGCGTAGGTGACCGATGCGCGGCGCGACGACGCCGCGCCGCTGCCGCCACTGTCCGCACCGCGCGCCACCGGTGGCGCGCTTGACGGAGACGACGGAGCGCTCCCCCCGCCGAGCGATGCGAGATACGCCACCACGTCGGCCACCTGAGCGCTGTCCAGCGTGCCACGATAGCTCGGCATGAGCGACGTGGGCTGCAACTCGACGCTGGAAAGGTCCGACTTGAGAAACGATCGGAGCCGCTGCCCGGCGTCGAGCATGCGCAGCGAGTACGCCGTTTCCGAGAGAAGCCTGGCGGTGACACTGTCGCCGCTCCCCGTCACCACGTGCACGCTCCGGTAGCCACGACCGATGTCCGCCGATGGATCGATGAGCGAGCGCGCCAGGAAGTCCGGGCCGCGCCGTGCGCCGATCGTGCTCAGGTCGGGACCCAGCGCACCTCCATTGCCGCCGATCCGGTGGCAGGTGAGGCACCGCCCCGCGCCGCGCACGATCTCGACCCCACGCTCGGGGTCCCCGGCCACGGGGGCGCGGCGCGGCGCGTGCGCGAGCGAGAGCAGGTAGGCGCGCACCGAGTGCATCTCCGTGCCGGTAAGCGGGTGCGCCGGCATTTCCGTCCCCGCTATTCCGCGCCGGACGATACTGTCGAACACGTGCGGCTCGTTCAGCAGCCGCGTCGACGTCCGCAGGTTCGGACCCCGACCCCCGCTCGCATCTCTTCCGTGGCATGCCGCGCAGCGCCCGGCATAGATGCGCGCGCCCGCCGCGGTGTCGGCAACGTTACGCGGCGACCGGCCGGCGAGCGATGCGATCCTGTGGTGCGCGGCGTCGATCAGCGAGAAGGGGAAGATGTGGTGCTGCGCGACCAGCATGCCGTAGATGAATGCTGCACCAGCCACCGCAAGGGTGCTGGTCGCCCATGCATAGGGTCGCCGCATCGCTGCCCTCCAAGACTGCCGTGGAACTGAAGCCCCCCTCCGTCCCCGCGCGTTCAGCGCATAATTACAGTATAGCGGCTCCTGCTCCCACGACGAGCCAGGGCGTGCTGCCGCCCCGGGAGACCTTGAGGGACCCCCGAAGCGGATGCGGAGCTCGTGCGCCGGAGAAGATCCGGTCGGTGAGTCTCTCGCGTACGAGTCTCTGCCCCCTCACCGCACGCGGACACGGTGCGCGTTGGGGGTGCGGGAGAGCCGGGGGCCCATCAAGCCCCTGGCGCGGGGGAATGGCCGGATGGCATCTTCCTGCCCCCGTTTCCCAGGTGAGACGCTTCCCCCCTCCCCCCAGCCGTGAGGAGAGTTCGATGAGTGGTGTTCGAGTGCTGGTCGGCACGCGCAAGGGCGCGTTCGTGCTGACGTCCGACGGTAAGCGTGCGCGGTGGGACGTGAGCGGGCCGCACTTCGGGGGTTGGGAGATCTACCATGTGAAGGGCTCTCCCGCCGACCCCAACCGTCTGTACGCCTCGCAGAGCAGCGGGTGGTTCGGGCAGCAGATCCAGCGGTCGAGCGATGGGGGGAAGACGTGGGAGCCGGTGGGGAACGCGTTCGTCTACGACGGCGTCCCCGGTACGCACCAGTGGTACGACGGCACGCCGCATCCCTGGGAGTTCAAGCGCGTGTGGCACCTGGAGCCGTCGGCCACCGACCCCGACACCGTGCTCGCCGGCGTGGAAGACGCGGCGATCTTCAAGACCACTGACGGCGGGGCGACGTGGAAGGAGCTGTCCGGGCTGCGCGAGCACGGCTCCGGCCCCAAGTGGCAGCCGGGCGCAGGTGGGATGTGTCTGCACACGATCCTCGTGGATCCGGCAGATCCCCGTCGCATCTTCATCGCCATCTCGGCCGCGGGCGCGTTTCGCAGCGTGGATGGCGGCGCCACCTGGCAGCCGATCAACCGCGGGCTGCGCTCGCAGTACATCCCCGATCCCGAGGCGGAGGTGGGACACTGCGTGCATCGGATCGCCATGCACCCGTCGCGTCCCGACACGCTCTTCATGCAGAAGCACTGGGACGTGATGCGGAGCGACGACGGCGGGGACTCGTGGCGCGAGGTGAGCGGCAACCTTCCCACCGACTTCGGCTTCGTGATCGACGTGCACGCGCACGAACCCGAGACCATCTACGTGGCGCCGATCAAGAGCGACTCGGAGCACTATCCCCTGGACGGCAAGCTGCGGGTCTATCGCAGCCGCACCGGCGGCAACGAGTGGGAAGAGCTGGGGAAGGGACTGCCGGACAGGAACTGCTACGTGAACGTGCTGCGCGACGCGATGGCGGTCGATTCGCTGGATGACTGTGGTGTGTATTTCGGCACCACTGGCGGTCAGGTCTACGCCTCGGCGGACGCCGGTGACAGCTGGAACGCGATCGTGCGAGATCTCCCGGCCGTGCTTTCCGTCGAGGTCCAGACCCTGGCATGATCCGCGTCGTCCTTCCCAATCCGCTCTGCGTCATCGCCCGCACCGACACCAACGAGCTTGCGCTCGAGGTGCCGGCGCCGGTGACGCAGCGCACCGTGCTCGACGCCGTGGAAGCACGCTTTCCCATGCTCCGCGGCACCCTTCGCGACCACCAGACCCAGAAGCGACGAGCCTTCGTGCGGTTCTATGCCTGCGAGAAGGACCTCTCGCACAACTCGCCTGACGAACCCCTGCCCGAGCCCGTGGTGAATGGCAAGGAGCCGTTCATCATTCTAGGTGCCATCGTGGGAGGGTAGGGAGGGGTCGAGGGTCGAGAGTCGAGGGACTTA
>DASSNU010000014.1:0-121069 GCA_035701265.1 Gemmatimonadaceae bacterium | reverse complement strand
TCGCCCGCCTCAATGAGGCGCAACGCCTGCTGGCGGAACTCCTCGCTATACGCCTTCGGTCCTCGTTTCTTCACTGAACACCTCCTGCCTCGAATTTCGATCGAGGCGCTGGAGGTGTCTACTAAACCGGGGGAACTTCAGCACGTCGTTATACAAGAGCTGTACGAGACAGGCTGGTGAAAGTCGACTCTTAACATTTCACTGGATCTGGCGGGCGACCAACTCACGTCCTACCCTGGCCGCCCGTAGCTCAATTCAAGCGTTAACAACTCTCTTCAACGTCAAGTGGTCGCGAGTGCGTACTCGGCCTACCACCGGCTGCCGGTGCGGACCATCGTATTGAGGATCGCGAGCAGCTTCCGCATGCAGGCGCCCAGCGCCAACTTCTTCGGCTTGCCGGCCGCCCCCAAGCGCTGAGAGAACGCGGCAACCACCGGGTTCCGCTTCGTCGCCACAAGCGCAGTCCAGCGGACATTCGACCGCCACCCCTTCCATCCAAACCATGACAGAATCGACCACGATCATCGCGCGCCTGTACGAACACATCGAGCCACTGGATCGCGGGACACGCTACGAGGATCCGCTCGATGCGGCCCTGCGGGCGGCACACCTTGGCGAAGTGACTGGCGGTGGATCCCAGCTCGGCGAGCTCGGGGAGATCGAGTACGCCGACATTGAAATGCAAACCACCAATCTCGATGAAGCGCTGCCGCTGATCGTCCGATCCTTGGAGGCATCAGGGGCGCCTGCGGGCTCTCAGCTGCTCGGTCCGGCCGGTGTGATCCGCGAATTCGGACAGTTGCAGTCCGTCGCCGTCTACCTGGACGGTGTGTCCTTGCCGGACGAGGTGTACGCTGCGCTGGACTTCAGTGGTCTGGTCACTCGACTTGGCAGTGCGGCAGGGCCGGATAGCTTTCACAGCTTTTCGCAGGGCCCCGAGGAGACCGGGCTATTCTTCTTCGCGACCGATGCGGAAGTCGCTTTCCAGCAGATTGAATCCGTACTGCGACCGTTGCCGATCGGACAGAACGCTCGGATTGTGATCCGACCCAGTCGCGAGCGCGAGTCGCATCGGACAGTACGGCTACCGCGGCACTAGATGCATTGAACCGAACGAACGCTGCTTCCGACGAGCAATTCATGGAGTGCTCGTCTCCCTCTCTTGTGTTCGAGTCGGTTTCAGCGTAGCTGTGGTGTTCGTGAACAGTGCGATGCATGCAGCCGTACGATACTTCGCTCCACCACGGATTCGTCACTCCCCCGCCGCGCGATATGTGTTCCAGCTCCAAGCCTCTCGCCTGGTAGTCGCCCGGCCCTCAGGAATCCACTATCGCAGTATCGCTCGACCCATGGACCTACCCAAGCTCCGCGCACGCCCCACAAGCACAGATCTGTCCATCGCGTTCGCCCATGCTGCGCGCACACTGCTCGTCGAGGGAAGAAAGGCGCTCTCCGTCGCCGTGTTCGGCGCTGGCGGGCGAATGGTTACCACAGCTGATCTGCTCGCGAAGTGCTCGGAAGCGCTCGCGCAGGATCGACGGCCCACGCCTCTCTTCCGTGACACCTGGTACAGCCTTCTCCTGCTGAAGGGATTCCTCACGTGGGAGGCGCAAACGCTCCGGAGCTATTGCGAAGCGCTGTTTCCAGTCGAGGACAGTTCCCGAGCGGCTCACAACCAGTGTGGACACCCCTTCGTCGTCCGCGAGCTCATCGAGGCCAGCGACTTGTCCCGTGCAAGCTGGGCAGTTGGCTGCGACACGTGGGAGAGTGCAGAGCAGGCATTCGAGAACCGCGTTGCCTGCAACATTGCCGATTACGAGACACCCGGGGCCGTTGTCGCCTTGGATTGCCGGCGAGACTTGTTGATATGTTGGACGCACGAGGTCACACCGTAGAGCGGGAGCGACGCAAATGCGCTCAAGGTACCCGCGCACGTTCATGTCGCACGGCGAACTACGATACGCGCGCCTCGGTGGGGAGTGTACCTGCTGGCCGAGGCGTTGTATAGCGGACATGATCAATTCCGCGCGATCATAGTAAACAGCCAATGACACTTCCTGACCGTGAACGGGCGACGGAACATCTCCGACTAGGAGACATGGCGGCGGCCTTGGCCGAGTTCCGGGCGTTGTGCGACGCACAGCCTGACGATTGGTACGCATGGTACGGAGCGGGGCAGGCTGCCCGATTCCTCAACGACTTCCATACCGCGTCAGTCTACCTCTCAAGAGCCGCTGAGCTCGCTCCCACGCAAGCAAGCGTTCACCTCGCGCTCGGCATTGCCGATCAGTTACAGGGAGAATTCCCGTCTGCCGTCCAGGCATTTGGTCGGGCGATCAGCCTCGATGCTGACTTCGCTGAGGCGTTCAACAGTCTCGCAATCACGCAGAGGAAGATGGGACAGTTCGACAAGGCATTGCACAACTTCAATGCGGGTCGGCAGGCACTTGCCTGTCGCCTTGTGAAGCGCATGCGGAACGATGTGAGCACGCCGATCGTGCAACTCGGGGCGCCCATCGGGACAAAGTGGATCGAGTGTGCCACTTTCGGCGCCCTATGGCTCGCGAGCGAGGCGGGAGCCGCGTCGGTCAGTTGGCCTACGCCGGAGAGCGCGATCGCGGAGGAAGATTCTGGTGCGCACGGGGGGCTGTTCTATATCGATCGATCCCTAGATGACGGATTCGTGCGCTCGTTTCTTCCCAACTACTTCGCGACCTTTCGTCGTTGGTTGCAGGAAGAACCGATCTTTGCGCACCTCGTGGGCAATGAGGGGACGGTCTGGGAACGGCTTGGCCAGCTGGAGTTGGCTGAGCAATGCTTTACGGAGGCGAGAGCTTTCGGGGATCCCACCCGTGGTGTGACCGCGTGGACGAAGTAACGGACTGTCAGTACCACTGTGTTGGATCTGACGCGCGATTTGCGGAGTGATGCTGCGAGCCGTGGGTGTTCGAACCCTGCTCGACGCTGGCCCTCCACTTCTGATACTGGAAGGCAGAAGGCCTCAGGGAGCTCGTGCCCCAGGTGCTCGTGCACGTCAACTCGTTGGTCAGCATGTGAGCGCCGGTTGTCCAGACGACAGACTACGACAGCTGTTCGGCGGCCTCGTGATCCTCGTGCAGAAACGCGCGCGACCCAGGCAGAGACGTTGCGGTTATGTCACGGCGGAGAAGGCGCTTTCTTCGCCGTGTGATGCGGACGACAGCCTCGGCCGCGGGTTGCTTCCGACCACCTTGTCCTCGTCCGCCCGGCTTCTCGTCACGAAGATCCTTGTCGATTTTCGTGCGGCTCGTTCGTATTGCTTATGGTAGCTTCTGCATGCGATGTCCGCTGCTCGAACGGAGCGCGGGACGTCGAAGGTCATCGCACTCATGTCCATGTCGCTCGACGGGTTTGTGGCCGACGCCAATGATGGTGTGGCCGAGGTCTTCGACCGGTACTTCAGCTCGGGAGACGTCGAATAACATACCAGCGGGCAGGATGCCATGACGTTCAAGGTGTCAGCGCCGAGGGCGGAGTGCCTTCGCAGTCTCTGGTCGGAGCTTGACGCGGTGCTCACCGAGCGGCGCACGTTCGAGGTCGCCCACGGCTGGCGCGGCAATTACGCGTGGGGGCCAGCGTTCGTGCTAACGCGGGGGATAGGAATTTCAATCGCGGTGCGTCGCGTACTCGTGGACCGGGCGGTGGGGGGCGAACGCCGGCGGAACGCAGGCGGATGACGAATGCGAGGGGTGGTGCGGTCTCCCGTCACCCTGCGGGCAGCTGGCGGCCGCCATGATGGGCCTCACCCGCGCCGACGGTGGCCCGGGTTCGCCTTCTTCGTCTGGCCCGTGGTGCAGGCGCGGCAGCCTGCTCCTCCCGCTCGCGTTCACCCTGGTCGGGCTGGGCTCCCGGTGTTCGCCGCGAAACTGCGGAAGTCGCCGCGACCAGCCACGGGGTGATGGCCGCGGCACGATGTCAGCGTATGCGGATCGAACTCCCATTGATCGACGCGACACTCATCCCGCTCACTGACATCGTGACCGTCCATCGCTGAATGCTTGTCGATCCGGTCGACGTCTCGTTGGTGATCGTCGTGATGCGCAGGCGGTGAAGTCCAGGACAAAGAGGGGCGTCTTCACGTCCGTGGAGAGGAAGGTCAGGCTGCCGTTCTTGGGGCTGCCGCTGGCGAGCCACTGCTGGAACGGGCCAGCGAAGTTCCGGGAGAGGGTCACGACGAGCGGCGGGAAGGTGACTGTCGGACGCCGTCCGAACATCATCGTACGCTGCGCGGGCAAGTTCGGCGGCAGCGTGATGGTCAGCGCACCGACTCCGGTCACGCGCGTGCAATCCCCTACCGCCGCCCCCTGCGTGCTAACTCACCGCAACTCCGCCAGCAGCCGCTTGACCTCCGGATCCGCGTCCCTCCACGCCGTGCGCACGTAGCCGGCGTAAACCGCCGCGCTGTCCGCCATCCCCGCCGCCTGGAACGATTTCGCCATCAGGAAATCGAGGCGGCTCCGCGGCTCGTACCGCCCCATCGCATCGAGCGGGCCCTCGTAGGCATCGCGGAGGGTGCGGATCGCGTCACGCGGATGGCCGAGGGCGAGCTGTGCCTTGGCTAGCTCGGCCACCGTGCGCGTCCACCCGGCCACGCCCCAGCGCGCCGCCTGAAATTCGCGCTCGGCTTCGGCGTAGCGGTGCCCCTGCATGGCGATGAGCCCGCGCACGTGGTGGGCGAGCCGCCAGTCGCGCCCGTAATAGCTGCGCACACTCATCATCTCGATCGAATCGGCCAGCACGCGCAGGCGTACGGTGTCGCCGCTGCCGGCAATGGCGTCGGCCTCCAGCGCATGCTCCCAGCAGAAGGTGCGCGACCAGTCGCCCACGAGTGTACTGATCGGCGACACCGCGGGGCCCGGCGTGGCGGATGTGTGGGCCATGGTCTCGTACAGACGAGCTGCCTCGGCGTAGTCGCCGAGTACCGCCAGACTCTTCCCCTTCATGAGCGGCACCGCGCCGCCGCCATCGGTCGACTCGTGAAACGCGTTGGCGGTGCGGATGGACGCGCGGATCTGCCCACGCTCCCGCTGGAGCAGCATGCGCAGATCGAACGCATCGGAGCGCTCCTGGCGCGACGAGCTCGTGCTCAGGATGGTGATGAGCGAGTCGGCTTCCCGCCAACGACGGGCCATGAGCAGGACGCGCCCGATGCGAGTGCGTGATGCCGCGTCGTTGCCGCGCAACGCGGCGGCTCGGCGCTCGATCTCGAGCGCTTCGTCGAACCGCTGCTCGTACGAGAGTGTCGTGGCCAGCGCTGACCAGGAGGCAGGGAGATCGGGTTGGAGCGCGATCCACCGATTCGCCGCGTGCTCCGCATCCGGGAGATCGCCTTCGTCCACCCGGTCGCTGATCAACCCGCCGTAGGCGACGCACGGCGCGCACGGCCCCGCCCCCGCCTCGGTGGCCAGCGAGTCGAGGGTGAGCTCCTGCATGAACACGGTGTCCGCGGCGCCCCACATGCCGTGCGTGTTGTAGACATCCGCAAGCATCGCGTAACTGTGCGGGTCCCGCGGATACCGTTGCACGAGTTGCCGGGCCAGCTCCTCGCTCCGGCTGCGCTCGCCGTTCCGGAGGGCGACGTACACGCTCTGCTCCAACCGGTCGTGCTCCGAGGCGCGGGGCGCGGCGCGCTTGAACGCGGCCACGAGGCGGGCCAGGGTGTCGGGGTCCGCTTCGCTCTCGCTCGCGAGAAAGATCCCCATCCGGAGCGCCGCCACGAAGCCGGAATCGAGCGCAATGGCCGCGTCCACCTCACGTCGTTGATCGAGCCACCGCCCCTCGTCCCCCGCCTGCACGGCGCGCACGTAATGCTGGTAGGCCTGGAGGCTGGATGTCTCCACTTCCGCCAGGTGCGGTCCGGGCCCGTGCGCGTTGGCCGCCGCCAGGAGCCGAGCCGCGGCGTGGTCGGCGAGCGACATGACGTCCGCGTCGCTCACCACGTAGGGGCGCACGAGGTCGCTCGTGGCCACGTCGTGCACGCTGAAGTTGAGGATGTACGCGCCGCTGGCGCGGCTCAACGTGCCGCTCACCACCCACGTTGCACCCACACGGCGCCCCAGGTCGAGCACGGTACTGAGTGGCAGACCCCCTCCCGCTGACGCGGAGAAGTTGGCCCGCGCGAGCACGTGCAGTACCCGGCTCGGATCGATCACGTCGACGGCCGAGCTGCGGGACAGATCGGCGACGATCATCTGCGGGAGACCGGTGGAGAGCCACGCGGTGGTGGTGTCGCCGGTCAGGTTGCGAATCTCGATGATCCCGATGGCCGGTTTCGAGGGCGGGATCACGCCGTCGCCGCGGCGCGCGAAGAGTCCGACGGCGCCGACCGCGGCGATCGCCAATGCGGCGAGGCTCATCCAGGCCGCCATCCGGCGCCGCCCGCGGCGCGTTGGGGGTCGATCCACCGGCGGGATGGGAGGCGCCCCAGCCGGCGCAGCGGTGGGAGGGACGCTCGCCGCCGTTGGCTCGACGCCGGCGCTGTCGCTTGCCGCTATCCGGCGGGCGATGTCGGCCGCGAGCGTACTCACGCGGCGATCCGGCTGGGTCTGGTACTCGCGCGCGAGGCGCGCGGCGAGCCGTTCGAACGCCGCGAGCGCGCGTGCATCGGCGTCGCGCGTCCCGGGCGCCTTGAGCGCATTGAGCTGGTAGAGCGCGGCATCGGCGGAGAGCGGTTCCACGTCCAGCCAGCGCGCGGCCAGCGCGGCGCATTCGTCCCACTGCCGGGTACGGGCGAGGGTGACGCAATGGCTCGCGCTGGCGCGAACGAAGAGGGCGTGGAGATGCTCGCGCTCGCGCGACACCCACTGCTCGAAGCCGGCCGATCCTTCGACGTGGACGAAATCGAGAAACGGGCCGGCGTAGAGATCGGCCACCCGCTGCCAGTCCTTCGCCGCCGCCGCCGCGGTGAGATCGAGCGCATCCACGGTGATGTTGGCGCCCTCACCGAGCGCGACATCCGTCCGCCGGGTGGTGATGGAATCGGGGCCGAGCACGCGGCGCAGGTGCGAGAGCGCATCGCTCAAGGAGTGCCGGGCCCGCTCCTCGTCCTGATTCCCCCAGAACATGTCGAGGAGAAAATCGCGCTCGAGTGAGCGCCCCGCGCACGCGAGAACGGCGAGCAACGCGAGCTTGCGCCGCCGCTTGCCGAGCGAGGCGTCTTCGGCGCCATCGGGCCGCTGGAGCGCGAGCCGCCCGAGGGTAATGAGGCGGAAGCTGTTGGGAGACAACGTGTTGATTTGTTGAGACGCAGAAGACAGCGCGCTCTATGTTGCCGCCTGACCACGCAGAAGGTGCTTGCGAAAGTACATGCGGCCGGCGGGAAGCGCCACGCGGTCCCGGCAGTCTCTCACCAAGGAGTTCGGCATGTCACGCACGGTGATTCGAGCCTTCACGCTCATCGCGCTCGCCCTGGGGAGCGCCCACACGGCGTCGGCGCAGGGGTTCCTGCACAAGCTCAAGCAGAAGGTGAAGGAGAAGGCCGGAGCGGCGGTCGACACTGGGACGAACGCGATGCTGGACTCGGTGGCGAGCAAGGCGAAGACGGTCGTCCACTGCCTGATCAGCGACAACGTGTGCATGCAGCGGGCGGCGGCCGCGGGGCAGGCGGTGGCGGTGACGGATGCCGACGGGAACGCCGTGTCGAGCGCCGACTCGGCGGCGGCGATGGATGCGGCCACGCGTCAGGTGAGCATGCAGTCCGGGCACGCTGTCGGAACCGATGGCAGCGCTGGTGGTGATGGCGCGGCGGAGAGTCAGCCGCCGGGCGTCGGCGTCTGGCTCAACTACGACTTCGTCCCGGGCGACCGTGTGCTCTTCTACGATGACTTCGGCGACGACAGGGTGGGCGACCTGCCGACGCACGAAGACGTCACGGACGGCAACGTCACGATCGTCGAGATCGACGGCAAGAAGTATTTCCGCACGGTGACCAGCGCCATCTTCTGGATCAACCTCCCCGAGGTGCTGCCCCAGCGCTTCACCATCGAGGCGACGTTCCACGGTCCCAACGCGAACCCGCTGACCTTCACGGTCGGCGACGACGGCGACAAGTCGATGCAGGTGTGGTGCTATCAGAACTCCGCCGGTGTCAGCGGGAGCGGCCCGAACGGCGACAAGAACTCCCATCAGGACGCCACCGGCATCTCCGACAACGATCTCGTGCACTGCCGCTTCATGTTCGATGGCGGCTACGTGAAGTCGTACATCAACGAGCAGCGTCTCGGCCAGCTCAACGGCCTCATCTTCTCGCGCACGAAGAAGATCAAGGTGGAGGTGCCCCGTGTGAGCGAAGAGGACGGAGGGGCACTGGTGACCGAGATCCGCATCGCCGAGGGGGGCAAGCCGCTCTACGACGCGCTCGCCGCGAGCGGCCGCGTGTCGACGCACGGGATTCTCTTCGCCACGGGCTCGGCCACGATCGAGGGCGAGTCGACGCCGACGCTGAAGGAGATCGGCGAGATGCTGAAGGCGCACCCCGAGCTCAAGCTCACGATCGAGGGGCACACGGACAACGTGGGCGATGCCGCGGCCAATCAGACGTTGAGCGAGCAGCGCGCGGCGGCGGTGGCCCGGTACCTCGAGACGAGCTACCAGATCGACGCGAGCCGGCTCGCGACCAGGGGGTACGGCGCGACGAAGCCCGTGGCGTCGAACGACACGCCGGAGGGACGGCAGCAGAATCGGCGGGTGGAGCTGGTGAAGATGTGAGTGCCGTTCGGCGCGCACTGATTCACCTGAACAGCATCCATATGCGAGCTCCCCAGTTCCGTATACACCGGCGTGCCACCGGACTCCTGATCGCTGTGGCGGCGCTCCTCGTCGTGACCGCGCCGCTCGCCGCACAGACACGGAAGGTGCCCGTCGCCGAGTTCCAACAATCCTTCGAAGTGTCGCTCGACAGCGTGCACTGGAGCAGGTCCATCACGCAACCGTTCCCCTACCGGTGCGAGCTCGGCGGCACGACGCTGTGCGGCCCGCGAACGCCGGACGTCCGCGTGTACACCCGCTGGACACCGCTGCCGGCCGTGAACATGACGCAGGTGCACATACAAGGGATGACGGGGCCGTACCGGATCGATGTGTCTCCCCCTCGCGTGCAGTCCGTGTGTGAGGCCGGTGCGTCGTATCCACTCCCGTCATCCGGTTTTCCCATCACCATCCGCGCATCACGGCCGGGCGGGCCGTTTCCGATCACCTGCACATGGGTGGTCGCCGCGGTCGTCGCGCGGCCGCCGGGCTCGACGCCGGCCTATGAGCTGGTGCGGTCGAACCCCGCCACCGTCACGCTCACCATGCGCGAATAGAAAGCATGACGCGACGAGTGCGCACCCTCACCCTCATCGCCGCCGTTCTGGCTGGCTGCGCGAGGCGCGATGCCCCCGCCCCCGCCGCCGATCGGCCGGCGGCCACGACGTCGACCACATCCCAGTCGGCCACGCCGACGCCGTCGCTGCTCCACGCCCTCGAGGCCTCGGACGAGGCCGCGCTCGCACGCGTGCATCTCACGACGGACGACGTGGCCCGGGCGACCCAGGCATCTCTGAACATCGCACGGCTCGGCGCCACCGATCCGCAACTGCTCAAACGGCTCGATCAGGAAGCGCCGCTCACCGACGCAGAGACGCTCCAACAGGCGGCGGACCGGCTGGCGAGCATTCCGCAGATACGGAACGCCATCGAGCGCGCCCGGTTGTCGCCGCGCGACTACGTGCTCGTGTCCTACACCATCGCCCAGGCGGAGATTGCGACGGCGCGCCCGCGCGAGCGCGCGACCACGGCGCCCGACGTCGTGTCCACAGACAACCTCGCTTTCGTGGCGGCGCACCACGCCGAGATCCAGCGGTTCAGGCAGGCGGTGCGAGCCATGGCACCACGTGATTCAACCGACCGCGGTGTCGAGCCGTAGCGCGTGCCATTCGCCGGCGAGCGCTCACCCACATCCGTACACCACCATGCACGTCACGCTACGAGGAATCCCGATGCGGTACACGCCAATGGTCCGGCTCGCTCTCACCGCCGCGCTCGTGGGGCTCGCCACGCCCGCGACGGCGCACGCACAGTTCGGGAAGCTGATCAAGAAGGCGAAGCACGCCATGGACCCGGCCACGTCGGACAGTGCTCAGCGCACTGCGGCCACTGATGGCTCGACGCGCCGGCCGGCCGAGATGGTCGAGCTCACCAGCGCGCGGGTGAGCGGGCTCATCGATGGCCTGCAGGCGAAGCTCCAGATCGTGTCCGCCGCCGATGGCATTGGCGTCGCGGCCATGAACGCGCGCGCGCAGAAGATCGAGCAGGAGTTGCCGGCGATCGACCCCGAGGCGGAGACGCGGTACGACAACGCGGTGGGCGATCAGCGGTTCTGCATGGAAAAGACGCGCGACACGCTCGACCGCGCGCATGAAGGTGAAGCGAGAGCGGCGGCGATGCAGATGGCAACCGACCGCCAGCGGGCAATGCAGATGGGAGCCCTGCTGCAGAAGGCGCAGGAGGCCAGAGCGCGCGGCGACACCGCCGAAGCCACCCGGCTGCAGCGCCAGATGATGGCGCCAATGCTCGCCATCGGAGAGAAGGACTCGCTCGAGGCGATCAAGCGGTGCGGGCAGGTGCCCATCAAACCCGCGGACCTCGTGAAGTACGATTCACTCACCGCGGCGCACGAGACGCTGATCGCGCGCATTCGCGCCGTGCAGATCGCGGCGGACAGTGTCGCTGCCGAGCGGAGCGGGATGACGCGGCAGCAGTTCGAGATGGCCAAGGAGCGCGTGCTCGCCTACGTCGCCGGTGACAAGCACGGGTTGGACACGACGGAGCTGGCCGCGCTCGACGCCCGCCACGACGAGATCATGCGTCTGTCGGCCGCCCTGTACAAGCAGGGCGCGAGCTGGTGAACACCATCGCGCGCCGCGCCCTCTACGGCGTGGCGCTCGCCGGCTGCGCAGCGCTCGGCGCCGCGCAGCCGCGGATGACCACGCGCGGTCCGGCCACCCTGCCGCGCTCCGCGCTGGCCGTCGCGCAGGGCGGCGCGTGGCGCGAGTGGTGGCGCTCCGACCGCGCGCCCGTGCAGTGGGACGCTGCCCTCCCCACCGTGGAGCACGCCATCGCGTGGCACGCCGCGGCGGATGGTGTGGAGTGGGGCGAGCTGCGCCTTGCTGGCGACGGCCAAGCGTGGCGCATTCGCGTGATCGTCGCGCGCATCGATCCGCGTCGCGTGCGGGTGCGGCTGGACACCGCGTTCGCGCACGGCGTGCTCGGTGCCCGGTGGACCATCGACCGCGCGCCGCGCAACGCGGTGCTCGCGGTGAATGCCGGCCAGTTCGTCGGGTCGCTGCCGTGGGGGTGGGTCGTGCTCGGCGGGCGCGAGTTCCTCGCGCCGGGGCACGGTCCGCTCTCCACCGCGGTGGTCGTCGATGCGTCGGGTGCGCTGCGATGGGTGAGCGCGGACCGCGTTGCCGCCATGCGTCACGCCCCCGGCATCGTGGCCGCCTTTCAGTCGTTCCCCACCCTGCTCGAGGGTGACGGCAGCGTGCCACGCGCAGTGCGTGAGCCGGTGGTGGATGGAGTCGACGTCGGGCATCCCGATGCGCGACTCGCCATCGGTGCGCTGCGCGACGGCCGTGTGATCGTGGCTCTCACCCGCTTCGATGCGCTCGACGGCACGCTGGACTTCGTGCCGTTCGGACTCACGACACCCGAGATGGCAGCGCTCATGGGCGCGCTCGGATGTGAGCGCGCGGTGATGCTCGACGGCGGCATCTCGAGCCAGATGCTCATTCGCGAGGCTGATGGCACGACGCACCGGTGGCCGGGCATACGGCGCGTGCCGATGGGGCTGGTGGTGCTGCCGCGCGCCCGCGCTGCGCGGCTCGTCACACTCAACGGAGAGGACACGAGATGAGATTCACGCGTCGAAGTCTTGCGCGCGTGGCCGGCATTGTCGCGGCACTGACATCGATGGCCACGACGGCGCCCGCGCAGACCACGAAACGGGCCGCCACACAGCGGTCTCCCCTGACACCGACACGGCCCTTGCGGACACGAGCCGAGAGCGCGGCCATCGACGCCTTCCACAACGGCACGCGGGCGACCGCTCGAGGGTCGATACCATATCACTACCTGCAACGCGTCGATCTCCAGTGGTCTCCGTATCCGGGGGCGGCAGGTTACCGGATCGTGCGCGCGTGGAGCGCAACGGGTCCGTGGGTGGCCGCCACGCCAACCGCGTCACCGGCCAAGATCACCCTCCAGACAGTCCAGGGTCTGCTGCCCGGTCGGACGCTCTATTTTCGCGTCGTTGCCCTCGGCGTGCAGAACAAGACGATGATCGCGCTCGACAGCTCGAACGCCGCGGTGGTGCTTACAGCCGGGTCCAGTGCCATGGTGCCAACCACGATCGAGCCGGAGTTCATTCGCTTTGCCCCTTGCCCGGCTGCGCCGAGCGCTCAGGTGACACTCATCTGGCACGTCGTTCCCGATGCCTCGGGCTACCGGGTCGTGCAGGGGATCGACACTCGCCCCGCCGGATTCAGTGAGTCCCCCTTCGCCCCTGCCGGCGAGGCGGAAGCGCAGCAGGTGGCGACGTTCGTCGTTCGCGACACGGTGTTCTCGCAGAGCGCGGTGCCCAGGGGGAGATACGTGTACGCCGTGGAGCCGCTGTTCAAGATGCTCAACGACTCCGTGGAGGAACCGGCGAAGTTCTTCGGCAAGGGCATCCGGTTCGACCTGAGCATGACGGCCCACGCCTGCACGTAGCGGCGGGAGGCAGCTCGTGGCTCCCGCAGTCCTGAGTACGGCACCTTGAACGTGAGCGGCATCTGCGCGAGCTGTTTCACCGTGTGCCCGCCCGTGGAGTTCCTCGAACTCGGGGCACGGTTGGACGCGTACACCGCTGCGCCCTAGCCTTGTAGCCAGTCCTTCGACCGGAAGAGCGCGCCAGGGCTTCTATTCGTACGGCTGGCGAGCCCTTCTCGGATCGAGCACCCTCGCACTCGAGTAATCAGCGCCAGCCTGTAACCTCGGCGTCATGCCGCAACCACCTTCCGGCGTGACGTCAGAACGCGCGCCAGATCGCGCTTCGTTGCGCCGGTGGCAAAGTAGGCGCGCAGCAGCAGATCGAGCGAAATACTCGGGTCGCCGGCCTCCATCTTCGCGATCCGCGATTGGCTCGAGCGCAGCTTCGTCGCAAGGGCGGCTTGCGTCACCCCACGCGCCTGGCGTCGTGCGCGCAAGGCACGGCTCACGGCGAGGCGCGTCTCGACGAGGGCCGCTTCCTCAGTGGACAGTCCGAGAAACTCCGCCGCTGATCCGGCCTTCCATCCGGCAGCCTCGAGACGCTTTCGCTTCTTCGTATCCATATCAATCTCCTCCGACTGCGGCATCATACCGCGCCAACCGCCGTCGACACTCCTGAGCGATTCGGACAGGCGTCTGTCGCGTAGTCTTTTGAAAGATCTCGGCGATCACGATCGCATCGTGGTCGAGCCGGTAGACAATGCGCCACGTCGTCCCGGCGTCGCTGCACACGGCAATGGATCCAAGGGCGGTGGCCAGCTTCGCCACCCGCCTTATATCATTATATCCGCTCCTTGGTTAGTCGGCGGTGCCCCGCGTGATGACGACCTCCTCAATGTTCCGACGCGACAAGCCGAATCGCATAGACGCTCTCGCCGATGAGCTCCGACGCGCAGGAAAGATTGCTTCCCTGGAGACCGAGCTCGAGAAGTTCAGTCCGCGCCGGCTGAAGGGGGCCGAACGCGAGAGCTGGTTTCATCTGAGGGGAGTCCTCGCCTTTCAGCGCGGCGATCACGCGACAGCTTTCGCTCGCTTCCAGGAAGCGCGACAGGCGGTTCCTGACTCCGGCAGCATCGCGTTTTCTCTTGCGCAGGAACAAGAGTTTCGAGGCGAGATCGACGAAATGTTCGCGCTCTTCGATCTCTTTCGCTTCCCGAGCATCCCGGCCTCCTACGGTCTGGCGCAGGCCCGCTATGCGTACCTCTGGGGCGCGTTCGCACGAGGTATCAGCTATGTCGAACCCATCCTTGAAGCGCACTTCCGCCTGCAGGTGGCAGATGACACGTTCCTGTACCTTCGGCGGATGCCGTTCTTCAGTCAAACATGGGCGTATCTGGCGGCATTGGCCGAGCTCCTGGGCGACCTCGGAGTCGTGCAGGATCAGACGGACCGTGCGAAGGCGATATTGAAGGACTATGATGTGTAGAAGTCCCGCCTATTGGCCTTTGCCGCTGATCGCGCGCTGTCCAGCCACACTATTGAACGAATGGAAAGAACCCTAGATCCGGTCTTGCGCGCCCTGCTCGATACGATCGAACCGGAACTCGGCGCTTTGGGGTTCCACTTGGCGAGCGAGGCCTACCACCATTCCTCGTTCGGAAGTGCAGACCTCGAGTACGTGCGACGTGGCGCCCGCGTGAGATTCACGTGGGATGGCAAGGACCACACGGCATGGATGGTTCTTGCCGCTCAGCCGACAGCGGCATTCCCAAAGCCCAGCACGTATGCAAACGTTGATGCAGCATTCACAGATCCAGACACCGTCGCACCGTGGCTCTCGACTCCGGAACAAGGCGCGGCGCGCGGGCGCGAATTAGTCGATCGGGTAAAGATTGCGCTGGCTTCCATCCCGCACCGCGCCGTATGATGTACGCTGCAGTGGACGGGCAATCCGCGGATCCGCCGGTCCTTCGCACGCGCCCTCATGCTGCGCCGGCAGCTGAGCTCAGCTTGAGACACCGAGTTGCGCATCCGCAGGAGGCTACATGAACCGTCCGTCGCCGCGTGTGCTGGTGACCACGCTCATCGCGCTCGCTCTGTACACAGCTTCGTGGTTCCTGCCCGTGGCCGAGCTCACACCGTTCTCGATTGTGAGTAGGCCCGCGAGCGTCGGCGCCTCGACTGTGGAAACGTCGCGGAGCGCCACGAACGTCTATTACGGACGCGACGCGATCCGGACCGCTCTCGCACCCATACTCACCCCGTCGGCGCCGCAGTCGGTTGGCGATGCGATCGGCCAACTGCTCGCGGTCGCGAGTGCTCTCACCCATCTATTGTTCGTCGCTGCCTGCGGACTCTTGCTCCTCGCGCCTGACCGCCGGCCATCGTGGCTACTGGAGGCCGCCGCGTGGGTGAGCATCGCGCTCGGTGCCACGTGGCTCTCCGGCGGGTTCGCCCACAACGTGCGAGCCGGCTACGTACTCTGGTTGTTGAGCTTCGTCGCGCTCGCGATCGCCATTCGCCTCCGCCGCCAACAGGGAGCGCCCGTACCGCTCGGCGCACCGCTCGCCGCCTGACCACGCACTCACAGTTGCGCTCCACAACCGCACCACACGTTCTCGGGAGGATGATTGCGGCGCGTCGTCGTCTGTGTTGAGCTCGTGCTCGTCGCCGTGACTGGATGCAGCCGGCCCGCACCGGAAACGGCGGCGAACCCCACCTGTACCGTCGGCGCCGTCGCGAGCTGGTCGCCTGACTCGGCGATCGCTCTCTGCCTACCGGCGGGCTTCGTGCCAGAAGCTGGTGTCACGGAGGGTCATGCCCACTGGGTGCGGGGCGACGTGCAGTCTCCTGCACGAGCGTGGCTCAGCATCTCCGTCGACACCGCGCGCACGCCGGACGAGCCATGGCCGCCTCACCTGGCCAGCCCCGCGAGTTGTGCAGCCGACTGCGCGTCGGCAGACAGCGTGTCTGTCCATCGTGACACCGTGGCGACGGGGATTGCACTCGTCGAGACGGGATTGGTGAGCGGTGGATTTCCGGGATTTGAGCGGCAGCCAATGCTGGTTGCCGGGTGGCCACTGTCGACCGGAGGACGCATCTGGGTGAACGGATTCGCCACTCGAGCACCGACTCTCGATACGCTGCGCCGCGCGCTACGCACCGTGCAGCTCCGACAGCGGTAGTTCGTGGTCTCGACCAGTCGCCCCCCACGCGATCGTCTGGCGAGATCGGGTCGAAGCCGCCATTCTCGCTCTTGGAGCGCCGGCGCTCCCCGCTGAGCTCGCCGTCCGACACACCCAATACGCATCCCATGTGGTCCGGTGACTACCAGCTTCCCTCCGGAGAATGGTTCGGCGACTGGCTCCATGCGCTGGTCGCCGAGAACGCATTCATCGAGCAGAGCGGGTCCATGCCGGATCGCGTGCGCGCCGCCGCCACGCGACTGCAAGCGCATCGGCCGGCCACCGAACGGTTCACGGTCGAAGTGCCATGGCTCCACGAATTCACAGCATTCACGGCGCCCGGCCGGTTCATCTACTTCTCGCGCCGGCTTCTGGAACGATGCCCTCACGAGGAGGCGGCCGCGTTCGTCATTGCTCATGAGCTGGCGCATCACGAGCTGGGGCATCTCGACTTCTTCCGTTACACATTCGCGCGTCGTGCCGCGCGCCTGAGCGGCCCGCACCTGGCCATGCTCTTCTTCCGGTCGCTGCAGAAACGCATCTACAGCGTCGAGCGCGAAACAGCGGCTGATCGTCATGCCATGGACCTCTGCCTGCGCGCCGGGTACGATCCTGGAAAGTGCCTGTACCTCTTCCACATCCTGGAGCTCATCGCACTCGACTTTGGCGATGTCAACGCCGTCTTCGGTCTCGATCCCGAATCGGATCGTGAGCTCGACCCGGACGCTTCGGCGATTCTCAAAGCGCGGATCTGGCTGTACCAACAGCAACGGGGCTATCTGCCTATCCAGGATCGGTTGGGTGCGCTTCTCCGGTACCTCGAAGAACGAAAGATCCAGGTCCGACTGCAGGGTGCCTGACGACTGTCGAAGCTGACAACGGAGTCCATGGACGTGTGCGCGCTACGCACTCCCGTGTATCACCTCTTCTGAGCCTAACGTGAGTCTTGGACCAGAATCGGTACCGCGATGCACTTTCCGTCCGATTATCTCGAGACCGTGCACCGTGGCGCTGCGGTGCTGCGCGCGCTCGGTGCTCGTCTCCGCGAGGCTGCTGCCAAGCAGCCGCAGACGCCGGAATTGTGGCTTTCCGTCCGTGACTTCGAAGGGCTTTCAGCCCGGCTGGTCGAGCGTACGGATTGGGATTGGCGACATGGATTCGCCGACATGATGCTTTCGCCGCAAGATTGCGCCGTGGTAGACGAGCTGCTCGCGGCGGGCCATGCCGGGCCGGTGCAACTCTCGAGCGAGGAAAACGCGGCACTCACCGATCTCGACACGTTTCTCCGGCAGTATTGCAACCGGGAGTTCGAGCTCGAAGAACTGGAAGACCGGGACGATGAATGACAGGGGTCGCGGGGAACGTGGGGGACCTTTCCCGACACGCGTATGCTGAGGTAAGCGCGCGCGGCTGCCCGGCCCCGTGGTCTTGACCCATCGCACTCCGCGGCGTACTCTTGGGGTGCGATGGTAGAGCGTCTACCATCGCGTCCCGGACGGTCCACCCCCCGCGCGGCGACCCGACCGATGGCCAGAGCCCCCGATGCCAAGCTCGAGCTCGTGCAGGGCACGCTCGACATGCTCATCCTCAAGACGCTGGCCTTCGGCCCCGCGCACGGGCACGGTATCGCCACGCAGATCCGCCAGTCGTCGCGCGACGTGCTCACCGTGGAGCACGGGTCGCTCTACCCCGCGCTGCACCGTCTCGTGCGGCAGAAGCTGATCGCGGCCCGCTGGGAGCGCGCGCCGGGCGCCGCGCGAGAATACAAGTACTACCGGCTCACCGTCGCCGGCCGGCGCGCGCTCGCGCGTCAGGAGTCGCGGTGGAACGCCCTCGTCCTCGCCATCGCCAACGTCATGCAGCCCGCTCCGGAGGCGTGAGCCATGCTCGCTCGACTGCGTGACCTCCTCCGTCGTTCCGGTGCACCCAGCGACGAGGAGATCGCGCGCGAGCTACGCGATCACATCGAGTTCGAGGCCCAAGCACGCGCCGGCGAGCCCGACCCCTACGGCGCCGCTCACCGCGCGTTCGGAAACGTCTCCCGCACCGCGGAAGCGGTGCACACGCTCTGGCATCCGGCGTGGATCGAGCAGTCGGTGCAGGATCTCCGGCTCGCATGGCGGTCGTTGCGCCGTACGCCCACGTACGCGCTCGCCGTCTGCATCACGCTCGCACTCGGCATCGGGGCGGCGACGGCCGTGTACAGTATGGTCGAAGGCGTCTTCACGAGTCCGTACCCGCTTCTCCCGCAGGATCAGCTCCTCTGGATCGCCGAGCGCACGCCACGGTGCTCGGACTGTTACGAGGGCTCCCCCGCCGCGCTCGTTGCGCTGCGGCAACACGTTCCGGCGCTGAGCAGCGTCGCCGCGGCTAGCCCATGGAGTGGCGCGTTTCGCACGACTGGCGGCAGCGAGATGACCAGCGGCTTCCGCGTCACCGCGAACCTGTTCGCCATCATCGATGCGCCATTCGCGCTCGGCCACGGCTTTCCGGAAGGCGCGGATGCGCCCGGTGCACCCGGCGCGGCAGTGCTCTCCTATGACTTCTGGCGCTCTCGCCTGGCGGCCAGTTCCGGCGCGCTCGATTCCACGATCACACTCGGCGGCAGACCGGTCACCGTGGTCGGCGTTCTCGCCAGGGATGTCGCGTTTCCGGAGGCGGCGGATGTGTATCTACCGTACCCGGTGAGCGCCCAGGCGGCCAACGACTTCGAGTCGCGCTCTCTGGTGCTCGTCGGCCGTCTCGCGCCCGGGGCAACGATGCAGGCTGTCGCTGCCCAGGCGAAGGGTGTGGCGCGCCAGCTCGCGCGCCAGTCGCCCAGGACGAATGCGACGTGGACGCTCGTTCCCCGTCCGATGCGCGAGTACCACACGGACGACGTGAAGGGATTGAGGACCATTGCCGTCGCCTCCGCCATCCTCGTGCTCCTTGCCGCCTGCATGAGCGCGGCGAATCTGCTGGTCGCGCGTCTCTCCACGCGGCGTCCCGAGCTCGCCCTGCGCGCTGCCCTCGGCGTGCGCCGCTGGCGTCTCGCGCGACATCTCCTGGCCGAGTCGCTGGTGCTCGCGCTGGTCGCGGGTGCGGTAGGCGTCATGCTCGCGCACTGGGGGGTGAGTGCCTTGCACGACATGGTGCCCGTGACGTTGGCCCGGTTCATCCCGGGGTGGGCACACCTGCGCGTCGACGGTCGCGTCCTCCTGTTCACGCTGGCGGTGTCGATCGCTTCGATGGCCGGCTTCGCGCTCGTTCCCGTCGTCGGCGCCACACGCGTCGATGTCCAGAGCGTGCTCGGCGACGCCTCACGCTCGAGCACGGCCGGCGTTCACGGTGTTCGTCTGCGGTCGGTGCTCGTCGTGCTCGAGGTCACGGTCGCCCTGGTGCTCATCACCGCGTCCACGTTGCTTACGCGCAGCATACACAACATAGTTGCCGCGGACCCGGGCGTGCGCCGCGACCATGTGCTGACGATGAATCTCATGCTGCGCGGCGGGCTCACGGACAGCGCGATGCGCGACGTGTACCGCCGTGTCGATGCCGCACTCGGCGCGCAACCCGACGTCCTGAGCGCGGGCTTCATCTCGACGCTCCCGCTCAGCAACAGTTCTTGGGGAACCTCGTTCGAGATTCCTGGCCGGCCGCCTGCGCCCGACGGTCGCCCCCTCACCGCCCTCGACCAGCGCGTGTCGCCAGGCTACGCCGATGCGGCCGGCATACGCATCGTGTCGGGGCGCTGGATCACGGCCGCCGACACGGCGGACGGTGAGCGCGTCGCCGTCGTCAGCACGTTGCTCGCGGACCGCATGTGGCCGGGTGCGCCGGTGATCGGACGCGTGCTCGTCGTTGACGGCGTGCCGTGGCACATCGTCGGCGTCGTGGCGAACGTGTACTACGGCGGCCTGGACGAACCGCTGCGCCCCACGATCTACCGCCCGGTGTTGCAGGCCCCGTCCGGCGAGTCCGCGATCGCGGTGTGGACCCGCGGTGACCCCGACGCGGCCCGCGACGTCGTTCGCCGCGTCGTGGCGGGCGTCGATCCGGATGCCGCCATCGGCGAGGTGATGTCGATGCGCGCGCTCGAGTCGCGGCACATCTCCGGCTACCGCGTGATGGCCGCGCTCGTGACGGTGCTCGCGTTCGTCACGTTGCTCATCGCGATCGTCGGTCTCTCGGGACTCGTAGCGTACGGGGTGTCGCAGCGCACGCGGGAGTTCGGTGTTCGCCTCGCACTCGGTGCGCGCGCATCGGACATTCTGGCGCACGTAGCCGGCGGGGCGCTCCGGCTTGCGGCACTCGGGATCGCGGCGGGGGCGGTGGGCGCGCTGGCCTTCGCGCGGCTGCTCACCGCGCTGCTCTACGGCGTCGGCCCCGGCGATCCGATCACGCTCGCCGCCGCATCGGCTGCGCTGTTCGTGGTCGCGCTCGCCGCGGCGCTCGTCCCGGCCTTCCGCGCAGCGGGTGTCGATCCCGCGAGCACGCTGCGCGAGTGACGGGGGGCGAGGATCGAAGCGAGGATCTCCTTCAATCCTCCCACCCGTGCAGATACCACTGCGGCGCGCTCCGCGGCATACGGAGCACCGAGATGTTCGTTGAGCAAGTGGTGCATGTAGTCGGGCTCAAGGCGTCCTAGTAACAGCATTGCCACTCGTGATGGTACGTCGGTGGCATCCGAGTGTCACGTTTCGAGCCCGTACTCCACAGTGGGGTGTGTGCCGGCTTCACCGGCACCGTATACTAACTTGTGCTGCCCCTGATGAGGCCAGGACCGATGTTGTCCCGCGAGAGGATGGTGATCTGTGTCCTGGCGCTCCTTGTCGGAGTGCTGGGTTGTCATGCCGGAACGCGTTCCGTCTCCTCGGCGCCATCCGTCGTTTGTAGCAGCTGGCCCGCGACAGGATTCGTGCCGGTGCCGCCTCCGGATTCGGAGCCCGCCGAGATGTACAATGCAGCGAATCTGACGACCGATTCGGTACACTGGTCTGGCCAGTTCGTGCGTGACGTCGTCGTCGTGCGATTCCGCCCATCCGCAACACAGGCAGAGCGTCAGCGCGCCGTGGAGAACATCCACGGGATCGTTGTTGGTGGGACGGTCGACGAACGTGGAGACGGCCTGTATCTCGTTAGACTGTGCCCGGACCCGACGAATGAGCGCCTATTCAACGCCATCGGAGCCCTCCGCAGGATGCCGCAAGTGCTCTGGGCGATGCCGGATTGGGTCTTGAGAGGCACCGGGGCCGTGCGGCTCCGTAGCGCGGCGCGTATACCGGCATGAGATCGCGGATGTCGTCACGCGTTACCGATCAGATGAGTGGCCAGCCGGCTGTGGCGTCGGCGATCGAGTGAGCAAGCCAAGCCTCCCGACGCCTGTCGCTCGGCGTATTGTGAATTCACCGCCCTGGTAGGAGAGAGCGCGCGTGACAAGCCGGCGCCATGTGCTAGCTGCGGTAATGGGTTTGTTGATGCTGTTTGTCTTGAGTGCGTGTGCTTCGGACGAGCCGTTGGCACCGGGCGTTCGATTGACCCATCCGTCGAGCGCCACGCAGGCCACATGCGGGGTTGTGGCCGCTTCGACATTGCGCTGACTGCGCGTGGGGAGGTGTTTGTTACCATCGGCGATGCCGCGGCCACCAGATCCTGTGGGGGCCTCCATGTGTTGCTAGGTGACAAGCCGGCGTTCGCTGGCGGTGTGCTTCGACTCCCTGTGATGCTCGCAAATGCGGGTGCGCAGGTAGTGCGACCTCCGGCTAGTGTGTACGGCTGGGAGGACAGTCTGATCGTTGTGTCCCCGCCCGGTCTTGCCGGTAACAGGCGTAGCGACACGTACCTGGCGTTCACCAACGCGGATTCCGTAATCGCAAGCAATGCACCGAGCTTTGGCGGAGCGCGTCGCTGGAGCATGGACACACTTCTTGAGTCCGGCGCCGCTCCGCAACAGTTGGCCCCGGGCGATACGTCGGCCGTGCGTTGGCTCGAGATCGCTGTTCATCCGGGCGTCCACATGTTGCGCGCAACGTTGTGGTCGGAAGCAGCGACTGTCGGCAATGTCGTCCCTCTAGTGCCGCCGGACTCCGAGCCGGCCAGCCTGTACGACTTCGACAATCTCACTGCGGATTCCCTTCATTGGAGCGGCCTCTTCGTTCGCGATATCGTGGCATTGCACTTCTTGATCACAGCCTCACAAAGCGATCGTCAATCCGCAGTCGAGGCGGTGAATGGGATCGTGGTCGGCGGTGCCAATTTTGGGAACGGCGACGGTCTCTACCTGGTCTCGCTGCCAGCCGATCCAACCAACGAAACGCTGTTCGATGCCATCGGCAGGCTCAGGGCACTGCCCCAGGTCACCTGGGCCATGCCGGACTGGGTGATCATTGGTGGTACGACATGGCTGCGGCCCGACGACGGTCTCGGCATGCACGCCCGAGACTACCGCCTGAATCCAGATAGTGCATTCGGGAGCGGTTCACGAAGAACGTGGGCGCTGGAAGCGATCAATGCCCCGTTTGCCTGGGGCTGTAGCACCGGTGATAGCACCCGTATCGGCGTCGTCGACATGGGTATTCACGCTGTGGGCGACATTGTTCCCAATATCATCCCCGGCACACCGTCCTTTCAGCCGGACAGTTTCACGCATGGAACCGCAGTGGCTTCTGTGATTGCGGCGCGTGGTAACGACAGTTCAGGCATTGCGGCGTCATGTGGCATGCGCAGCTCGACTTACATGATGTGGCTCGGCGGCACGCCAATGGCACGCCTATCGATTCAGGTGGCTTGGAGCTGATGAGCTGGCCAGCATTCTTCAACGCGGCTGCGGGTCTCCTTGCTCATGGAGCACGAGTAATCAACATCTCACTCGGCCGGAACGGACTGCAAAATGCTCCGCACACGCCGGGACAAGATACGGCACGCGCGGAGCTTGGACATGCCATTGCTGAAGCGGTTAGAGGCTTTCCGCAACATCCACTCTGGGTGATTGCAGCAGGCAACATGGAGCCGAGTGGCGACACCTACTGGTCTCAACTCACGGCTATTGCGGATAGCCTTCCGACGGAAACCGTGGTGGTCACAGGCGCTGGTGTCATCCGCGGACAATTGTCACCCTCTGCCACAGGGCGTGGTCATATCGACCTTGCCGCGCCTGGAGAACTCGTGACAGTAATGGATGGCACTGGCGTCCACGCGCTTACGGGAACCAGCTTCTCGGCACCGCTCGTGAGCGGTACGGCAGGTCTCTTGCTGTCTGCGGATGCCTCACTCACCGCGCAAGACGTGCGACAGTACCTCATCGAGGGCGCGATACGCGGTGGACGCACGGCCGGCGGATTCCCGATCATCGATGCGTACGAGTCACTCCGCTTGGTGGCGTCGCGGGCGGGTGGACCAATTTGCGGCAATAGGGTATTCGTCGATGAGCACGATAACCTCACGATCGAGCGGGATCCGGTGTTGGGGGCGGCGTCGGATGACATCATCGCCTCCGGCAGTGCTGGTCCAGGCGCGTTTACGATCACACGGATCTTCCACGGAGGGAAGTACGTTGAGATGCTCGACGGTGACAGTGCGGTCTTCATAACTCTCCAGAACAGACACTGGGTGCGTGCGCCCGTAAGCGATAGCGTCTTGGAGCAACTTGTTCCCAGTACTGCTCGTCCGAACGGTGTACTGTCCCACGATGGCGACTCTCTAGTCGTTATCCGGCAGGCGACACGACCTACTTTCGCGTTCGATGTTCTCGTGCAGGACACCTCGGGTCTAGGCGCTGGGCAGTTGAGCAGCCAACCGCGCCTCGTCGCGCATCTCAACGGATTCGCCGTTGGGCAGGCGTACCCACTGCACGGTTCGGAGATCCTCGTCGCGGTCTCGCCGTCAAGTCTCGCCAATCAACCGGAGGAGATTGTCGGTGTGAACATCGGGACCGGAGCAACTCGCGTCATTACGTCGCGCCCAGGTGCATCGCTGTCGACATTTCTCGTGTCCTCGGAGACTGGACAGGATTTCGTCATGGAGTACACGTCGCCGTTCCCCACGTTCACGACGTGTATCACGGAGTTCCACTCAGTCGCAACGGGGGCGCTTGAACGCCGAATTACGCAGCCGCTGCATGGTCCTGGGTGCCTGGCGACGCGTATCACGCATTCGTTCGCGCCAAGCCGATCACACCAGTAACTGCCGGTCGACGCGGAGCATCGCGGGATGGAGCACAACGCGCTCCTGACGGAACTGGTGAGCGGGTAGTCAATCCTCCCACCCGTGCAGATACCACCGCGGCGCGCTCCGCTCCGCCTCCCCACGCTCCGCCGCGCTCCCCGCCTCGCGAAAGACCAGCAACACCCCTGACGCGCTCTCGCACCGCCAGTACTCGCGCTGGTAGCCGTCCTTCCACCAGTCCCCCGAGAGCCGCTCCGGACCGGTGATGCGCCGGAAGACGACGTGCTCCCCGCGCCACCACATCGCCACCGGAATCCCAGCCGCCCACTCCACCTCGATCCCCTCCGGCTCCTCGAGCATCCGCTGCGCGGTACCGCTGCGCACACCGGCGTCACGCGCATCGCCGTCCGCGCGCGGCACAGCATCCTCGCGCGATGCAACGTCCTCGCGTGATGCAACCTCCTCGCGCGATGCAGCACTCCGGCGCGCGGCACCGTCCAGGCGGAGCACCGCGCTGCGGGACGACGAAGCGCCTCCGGCGCGCAGGTCGCTGCGCCGGTCGCCACGCCAGTCGCCACGCCGGCCGCCGCGCTCCACCTTCACACGCGGCACTCCACGCTCGCGCGCACGCGTAGCCGGCGTGGCGACGTCATCGTTGGTGTCGTCGCTCGCGGTCGTCTCCGCGCCGCCCGGAGCATCTCCCACTTCCACGTCGTGCGTGCCGTCGTTCACCGCGAACGCATCCCCCTCGCGCACATCGCCGTCTCGCGTCACGCGTCCGTCGTCCCCCGCATCCTCCGACCCGTACGCCACCCACGCGCCGCTCCGCTCGGGGCGGTGCTCGTCGCGTACGACGGGACGCACCACGCCCTGCGGTCCCAGCTCCGCGCGCAGTCGCGCGACAGCGGCGTCGAGCGCGCCCAGATCGCGCCAGCCGGTAGAAAGTAAATCGCCCTGCTCCGCGCTCGTGGGGGCGGTGGCGATGATCGACACGGTCACGCCGCACACCGGCGCGGTGAGCGGCCATCGCTGGAGCAGCGCGTGACAGTGCTCGAGCAACGGCTCCACGCGCGCCACCGGGCGCGGCAGCCGTACCTCGCGCGTGACGGTGTGCGCGCGCGCCCTCGTCCCCACGTGCACGGGGAGCGCGCTCCGCGGCACGTCGAGCGTGAGCGTGATGGCCACCACCGACGCGGCGCGCGCATCCGAGGCGAGCGATGCCACCAGACGCTCCATCGCCGCGCGCAGGAGAAACTTCACCGGCTCCATGGTGCTCGCCGGTGCGGGAAGCTCCGCGTCCACCGTGCGCGCACCCTCCACGCGCGCGAGCACGGGGCGGCGGTGATCTTCCCCGCGCGCGAGCCGCCACGCGCGCAACCCCTCCGCTCCCCACCGGCGCTCCACGTCCTCCGCCTCCAGCGCGGCCAGCGCGCCCGCGGTCACCACGCCGAGCGCGGCGAGCGTCTCGCGCAGCTCCTCATCCATCGGCACGAGCGTGAGCGGGACGGTGGAGAGATATGACGCGTCCCCTCCTTCAGCGATGATCACCATCTCGCGCCGCGCCGCCCACGTGGCCGCGCGCGCGGTGACGCACGCATCGGCGATCGCCACGCGCGCGCGTGGATGATACTGTCGCGCGATGGCGAGCAGCGTGCGCGCGAGCGCGCGCTCGCCGAGCATTCCGCCAAAGCCGGTGGCGCCCACCCACCAGACGCCCGGCTCTCCCGCGGCGGGCGTCACTTGCGGACTGGCGGCGAGCAGCGCGGCGGTGACCTGCGTGACCGCGTGCGCGATGGCGTGATCGTCCCACGGCAGCACCTCCAGTGCGGGACACACCGCGCGCGCGGCGGCTTCAGTCATCCCTGGTCGCACACGCGCGCGCGCCGCGGCGGTGGAGAGCGCACGCACGCGCCCGTGCTCGATCAGCGCGACGGGCTGCTCGTCGTACGCACCATCGTACGCACCGTCCGGCGCGCGCGTCGATGCACGCTCCGGCGATGCGTGCTCCGTTACGCGCTCCGATGCGCGTTCAGCAACACGTCTCGAGGCGTGTTCGGTCGCGCGCCCGTCGTCGGGGGGGAGGGGGAGGGTGCTGTCCGACACCAACAGGTGGCTCGGCGCATCGCCGCTTGCGCGGGAGGACGCGCGGGGGGTGGGCGTCCCCTCCAGCGGGAGCCGGAGTTGCGCGTCCGCTTCCTGACGGCGCCTGGATGCGTGCCACACCGCGCCGATCGGGAATCTCGGGATGCGCACACAGGCGACGCGCCACGTTGACTGCATACACCACCTCCACCGTTCGATGTTGCCCTCCTCCGTTCGCTCCTCCTCCCTTGGCGATCGTGATCGCGACCTGCCTGGACGTGCGAAAGGCGGTGGCGCGCCGCGACACTTCCAGCCGCACCGCGCCGGGAAGGAGCGTGAGCGGCGCGTGATCTCCCGTGACCACCAGCGCCGCGTTCACCTGTCGCGCCAGACGCGTGAGCCGCACGGCCGCCGCGCGCGAGAGCGGCGGTGCGCCATCCAGGATCACGAGCGCGAACGCTCCGCTCCGGAGCAGCACGTCCGCGCACCACGCTCCCTGCCGCGCCACCACCGGCCGCGCCACCCAGAGCCCGCCTCGCGCGAGCAGCCGTCCCCAGTCGCGCGGAGCGAGCGTGCGCGTGGCGTCCACGTACCCCACCCAGCCGCCGGCGCGCAGCGTGGTCTCCACCACCTGCCGGAGCACCGTCGTCTTCCCACTCCCGCGTGCTCCCGTCACCTCGGTCAACCGCCCGCGCGGAATTCCTCCGTACGCGAGCGCGCGGTCGAGCGCATCGATGCCGGTGGACAGCCCGCGCTCCGCGGGCCTGGGCGCGTCGAGCACCGACGCGAGTCGCTCCTTGAGCGCGCTCAGCGACATCGGGACGCTTGCTCCCTCACGATCCTGCGCATCATCGCGCCGTGCGTTCCGGGTGGCATGGCGACGCCTCCCTCATGCGCCGAGCTCGAGCACGAGCTGCGATGTCGCGCCCGGCACATCACCGGACGCGCTGTCGTGCGATGTCTCGGGCGATGTCACGTGTGACGTTCCGCGTCCGTCGCCGCGCAACGGAGATCCCGCGCTCTCCTCGCGCTCCTCGTCCGACAGCATGTCCTCCTCCACCCGCGAGCGCGTCGCCACACCGTAGCGACGGCAGAGCTTCCGGAAGAACGTGCGCAGTCCCTCGCGGTAGCGCTCTCCCACCTGATGACCGTGCGCGTACGCGTTCCGGTATCGCGTGGCCAGATGCGGAAACTCCTGCTCGATGAAGGGGAGATACCGCTGCCGCGCTTCGTGCTGCAGCCGCAGCGTGCACATGCTCACGTGCGTGGCGCCCGCCTCCGACGCGCGCCGCACCAGCGCCTCGAGGGCGGCGGGGTGGTCGGTGATGCCGGGAAGGACGGGCATGCAGTTGATCCCCGCTTCGATCCCCGCCTCGCGCAGCCGTGCGAGCGCGCGCAGCCGCGACTCCGGCGTGGGCGCGCGCGGCTCCAGGCGGCGCGCCAGCGCGCGGTCGAGCGTGATGAGCGAGACGTGCACGGCGAGCGACGACCGCGCGGCGATGCGCGAGAGGAGATCGATGTCGCGCGTCACCAGCGGACTCTTGGTGATGAGATTGACCGTGAGTCCCGCCAGCTCCCCCAACACCTCCAGCACGCCGCGCGTCACGCGAAAGCGGCGCTCCGCCGGCTGGTACGGATCGGTGGCGGTGCCGATCACGATCCCCGCGCCCGCGAGCAGCTCGCGGTACCGCTCCCCGCCGTGGAAGAGCGTGCTCCGCAGCAGCGCGGGCGCGTTGTGCTTGACGACGATGCGCCGCTCGAAGGCCAGCCAGGGAGGCATGGCCTCCAGCTCGTGGCGCAGCGTGTCGTCCGTCTCCCCCGAAGCGACCGCGCGCTCCATCACGTAGCGATGCGCGTAGCGCGCGTAGCAGTAGGCGCAGCCGAACGCGCACCCCACGTACGGATTGATCGACCAGTACGGCATCCCCGTCCGGTCGGGAGGGTTGAGGATGCTCCGCGCCTCCGAGCCCAGGTAGCGGATGTCGCGCTGCTCCCCCAGAATGGGGAGCCCTTCGCGCTCCAGGATTTCCGGAAAGAGAACGGCCTGCCGCATCGCTCCATGGGTGGAGAGGGTGGGAGCCTTATATACCGAACACACACCGAAAGTGCAAGCCGCGCGCCGTGGGGCGGGATTCCCGGCCGATCGGAGGGGCGGAACGACACCGAGCCTCCGGAGGACGGCGCGTTGCGGGATGACGACCGCGTGCCGCGAGACGAAGACGGCGCGCTGCGGGGAAGACGGCAGTCGTCCGCGAGATGCGCGGTTGCACGCCGCAGTGGCGGGGGATAGCATATCCCAGCACACTCGGGAGATGACATGCGATCCGTGAGCGTGCTCGCCGCGATCGCGCTCCTCTCCGGCTGCGCCACGGCGGGCGTGCCCTTTCCGCCATCCGGGAACGCCGGCGCCGCGCTGACAGAGGCGGAAGAGGCGATCCAGCAAGCGCGCCACGCCGGCGCGGACTCCCTGGCACCCGCCCCCTTTCTCGCCGCCCGAGCGTATCTCTCCGAGGCGGAACGTCAGGCCCGCGAGAACGATCCCAACCGCGCCGCGGTGCGTGCACGCCAGGCCACGGCCGAGGCGCGCTACGCACGCGCGCTCGTAGCGCTCACGCTCGCCCAGCGCGATCGCGCGGCCGCGCTTGCCGCTCTCGACGCGATCGCCAGCCGCGCACCGTCCGACTCCACGCGCGCGCCGTGAGTACACGCCGATCGTTGAGACGCGCGTGCTGCTCCGCGTGCACAGTGAGTGCGGCGGCGCTCGTCATCGCCGCCTGCGCGTCGAGCGGTTCCACCTCCGCGCTCGGCCGCGCGAAGGTGCTGTACGACTCTCTGCAGGGAGCGGGCGCGACGACGCGTGAGCGCGTGCAGGGAGAGCTCGACACCGCGCGCGCCGCCATCCAGGCGGCGGACAGCGCGGTGGAGCACCGATTCGGTGAGGACTACGAGAACTCGCTCGCGCACATCGCGCTCCGCCGCACGCAGACGGCGGAAGCGATGGCCGCACGCGCCGTGGCCGCGCACGAGGCGGACAGCCTGCGCGCGGAGCGTCTGGCGCGCCTCGCCGCGCTCGGCCAGGCGCAGCGCGATTCGCTCGCCGCGCACCACGCGCTCTCCCCGCGCGAGATCGACGCGCTCCGCGCGCGGGGCCTCCTCGGCGGCCAGGGCGCACGCACCGGCGCGAGCGACGAGATGCGCGATGCCATGGAGCGGCTGCGCACGCTCGTCGTCGAGATCACCGACGTGCAGTCCACCGAGCGCGGACTGGTCATCACGCTGAGCGATCTTCTCTTCGATCTGAACGGGAGCACGCTGCGCGCGGGCGCGGAGCAGAATCTCCGTCGCATCGCGGCCGTGCTGGAGCGAGATCCCGCGCGCGACATCGCCGTGGAGGGACACACCGGCGCGATCGGCCCGGCGGAGGAGAACCAGCGGCTGTCGGAGGCGCGCGCCGCCGCGGTGCGCGACGCGCTCGTGGCCGGCGGCGTGGATTCCGCGCGCGTCACCGTCCGCGGATTCGGAGAGACGCGCCCGCTGGCGGACGACGACACGCCGGAGGGACGCGCGCGCAACAGCCGCGTGGAGATCGTCGTGCTCGACGCAGGAGCATCGCGTGGACCGTGATCTCATCCTCCGCGCGCTCGACCAGCGCCGGACGCTACGCCTGGTCTACGGCGACAGCGGCGTGCACGTGGTGCAGCCGCACGCCATCGTGCGCAAGGGAGACGGAACGGAGCTGCTCGAGGCGTACCAGGTGGGCGGTCCCACGCCCACCAGCAGCGATCATGGATGGCGGCACTTCGATCTCTCGCGCGTCACCGATCTGGAGCTCCTCACCACGCGCTTCGACCCGCGCCGCGATTTTCGTCCGGTGAGCGGGCAGTCAGGGATCGTCGTAGCGCAGGTTCACCGCGACGCGCCGCTGCCATCCTGAGCGCGGCAGGGAATGCGGCGCCGTCCGTAGCGCCGCACGCGGCGCTGTGTGCGCCGCGCCGTGCGCCGCCGCGCCCGGCGCTCAGCCGTCTCCGATCTCCTTCCGCAAGCGCTCGATCGTCTGGGCCAGCATCTGGAGCTCGAACGGCTTCATCAGCACGGGGCGGTCGATCCGGCTCAGGAAGGAGACCACGTCGGGGGAGGTGACGTCGCCGGCGATGAAGATGAGGCGCGGCAGGAGGTCAGGCCGCTGCGACACGAGCGCATCGTACAACTCGGCGCCGGTCATGCGCGGCATGCGGATGTCGCACACCACCACGGTGTACGGCTCTTTCGCGCCGAGGAGGAGCTCCAGGCCGTGCGCGCCATCGCCGGCTTCGTCGTAGCCCCATCCGCGGCGCACGAAGAAGCGCCGGAGCGCCGCGCGGATGCTCGCCTCGTCGTCGATCACCAGCACGTGCGGCGCCCGCTGCTCTACCCGCTTGTGGGCGGGGGAGCCCTGCGCCGCGGTCTGGTGCCGGCTGTCGGATGGACCCTCCCCCGGAGGGGAGAGCCGAAAGCGGGTGCTGGAGGCGATGGCGGAGAAAGGCACGGGCGGGAAACGGGTGGAAGCGTCGCGCTACTTTATGCCGCTCATGCCCATCGCTTGTCAAGCGTCGCCGACGCGGCGCGCGGTCAGAACGTCAGCGACGCGTCACATCACGCCGCTCGGTGGAGCGGTCAGTTTCCGCCCGCGGCGCTGGATGCGGAATCCAACTCGCTTCCAGGGACCATCTTACGCAGGTGCACGCCGCCGTTGACGGCACGGAGCGACACGGTCGGGCCACCGCTCCCCACCGTGCCACGCAGCTCGCGGCGATTCTGGCTGTTGCTGGCGCCGTTGAGCGTGTAATCGGTCCCCAGCGCGCCATTCACGCTGAAGAGCTGCACGTCGCCGGAAAAGCTTTCCGGCAGGTACGCGGTCACGGCACCGTTAATGGTTTCCAATTTCACCGGATTCGCGGCCGCCGCGGAATCGAGCCGCGCGGTGATGCTGCCGTTCACGGTGGCGGCATCCACCGGGCCGCCGAAGGACGTGAGCTCCACGCGCCCGTTCACCGTGCGTGCGCGCACCGCGGCGCGCGTCCCTTCCATGGCCACGTTCCCGAGCACGGTGCCCGCGTCCACCTTCACCCCCGCGGGGATGCGGACGGTGAAGTCCACGAGCGCGGGCGTCTGCTTTCCGCGAAAGCGGCGGAGCGAGATGTGATGCCGTTCGTCGCTGTTGTTCGTGCACTGCGACGTGCTCGCGATCGCCACGCACACCACCACACCGCTGTCGCTCGGCATGGTGAGGATGCGCGTGTCGGCGCCCGAGGTCTGCTCCGGATTCCACCGCTTGATGGCGCTCACGTGCACCAGCGAATCCTCCGACAGGCGCACGGTGATCGTCCCCGCGACGTCACGAACCGTCGTCCACGTGCCTGACGGAACCGCGCCCTCCCACCGGAAGCCGCTGTCAGCGGCGGTGAGCTCGCCCATCTGGCTGAGATCCATGCCGCTCAACCGGCCAAGGTCCATGTGGCCGATGAGCCCGCCAATCGACACGAGCTTGATGCAGATCAGGATGACCGCCGTCACCACGGCCGCGAGAACGTAGCGCCACATCGTGCCTCCTCCTTTCGTCCCGGAATCGCACCGCCCGCCGGACCTCTATACATGCTCCTACGGCGCCGCGCGCGCGAGGGTTTCCGGCGTGAAGCGGCCCGGCAGGTGTCCAACGACACCCACCGGGCCGCCTCGCCAGCGTTCCCGCCATGGAGCGGGACGTCAGCTTCCCTTCAGCAGCTCGATCCCGCCGTTCACCGTGTGGATCCGGATCCGCTGTCCCTCCCCGCTGCCGATCTTTCCGGAGAGGTGCGTGCGGCGCATGCGTCCCTCGATGGTGAGCGGAAAGTCGGTCCGGATGCTCCCGTTCACTGTGGACAGGTCCACCGTGGCCGAGATGTTCGACGGTAGCGTGAGCGTCACCGACCCGTTCACTGTACCGTAGTCCAGCTCTCCCGACGCCGGCAGCGATGCCATGCTCGCGCGCACGGAGCCGTTCACCGTGGACGCGTGCACCGGCCCGCCGGAGCTGTACGCTTCCACGGTGCCGTTCACCGTGTGCGCGCGCACCTCGCTCGTCGCGTCGTGCACGCTCACGCCGCCGTTCACCGTGCCCGCCCGGATGCGCACGCCGCGCGCGAGCGTCACCGTGAACGTCACCGACACATCCTGGTGATGATCGCGGTCAGCCTCGTCCTCGTGCCGGCCGTAGTGTATGCCATCCGCGGTGCACTGGTCGTCCGGATGCCAGAGCGCGCAGACGACGATGTCGTCGCCGTTGCGCACCGTCTCGATCCGCACGCGCGACGGGTCGCCGCGCCGCCACCGCTTCTCGGCCGTGACGACCGTCTGGTCGCCGCTGCCGCCGGTCACGCGGATGCCGCCGTTCAGGTTGGCCACGTGCAGCCAGCTCCCGCTCGGAATCCGTCCCTCCCACCGGAAGGAGTTGTCGGTGCTCGCGCCGCTTTCTCCGCCCTGTGCCCACGCTGCCGGTGCGAGCGCGGCGGCGGCCATCGCCGCGGGCAGGAGCGCGATCCACGTCCGCCGTCGGACGCGTGTGGTCACTCTCGTCATGTGCACGATCCTCCTCTAGTGCGCGCCGGAGCCGCGCCGGATGGTGATGTCTCCGCTGAACGACCGCACGCTCAACTGTCCCGAACCGTTCCCCACCTTGAAGCTCAGCCGGCGCGACGGTGTCATCACCTGGCCGGGCTGGAGCGTGATCGGGACGTCGCTGTCCAGCTCGCCACTGAACGTCTCCACCGTCACCGTCGCATCGGCGCCGGAGGGAAGCGAGATGCGTACGTCGCCGGAGTGCGACTGGAACTCGTATCGCCCGTCCCCGCCGATGGTGCCGTCGTATTCCACGTCCCCGCTCGTCGTGGAGGCGCGCGCGGAGCGCGAGCGCACGTCGTGCAGGATGATGTCGCCGCTCACCGTCTCGCCCTGCACGTCGCCGCTCACGTTCTCCGCCTGCACGTTGCCGCTCACGCTCTGCGCGCGCACGCTCGCGGTGACGCCGCGGACCTCCACGTCGCCGGACACGCTCTCCGCCGAGACGCGCTCCGCCGCGCCGGTCACCGCCACGTCGCCGCTCACGGTGTGCGCCTCCACCACGCCGCGCGTGTCGCGCACGGAGATGTCCCCCGAGACGGTGTTCGCCGCGATGAGCACGCCGGCGGGCACGCTCACCTCCACGTGCGCGTCACCCAACTCGTGGTCGTCCGCTTCCACACCCAGCTCCGCGCCGCTGTCGGTGGCGCGGAAACGGAAGCGTCCCCCGTCCTCGAGCGTGGCGTGGATGCGCACGCTGCTGCCGGAGCCGGCGGTCACGATGATCCTCCCCGACACGATCCCCAGCGACACGCGTCCGCCGCGCTGGACGGTGACCGTCGTGTCCAGCCGGGCGACGATGTCGTCGTCGCGGTCACCGCGCTTGTGGCCCTTCCCCTGCGCCCACGCGGTGGAGGAGACGAAGCCAAGGACAAGCGGGATCAGGAGTGCAGTGCGTCGTCGCATGTCATGCCTCCGCAATCAGGAACGGCGCGGCAGTGCCGCCGCCGTTCTCAGAAGTTCGAGTTGTTTGTCACGTGCATCGTTCCACTGGTCCAGGAGGAGCGTGCTGCCGGGATCGCGCGCCAGCGCTTCGCTGCTCTGCTGGATGGCGGTGTCGATCACCGCCAGATTGTGCTCGATCACCGCCACGGTGGCCGAGTCCAGATCGGAACGTCGCGCCGCCAGGATGGCGCGGAGTCGCGCGATCTCCTGGTCGTAGGTGGCCGATGCGCGCCGGGCGATCTGCGCTTCGGCCGCGGTTGCCGCGGCGGGGGCGAAGGTGGCGCTGCCACCCGTCTCCACACCACCGATCGTGCGCGTCGCGCGCTGTCCGTCCATCCAGTGCATGGTGGCCACGGAGGTGACGCCGGCCGTGAGCAGGACGAGCGCGGCCGCGGCGGCGGGGAGTTGCCATCCGCGCCACCGGCCGTTCGGGCGCGCCGGCGTGGGGGAGAGCGTCACCACGCGCGCCTCGATCCGGCGCGCGATCCCCTCCCACATCCGCGCCGCCGGCGCCTCGAGATCAGGAAGCGCGCGCGCCTGTGCACGCAGCGCGGCGAGATCGCCGGCCAGCGCGGCGCACTGCGCGCATCCGTCCAGATGCGACTGCACCCGCGCACGCTCCGCCGCGTCCAGCGTTCCGTCCATCCATCCGTCGAGCAGCGCTTCGACGTCGCTGCAGCTCACCGAACCATCCATCATCGGTGCAACCTCCTCCGGAGGAGCAGCCGCGCGCGATGCAACTGCGACTTGCTCCCTCCCGCTGTCACGCCGAGCATCTCGGCGATTTCCTCGTGGGTGAACCCTTCCACATCGTGCAGCACGAACACCTGTCGCGCGCCGGGCGGCAGCGTTGCGATCGCGCGCTCCAGGTCGATCCGTTCCGCGTGCGCTCCTCCCTCCGGGCTCGATCGCTGCGGGAGCGCCTCGACATCACGTGCATCGCCTCCGTCGCGCTCCGCGTCGCTCCCGAACCGATGCCGCTCCCGCCCCTCCGTCTTGCGCGCGTTCCGGATCACGTTCACCGCCAACCGGTGCAGCCAGGTGGAGAACGCGCTCTCGCCGCGAAAGAGGGCGAGCTTTTCCCACGCGCGCACGAACACGTCCTGCGTGAGCTCCTCCGCGCGCTGCCGGTCGCCCGTCATGCGCACGCAGATCGAGAAGACGTGATGCACGTGCCGCCCGTAGAGATGCTCGAACGCACCACGGTCCCCGGCAGCCGCGCGTTGCACGGCGTCGTCCGGCTTGCCGCCAGCTCCCATCTCGCGTCCGAGGACCATGACCGTCACATCGTCATCCCGCCGATCTCGACGCCTGATGAGATACCGGGATGAGGGAAAGGGTTTGGACGCCCAAGCTAACGCGCCGCGGCGCGGGGAGGTGAGGGAGGGGAGGGAAGGGAGGGGAGTAGCGCCGGATCACATACCACGCGAGGGAGGGCGCGTCCGGTCGTCAGCCGCGGCGCGCCCTCGCGTCGAGACGCGCGTGGCTACTGGCTGCCCGCCTGCGCCACCTTCGCCCGCGCCGGACCGAGCAGTACGTCCGACCTGGGCGCGCGCGCGACGAACGTCGCGTACGCCCTGGCCGCCTGGGCGCGATCGCCCGTGGCCTCGAGCGCCTGCCCCAGCGTGAACCAGGGCGCAGCGTAGTAGGGGGCGAGCTGTGTCGCCCGCCGGAGTGCGGCCACGCTCTCGGCCGCGCGCCCGGCATGGAGCAGTGCCGTCCCCTGGTGCGCGAGCAGGACGGCATCCGTCGAATCGAGCTGCACCGCCTGCGCGTACTCGGTGAGCGCCGAGTCCACGTGCCCCTGCTTCAACTCGAAGTCTCCCAGCGCGAAGTGCCCCGGCGCGAAGGCGAGGTTCTCCGTGAGCGCGTTGCGCATCGCGTCCTCCGCGTCCGCCGTACGGCCGCGTGCGGCGCATAGCAGGCCGATCGCGTAGTCGAGCATCTCCTTCGACTCGTAGGCGCGCGTCCGCGCGGCGTTGTACTGCTCGACGGCCGCGCGCATTGCCTCCACCTCGGTCATCGCGCTGTCCAGTCGATGCATCTGCACGAACGCCGTCGCGCGCAGCATGTGCACGCCCCACATCCGATCGGGCTGGTGCGCGATGGCGCGCGCGAAGAAGTCGGCGGCGTGGGGGAAGTCGAGCGCGGCGTACGCCAGCCATCCCTTCGTGAACTCATCCGTCCCCCAGTATCCCGGGAGCTGGTCGTACAGGATGATCTCCAGCCCTTCGTACACGAACGGATTGCGCACGAACGCGAGCGCACGCACGGAATCCGCCTGCTGCACGGCGCGATCGTCCAGCGTCTTCGCGTCGTCGCGCAGGTAGTCCACCCACCGCTTGTAGTCGCGCCGGTGAAAGGCCACCCAGCGGGCGAAGAGCGGCTCCGCGCGGTCGGGCGCGAGCTGCGACGCCCAGATGAACGCCGCTTCCGCTTCCGTGGGACGCGTCTTGAGCTTCTTGACCCCGAAGTCGAAGTACGCGCTCCAGTCGTTCGGGTCGGCGCCCCTGTCCAGCTCGGGACGGGGCGGGAGCGACTGCGCGCGGAGCGTCATGGCGCCGGCCACGAGGGCGCAGGCGACGAGCATGACGAGTCGTACAATGCGGAGTGAGCGTCGCATGGCGAGCGAGGAGATGAGCGAGGAGGAGAGAGGCGCGGGGGGGGGGAAGCGCGACGCGGCACGCTCGCGCTTCCAGCGTGCCCGCGCCACATTCTACCGTGGCGGACGTTCCCCGCAAGACATCATTCTCAATGACCGATGCATCCGCCGTCGCGCAACACGAACGCCGTCCGCGGCGCCGTACGCGCGCGCGCCGCCCCACTTCCGGAGGTTCCGTGTCCAACAGATCGCCGGCCGCCGAAGACATCATCGCGCTGGAGCGCGAGTGGGAGCGGCGCGCGCACGCGCGGGACACCGAGTGGATCGCCGCGCTTCACGCGCCGCACGCGCGTCAGTTTCCCCCCGCGGCCGAGCCGGTGGTGGGCGCGCCGGCGATCCGCGCCGCGTGGGAACGGATGCTCAATGAGCAGCAGCTCCACGTCGCGTGGGAGCCGGAGGAGGCGTACGTCGCCCATTCCCGCGACATGGCGTACGACCACGGCCGCGTGACCATCACCACCCCCGACGGACGCACGATCCCGGGCAAGTACCTCGTGGTCTGGACGCGCGAGCAGGGAGAGTGGAAGGTGGCGGTGGACATGTTCAGCCCCAACGTGCCGTCGCGGTAATCGCAGATGTCGGCCGCTCCCCTCGCGGTGAAGAGGCGCCGCCACCGTTCACGGAATTCCGCAAGGATGCTCTCATGCCCCAAGTGACCAGCGCGATGTGGGCTCCGCTGCGCGATGCGCTCCCCACCTTCGCCGCGACGTGGAGCGCGCGACCGGACGACGGCGAGTCCACGCACGACGTGTGGGATGAGCTGCACGCGTTCGAGGAGTACGTCAGAGAGCTGGTGAAGAGCGACCCGGCTTCGCTGGAGCCGATGTTCGGGCCGCTCGAGATGCTGCTGGCGGATGGCGGCGAGGAACTGAACGGCATGCTCACCGTCACCGTGGTCGAGGCGCTGGCCGAGGCGGCCGACGAGGCAGGGATCGATCTCGCAGTGATCGCGCGGAAGTTCGCCGGCCCGGCCACGCATGCTGCGTGGGTGGAAGGGTTGAAGTGGACGCACCCCGAAGGCGATTGGGACGGCGAGCGCGTCGTGCTCCGCTTCACTCCGCCGCACATCCTCGGCAGCGTCCGCGTGCTGTCCACCGTGGCTTCTGCGGACGGCGAGTCTGTCGACATGACCTGTGAGCTGCTGGACGGGGATGTACGGGCTGGCTGGTATTCGTGGCACGCGCGCAGCTCGGCATACCACGAAGCGCGGCGCATCAGTAGTGTCGAGACGATCGACGGTGAGCCCGGTATGGCTACGCGACTGCGGTTGCGTGTGGAGTTCGCTCCGGACGAGGACGCCGATTTTCGCCGCCTGTTGGGTGACAGACTGTACGACCTCGGCACGGTCCTGGGAATCGTCGACACCGTGCCGCCGGAGACCGTTGGGTGGTACAGTCCGGAGGAAGGGTGATCGCTCGCGGATGTTGCCGTGCGCAATCTGCTACCGGACTCGATCTTGTCCCGCGCCGCCGGATGTCGATTTCCATCTCCCTCGATCGACGTGGATGTAGAAGCCATGCTGAGCGGGGCACGCGGGCTCCGCGGCCGGCGTCGCACACATCAACGGAGAGACTCCCATGCGGTTCATGGTGCTCGTCAAGGCGGATGAGAGCTCGGAGGCGGGGGTGATGCCCACGCGCGAGATGCTCGAGGCGATGGGCAAGTACAACGAGGAGCTGGTGCGGGCAGGGGTGATGCTCGCCGGCGAGGGGCTGCACCCCACGTCGCGCGGCGTGCGCGTGAAGTTCGACGGCGACAAGCGCGTGGTGCGTGACGGTCCGTTCACCGAAACCAAGGAGCTCATCGCCGGCTTCTGGCTCTGGCAGTGCCGCTCGCGCGAGGAGGCGATCGAGTGGCTCAAGCGCGCGCCCTTCGACGGTGGCACGGAGGTGGAGCTCCGTCAGGTGTTCGAGGCGGACGACTTCGGCACGGAGCTCACGCCGGAGCTGCGCGCACAGGAGGAGCGCCTGCGTGCGCAGGCGGACCGGCAACGGCGCAATGCATAGCGTGGACGCGTCGCGCGCGCATGGCTCCACGCGGACCTTTCACGCGTGCGCGCGATAGTGTCCGACATCCATCGCACCATCGAGGCCGTCTGGCGCATGGAGTCGGCGAAGATCATTGCCGCGCTCGCGCGCATGGTGCGCGACGTGGGGCTGGCCGAGGACCTCGCGCAGGATGCGTTCGTCGCCGCGCTCGAGCAGTGGCCCGAGTCGGGCGTGCCGAAGAATCCGGGCGCCTGGCTCATGGGCGTCGCGAAGCGCCGCGCGATCGACCGCATGCGTCACGACACGATGTCCGGGCGCAAACACGAGCAGCTCGGCCGCGCGATGGATGCCGAGGGCGAGCACGCGGTGGATGCGATGCACGAAGCGCTGGACGATCCGGTCGGCGACGACCTGCTGCGTCTCGTCTTCACCGCCTGTCACCCCGTGCTCCCCACCGAGGCGCGCGTCGCGCTCACACTGCGCCTTCTGGGCGGACTCACCACCGACGAGATCGCGCGCGCCTTTCTCGTCTCGGAGAGCACCATGGCGCAGCGCATCGTGCGCGCCAAGCGCACGCTGCGCGAGTCGCACGTGCCCTTCGAGGTGCCGCGCGGCGCGGAGCTGGCGGAGCGTCTGGCTTCGGTGCTCGAGGTCATCTACCTCATCTTCAACGAGGGATACGCCGCCACCGCGGGGGACGACTGGGTGCGTCCCGCGCTGTGCGAGGACGCGCTGCGCCTGGGACGCATCCTGGCCGAGCTGGCGCCCGAGGAGTCGGAGGTGCACGGGCTGGTGGCGCTCATGGAGATCCAGGCGTCGCGGCTGCGCGCGCGCGTGGGGCCGGACGGAGAGCCCGTGCTGCTCCTCGACCAGGACCGTGGCCGGTGGGATCACCTGCTCATCCAGCGCGGACTCGCCGCGCTCGCGCGCGCGGAGCACGCGGCGGAACCGCTGGGGGCGTACGCTCTGCAGGGCGCGATCGCAGCCTGTCACGCTCGCGCGCGCACGGCGGAGGAGACCGACTGGCCGCGCATCGTCGCGCTCTACGATGCGCTCGCGCAGGTCGCGCCCTCGCCGGTGGTGGAGCTCAACCGTGCGGTGGCGGTGTCGATGGCGTACGGCCCCGCCGAGGCGCTGGAGATCGTCGACACGCTGGTGGATGCGCCGGCGATGCGCGGCTATCACCTTCTGCCGGCCGTGCGCGCGGACCTGCTCGCGAAGCTCGGCCGCCGCGGCGAAGCGCGCGCCGAGCTGGAGCGCGCCGCCACGCTGACGCGGAACGCGCGCGAGCGGGAGCTCTTGATGCGACGGGCCGAACGACTCACCGAGGAGGATGACTCGTCGCCATCCACGGGCACTCGCTAGAGGCGCACGTGCTCCGTAGTGCATCGCGCGGTGCGTGACAAGTGTGCGCCGTGCGAGGCACTACAGCTGACCCGCGACGCTACGGCTTCGTCACCGTGAGCCCGGTGACCGTCCCCTCGGTGTTGTGGGCGAAGCGCACGCCGTACACGCCGTCGGTGGACGGCAGCTTGCCGTCTCCCACCACCTGCGACTTGTCGTAGCTCGCCACCACGGTGCCGTTGATGGAACAGGAGACGCTGTCACCCTTCACCGTGACGGCGATCTCCTGCGTGACCGGCTGCCCCTGGCCGGCCGCCTTGTGTACCGCATCGTTCATCTCGCCGCGTCCGTTCAACTGGAACGGCTGCGGTCCGAAGCCGCGCACGATGAAGCGCCCGTTGCCGTACGCCGCGCAGTAGAGATAGCGCGCGTTCTCCGTCCCCAGGTCGTGCCCGCCGATCACGATCCCGTACGGGTGCGGGTGGTTGTTCAGGTTCATGTACTTGGGCTCGGTGAACGTCGCCTTCACCGTGTAGTCGCCCTTGGCGGTGTTCTGCGGATTCCAGTAGGTGACGGCGGGACCGGTGGTGACGTGCAGCGCGTTCCCCTGCCGCGCGAGCTGGGCGTCTTCCACCTTGGCGCCGCGCGACGCGGCGCGTGCGTCCACCATCCCGTGCCATCCCGGTACGGAAATCCCTCCGCCGGCCACGGTGCGCGTGGTCTCTTCGTGCTGCTGTGCGGCGGCGGTGATCGGTGCGAGTGTGAGCGCAGCCGGCAGGGCGGCGAGCGCGAGTGCGTGCGTGATGATCCGGCGCATGGCGAGCCTCGTGTCGGAAGTCTGTGAACAGGAAGCATAGCATCGGCGACGGCGCGAGGCGATGCGGAGTTGCTTGCGCGGACCGTGTGCAAGGCCTTCGCGGTACGACGTCCATCCAGCATGAAGCTGCGCACGGAGCTCTCCATCCTTCTTGTGACCCTCGCCGCATGCGCCGCGCCCACCGCGCCCGCAGAGTACAGAATTCTTGAATTCTGCCAGTGCGGGGGCGGTTGCCACCCCATCGAGGACGCGGTCATCGTGATCGATGGCAAGTTCGGCGAGCCCCTAGAAGCGCTGGCACGCCTGGATCAGCAGCGCGTGGAGACGATCGAGATCCTCGCGCCACTGGAGGCCAGCGAGCGGCATTTCGATACCGCGGGCAAGTGGGCGATGGTGGTCACCACCCGCTGAGGCGCATCCTCGGAGATCGCATCGTGACCGCCCTCCGCCGCGTCGACCCGGCCAGCCTCTTGACTTAGTCCACCAGCTTAGCTAATATGCTCCCCATGACTCGTCACCCGAAGCCCCGCGCCGTCCGCGAGACGGCGGCCGTCACGTACAACGTGCACGATGCCAAGACGCAGCTCTCCAAGCTCCTCGAACGCGTGGAGCAGGGAGAGGAGGTGATCATCGCGCGCGCAGGCGTGCCGGTGGCGCGACTGGTGCGCGAGACGCCGCCTGGCGAGCGCGCGCTCGGGATCGCGCGCGGCGAGATGTGGATCGCCGAGGACTTCGACGCCCCGCTGCCGGAGGACGTGCTCGCGGACTTCGAGCAGTGAGGGTGCTCCTCGACACGCACGTCTGGCTGTGGATGCTCCTCGAGCCGGAGCGGCTGTCACGGCGTGCCCATGCGCTCATCGCCTCGGAGGACACCGAGCTCCTCCTCTCGGCGGTGAGCGCGTGGGAGATCGCCATCAAGCAGGCGCTCGGCAAGCTGCGCCTCGATGCTCCCGCGGCGGAGCGGGTGCCCGTCTGGATGTGGGAGACGCGCGTCACGCCGCTTCCGGTGTTGCACCGTCACGCGCTGCAGGTGGCGTCGCTCCCGCCGCGCCATCGCGATCCGTTCGACCGGCTGCTCGCGGCGCAGGCGCAGGTGGAAGACGTGCCGATCATGACGGTCGACCGGATCTTCGCGCGCTACGACGTGAAGGTGGTGCGGGCATGAGGGGGACGGCGAGGGTTCTCTCGTCGCTGCTGGCTGGCGTTCTTCTCTGTTGTGCACGCCCGCAGTCCGCGCCCGTTACGCGCGCCGCCATCCCGCTCGCGACACAGGTCTATGCTGCGGTGTTCGCACAATCACGCGACGACGGCATCACCGGCCCGATAACGGTCGAGAGTCGCACCGCGCGCTTCGACGGCGGCTTCATCGGCGGTGCACGTGCACTGGCCGACAGCGCACTAGCCGCGATGTCGCCCGTCCTGATACCGCGCCTGGTTCAGGCTGCCTCCGCCGTGCGGGAGGCAACTACGTTGGCACTTCCCGCTGGCGTTCTCGTCGTCAGTCCGGAAGACTCCCGGCGGATACAGGTCCGTGGTATGGGCGGCTCGGTCGTGTTCGCCGTCTCCCCCGTTGTCTTCAGTGACGACTCGTCGCAGGCTGCGGTGTACGTGGAACACCTGTGCGGCGGTCTCTGCGGCAGCGGACGCGTGATCTGGCTCGTGCGCACCGCCACCTCTCGGTGGGAGGAGCGCGCCGACATTGCCGTCTGGTTCAGTTGAATCCGCGGCCGGAGCGTGATGCTGCCCCCACTCACTCCTCCGTGAGCGCCACCACCGGCTGCACGCGCGCCGCCCGCAATCCGGGCACCAGGCACGCCATCGCGGCGATGGCGGCGAGGAGCAGCGCCGCACCGGCCAGGCTCACCGGATCCCACGCCGTCACGCCGTACAGCAGTCCGCGCGCGAGACGCGCGAGGTAGACCGCGGCCACCAGCCCGACCGCCACACCGGCCAGCGCGGGCGCCATTCCGCAGCGCGTGATGAGGCGCAGCACGTCGCTCCCGTTCGCGCCCAGTGCCAGGCGGATGCCGATCTCCCGCGTGCGCTGCGCCACCGTGTACGACACCACGCCGTAGATCCCGACGCCGGCGAGCACGACGGCGATGATCGAGAACACCGCGATGAGCATCGAGTTGAGTCGTGCCGGCGCCACCGAGTGCGCCACGCGCTCCTCCATGGTGGCGACGTCGGCGATCGGCTGTGCCGGATCGATCGCCTTGACCGCGCTTCTGAGCGGAGTGATGAGCGCCGCGGCATCGCGCTCCGCGCGGAGCACCACGAACATGGAGCGCTGCGCGCTCTGCTGCATTGGGAGGAAGACTTGCGGATACGCGTCCCGTCCCACGCCTTCCAGCCGCGTCGTGGCCACCACGCCGACAATGGTGTACCACGTGGCGGTCGTGTCGGTGGGATCGCCGAACGTGATGCGCTCGCCCAGCGGGCTGGCGTCGCCGAAATACGTGCGCGCCATCTGCTCGCTCACCACCGCCGTGGGCAGTGTGCCGCTCCGGTCCGCGCCGGTGAAGGTGCGCCCGGAGCGGAGCGCCATGCGCATGGTGCTGAAGTAGGAGGTGTCCACCACCGTTACGATCGCATCGGGCGTCTTCTCTCCCGGCGCCGGCGCCGGACGGCCGCGGACGTCGAAGGCGAGATAGCTGTAGTTGGGGACCATCGGGAGATCGGTGGTGAGCGCGGCATCGCGCACGCCGGGGGTGGCGCGCATCCGGTCGCGCACCTGCTGGAAGAAGGCGATCTGCTGCTCCGGCGTGGCGTAGCGGCTGGCCGGGATGAGCATCTGCGCCGTGAGCACGTTGCGCTGGTCGAAGCCCAGGTTCACCTGTTGGAGCTGTTGGAAGCTGCGCGCGAGCAACCCCGCGCCCACGGCCAGAATGAGCGCGAGCGCCGTCTGCGCGAGCACCAACCCCCCGCGCAGCCGCTCCGCGCCCCCGCTCGCGTTGCCACGCGAGCCGTGCGCCAGGTGGACGTGCAGCGTGCCGCGCGTGGCGCGCAGCGCGGGCATGAGACCGAATGCGATGCCGCACAGCATCGCGACCACTGCGGCGAATGCGAACACGGCCAGGTCCACGTGGACGGCATCGAGCCGTGGCATGTCCGCGGGCGCCGCGGCCTTGAGCGCGCGCACGCCGGCCACCGCCACCAGCATCCCCACCGCGCCACCCACCAGCGCGAGCACCACGCTCTCGGTGAGCAGTTGGCGCACGAGTCGCCCGCGTGCCGCGCCGAGTGCCACGCGCACCGCCATCTCGCGCCGGCGCGCGGTGGCGCGGGCGAGCATCAGGTTCGCCACGTTCGCGCAGCCGATGAGCAGGAGCAATCCCACCGCTGCGGCGAGCGTGATGAGCGGCGTGCGCACGTCCCCGATGATCACGTCGCGCAGCGGTTGCACCAGGATCCCCACGCCGGCGTTCGTGGCCGGGTACTCGCTCGCGAGCGCGCTGGCCAGTCGGCTCGCATCGCGCTGCGCGCGCTCCGTCGTCATCCCCGGCTTGAGCCGCGCGATCACGTGCAGGAAGTCGCCGCGACGGCTGAAGGTGCGGCTCGGATCGAACGAGAGCGGCACCCACAGGTCGGCCGGGACGAGCGCGTGCGCCCCTGCGGGCGCCACGCCGATCACGGTGTACGGTTGATCGTTGAGGTAGATGGTGCTGTTCAGCACCCGCTGGTCAGCGTTGAAGTAGCGCCGCCAGAGCGCGTCGGAGAGGATGGCCACGTGCGACGAACCGAACGCCATGTCCCCCGCGGTGAACGCGCGCCCGTGCGCGGGCGCGAGGCCGAGGGTGCGGAACAGGTCCTCGTCCGCCATGGCGGCGGCGACCCGCTCCGGCTCGCTGTTCGGCATGGAGAGATTGAAACGCGTGTTCGCGTACGCGCCCATGGACTGGAAGCTGGACGTCTGGCTCTTCCAGTCGCCGTAGTCGGGCATCGACGCCGTCTCCTTGCCGAACTCCGGCAGGTCCGTCCACAGCTTCACCAGCTCGTGATCGCTACGGAAGGGGAGCGGGCGGAGGAGCACGCCGCGCACGAAGCTGAAGATCGCGGTGTTCGCACCGATGCCGATGGCGAGCGTCACGATCACGGCGAGCGTGAACGCCGGCGTGCGCCGCAGTGAGCGCGCGGCAAGGCGCAGGTCGCGCGAGAGCGCGTCGATCCAGGTGAGCCCCGTCATGTGCCGGACCTCTTCTTCGATGTAGGTGACGTTCCCGAACCGGCGTCGCGCCGCGGCGGATACGTCCGCGTCGCTCGCCCCCGCGCCGCACTGGGCGCGCTGCTGTCCCTCTTCCAGGTCGAGATGGAAGCGAATTTCCTCTCCCTGCTCGCGGTGGTATTCCTCGCGGCGAAGGAGCACGCTCAGGCGATGCCGCCACCCGTCAATGCGCGACATGGGTCAGCGCTCACGCACGGCCGAGGACGCGGGCGATGGCCAGGGAGACGCGGTCGTAGCCCGAGACCGCCTCGCCGAGCTGCTTGCGCCCGGACGCGGTGATGGTGTAGTAGCGCGCGCGTCGTTTGGTGGGGCTCAACTGCCACTTCGCGGTGACCAGCCCCTTGTTGAGCAGCCGCTCGAGCGCGGGGTAGAGCGACCCCTGTTCCACCTGGAGCACGCCGTCGGAGAGCCGCGCGATGTGCTGCGCGATGGCGTAGCCGTGCAGCGGGTGGAGGGAGAGCGTTTTGAGCACCAGCATGTCGAGGGTGCCCTGAAGGAGGTCGGCGCGTCGTGTGTCGGCAGCGGGCATAGTCAGATTGTCGACAGTAAGATTGTCTACATATAGGCGGCGGGACGCGGGGTGTCAAGGTGGGGGGGGGCGCGCGGCGCGGCATCAGCGTGGGCGGGGTACCCGCCGGGGCGGCGGGCAGACGCCTCCGAGATGACCTGCGGGGCGAGAGCGTCCGCAAGGCGGCGGAGGGACACGCAGTAACACAGATGCGGCGTGTCTTACGGCCATGTCGCCCAGTCGCGGGACGCGCACGGCACGGGGATGGCGCGAACCGTCTGGCGCGGAGGACTCGACATGGCCTGAACCAGACTGCCCAGCAGGCTCTCATCTGCCAAACGCCAACGGTGCAGCGTGCGTCCCTCGAGAGTGTCCCCTCGCGCTGATAGCCGGATGATCGGAGCGTGATACCACATCCCGATATCGATCGAGTCGGGTCCGGCAGTCCACCACCGGCCGAAGTACTCGGGATGGCTGGACCACTCGCCATCCGCCGGATAGGCTGGCCGCTCCTGCATCCAACCCGGATACAGACTGTCCGTCCCCAGCCGGATCGCGGTCGGCCGCCATCCGAGCGTATCGGGCGGTGAATAGTCGAGCGCGAAGCAGCGAGCCGGCGAGTGCTGAGGCGGCAGCGTTCCTCCGGCGAGGCGCGTGTGCCAGTCGGGTGAAGGCAGCACGACGAAGATGACCGTAAGGAGACAGAACAACATCGCGGCATAGAGCCAGAATCGCACAGCGCCCCCTGGTATCGTCACCTCCACGATAGGATGCGCAGATGAACTGTACGTGGACGTCGCATTAGCAGTCCGTTACATCGGCATTGCACGGTGCGTGCACCGCTGCCGGCCACCGTTATGGCAGCACGTACGGCTGCTGCTGGGGCCGCGTCGTAGCGACGCAGGTTGACGTGGCGCGAATCGACGTCTGGCACGTGTGATTATGCGTGTGCACCTTGCCAAGCACGACGTGAGCGCCGTATGGTGGCATGTCACGTCGCGACATGATCTCGCTTCGACGAGCTCAGCCGCGCATCATCCGCACACCGCCACGCACACCGGAGACGCCATGACGACACCCACCCCATTCGACACGCTGCAGCAGATCGCCGGCGGGTATGGTGTGGCGCGTTGCCTTCACGTGGCGGCCGAGTTGGGTGTGGCGGACCGGATCGACGATGCGCCGCGTGCCGTGGCGGATGTCGCGAGCGACGTGGGCGCGCACGCCGAGTCGCTCAAGCGCGTGCTCCGCCTCCTGGGCGCGCACGGCATCTTCGAGGTGCGTGACGACACCGTCGGCCACTCGGCGGCGTCGCGCTTGCTGCGCACCGATCACCCACAGTCGATGCGCAGCTTCGTGCGGATGATCGGCATGCCGACCAACTGGAGCATCTACGGCGCGCTGGAGCATGCGGTGCGCAGCGGGCGCCCTGCCGCCGAGCACGTGTTGCAGGGCTCCTACTGGGGTCACTTCGAATCGGATCCGGAAGACGCGCGCGTGTTCAACGCGGCCATGGAGGCCAAGGCGCGCGGGCAGGTTGCCGCTGTCGTTGCCGTGTACGATTTCGGGGGTGCCGCCACCATCGGTGACATCGGTGGGGGACGCGGGCACCTGCTCAGGGCCGTGCTCGACGCCGCGCCCGGCGCCCGTGGCGTGCTGTTCGATCTTCCCCGTGTGGTGAACGACCTGACGGCGCTCGCCTCCGATCGACTCACGCTCCAGCCCGGGGATTTCTTCCACGACGCGCTTCCGGCCTGCGAGCTGTACATGCTCATGGAGGTCATTCACGATTGGAACGACGACGACGCGCTCAGGATTCTCCAGGCGGTGCGGCGTGCGGCGCCACCGCAGGCCAGGGTGTTGCTCCTGGAGACGATGATTTCCGACGCGCCCGGACCCGACTGGGCGAAGATGCTCGACATCCACATGCTGGCGTTGCTCGGTGGACTGCAACGCACGCGGCAGGAGTACGCACACCTTCTCGAGGGGGCGGGCTTCACGCTGCGACGGCAGATCGACACGCGTGCCGGCATCTCGATCCTCGAGGCGGTGGCCGCGTGACCGCGCGTCCTTCCGTAGTGCGGGCTCGCGCCGCGCTGTGTGCTGCTCTCCTCCTGGCGCTTGCGGCCGCGTGTACCGCGCCGCAGCGGGAGGTGATCAGCCGCTACACATCGCCGGACGGGAAGGTGGACGCGATCGTCGCCGCTTCCACCGTCGGCACACCTCCGACCGTGGCGTATTCGCTCTATCTCGCTCCGCACGGAGCCGATGTTCCGGGACCGACGAGCGCCATGCTCATCGCCGACCACGTCGACAGCCTGCGCGTGCGATGGAGCGAGCCCAAGCGCCTGGAGATCGGGTACGACTCCGCGCGCATCTTCCGGTTCACCAACTTCTGGCAGGCGAAGGAGGTGGACTCGTACCGCTACGTGGTGGAGCTGCGCCTCGCGCCCACGAGCGCGCAGTGGTCACTCACCGCACGCGATCGCGCGGGGGGACGACCGTAGTCGATCGGCGCACCGCGCGCAGCCCCCGCGCTCAGTCCCCGCCGTAGGCGGGGCTCGCCGCGATGGCGGCTTCCGCCTCCGGGATCTCCACCCGCCGCGCCACGCGCCGCTGCAGCCCGTCCAGATACGTGTACACCACGGGCGTGATGTAGAGCGTGATGAACTGCGAGAAGGCGAGCCCGCCCACCACCGCGATCCCCAGCGGGCGCCGCGACTCCGCTCCGGCACCGGTGCCGAGCGCGATCGGCAGCGTCCCCATGAGCGCGGCCATGGTGGTCATCATGATCGGACGGAACCGCACGCGGCACGCCTCGATGATCGCCTGCCGCGCCGGCTTTCCTTCATTCCGCTCGGCGTCGATCGCGAAGTCGATCATCATGATCGCGTTCTTCTTCACCAGACCGATCAACATGATGATCCCGACGAACGCGTAGACACTCAGCTCCGTGCGGAAGATGAGGAGCGTGAGCAGCGCGCCGAAGCCGGCGAACGGCAGCCCGGAGAGAATCGTGAGCGGGTGGATGAAGCTCTCGTACAGGATGCCGAGCACCACGTAGATCACGAAGATCGCGAGCACGAGCAGCACCAGCAGCCCACTCTGCGCCTGCTGGAACGCCTGCGCCGTTCCCGAGAAGGTCGGCGTGATGCTCGACGGGAGCATCGCGCGCGCCGTCTGCTGCACCTTGCTCACCGCCGTCCCCAGCGCCACGCCCTCGGCGATGTTGAACGAGAGTGTCACCGACGGGAGCTGCCCGGAGTGGTTCACGGTGAGCGGCCCGATGGACTCCGTCACGCGCGCCAGCGACGCGAGCGGTACCAGCTCGCCGGTGGCCGAGTGGATGTAGAGCAGGTTGAGCGCGGAGAGATCGCGCTGGTACTGCGGTTCGAGCTCCATGATCACCCAGTACTGGTTGTTCTGGGTGAAGATCGTGGACACCTGCCGCGCACCGTACGCGTCGTAGAGCGCCGATTCGATCTGATCCACCGAGATGCCGAGCGAGGCCGCGCGGTCGCGGTCGATCTGGACGTCCACCTGCGGCGACTTGATCTGCAGGTCGCTCGTCACGTCCTCCAGCTCCGGCAGATCGCGCAGCCGCGCCTCGAGCGCCTGTGACGCCGTGTACAGCTCGTCGATGTCGGGGCCCTGCAGCGTGAACTGGTAGAGGCTCTTGGACGACCGTCCGCCGATGTTGATCGGTGGCGGATTGGTGAGGAACACGCGGATTCCCGGCACGACCGAGAGCTTCTTGTTCAGCTCGCGGATCACCTCGTCGATGTTCATGTCGCGCTCGGAGCGCGGCTTGAGGTGCATCACGAGCCGGCCGTTGTTGATCGTGGACGACCGTCCCCCGGCGCCCACGAACGACATGTACGCCTCCACGTTGGGGTCGTGCGCCACGATGTCGGCCAGCTGCTGCTGGTGTTCGACCATCGCCTGGTACGACGTGCCCTCGGCCATCTCCGTGGTGCCGGAGATGTGCCCGTTGTCCTCGCTGGGGAGGAAGCCCTTGGGCACCACCATCCCGAGCACGATGGTCCCCACGAGGATGATGGCCGAGAAGAGCATCATGAGCGGGCGGCGGTTCATGGCCCACTCCAGGCTCCGCATGTAGCCGCCCAGCGCGCGCTCGTACACCCGCTCGGTGGCCTGGTAGAAGCGCCCGTGCTCCTCGCGCTTGCTCGGCTTGAGGAAGCGGCTGCACAGCATGGGGGTGAGCGTGAGCGAGACGAACCCGGACACCAGGATCGCCGCGCCGATGGTCACCGCGAATTCGTGGAACAGCCGTCCCACCAGCCCGCCCAGGAAGAGAATCGGGATGAACACCGCCACGAGCGAGATGGTCATCGAGAGAATGGTGAACCCGATCTCGCGCGAGCCGCGGAACGCCGCCGTCAACACCGATTCCCCGTTCTCGATGTGGCGCACGATGTTCTCGAGCATCACGATGGCATCGTCCACCACGAATCCCACCGAGAGCGTGAGTGCCATGAGGGACAGGTTGTCCAGACTGTACCCTAACGCGTACATCACAATGAACGTCCCGATGAGCGACATCGGGAGCGCCAGGCTGGGGATCACCGTGGCCGAGAGGTTCCGCAGGAAGAGGAAGATCACCAGCACCACGAGCGAGAGCGTCACGAAGAGCGTGAACTTCACGTCGTGCACCGACTCCTGGATGGACACGGAGCGGTCGTAGAGCATCTGCTGGCGCACCGACGGCGGAAAGTCGCGCGACACCTCGGCCATCGCCTTGCGCACCGCACCGGCCACCGCCACGGTGTTGGTGCCCGGCTGCCGCTGCACCGCCAGCACGATTGCGCGGTGTCCGTTGAACCACGTGGCGCTCTTGTCGTTCTGGATGCCGTCCACCACGTTGCCCAGGTCCTGCAACCGCACCGGCGCGCCGTCGCGATAGGCGACGATGAGCGGACGGAACGCTGCAGCGTCCGGCAGCTGCCCGTTGGCCTGCACGGTGTAGACCTTGTCCGTCCCCCACAGGATGCCGGTGGGACGGTTTACATTGCTCCCGCTCACCGCGCCGACCACCTCGTCGATCCCGATCTTGCGCGCGGCCAGCGCCTGCGGATCGAGCTGCACGTGCACCGCGTAGGTGGCGGAGCCGAACACGTTCACCTGCGCCACGCCCGGCACGGTGGAGATGCGCTGCGCCAGGTACGTCTCCGCGTACTCATCCAACTGCGCGAGCGGCATGGCGTCGGACCACATCGCGAAGTACAGGATGGCCGACGCCGAGGGATCGACCTTGCGGTACGACGGCGGGATGATCCCGTCGGGCAACTGCCGCAGCGTTTGCGAGATGGCGGCCTGCACGTCCTGCGCGGCGGCGTCGATGTCGCGGTCGAGCGTGAACTGCAGCGTGATGTTCGTGGATCCCTGCCCGCTGGTGGACGTCATCACGTCCACGCCCGCGATGGTGGAGAATCGCTTCTCGAGCGGCGTCGCCACCGCGGAGGCCATCGTCTCCGGGCTCGCGCCGGGGAGCGACGCGCTCACCGAGATGGTCGGATAGTCCACCGACGGCAGGTCGCTCACCGGAAGGAGCCGGTACGAGACGACACCGAAGATCACGATCGCGATCATGACCAGCGTGGTCATGACCGGACGCTTGATGAAGAGGCTCGAGATGTTCATCCGGCGCTCGGCTGGTCAGCGCCCTGCACGGCCTTGATCTGCACTCGCGCCCCAGTGGTGAGGCGGATCTGGCCGTCGGTCACGACCCTGTCCCCGGGAGCGAGTCCCGAGTGAATGATGGCGAGTCCCCCCGCCGACCGCGCTACCTGCACCGGCTGCTGGCGCGCGGTGAGGTCCGGGGCGACCACGAACACGTACGAGCCCTCCTGCCCCTGCACCACGGCCTGCGACGGGACGGTGAGGACGTTGGATTCCATGTACACCTGCAGCGCGACGTTCACGAACTCGCCGGGCCAGAGCCGCCCGTCGCGGTTGTCGAAGCGCGCCTTGAGCAGGATGGTGCCGGTGGTGCTGTCCACCGCGTTGTCGATGAACGAGAGCGTCCCGCTGGCCATCGCCGCGCTGTCGCCGAGCGGCTGCGCGCGCACCGGCATCGTCGCCCCCGCGTGCTGGCGGATGGCCGGGAGCCGCGCCGCAGGAACGGCGAACTTCACCATGATGGGATCGATCTGGTTGATCGTCACCAGCGTCTGTCCGTTGGCGCGCACCAGGTTCCCCGGCTTCACCAGCAGCGCGCCGGCGCGTCCCGAGATGGGGGCGCGCACGGTGGCGTACTGGAGATTGAGCCGCGCGTTCTCCACCGCCGCCTCGTCGGCATGCACCGTGCCCTCCAGCGCGGCGGCGTTCGCCTTCACCTGGTCGTACTGCTGCTGCGTGACGTAGTCCTTGGTGACGAGCTGTGAGTAGCGCTGCACGTCCTGCTGCGCGCTGGCGAGCTGCGCCCGGTCGCGCGCGAGCACCGCCTCCGCCTGGTGCAGACTGGCCTCGTACGGACGCGGGTCGATCTGGAAGAGCACCTGCCCGCGCTGGACGTTCTCGCCCTCGGAGAAGTTCACGCGCGTGAGCGTGCCGCCGATCTGCGAAGCGACCGCCACCGTCTGCATTGGCTCCACGCTCCCCGTGGCGGCGATCTCCACCGGCACGTTGCGCTGTACCGCCGTGGCCACCGCCACCGGCACCGGCGGCGCGGGCGGACGCTTGGGATCGCTGCACGCCACTGCTGCCGCGGCGAGTGCGAGCACCGCCGCACCGCGCCACATGTCGAACTCGAAAGCCTTCATCGGGGTGGACGCTCCGGAATCGTGTCTGGAACCATGCGGAAGGGCATCTCGCCCCGCTCACCCAACACCCCCGCGTCGTGCGCCAACTGCGCGAGCGCGGTCTGCCACACCCAGCGCGCCTGCACCTGCTGCGCGCGCGCGTCGGCCAGCGCGCTCTGCGCGTTCAGCAGATCGAGAATGGAGCCCACCCCCGCACGATAGCGGCCGCTGGCCACTTCCTCGTTCTGCTGCGCGCTGGCCAGCAGGTCGTCGGCCGTGTGCACGCGGCGCACCGCCGTCTGCAACGCGTAGTACGAGCTGAACACCTGAAAGATCACCTGCTGCTGCAGCGTGGCGGCATCCGCCTGCGCGGCCGCGGCCAGGTCGGACTCGGCGCGCTGCGTCCACATCCGCGAGAGGCCGGCGAAGAGCGGGATGCGGACTCCCAGCGTGAACGTGTAGTTGTTCCCCGCGCTCCCGCGCCGCGAGAGGTACGTGCGCCCACCGTTGCCGGTGAGCTCGAGTGCGGGGAGCCGCTCCGCGCGCGCCACGCCCACGCGTGCCGCGGCTTCCTGCGCCTGCGCGCGCGCGGCGGCCAGGTCGGGGCGGTTGGCGACGGCTGCCGCGATCACCGCGTCCACGCTGTCCGCCACGATGCTCACCGGCGGCGGCGCGGCGGTGACGTCGATGTCGTACGGCACGTTGGCCGGCAGCCCCATCGACACCGCCAGCGCGCCGCGCGTGGTCTGCAGGTCGCCCTCCACCGTCTCGAGCGCGAGCTGCGCCTGCGAGAGCGCGGTGCGCGCCTGCAGCACGTCCGCGATGGTGGCCACTCCCACCTGCCTGCGCTCCTCGGCGGCGGCCAGGTTCGCCTGCGCGTCGCGCACGCTCGCCAACTGCGCCTCGCGCAGCGCGCGCGTCGCAAGATAGTTGAAGTACGCCGTCTCCACCTGCAGGACGACGCTCTGCAACACCGCGTTGTGCGTGAAGTCGGCGGCCAGGAGCGCGTTGCGCGCCACGCTCACGGAGCTCCCGCGTCCCCCGAAATCGAACAGCAGCCAGGAGAGCGAGACGCTCGGTTGGTACGTGGTCTGGAGCACCGCCGAGCGCCCTTGCGTGCTGGTGGTCTTGATGCGGGTCGCGTTCACCTGGGCGTCGACGGTGGGGTAGTACGCGCCCTTCTCCGCCTGATAGAGATCGGCCGCGGCGCGCGCCGTGGCCCACGATGCTTGCGTGACGGGATTGTTGCGGAGCGCGATGTCCACCACGTCGTCCAGCGTGAGATGCTGCACGCGGTCGGCAATGTCGGGGGGGAGCTGGACGGGCGCGCTCGGTGGCGCGGCGGCCGGTGTGGCCGCGGCGGTGGTGGTGGATGGCGGCGTCCACGCGCGCCCCGGAGCGGGTGCCACGGCGGGGACTCCCTCAACCGAGGGAGATCCGGCCACGCAGGCGACGACTCCGAGGGCGAGCACGCTCGACACGCACGATCCGACAGCCCTCATGTACGATAGACGATTGCAGTGTGGGTGCACCCTAAGGTAACGCGAAGCGGGGGGACAACGTTGCGCCGTGCAGTGGTGCGACGCGCGTGGCGGAGCGGGCGCAACGACGACGCCGGCGCGGCGCCAGGAAGAGCGCGCCGCGCCGGCGTCCGACAGATGTTTGCCGGCAGGAACCGCCGCCGGCGACACCGGCGCCCCCCCGTGGGGGGAGCGCCGGCCTACCAGATCGTTACGAGCTTGCCTTGGCGAGCTGGTCCAGCGAACCGGCCAGCATGTGCACCTTGGCCGCATCGCGCGAGCTGTCCGCCTCCTTGTGCAACTGCGAGGCGAGCTGGCTCAACGCGCTGCTGCGTGCGCTCCCCGACGCCTGCTCGGCGCTGTCCAGCGCCTTGCGGATGGCGGCGATGCGCGAGCCGCTCAGGCCGTGCGAGCGCTCGATCTGATCGACGTACGCACGCGAGAGCGAGAACGACGCGGGCCACACGAACTTGTGCTGCCCCTGCGTGTTGTAGTGGTCGAACTTCACCGTCTTGGCGGCGTCGATCTCGTTCTGCGAGATGTACTGGCTGGGCGTCAGCTCGAAGATGTCGAGCCCGCGCGCGATCTCGGAGCTCACGATCACGCCGTTGTACCAGTACGCCGACCACGAGCCGCCGCTCCGCATCCGCGTGGAGTCGATCGGCCCGCGGTCGAAGAAGGCGATCTCCGTGGGGTGCTTGGGATCGGTCCAGTCGAAGACGGAGATCCCGCCCTGGTACCACGCCTGCACCATCACGTCGCGGCCGGGGATCGGGATGAGCGAGCCGTTGTGCGCCACGCAGTTCTCGTTGGACGTCTGCGCCGCCGGCATCTTGTAGTAGCTCTGGAAGTGCAGCTTGCCGTTCTCGATGGTGAACAGCGCGTCCGCACCCCACTCCTTGCGGTCGAACGAGCGGCACTTGGGCTGTCCGCCGCCGCCCCACTCATCCGAGAAGAGCACCTTCGACCCATCGTTGCTGAAGGTGGCCGAGTGCCAGTAGGAGAAGTTGGAATCGGAGGCCGCGTCCATGCGCACCGGGTGCGTGGGATCCTTGATGTCGAGCAGCATGCCGTAGCCCTCGCACGCGCCGCCCGCCAGACCGATCTCCGGGTAGACGGTGATGTCGTGGCACTGCGTGGGGCCCGGACGCGGGCCGCTGTTGTTGTCGTCCTGCGAGCCGAAGCGTGCCGCGATGATGCTCGGGAGCGCCTCGCGCAGCGCCGCGCTGTCGGCCGCGGTGGGCGCGCCGCTGCCGCCGCGCGCCTTCACGATGCTGTCGAGCATCGGGTCCACGAAGCGCGACGGAAGCACGCGCTCGCTGCCGAAGATCTCCGCCACGTACCCGCCCGCGGCGCGCGCCGAGTCGGCACGGTGCTTGGCGGCGGCGATGTCCTCGGGGGCCTCGCCGTGCCGCGCGGGGGCGGTGAGGTCGTTGAAGATGCGCGGCGAGCTGACGATCGCCGCCTGCTCCGGATGCGCGAGCGGCACCTTGATGACTTCGATGCGGAAGAGCGCCGAATTGGGATCCTGGTCCGGCGACGCGCTCACGCAGCCGGCCAGCTCGTTGGGAGAGCGGACGGGCGCGGAGCCGGAGACGTAGATGTAGACGTTCTCGGGATCCTTGGGATCGGCGAGCACCGTGTGCGTGTGCGAGCCGCGGCACGTCTGCACGTTGGCGACGTTCACCGGGTTCTTGATGTCGCTGATGTCGAAGATGCGAATGCCGCGCATCCGCTCCTTGCTCACCGTGTCACGCACCGCGTCCGGACCGCAGTCGATGCGTCCGTTGAACGCCTCGGCGGAGACGAACATCAGGTTCTTGTAGACGGAGACGTCGTTCTGCGACGCCGGGCAGGAGAACGCCTTCACCAGCGTGGGGCTGGCCGGGTTGGAGATGTCCCACACGATCGGGCCGTTGTAGTTCCCCTGGATGGCGTAGTTCCCCAGGAAGGCCAGGTCGGAGTTGGTGGCGCCGATGAAGCCCTCGGGCGGCCGCGTGTGCGAGGCGAGCTTGAGGTTCCACGACGCCTCGCCGGCGTCCCACAGCCCCGCCTTGAGCCCCACGCGCGGGTCGGGCTTCGGCGCTCCGGAGGACATGGACGACGCGCGCGTGGTGGACGACGACGTCGCGACCGGGGTGGAGCTCATGGACGTGGTGCCGCTCGAGGCACATGCCGCGAGCGTGGCGACCGTGACCGCGAGCGGGAGCATGGACGCGACGCCCGACCGGAGCCGTGTGCGACGCGGGTGGCGAACCGAACTCATGTCAGACTCCTGGTACAGGATACGGGGGACGGACGGGAAACGGGAAACGGTCATGCAAGGAGCACCAATCGGGACTGCATCTCACGCCGCACGCGCGCGACGACCATCACGCGCGAGACCACGCGCGACGTGGAGCACCCACGTCGCGCACGACATGCAGCGCGACATAAAGAAGGATTGAGGATCGGGCGCGCCGGGGGTGCGATCACTGCGCGCCGGGCTCATCGCTGCCCAGGGTGGCATCCACGAGCATCCGCTGCATGCGCTTGATCTCGGTCTTCTGGTCCACCTGGATGTCGTTGGCCAGCTTGAAGACCAGCTCATCCTGCGCGGCGCCGTTGGTGGCGAAGAGATCGCGCACCATGGAGACGGCGCCCGTGTGGTGCTGGATCATGAACTTGAGGAAGAGCTGATCGAACTCCGGTCCACGCGCGGCGTCGAGCTGGTGCATCTGCTCGTCGGTGAGCATGCCGGGCATGAGCATCATGTGCTCCTGGCCGTTCATGACCATCTTCATGGGCATGGGCCTGGCTTCGGGCACCGGGAGCATCCGGTCGCGAAGCCACCCCTGCATGGTGCGGATCTCGTCCTGCTGCGCGTTGATGATCCGCGCGCAGAGCGTCTGCACCGTCTGGCTGGCGCCGTGCGTGGGCGCCCAGCGCGCCATGACGATCGCCTGCGCGTGATGGGCGATCATCCCCGACATGAAGCGGATGTCCGCGTCGGTGTACGGGTGACGCATGGAATCGGCGCGCGCGCGGGCCACCGCGGCGGAGTCCGAAGCAGTGACCGGGCGCCACGCGCCACCGGTGTCGGACTGTGCGGCCATCCCGGACATCCCGGGCATGCCAGCCATGCTCTGGGAGTTCTGCCCGGCCTGGGAGCCCTGATGGTGTTCGTGCGTGGGCTGCTGCGCCGGCTTGGGCTGGTCGGAGCCCTGGGCGCGGGCGGAGGCAGGGGCGGCCATCGCGATGGTGACCGCCGCGGCGGCCGCGGCGGCGGTCATCGTGGCGCTCGAGAGGGCGTACTGCGCGACGGCGGTGAGAGTCTGGTGCCGGAGGCTGGCGCGGGAGCGCAGGGTGGAGCGCTCTGCCGGAGCCGGGCCGGTGGTAATCGCGCCAGAGGGAGTGTTCGTCATGGGCATCGTGCTCCTGGCGACGCGGGTTGCAGTGCGACGAGCGTTGTGGCCATGCCCGGCGGGGCGCCCCTGCGAGGGGAGCCCTGGGAGCCGGGTGTCTGTCGGAATAGGACAGAGATAGGGAAACTAGCGTTTGTGCGGGGGGGAGGGGGAGGGGGGTGGGGGGAGAGGGGCGCTGGAGCTTACGCCAGCTCGCACGAGATTGTTGGCGAGCCAGGAACCGGTTCACCTCGATGAACGGTGCATGTCTGGATTTTCCCGTCGGAGATCCGAGTTCATCTGGTTGGAATCGTGGTAGTTTCGCTGCCAAGCCGCGAATCGTCGAGCACCCGGATATCAGTCTCGGCGCTCACCGCAGCTGATGAGAGCCAATCGTGATCATCCGCAAGGCGGCACAATCAGCGCCAAACGTTTCCGCGATGTGCCAATCTCAGGCTTGACGCTGCCCGCTGTCGGGTAAAGGTTGTTCACCTGCCGTTGCTCCGCGCTGTGACCGGAGGTCAAGGCTCCGCTGCCTGATCTTGCTCTCTCGTACATCGCTGTGATCGGTATGCTACCGCTGTGTCGGACGGTAGCTCGCTTCCATGATTTCTCCTCCTCAAGAGGTTGCACGATGAAAGCTCGCGCCATTGTTGCGGGCGCAACGATCATGTGCGGCACCATGGCGATCGTGGTGCTTTCCCTCGGTGCGTGCCGATCGGACTCCGCCGGCCCTGCGACTCGATCACCTGGCGGACTGGCATTCACCGTTCAGCCTGGCGGCATCCTTGCCCACGGCACCATGGCGCCCGTCGAGGTCAAAGCACGGGATTCCCTTGGCAACATCCTCATCTCGTCGAGCGCTGACATCACGCTTCACATCACTCCTGGAAGCGGGGCTCCAGGGGCTGTGCTTGGAGGAACGCTCACCCGAGCTGCCGTTCACGGCGCTGCCATCTTCGATGATCTAACCATCGACCGCGCAGGCCGCGGCTTTACGTTGACGGCAGATGCACCGGGGCTCGAGAGCGGCGTCAGCGCATCCTTTGATGTCCACGCATTTGACGGCGTGCCAAACGGTATCTCTCTCCAGAGCGACCCCGGGGATCCCGTGGGGCTGGGGGGCACGTATTCGTATAACCAAGCGAACGCGACCCTCACGGTGACAGCGGACGAGGGCTTCCTCTTGCTGGGCATTGTCGGCGATGAACAGTGGACCGCGCAGTTCTTGACGCCGGGATTCCGCCCGCTGCTCGAAGCAGGGGCGTATGGCGACGTCCAACACTTTCGAACCGACACGACCAAGGGGGCGCTGAACTGGTTCGGTCCTGGACCGGAATGCAGCAGCCTGACGGAATCCTCCTTCACCATCGATAGCGTTGCGTACAACAACGCGCAGCTGACGGCCATCCACCTCCATTTCGACCAACGCTGCGAAGGCGCAACAGGCGCACTGCACGGCGTTGTGCATTGGGACGCGCAGGACACCACTGCCCCGCCGGGGCCAGTTTCACCGGCCCCACCCGATCTCTGGCGCCCGTCGCTCGATTCGATTCCGCCAACCGGGAACTACGTGTACCTGGAGAGCGAGCCCGGGGATGCGATCGGCGAGGGCCAGAGCGTTCTTTACACGCCGCCTGACGCACCCATCAGTGTGGTGGCGGACAGCAATCAAGCGATCGTGAGCGTGGCCGGGGAGGGCGGCCAGTTTCTGGGTATGAATTCGATACCTACTCTTCAGCGAGGGTACTACCCTGACCTGCATCGTGTCGGAGAGCACAACCCAACGAAGGGCGGCGTGATCTGGTCCACGAGTGAACGAACCTGTACCACGGTCGCGGGGTGGTTCGTGGTGGATCACGTGACATACCAGAGCGGAGCGCTCATAGCACTCGAGCTGCGCTTCGAGCAGCATTGTGACGGTGCGACGGCCGCATTGCACGGTGCGATTCGCTGGGTGCGGTAACGGCGAGGCTAGTCGACGAACCGAGAACACCCTGCGACCGGCGTCGCATCAGGCCGGGACATCAGGGCATCCAACTCGGCTCGTGGAATGCACGCATTGGCGCGAGAGGAAGCACCAGGCCATCGGAAACACGCACGAGCGAAAGATGGCCGGGCACTCGTGCAATGATCCATGCTCCGTCTGGAGACCAACTGAACGCAGGCTCGATGGAACTGGCCGCAAGTAGCACGCGTTCGCCGCTTCCATCCGTCTGCACCACGTGGAGCTCGAGGCCGTCGGCGGTCACGTACGCGAGGGTCTCTCCGGAGGGCGCCCACCGTACGCTACGAGCCGCAATTTCCGCAGGCGTGAGTGCCCCGGTCGCGAGATCGAGGAAGAACAAGCGCTGGATGCCTGTGCGATTCGAGATGAAAGCGATTCGCGTCCCATCTGGAGAAGGCGACGGCCAATTGTCCTGCAGGTCATCGTCGCCGTTGGACGCCGTAAGGGAGTCGAGTCCGGTGCCATCCGGGTGTAGTCGCCACAGTTGGTGGTAGGTGAAAGACGTAGGGCTTGCCGAGAAGTAGATCCAAGAAGCATCCGGTGAGTATACCGGCGCGCGCTGGCCTCTGAGGACGTCATCCGACAGAACCGGCTCGGGTGTCCCAGGCACCGTCGTGACATGAAGAGCAAACAACGGGAATTCTGAGACGAACGCCAACTCCTGCCCGTTCGGCGACCACGTTGGGTCAAGTTCCGCGAGTATGCCGAGCGCCCGACCCACGTAGACCGGCGTGGCGCTGCTACCGTCCAGCTCCACGACAAAGACGGCGGTATCAGCGGACAAGTCGCCGTCCGCTTGTGAAACGGCAACTCTCCCGCGTGGCACAACCGAGAACGCAGCCTCACCGGCGGCACTATCTACTTGTGCCCTCACCGTGGTACGGCCGATGTCCTCGCCGTGAACCGCGCCGGTGGAATCGACCGATACCGCTGCCCCTGTCGATGTGAAGATCGCCGGTGTGAGGACCGGATTCCCTCCTCGGTCCTTCGCGGCGACGTGCACAACGGCGGTGCCGTCTACGTACAGGCTGGTATCCGCTGGCTGGACCGTGATATTGACAGCGTGACCCGGCTCGATCGTGTACCGTGCGACGGCCCGGAGACTATCCAGGCTGACGTCGACCTCAGTAGAGCCAGCGAAGGAGCCGAGCTCAATCCCGACGGTCGCCCGCCCCATGTTATCTGTCGTGACATCCGCGTCCACGACGCGTTCGGAGCCTGAGTCGGCGACCAGAAACATCGGAATATGGACCGGCAAGACCTGCGCGACGGGCACGTGAAAGTGCACGCGCTGTCCGGCGAGGGGGTGCGCCCGTCCATCCGTCACGGTCGCAACAAGGGGTGCCAGGACGGCGCCAATCGTGTCGGCGGTAACGACATCCTGGAGCACATGTAGTCCCGACGGAGAACGAGGAGCGGTGGCATCCGACCCACGGCACGCGGTACCAAACACGCAAAGCGTAACGGCGCCATAGCAGGATAGTCTGCGGAGCGGATTCATGGTGCGATAACGTGAGATGCGACGGGCTGACCTGAGCAGCGCTGAAGGCAGCCACGAGTGCGATCCGGAGCCTATGCATCCGGAGCAGCGCGCGACCGAAAGGACGAGTGCGAGAGCCGTTCGCTGGCGCGGGGCTGACAGCGGAAATCTATCCGGGGCCGAGACAATCTGTCTCTGTGGCAGAATCGTCAAGATTCGCGCATAGTATTCTGCGTGCCAATAGAGTTCGCAAGACAACCGCAGCAACATGCGTTTCCGCGATTCATATCATGCTCTATGACCCTCCCGGTTCAACCAGCACCGCTTCGTTCTGGCCACGAAACCCCATGACTATCTCACCGCAATCACCATGGCTGCCCGTCCTCAATCTCGCACCGGGCGTCGCCCTCGTTGGGATACTGGTTCTCACCCGCGCTGCAGTACCGCTCCAGTGGGGTTACTTCGCACTGGTGTTTGGGGCGGCTCTGGCCGTATCGGCGCTCCATTGGATCCGAAGAGGACGCGCGGCCTACGCCCCATCCCTCCTGGTGGTCGTCGTGATTCTCGCGGGAAGCGCGCATTGGTATCCTGACGACGGGAGGTACTTCGCTCCTGGGGTCTGGCACGGTGTCTTTCTCGCCGCCGCCGCATGGATCATTGGTGATGGACTGGTCGATCTCGCCGCCGTGTCGTGGCGACGGTGGCGGGTACGGTCCAACGCGCCTGTTGCGTGAGAGCGCGCACCCGCCTTCCACGGGCGCTTCTGCTCCTCCCCCTCCTCGCTGCGTGCAGCGAGTTGTTCGTCGTCCCCGATCCGGCGCGTGACGCGGCGCTCGCCGACTACGTGCCTGGCATCGAGCTCGGTATGTGGTCGCGGCACGTGGAGGACACGCGCTACCATCTCGCCATCGAGCCCTACGTGGGGTACGTCGACACCACGTACCGCGCGCTCGACACGTTCGGCCAGCTCGTGGTGTCCGTCACCAGTACGCCGATAATGGCTGGCGAGCGCGTCCCCATCTGGTCGCACGTGGAGAGGGTCTCGCTCACGAGCACCGATTCGGTGGGCGTACGCCGCGCGGAGGCGCGGCTCCGCCGCAGGCTCGGGGAGCCGGACGTGAAGCTACGGCACGGGCCGATCGGGAGTCACCAGCGACGCCTCTTCTGGCGCGGCCGCGGTGATCGCGGCGTCACGCTACTGATGTCATGGGACTCCGCAGCGGCGGCGTCACCGCGCGCACGTGCGGCGCCGGCGTTCCGCGCCGACTTGACGTTCGGTGTCACGGCGTCGGAAGCGGCAGGCGACACCTCGAGTGCCAGCGCAAGGAGCCCGTACTGGAGAGCACAATGGCTCTACATCATCGCGCGGAGTATCGCTGCTCTCGTGATCATCGCGCTCTTCTGGCGCACCGGGCAGAGCGTTCCCCACGCGGTGGGACAGACGCTCGCGGACATCTCGGCGGCGCTCTGCATCACCGGATTCGCGAGCGAGCCGGTGCGCGTCGCTTTCGGCCTCTGGTGGATCCTCATCTTCGTCTACTTCGTCGCGTGGGAGATCTACCGCGTGCGCGAGGTGCTGTGGCCCTTCGCCGATGACAGCGACGTCTGGTGGCGGTCGGGCTGGTGGCGTCCCTCGAGCCTGCTGCTCTGGGAAACGTTCGCCAACGCACTCCCGCTCGCGGCGGGAGTCATCCTGGTGTTCTACGCACTGTTCCCGGCGGACATCATCATTCCGCGACTCTGACGCGACACGCCGTGCCGCGCTCGAGCGCCTGCAGTCCTCATGAGTGGCGCTCTTGGTGATCCCCGGAGCACGGGCACGATGCCATCCGCCCTGCGTGAGCGCGCCGCGAGATCGGGGGACGCGCGAGGGCTCGCGCGTCCGCGATCACATCACCTCGGCGCGCTCGGCCTGCGTCGACACCGCGTACGGCGCGCCCGACACGTTCAGCATGCTCGCGCCGCGCGTCACCGGCCCTGCGACCATCGCCGGCGATCCTGTCTCCCTCCGGTCGCGCGTGGAGATGGTCTCGCTCGTGACGAGCGCTCCCGCGGGCGCGTCATCGCGGCGGCTGGCGTCGCGCTCATCCGGAGCGTATGCCGGCGCCCGCGCGATCACCGGCGCCGGTGCGGCGGTCGTCCTGAGCTGCGCGCGCGGCGAGACGCGCACTACAAGGCCGTCCTCACCCATCAGCTCATCCGCAGGAAGGGTGGCCTCGAATAGATAGCTGCCATTGTGATACGAGTGGATGCTGAACATGCGATGACCGCGCGCGTCGTCCGCAGCCGCGTCTCCTGGCAGCACTTCCACGCGGACATCGACTGGCAGCAGCCTGCCGAGGTGCACGCAGGCGTGCACGCGCCTGTTGTGGGCGCGGTCGTGGTGAGCTGGGCAGACGTGGATGCCGATCACGCGAATCTCCGGCCACGCCGCCGCCAGCACGGCAGGCGGTAGCGACATCGGCGGGCGCACCGGCGCAGCTCTGTTGAGTGGTTGTGGAGAGGCATGCATGATTCGCTCCTGTCATGCGACGATCTTCACGGCACCGCATCCGTACTGCACGCTCCGTCGAGATGCGGTCGAGTGCCGGCCGCGGAGCTGGCCGGTGTCCATCGGTGACGCGTGTGGGGCTCACGTGAAAGATCGCCGCGCGGCAGCGCACTGTCTGTCGGAAGAAATCACGATGCTCTGTACGGGGATGCCCCACAGAGCCTGGCGCGCGCTCCCGATGGATTCGCCGGTGCGACTCGTGCATCGTTCGTCGTCCGCCGTGCACCGGCGCGCAGGGGGAAGTGTGTGGGACGCGCTCGCCGCCCCGCGCGCGTTGTCGCACGCCGCTCCGAAAGTCGACCGTGGAAGCGACGATGACGCGTCTTCAGACAGCAACGACGATGTCGCGTCTTCTGGCAGCCGTGGTCGCCACGGCACTGCTCTGTGCGCCTGCGCGTCCGACCGGCATGGAGGACGCGATCGGGATCGCGCCGTACCACGCCGGCACCGTCGCTGTGCGCGGAGAGGGGATCCGGCTCGATCTCAACGTCCCCGCGTACAGGTTGAGCGTCATCCTCGATGACAGCGTGATCGCCCGGTACCTCACGGCGGTCGGCATGCCGGGCTACCGGACCCCGCTGGGCTCGTTCAGCATCACGCGCGCCGAGTGGAACCCATGGTGGTATCCTCCCGACGCCGCGTGGGCGAGGAACGAACGCGTCACGCCGCCGGGGCCGGCGAATCCCATGGGGCGCGTGAAGCTGCTCTTCAAGCCGAGCTACTTCATCCATGGGACTCCCGCCGAGCAGTCGCTCGGCTCCGCGGCATCGCACGGGTGCGTGCGGATGGCGAACGACGACGCGATCGTGCTGGCGCTCTTGCTCCAGCGAGTGGTCGGAGCGGACATCAGTGAGCAGGAAATGGACAGCGTGCTCGCCAGCCGCACGCGGACGCGCACGGTAGTGCTGGCCGAAGCTGTCCCGCTGGAGATCCGATACGATCTGGCGGAGATCGAGCGTGACTCGCTGCGCGTCTACCCCGACGTCTACCGCCGTGCGCCGAGTGGGTCGCGCTCGGTCGTGATGGACGTGCTGCTCCGAGCCGGGGTGGACACGGCCGCGGTCGACGGCGAGCGCCTTGCCGGGGTCGTGGCGCGCGGAGCGCGGAGAGCGGCGGCCATCGCCATCGACGACCTGCTCCGGAGCCCGCTCTCCGGCGGTGACCCCGACTCGCATCGCGCATCGGAGGCACGATCGGTGCGGGCTGCGGATAGCGGAGCAAGCGCCCCGGCTCGTTCCGGCCGGGACGTTGGGCGAACGGTGAGCGGCGTGGCGCCTGTTCGGTCATCGTCGCGCGCCGCTCCTTCGCAGCGCTCGGAGGGCGGCTGCTCGTAGCTCCGGCGCGCTCTCGATGTCGAAGGCGGTGGAAATGCGGACATGCGGTCATGGATCTCCCCGACTGATCCGGAACGCCGACGCGGTACCTTGTACGAGATGACCGCGCGCCGGCCACGCCGCTGGCGCGCTCCGAGATATCTGCGAACCGTGGAGGTGAGCCGTGACCACGCCTGCTCCAGCCACGCTGCTTCCGGCGCCGCGTCCTGCTCCGCTCGCGCTACCGCGTGTGGCGTCTCCGTCAGCGAGCACGCACGGAGGCACTACGCGCGGAGATGGCGCCGCGCCCTCGCCCGACGACCGGCTGCGCATCCTCGAGTCGGCGTATGACTCGTCCGTGAACGACGCCGAGCAGCGTTTCCTCATCCGCGAGATCATCGGTCACTATCGCGCGTGGTGCGCAGCGCATGGTGTCGCGCTGGCGGCTCGTGAGCGACGCTCGTGAACGAGGCGCGGCGTCGTGATACTGTGTGGCCGGCGGCAGCGTTGCTGATTGCATGACGGCGGGGAGCGCACGAGCCTACCGTGCGCCCTCGCCGCTCGCCGCGCAATGCTCTCCCCGTGTGCAATCGTGGATTGCACGCGCGTCCCATGAAAGAAGGCGGCTACGACGCGACGGTTTCCCCGGTGCGGAGCTCATCGCGTCGCTCGTGTGCCGCTCGTCCCATGCCGCCTGATCACCACCGGAGCAGCGGGGCAACGTGCATGCTCGTGCGACTCGGTCCAGCATCGCAGCGAATGGACAATCACCATCACGGTGCAACGCGCCGCTTCTGGCTACTCCTCGGCCTGTGCATCGCGGTGGCGGCGCTCGCCTGCCGCGACACGGCGATCGGCGTCCCGCCGAGTCCCACGCGCCTCACACCTGTCGCGCTCGCCGGCACGTATTCCGTTCGTATCTGTCGAGGAAGCTGTTCGTCCGATGACACGACGGCCGACCTTCGGCGCGGTGTGCTCGTGCTTACGGCGCAGCCGATCGATCTGACCGGGCAACCGGACTCGGTGCAGTGGCTCATGGAGGACTTCCGGCCGGATCCCATCAACGGGTGCTACGTCTTGCGCTATGTGCGCGACGATCCGCCGACGTATGCCGGCGGCTCGGTGGGCGGGACACAATGGGAGCTGGATAGCAGCGGGACGTCCGTCTTCTTTTCTCTGTATCGCTCGCCCGATGCCGGATACCTCGTAGAGGCGATCGGGACCCGGAGTGGACTGCGCGGCCGTGGCACTTCCTGGGGAGTTGGCATCGCTGAGGTGCACTTCCCTGACGACTCGGTCGTCGCTACGCGTATCGGGCCGCCGGATGTGAGCACGTGTCTGGCAGCGGTCGGTCCGGCGTGGGTCGAGATCATGAATCCCACTCGGCATGGCTCAGCCGACAATCCCGAGCACGGATCGCGGTAGCCACGAATGACGATGATCGGACGTCGTCTCGCCCTCCTCTCGCTGCTCGCCGGCGCGGTGGCGTGCGCTGCAACAGGGCGGAGCATCGCTCCGGTTGGTCAGCACACCGTGGACGCCGCCGCAGCCAGCAGGTCGCTTCTGGCGGAGTACCAGGTGTACGGCGCCGTGCTGGCAGACTTCGGACACACGGTACGAGTGAGCAAGCGCACGCAGGACGCATTGTTCTGCAACCCATCCCCCACTCCGTGCGTCGACACCACGCCAGAGGCCTTCGTAGATGCCATGCTGGAGTATGCGGCCAAGAACGCCTCACCGGTCGTGCTCTCGCCGACGCCCAAGCCGAGCACGCCCGTCGAGCCCTGGAAGGCTCCTGCCGGCGCCGACACAACCTGCTGGCCGATTCCCACCGTGACGCTCTCACGTGTCGGGTTGGGCCCGGATCGGACCACGGCCGTTGTCTCGTACGACATGACTGTTGGACCAGGACCGTATCCAGGCTGTGGATACTCTGCTGGGGCGCTACTGCTCCTGCGCAAGGACAGCGACGGATCGTGGCACATTGTCGACAGAATCGCTCGCTGGATCACCTGACGAGTGTGCGCAAACTCTCGAGCAGCGCCGTCCGCGGAGGGAGTCATGAAGAGAACGCCGCTCACGCTACTCCTCTGTGTCGTTGCCGCGTTGCCCTGGCTCACGGCTGCGCAGCGACAGCAACCACGTTCGTACGTACCGCCCCAGGGCTTCGTCCCGGATGCCAGGACGGCGGTGCGGATCGCCGTCGCGGTGTGGAGTCCCATCTACGGTGAGGATCACATCGCCGGCGAAGCGCCGTATCAGGCCACATTGCACGACAGCGTCTGGACGGTGGAGGGGACGCTGCACTGTGGCGGTCCGGTTTGCCTCGGCGGCGTGGCCGAGGCCGAGATCGCCAGGCGGGATGGCCGGATCCTGCGGGTGAGCCACGGGCGCTAGCGGGTCGGTACGGGAACGGAGCATCTTCAGGAGCATGCCCATGCGCATTCCGCACGTCATCGCAGCAGTCGCCATCCTGTGGTGTGTGCCCGCGGCGCTCTCCGCGCAAACGCGCGAGCTGTAGCATTCCGCCTCTTGATGCGACGACTCCGTGGACCCAGCGCAGAGTAACCCGAGAGCCATGAGCACCGACGTACGGATCGCCAGCGCCTTGGTCGCGCTGTACTTCGTTGCGACCTTCACGCTCCTGCCGTACCACGAGTCGCTCCGTGCTCTCGCGGGCGGAGCGATCGTCTTCGGTGGCGTCCTGGCGATTGCACGCACGGTGAAGCGCGGCCCGGTCACGTGGATGGACATCTTTGCTGTGGCCGTGATTGCTGGTGCCGTGCTCTGGGTCCCCACATTTCCAGCGATGGGTGGACGGGTGAAGGCGGCGATCCCGCTGGGGTTCTTCGGCATGCACGCGGCGGCACTGCTCTGGGCCGCCTTGCGGTGGACCGAGCCTCAGCGGAGACCGGACAGGGTGAGCCTCGTTCAGGCATGGCGGTACGCTCTTCTGAGCGCGCTGGTGTTGAGCGCGGTCGCCACCATCGGGGTGACGATGGCACTCCACGCGGATGTTCACCGTGGCATCGTGGTACTCTGGGTGTATCCAGCATACTTCGTTGGGCTGCTGGCTGCCGCCACGTGCTTCTGGGCGCTCCAGCGCTTCAGGCATCTGGCCGTCGGTCTGTACGTCATCGGCGTGCTGGCGGGCATATGCCTGTACGGTGCTGTGGCTCCGCTGTTGCCGCTGCTCGATGGCGAGCCGATGCACTTGTCGGAAATGCTGATGGTTACCGTCATCGCAGGGAGCATAGTGGGTCCCCCCGTAGCGCTCGGGCTGGAGCAGCAGCACGATGACCGCGCGAACCGGGAGGCGACCGGTAGTCGCCGGAGAGCTCCCCGCAAGCGCGGACACCGCTCGCGACAATCCGTCGCAGCCGCGTCATCGGGTATGCAGGATGCACCCGGGGGTGAGGAGCGGGGGACGACGACCTCGCACTGATCCAGCTCGCCGCTCTCCCGCGTGATCGCCATGTTGCCAGCTGGGCTCGACTGTTCGCCGGAGGCGCGTCATGACTCTCGTCTATTCCGCTGCGAGCCGCGCACTGCAGGACACGTTCGACACCCGGCGTCTGGCTGACCGGTTGGCCGACGTGAAGGTGCATGACCGCTTCACCCCCGACGATCGCGCGTTCATCGAGCGGCAGGACATGTTCTTTCTCGCCACCGTGGATGCGTCCGGGCAGCCGACGTGCTCCTACAAGGGAGGAGACCCCGGCTTCGTCACCGTGCTCGACGACACGACGCTCGCCTTCCCCAACTACGACGGGAACGGGATGTATCTCTCGATGGGGAACCTGGCGGAGACGCACGCCGTCGGCATGCTGTTCATCGACTTCGCGCTGCAGCGCCGCATGCGTGTGGACGGGACGGCGCGTATCGCGATGGACGATCCGCTGCTCGCGCGCTACACCGAGGCGCAGTTCATCGTGCGTGTCGAGGCGCGGCGAATCTACCCGAACTGTCCGCGTTACATCCACCAGCTACAGCTGGTGGAACGCTCTGCGTTCGTCCCGCGCCGTGGCGCCACGACGCCGGTGCCCGGATGGAAGCAGGCGCCGTGGGCGTGCGATGTGCTTCCCGCGCACGACCCGGCACGGGGAGCGGGAGTGAAGGGGCGACATGACGACCGCGAATAACGACAGCTCGGCGAGCTGCGACCTCATGGTGCACAGCGGACGAGGGGGAGACACGCCAACATGTTGAGGCTCGGCTTGTGCGAGGCGCACAGTACCGGGTCGCGCGATTTCGAGCTCAGGGAATGTGGCGGCGTCAAACGTTTCCGTAGCAACCGAGCGTCTGACTTGACGGTGCTGTATCCGGGCGCAAGGTTGCTGACCTGCCGTTGGTCCTCTTCGCAAGCCGGATCAGGCCAATAACCGGCTGATCCCTCTCCCACATAGGTCACCGTCCTCCACGTCGTAACACGATGTAGAACGGCGGACCATGAATGCGATTGCTCCCGGAGGGAACTGTCCGATGAAGCGTCGGGTGATAGTTGGTAGTGCGATGGTCGTCCTGGGCGCTGCGGTGGCCGCGTGTAATGACGGCCCAACCGCGCCACGCGTGGCCGCAACGGTCGATGTGCTGAGTGCTCGCCAGATAACGGATACCATAGGCGTGTCGCTTGTCGATCCGATGATGGTGCGCGTGGCCGATGCCGCTGGCCATGTCATTGCGGGAGCGAAGATCGAATTCAGTGCAGCCATCCGGGGGGATACAGGATCTGCGAGCTTTGCCGCTGTGTCCTTCAAAGCGACAGCGGACGGCGTGGCGACCAACACGTTCGCCGTGAGCAGTGATTCCGCAGGGGTGGCAAGCGCATTTCTACGGCTGGGGCTCGGCGCAGGCGACTTCATCGTTCGCGCACACGCCGTAGGCACCGCTGCGAGCGACTCGATCGCTCTCACGATTCGGCCCGGAGGCACAGCCAGCCTATCGGTCCTACCAAGGGACACGCTTGTGACCGTCGGGGAAGCGTTCCCATTGCTCGTCAGGGCGCTCGATCGCGGCGGCACGCTGATTCCACTGCCGGACACGCTGAGGCTGGAGACGCGGGATGTGGACGTAGTAAGCCTCGATACGGGCACCGTGATCCACATCGCGGGGGTGGGGCATACGTTCGTTGTGGCGTCGGCGGGCGTCGTGCGCGACAGCGTGGCGATCGACGCGCTCCCGCATGGCCCTATCCTGGCGTACAATTTCCGAACTTTCGCTCCCCTGGCAGCGTTCTTTCTCTTCGATCTCGATGGGTCCGGTTATCACGCGATCGATGAGAGCAAGATCGGCTTCAACGATAGAGGGCAGTACTTTCTGCCAGACGGCAACCGCGTGGTATTCCACGAGAGCGCCGACGACGAGGGGCATCTGGCCCTGCTTACCATGTCTCTCGATGGCACCACGAGTCCGCTGTTGGAGCCCGGTGGGGACATTCTCAGTGCCAGTCGCCCGCAGCCGTCTCGCGATGGAGCTTGGGTATACTTCACCGCCACCGTTGCCTCCGGGACAGCGGAGATATGGCGCGTCTCCATAGACGGCGCCACGCGAGAACGCATCGGACCGATTGCGTCGCCGAGCGAAATATACCTGGCTCCGTCGCCCTCTCCGGACGGGACACGGCTCGCCGTTACTGTGGACCGAACTGGCTTGCAGGACCAGATCTATCTGGGCGTCATGAGCGTCGCGACGGGGGACGTGCAGTTGATTCGGCTATCATCCGGTGGCAGCCCGCGGTGGTCGCCTGTGGCAGATGAAATCGCGTACTTCGGCCAGGCAAAGTTGTGGGTCGTCGCGCCCGACGGCGAAGTGCTCTTGGGGCCGATCACGGCGCCACACTCCTGGGATGTGGACCACGGCCAGATCGATTGGTCTCCGGACGGACGTTGGCTCATTGCCTGCATGCAAGGAACTTTCTCCGGGGACCGCAGCCTGGTCATTGTGAGTCGCGAAACGGGCGAGGTGACGCCGCTCCCGTTCACAGTCCGAGACAACCTTTGTGGCGCGGCGTGGCGTCCTTGACGCTGTGGCGGGATCGCTCCGAACTCCGGCTGCATGCGCAACAATACCCGCCGATGCCCACGAACGGCTCACCGTGTCCCACGTGCGACTGCTCCTCGCTCTCGCGATAGTTCTTGCTGCCTGCGCCACTGGTGCGTCAGCCGTGACATCCTCCGCTCCGCGCTGGGTGGGTTGCTACGAGATGACGTTCGCGGATTGGGCCGCGGCGCGCCCGGGCGTTCACGTGCCCTCCGGCACGCGCGTGTTCCGTCTGGAGACAGCAATCGCCGAGCGCGGAGCAGAAGTCGGTGAACACGCTATGGTGCACCGCCGTGCGCGGCAGGTCGCAGGGCCCGGCTTCGCGTATACACCGCCCATTGCACCGGTGTGGAACGAGATCCGGTCGCCGGCTGGCGGTTTCGCGCTGGAGATCTTCGATGGGTTCTCCGGGCTCGCTCTTCACGTCGTGCCCGACAGCGCTGGTCTCGCGGGAACGGCGACGCTCGTTTCGGATGAGCTCGCGTCGGACTCGAACGGCGCCTCGAGCACCGTGGTCGCAACCGCCGCCGTTCACGCACGTCGCATCACGTGTTCGACGCGCACCAGCACGATGGACGTGCCCAGGAGCACGGCGCGTCACGCGTCGCTCCAGCATGATGTACGCTCCGCTCGTGAGAGCCGGTCGGACGCGCTCGAAGCACCAACGGCATCACAGGATATTCACTGCTATCAGATCGTCTTCGGAAAATGGAGAGTAGGCGGCGAATCGCTCGAGCTCCACCAGCCCCTCCCGCAGACGATCGCGCTCACGGACACCGTTGTTGAGCACTGGCGCGATGGCACGGCGCGCACCATTGTGCGATGGCCGAGCGACTCGTTGCATCGCTCCGGCTGGTGGTTGCGGTTGCCGCCGGATTCGGTGCGGGTCATCATGCCGTCGTGGTGGAGTACCGGCATCGAGCTACGCGTGCGCCCGGTGGGTGATACGCTCGTGGGACGTGCGGAGGTGTACGTGGATTACAAGCCCTACACGCCCACGTGGGCGCCCGTGCGGTTGATCCCCACTGAATGCCCGGACGGGCCCGCCGATTCGAGGTGAGCGGTGACGGCAAGACGTGTGTCGTGCTGTGAAGAGGCGTGCACACCGAGCGTTCGGATTGCTGCGGAAGCACCCTTAAGCGGGTCACGCACAGTGCTTCGTATGCGTTCTCTTGCTATTGCGCTCTGCACTGTTGCGATCGCCGCGTGCGCCGAACTATCACGGCCGGCAAGTACGTCCCCGGACACCCTCCCGTTCACCGGATGCTGGGCGTTCGCCTGGGATAGCAGAGCGGGGCTGTGGGATGCCCCGCTCCCGCGCGAGTTGATGCTCCTCTCGGAGCATGCTGAACCACACCCGGATGACGCCGAATATCGCGAAGCCCGCCTCGCGTATTACCGCGAGCCGGTGCTGGAGGGATTCTCGGACCGGGATCTTCTGTTCAGGCACAACACGATCTGGCGTCTCGTGGGCAGCGACTCCCTGCGCGTTCTCCTCTCGTGGCAGTCACCTCCCGGGCCGCCGAGGTACGAGCTGCGCGCGCTCGGCACATCCGAGCGACTGGAGGGAACGTTGGGTGTCCAGCTGCGTGCGGGTTTCGATTCCCTGCTCACCTTCACCGCGGCACGCGAGACGTGTCCCGCCAATGGGGTAGTGAAGGACGTCCGGCTCGGCAGTGAGCGCGGCGATCCGTGACGCCAGCCTAGCGCTGAGGACCAACGCCCGCCCTCCGTCGTCACTTCCCCTCCGCCGTCTCCGGCCGGTACATCACCACGCGTACCTTCTCGAGCGTGATGAGCCCGCCGCCGATCATCGTGTCCAGCTCGGGCAGGATCTCCTGGATGCGCTCCTCGGACTCCACGCACTCGACGATCACCGGGAGATCGAGCGAGAGGAGCTCCAGCCGGTCGGTCCGCAGCCGCGCGCTGGCGCCGAACCCCATCACGGCGCGGTACACGGTGCACCCGGCGTAGTGCCGCTCGCGCAGGAGCTCGACGATCGCTTGATAGAGCGGTTTTCCGCGATGCTTGTCGCGCTCGCCAAGGTGAATACGCATGAGCGTGCGCTCGCCTGTCAGTCCGTGCATGTGTCCTCCCGACATCGGTGTGCGGGAACTTGCGGCGTCTACGCGCCCCGGCGAAGCGCGATCAGCTCGCGCGCGCCGGCGAAGCCGAGGAACATCCCAACCAGTGAGAGTAGCACGCTTGCCGCCACGTAGAGCGCGGCGCGCCGCCAGTCGGCATCCTCGATGAGCGCGGCGGTCTCGTACGTGAATGTCGAGAACGTGGTGAACCCGCCGCAGAAGCCGGTCGTGAGCAGGGCGCGCACCTCCGGCGTGATGGCCGGCGTCTCCAGCGCGTAGCGAAGCAGAAAGCCGAGCAGGAGCGAGCCTGCGAGATTGACCACGAACGTCCCGCTCGGGAAGACGCTGTTCGCGCGTGCCTGCACGAAGCCGGTGAGCGCGTAGCGTGCCACGCTGCCGATGGCGCCCCCGACGGCCACGTACCACATGAGTCGCATCAGTCCCTGTCTCCGAAATGTGCGCGCGGTCGGACATACAAAAGGCCCCCACGCGCCGTTGTCGCGTAGGAGCCATCAGCCGTTGCCGGCGGTTACCGGGGAGCTCCATCCCCATACGACTGTGCGGCAAAGGATACGGCGGAGCGGGTGGCGCTGTCAACGGAGCGAGCGCAGTTACGTTGTGAGGCGCGTCCGCCATGATGCTACGGCGCGTGCCGCCGCCGCGGAATCGCGATTCTCGGGCGTGCAACTCGAGGACGCGCGTGCATCCAACGCAGGAGCGTCCCATGGAGCATGGGAGTCTTACCCCTACGCCGGCCCCCGCATCCTCTCCCACCCGATGGACGTCGCCAGGTGGCATGCATTGGCGATGGGGCGAATCTCCACCGTCATCCCGTACGGCAGATTGGGACACTCGCGAGCGAGCTGGGTGACGTCGTCCAGCGTCATCCCGGCAAGCAGGAAATATCCGCCCACCAGCTCCTTGGCCTCGGCGAACGGGCCATCCACCACACGCTCCCCCTTCGCACCGGCGACCAGTCGTGCGGCCGACGCGAGCGGCTGCCCGTCGCGCAGCTTTCCCGTGGCGGCCATGCGATCGACCCACGCGTTCCACCGATCGAGCGACGCGCGCCGCTCGTCGGTGGACATGCGCTCGTACACCTCGGGGGTCGTCTCGCGGACGAGGAGCAGGTAGTCGGATGTAGCGGCGGCCATGAATGCCTCGTGGGGATCGTTGTGGCGTTGGCGGGTGTGCATCTTCCACCGTGACCGCGACGCGCGCAAGGGGGCGCGCTCCTCCCGCTAGACCTGAGATCGCGCGCTCGTCCCGGTATCTCCCCCGCGGCTGTCCCCGCCCGTACATTGGGCGTCAGGCACCCACCATCTTCCGCCGTCCACCCGCTGGTCGTCTGCCCGCTCATCCCACCGCTCGAGAACGTCTCATGTCCCTTTCCCGTCTGTGTGCCGCGCTCGCGTGCGCGCTCCCGCTTCCGTTCCTCGCCTCCTGCCTCCGCGCCCAGGGGGCGAACGGACAACCCGTTGCCGGCATCCGTTGCGATGCACAGGAAGGACAGCGCATCCACATCCACCAGCACCTGCTCATCCTCGATCACGGCACGCCGGTGGAGATCCCGTCGAACGTCGGACGTCCCTTCATGCGCCCGTGCCTGTACTGGCTGCACACGCATACGCCCGACGGCATCATCCACATCGAGGCGCCCGTGGATCGGTCGTTCACGCTCGCCGACTTCTTTGCGGTGTGGGGACAGCCGTTGAGCCGCACCGAGGCGGCCACCGCGCGCGCCGCGCAGGGAGATTCGCTGCACGTGTGGGTGGACGGAAAACCGTACACCGGCGATCCACGCGCGATCGTGCTCCAGGCACACACGGACATCGTGATCGAGGCCGGGCCGCCGTTCCCGCCGCCCCCGCGCTTCACGAACTGGGGGCGGTTGTAAACGAAGGGAGGTGTCGATGACACAGGGTGCGATGTTGCGCGGGCATGGCCAACCCGTCTCGGCGCGGGGCGCCTCGTGACAGCTACGACGCGGCTGCAGCTCGCGATGGGTGTCGCCGTTGCCTTGGCGGGTATGCTCCTCGCCACCATCGTGCCGCCGTGGATCGCGCTCGCGGTGATCGCACTGGCGTGCGTGATACCCGTAGTCAGAACGAGCCGCCTGGCTGGAACGTCGTGGACGCCGCGCACGGTGCGGTTCGCCTCCACCTGGTGGGCCACAGTGTTTGCGCTGGTATGGGCGATGTGGGCGCTGGGCTCATGGATCGGCTACACGATCAATGCGCGCCAACTCACGCATGAGGTGCCGCACAGTACGGGAACCTTTGTGAATCTGGAGGTCTGCGATTCGTGTATGGGTTTCCGCGAGCTCCTCTTTGGCACTGCCATGGCGGCGATTGTCGGGGCGCTGCTCGGCTGCGTGCTGGCGCTTCCGATTGGATGGGTGGCGCGGCGATTCCGGAGGCGTGGAACCGTGCATGCGGTGGGGCCAACGTAACCGCCCCCACGTTCCAGGCACGCCGCCACGCGCGGCGCCCTCCACGCGGTACGCGACTCGCTCCTCCCACCTCCCGTCCTGACCACACGACCGGCTCTGACGCCAGCGGTCGCGGGATAGTTGACTGGGTCAACTATCCTCGGTACCGTTGGTGGATGCGCGATGACATCCAGCGCGTCCGCCGCTTCAACCGGTTCTACACCGAGCAGATCGGGGTGGTGAGCGAGCGCGTGCTGGAGAGCGCGTACACGCTCGCCGAGGGACGCGTGCTGTACGAGATCGCGCGCGGGGAGCGCCCCACGGCGGCGGCGATCGCTGAAGCGCTCGGCGTCGATCGCGGCTACCTGAGCCGCATCCTGCGCCGCTTCCACACCCAGCGGCTGGTGCGACGGCGCCCGTCCCCGCGCGACGGACGCGAGGCGCTGCTCTCCCTCACCCCCCGCGGGCGCGCGGCGTTCCGGTCGCTGGACACGCGCACGAACGCGCAGGTGGGCGCGCTGCTCGAGCGCGTTCCGCGCGCGGAGCGCGGCGCGCTGCTCGCGGCGATGGGCACGATCGAGCAGGTGATCGGCCGCGTCGCGGGGCGGCCGGTCGCGCGGTCCTCCGCCCGGTTGCGTCCCCCACGCTCAGGAGAGCTGGGGTGGATGGTCCACCGGCACGGCGCGCTGTATGCGGCCGAGTACGGGTACGACGAGCGGTTCGAGGCGCTGGTGGCGCGCATCGTGGTGGAGTTCGTCGAGCGGCAGGACGTGCGCCGCGAGCGGTGCTGGATTGCCGACTGCGATGGCGCGGTGGCGGGATCGGTGATGCTGGTGAGGTTGTCGGAGTTGGTCGCCAAGCTGCGGCTCCTGTACGTGGAGCCCTGGGCGCGCGGGCAGGGGATCGGCGAGCGGCTCGTGTCGGCGTGCGTGCGCTTCGCGCGGCAGGCGGGATATCGGAAGATCGTCCTCTGGACGCAGAGCGAGCTCCTGGCTGCGCGACGGTTGTATGCGAAGGCCGGCTTCGTGTGCGTGAACGCGGAGCCGCACCAGAGCTTCAGCCGCGACGACCTGGTGGCGGAGACGTGGGAGCTCGAGCTCGATCAGCCAGTCGCGCGACACGCGCGGACGCCGCGCGCGGGGCGGCAACGCCAGGTGCGCGGTGGCTGAGCGCTCGGCGGTCGATGCGGTGGTGGACACCGACCCCTCGCGACTGGACGTCGCGATGATTCATCGCGTGCTCGCCGCGTCGTACTGGGCGCGCGGCGTGCCGCGCGATGTGGTGGAGCGATCGATCCGGCATTCGTTGTGCTTCGGCGTGTACGTGGGGGACGCGCAGGTGGGCTTCGCGCGCGTGGTGACCGATCGTGCCACCTTCGCCTATCTGGCGGACGTGTTCGTGCTGGAGGAGCACCGCGGGCGCGGACACGCGCGGCGGCTCATGGACGCCATCGTGGCGCACCCGGCGCTGCAGGGGCTGCGCCGCTGGGTGCTCGCCACGCGCGACGCGCACGGACTGTACGCCGGCTACGGCTTCACGCCGCTGGCCGCGCCGGATCGGTTCATGGAGCTGCACGACCCGAACGCGTACGCGCCACGCGCCGGGTGAGGGTGCTCGCGCGGGAATGCGGGACGGTCGATCACGCTCGCGCGTAGGGTATACGCAGCGCTGACCGCGCCGCGCCGTCGCTCGTGCCATGCGCCGTTGACAGCGGACCCCCCGCCGTGGCACATTGTACCTAGCTAGTTATGCATAGGTAGATCGGGGAACGATGCCAAAATCGAAGAACGACATCCTGCAAGGGACGCTCGACCTGCTCGTCCTGCGCGCGCTCCAGGCGCGGGGGCCGCTCCACGGCTACGCGATCACTCGCGGGATCCAGGAGTGGTCCGACAACCTGTTGCGTGTGGAGGAGGGCTCGCTCTACCCGGCGCTGCACCGGATGGAGCAGGAGGGGTGGATCAAGGGGAAGTGGGGGACCACGGAGCGGAACCGGCAGGCTCGCTTCTACGCGATCACCGCGGCGGGGAAGCGGCAGCTCGCCGAGGAGCAGGAGAGCTGGAACCGGCTGACCGAAGGCGTGGGGCGCGTCCTGCGCTACGCGTGATCCATACGCCTCTCCCGCGGTGACACTGTGCGCGGTCCGGCGGTACGAACACCACGGCACGATCGTGGCGGCATCACAGCATCCGGAGCAGTCGCATGGCTTGGTATCATCGTGTCCGCAACGTTCTCCGCGCCGGCCATCACTCGCGCGAGCTGGACCGGGAGATCGCCTTCCACGTGGAGGCGCGCGCCGAGGAGTTGCGCGCCGCCGGGATGACGGCAGACGACGCCCTGCGCGAAGCGGAGCGCCGCTTCGGTAATCGCACCGTGCAGAAGGAGCGGACACACGACGCCGACGTGGTGGCGTGGCTCGAGTCGCTGCTCGCCGACGTGCGCTACGCCGCGCGCCGGTTGGCCGCCAGCCCGGGCGTGGCGCTGGTGGCGATTCTCTCGCTCGCGCTGGGGATCGGCGCCAACACGGCGATCTTCAGTCTCACCAACGCGCTCATCCTCCGCCCGCTTCCGGTGCAGCATCCCGAGGAGCTGCTGGCGGTGACGATGCACGGGCCGGCACCGGTGGTGCTCACGAATCCGATCTGGGAGGAGATTCGTGACCGGGTAACGGCGTTCTCCGGCGCCGCCGCGTACGACGTGAATCCGACGTTCAACCTGGCGCAGGGCGGCGAGGCGCGCATGGCGCCCGGCTCGTGGGTGAGCGGTGACTTCTTCTCTCTCCTCGGCGTGCGCGCGGAGGCGGGACGCCTGCTCCAGCGCTCCGACGACGTGCGCGGCTGTGCGGGGGTGGCCGTGGTGAGCCACGGCTTCGCGCGCCGCGAGTACGGTGCCGCGTCCAGCGCGGTGGGGAGAACGCTGTCGCTCGACGGGCGGCCGTTCGAGATCGTGGGCGTGGTGGACGCCTCCTTCACCGGAATGACGGTGGGGCGGCGATCGGACATCTACGCGCCGCTCTGTGCCGAGGAGTTGATCGACGGTAAGGGGGTGCTCGATCGACGCTCGCGCTGGGCACTGTACGTGATCGGCCGCCCGCGCGCGGGGCTCACGCCGGAGCAGGTGGGGAGTGCGCTCGCGGCGAGCGCGCCGGCCATCTACCGCGCCACGCTCCCCGCGCAGTGGAGTCACGACGACCAGCAGGGATACCTGAAACGCACGCTGGGCGTCACGCCCGCTGGCGCGGGCGTCTCGCAGCTCCGTTCGGAGTATGGCAAGGCGCTCATCGTGTTGCTCGTGGTGGTGGGAGCGGTGCTTCTCATCGCCTGCGCGAACATCGCCAACCTCATGCTCGCGCGCGGAGCGGCGCGGCAGCACGAGATCGCGATCCGGATGGCCATCGGCGCCGGCCGCGCACGGCTGCTGCGCCAACTGCTCACGGAGAGCCTCCTCCTGGCCACGCTCGGCGCCGTGCTCGGCGTCGCGTTCGCGCACTGGGCGGCGCGTCTGCTCGTGGGGCTCCTCGCCACGCCGCAGAACTTCCTCTGGCTCGATCTCACGATCGACGCTCGCGTGCTGGCGTTCACGGCCGCGGTCGCGGTGGGGAGTGCACTCCTCTTCGGCTGCATTCCGGCGTGGCGTGCCACGCGCATCGATCCACACCGTGCCATGCAGGCGGGGGGACGCGGGGTGCAAGGCGAACGTCGCACCGTGCTGCGCAGCTCGCTGCTCGTGGGACAGATGGCACTCTCGCTCGCGCTCGTCGCGACATCCGGCCTTCTGCTCGGAAGCTTCCGCAAGCTCGTCCGCATCGACCCCGGCTTCCAGAAGGAGGGCGTGCTCCTCATCTCGGCCAACTTCGCCAGAGCGCGCGACGGGTTGCCGCAGCAGCTTGCCGCGGAGCGTGAGCTGCTGGAGCGGCTCCGCGCCATGCCGAGCGTGCGCGCCGCTGCCGCATCGTTCCGCACGCCCGTCGGCCAGACCGCGTGGAACGACCTGGTGTTCACCGAGGGGCAGACGCGCAAGACCGCGCGAGGCAAGCTCGTGTGGTTCAACGGGGTGAGCGACGACTACTTCCGCACGCTCGGGACACCGTTGCTGGCCGGGCGCGACATCACGCCGGCCGATGGGCCGAGCAGCCCGCGTGTGGCGGTGATCGACGAGACGATGGCGCGCACCGTCTTCGGCACGGCCAATCCGATCGGGCGCACCTTTCACACCCCGATCGGCGACTCGGCCGGTGCGCCCATTACCGTGGTGGGAGTGGTGCGCAGCGCGAAGTACAACTCGCTCACCGAGAAGTCGACGGGGACGGCGTACGTCGCGCTCGTGCAGAGCGACATGGCCGATGCGGCGGTGTCGTACGAGGTGCGAACCGACGGGGCGCCCGAGCGGCTCATCCCATCGATCACGGCGGCGACGGCGCAGTTGAGCCCGAGCATCACGCTCGCCTTCACGACGCTCGACGACCAGATCTCCGCGTCGATCGCGCGTCCACGGCTCCTGGCGCTCCTCTCCGGCTTCTTCGGCGCGCTCGCGCTGCTGCTGGCGGTGATCGGGCTGTACGGGACGATGTCCTACGCCGTCACACAGCGGCAGACGGAGATCGGCGTTCGCATCGCGCTCGGTGCCGCGGCGTCGCGCGTGCTGCGAATGGTCGTGGGGGACGCGGGGCGATTGGTTGCTGCCGGCATCGTGGCCGGAGTGATCGTCGCGCTGGCCACCACGCGCTTCGTCTCCACGTTCCTCTACGGAATGGAGCCGACCGATCCCGCGGTGCTCGCTGGGGCGGCGCTGGTGCTCGCCGCCGTCACGCTCGTCGCGGCGACGATTCCCGCGTGGCGCGCGGCGCGGGTCGATCCCATGGCGGCGCTCCGCGAGGAGTGACGGGCACGCGCGCTGGCGTCGTCACGCTCCGAACCTTGGCCGTCCTCCATCCGTCACCTGCCGCGGGGTAAGCGAACTCTCCGCGCGCGCGATGCTCGAGCAACGCGCGGACGCGCCAGCGGAGCGTGCCCGCGGTGCGGAGTATGTCGTGACAGCGAGCCCTACGGCTTGCGCGCTCGCGCGGTGTGGCTCGCCGAGTCCTGCGCCGCCTTCCCGAAGAGCGGCAGGTACTGGCCGTATCCCTCCGCAGCCAGCGAGTCCACCGGGATGAACCGCAGCGACGCCGAGTTCATGCAGTAGCGAAGCCCGGTGGGTGCGGGGCCATCCTCGAAGAGATGTCCCAGGTGCGAATTCGCGTGCGCCGAGCGGACTTCGGTGCGCACCATGAACTGAGAGTAGTCGGTGCGCGTGCGGATGTTTTGCGGGTCGAGCGGTCTGGTGAAGCTCGGCCATCCGGTGCCGGAATCGAACTTGTCCAGCGAGCTGAAGAGTGGCTCGCCCGAGACGACGTCAACGTAGATCCCCGCGCGATGATTGTTCCAGTATTCGTTGTGGAACGGCTGCTCGGTGACGGCGTGTTGCGTCACCTCGTACTGGAGCGACGTGAGGTGTGCGCGGAGTTGCGCATCGCTCGGCTTGCGATAGTGACGGAAGTCGGGCGCCGGTGCAGCGTGGGCGGACGTCGCCGCCGTGTGCGTGGCGCGGGAGCTGTCGTGAGCCTGTGCGTCTGCGCACGCAGTGAGCGCCGTGGCGGACAGCGCACAGAGCGCGGCCGCGACGGTCAGCCTGGCGATGGTGTTCAGAGGATCGGGCATGGTGTTGTCCTGGATTTCGACGCCGCGTCGGCGCGACGTGCGGCAGTAACATAATACCTGATGCATCGTTGCCGGTTCCCGCATCGTCGCGCGCAGGTATCGTACCTGGCTCGCCGCCACGCGCGGCGTCGTGGACGCCGGCCGTGCCGCGTCACTCGTCCAGCGGTGCCGCGCTGACGTGCGCGTGTCCTGCGGCGTCGTACGTCACGTGGACGCGCCACGGCTGACAGCACACGGCGCAGTCCTCCACGTAGTCCTGCGCGCCGCCGCTCCCCGGGTCGAGGCTCACCTCCACCGCCTCGCCGCAGTACGGACACGCGACCGTGCCGGACGTGTCCGCCGTCCCATCGGCGAGCGGAAAATCCCGATCGAGGTCGAAGTCCTCGGGCTGGTCGTCGAAGGCGAAGCGCATAGGCGTACAGTGTAGCGTCGCGCGCCGGCCGCCCCAGGCCTCGCGCATTGTGGGAGCGAGGCCTGGGCATCAGCCGATGTGCTACTCGGCGAGCTCCCCGAGGAAAGCTACCGCGGCGTCGAGGCTCCCCTCCAGGTTGGCAGGGTCGTGGCCTCCACTCAGATCGATGAGCGCCTGGAAATCATCAGGGCTCGTCCGTCCCGCCCTCGTCAGTGCGCCCACCAGGCTCGTGGCCTGATCCACGGGCACGACATCATCGTTGGCGCCGTGGTGAATCTGGACGAGTGGCAGGCGATCCACGAAGAGCGCGGGAGAGCTACGGATGAGTCGCAGTCGTGTCTGCTCCGCAGTGAGCTCGCCTCCCTGTAGCGGCAACACGAATGCCGCGTTCAGGACTGCGGAAATAAAGAAGGCAGGCTGCTGACCACTCAGCAACTGCGTGAACTCACCACGGATCGTGCTCGTGAAGAAATTGGTCATACCGGAAAACTCGACGACGCGCGAGATGGCCGTCGACCGTTCGGCCATCAGCAGGGCCATGGTAGCGCCTTCGGTGAAACCGATGACCCCCACGCGAGTGCCATCAGCCTCCGGTTCTTCCTGCAATGCGCTGGCGAGGAAGGCAAGCGACACATCCACGTCTTCGTCCCAGAGGTGCCGTTCTTCCACGGTGGTTGCGAAGGAGGGCGCGACGAAGACGAACTGCGACGGATCGGGGAACCGCGACGCGAACGTCACGAGCTCGTCACGGCTAACGCCCAGAAAACCGGCGTGCGCATAGACGATCACGGGAAGGGTGCCGTCCGCCGCTCCGTCCGGTGCGAGTACCAGCCCCGAGTGTCGCGTCGTGCCCACGAGATCGGAGATCGTACGCACCGTCTCCGGCGTGGTGCCCACCGTCACGTTTTCCGTGGCGTCCACATGCACGTCGACTGCCGGAAACGTGCGTGTGTCCCAGTCGTCGGTCACGCTCGCCAGCTCGGCCGGCGTGGGTGACGCGAAGAGGACATCGAGCGTTCCCGCAGGTCCATTCGGCGGCCCCGACGGGCCGCTGTCGCCTCCTCCGCACGCGGCGAGGAGGAAGAGCAGCGCGGTGGTGCAGGCGCGTGCACTGATCGGGCACCGACGAGGCGTGGACATGGAGTCTCCGTGTGAGGTTGAACCGTATCTCGCGCGGCGCAACGCGTACGTCAAGAGCGCGATCGACCCGCATGGCGGGGCTCCGCGAATCGTCCGAAGCTTGTCCTGCAGCCAGGAGCTCGGGATCCCGAGGATGTGCATGCCTTCGTACCGCCATCTGTCGTTGCCGCAGACGCGCCTGGCCACGGGGCAGCTCTGCCTCGCGCTCTACGCCGCGTTCGCCGCGGACACGCCGCTCACGACGGCACTCATCCTCGCCGAGCTGCGTCGCACGCGCCCGCTCTCGCAGACCATGCCGGAGCGTGTGGCCGCGCTCCGCGATTGGGCGCAACCGCGCGTCGTCATGGCGGAGTAGCGAGCGCCGTTTCGTCCTCTCCCTTACAGCGACATTTCCGGCTGCACCGCGGCGTCGGCCGTGGCCGGCGCCGCTTCGTCGCGCTCGAGCAGATAATCCTCCGGCGCCGTCTCATCGGCGCCGCGCGCGGCACCCATCATGTCCAACACCAGCGTTCCCACTACCGCGACCACCAGGTTCACGATCACCGAGTAGAACGCGGCATATCCCGGGACTGTGAAGCCGCCGATGTGCAGCGGGTAGATGGAGCTCTGGAAGTGCTGCGCGGCCGCCATCGCCGTCCCGGTGATCATCCCGGCGAGCCATCCGGCGACGAGCGCGCGCCCGTGGAACCATCGCGTGAAGAGCCCGCCCACCAGCGCCGGCAGCGTCTGAATGATCCACACGCCCCCCAGGAGCTGGAGCTGGATGGCGTACTGCGTCGGGAGGAAGATGATGAACGCCAGCGCGCCCAGCTTGAGTACGAGCGAGATGTTCTTTGCGGCGCGCGCCTCGGCTGGCCCATCCAGCGATTTGTGGAACCAGTCCCGGTAGACGTTGCGTGTGAAGAGATTGGCCGAGGCGATGGACATGATCGCCGCGGGAACGAGCGCGCCGATGGCGATGGCGGCGAACGCGACGCCCACGAACCAGCTCGGGAACTGGTCCAGGAAGAGCGCCGGCACGGCGAAGTTGGGTCCGTACCGCTTGAAGTATTCGGCGTAGGCCGGGTTCGCGTCGACGTGCGCGGCGAACGCCATGTAGCCGAGGACGGCGATGAGCGCCAGCGCGATCGAGTAGGTGGGGAGGAGCGACATGTTGCGCTTGATCACCCGCCGGCCGCTCGCGCTGAGCAATCCCGTGACCGCGTGCGGATAGAGAAAGAGCGCGAGCGCGGAACCGAGGGCGAGCGTGGTGTACGCGCTGAAGCTGCCGAGCGTGGCGCCCGAGGGCGGTGCGAGGAGGAGTTTGTCGTGCGGAATCGACTGGAAGATCGCGCCGTAGCCACCGAGGTGCGCGGGGATCACGATGATGGCCGCCAGCACCGTGACGTAGATGAGCACGTCCTTCACCAGCGCGATCAGCGCCGGCGCGCGCAACCCTGAGCTGTACGTGTACGCCGCCAGGATCGCGAATGCGATGACGAGCGGCAGGTCACCCACGACCCCCTGCGCGTGAAAGCCGAGGCCGGCGATCACGACCTCGATCCCCACGAGCTGCAACGCGATGTACGGAAGCGTCGCGATCATCCCGGTGATGGCGACCGCCAGCGACAGCGCCGGGCTTCCGAAGCGGCCGGTCACGAAGTCGGCCGCCGTGATGTACCCCCGCCGATGCGACACGGACCACAGTCGCGGAAAGACGAGGAAGACGAACGGATACACGAGCAACGTGTACGGCACGGCGAAGAAGCCGATGGCGCCCGCACCGAACACGAGGGCCGGGACGGCGATCAGCGTGTACGCGGTATACAGGTCTCCGCCGAGCAGGAACCACGTCACCACCGTCCCGAAACGCCGCCCCGCGAGACCCCACTCCTCGAGCCGGTTGAGATCTCCACGCCGCCAGCGCGCAGCCACGAAGCCGAGCACCGTGACCAGCAGGAAGAGCAGCACGAATACCGCCGTCGCGGTCCGATTCATGAGCGCGCCCTACACGTCGAGCCAGTACGCGATGGCGGTCATGATCGCCATCACCACGATCCACATGATCTGGAACCAGTAGAAGAACGGAACGCCGCCCAGCGCCGGCTCGGTCCGGTTGTAGAGCGGCACGCAGAGCGCCACGAGGGACGTCGCCAGGAAGAGCGCGTAGACGAGCAGCCGGTGCGCGCGCGTGGGTCGTCTGGGGGTGGGGGGCGTTGCAGAAGGCATCGTGCATCCTCCCGGGGGCTGGACGGACAGCTCGGGGTGGCGCGCCACGGCGATGGTGGCGCGCCGCTCTCGCAGTGCATGGAGGCATCCGGTGCGCCTATTAGGTGCACATCGCTGCGCCGCGGCGCAAGTACTGCGCAGGATCCGGCGACGGTGCCGGCGAACGCCGCCGGGCGGGTCGGGCGGCGCGGCGCGCGTGTCCGGGGCACGCCATCGGCGCGATGTCTCTGATAGAAGCGCGCCCTGGCGGGCGTCGTTCACGACGGGCATTTTGCAGGAGACGCTCTTGCTACCGCCAGTCGACTTTCTGCGCCGCAGGTTCCGATGCTCGTGTCACGCGATCGCGCACAGATGGGGCGCGCGGTGATCGCCGGATGGGGTCTGGTCATCGCACTGCTCGTCCCGGCTGCCCCAGTCGCCGCCCAGGGGGCGCAGGCGCCGCCACAGGATTACACGCAGGCGGACGTGCACTTCATGCAGGGGATGATCATGCACCACGCGCAGGCGGTGGTGATGTCCGACTGGGCAGCCACGCACGACGCGCGCCCGGCGCTGCAGGTACTGGCCAGGCGGATCGCGCTCTCCCAGCGGGACGAGATCGACCTCATGCAGCGATGGCTCCGCGCGCGCAAGCTCGACGCTCCCGACCCGTTGCACACGTCGCGGCACGACACCGGCGCGGTGCACGACACGAGCCCGATGCACATGCCGGGGATGGACATGGGGGCGCATCCCATGCTGATGAACGGCATGCTCACGGCCGAGGAGATGCGGCAGCTCGACGCGGCACGCGGGACCGCGTTCGACAGCCTGTATCTCACCGGCATGATTCGGCATCATCAGGGCGCGCTCGACATGGTGGCGACGCTGTTCGCCACGCCGGGCGCGGGGCAGCAACCGGAGATCTCCACCCTCGCCACGGACATCGATGCCGGCCAGCGCGCCGAGATCGGACGGATGGAGGCCATGTTGAACACGCTCACTCCAGGTCAGGCTCAATGACAGAGATCACTCGCTTCCTCCGCTCGGCCGAACGCTGCACGTGGGGCGTGGCCGCGTCGCTCACGATGGTGCTCGCGCTCGTACCGGCGGCACGCCTGCACGCTCAGTCGAGCACCACCGACCCGCGCGCGGGGCTCAAGCCCGGACTGTACGATGCCGGGGAAGCCGCCAAGGGGATGGAGCTCGTGGCGCACCGGAACAAGCCGGACATCTTCCACCCCAACGACCCGGGCGGGCTCACGTACGCGAACTCGGATCTCGCCTTCGCCGGCCAGTACGTCTATCAGGGGAACTTCAGCGGGCTGCAGATCTGGGACGTCTCGAATCCGGCGGCGCCGTCGCTCACCAACGCGACGCTCTGCTTTACCGAGCAGGGTGACGTCTCCATCTACGGCAACCTGCTCTTCGTGTCGGCGGAGAACACCGGGAGCCGGCTGGACTGCGGCACGCAGGGTGTGCAGGACAGCGTGAGCACGGAGCGGATGCTCGGTATCCGGATCTTCGACGTCTCCGATCCGCAGCATCCCAGACAGGTGGCGGACGTGCAGACGTGCCGCGGCTCGCACACGCACACCGTGGTGCCGGACCCGCGCGATTCGAGCGTGGTGTACGTCTACGTGTCGGGACTGGCGCGCGTGCGCTCGAGCAGCGAGATGGCCGGCTGTGAGGGGGGAGACATCACCGATCCCAACACCGCGCTCTTCCGCATCGAGGTCATCAAGGTGCCGCTCGCGCACCCGGAGCAGGCGGCGATCGTCAGCTCACCGCGCATCTTCAACGATCTCACCGCGCCGCCCTCGCACGGCGCGGCGTACGCGGACACGGCCAACGGTGCGCTGGTGGAGCAGGCGCGCCGCCGCCTTGGGCGCATGGGGCTGCCGAGCACGGCCACGGCTGCGGACTCCGAGCACGTGGCGCGATTGGTGGCCACGCTCATGAGCAACCGTGGAGACAGCGCGGTGGCCGCAGCGGTGCGCGACACGCTGGAGCAGATGGGTGTGACGCGCGTGCCCTTTGGTGGAGGCGGCGGGAACCGGCGCAACGTCGGCCCCTCGCAGTGCCACGACATCACCGTCTATCCGGCGGCGTCGCTGGCCGCGGGCGCGTGCTCCGGCTACGGCCTGCTGCTGGACATGAAGGACCCGCAGCACCCCACGCGGCTGCAGGCGGTGTCCGATTCCAACTTTTCCTTCTGGCACTCCGCCACGTTCAACAACGACGCCACCTCGCTGCTGTACACCGACGAGTGGGGGGGCGGGACGCAGGCCAAGTGCCGCGCGACCGATCCCAGCGAGTGGGGAGCGGACGCCCTCTTCCGGTTGCACGACGGCCGGCTGACGCAGACGGGCTACTTCAAGATGCCCGCGGCGCAGACGCCCACGGAGAACTGTGTGGCGCACAACGGCGGGCTCGTGCCGGTGCCGGGGCGCGACATCATGGTGCAGGGGTGGTATCAGGGCGGCATCTCGGTGTTCGACTTCACCGATCCGGCGCATCCCAAGGAGATCGCCTACTTCGACCGCGGGCCGATCGACTCCACGGAGCTGGTGATCGGCGGTTACTGGGGCGGCTACTACTACAACGGCTACATCTACGGCTCGGAGATCGCGCGCGGGCTCGATGTCTTCCGTCTCACGCCCACGCCGGACCTCACCCAGAACGAGATCGACGCCGCGGCGCTGGTGCACTTCGACCGGCTGAATCCGCAGAGCCAGCCGAAGCTCGTGTGGCCGGCGGCGTTCCCGGTGGCGCGTGCCTATCTCGATCAGTTGGTGCGCGACAACGGGCTGCCTCGTGCGCGGACCTCCGCGATCGCCAGCGCGCTGGACGCTGCGGAGCGAATGGGCGCGAGCGCGCGCGCGGCGGCGCTCACGCGACTGGCCGGCGAGCTGGACCGCGACCAGCGCTCGGCGCGCGACCGTACACGCGTGCACGCGCTGGCGGATGTGGTGCAGCGGATGGCGGCGCATCGCGGCTGACGGCGATGGCGATGATCGCCACGGTGATCAACGCCGTGACGTGAGGAGAACGACACGAGGGGCGCTACCCAGACGGGAGCGCCCCTCGTGCGTGTGACGGTGCAGCGGCCGCGGCGCGGCGCCGATGTGCGCGGCCGGCGACGGAAGCGCGCTACTGGCGCCCGCCGCGTCGCTGGTCGGGGACGACGATCGCGTAATCCCTGGGCGGCTCCGCGTTCAGCAGGTGGCGCACGAAGTAGTCCCACCGGCGGCGCATCATGTAGTTGGACGCGGCGCCGTAGCCGTGGTGGACGTTCGGGATGATGAGCTCGTCGAATTCCTTGTTCGCTTCGATGAGCGCCTGCGCCACCAGATGCGTGTTGTACGGCGGCACGTTGTCGTCGATCGAGCCGTGCACGAGCATCAGGTGCCCCTTGAGGTTCTTCGCCACGCTCTGGTTCGCCTCGACGGCGTAGTTGTCGGAGCCGTCGGCGTCGCGCACGAGGAGTCCCTGGTAGCGTTCTCCCCAGTCGTCCTCGTACTCGCGCTGGTCATGGTTCCCAGATTCGGCGATCCCCACCTTGAAGAAATCGGGATAGCGGAACATCGCGTCCGCCGTGATGAAGCCGCCGCCGGAGTGGCCGTAGATCCCCGCGCGGTCGACGTCTATCCACGAGTAGCGTGCGGCCAGCTCCTTCATGGCGGCCACCTGGTCGGGGAGGGTGTTGTCGCGCCCCATCGCGCCGTAGTAGGCGTCGTGAAAGCTCTTGGAGCGGAAGGGAGTGCCCATCCCGTCCACGGTGATCACGACGAAGCCCAGCTCGGCCAGCGCCTGGTGGTCGCCGCGCGCGGGGGCGAAGCTGCGCGATCCCACGCTCCCCGCCTGCGGGCCGGGATACGGGTTGTTGATGATCGGGTATTTCTTCGTCGTGTCGAGGTTGGTGGGGACGAACATCAAGCCGTACAGCTTGGTCTTCCCATCGCGCGCCGTGGTGACGATCGGGATGGGCGGCTTCCACCCCGCGGCCACGAGGCGCGAGATGTCCGCTTTCTCGAGGGGCATCACCACGCGCCCGCGCGCGTCGCGCAGCACCACGGTGGGTGGCGTGACCGGCGTGGAGTAGCTGTCGATGAAGTAGCGTCCGTCCGGCGCCACCTGGATGGAGTGATCGCCGCTCTCCGGCGTGAGCGGAGTCCACCGCTCACCGTCGAGGCTCACGCGGTAGTAGTGGCGGAAGTACGGATCCTCATCCGCCTCGCGCCCGCGTGCTTCGACCAGGAGCGTGCGGCCTGCGGTGTCCACGAACTCGATGCTCCCCACCGGACCGGGGCCGGTGGTGATCTTGCGCAGGAACTTCCCCGTGTCGAGGTCGTAGGCGTAGAGCTGCGCCCAGTCGTCGCGCTCGGAGGACCAGATGATCTGGTGCAACGGCCAGAGCACGCGCCAGCCGGCGATCGACTCGAACTGCGTGGGCGACGTCTCCTCGAAGAGCGTGCGCACCTCGCCGGTGGCGGCGTCGGCGATCTTCACCGTGGCGCGCTTGTGATCGCGCGACGTGCTCACGTAGGCGAGCCGCGCGCCATCGGGGCTCCAGATGAGATCGTCCATGTCCAGGTTGTCCCCCAGCATGGCGCGGTGAAAGTCGGGGGGTGTCTTGAGCCGGACGACCGTCTTCGTGTCGACGTCGATGATGACGCGGTGGATCATCGCGACCACGCTGTCGCCGGGGAGCGGGTACTTCCACGACAGGAGGCGCGGATGACCGACGCGCGTCTCCACGAGGTACATGTCGCCCACCGCGCGCTCGTCCTGCTGCTGCGTGGCGATCTTCTTCGAGTCGGGAGACCAGAGGAGCACGGGACGATCGCTGTGCACCCACCCGGCGTTGTCGGTAGCGTAGCCGAAGTTCTCGACGCCGTCGGTGGTGAGCTGCGTCTCCTGTCCGGTGGCGAGGTCGCGCACCCAGAGGTTCCAGTCGCGGATGAACGCCGCGCGCGTGCCGTCGGGAGAAACCACCTGCGGCGGTCCCCCGCGACCGAAGCGTCCCTGCGCGGCGCGCGCGCGCGTGGTGTCCGCCGCGCACGAGGTGCCGGCCACGTCGCACCGGTAGCGGCGTCGTCCCATGTCGAACGTCACGTGCGTGCCGTCGTCGGAGAGCTCCACGCGCTGCGCGGGGATGTCGTGCGGATCCACCTGCCCCGCGCCGGCGCGGTTCAGCGCCTGCGCCACGGCGGCGGCATCGAAGAGCGGACGGCGCGTCTTCCTGGCCGGATCCACAAGCAGCCACGCCGATCCGTCCGGCGTGCTGCTGCGATAGTAGAACCGGTCGCCGGAGATCCACGTGGCGGCCACGTGCCCGCCGATGACGAGCGGGTTCACGTTGAAGGAGAGCATCTTCGCCGCGCGGTCATAGTCCGCGGTGGTGAGCGCGCGCTGCGCGGAGAGCGCGGGCGCGATCGAGAGGAGCGCGGCAACGCCGGCGACGGCGAGCGTGGGGCAGGAGGGGCGGCGTCTCATGGGCGGTCGGGGGGGCTGGTCGCGAGCAGTGAACGGGAGAGGGCGCAGAGCGTGCTGCGGAGGAGACGCGCGGAGCATATGCCGCAGGGTGGCCGGGTGGCAAGAGCGCCGGCCGTCGGGCTCCTCTGGGCGGCGCCGGTGCGCGCGTCGAGGCGCTGCCGAGCGCGCGTCGCTTGACCGCGTTCACGCGCCGGCGTATTGTCGCGCGCACCACGGTTCCCGCTCGCGTCCCTCCCTCCATCCTCCTCGCCCACCGAACGAGATGACTCGTCCGCACAGCAACCGCGCCGCATCGCTCACGGCAGTGCTCACCGCAGTGCTCGCTCTCCTGGTCGCCATGCTCCCCGCGGCCCCGCGCACCGCGCGCGCGCAGGAGGCGCGCGCGTCCGACACGCCGTACGCCGACCTGGTGGCGTGGTGGATCGCGCTCGACGCGCCCACCGGACGGGAGACGATCGCGACGGACGTCATCCGACGCGCTCAGCCCGGCTGGACGCGCGACTCGCTCGGCAACCTGGTGATGCACCGGGGGAGCGGGAGCCCGCGGCGCGTGGTCGCGTGCGCGCTCGATCGCGCGCCGTTCATGGTGAGCGCGATCACCGACGACGGCTATCTCCGTTTGCAGATGGCCGCGCGCGTGCGACAGTCGCGGCTGTGGGCGCAGTTCCACCAGGGGCAGCGCGTCCGCATCCTCACGCGCACCGGAGCGCGCCCGGGGGTGGTAGGAGTGCAGAGCATCCACCTGGCCGGGCGTGGCGCGGCGAACCAGCCGCCGGCACAGGTAGAGGATCTGTGGGTGGATGTGGGCGCGCGCTCGCGCGCCGAGGTGGACGCGATGGGGATCGCGCTGCTCGATCCGGTGGAGCGCGAGTGGCACGGGTGGGGCTACGGTGACGGCGCCGTCTCCGGCCCCAACGCCGGCGCGCGTGCCGGGTGCGCGGCCGTTGCGGCCGCTGCCTCGCGCACGCCGCAGGGGGGCGAGACGTGGTTCGTGATCTCCGCGCAGAGCGCGTACAGCCTGGGCGGGCTGGCCGGCGCGCTGGCGCACATTGGCGATAGCGACACACTGACCATCGTGGATCCCGCGCTCGTCGCGCCGCGGCAGATGGCGGAGGGAGAGTCCGTGGTGCGGCAGGCGGTGCGCTTCCGCCTGCCGCTCCCCATCACCGTGAAGATCGGTTCGATCTCCGTGCTCGCGCCGGTCGTGCGGCATCAGGGAACGCTCGTCGAGACGCTGAACGGAAGCGCGATTCACGCGTTGTTGGATTCGGTCGCGGTGGCGGCGGGGGTCACGCCGGGGGCCGCGCCCGCGGTGCCCACCGTGTCACCATCCAGCACACCGCCCGCGTTCGCGCAGCACGATGCGCTGTCGACGGCGGCGGAGCTGCTCGGCGCGCTCACGGACAGCTACGGCGTGTCGGGACACGAGGACTCCGTGCGCGCGAACATCCAGCGTGCGCTCCCCGCATGGGCGCGCGACCACGCCAGGGCGGACAGCGCGGGGAACCTGGTGCTCGCCATCGGTCCCGACCGCGACACGGTGGTCGTGGTGGCGCACATGGACGAGGTGGGATTCGAGGTGACCGGCGTGAGCGCCGACGGCACGCTCTCGCTGCGGACGCGCGGCGGCTTCTACCGTTCGCTCTGGGAGGGACAGCCGGCGCTCCTGCACTTGGGGCACGGCGCACCGCTGCGCGGCATCTTCATTCCGCGCGACAGCGTGGCCGGCGCACAGCCGGGGGAACTCACCGCCTGGTTCGGGCTCGACTCCGCCGCGCTCACCGCCGCCGGCGTGCGCGTGGGGGACGCCGTCACGAGCGTGAAGCACGCCACGCGCATGGGGACGACGCGCTTCAGCGCGCGCTCCATCGACGATCGTGCCGGATGCACGGCGCTCGTGCTCGCGGTTCGCTCACTCGACCCCGCCACGCTCAAGCACAAGGTCATCTTCGTCTGGTCGACGCGCGAGGAGATCGGGCTCGAGGGTGCGCAGGCGGTGGCGAACCAACTCGGCGTCACGCCGCAGCGCGTCTATGCCATCGACACGTTCGTCTCCTCCGACTCGCCGCTCGACGACCATCGCTTCGCGAACGCGCTGGTGGGGCACGGTCCGGTGGTGCGCGCGGTGGACAACTCGAGCGTCACGCCCCCCACCGAGGTGGATCGCGTGCTGCGCATCGCGCACTCGGCGAACATCCCGATCCAGGTGGGGACGACGAACGGTGGCAATGACGGGTCGGCGTTCACCAAGTACGGCGTGGTGGACGTTCCCATCGGTTGGCCGCTCCGCTACAGCCACTCGCCGGCCGAGGTGGTGGACCTGGGCGACATCGTGGGGTTGGGGAGGATCGTGGCGGCGGTGGTGAAGGAGTAGCGACGCGTAGCGCGTACGCGTAGCGCGTACGCGTAGCGAGGCGCGGGCGTAGCGGCCCGCGCCTCGTTTGCATCGGATGCTCGCCGCGTGTGGCGTGGTGCGCGTTGCTGTCGTCGAGAACGCGCGCCTCGCGCGCGGCCGTCTCAGAAGAGGCCGACCTTCCCGCGCACCGAGTCGATGAGTTTGGCCGGGTCGTAGCCGACGCCCTGCTTGAAGACCATCTGCACGTTGCGGATGTCGGCGATGTTCGCGGCGGGGTTGCCGTCGATCACCACCAGGTCAGCCTGCTTCCCCTGCGCGATGGAGCCGACGCGGTTGGCACGTCCCAGGTAGGTGGCGCCGTTCAGCGTGCAGATGCGGATCGCCTCGAGTGGAGTGAAGCCGCTGCCGACGAGCAGCTCGACCTGCCGCTGGTCGGAGTAGCCGGGAATCACGCCGCCCGCGCCGGTGGGATCGGTGCCGGCGAGCAGCAGTCCACCGTGGTGCGCGAAGTACAGCTCCATCGCGCGCTCCTTGGGAAAGATCGTGGCGAAGGGCGACTGCGGATTGCGGTCCACGTTGGCGTGGAACTGCTCGTACTGCTGCTTGAGGATCGGATCGAGTACGTCGAGCCCAGGGGGCATCGGCTGCCGTGGGGTGAACGTCTCGAACACGGTGAGCGTGGACGTGAGCGCGACGTGGTGCGCCACGAGATAAGACACGAGCTCCTGGAACTTCGCGTCCGTCGTGTCGAGCCGGGCGATCGCGGCGAATCCGACCGCCTGCCCCGGACAGACGTCCGGCTGTTTGTTCTGGACGAAGTCGGTAGCCACGAAGAAGGCGTGCTCGAGGTTGTCGATCCCCGCGTCCGCCGCTTCGTGGAAGGTGACCGAGCAGAGATGCCCGGTGATCTTGAGCCCGCGCTTGTGCGCTTCCTCGGCCGCCGCGCGCAACTCGGCGCGCGTGATGTTCATGTACGCCTTGAACGAGGTGGCGCCGGCGTCGGCCCAGAAGTTCACCATGCGGCGTGCATCAGCGGCATCCTTCAGCTCGTACATCTGCCCGATGCCCAGACCCGGCCCTTGCAGGTAGGGCGCGGTGGCGTCGATCCACGGGCCGGGCTTCTCGCCGCGATCGATCGCGCGCGCGATGTTGAGCTCGCCGTAGCCGCTCACGTTCCCGCCGGTGCGCATGGAGGTGACGCCGCCCGCAAGATAGAGCCGCGTGAAGCTCTCCTCGAGGTTGCCGTACGTGCCGCCGCCGGTGGGGTAGTAGAGGTGCTCGTGCATCATGACGAGCCCAGGGATGATTGTCTTCCCGGTGAGGTCCATCACCTGCGCGCCGGTGGGGACCTGCACGGATGCGGCATCACCGACCGCGGCGATGTTCCCGTCGCGGATGATGACCGTCTGGTTCTCGCGCGGCTGCGCGCCGGTGCCGTCGATCACGCGGACGTGCGTGAGGGCCACGGTGGGCGTGTCGACGGCGACGTACTGGCGTACGTTGCGCGACAGGGTCGGGCGTTGCGCCGCGGCGGGGGCGGCGGGGAGGAGCCACGCGATGATGGCGGCGGTGCACGCCGCGCGCACGGGCGCGGAGAGGGCTGGGAGTCGCATGGGGGAAAGCATACGGCGTCGGACCGGCGCCGTCCACATGGGGAGGGCGGGGGGGGCATTCCGCCGTTCCTCTTGCTTACCGAGGGTACGCGCCCTAGGTTCACATCGGTTACCGAGAGGTGCGGCGACTGTCGCCGCACGCCGGTCCACCGAGGCGAGCCCCTATGGACTTCGACCGCCGTCTTCGTGTGGCTGTCCTCCGTTGCCGCTCTCTGTTCCGCCGCCGCGCGGTGGAACGCGAGCTCGCGGAGGAGCTGCAGTATCATCTCGAGCAACAGATCAGCGCGAACGTGGCAGCCGGCATGTCACCGGACGCCGCCAGAACGGCCGCGCTGCGCGCGTTCGGGGGCGTGGAGTACCAGAAGGACGTCGCGCGCGATGCACGCCGGACGGCGTGGGTCGAATCCGTGGTGCAGGACCTCCGCTACGCGTGGCGCAAGCTGCTCGCGTCGCCCGGATTCAGCGTGCCGACCATCGGCACCATCGCGCTCGCGGTGGGTGCCGCGACGGCGGTGTTCAGCATCGTCTACGGCGTGCTCATCAAGCCGCTCCCGTACCATGACCCCGCTCGTCTGGTGCTCCTTGCCACCACGGTGAGGGGGCAGCCATCCAGTAGCTCCGTTCTCGATTACATCGACTACCGCGATCGCACGCACAGTTTCTCGGGCGCGTCGGCAATGGACGACGCCTCGTTGAACCTCACCGGCGTGGGCGATCACGCGGTGCGCGTCCACGTCGGCCTGGTGAGCGCGTCATTCTTCGATGTCCTGGGCGTGCGCGCCCGGTACGGGCGAACGTTCGCGCCTGGCGAGGATGAGCCGGGCGCGGCGCGCGTGGTGATTCTCTCGTCCGGCCTGTTCACGGATCGCTTCGGCGCCGACGGCGGCATCATCGGGCGCACCATCGATCTGAACGGGGCGCCGTATACGGTGATCGGCGTCATGCCGTCGTGGGTGCGCATTCCATCCGGCGCCGACGCGTGGATCCCCCTGCGCTTCACGGCGAGCGAACTCCAGCCGGCCCAACGCGGCGCCCACTATCTGCACGCGATCGCGCGGCTCGCGCCTGGTGTCACGGTGGAGGCCGCCGACCGCGAGATGTCGCAGCTCGGAGCGAATCTCGCGCGGGCGTATCCCAACTCGAACGCCCAGCACGGCGCTGCCGCGTTGTCCTTCCATGCACAGGTCGTGAAGCAGGCGCGTCCGGCGCTGCTCGTCCTGCTTGGCGCGGTGGGCTTCGTGCTGCTCGTCGCCTGCGCCAATGTGGCCAATCTGCTCCTGTCACGCGGGTCGGCGCGCGAAACGGAGATTGCCGTCCGCACTGCGCTCGGCGCCGGCCGCCGCCGCATCGTGCGGCAACTGGTGACGGAGAGCCTTCTCCTTTCGACGCTGGGCGCGCTGGCCGGCGTGCTCCTCGCCTGGTGGCTCGTGCGTGCCGTGGTCGCCTTCGGTCCGCAGGGGCTGCCGCGGCTGAGCGACGTGGCCGTGGACGGGCACGTGCTGCTCTTTGCGGCATTGCTCACGCTCGTCACCGGGCTGCTGTTCGGTCTCGCACCTGCGGTGCACGCGACGCGTGCGGACATGGGCGGAATGCTCCGCGCCGCGGCGCGCGGCAGCGGCGGGCGCCGCGGTGCACGTCGAACGCGTGACACGTTCGTCGTCCTGCAGGGCGCGGTCGCCGTGGTCCTGCTCGTCGGCGCGGGCTTGTTCGTCCGGAGTTTCGTCAACCTGCTCCGCGTGGACCCGGGCTTCCGCGCCGAGCACGTGGTGACGGCCACGCTCGACCTGCCGGTCCGTCAATACCCCACCGATCACGACGACGGCAGGTTCGCGCAACGACTGATCGACGCACTGTCGAGCGAGCCCGGAATCCGCGATGTGGCCATCGGGTTCGGGCGCCCGCTGTTCGAGAATCACCTGCAATTCTCATTCGACGTACGCGGCCGGCCGCCGCGCCCACAGGGTCAGGATCTCGCCGCATATGTGCGATCCGTCTCTCCCGGCTATTTCCGGCTGCTGGGGATTCCCGTGGAGGCGGGGCGCGTCTTCACGGCTGCCGATCGCGCCGATGCGCCGCAAGTGATGGTGGTGAACCGCGAGTTCGTGCGGCGGTTCTTCCCCGATGAGAATCCACTCGGCAAGCACATCACGCTGGGGTGGGGGCGTGACAGCGCGGAGTGGGGCGCTTCCTCCCATGTGGGAGGAGACATCGTGGGCGTGGTGGCGGACGTGGCCGATCTGGGACCGTCCGCGGAATCACAGCCCTGGATGTACGTGCCGTTCGACCAGGCACCGATGGACGAACTGTCCGTGCTGGCACGGTCGGACGAGGGGGATGCGACGGTGGTTCGCGCCATTCGACGTGCCGTCGGGCGGCTGGACAACAGCCTGGCCGTGTACGGCATCACGTCCATGTCCGACGTGTTGTCGGACGCCGTCTCGCAGCCGCGGTTCTTCACGCTCGTGCTCGCCGGCTTCGGCGCCGTGGGGCTGTTTCTCGCCGCCATGGGGATCTACGCCGTGATGTCGTACAACGTGAGTCTTCGCCGGCGTGAGATCGGCATTCGCGTGGCGCTCGGCGCATCGCGCGCGCGTGTGATGCGGAGCACGCTGGCGCGGGGGCTCGTGCTGGCGCTCATCGGCATCCCGTTCGGGCTCATCGTGGCGTGGTGGCTACGCCACTTCATGACGGCAGGGTTGTACGGCGTCGACGCGGGTGATGTGCTCACCTTCACCGTGGTGCCGCTGGTGCTGGTGCTGGCCGCCGCGCTCGCGTCGTTCCTACCGGCCCGCCGAGCCGCTCGCGTGGACCCGGTCAGATCGATGCGGGTGGAATGAGGGCGGTGGAGTCGATGCGACAAGCGAAGCCGACGGCAGTGTCCTGCATTCCGCACGCACGTCCACACCATGAACCCATGTCGACAATGAGTCACCTGTGAGCCGGCCCACCGATCTGGTACAGGGCACGCTGGACCTTCTCATCCTCAAGATGCTCGCGCTCGAGCCAATGAATGGCTGGAGCATCAGCCAGCGGCTCAAACAGCTCTCCGCCGATGTGCTCCGGGTGAGCGACGGATCGCTCTATCCGGCGCTGCACAAGCTGGAGCAGGAAGGGTGGATCACGGCGGAGTGGCGCGCAACAGAGAACAACCGGCGCGCCAAGTTCTATTCGCTCACCCGCGCAGGGCGGCGGCAGCTGCGCATCGAGATCGGGAGCTGGGAACGGCTGGCGGGTGCGATCACGGCCGTGGTCCGTCTGAGTGAGGCATGATGATTGAATGCGGGCGCTCGTTCCGAATCGGCGCGCTCCGCTGCCGTCGCTGACGAACGTGGCGCGCGCGGTGGTGCTCCGGGGCTAGCGTACTTGCGCCGTCGCGGTCCCGGTTCGTATTTCGGGGCGCCTCCCGCAGTACGTCCCCATACCCTCCCGCCCATGTTCTCTCCATCCCAAGTGCGTGTCCCTCTTCGTGTGGCACTCGCCGTCGCGCTCGCGGCGGCACTGACAGCGTGCGCCCACACCGCGCCACCACGCACGGCCGCCCCCGCGAACGGCGAGAGCGTGATCCTCTCGCCCACGGAGCAGGTCGAGCAGCGCGTCCTGATCCGGACCGCCACGCAGGAGTTGAGCGTGCAGGACGTGGCGTCGGTGCATGCCCGCGCGATCGCCATCGTCACCGCTCTCGGCGGGCGCGTGGACCGCGATGTGTTGGAGGACCGCTCCTCGCGGACGCTCCTCCGCGTCCCCAACGCACAGCTCGAGGCGGCGCTCGACTCGATCGCCACCCTCGGTACAATGACCCACCGCACGATCTCGGTGCAGGATCTCACCACGACCGCCATCGATCTCGACGCGCGCATCGCGAGTCTCATCGCCATGCGCGACCGACTTCGCCAGCTACATGATCAGGCGGCGAATCTGGCGCAGGTGCTCGAGCTCGAGCGAGAGATTGCCCGCGTGCAGGGAGAAATCGACAGCCTGCAGGGACAGCGCAACCACCTGCGCGAGGCGGCGGCGCTGTCGGAGCTGGACCTCACCATCAAGCGCAAGGTCGTGCTCGGCCCGGTCGCGGCGATCGGGCGTGGGATCGGGCACGTGTTGGGCAAACTGTTCATCTGGCGCTGACCGCCGGCCACCCGCCGCGCGGTGGGTGGCGCTGAACAACACGCTCGCGCAGGAGCGGCGGGAGGCGCGGCACGTACGTCCGCGCCTCCGCCAGGGGTCACTCGCGCCGCAGTGCGGCTATGGGATCCATCTTCGTCGCCCGATAGGCGGGTACCAGCGACGCCACGCCGGCCACGACGACCAGCACTACCGCCACCGCCACGAACGTCACCGGGTCGGACGCGCTCACGCCAAAGAGGAACGACGTGAGCACGCGCGTGAGCGCCAGCCCGCCCAGCGCGCCGAGCACCACACCCAGCACGGTGAGCCGCAGCCCGTCCATCAGCACGGCGGACAGCAGGTCCGCGCGCTGTGCGCCGAGGGTGAGTCGGATGCCGAACTCATTCGTGCGCTGCGTGACGTTGTACGACATCACACCGTAGATCCCCACCGCGGCGAGCAGCAGCGCGAGCGCGGCGAAGATGCCGATCAACCAGGTGCGGAACCGCGGCTGCGCGACCGTGGCCGCCATGTTGTCCTCCATCGTCCGCGGATTCACGATGGGCTGGTTCGGGTTGATCTGGTTCACCAGGCTGCGCAGCGCGCGCGTCTGCTGGAGCGGCGCACCGGCCGTGCGCATCACGAGCGAGAGGCGCAACACCGGCAACACCTGATCGGCCTGACGGTAGGGGAGGTACATCTCCGCCGTGGGATCGAGCCCCAGTCCCTGCACCACATCGCCGACCACGCCCACGACTTCCATGGTCGGCACTTCGTCGCTCGCCGTCGCGCCGAGCTGGAGCCGCTGGCCAATGGGATCCCGGTCGGGGAAGAACTGGTGCGCCATCGCCTGGTTGATGATCACCACCGCAGGCGCCCGCTCGTTGTCCGCGTTCGTGAACAGTCTTCCCTTGATGAGCGGGATGCCGAGCGTGGGGAAGTAGCCGGCCGTCACGGTGCGGTAGCCCGTGGCGATGTAGTCGCGCGGCCCCTTGGGAGGGCGCCCGGTGATGTTGAAGTGGATGATCCCGCCCGCCCCGCTCACGGGCAGGTAGGATGCGGCGGCCGCTGATCGCACGCCCGGAAGTGCGCGTGCGCGCTCCAGAACCTCATCGAAGAACTGCGCGCGCTGCTCCGGCCGGCTGAACGCCGTGGGCGAGAGCGGCAGATCGGCGACGAACAGGTGATCGGGCTTGAAGCCCGGGGAGAGCCCCTGCAACCTGGCGAAGCTCTGCAGGAGGAGCCCGGCGCCTACGAGCAGGAGCATGGCGAGCGCGATCTCCGCCGTGATGAGCCCGCCGCGGATACGCAGCTGACGCGGCCCGCCGGTCGATCCGCGCGAGCCGTCGCTCAACGTCTCCCGCAGATCGACGTTCCTGACGCGCAGCGCGGGCGCGATCCCGAAGATGAGCCCGGTGCCGACGGCCACGATGAACGTGAAAGCGAGCACCGCCGGATCCATCGTCACGGCGATGGACGGCGGCAGCGCAGCGGATGCGAGTTTGAGCAGTGCACCGAGCGCGCCCCACGCGAGCAGCAACCCCGCCGCGCCGCCGGCAAGAGAGAGCAACACCGCTTCGGTGAGCATCTGCCGCACCACGCGCGCGCGGCTGGCGCCGATGGCGGCGCGGATCGCCAGCTCGCGCTGCCGCGCGGTGGAGCGGGCCAGCAACAGGTTGGCCACGTTGGCGCACGCGATGAGCAGGACGAAGCTCACCGCACCGAGCAGCACCAGTAGCGCAGGGCGGACGTTCTGGACGAGCCTGGCCTGCAACGGAACCACGTCCGCGCTCGTGCCCGTGTTGTAGACGGGATACTGCTCCTCGAGGTGCTTGGCGATCGCGACCATCTCGGTGCGTGCCTGCGCGCGCGACACCTGCGGCTTGAGCCGGCCGAGCACGACGATGCCGGGGTGCCAGTTCCGGTCGTCCGGCAGCGTGGCGCCCCACGGATGGAAGGGGAGGTAGACGTCGGCCGGCGACAGGATCTGGAAGCCCTGCGGGAGCACACCGACCACCGTGTACGGCTGCGCGTCGAAGTCCAGCACGCTTCCGATCACGTTGGCCGCGCCGTTGAAGCGCCGCTGCCAGAGCTCGTAGCTGATCATGGCGACCGGCGCGGCGCCCGCGTGATCGTCGTTCTCTCCGAACGCGCGCCCGGCGGCGGGGGTGACGCCGAGCATCGGGAAGAGACCGGCGGTCACGTGACGGAGCGGCAGCCGCTCCGGCTCCCCGGAGCCCGTGAGCGTCGCGGACGCGGCCTGCGTCGCCTGCAGGGGCACCGCGAACGAATGGCTCTGATCGCGCCAGTCCACGTAGTTCTGGTACGAGACGGTGATCGTCGGGATGTTGCTCTGCTCGGCCACCAGGACGAGCGCCGACGGATCGCGGAATGGCAGTGGCCGGAGCAGCACCGCGTGCACGACGGTGAACATCGCCGTGTTGGCACCGATGCCGAGTGCCAACGTCAGCACGGCGATGGCCGTGAAGGCTGGTTGTCTGGCCAGCAACCGGAGGGCGTAACGCAGATCCTGAAGGAGCGTTTGCATGGATCCCCCGTACGGGTGGGGTGAGGCGCTGGATCAGGTTGGCCGAGTGTGGGGAGTCAATCTGCCCCTCCGGCGCGCGCTGGAGCAAGCTGCGGAGGGTGTCGTCCTGTACACCGCCCCAGCGGGCGGATATAATCGCGAGGCTGCCGGAGCGCCTCTCATGCTCCGGCCCACAGTGCCCGGTGCGGCCTCCACGTCGCGCCGGTGCGGTGCCGGCGAGCCACGGGCCGCGTGCTCCTTACGCGGTGCTGGCCCCACCACCGCGATCCGTCGTGCCACCCTCACTCGATTCCTTCCATGCGCATCGCCACCCCTGGCGCCTCCCGGGTGCTCACCATCGCCGCGCTCGCTCTCTCCACGGTGCTCGGCGCGTCGAACGCCACCGCACAGCGCCGGCGCCAGCAGCCTGCCCCTCCGCCTCGCGGCGCGCGCACGCCGGCCGACTCCGCGCGCGGCGACAGCGCGCGGCAGCGCAATCCGCTGGCCGGCATCACGCTGCGATCGATCGGCCCCGCGCTCATCTCCGGGCGCATCTCCGACGTGGCCGTCCATCCGCGCGACAAGCGCATCTGGTACATCGCCACCGCGTCGGGCGGCGTGTGGAAGACCACCAACGCCGGCACGACGTGGACGCCGATCTTCGACAACGAAGGCTCGTACTCCACCGGCGTCGTGGTGATCGATTCCACGAACCCCAACATCGTGTGGGTGGGGACGGGAGAGAACAACGCGCAGCGCTCGGTGAGCTTCGGGGATGGCGTCTACAAGTCGGAGGATGGCGGCAAGAGCTGGAAGAACATGGGACTCAAGGAGTCCGAGCACATCGGGAAGATCCTCATCGATCCGCGGAACTCCGACGTGGTGTACGTCGCGGCGCAGGGGCCGCTCTCGCGCGAGGGAGGTGATCGCGGGCTGTTCAAGACCACCGACGGCGGCGCCACGTGGACCAAGGTGCTCGATGGCGGCACGTGGGCGGGGGTGAACGACGTCGTGATGGATCCGCGGAACCCGGACATCCTCATCGCCACCACGTGGCAGCGCTACCGGCGCGTGTACGGCTACGTGGCGGGGGGACCGGAGTCGGGCGTCTACCGCTCCACCGATGCCGGCAAGACGTGGCACAAGTCGCAGCGCGGCTTTCCGGGGAACGTGGACCTGGGACGCATCGGGCTCGCGATCTCCCCGGCAAACCCGGACGTCGTCTACGCGATCGCCGAAGCGGCGAACGACAAGGGCGGGTTCTTCCGCTCGCAGGACGGCGGCGCGAGCTGGCAGCGGATGAGTGGGCACAACACGATCGGTCTCTACTACGACGAGATCTTCGCCGATCCGCACGACGTGGATCGCGTCTACTCCGTGGACACGCGTCTCATGGTGACGGAGGACGCGGGGAAGACCTTTCACCCGGTGGGTGAGCGCGACAAGCACGTGGACAACCACGTGGTGTGGATCGATCCGGACAACGCGGATCACCTGCTCATCGGCTGCGACGGCGGACTGTACGAGAGCCACGATCGCGGGCAGACGTATCACTGGTTCGCCAATCTGCCGCTCGGCCAGTTCTATCGCGTGGACCTCGACAACGCGACGCCGTTCTACAACGTCTACGGCGGCACGCAGGACAACAACTCGCTCGGCGGGCCATCGGCCACGCGCTCCCCGTCGGGGATCACGAACGCCGACTGGTTCATCACCGCCGGTGGCGACGGCTTCCAGTCGCGCGCCGATCCGCAGGACCCGAACACCGTGTACGCGGAGAGCCAGTACGGTGTGCTCCAGCGCTTCGACCTCACGACTGGCGAGGTGGTGAGTATCCAGCCACAGGAGGAGCCGAACGAGCCGGCGCTCCGCTGGTACTGGGATTCGCCGCTCATCATCAGTCCGCACGCGCACACCAGGCTCTACTTCGGCGCGCAGCGTCTCTACCGGAGCGACGATCGCGGCGACAGTTGGCGCGCGGTCAGTCCCGACCTCACGCGGCAGATCGACCGCAACCGGTTGAAGATGATGGGGCGCGTGTGGAGCGTGGACGCGGTGGCCAAGAATTCGTCGTCTTCCTTCTTCGGCGAGATCGTCACCGTGGCGGAATCTCCGCTGGTGGAAGGACAGCTCTGGGTGGGGACGGACGATGGGCTCGTGCAGGTGAGCGAGGACGGTGGGACGACGTGGCGGAAGTCGGATCACTTTCCCGGCGTGCCGGACACGACGTTCGTCTCGCAGATTCGCCCGTCGAGCCACGACAGGAACACCGCGTTCGTCGCCTTCGACGGCCACATGTCCGGCGACTACGCGCCGTATCTGCTGCAGACCACCGACCTGGGGCGGACGTGGACGTCCATCGCCGGCGATCTTCCCAAGCGCGGCACCGTGTACACGGTGATCGACGATCCGGTGGATCCCAACATCCTGTTCGCGGGCACCGAGTTCGGGCTGTACGTCACGCGCGACCGCGGACAGCACTGGATGCGCCTGCGTGGCGGGCTGCCGACGATCATGGTGCACGACCTGGCCATCCAGAAGCGCGACGACGCACTGGTGCTCGCCACCTTCGGGCGCAGCTTCTGGGTGCTGGATGACATCGCGCCGCTCCGCGCGGCCACGCCGCAGGTGCTGGCCTCGGATGCGGCGCTGCTCCCGGTGCCGACGGCCAAGATGTACATCCCATCGAACACGCTCGCCGGCGGGTACACGACCTTCCTGGGCGGGGACCATTACGAAGCGAAGAATCCCCCCTTCGGCGCCGTCTTCACCTACTACCTGAAGGACGAGCTGCGCACGCGCCGCGACAAGCGGCTCGAGCAGGAGCGCGGGCTGCGCCGCAAGGGAGACGACGTGTTCTATCCCTCGTGGGATTCGCTCAAGGTGGAGGACCGCGAGGAGCCGCCTGCGGTCATCCTCACCGTGCGCGATGCGGATGGCAACGTGATCCGCCGGCTCACCGGTCCCACCGGCGCGGGCATTCACGCCGTGGCATGGGACCTTCGCTTCGCGCCGCCGGTGGTCGCGCGCAATCGTGGCGGAGAAGAGGACACGGGCGACCCGGACGATTTCCGCCGCGGGCCGCAGGGGCCGATGGTCATCCCCGGCACGTACGAGGTGTCGCTCGCCAAGCGCGTGGATGGCGTGGTGACGCCGCTCGGCACGCCGCAGAAGTTCACGGTCGAGATGCTCGACTCGGGCGTGCCGCCGCGCTCGGCCGATGTCGTGGCATTCCAGCGGAAGGCGAGCTCGCTGCAGCGCGCCATGCTCGGCGCTGCCGGGCTGGTGGGTGAGCTGCGCCAGCGGACAGAGGCGCTCGAGCGCGCCGTTCGTGAGACGCCTGGAGCGAGCGACAGTCTTGCCGCGCGCGCGCACGCGCTCGTGGAACGCGTCCGCGATGCGCAGGAGGCGCTCACCGGCGATCCGACCATGGCGCGCCGGAACGAGCCCACGCCGCCGTCGCTCATGGGACGGATGAGCACGATGGCCGGCTGGACGCGCACCATGGGACCGCCGACGGCAACGCAGCATCGGCAGTACGACATTCTCGCTTCCGAATTCACCAGCGTGCTGAACACGTTGCGCACGCTGGCCGAGCGCGACGTGCCGGCGGTGGAGCGCGACGCGGAGGCGGCGGGGGTGCCCTGGACGCCGGGGCGGGTGCCGAGCTGGAGCGGGCAGTGAGACGGCAGGTTACCGAACGCTGCTGAGGCAGCGCGCAGCGGTTTCCTTCTACCGGAGGAGCGACGCTCATGTCCATGGAGTTCGCATACTTGGAGCACACGGTCATGTGGATCATCGTGCTTCTCGTCTGGGGACTGTTCGCGCTGGCCGTGCTCATTGCGGTGCAGTCGCTCCGGCGCATGGCTGCCGCGCACGAGCGGATCGCGCAGGGGTTGGGTGATCTACAGCGAACGCTCCAGGCGCGCGACGGGACGCCGCGGGTGTGATGCGTGTGTTCCGATCGCGCTCAGTGACGATTGCTCGGCGCACGCAGCGTGCGCTCGCCCGGCCCCGTGCCGTCAATGTTCTCGCCGCTGCGTTCGTGGTTGCCTGCTCGCCCGGGGGCACACCCTCGCCGGGCGGCGCGGACACCATCGGAGGCGATTCGGCGCGCGCGGATATGGCGCAGGGCGCCGCGTCCGCCGACACCGGCGCGATGAACAGGCTCACTGACGCCGAGCGTGCGGCCGGCTGGCGGCTGCTCTTCGACGGGCGGACAACGACCGGTTGGCGAGGCTACCGGTCGGACAGCGTGCCGGCTGCGTGGACCGCGGAGAACGGCACGCTCACCAAGAGCGTCTCCACCGAGGATCTCGTCACGCGGGATGAGTTCGGCGACTTCGAGCTGGCGTTCGACTGGATGCTGACCTCGGGGGGGAATGCCGGTGTGTTCTACCGTGGCACCGAGGAGTACGACCACATCTACTGGAGCGCGCCGGAGTACCAGTTGCTCGACGACGCCGGTCACCCCGACGGGAAGAGCCGGCTCACCGCCGCCGGGTCCGACTTCGGGCTCTATCCATCGCTCGCCGGCGTCGTACATCCGGCGGGCGAGTGGAACTCCTCGCGCATCGTGGTGCGCGGTGCGCACGTGGAGCACTGGCTGAACGGGCAGAAGATGCTCGAGTACGAGCTGTGGAGTCCCGAGTGGAAGGCCAAGGTGGCGGCCAGCAAGTTCGGCGCGTGGCCGCACTACGGGACGGCGAAGCGCGGGCGCATCGGCATACAGGGCGATCATCCCGGCCGCCTGTCGCTCCGGAACATCAAGCTCCGAGAGCTTCCGTAACGCTTCGCGAGGTCCGGCACGCGCGGAGCGCTGGCCGTCTGCCGAGCACCGGCGCGTGAGAGGTCAGGTACGCACGAGGTCCCGATGACGCGGTTCAAGCTCTCCACGATGATGTTCCTGCAGTACTTCGTGTGGGGCGCCTGGTTCGTGACGATGGGAACGTACCTCACGCAGACGCTGCACTTCAGCGCGTCGCAGGTGGGGCTCGCGTACGGCGCGACGGCCATCGCGGCGCTCGTGACGCCGTTCTTCGTCGGCATGGTGGCCGACCGCTTCTTCGCGAGCGAGAAGCTGATGGCGGTGCTGCACCTTGGGGGTGCGGGGCTGCTCTGGCTCGTCTCCACGCGCACGAGCTTCGGGCCGTTCTACGGGCTGCTGATCGCGTACGCGCTCTTCTACATGCCCACGCTCTCGCTGTCCAACTCCATCTCCTTCCACCACGTGAAGGACCCCGCGCGCGACTTCCCGTTCATCCGCGTGTTGGGGACGATCGGCTGGATCGCGGCGGGGGTGGTGATCGGGCGCGTGCTGCGCGCCGACGCGCTCGCGCTCCCGCTGCGCGTTGCGGCCGTGGCGGAGGTGGTGCTCGGCGTGTACTCCTTTCTCCTGCCGCACACGCCGCCGCGCGCTGGCGGCGCGGCCTTCAGCGTGCGCGATGCGCTGGGACTCGACGCACTGGCGCTCCTGGAGGATCGCGCGTTCCTGGTGTTCGTGATCGGCTCCTTCCTGCTCTGCATCCCGCTGCAGTTCTACTACACGTTCGCCAATCCGTACCTGAACGAGATCGGCGCGCCGGAGCCGGCATTCATCCAGACGTTCGGCCAGATGTCGGAGCTCGGCTTCATGCTCCTCCTCCCGCTCGCGCTCCGCCGGTTCGGGATCAAGGGGATCATGCTCGGCGGGATGCTCGCGTGGGCGCTCCGCTATTTCGCGTTCGCCCACGGGAACGCGACCACGGCCATGTGGCTCGTGTACGCCGGCATCCTGCTCCACGGCATGTGCTACGACTTCTTCTTCGTGGCCGGGCAGATCTACACCGACGAGCGCGCCGGTCCGCGCATCCGCGCCGCCGCGCAGGGGTTCATCAACTTCGTCACGAACGGGCTGGGATACTTCATCGGCGCGTTCGTGTCCGGCGCGGTGGTGGAGCACTGGACGAGCACGAACCCCACATGCGCGCCGGAAGCGGCGGCAGCGGGGCAGTGCCTGCCAGTGGTGCACGACTGGCACGCCATCTGGCTCGTGCCGGCGGCCATGGCGGTCGTCGTGCTCGTGGGCTTCGCGCTGCTCTTCCGTCCGGCGCGTGCAGGCACGATCGCGGTGCCACAGGCGGAAGTTGCCGGGACGTCGGGAGCGGCGTAGGACGCGACAGTCCGCGAGCGATCAGCACCAGTCGATGACAAACAGCGCTCGGAACTTGATATAGTGGTTGGCGTCTCGTAGGCGCCGCCTACATGGTGATCCTATTCACGGTGACCACGCGGATCATGCTGATTCCGAGCCCAACCACATGCCGTGATGCGAGTGACTACGGCCGCCACGTCCCCTTGGCCACCGCCGGCACGAATGTCTGAAGCCCCCGCGGCGGAAAGCGCACCGTCTTTCCCTGCTCGGCGCTCATGTAGGCCGACATGAGGAGCTCCACCACGGCCACGCCGTCGTCGAAGGTGAGCAGCGGCTCCTCCTTCCCCAGGAACGCGCGCACGAAGTGGCGGTCTTCCGCCTCGTAGCCGTAGGCCGCCGCTTCGTTGGCCACGACGGGCATGAGCCCCATCTCCGCGTTCTGCTTCTCCACCAGATCTTCCCCCGCCTTCCCCTGCACGGCGCGGCTGAAGAAGAGGTTGAGCCCGGAGTCGAGCGTGTTCCACGACATCGAGTACTCTGGGCCGAGGAGCTCCGCGGAGAGCCGGAGCCCGGCGCCCACGAACGACCAACTGGTGGTCGCTTCACCGATCGCGCGGTGTCCATCCGGCGTGCGGAACTCGATCAGCACGCTGGCGAAGTCCTCCGCCGGCGCTCTCCGGTAGTCCACCGATGCTCCCATCGTCCTGGCGAGCTGCTTGGCGTACGCGGGACGCGTCCACTTGAGCGACGCGATGTGTCCGGTGACGCGCTCCACCGCCAGCGACGCCAGCGGCTGCCCCGGCTCGGTGAGCAGGAAGCGCACGACGAGCGCGGAGTGACACATCATGTCGTTCAGCACGCCGCCCCCCTGCAGCTTTCCCTGCCAGAACCACGGCATGTGCGGCCCGCTGTGCTCCTCCGCCGCGCGCGCGAGATAGGGCGGTCCGGTGAGCCGCGCGCCGCGCGCCCAGAGCAGTTCGCGCCCACGCTGCACCTGCGGCGCGAACACCTGGTTCTCCAGGTACCCGTGTCGCAGACCGGCGCGCTCGACCAGCCGGCGAACGAGCCTGGCCTCGGCCACGTTGCGCGCGAGCGGCTTCTCGCAGGCGATCCCTACCAGCGCGCCGCGCCCGCGCTCCACCGTGTCCACGATCTCTTCCACGTTCTCCACGCGCGCGTGGTTGGGACCGCACAGCCAGATGGCATCGATGTCGGGATCGGCCACCATCGCGGCGATCGACGGGAAAGCGCGCGCTTCTCCCACGTCCAGCGTGCGCGCCATCTGCGCGGCGGCCTGCGCGTTCTTGCCGTTGGGGCTCCAGATGCCGCGCACGTGTGCGTCGCGGACCGTCGTGAACGCCTGCAGGTGGAAGCGCGCGTTGAAGCCGCTCCCGATGATGCCGATCCCCAGCGGCCGGCCGGTCGGTTGTCCGCTCATGCGCTCACGCTTGCGCGCACGCATGCGCCCACGCGTGCGCTCGCTCGCGCGCTTGCTCGTGCGCTCGCTCACGTGCTCGCCGGCGTGTCGTCGTAGCGCACGCCCAACTTGGCGAGCGCTTCCGGCGGGCACCCGTTCCATTCAGCGACGTGTGCGTTCCCCATGTACCGGAGGTCCTCCACGCCCATCGTGCTCGACCAGAAGGCGGTGGCCACGAGATCGCGGAACGCGCTGAAGAACACCGCGCCGTAGCGGAGCTCCTGCTTCGTCTTCGCGGGCCACGCGATACAATCGAGCAGCCCGGTCCGCTGCGCCGGCGCGGCATCCACGAAGGCGGTGCCGTAGCGCCGACGGCTCTCGTGGTCCAGCCACGCCAGCCCACCGCGGATGGCTACGCGCGTCCGCTCGCTCTCCACCTCGCGCAGGGCGTAGTCGATGTACGCGGGCGCGCCGGCGTCGCTCGCGCTCCCCGAGCGCTCGTCGCGCGGGATGATGAGGTCGGCGAGCATCGTGACGGTGGCGAACTCGTGCGGCGTGAAGAACTGTGGAGGCCCCTGCGCCACCGACGGATCATCGAAGTGCGACGCCGCGCCGGCGCCGTTCAGTGCGGAGGACGTAGAACCCGTGCCATCGCCTGTCGCGTCCCGCGTGCCGAGCTTTCCGCACGCCGCGAGCGCAGCCGTCGCGCCGAGCAGAGCGAGCATTTCCCGCCGATCGATGTCCGTCACAGTGTCCCCTTCCGGCGCAGGTCCACGATGTGATCGCTCGTGCGCCAGGCGAGCGCCAGGATCGTCCAGGTCGGATTCTTGTCCGCCTGCGAGACGAACGGTCCGCCGTCGGTCACGAAGAGGTTGGGTACATCGTGCGCGCGACTGTACGCGTCGAGCGCGGACGTGCGAGGATCGCTTCCCATCCGGACGGTTCCCAGCTCGTGAATGATCCGTCCGCCCGGCGCGATGCCGTATCCCTCCTCGCGCGTGGGCATGGGGCTGAACACCGTGCCGCCCATCTCGGCCACCAGGGCGCGGAAGGTCTCCTGCATGTGCTTCACCTGCAGGAACTCGTGGTCGCTCCACTTCCAGTGAAAGCGAAGCACGGGAATACCCCACTGATCCACCACGGATGGATCGATCTCGCAGTAGCTGTCGGCGTTGGGGATCATCTCTCCGCGCCCGGAGAAGCCGATGGTGGACCCGTAGTAGCGCCGGTAGTCGTTCTTGAGCTGCGTTCCGTACCCGCCGCCCGGTGGATAGCGCTGGATGTGCCCCATGAATCCGTAGCTCGGCGCGCCGAGTCCGCCCCATACCTCGATGTGATACCCGCGCGGGAAGCCGAGCTTCCGGTTGTCGCCCCACCAGGGCATGTAGACGTGCATCCCGCCCACGCCGTCCTCGTTGTGCGGCACGTGGTCCATCAATGCGGGGATGAATCCGGCCACGTCGGTGCCGGTGGTATCGGTGAGATACCGCCCCACCACGCCGCTCGTGTTGGCGAGCCCGTTCGGGAAACGGGACGACGTGGAGTTGAGCAGCAGGCGCGCCGACTCGCACGCGCTCGCGGCGAGCACCACCACGCGGGCGCGTACGTGCTCATCGGCGCCCGTGGTCTTGTCGATGTAGGAGACGCCGGACGCGCGACCCGAGGAATCGAGCGTGACCTCGCGCGCCATGGCGTTGGTCACGAGCGTGAGTCGTCCGGTCTTCAGCGCGGGAGCGATGAGGACGCCCGGCGAGGAGAAGTTCGCGTTGATCGAGCAGCCGCGATTGCACTGGCCGCAGTAGTGACAGGCAGGGCGCCCGTTGAGCGGGCGCGTGAGAATCGACAACCGCGACGGGATGCACGGGATGGACAGACGCCGGCTGGCCTGCTGGACGAGCAGCTCGTAGCAGCGCGGGCGCGGCGGTGGGAGGAAGATCCCGTCCGGATGATTCCGCATCCGCTCCGCGCTGCCGAACACGCCGATCAGGCGATCCACGCGATCGTAGTACGGCGCGACATCGTCGTACGAGATGGGCCAGTCGTCGCCGAGCCCGTCGCGGCTCTTCGACTTGAAGTCGTCCGGACCGAAGCGGAGCGAGATGCGTCCCCAGTGGTTCGTGCGGCCGCCGAGCATACGCGCGCGCCACCAGTCGAAGCGCGACCCGTCAGCGGTGGTGTACGGCTCGCCGTCGATGTCCCATCCTCCGATGCACCCGTCGAACTCGCCGAACGGGCGCTCCTTGCTTCCCGCGCCGCGCCGCGCCGTCTGGTACGGCATGGTGAGCATTGCGGCATCTCTGGTGCTGTACCACTCAGGGCCAGCCTCGAGGAGCACGACGTTCGCGCCGGCGCGCGTCAGGGCGTAGGCCGCCATCCCCCCACCCGCGCCGCTGCCCACAATGCAGACGTCGTACGGCTCACGCGATGTCGGTTGGGAGGGAGAGGCGATCATGGCGGTGTGCGGGAAGGGGACGGGCGAGAGCAGCGGCGCGAGCGCGTCGCGTGGCGCGAGTCCGGATCACCACGCGGAGGCCGGCGCATCCCGTGCGGGGTGGACGGGAACGGTCCTACTCTACTCCGCCACCACGCGGTGCGCTACCCGTTTGACCGGCGCGCGGATCGCCAGCCGCGCGGTGCGCCGGCCTCGCGACGCGCCGCTGCACTGCTGCGCGACGCGCTCCGCGTTGCCCGCCGGGAAAATCGTCGATGTGCGCGGCCGCCACGCCCGACCTGCACGTGCGCTCGGCGTTGTCCGGGATGGAGCGGGGCGTCGCAGCCCTGAGCGTCAGAAGTCCAACCGGCGCAGGAACTCGTAGCTGCGGCGAATGGAGGCGAAGGGATTGGCCGGCGCGTCGTGCTCCACGAACCAGTGGCGGACGCCACCCTCCTCGTCGTGCGCGAAGATCCGCGCGAAGTCGATGACCCCGCTCCCCACGTCCATCATCTCCCGTGCCGGCGCCGCGGTGGCGTCCTTCACGTGCACCATGGCAAAGCGGCCGCGGTGACGATGGAAGAAATCGAGCGGATCGCCGCCACCCTTCACCACCCAGTAGATGTCCATCTCGAAATCCACCAGCGCCGGATCGGTGGACTCGAGTAGAACGTCGAGCCCTCGCGCGCCGTCCACCGGCGTCAGCTCGAAATCGTGATTGTGGTAGGCCACGCGCAACCCGCGCTCGCGAAGTGCGCGTCCCGCTGCGTTCAGGCGGTCCGCGACGCGGCGATAGTCGTCCGCCGTTTGGCGCACGTCCGCGTCGAGCCAGGGGACCACCAGCCACTCGTGCCCGATGGCGAGCGCGGCATCCACGGTACGCGCTCGCTCGCGTCCCTCGAGCGCCTCGAGTGCCACGTGTGCGCCGGGCGCACGAAGGTGCAGCTCATCGAGCACGCGCCGGATCCTGTCCGGCGGATGATCGAAGTACCCTGCGAACTCCACCTCGTCGTAACCGATCGCCGCCACGCGTGCCAGCGTACCGGGGAGGTCGCGCTGCATTGCGTCACGCACCGTATAGAGCTGGAGCCCGATGTGCGGCAGGCGCGTTCCGGTTGCGCCCCGGCGGCGTGCGGCGGCGGCGAGCGCCGGCGGCAGCGAGACGGCAGCCAGCGTCTGCAGGAAGGAGCGGCGGCTGAACACGATCGATCGTGGTGTGTGGGACGCGAAGCGCCGCATCGCTGCGACGCGCCTACCCTCGGTGCAAGCTGTTGACGCGCGCCGCGCGGCGCAACGGAGCTGCGGCACCCCGGGCGATCGGGAGCCGTGAGCAGAAGCGGCCCAGGAGCAGCAGCGCCCGCACGAACACGTGCCCCCGCCCGCGCGGCGCGAAGCTAGCGCGACCGGTCGCTCTCCTCGATCAGCACGAGGACGGCCACACGCCACGACGCAGCACACGCGTTTGTGCTCACGCGCCGGACGTTGGCGTCGCCGAAGGCCACGACGGCACGCAGCCACGCTTCCCCGGATGTCGGCGCGCGCGCCAGCTCGGCGAGCATCCGCTCCGCGGCAATGCCGAAGGGTGAAGTGACGACGGCGCGCGCGCGGCTGGCGAGCGCCGCCAGGCGCGGGCGTGCGTGCGGAGGGACGCGCGTCATCACCTGCGCGATGCGGCGCAGCACATCGCGCCGCGCCGACGCGCGCATCACCTCTGTCACGCCTGCGTGACGCTCCGCACGGAACCCATCCGCCCAGGCCACTACTTCGGCCAACGCACGCTGGAATGCACCGTCGCGCCTGGCGCGCCGCTCGTCTCGGGCGCCGGCCACGAGTCGCGCGGCGTCGAGGACGACGGACGGCTGCACGCTCACGCGTCCGCCACCCACCGCGCCGACCATCAACCGGTGGCCATCGTCGGCCTCCAGCACCGCGAGCAACGCACTGCGGTCCGCGACGCCGAGCGCGAGCACGGGCGAGGCGCCCGCGGAGGTTCCACCCGGTGATGCGGCGGCATCGTCGCGCCACGCGTCGAGTATGCGGAGAAGAAGCTCGTACGCGCGTGCCGGCGCGGCGGGGGAGGACGGTGCCGGCGGAGCGTTCTCCACGCGGAGCGGTAGCAGAAAGGGAATCACACCCGCCACGCCGAGCGTGCGCTGCGCGATGCGGAGCTTGTCACGCAGACGACGCTCCGCGCGGAGCAACACGTCCGCCGGTGCGGGAGGGCGCAGGGCGTACACGTGGATGCGGTCGTGCGGTGACCCCATGCGCCGGAGGCGCCCCACGCGCTGCTCCAGCCGGGCGGGCGACCAGGGAAGGTCCAGGTGCACCAGCACCGAGGCATCCTGCAGGTTCACCCCCTCGCTCAGAAGATCGGTGGTGAGCAGCAGCTCGATGCGCTCGCGCGCAGCGGGCTCGCGCGTTCCGCTGCCGAGCGGAGCGAAGCGTGCGAGCGCTTCCGATCGTGTGACCGCGCCGCCCGCGATGATGGCGCCATGCGCGGTGAGCGCGGCCACTCCGGGGGAGCGCCGCAACGCACGCCAGAGGGCGAGGACCGTTTCCGCGTACTCGCTGAACGCGATGATCCGCTCGCCCGGGTGTCGCTCGCGGAGGGTGCGGAGCGCGGCGGCGCGTGCCAGATCCGGATCCATCCCGCTGCCGTGTTCCAGGTGATGAAGAAGCACTCGCACGGCGTCCGCGTGGGCGCTTACGGCTGCTGCGAGCGAACCGGCGTTGGCCCGGCACTCCGGCATCGCACGGTCCACCACGATCTCCGGAAAGGCGAGCTGCTGCGCATCGCCATCGGTGCACCACGCGCCGAGCTCGGCGCGCGTGGGGTGGCGTCCGCACTCGAGCGCCGATTGAAGGGCGAGCGCTCGCGCCAGGCGCCGGCGCAGCGCCGCGCCGAGCGCCGCTCGGCTCGATGCCCACTGCCGCACGAGCGAGAGCGCCACGAGCGCGCCGGCGTCGCCACCGCCGGCTGGCGGCACCGGCGGTGGGAGCGCGAGCAGCGCCGGCAGGAGCGGCGTGTCGTCGCCGGTGTCGAGCCAGCGCACCGCCTCGACCGCGGGGAGCGGTTCGCGCAGCGCGACATCCTCTCGTTCGCGACGCACCACGAGCTGGGCAACCTGCTCGTCGCTCAACGCGTGTGCGCGCTCGCCGAGAAAGAGCGCGAGCAGGCTCTCGAGCTCGGCGCGCCTGTTGTGAATGGGAGTGGCGCTTACGAGGAGAACGTGCGCGCGTGCGGCGAGCTGCGCGATGCGCCGGTAGCGGTGCGTCCGTGAGGTGCGCACGTGGTGCGCTTCGTCCAGCACTACCATGTCGGGTAGCGGTTCGAGCGCTGCATCGCCGTCCAGGCGGCTCAGTGCTTCATAGGAGAGGAGACGCGCGCTCCTGCCGGCATGCGCAAGCGCGGCGCGCCACATCGGAAGGAGCGCCGCCGGCGCCACCACGCATGTCCGCTCGTACTCCGACGCGACCGCGATGGCAACGTACGTCTTGCCGAGACCCACCTCGTCGGCCAGGAGGGCGCCGTGGTGCATGTGGAGCGCCGCCCGAAGCCGCGCGACCGCGCTGCGCTGATGCGGACGCAGCGATACCGTGCCGAGCGGACCGGGCGCGGGCGCCGGATCGCGCGCCGTGCGCGGTATTGCCGTGCGCGGTATTGCCGTGCGCGGTGATGCCGGGGCGTACGTGACGGACGTCGTGCGCGGCTCGCGCTCCTCGCCGGATGCATCCTGCCGCGCGGGGGGAGGCGGTGCCTTCTGTCGTTCGTCCTCGCTCAGTGCCCGTGCGATGAGCGACCGTGCAGCAGCGAGCGGCACGTGCACGAACGCGTCGTCACGCTCGCGCGGGATCGTCACCGCATCCCCCAGGCGAGCAATGGATCGAGCTCTGCGAGGGAGAGCCCGAACGCGCAGGCGGCCGCCTCGGTCAGCGTCACGCCGCCCACGCGCTCCCGCGACATGGCACGGCGCGCGAGCGGAACCAGAAGGGCGCGCGCGCGATGCCAGTCGCGCGGGATGGGGAGGAGCGCCACGCTCCACGCCATGTAGCGCCGGTAGCCGCCGCGCGCGGGTTCGGCGACGAGCCGGAGCCATGCCGCGGCGAGCGGCGTGTTGAGCCAGGCGGTGAGCGCCAGCGCATCGTCTTCACTCGGTGCGGAGAGGACGTAGCAACTGTTGAGCGGAACGGTGGGGTCCCCCGCGCGGAGGATCGTCGCGCGCGGCTCGCGACCCATGTCGGCCCAGACCACGCGCGGGCTGCGCGCGTCGGCGGCTGGTGTGCGAAAGAGCATCCACCAGCGCGCGCTCCCGCGGGCATCCGCGCGGCCCGCGAGCTGGCGGCGCCATCGCGCGAGCCAGCGTGTGGCGTGTGGCGGGAGTGCGGCGAGCGGAGCACCGGAGTCGTCGTGCGTCCACACGATGTGCTCCGACGATCGGTGGCTCCCCCAGGGGAGTAGATGCTCGCCGCGCAGCACGGGACGGAGGAGCGCGCGCTCCACCACACCGCTCCGTCCGCCGGCAACCACGCGCACGATGCCGTGCTCGGCGTCGCCCCGAGCGGCGTTCGTCGTATCGATGACGCTCGGCGCGTCGATGACATCCGGTGCGTCGCGCACCGTGATCAGGAATGCGTCGTTGCAGCCGCACTTGACCCCCAGGCGCGGGCGTCCGAGCCCGCACTCGGCCAGTGGCACGCCCGCGTTGCGCAGCGCGGTGAACGCGTCCGCAACGTCGGGGGGAACGACCACCCACGGCGCTGCCGGATCCGCATCGAGTGGAAGCGCGCCGGGCGGCATGCTCCAGCGCAGCGTGTCGCCACGATGGTGCACCGCCGCGCGGACGGCTGGAGAATCATCACCGTTGCCGCGCGCGACCTGTGCAGTGTGGTAGGGGCGTACCACGTCCAGCGGCAGATGATGGACAGCATACGGCGCAGCATACGGCGCGCCGGGCGATGTGTGCGGCGCAGCGTTCAGGAGTGCAGCGGGAGCGCGCCTCCGCGCGGCGAGGAGGCTCGGATACACCGCCGCATCGAACGCCGCGGGAGACTCGGACCAGTCCTCCAGGGCGAGCAGCTCCGTGCGCTCGTGGAGAAGGCGGCGCACGCCGCCCGAGGAGAGCGAGCACCAGAGCTTGACGGGAAGAAGGAGTGAGAGCACGCCGCCGGGAGCGAGGAGTTCCACCGCGCGCTCCACGAACAGGGCGGCAAGATCCACCTGCGCCGGAAATCCGCTCCCCGCGTTGGCGAGCGCCGCGCCGCGCTCCCACACCGGCGAGCGCGCGACGACAAAGCGGTGGCGCACGTCGGCGCGCGCCGCGGCGGGAATGCGCTGCCAGCGCACCCATGGCGGATTGCCCACGATGATGTCGAAGCCGCCGCTCCGCGCCGCGTCGGCAAAGTGCGTAGGGAAGCTGAAGGGGAGCGCGCCACCGTCGCGCACGCGACGCCGCGCCCGGCGCAGCTCCGCCGCCTGCTGCCGCTCGGACGCCAACCACGCGCGCTCGGCGGCGGTGGGGGTGCGGCGCGCGCCGAAGAGATCGCGCGAGCGGAGCACGGCCAGGAGATCGCGCCTACGGTGCGCACACCGGCGGAGCGCATCATCCAGGTGCGCGAGCGTGAGGGCCCTCTCCGCGCGCTCCAGCGCGCGCTCGACGCTCCGCTTGCGCGCGCCGCTCGCGCGCGCGTACCGCTCGCGCAGCCGAGCGACCGGCGCGGCCACGCTCGTGGTGCTCGCGCGCGGTGCGACGTCGAACGCGTCGCCGGAGAGCGCGTCGCCCACGCGGACGTTCCGATCCAGGTTGGGGAGCGGCTCCACGGCGAGCGGGTCCGTCTCCCCGCTCTCGATCACCACCGACAGCCAGAGCCGGAGCTGGCAGAGCCACACGGCGGTGGGATTCACGTCCACGCCGTAGATGGCCCGCGTGAGGAGCGTGCGGCGGATGGCGGCGAGCGGCCGCGCGTCTCCCAGCCGGTGTGCGAGCGCCGACAACTCTTCCAGCGCGTGCACGAGGAACGCTCCCGACCCGCACGCGGGGTCGAGCACCGTCACACGATCGATGCGCGCGCGCAGCCGTGCGCCCTCGCGCGCAGCGATGGGCTCCGCGGTGAGCGCGCGCTCCACGATGGCGCGCGGCACGCCGTCGCCGCGCAGCGCGTCAACGAACGCAGCACGCGTGACGCTCGCTACGAGCGCGTGCGGCGTGAAGAACGCGCCGCTCTCGCGCCGGTGGTGCGAGGACATGAGCGACTCGAACACGCGGCCGAGCATCTCCGGATCCACCGCCGCCTCGCTCCAGTCGGCGGACTCCTCACGCGCGGTGAAGCGGTAGCGCGAGAGGAGATCACCGAAGAGCGCGCCGAGCACGTCGTCGGAAAATCGGAGGCGCGCGTGGCGGCGCTCCACGGGCGTGGGAGCGAAGAGCCCGCCGTTCAGGAAGGGGATGCGCCCGAGCGCGCGCGCGGCCGGAGCGCGCCGGCGCCGGGGCGTATTGAGCGTCCCGAAAAAAAGTGGCAGGAGCACACGCTGGTGGAAGCGCCCGCCGGAGAGCATGCAGTCGGTGAAGCGCGTCTCGAGAAAGCGGCCATCGCCGTCCAGCCAGCCGCGCGTCTCCAGGAAGGAAAGAAAGAGGAGGCGGGAGACGTACGAGAGCGCCACGTCCGCGCGATCGGCCACGGGCACCGAAGAGTCCGCGCTCGCGGCGAGCTGCTGCACCAGACGCTCCAGCGTGCGGTAGAAGCGGCGCGTGAGCGCGTCGCGCCCCAGCACGTCGAGCCAGCGCGCGTGGGTGAGCACATCGCTCGCACTCCCCGCCGTGGCGGCGAGGGCGACCAGCGTCTCCGCGTCGCTGGGGACCACGGCGCGCCGGTCCGCGAGGAGCGCCGCCACGCGAGGACGCGACCGCTCCCCCGACCAGGCAGCGAGCGCCACCGCGCCGCGCGTGGGCTCCACGGCCACGAGCAACCAGAGGAGATGCGGTACGCGCCGCGCGAGCGAGACCGCAATGCGCTGCAGCGCGTCGCGCGGATCTCGCGACGGATGGAGAACGACGAGCAGCGCGCGCACCGTGCCCGGGCCGGGTGCGATGTGCGCACCCGGAAGCACGAGCGATGTGATGCCGAGCGCGGACGCAGCCGCATCATCCAGCGGGAGCGGCTGGCCGAGCCCGAGGGCGCTGGTGATGGACGCGAGCGATTCCAGGTCATGCGCGCCCTCGAGGAGGGTCGCGGCGGCGCGGAGTGAGAGCACGCGCGCACGCTATCCGTGCCCTGGCTCGCGAGTGCCATCGGAGTGGTGCAACCCGGATGAAAAAGCAGAACCCCCGGCCACCGCTTGCGCAGTGCCGGGGGCCCCCACTCGGAGTCGGAAGCCCATGTGCTCCCGTATCCCTTAGACTGGCACCCCCCCGAAAAGGTTTCACGCCAAATCCAGCTCTGACCGGTCGCTGTCAGCAATTTCGACGGCTGTCCAGATATTCGACGGTTTGCAACAGGTTGTGCCCCGGATGGAGGGCATAATGACCGGCACGACCGTTGCCTTAGTGGGGGCCGGCAGGACGCCCCATCGGAACTCGACACTTTCTCGACACCCCGGACTGACCATGCGTGCTCGTCTGCTTACCTCGATCGCACTGATCGTTGCCCTCGCTGGATGCCAGCTCGGGCAGGACGCGATCACCTCGCCCAACGACTCCGGAGCCCCGCTCGCCTCGGCCGCGAGCGCGAAGGGAATGTCCATTGGGCAGCCAGGGCACGTGGTTGCGCACAACGGCTCAGTGGCGCTCCGGAACGGCGTCGCGACGATGTGGGCCGTGCAGGGACAGACGCGCACGATGGCGCTCGTCTATGGCGATGGCACGCCGTTCGTGACGTTCACCGTTCCCGCCGGCGCGCTGGTGCGCGATGCGGCAGGCACTCCGCTCGCGCCGGGCGACTCGGTACTCATCACGATGTCGCTGCCGAAGCCCAACGCTTTCGCGGTGCGCATGGAGCCCTCCGGTCTCCGATTCGACAGCCACGTGCCTGCCACGCTCAGCTTCAACCTCGCTCGCGCGGGGAAGGCGGCGATGAAGAGTCCGTCGCTCTCCATGTGGAAGCAGGAAACGCTGGACGCACCCTGGCTGCCTGTCGCCGCGACGTTCGATCTCCAGGCGCACACCGCCACCGCAGCGATCCCCGGCTTCACGATCTACGCGATCATCTACTGATTCACCCCGCACCATACCCGGATCGACCAATCGCACGTCGATCACATTCCCGTCGTTCGCACATTCCCGTCACCTTCGCACACGGTCCTGTCCCATGTCCGCACACACGCAGCGCATTCTCTCCATTGCGCCCTCTCTGCCCGAGGCGATCACGCCCGAGCTGCGCAACTCGCTCACCGAGCTGGCCGCCGAGCGCAGGTGGCGCGAGGTGAAGCAGACGCTCCTCGCCATGCCGATGGAGCAGCTCGAGGCCAATCCTGACGTTCTACTTCTGCTGGCCGAGGCGTATGGCCGGCTGGGCTTCACCGACAAGGCGATCGAGCTCTCGCGTGTGGCGGCGGATCGCTGCCGTGCGGCGGGGGACGAGGAGCTCTGGCTGCTGGCGGAGAATCGTCTGGGCGCCTGTGCCTTCGAGCGCGGGATGCTGGACGAAGCGGAGCGCGCGTTCCTCACGGTGTCCGCGTCGGCGGAAACGCTCGCGCTTCCGGATCTGCTCGGTGGCGCGCTGAACAACCTGGGCGCGATCGCGAGCATCCGCGGCGACCGCGCTGGGGCGCTCCGCTACTACGAGCGCGCGCTGGCCGCGTTCATGGAGACGAACAACGAGCACAAGCTCGCCCACACCTATCACAACCTGGCGCTCGTCTACCGCGACAGCGGGCTGTGGCGCGAGGCGGATGCGCTGTTCGTCGAGGTCGCGCAGCGCGCCCGCGCGGTTGGTGATGAGTGGCTGGCGCAGATCGCGAGCACGGCGCGCGCCGAGATGGCGTTGCGCGGCGACGTGCCCCCGATCGGCGACGTGGATGCGACGGCACGTCAGGCGCTCGTGCGCTTCGACGTCTTCGCGAGCACGCTGGGGCAGGCGGAGGCGCAGAAGCTGGCCGGGATGGTAGCCGCCTCGCGCGGCGACCACGCCACGGCGGCGCGCCGCTTCACCGAGGCGATGGCGCTCGCCGCGCGGCACGGGAATCCGCTCATCGCGGCGGAGGCCAAGTACGAGCGCGCGCTGTCGCGGGTGGCGGTAGGGGACATGGTCGGTGCGCGCGAGGATTTCACCGAGGCGGCGGCGATGTTCGGCGAGCTGGGGAACACCGCTGCGGCCGAGCGCGCCAAGGATCAGCTCCGCTTCGCGGCGTAGTACCCGGGAGTAGCGTCCCGCCGCTGCCTTGGCGGGATGAGCAGAAGCGGAACGGACGGTTGGTCCGCTTCGAATCACCACATGCAAGAAAGCGCCGGTGCGTCGCGAGCCACGACGTGAAGGACGGGAACCGGTTGCTCAGAGGGGGTCGTGCGACGGGCACGCCCCCTCGCTTGCGTTTGTGGGGTTACGCGCGACAATATTGTCCGCATCCGTCGCTTCGCGCAGGTGCACGCATCTTCAGTGGCTTACTGATCGGCGCGTGATTTGCTAAGGCTCTTCTGCGATGGTCGCAGGAGGGCGTTGATGAGTAGCACGCTGTCGAGCCAGGCCGTAGACTGGCGCGAGGGCCGCCGGTTGCGCGGCTGGGAACTGCACGAAGCGGGGTGGAACCATGAACAGATCGCCGACGCCCTGGGCGTCACCTCCGGCGCGGTGTCGCAGTGGATGCGGCGGGTGCGCGAGGGCGGCGGGCCCGATGCGCTTCGCAAGCGCTCGGCCCCGGGGGCCGCGTGCCGGCTCTCAGCTGAGCAGCAAGCCCAGGTGCTCGCCTGGCTCACGGAGGGGGCCGAAGCGCACGGCTTCCGCGGCGCGCTCTGGACGCGCAAGCGCGTCGCCGTCTTGATCGAGCGGAAGCTGGGCATCCGCTACCATCCGGGGCACGTGAGCAAGCTCCTCCAGCAATGGGGGTGGAGCAGCCAGCAGCCCGAACGCCATGCCCGGCAGCGCGACGAACAGGCGATCCGGCAGTGGCAGACCGAACGGTGGCCGGCCATTAAAAAATCAGGCCCTGACCGAGCATCGCACGCTGCTCTTCGTTGATGAGAGTGGCTTCTACTTGTTGCCCGCCGTGGCCCGCACCTACGCCCCTGTGGGCGAGACGCCGTTTCTGACCCATACGCTCACGCATGACCATCTCTCGGTGATCGGCGCGGTGGGGCTCACCGACAAGCTCTACTTCCAAGTCCACGAGCACGCCATCCGCAGTGTCGAAGTCGTCGGCTTCCTCCGGCATCTGCTCCGCCACATCCCCGGCAAGCTGCTCGTGGTCTGGGATGGAGCGCCGATTCACCGGAGTGCGGTCGTCAAGCAGTTCCTCCGCGAGGGGGCAGCCAAGCGCCTCCATCTGGAGCGCTTGCCGGGCTACGCCCCGGAACTCGATCCGAAGGAAGGCGTCTGGCGGCATCTCAAGTACGTCGAGCTACGGAATCTCTGCCTGCATGATCTCGCCGAGGCCCACCGGGAATTCCGACGCGCGTGTCAGCGCCTGCGCCAGAAGCCGCGGATCATCCGTGCATGCTTCGTCCATGCGGGGCTGGCTTAGCGTTTCGTGCGCCGATCAGTAA
>DASSNU010000013.1:0-57658 GCA_035701265.1 Gemmatimonadaceae bacterium | reverse complement strand
AGATGCGGTCGATGATGCTGCGGGTCTCGCCGTCGATGCGACGCGCGCTCTCCTCGCTGTATTCGCGCTCCTGCGGCAGGCCCGAGCCGCGCAGGAACATCGCCTGCGGCCCGCCGCCGAAGGTCATGGGCCCGAGCTGCTCGGACATGCCGTACTGCATGACCATGAGGCGGGCCATCTCGGTGGCGCGCTCGAGGTCGTTGTGGGCGCCGGTCGAGACCTCGCCGTACACCAGCTCCTCGGCGACCCGGCCGCCCAGGAGCACGGCGATCCGGTCCTCCAGCTCGCTGCGCGTCAGCAGGAAGCGGTCCTCGGTCGGGAGCTGGTACGTCATGCCGAGCGCCGCGACGCCGCGGGGAATGATCGTGATCTTGTGCACCGGGTCGGCGTGCGCGACGTTGAACGCGACGAGCGCGTGCCCCATCTCGTGATGGGCCACGATGTCGCGCTCGGTCTCCGACAGGACGCGGCTCTTCCGCTCGAGCCCGGCGACGACGCGGTCGATGGCCTCCTCGAGGTCGGCCTGCCCGACGGCGTCCTTCCCCTTGCGGGCGGCGAGCAGCGCCGCCTCGTTCACGATGTTCGCGAGGTCGGCGCCTGCGAACCCGGGCGTCCGCGCGGCGATCACCTGGAGGCTGACCTCGGGCGCGAGCCGCACGTGGCGGGCGTGGACCTGCAGGATCGCGGCCCGGCCGCGCACGTCCGGGCGGTCCACGACGACCTGGCGGTCGAACCGGCCCGCGCGCAGGAGCGCCGCGTCCAGGACCTCGGGCCGGTTCGTCGCGGCCATGATGATGACGCCCTTCGACGAGTCGAAGCCGTCCATCTCCACCAGGAGCTGATTGAGCGTCTGCTCGCGCTCGTCGTGCCCGCCGCCCAGCCCCGCCCCACGATGCCGCCCCACGGCATCGATCTCATCGATGAAGATGATGCACGGCGCGTGTGCCTTCCCCTGCTCGAACAGGTCGCGCACGCGGCTCGCACCCACCCCCACGAACATCTCGACGAAATCGGAGCCGGACATCGAGAAGAACGGACGGCCCGCCTCGCCAGCCACCGCGCGCGCGAGGAGGGTCTTCCCCGTACCGGGCGGTCCGACGAGCAGCACCCCCTTGGGGAGGCGCCCGCCCAGCCGCGTGAAGCGCTGCGGATCCCGAAGAAACTCGATGATCTCCTGCAGCTCCGCCTTGGCCTCATCGGCACCGGCCACGTCGGCGAACGTCACCTTGGGCGTGTCGCCGGACAGAAGCTTCGCCTTCGACTTGCCGAAGGAGAACGCCTTGGCGCCCCCTGCCTGCATCTGCCGGAAGATCAGCATCGAGATGCCGAACAGGAGCACGTACGGCAGCGCCTGAATCAGAATCAACGTGATCGATCCCTTGGAGTTGGAGCCGCGGATGATGACGTTGGCCGCGCGCAACCGCTCCAGATCGTTGGGATCGTTCTGGAATGGGAGATCGGTATAGAAGCGCGTGGATTCCTTGTCCTTCACGCGCACGGGCTGCTTGAAGCGACCGGTGAGCCGCTTCCCTTCCTCGACCGTCACCTCGGATACGTTCCCCTGAGCGAGCTGCTGGTCGAACGCCGTGTAGGTCACCTCGAGCGCCTTCTCCTGCCCCGCACTGCTCAGGTGGAGGAAGACGAGGGTTACGGCGGCGAGCAGCACCCAGAAGACGAGCTTCTTCAGGACGGCGCTCCAACTGAATTCCCGCTTGGGCGGGGTGGGCGGACGGTCAGGCATCTACTGCAAACTCGCGATATAGGGCAAGTGTCGGAAGTTCTCCGCGTGATCCAATCCATATCCGACCAGAAACTCGTCGGGCGCCTCGAAGCCCAGGAACCGGACCGGGTACTCGAGCTCGGTGGGCCCCGGCTTCCGAAGCAGGGCGCAAATATCGAGCGACCGCGGCCCGCGGCTGGCCAGGATCCCCGTCAGGCGCTGAAGCGTGCGACCGGTGTCGATGATGTCCTCTACCAAGACAATGTGCCGTCCCGTGAGATCCGTTCCCGGATCGTACAGCAGCCGTACCGTGCCGCTGGAGGTGGTCCCATCTCCGTAGCTGGCGGCCGCCATGAAATCTACTTGTAATGGCCGCGAAATGGCGCGGACCAGGTCTCCGAGAAAGATGAAGCTCCCCTTGAGAAGCCCGAGCACCAGGAGGGGCTCATCTCCGTACTGGCAGCCGATTTCCCGTCCGAGCTCGCGTACCCGCTGCGCGATGGCATCGGCGCTCCAGAGCACGCGCCCCACGGCGCGGCCGCCCAGCCGGGGGTCAGTCGAGTCGCTCACACCTGAATCGTACGAGTGGCCGGCCGGGCCGAACGGTTGCCGCGTCGCTGCGGCGCACACCGGGGACCCACACGATTTCCTCGCCGGCCAGCACCACCGGCCACCCCGGGCGCATCGCGGCGGCAATTCCGGCATCGCGCAGCACGCCCTTCACGCGGCGCGGCGCCCGCGCGCCGGAAGGCGTCATCCGGTCCCCAGGAAGCCAGGAACGTACCGTGAGCGGAGCGTCCGGCTGTCGCGCCGGAAGTGCCGCCGCCCAGAGATCTCCGTTCAACGACTCGTGGGGCGCCATCGAGAACTGGAACTGCCCGATCCTCACGCCGCTGCGCAGCGCGACCGGATGCGCGCTCACCGCAGGAGGATGCCAGCGCTCCACGCTCAGGAGGTCGCGGTGCAGTTGCGCCACGAATCCGCCCGACAGCGGAACGCGCGCGCCATTCCTTCCTTTGATGGTAAACCGTGCAAGGCGCCGAGTTCCGCGGCGGTCGAGGCGGATGCCCGCGCGCGCGGCAAGTGCGGGCCAGACGATGCAGAGCGATCGCCCATCATAGCCTGCCAGCTCCGCGCGAGCAACGGCCAGCGCACCGCTGCGTACGCTCGCGCGCACGTGCGCGTCGAGCAGCGCGTCCAGCTCGGCGCGCCACGCGGTGGCGCGATCGGCAAGCGCGAGCAACGCCGCGGGAAGCGCCGGATCGGCGCGCAGGAGCGTGGGCAGGAGATCCAACCGCACGCGATTGCGCAGATGGCGCCGGTCGGCGTTGGTCGGGTCCTCGATCCAGGTCACGCCCCGCTGCGCCGCGTAGGTGCGCACGTCGGCGCGCGTGACGGCGAGAAGCGGCCGCACCACCGGCGACGGCGCGGCGAGCGCCGACAGGCCGCGCGCTCCCGCTCCGCGCAGCGCGCGCATGAGCACGGTCTCGAGATGGTCGTCGCGCGTGTGCGCGGTGGCAACGGCGGCACCAGCGCGGGCTGCCACGTCGCGCAGAAATTCCCACCGGGCGTCGCGCCACGCGTTCTCGCCGTGCATGGCGCGCGGCGCCCGGCCGCGTTCCACGGCAAACCCCAGCGCGCGCGCGCGTGCTACCACGTGGGCGGTAGCACGACGGGCGGCCTCCCCGGTCCGATGGTCGAAGGTGGCCACGCAGGACACACGTTCCGGCGCGACCCGGCGAACGGCCTCGAGGAGCACCATCGAATCGCACCCGCCGGAGATTGCGAGCACCAGACGCTGCTCGTCGGGAAGTGTGGCGAGACGCTCGCGCACCGCGCGCTCCACGACGCTCCGCGCGCCGGACGCGCCCGGTCGCCCGGCCGCCGTCTGGCCGCTCGCGCGGATGGACGCTAGATTTCGCTCGCGATACGCCGTCATCGCACTCACCCATCACCTTCGGGAGATAGCCGTGGAGACGCACGGACCACTGGGCACGCTCTGGACCGGGATTGGCCTCAGCGCGTTCTACATCGCCCTGATATGGATCAACAGTCTGCTCGGTCTCCTGCTGACCCCGCTCTTCACTCTCGCTGCCTCGTGGCTCATTCGCAACCGGCCTAGCGACCGGAGTGCGTAGCGAGCGCTCGAACACTCATCAGCGGCGCGGGGGGCGACCCGCGCGCGAGGGGGTACCGTGGGCTTCCTTATCGTCCTGCTCGTCGTGGGCGGCATCATTGCCATCTGGGTCGTGGGTGCGTACAACACCCTGATCCGCCTCAAGAACCAGGTGTTCAACGCCTGGAAGCAGATCGACGTCCAGCTCAAGCGGCGCTACGACCTCATCCCCAACCTCGTGGAGACGGTGCGCGGCGCCATGCAGTTCGAGCGAGAGACGCTCGAAGCGGTGGTGCAGGCACGGAATCAGGCCATCCAGGTGCACGACGCCGCGGCCGGTCCTGCCGGCGCCAAGCAGGTGAGCGCCGCCGAAGCGCAGCTGAGCGGTGCGCTCGGCCGCCTGCTCGCCGTGGTGGAGGCGTATCCCGATCTCAAGGCCACCGGCAACGTGGCGCAGCTTCAGGAAGAGCTGACCTCCACTGAGAACAAGATCTCCTTCGCCCGCCAGCTCTACAACGACACGGCCACGCAGTACAACACCAAGCAGCAGCAATTCCCCACCAACCTGGTGGCCGGGCTGGCGCACGCCGAGCCGGCGCAGCTCTGGGAGGTGACGGACGCGGCCGAGCGCGCCGTCCCGAAGGTGGACCTGTCGATGGGCCCCAAGCACTGATCGCTGGAGCGCCGCACCGCGCCGCTACGCGCGGTGTAGGACGGATGCCGTGAGCGAGGAAAGCGCGAACCTGTTCGAGCAGCAGGAAGCCAACCGGCGGCGTTCACGCTGGCTGGTGGTGGGGTTCGTCCTGTTCTTCATGTGGCTCGGCTTCGGTGGCGATTTCATCTTCTATCTCGCCACGCGCGACTCCCCCGCCCCCGAGTATCACCACGTCTTCCCCTGGTTCGGGATCGCGCTCTCGCTGCTCGCCGCCGGGATCGCCGCCTACGCGTGGAAGACCGGCCCGCAGAAGGTGCTCTGGGCCACGGGCGCGAGAGAGATCTTCGATCCCCAGACGCCGCAGGAGCAGCAGTACGTGAACGTGGTGGAGGAAATGGCGATCGCCGCCGGACTCCCGCGTCCGGACATCTACATCGTGGACGATCCCGATCCCAACGCCTTCGCCACCGGGCGCGACGCCGAGAGCGCAAGCATTGCCGTCACCACCGGTCTGCTGGAGACGTGCACGCGCGACGAGCTGCAAGGCGTGGTGGCCCACGAGATGGGTCACGTGAAGAACCTGGACGTCCGTCTCATGACGTTGTTGGCCGCGCTCGTGGGAGCGGTGGCGCTCATCGGCAACGGCATGGGGCGCGTGTTGCGCGGCGGCGTGCGTGTGGGGGGCGGACGCCGCAGTAGCGGAAAGAAAGGCAACCTCGGCCCCCTCGTGCTCGTGCTGCTCGCACTCTGGATCCTGAGTTGGATTCTGGCGCCGCTCATCACGCGGCTGCTCGCGCTGGGAGTCAGTCGCAAGCGCGAATACCTGGCCGACGCGATGAGCGCGCAGTTCACGCGCAATCCCATGGCGCTGGCCTCGGCGCTGGAGAAGATCGAGAGCGCGAGCGCGCCCACACGCGCGATCAAGAGCGGGAGCGCGCACCTGTGCATTGCCGACCCCACGGAGCGGCGCGTGAACGCGCACCAGGGAAAGCTGGCCGACCTCTTCGGCACCCACCCACCCATGGCGCTGCGCATCGCGCGGCTGCGCGCCATGGCGTACCGCGAGCAGAAGCGCGCGGGAACGTTCGTCGCAAGCTGACCCCCTGCGGCGCGCAGCCGACGCGCTCGCTAGCCCTCCAGCTCGAAGGCGAACGTCTGCTCCACGAGCACGCGCACCGCGCGCCCGCGCACCACGGCCGGCTGGAAGCGCAGCCGCGGGAGGACGCCGAGCACGGCCGCCGTGAAGAGCGCATTGTCGGACGCCACCACGCGCGCCGAGCCATGCTCCACCACCCCCCGCGCGCTCACGACGAACTGGACGCGCACGGTGCCCGTGATCCCCGACGCGCGCAGCGTTTCCGGATAGGCCGGGCGCGGATTCCCCGCACGCATGACGGCCGGTGCATCCACGGCACCGTTCGCGTAGACGCCGCCCGCGCTCGCTGGGTTGGAGCGCGAGGACTCACGCGTGCCGCTTGCCGGCGCGAACGTCTCCCGCCCGATGACCGGCGCGGAGATGCTGTCCGGCGCGAACACCGGCCAGGGCGCGTCCGGGAGCGCGATCGTTCCCACATTGTCCGGCAGTGCGGGCACGGTGGGCGACGACTGACGCCTGCCGCCACCGGACGACAACGCGCCTCCGGTGACCGGCGCGGTCGGTTCCTGGATGTAGATGACCGGCGGCTGGGTGGGTGGCGGAGCTGAGTGTGCCTGCAGTGGCCGCCGTGACCCGCCACGGACCAGGAGTGAGATCACGGCAACGTGCACGGCGATGCTGAGCAGCGAGCCGGGCCCGATCCGGCGGCGTGCGCGCTGCGACTCGACGAGGGTGTCCAGCATACGAACCTCCCGGTGGTGGATGCGCCCGCACGCTGCATGGGCGTGTGGTCACCCTACCACCGGGAGGTGATGCCGCTCTTGCGATCGCATTACGCCATCGCGGAGCGGAACGTGAACGTTCGGTGAGACGTTCGTGACGGTGCGGTGAAGGCGGCGCACGGCGCCGCCTTCACCGCAACACCTACGCTTACACGCGCTCGAACTGCTCCGCTTCCGTGGAGCCCTCCAGCGCGGCCGTGGAGGCCTGGCCGTTGCTCACCGTCAGCAGCACGCGATCGAAGTAGCCGGTCCCCGCCTCACGCTGGTGCTTGGTGGCGGTGTACCCCTCGCGCTCGCGGCTGAACTCCTCCTGCTGCAGCTCGACGTACGCCGGCATGCCGCGCTCGGCGTACGCGCGCGCGAGCGTGAACGTCTCCAGGTTCAGCAGGTGCCACCCGGCGAGCGTGATGAACTGGAAGCGATAGCCCATGGCGCCGAGCTCGCGCTGGAACTTGGCGATCGTCGCCGCGTCCAGATGGCGCTCCCAGTTGAACGAGGGCGAGCAGTTGTAGGCGAGCATCTTGTCCGGATAGACGGCGTGCACCGCCTCGGCGAACTCGCGCGCCTGCTGCAGATCGGGCGTGGGCGTCTCGCACCAGAGCAGATCGGCGTAGGGCGCGTAGACGAGCGCGCGGGCGATGGCCGACGCCATGCCGCCGCGCACGGCGAAATACCCTTCCGCCGTCCGCTCGCCAGTCATGAACTCTCGATCGCGCTCATCCACGTCGCTCGTGAGGAGTGACGCCGAGAGCGCGTCCGTGCGCGCGACGACGAGCGTGGGCACGTTCACCACGTCGGCCGCCAGACGCGCGGCGATGAGCGTGCGCACGAACTGCGCGGTCGGCACCAGCACCTTGCCGCCCATGTGTCCGCACTTCTTCTCGGCAGCGAGCTGATCCTCGAAGTGCACGCCGGCCGCGCCGGCTTCGATCATTGCCTTCATCAACTCGAAGGCGTGGATCGGACCGCCGAACCCGGCCTCCGCATCCGCCACGATCGGCGCCATCCACGCGCCTTCGTGCTTCCCCTCGGCCCAGTCCACCTGGTCGGCGCGGAGGAGTGCGTTGTTGAGGCGCCGCACGAGCGCGGGAACGCTGTTCGACGGGTAGAGGCTCTGATCCGGGTACGTCTGTCCGGCCAGGTTGCCGTCCGCCGCTACCTGCCAGCCACTCAGGTAGATCGCTTCCAGCCCGGCACGCACCATCTGCACGGCCTGCGCGCCGGTGAGCGCGCCGAACGTGTTGACGTACTCCCGGTCGTGCAGCAGCGACCACAGGCGCTCCGCGCCCAACCGCGCGAGCGTGTGTTCCACGGGCACCGAGCCGCGCAGCCGGATGACCTCCTCGGCGGTGTACGGACGCTCGATGCCGGCCCAACGCGGATCGGTCTTCCACCGGCGCGCGAGCTCCTGCGCCGCCGTCTGCAGATCGCGCGTCTCGCGCATCTCTCCTCCTCGCATGATCATCGGCTAGTCGAGTTGCTGGTAGGCTGGAATGGTGAGGAACTCGACGAAGTCATCGGCGAGTACCAGGGTATCGAGCAGCGCGGCGGCATCGTGGAGCGTGGCCGCCGAGTGGTTCTGCGAGCGCTCGAGTGTCGTCAACTCTTCATCCCGTACGCGCTCGTACAGCTCGCGCGTCACACGAGCGCCGCCGGCCATCGGCGCGCGCCGAACGACCCACTGCCACAGCTGCGCGCGCGAAATCTCCGCCGTGGCCGTGTCCTCCATCAGGTTGTTGATCGCCACCGCGCCGGAGCCGCGCAGCCACGCTTCCAGGTACTGCAGCGCGACGCTGACGTTGTTGCGCACGCCCTCTTCGGTGATCGTCCCGCCAGGGATGCTTACGTCGCTGAGCTGCTCGGCGGTGGTCCGCACGTCCTCGCGCAGCCGCTCCTTCTGGTTGGGGCGATCGCCCAGCATGCGGTCGAACACCTCGCGGGCGACCGGTACGAGATCCGGGTGTGCCACCCACGTGCCGTCGAAGCCGTCCGACGACTCGCGCTGCTTGTCCTCGCGCACCTTGGCGAGCGCGCGCTCGGTGACTTCTTCGTCGCGCCGGTTCGGGATGAACGCCGCCATGCCGCCGATCGCGTGCGCGCCGCGCCGATGACAGGTGCGAACGAGCAGCTCCGTGTAGGCGCGCATGAAGGGCACCGTCATGGTCACCTGCGCGCGGTCGGGAAAGCAGACATCCGGCCACGAGCGGAATTTCTTGATCGCGCTGAAGATGTAGTCCCAGCGTCCGGCGTTGAGCCCGGCCGCGTGGTCGCGCAGCTCGTAGAGGATCTCGTCCATCTCGAACGCGGCGAGGATGGTCTCGATGAGCACGGTGGCGCGGATGGTTCCGCGCGGGATGCCGAGGGCGTCCTGTGCCGCGTTGAAGACGTCGTTCCAGAGCCGCGCCTCGAGGTGGCTCTCCATCTTCGGGAGATAGAAGTACGGGCCGAAGCCCCGCTCCATCGTCTCCCGCGCGTTGTGGAAGAAGTACAACCCGAAGTCGAACAGACTGGCGGACACCGGTGCGCCGTCGACCCGCAGGTGCTTCTCGGTCAGGTGCCACCCGCGCGGACGCACGAGCAGCGTGGCGGTGCGGTCATTCAGCCGATAGACGCGCCCGTCCGGATTGGTGAAGGTGAGCTCCCGGCGGACGGCGTCCATCAGATTCGCCTGTCCTTCCACCACGTTGCTCCACGTGGGGGAGAGCGCATCCTCGAAGTCCGCCATGAAGACGCTCGCGCCCGAGTTGAGCGCGTTGATCATCATCTTGCGGTCCACCGGGCCGGTGATCTCCACGCGGCGCTCCTCGAGCGCGGGTGGCGTGGGAGCCACGCGCCAGTCGCCCGCGCGCACCTGCGCCGTGTCGGCCAGGAAGTCGGGGCGAGCACCCTCGTCGAGAGCACGCTGGCGCTCGGCGCGCCGGGCGAGCAGCTCCTCACGACGCGGATTGAACTGCCGGTGCAGCCGCGCCACGAAGTCCACCGCCTCGGTCGTCAGCACCCGGGCCGCGGCGTCGGGGCCGCTGCCGGTGACCTGCGCACGCTCAGAGATACTCGCCGCCATGCTTCCCTTCCCTCCACGTTCGTGTTTCCGCACCAGCGGTCTCCCGTGCGCGCGCGTCGTGATCGCGGCGTGGACGCATTGGCGCGTGGACGCCCGGCACGGCGGGCTGCACACGCCGAACGCCCCGCATGATCCGAGACGCCCTCGGACACCGGTGTGCGCCGTACCGCGCCGGTCGCTCGCCCGCAACGGGTGTGGCGCGGTGCGCGCGACCCAACGCAAGAGCTGTGCTACCCACGGACGGTGCCGCGTGCACGAAGACCGCGTCACGCGCGGCTCAACTCGGGCTGTGCCGTGGAGCCCCGGTCGCGCGTCCACCATGCAGCAGCGGTGCAACAGTGGCGCGCAACGATTTCGCCTCTTCCGCCCTCGTGGCGCGCGTGATGCAAGTCCACGCAACGGACCGGCGCCGACCGATCGGATGGAGCAGGCCGTCAGACGGGTGAGGGATCGATGCGGGGATACCGCTTCTTCGAGGAATTCACGACGCCGGCGCTCCAGCACAGCCTGGGGAGCATCATCGCCGTGCACACCGCTGGCCCGCGATTCGTGCAGCAGGGGGGTGTGTGCGTCGGCGCCGTGTGCGACGACGGAGCCGAATCGTCCGGCACCGGAACCGTCGGCATGCAGATGGTGATGATGGAATACCTGGGGACGCACTGCCGCCGCGTGACGGAGGCACATGCACGCACGGTGGATCCGCGTCTCTTCGAGTATCTCGACCGGATGGCGTGAACGCCGCACGACGCCGCGCACGACGACCTCCCCGTGCGTTCTGGCGTGCAGCGCGCAAGATTGCAGGTACGCCGTTCAGGGGTGCGTCGCGCGCGTGGCGGCTGCGCCCTCGTGGCGGCACGGCGGCTGGCGCGTCTCCATCGTAGTGGCGGGCGCCATGGCCGTGCGGTGACGAGTGCACGCGCCCGTCCATCGGCTCGCGTCCTCCGTTCCGCTCTTCGTCGCTCCCGCCAGCGGTTCCCGTCGTATGCAGCTCCGCGCGACCGTCACGCTCCTCCTTTTCGTGCCGTGCGCCCCGATGGCGCCAGCGGCGCACGCCACGCCCCGCGCCACGCCCCGCGCTGCTCACCACCGCCACGAGGCGGCCACGCGGTCGTTGCGCGCGGATACCGCGGGGATGCTGGAGGATCGTCTCGCGCTCGTGGACTACGTCATGGCGCGCGCGCTCGCGGCGCGCGGCTTCCCCGGCGCGGCGGTGGCCATCGGTCGCGACGACGCGGTGACGTGGCTACATGGCTACGGACGCACCGACTGGTCGGAGGAAAGCGCGCGCGTGAGCGCGGACAGCACGCTCTACGACGTGGCGTCGCTCACCAAGGTCATAGCGACGACGGCCGCCATCATGGTGCTGTACGACGAGGGGCGCATCCATCTGGACGATCGCGTGTCGCGCTGGCTCCCCGCGTTCCGCGGCGGGCTCAAGGAGCAGGTGACCATCCGGCAGTTGTTGACGCACCGCTCGGGACTTCCTGCCGGACGCGACCTGTGGAGGGCACACGACCCCGCCGCGGCGCGCCGGCTCGCGCTCGGCACCCCGCTCATGCGCGTGCCGGGAGAGCGCGAGATCTACTCCGACATCGGCGCCATCGTGCTCGGCATGGTGGCGGAAGCCGCCGCCGGCGAGCCGCTCGACCGGTTCGTGACGCGGCGCGTGTTCCGTCCGCTCGGCATGCGCCACACGTTCTTCAATCCCCCCGCGCGGTGGCGACGCCGGGCCGCGCCCACGGAGCGCTCGGTGGTGCGCGCTCGGCTGCTCCGCGGCGAGGTGCACGACGAGAATGCCGCCGCGCTGGGCGGGGTGGCCGGACATGCGGGCCTCTTCAGCACCGCCGCGGATCTCTCGATCTTCGCGCGCATGCTGCTGGGAGGCGGGGAGTATCACGGCGTGCGGATCGTGAGCGACTCCACCGTGGCGCTGTTCACCGCTCCCGCCACCGCCGGACGCGCGCTCGGATGGCAGCTCTGCCAGGGGGGCGGAAGCTGCGGACATCGGATGGGACCCACCGCGTACGGGCACACCGGCTTCACGGGCACGTCACTGTGGATCGATCCCGAGCGGCGCACGTTCGTGGTGGTGCTCACGAACGCGGTGCGCCTCCCGCCCGAGGGGCGCGACGATCGATGGGCCGTGCTCTCCGACGTGCGCGGCGATCTGGCGGACCTGGCGACCGTTGCCGTCGCGGATCGGCCGGGGGGCGCGCCGCCCATGCCCGACGTGCTGCGCGCCGATCTGGCCATTGGCTGGGGGATCGCTCCGCGCGCACGCATCGGCGCATCGGCCGCTGCCGGCGCGCGCTGAGCCTCCCCGGCGCCCGATCCCGCGCGCGCGGCTCCAGCGCTTACGCCAGGCGCCGTGCAGCGAGCGCGTTTACGACGGAGGCACCACCGGAGCGCGCGGGTCGCGCTCGCCCGCGTCGCGGTCGCGCCGCTCGGGCCGCGATGCTGCGACCGGGACGAACGGCGCAGCGCTCACATCATCCGCAGGGGAGCGCCTGCGCGCGGTGTAGCGCGCGACGAACTCGCGCGCGATCTCCACGTGGCGCGGCTCGAGGAAGCTCGCTCCCAGCTCGGCGCAGCCGGCAAGGGCGACGTCCGCCAGCGCCGCCGCGGTGGACGCGATGTCCGGATCGCCGAGCGCCACGCGTCCCGCACGGCAGAGCATCTCGAGGGATGGATCGGGGAGTATCGCCAGCGCCGCGCGCCTGGCACGCGGCGCGCGCGCGAGGGCGCCCACCATGGCCACCACGGCCGCGTACCACTGCGGCGGCAGTGCGTCGATGGAACGCACTTCCAGAAAGCCGCGTGGCCGCACCTCGGGGAAGAGCGTGGACAGGTGATCCACCCAGAGCGCATCGGGAAGCTCGTCGCGCTCAGCGAGCTCCCGTGCCGTGGGGAATTCGCGCACGCTCGCGAATTCCGCCGGCAGCATCGCCGAGATGACCGGCGCGCCCAGCGCAAAGTCGGCGTAGCCACCGGCCGCATCGCGCGCGTCGAACGGGATGCCCGTCCGGCGCGGATCGGTGTGACGCCAGGTGTGTGCGCGGAAGCTCCGATGCCCGGTGCTCGCCCCCGCGTAGCACGGCGAATTGGCGAAGATCGCCGTGAGGTACGGGACGGCGGCGTTCAGCACGTGCCATCGCTCCCACACCGTGTCTCCCGCATCGACGTTCACCTGCACGGCGGCGGTCTGCCGCATCATGCGCGCGCCCGCCGGCCCGATGCGCGCGAAGTGCGCCTCCATGCGCGCGTAGCGTGGCGCATCGAGCTGGCGCGGGACATGGTCGATGCCGTTGTACGGATCGATTCCCGCGGTGAGCAGCTCGATCCCCTGCTCGTCGGCCTCTTCACCGAGCGCGCCGAGCGCGCGATCGAGCCAGTCGAGCACGCGCGATCCCGAGTGCAGCGCGGGAGACGCGATCTCGATCTGCCCTCCCGGCTCGAAGGTCAACACGCCCCCACCCGGGATGGCGAAGGACGGCACTCCCTTGGCCGACCGACGCTCCGTCCATCCGTACCGCTCCGCGACCGCGCGCACCATCGCGAGCGACGACCGCGGCTCTCCGGACTCGATGGTGCACACGCGGCGGGTGTCCGCATGCACGGGAATGACCTCGGCCTCCACCCCGAGCCGCTCCCCCGCGGCGGATGCCGGGTGAGCGGAGAAGGCGTGACGCAGGAGATGCTCGACGGCGCGAGCCCGCGCGTCGTCGGAGCTGCTGCGCGTCATGGCGCGCGGCGCATCAGCGCGAGAGCGAACATTCCCGCGTCGTCGGGGGTCCAGCGCGCCAACTGCAACCCGGCCGCGCTGGCCAGGCGCCGCACCTCCGCTTCGTCATACTTGCAACTGATCTCCGTGCGAATGCTCTCGCCGGCGCGGAGGGTGATGGTCCCGATGTCCGGAATGGTCACCCGCTGCGGCGTCTCGGACACCAGGTGCATCTCGATGCGGTGCGCGGGTTCCACGTACACCGCGCGATGCACGAACCGGTCGGGCGCGAAGTCGGCCCCGAGCATCGCATTGAGCACGCGCAGCGCGTTGCGGTTGAACTCGGCCGTCACACCGCGCGCGTCGTTGTACGCGGCGTGGAGCACGGCGGGGTCCTTGCGCAGGTCCACGCCCATCAGCAGGTGATCCCCCGGGCACATCCGCTCGCGAATGCGCGCGAGCAGCCGGGTGGCCGCGGGCGTATCGAAGTTGCCGATCGTGCTGCCGAGAAACGCCACGAGCCACGGGCGCGGCAGCGGCTCGGGGAGCGGGAGCGCGCTGCGCATGTCGGCGACCGCGGGGCGCACCGTGATGTCGTCGTACTCCGCCGCGAGCCGTGCCGCCATGTCGGCCAGGAATTCCGCGCTCACGTCCACCGGCACGTACACCGCGCGGCCCACACGCGACGCCACCGCGTCGAGGATGATGCGCGTCTTTTCTCCCGCGCCGGGACCCAGCTCGACCACCGTGCGCGGGCACAGCTCCGGAATCCACTGCGGTACCCAGCGCTGCAGCAGCGCACGCTCGGCGCGCGTGAGATAGTACTCGGGGAGCTTGGTGATCTCCTCGAACAGCTCGGAGCCGCGCCGGTCATAGAAGTACGTGGGCGGGATCTCCTTCTGCACGCGCGAGAGCCCCGCACGCACTTCGGCGCGCGCGCGCGCGCTCACGTCGTCCTGCGTGCTGGCGGCGTCAGACCCCGCTGGCACACGGTCCACGCGATGCGAGTCAGTCATCGAGCGCACACCGGAAGCCGCTGAAGATCTGCCGCCGCATCGGGTAGTCCCAGTTCCGGAAGCTGTTGCGGATGGCGCCCGGGCGCGTGGCCCACGACCCGCCGCGCAACACCTTGTAGTCGCTCCCGTAGAACACCTCGGAGTACTCGCGATACGGGAAGGCCTCGAAGCCGGGGTACGGCAGGAAGTCGGACGCGGTCCACTCCCACACGTCGCCCACCATGCCGTAGCATCCGAGTGGCGACACGTTCAGCGGATACGCACCCACCGGCGCGGTGCCGAAGCTGAGCTGGTCGAGGTTGGCGTGCTCCATGGTGGGCGGGCCGTCGCCCCACGGAAACGCGCGCATGCGGCCGAGGGGCGCATCCCACCCGGCCGCCACCTCCCACTCCATCTCCGTCGGCAACCGCTTCTCCGCCCACCGGGCGTACGCCTCGGCTTCGTGAAAGCAGACGTGCACGACGGGATGCATGTCATCGAGCGCGCCGAGCGCGCCGAAGCTGCGGCGTTGCCACTCGCCGCCGACGCGCTCCCAGTACTTCGGCGCGCGCGCGCCGCTCTCCTCGCGCCACGCCCACCCGGCATCCGTCCAGAGCGCACGCCGTTCGTAGCCGCCGTCGTCCATGAACGCGCGATACTCGCCCACGCGCACCGGTGCGCGGTCGATGAGAAAAGGAGACATGCGCACGACGTGCGCGGGACGCTCGTTGTCGTACGCCGCGCTGCGATCGTCGGTCCCCACGACGACCTGACCGCCATCGAAGCGCGCCATGCCGTCCCACGTGGTCGCCGGCGCGACGGGGGCGGCGGGCAGCGCGCGCGCGTGTTCGGGGGCGTACGGTGCTCCCGTCTTGAGCTGCAGCGTCTGCAGCATGGTCTCCCCATGCTGGTACTCGTGCTGCAGCACCATGCGATACACGTATCCGTCGCGCAGCAGCGGATGCTCCGATGCGAAGTCCACGCACGCGAGGCGGTCGAGCACACGCGCGCGCACGGCATCGAGCAGCGCGCGCGTATCGTCGAGCGACGGCAGTTGCAGCGCGCCGCGGGTGGCGCGTGGATGATCGAACGGATTGAAGATCCCCGGCATCTCGCCGAACGACACGGGGCCGTCGAGGTGGCGGACGAGCCAGAGCTCCTCGAAGTGCGCGATGTGCCCCAGGTCCCACACGATGGGGCTCATGAGCGGATCGTGCTGCACGGTGGCATCCCGTTCGGAGAGCGGGTGCACGAGGAGGAGCGTGCGCGCGCGCGCCTGGTCGAGGAGCTCGGCGACGCGCGTCCGGGTGGCCGGTGCGGCGACGCCGGGGGCACCGGCACGCGTGTCGGATGGGATGGCGCTCGTCGGCATGAGGGCGCTCAGGCTACGGGTGAGAGGCCCGGGCGGGCTCCGGGGTGAGCGGCGCTTCCATGGTCAAGCCGCGTGCCACCCCGATCGTTCCCGCCGCTGCTGCGCGTTGCCGGCCGCACGCCGGCCTCGTTCGGTCAGCCGCGCTTGGCTGGGTAATTGCGCTCGGCAGGGCCCACGTAGATCTGGCGCGGCCGAGCGATCTTCTGCTCCTTGTCGAGGAGCATCTCCTCCCACTGGGCCAACCACCCCGCCGTGCGCGCGATCGCGAACAACACGGTGAAGAACTCCGTGGGGAAGCCCATCGCGCGATAGATGAGCCCCGTGTAGAAATCCACGTTCGGGTACAGCTTGCGCGACACGAAGTACTCGTCTTCCAGCGCGATGCGCTCCAGCTCGAGCGCGATCTCCAGCCCTTCGTCCACGCCGGTGACGGCGAACACCTCGTCGGCGAGCTGCTTCACGATCCGCGCGCGTGGATCGTAGCTCTTGTACACGCGGTGCCCGAATCCCATGAGCCGCCCGCCACCGCCCTTCACCTCACGCACGAACGCCGGCACACGATCCTTGCGGCCGATCTCGCTGATCATCCGCAGTACCTGTTCGTTCGCACCGCCGTGCAGGGGGCCGAAGAGCGCGGCGATCCCGGCGGTGAGCGCAGAGTACGGGTCCACGTGCGACGAGCCGACCGATCGCACCGCGTTGGTGGAGCAGTTCTGCTCGTGGTCCGCGTGCAGGATGAAGAGCACGTCCAGCGCCTTCACGAAGGCCGGATTCGCGCGGTAGCGCGACTCGCCCACGCGGAAGGTCATCGAGAGGAAGTTCTCGATGTACGACAGATCGTTGTCCGGGTAGACGATCGGCAGTCCGCGCATGTGGCGGAGCGAGAACGCGGCCAGCGTCGGGAGCTTGGCGAGCAGCCGGACGATGGCGATGTCGCGCTCGGCCGGATCGAAGATGTTCCGCGCGCCGGGATAGAAGGAGGAGAGCGCCGCCACGCTGCTGCACAGCATCGACATCGGGTGTGCATCGTAGCGGAAGCCTTCCAGGAACTTGCGGATGTTCTCGTGCACGTACGTGTGGAAGGTGACGTCGTGCACGAAGCGGTCGAACTCGCCCTTGCTCGGGAGCTCCCCGCGACGGAGCAGCCACGCGACCTCGAGAAAGGACGATCGCTCGGCCAACTGCTCGATCGGGTATCCGCGGTAGCGGAGGATACCCTTCGCGCCGTCGATGAAGGTGATGGCGCTCCGGCAGGAGGCGGTGTTCAGGAACGCCGGATCGTAGGAGAGGAGTCCGAAGTCTTCGGGGCTCGTCTTGATCTGTCGGAAATCGAGCGCGCGAACGGCGCCGTCGTCCACCGGTATGGTGTAGCTCGCATCGGTGCGACCATCGCGCACCTCGAGCGCGCTGGTCGTGGTGCCTGCTTGTGCCGTGGTATCCACCGTGTCTCGATCCTGGGGTGTCGGAAGTGCGGGGGGCCGGGCGGCGCCCGTGCCGCCAGAAAAGTAGCGCGGCGCCCGCACGGCTGCACGGGGCGGGGCGCCCGCGACATCCCGTAACCTACACGGCAACGGCCGCGAGCGTCACTATTGCAGCCGCGTGTACACCTCGATGGCGCCGCCGGAGTGCCCGGTGCCGTACTTGAGGGTCGCCTCGCTGGCGGTGAGCAGGTGAATCTCCGCCACGTCGCCGGCGGCGATCGTCCGGAGCTGTTCGAGCGTCCCCAACCGCACGTGATCCAGGTACACGATGGGCACCGGGGAGGCAGTGGTGAGCACCGTCACCGGGCCGCGGTTGTAGAGGAACTCGGAGCGCACGCGCTCGATGACCTCGTAGGCGGTGCGTCCGCCACTGCGCCGCACTTCGTCGGCGGAAATCACGCTGGGCGCGGGCAGGTGGGGCGTGGTGCGGCGCGAGCCGGCGCAAGCGAGCGCCGCCAATGCGATCATCACACAGAGCCCGATGCGGGACATGACCGTCCCTCCCGAGGGCTTGCCGTTCGCGCTCCCACGCCGCGAGCGATCCGGCCCGCGAATGTCTTACCATACGCGCCGGCACGCGCGCGGACAAGGCGCGCACCTCGACGCGCACCGCCGTCCTACCCGCGGTGCGCCGTGCCGGCACCGCTACATGGAGAGACGCCGTGCGTCTCCAGGAGCCGCCGCGCGACCGATGCCGTCCCGGCCGCCGCGCTACGGCTCCACCGACACCCGCACCTGCAGCGGGACGTCGCTCGGATGAAATTCGTTGAGGCGCTGCACCATCCGGCCGATCCGCTCGCAGACCACCGCCGGATCGCCGGCGACATCGTCGCGCGGCCTCAGCATCAACGCGCTCGGAACGTCGCCCGGAAGCACGTCCATCTCCGGAAAGCCCCGTGTGAGTCGGCCGGGGAGCGAGTCGCACACCGCAGGTGCACCCTGAACCACCGACAACCGCACCGTGCACGGTACCGCTGACTCCATGTGTGGCATCTCCACCCTCGTCGAAACCGAGTCCCATTGCTATGCCGTTCCCGCGTGGCGGCGCCGCCGCCTCCGAGACCGCACGCTCCGTGACGGCGGCTCGCTTGCCGCCCGTGCCCCGCATCCTGCTTCGCGGGAGATCGGTGAAGCGCCGCCGGACCAGGGCGCGAATTGCGAGAGACGTGCCGCGCTGGACGGCGGCGCGCGATCCGCTTCCCGGACGGGCACACCGTGGGTCGACCGCGCGACCTGACACTTTTCGTTACAGGCTGACACGGCTCTCGGCACAGGGAGACGGTGAGCCAGCGCACGCGATGTCGGCGGCGGCACGGGGTGGCGTGCACGTTTGGCGCTGCCGCGCGTCACATCGTGGAGGGAATCCCACAGCCAGCCGACACCGGGCGCGAGGGATGTCGGGCGAGCGACCAAGGCAGTGATCGCGGGAGCACGCGCGGGAGCGATTGTCGCCGAAGGAGGCGTGGGGGAGGAACACCGTGGCCGGCGGCAGCGCGGGCGCGGGGGAGTGGCGCCGGTGTGCCGGCTGCGGCAATGTTGATGCATGCGCGGCGCTCACGCCGCGGCGACCACCTTTCGTGGAGTGACCGTATGCGCTCGATTCGGGTCCGAGGGCTCCCTCTGCTTCTCCTTCTCGTGCTGGCAGCGTGCGTGTCGTCGGCCGGGCGGCAGCATCAGCGCGACGAGCCGGTGACGCGCGTGCGCGTGGACAACCGGAGCTTCACCGGTTACACGATCTACGTGCTCGACGGCAAGATTCGCACGCGCCTGGGCAGGGTGGACGCCACCAGCGAAGCGACGTTCGTCATCCCGCCCAACCTGCTGTTCGGGCCCACGCCGCTGCAGTTCGAGATCGCTCCCCTGGCGAGCAACGATCGCCCGCATTCGCAGGTGATCCAGGTGAATCCCGGGGAGACGGTGACGCTGCTCATTCCCAGGTAGCGGCGGTCTCGCGCGCGGCACGCCATGGCGCGTGCCGCGCAACGCGCCTCGTGCGTGCGGCCTGGTGCCGCACGCACGGCGCTACCCCAGGTATTCGCGCGCGATGCGCAGGGCGGCGTAGATCCCGGCGCCGGTGCCGACCATGCCAAGGGTGAACGCGGTCATCGTCCCCACGTGGGCGCCGGCCCACCATCCCACCGCGCTCCCCACCGTCGCGCCGATCATCGACAGTAAGCGCCGCACGCTTCCTCCGTAGTTCGCACGATCGCGGCCTCGCGAGCGACTCTCGCGGACCCTCTCTACGGTGACGAGCGGCGCCCCCTCCACGGCACCGTGATGCGCGCGCCAGCCACCCCACCGCCGCGCGTCGGGGAAAGCCCGACGCGCTCGCAGGGGCACTCCGACGAGCGGCTATCCCCTTTCCTTGCGCACTCATGGGTTGCGCCCGACAGACGCGCGCGCCGCTCCGATGCATCGTGCAGCCGACACCGGGAGCACGGCTCTCACGTCCCACTGCAGGAGCGTAGACCATGAGAACGCACCTCGTTACCTCCGCACTCGCGACACTCGCCTCCGCGATACTCGCCACCGTCGTCGTCGCGCAGGGCGGTCCGAGCCTTCCCGTGCACGTGGAGCCGCAGAGCAAGCTCTGGCTCGAGGGCAATTCCACCATGCACGAGTTCACCTGCCGCACGAACGACATCCAGGCCACGGTGGAGATCGATCCGGGATACCGCTACGCCGCCGCGGCGACGCGCGCGCACCCGTTCAACAGCGTGGACGTCCAGATCCCCGTCCGCAGTCTCAAGTGCGGCAAGGACAAGATGGACGAGAACATGTACAAGACGCTGCGCGCGGATGAGTTCACCGACATCCACTACACGCTGCGGAGCTACACGGTGGAAGAGGGCACGGCAGAGGGCGACAGCATGGTGGTGGTCGCCGTCGGCACGCTCACCATCGCTGGCCAGGAGCGTGAGGTGACCATGAAGGTGAGCACCGACACGGAGCCCAATGGCGCCGTGCGCGCACACGGAGCGCTCACACTGCTCATGACCGATTTCGGGATCAAGCCGCCCAAGTTCATGCTTGGCACGCTGAAGGTGGACAACAAGATCCGGATCGGATTCGACCTGCACGTGACATCGACCGGCGCCGTTGCCGAAGCGCTCGGTCTCCGCTGATCCATCGTGCCACCTGCGCCGCGCTGCCTGGCGACGCGACGACGATGCGCGTTCCCTCGACCCCACGAGGTCATCATATGAAACCGATCCGTAGAGTACTCATGGCGACCGTCGGCGTCCCGCTCCTGGCTGGCAGCCTGCTGGCGCAGTCGAGCGCGACCCCGCGTGGCAACGCGTCCGCCCCGTCCGCCACGAAGAGCGCAGCCAGCGCCCGCACCGACAGTGCGCGCTCCGACTCCGCCCGCGCCGACTCCGCGCGCACGGACTCCTCCGCGCCGGTCGCGCTGCCCAAGGTGCACGTCGCAATGGAAGCTGCACAGTCGTGGCAAAATCTCGATCAGAAGAACGACCCCGGCACGCTCCCGCAGCTCGGGTCCGGGTTCCAGGAAGCCGTCGGCAACGTGTTCCTCACGTCCACCCTCACCGAAGGCATCGACGCGTACGTCGAGCTCTACCTCTCGAGCAAGCACCACGCGGGGCAGGTGTTCGACCGCGAAGGCTACGTGTTGATCAGCAAGGTGCCGGACGCGGTGAACGTGTTCAACGTCAACCGCGTGCTGAAATACATGAACATCAAGGCCGGCCACTTCGAGGTGGACTTCGGCAACCAGCACCTGGTGCGTTCCGACAACGGCGAGGTGATGAAGAATCCGCTCGTCGGCAACTACGTGGTGGATCCGAATACCGTCGAAGCGGGCTTCGAGCTGATCTCGCACGTGGGACTCTTCCACTCGTCGCTCGGCCTCGGGAACGGCGTGACGACCGAGAGCTTCGATGCCGAGCGTCACTACTCGAAGCACGGGAAGGTGTGGTTCGCGCCGGAGAACAACTGGTTCAACGTGGCGGGCTCCTTCTACACGGTGGACCAGTCGGGGAACCCCAACGCGGCCGGGGGCGGCTCCTTCACGGAGATGTTCTCGGGGAACCGCAGCGGCAGCCGCTACGCGTCGGTGCTCACGGCCGGGGACCCCGAAGCCGGGCAGATCAAGATCGGGAAGGGGCAGAAGCTCACCGCGTTCCAGGGTGACGGCGAGGTGAATCTCGCGAACGTGCGGCTGGCCGGCCTGATGGGGTGGGTGAAGGACGCCGACATCAACGGCAGCGACGCGGGCACGCCCACGGAGAAGTGGACGTACTGGGGCGGCGAGATGAAGTTTTCGTTCACGTCACAGATCTTCGCCGCCACGCGCTACAGCCGCGCGCACACGTCGTCGTACAACGGCGACGCGGCCGACGCGAACGTGTGGCGCTACCAGGGGGGCGTCGGGATCTTCGTGATCCCCGAGGTGCTGATCAAGGCCGAGTACGTGTACCAGAAGTTCAGCGGCTTCGAGGAGGGCGCCTTCGTCGGCAATCCTCGTTTCCACGGCGTGGTGCTCGAAGCCGGCACCCGGATCCCGATCTTCTAGCGCGCTGCGCGCACGCCTGGCCGCACACGCGGCCACGCGCAACGACACGGGCGGCCTGCATACGGCCGCCCGTGTCGCATCGGGGCCGGCGGGCGGCGTGTACCGCGCGGATCGAGCTCAGAGCTCGCCGTTCACTACCTGGCGCAACGTCGCGAGATCGAGATTTCCGCCGGTGACAATGACCGCCACGCGCTGCCCCGCCAGCCGGTCGCGCAGCGCGAGCACACCGGCCAGACCGGCCGCTCCCGCACCCTCCACCAGATTGTGCGTCGTACGCAGGAACAGGCGGATCGCATCGGCAATCGCCGCGTCGTCGACGGTGATGAAATCGGCAAGCCCCTCGCGCAGCGTGGGAAAGGTGGCGTCGTACGCATTCCGCGTGGCGATCCCGTCGGCAAAGGTGCGGGCGGCGGAGACGCTGACAGGGTGCCCTGCACGCCACGAGGCGTAGCTCGCCGCCGCTCCGGACGCCTGCACCGCGTACACGCGCACGCGCGGGGCCAACGCGCGGAACACGGTGAGGAGCCCCACGGCATGCGATCCTCCCCCCACCGCAACGACGGCGGCATCGAGCGCCGGCTCCTGCTCCACGATCTCGAGCGCCATCGTGGCCGCGCCGGCCAGCACGTCGCGATTGAGCGTGGAGTGCACGAGCACCATCCCGCGTTCGCGCACGAGCCGGTTCGCCACCTCCACGGCTTCATCGTAGTCGCGCCCGTGCTCGATGACGGTGGCGCCCATGGCGCGCATGGCGGCGTTCTTCTCCGGATTGTTGCCGAGGGGAACGCAGATGGTGACGGGAATGCCGAGCAGACTGCCGGCGAACGCCAGCCCCTGGCCGTGATTGCCCCGCGTGGCTCCCACCACGCCGCGCGCACGCGCCGCCCGGTCCAGCGCGGTGAGCGCTGCCAGCCCGTTTCTGACCTTGAACGATCCGGTCGGCTGGTGATTCTCGTGCTTGACCAGCACGGCGATCCCCGGCCCCACCGTCGCGTCGAGCTCCGGATAGCGGCGGAGCGGTGTGGTGTGCAGGAACGGTCGAATGCGCTCGCGCGCGGCGCGGATCTCGTCCAGGGAGATGGGCCACGCTCCCCAGTCGTTCTCCGTCGGTGCGCGTGTGGCCCCGGGCGCGTCCTCCTCTGCTGGTGCGTTCGGCGTCGGCATGGAGGGAAAGCTACGCGGCGCGGCGTGGCACGCGAGATGGGGCCGTGCCCACGCGCTCGACCCCCGCCTGCCCAGGCGGCGGAGGGCGTCACGCGCGCGCGCGACCGCTGTCCGCGCCGGGTCCGCGCCGGCGCGACGAGTCGCGCCCGTGGAGATCGCTGGCCTGCCACGTGCACGCCTGCATGATCGTTCGGGGAGGCATCTCATGACGACGACAGTGCATCACGGCGTGCTCGACGCCATTCGCGGCGAGGCGCACCCGCTGCGCGGCGGGCCGGAAGATTTCGCCCCCCTGCTCGACCGCATCGGCGCTGCGCGATTCGTGCTCATCGGCGAGGCATCGCACGGCACGCACGAGTTCTATCGCGTGCGCGCGGCGATCACCAAGCGGCTCCTTCGCGAGCACGGATTTCGTGGCGTGGCGGTGGAGGCAGACTGGCCCGACGCCGACCGCGTGAATCGCTGGGTGCGCGGCCGTTCCATGCTCGCCGCCGCGACGGGCGCTCGCGCGGCGGGCACGCGCGCCGAGGGGCAACGCGCCGGCCGACGCGCGGAGGCCGATCCCAGGCACATCGACGATGCCGACGCGAGCGACGCCATCGACGCGCTCGCCGGATTCCGCCGGTTCCCGCAGTGGATGTGGCGCAACGCGGATGTGCTCGACTTCGTGGGCTGGCTGCGCGCGGAGAACGAACGGCGCACCGAGCGCGGCGAGCCGGCGGCGGGATTCTACGGCCTGGATCTGTACAGTCTGCACCGATCCATCCAGGCAGTGCTCGACTACCTGCGTACGGTGGATCCCGCAGCGGCGCGGCGCGCGCAGGAGCGCTACGCCTGCTTCGAGCACGTGGACGGGGGGAGACGCGCCGCCGACGGCGAGCAGGCGGACGCACAGGCGTACGGGTACGCCGCGAGTCTGGGGCTCACGCCATCGTGCGAGGATGCGGTGGTCCGCCAGCTCGTGGACATCCGCGCGCATGCCGCCGACTACGCGCGCCGCGATGGGCGCGTGGCCGCCGACGAGCTGTTCTTCGCCGAGCAGAACGCGCGCGTGGTCCGCAACGCCGAGAGCTACTATCGCTCGATGTTCTCCGGACGCGTGTCCTCGTGGAACCTGCGCGACCGGCACATGGTGGAGACGCTCGTTGCCCTGGCGGAGCACCTGGACGCCGAGGCGCGCGACACCCGGCTCGTGGTCTGGGCGCACAACTCGCATCTTGGCGATGCGCGCGCAACGCAGATGGGACGGTGGGGCGAGTTGAACGTGGGACAGCTCGTGCGCGAGCGCTATCCGTCGGCCGCCTGTCTCATCGGCTTCACGACGTACGAGGGCACGGTGACCGCGGCATCCGACTGGGATGAGCCGGCCGAGCGGAAGCGCGTGCGCCCCGCGCTCCGCGGCAGCTACGAAGCGCTGTTCCACACCGCGGGCGTGGGGGATTTCCTGCTCGACCTGGCGCCGGAGCGCGAGGCCGCGGAGGCGCTGCACGAGCGCCAGCTCGAGCGCGCGATCGGCGTGATCTATCGTCCGGAGACGGAGCGGGAGAGCCACTACTTCGAGGCGGAGCTGCCGCGCCAGTTCGACGCCGTGCTGCACTACGACGTCACGCGCGCCGTGGAACCGTTGGAGCGAACGGCGGAATGGGAGCGCGGCGAAGCGCCGGAGACGTACCCGAGCGCGTTGTGAGGCGCATGCTGAATGCGGTGACTGGCGACGGCGCCGCCAGGACCACGGGGTCCGGCGCGGCCGCGCCGCGGAGGAGATGATGATGTTGGAGCGAGAGAATCTTCAGCCGCGCGAGGACGTGCCGGCTCGGCGCCGCGATGCGCCCACACCGGCGACCGGGACGTCACGGGACGCCGCATCGCGTGCGGTCAGCGTGCCCGCCGGCACCGTGACGCTGGCGGGTGATCTCACCATCCCGACCGACGCGGAAGCGATCGTACTCTTCGCGCACGGGAGCGGGAGCAGCCGTCACAGTCCGCGCAATCGGCGCGTGGCGCGCACGCTGCAGGACGCCGCGCTGGCCACGCTGCTCATGGATCTCCTCACCGTCGACGAGGAGCGCGTGGACGAGCGCACGCGCCAGTTGCGCTTCGACATCGAGCTGCTCGCCACGCGGCTGGTGGCGGCGATCGACTGGTTGGGGCAGCAGCCGGACACGGGGAGTCTGCCGATCGGATGTTTCGGCGCCAGCACCGGCGCGGCAGCGGCGCTGCGTGCCGCCGCACAGCGCGCGGGGCGCGTGATGGCGGTGGTGTCGCGCGGCGGCCGCCCCGATCTGGCGGGCGATGTGCTCGAGCACGTGCAGGCGCCCACGTTGCTCATCGTGGGCGGGCGCGACGTCGAGGTGATGGCGCTCAACGAAGATGCGCGAGCGCGGATGCGCGCACCGGCGGAGCTGCGCATCGTCCCGGGCGCGACGCATCTGTTCGAGGAACCCGGCGCGCTGGACGTCGTGTCCACCATGGCGCGCGACTGGTTCGTCCGCCACCTGCGCACGTGAGACGCACACATCAGCGCGCATGAGCGGCATCTCATGAGCGCGCGTTCATCATCGCGCGCCTCGTGCATGTGATGAGTGAAGTTTAACGGCGAAATGCATTGCGCTGCGCGCGTCGCACACTATTCTTGTGCGCAGCGCGCGACGGTATTCGCGCGCGACACTCCCGCACGAGCGATCGCCGCATGCACCGACACACTGCACACCGCACCGCGCACCACACCGTCTCCGCCGCGCACACGCGCGCGCGTACGACGATGTGCGACGCGCGCCGGTGTGGTGCACAGTCGATCGTAGCGCTCGTCCTACTGGCGCTCGCGATGCTCGTGAGCGCGTCGGCGCTCCGCGCGCAGGCGCCCGTGCGCCGCGCGTCGATCGTGGCGTCGGCCACGGTGCTGCCGGCGTGTCAGCTCTCCCTGGCCGGTGCCCCTGACGTAGCGCGCGCGAACGGCAGCGTGGAGATCACCGTGCGCATGACGGTGGCCGCGGGTGCACCGTACCGCGTGGTGGTTCGCGGCACGAGCACCACGTCCATGCTGAGCGTGGTGGATGCGCAGGGGGCGCCACGCACGGCGAGCGTGGCCGGTGTCACGGTGGCGACCGGCACGGCGACGGCGGAGCGCGAGCTCGTCGTCCGCTATCGTCTGGATACGCGCGGCGGAGAACCGCACACCGCACTCGGCAACCTGCCCATGCCCGTGTGCGAAACCGGGACGGGCGCTTTGGGAGCAGGCACCGCGCTCTGACGCGCGATTGGCGGCGGCCGTGAGAGGCCGCGCGCCGTCAGCGCCGCAAGACCAGCTCGACTCCCGAGATCTGCGCGCCATCCGGCGTGCGCTCCACGGTGATACGCATCGGGGCCGCCTGGGCGCCGAGCCGTGAGAGCGCCGCGTTGTCGATCGTGGCCTCGTACACACCCGGGCGCACGCCCATGAGGAGGAATGCGCCGTCGGAGAACGTCGTCGTCCGCCGACGCTCGCCTGTGCTCACCGCGGTGAGGATCACCGGCACGCCGCCCACTCCCTGCCCCGTGGCGGCGTCGCGCACCAGTCCTTCCACCACCGCCGCCGGCACGATCGGCAGGTCCAACGACGCGAATCGGTTCGCACCAGGGGTGATGGTGAGCAGCCGGTACTCCGGCACCCAGAGCGGCGAGGCGAGACTGGCGGAGTCCACCTGCACGGCGACCGGCAGATACGGCGTGAGATTCCACGCTTGAAAGGCGCCGGTGGAATCCGTCACCGCGCTCGTCGTGCTCACGCGGACCACGACGTTCGCCAGCGGCTCGTCGCCGTCGCCAAAGCGGCCATCGCCGTCCACATCGAGGAACACGCGCCCGGTCACCCCCGCGCGCGTGAGCGCGGGGCCGGCGTCGAGCGTGAGCGCGTGCGCGCTGCCGTTCCACAACACCGACCCCTGCACCGTGTGCACGCCGGTGGCGGGACCATCGGACGGTACGGCCAGCGTGCTGCGCGCACGCAGCCTTGGGAGATCGGTGGCCATCGCCAGGCTGAACACCGACCGGCCATCGCGCCCGCGGCTCCACCCCGTCTCCACGCGGAGCATGCGCCACACGGGGCGTGTCACGAACAGTCCCAGCGCGGTGAGATGTCCGCGAACGTTGCTCTCCACCGTGGTACGCAGCCAGAGCGGGCGCATCCACGTGGCCCATTCCAGTCGTGGAATGACGAACGCGTCCACTCCTCCCACGGTGGTCGTCTCCTCGTCCCCGGCGACGGGGAGACGGTCGATGGCGAGATACGGCAGTAGCTGCGCGCCCGCGCGCCGCAGCGACGCGCTCACGCGCGCATGGGCAAGATCGCCGTCGGTGGTGCGCACGAGCTGCCCGTCGAACAGCAGATAGGGCGACTGTCCTCCGAAGGGGCGCCCGCCGCCGCTCACCGTCCACTCCTCGCGCCAGGAGGACGGCGCGAGCACCGGCGCGGCGCGCGCGCCGAAGCGCGTGTAGTCCACCTGCACGCGCGCGTCGAGCGACGGCTCGTACGACAACGCCATCCGCGTGGATGCGTTCACGACCTCGTCCACCTCCACCCCCACGCCGCCCCCCAGCAATCCCATCAACTCGGCGTACGGATGCGTGAGCGTGCTGGTGCTGTCGCTCGCGCTGCGCCAGTAGCCATCCGCGCCGGCACGCGCGGTCCACCGCGACGTGATGCCATACCGCACGTCGGCGTTCGCCGTGCTGCCGCACACGGTGGTCGTCGCGCATTTCCCGGCGGACAGACCGTACTCCATCTGGTGCGCCGGGAGGAACGCATCGGTGACGTGAAAGACGCGGTTGAAGCGCAGCACCTCGCCGTGCGGCCCGTACGCCACCACATCCACCGGATTCTGGCCGTACTGCACGGGAAGAGACAGCGCGAAATGCCCGTCGGCGGCTGCCGAATCGAATGCGACGAGCCGCCCCTGTTGGTACGCTTCTACCTCCCAGCCGGGGCCCACGTCCCCCGGATAGACGGCCATGCCGAACATGGGCGCGCGCACGTATGGCGCGTTCGTGATCGACACCCCCTGGAGCGTGCGCAGCCGCGGGCCGGTGCTTCCGCCGTCGCCCACGCGGAGCTGTCGCACCACGCGGCCCTGCGGCCACACACCCAGCCACGAGGCCGACAGGTGTGATGTCCCTTCGCGCAGCAGCTTGGCGCTGGAGTACGTGGCTTCGAGCGAGCCGCCCCACACGTTGGTGCCGATCGCGAGCAGCGCCGTGGGCTCCGAGAAGGGATTGGTGCTCGCCGTGCTGATGGCGTAGTCGGCCACCAGCCCATCCACGCGTTGTCGCGACAGGGGGTATGCGCGATCGGGGACCACCGGCGGCACGCCCGGTGCGCTGAGCAGCGTGGCGCGCTGCTGCTCGCGCTGCATGCGGCGCGCGACCGGCAGCTCCGCGGGATCGATCATCGTCACCGCAAGGTCGGGCCAGCTCACCGCCATGCGCGTCCCGAACAGCTCCCCCAGCGCCGTGGCGCTGACGTACAGCTCGCCGCCGCTCACGACGACCTGCGTGGGGACGAGCGGAACGTGCCGCGCGCCAAAGCGCATGCTGTCCGCATCCGGATTGATCTCGATGGGAATCGCGCCAGGATACACGCGCGCGGTGATCCGCCCGTCCGCATCGAGATGCCCCTCGATCTCGGCGAGTGCGAGCAGTTGGGAGACGGGCACGAGCGCGTCGTCGCCGACGCGGAATGCCGGCACGGTGGCCGACACCAGGCGTCCCAGCCAGAGCTCGACCAGCACCGGCTCGAGCGTGTCCGCGCCCGCGCCCTCCTGCGCCGCGGTATCGCGCGCCGATTGCGCCGCGGCCCCGCGCGTGGCGGCCATCGCCCCCACTCCCATGGCGCAGAGCGCGACGAGCAACACCCGCGCGCGCGCGCGTGCGCGGCACCGCATGAGATCGCGCTACGGTCGGGGCGGGATGACCACCGTCGCCGAGTCGCGCACCATCTTCGACGGCAGGATGAGCTCCCGCGCCACGTCTTCGCGATCCGTGTCCACCCACACGCGCAGCGTGTACGCACCGGGCGCCACCTGCACCACGGGGATCGCCACGCGCGGCGAGAGATCGTAGTACACCGCGAGCGGCAGCGATCCCTGCGCCAGCCGCGCGCCCACCCCGCTCTCCCCCGGCCGCTCGAGCGCGACATGCAGCACGCCGATGAACGCGGCGTTCCCCTGCCGCTCGAGTCGCGTGCGCACGTAGAGCGAATCGCCCCCGCGCGACAGCGCGGTGTGCACGTCCGAGAGCGCGACACCCGTGTTGAGACGCCCCTTGCGATAGAGCACCGCCACCACGGTCCGCACCTCCATGGAAAGCCCGATGGAGATCCCCGCGCTGTCCGCCGATGCGGTGACCGGAAGCGTGGCGCCCTTGGCGGTGATGACGAGGCGAGACCAGTACTCGCCGTCGGCGAGCGTCTGCGGCGGGCGGCCGAGGATGCGCACCGTCTGTCGCTCGCGCGGCCGCAGGGTGAGCCGTCGCGGATACGCCTGCAGCCACCCGGCCGCGGACGGCTGCGTGCTGTCCGGATGGTCCGAGGTGAAGAGCGTCACCTGCCCCGTGCTGTCGGTCACCGGATAGCCGAAGATGGTGGAGATGGACACCTCCACCGTCTGCGTCCCCGGGTTGTACAGCTCCACGGATCCGCTGCGCGCCCGGTGATCGATGAAGACGCCGGGCGGGGCCACCAGCACGCCCTGGGCACGCGCGGCGGCGGCGCTCACAGCGAGAAGCGACAGAGCACCGAACAGAGCCGGAGACAGCCGGCGCGCGAGCGCACGGAAGAACGCGACGGATCGCGACGGTGTGGCGACGAACTTCATAGGGATGTGACCGCGACGGTGAGAGTGACGGTGGCGGTGTAGCCGCCTGCGCGCTGCGATGCCGACGGCGTCACCATCCCTCCGAGAAAGACGGTCAGCCGCCCCGTCTTCGAGAGCGACGTGGTGTACGGCAGGCGTGGGTCGAAGGAGACCTGATCGGTGATCGCACCGGTGGCCGAGACGCCCGCGTCGCTCGCGCCGAAGGTGAGCGGCATCGTGGCGCCCGACGCGGAGACCATCGTCGCGGGGAGCGAGAAGACCAGCTCCACGGTGGAGCGGTTGGGTCCCGTGAGCGCGAACTGTCCGGCGCGCGCGCCATCGACGGGCGGCGTGCGTGCGGGAACGCCGGCGATCACGGTGCCGAAGAGGAGATCGTGTTGCGGCTGGATGTCGAGCTTGCGTCCGCCCTGCGCGTGGGCGTGTGCGGGAACCATGAGCGTGGCAAGCGTCGCGAGCAGCACGACGCGGAGCGCCGCGGCTACAATCCCGTGTACAGCACGGTCATCTGCACCGTGCCGGAATACGAGCCGGCTGCCTGCGTGATCGGAGCGCTCACCGTCGCCCCCAGCCACACCCAGAGCTTCCCGTTGTTCGGGCGCAGATTGAGTGGAGTGCCGAAGACGAAGGGTGTACACGAGGCAACGCTGTTCGAGGTACTCTGGCATCCGGTCCATGACCCGATCGCCAGCGTCTTGCCCGATGCGGAGAGCAGCACCGCCGGGAAGTTGAAGGCGAGCAGCACCGTGGCGTTCTTCTCGCCGTCGATGCTGAATTGGCCGGGCGTGGCGTCCGCCGGGGGCGCCTGGATGTTGACGGTCTTGTTGGTACCGGCCACCACGGTGCCGAAGTCGAGATCGGATAGCCCGCGCACGCGAAGCTGCACGCCGAGCACGGCGCTGGCATTCACCGTGTTCGTTGTCTGCCCCTCGAGCGACCGGGCTCCCGTCCAGAGGACGAGGAGCCCGGCGCAAAGGGCACTGGCGATACGCACGGTCGCGGGTCTCGCCGGCGCGGTGGCAGTGGATTACAGGCCGTTGTACGCGATCTGCACCGTCACCGGCGCGGCGTACGTCCCCGCGGCCTGCGTGGCGGCCGGCTGCACCGTGGCGCCGACGAAGATGTAGAGCTCGCCGCTCGCGCTCAGCGTGGCCGCCGTGGTGCCGGCGAAGTTGATGCTGGTGGTGCACCCGCCCGCCGCCGAACCATCGGACACGCCGTTCGCGCAGCCGGTCCACGAACCGATCGGCATCGTGGTGCCGCTCACCGAATTCGTGAGCACGGTGGGCACGGAGGTCCAGGTCACGTTCACACCGGAGCTCGCCGCACCGGTCACCGCAAAGCGGCCGGCGGTGAGGTCCGACGGGGCGACGGTCTTGTTGATCCCCTGGAAGACGGTCCCGAACGACAGATCGGTGCCGCTCACCGTGAGCGCGGCGGCAACATCGGCACGCGCCTGGATGGGCTGGGACACCGCGGGGCCCTGCGCCGAGGCGCGCGCAGCGACCATCGTGCTCAGGGTAAGGGCAGCCGCCGTGGCGACCGCATAACGGATGACGCTCGAGCGACGGAACATGGACAGTCTCCTCTGGAGCAGTGGCGTGTGTAAAGCGTGGGTTCGAACTGAAGCGTACCGGCCGCGAACACGGTGATCCGGTCCGCTGCTGGGGGGGAGCCAAAGGAAGCTCCATGCCATTTGCCGGCGGCCTTTGCACCGTACGGAAACGCGACACCCTCCGAGGTAGTCCCGATTCGTCCACCACCTCCCGGACTTTTTGGCTCCGCGAATCCTCCGAGTGTTCGAGTTCGAGCCACGGTGTCTTACAACTGAACACGGCTTCTGAACGGTTAGAGCGCGCTAAGATACGCATTAGAGCGCTCTTGCAATGCGTCTCCTCGTCGCGAAGCGCACCGCCGGAGCATCACGCTCGCGATGCCAGGACGTCACGCCAGGATACCCGAACCGCCCTCCACCCGAGGGCTGCGCGCGGCCGCGAGCGTGCCGGAGCGGTCGGTCCGGCGCTGGTCAACGGCTTCGCACCGTCCAGTTCCGCGTCAGGCAGAACGCCACCACAGTTGCATCACGCAATGGCAGAACGGCGTTCCGGGCGCGTCTCTTGCCCTTCCGTCAAGCGCCGCGTGATGTGCGTGGCGCAGCACGGAGGACAGAGCATGCAGCAGAGTTGTTCGACGACACGACGCGCGATCGTGGGGCTGCTGGCCGCAGCGGCGTTGGCCGCCGCCGCGCCGGCGGCCGGGCAGAGCGTAATCCAGCAGATCGGGGAGGACTTCGGGAACGCCGGGAAGGACATGTGGTTCATCTGGACCTCGCCGCTGCACGGAAGCGCGCACGACTGGGGGACGTTCGCGCTCGCCACGGCGGCTGTAGCCGGCACCGGCGCATTCGACGAGCGGATCGACGCCTACATCCGTCGTCACCCCTCCAGCACCTTCGTGACGGGGATCGAAAAGTTCCGCGACCGCGGAGAGTTCGCGCTCGCCGACTTCGGGAGCGCGCGCTACCTGCAACCGGTGGCGGGTGGGCTCTACGTGCTCGGCCTGGCCTTCGGCTCGCGCACGCTGCGCGACGCGGGGATGGGGTGCGCGGCCGCGTACGAGGCGGGGAACGTGGTGCGCACGCTCGTCTACACCGGCGTCGCGCGTACGCGCCCGGTCGCGTCGCCGGACGATCCCTACCGGTTCGACGTCCCCGGCGGAGAGTGGGAGACGCACTCCTTCTTCGGGGGACACGCGGCGAACATCATGAGCTGCGTGGCCTTCTGGAACGCACGGTTCCACATGGGCCCCGCCGAGCCGGTGCTCGTGCTCCTGGCCACGGGGATCGCGCTGGGGCGCATGGCCGACCACGTCCACTGGGCGTCGGACACGATGGTCGGAATGCTCTTCGGCTACGCGGTGGGGCGGAACGTCGGCATCCGCTCGCTCCGCCGCGCGCAGGATGAAGATGGCGAGAAGGCCGGCGCACCGGCGCCCACCGGTGTCGCGGCGCCGTCAGGGCCGCTCATCGCGCCAGGGGAGCACGGACTGCTCCTCCGCTGGCGGATGACGTTCTGACGTGCAGCACGGGGGAGCATCACGCGCGCTCCCCCGCGCAGCAGCACGCGCTGCGTCAGTAGATGTACACGCGCGCCCCTACCGGAACGTGCTCGTACAACCAGGCGATGTCCTCGTCGTGAAGACGGATGCATCCGTGCGTGCGTGCGCGCCCGATGGATGCCGCGTCTGGCGTGCCGTGCAGCAGATAGCCGTTGCCCAGGTCCAGCGAGTACATCCCCAACTCTCCTTCGATGCGGCGATTCACCGTCCCGATGGGCGGCACGAAGATCGTGTTGTCGAAGACGATCTCCTCGTCGGTGCGAAGCGGGATGAAGCCGCTGTCGGCGGAGACGACACCCACCGCGGAGTCGCGAACCTCCAACCGCCGGCCGTCGCTCAACCATCGGGGGACGCCACGCTCGAGCGTGTCGAGCGCGAGGCCGTACTCGCGCGCCACCTCGGCGTAGTGCCACACCGGCGGGATCCACGCCGGCCGCACGGTCTTGTCCAGCACGCGCCGCATGCCGCGCGGCGTGCCGAACTCCCACGTCGACCCGCCGAACGCGAGCGTCGTCTCCGCGCCGATCGCCACCGGCGCGGAGAGCAGCGTGTCGTCCCCCTGCACCACCCACAGCCGGCGGTCGCCGAGCGAGATCACCAAGCGATATCCGTGATCGCGCTCGGCAGCGAGGTGCGTGGCCTTCGATGCCGCACTGTCGGCGTGCGTGCGCGGAATGCCGGCCAGCGGATTGCCCTCCTCCGCGGCGAGCTCCCACCGCGGGGGAACTGCGCTGTCCACTGGCGACGACGTACCCGCTGCCCCTCCGCTCGTGTCCACCGGTGGCACGTCGTTCGCCCATCGCGCGCTCGTGTCCACTGCGAGCGTGGGACGGCCGAACGCGCCGTCGCTCGTGCCCACCAGCCCGTGCGCAAACCCGCTGCCCAGCGCCAGCCCATCATGCGTGGTGAGCGAATCGCGATTCGCGAGTGCGCCACGCATTGCGAGTGAGTCACGCGGCGCAAGTGAATCACGCATCGCGATTGCGTTACGCGGCGCAAGCGTGTCGGCCACCCAGGAGAGTCCGCGCAGTATGCTGTCCGCGTGTGAGTTCCAGTTCGCGGTTGCGTTCCGGTGCGCCAGGCTGTCGGCGCGGTGCGCCAGACTGTCCGCGCGGAGGATGCTGTCCAGCCGCGCAGCGAGCGCGGCGAGCGAATCGGCGGCCCGGTACGGCGCACGGCGCACCGGCGGCGCCTGCGCATCCGCGCGCGGCGTGATCGCAAGGGCGGCCAGGAGGAGCACGCCCGCCCATGCCACGACCCACGTGCGCCTGGCACGAAGCTCCGCACCACTGGCCGCTCGCACCGCGCCGCGTGCGGGAGCGGCGGCGCCCCCAGGCGATACGCAATGCGGGGGAAGCGTTCGCCCCCCCCGCACCACGTCACAACGTTGAATGTCCATCAGGTTCCACACAATGCCATCAGAAGAACCGTACGCCCAACGCGACCGGCACGTAGTTGGTGTTCTCGCCGTCGGTCAGGATGCTGATGTAGCGTGACTCGACGAACAGGTCCGCCGCGCCGATGCCGAAGGAGAAGCCGGCGCCCGCGTTCCAGCCGAACTTGGTGTCATCTTCCGTGTGCACCACCGCGCTCGTGTTCCCGGTGATCGGATCCGTCGTGAACGTCACCGAGCGCACCATGTCGTTGAAGTGGTGAACGCCGCCACCGCCCATGATGTAGAAGCCCGTGCGCGCGCCGCCGTTCGGGAACTTGAGCGTGAGATCGAGCATCCCGGACCACAGCTTGGCGTCGGACGCATCGAAGCTGCTGATGCCGGTGGCGGAGAACGATTGGCCCATCACCTGGTCGTAGCTGCCGTCCAGACGGATGCCCCATGGTGTGGTGAGCGACTGCCATCCGAGCGGCACATCGATGTTGAAGCCCGTGTCGTAGATGTCGCCGAACGCACCGGTGGGCACGCTCGCACCTCCCGACACGCCGATGTAGAAGCCGTTCCCGAAGTACCGGCGATTGCCACCGTAGAAGGTGGTGTCCTCGGACACCTGGCCGCCCGACTCGATCGTGGTCGTGTCGGACCGCATGCCGATGGTGTCGGACCGCACGCCCAGGGTATCCGTCCGGTTCATGAGTGTGTCCGTCCGGAGCGTGTCCGTGCGGAGTGTATCCGTGCGCAAGGTGTCGGTGCGCAGCGTATCGGTGCGCAGCGTGTCGCGCATCATTCCGGTCGTGTCACGCCCCATGAGCCCGGTGGTATCTCGTCCCATGAGCCCCGTGGTATCACGTCCCGCGAGCGTGTCCCTGCCGATGCCGAGTGTATCGCGGCCAAAGCGATTGGCGCTGTCGGACACGACTTCACCGGTGGCGGTCACGGTGTCGCGCTCGCCGAGCGTGTCGCGTGCCAGGCGCTGCTCCTTGCTCACCGGAATCCGCACCGACGATGTCGCGCGGCGATTCGCGCGCCGCATGCTGTCGGCGCGAGCGATGCTGTCCGCCCGGTGGAGACTGTCGCGCCGGATCGAATCCTGCGCTGCGCGCGCGGAATCGGTCTGCTGTGCGCCGGCCGCGGCCGCCGCGCCAAAGGTGATCGCGGCGGCCAATCCCGCCGAGTAGCTCCACCGAAGCCAGTGTCGTCTCATAGGTCGTCCTCCCACGCTGCCGCCCTGAATCCAGGTCCCGCGGGCGAATGGCGGGTGGGTGAGGCCGTCCCCGCTCCGCGCCTTCGCGCGGCCCGGTGGAACGACGGTCCCCAGAGGCGATCCCGCAATCGCGGGTAGGGAATACAAGCGCTTCCCTCGCGAGCGCTCCTCGGTGCCCTGCCTCACGCGGCGACATCCGCCGCGGCACCGTCCCCGCTCGGTGAGGCATGGCGTGTGCCGCCGTGCAGCGTGGCGTCCGCTCTCTCATCGTCGAGCGGCCGCGCTCATGTCGTGATCTGTGGAGACGTGATCTGGCTCACATCCGCGGGGCGCGGACGGGCTCAGTCGTGCTGCTCTCCCCCGTGCGCGGCATCGTGCGCGGCACCCGCCGCGCGCCCAGTGGCGTGGCGGAGTCGTTGGAGATGCGCAGTGTGGGCGGAGGGGAGGGTGAGATCGTCGGCGATGGCGGCGATCTCCTCGATCGCCTCGTTGTCCGCAAGGCGCGAGTGACAGAAGAGGCAGGTGCGGTACATCGTGCGCCGCGACGCTACGCGATGAGATCGCGCAGCGACCCCTCGCGGGCGAGGCGTCGGATGGCTTCGGCGATGAGCCGCGCCACGCTCACGGTGCGCATCGCCACCGGCTGGCCGTCGGGGCGCGCGGCAATGGTGTCGGTCACCAGCAGCTCGCGCACGCCGGCGTGCGCCATCCGCCCCAGCGCGTCATCCACCAGCACACCGTGCGTGGCCGCCACCAGCGGCCCGTCCCGAGCGCCCTCCCCGGCGATGGCGCGAATGGCTTCGACGACCGTGGCAGCGGTGGTGATCATGTCGTCCACCACCACGCAGGGGTGATCGCGCACGTCGCCGATGACGCGCGTGACGCGTACCTCCGTGCCGCTCCGCCGCTCCTTTCGACAGATCGCGACCGGAAGCCCGAGCCGCTGTCCGTAGGTCGTGGCCAGTCGCACCGCACCCAGATCGGGCGCCACCACGACGGTGTCCGGCGTCACCATCTCGTGCAGCGCGTCGCACATGAGCGGAACGGCAGTGAGATTCTCGAAGGGAACGTGGAAGAACCCCTCGAGTTGCGGAGAGTGCACGTCGACGGTGACCACCTGCCCCACTCCCGCGCGTTGCAACGCGTCGGCCATGGCGCGCGCCGTCACCGGTCCGCGCTTCCCCTGCCGCCGGTCGGCGCGCGCGTACCCCACGTACGGGATGATGGCGGTGATGCGCGCAGCCGCTGCGCGACGACAGGCATCCGCCCAGAGCAGCAGCTCCATGAGGTTGTCGTTCACCGGCGGCGCGGTGGGGTGTACGACGTACACGTCGTGCCCGCGCACCGACTCCTCCAGTTGCACGGACAGCTCTCCGTCGGGAAAGCGCTCCACCGTGCGCGCGCCGAGCGTGATGCCGAGCTGGCGCGCGACCTCGCGCGCCAGCTCCACGTTGGCACTTCCGGCGAACAGCGTGAGCGTGTGCGACATCGTCCCTCCCCCTCCCCTTCGCTCAGCGGTGCAGGGCGTGCCGCGGCACGCTCGGTGTCCCTCCCTCCCCCTCTCCCCTGCGTTCAATCCTTGTATGGATCGCGCTCGTTGGGCGCCGCCATCACGACCACGAGCGGGCGCAGCGTGTGTAATACTTCCACCGTCCCCTGCTGCGCCGCCAGTACGTCGCCTAGCCGGCGATAGACGTGCGGACTCTCGTCCAGCCCGCCGCCACGCAGTACCACGCCCTTCTCCTCCACCCACGAGCGCATCATGTCCGGCGTCACGCGCCCCGGCTCGATCACCTCGCCGGTGCGCCAGTTGCGCTTCCCTGCCGCGGCCCGGCGAGACATCACGCGCCCGGCGCCGTGCACGGTGCTGTACAGCGCATCGCGCTGCACGGTGCGCACCTCATCGCTTGCCGCCTCGACCGGCGTGCCACGCACGATCACCGCGTCATCGCCCATCGACCCGCCCACGAAGCCGAGCTGACCCGGAAAGGCCGGCGTCGCTCCCTTCCGCACCACGATGACCTCGCGTCCGCCGTGCGTTTCGCGCCAGGCGAAGTTGTGGTGGTTGTGCACGAGCTCCAGCTCGCGGCCACCGAGGAGTGACACCACCTTCCGCGCCACCCACTCGCGGCCGGCATATGCATAGCGACCGGCGAGCGACATGAGCGCCCAGTAGTCGTGCCCGATGGGCTGCGCCACGTCGAGCAACACCTCGCGCTCCGGCACGCGCTCGCCCCACGGCTTCCCCTGGCCGAGCGCCAGAAATGCCGACGCGACCGTGTGACCAAAGCCGCGGCTGCCGAAGTGGACGCCCACCCAGATGGCACCCGTCTCATCGGCGAACACGTCGACGTAGTGGTTCCCGCTCCCCACGGTGCCAAGCTGCTGCTGTGCCTTGACGCGCAGCGCCTGCCGATGCTTGGGGGGCACGGCGCTCCACACCGCGTCGTCGAACAGCGGATGGTCCACCGGCGCATCATCGGCGCGGTTTTTCCGCCCCACGCCAAAGCTCACCGTACTCTGGATCTCATCGGCCAACGCGGAGAGCGTGCGCTGCACGCGCTCGGGCGTCTCCCCGAACGCCGAGAAGGCGAGATCGGTGCGGATGGCAGCGTTTCCGCAGGCGATGTCGAAGCCCACACCCACCACCGACACCTGGTTCTCGTACGCCGCCACGCCGCCGATAGGCATGACGTATCCCAGATGTCCGTCCGCCATCAGCGCCGCGTCCACGGCGCGCGAACGCACGTCCTGGAACTGCACCATTGTCTGCTCGTCGTGCTGCCCAAAGATCTTCATCGCAGTCATCCCCTGTGGTCCGTGTACCGGCGCCGGCTCACGACGCACGACGCCCCGCCTGCGGTGCGTGCAGGCGGGGCGTCTCTTCGCTCCCGGCGGACGACGGATCGCACGCTACGTCGAGCGCACTCCGTTTCCGCATCCTGCACCATGGCCGATTCCAATGCCGATGACCAGCCTCTGCGCGCCTTTGCGGATCGCGTCACGCGACGCGTCCGAACGCGCGGCACCGCGGCCGAGGCCACGTGGCTGGTCATTGCAGAGGATTCTGGAGAGGAAGCGCATGTGTGAGTGATGCACGTTTCGAGAGCGCCGCACGAGATGTTGGCGCGGGGGCACAGTGTACAATGACTCCCATCGTGGTGTCAAGGGGGAACGTCGCGCGTCGCGTGGTGGATCGCCGCGCGATCGCGGCATACCCCCGCTCCACGCGATCACCGCGCGACATCACTGCTGCAGGTGGAGCGACCGCGTCTTCGCAGCCGAACGTCATCGCTTCGCCGGTTCACTCCGTGTCCCCGAAGATCGTCGTTTCGAGCGGCGTCACTCCGGGCAGCAGACTCCACCGGTCGGCGGCGAGCGCGTTGCCGCGATCCTGAGGTGTGAGCGTGGCGAGGAAGATCGGATTGGGCAGGCGCATCGCCTGCGCGACCAGCTTCGCATCCGGGAGCGCGAGGGTGCAGAAGCGGCGATCGAAGCCGGGCACGGCGCCATCGTGATCGATCGGGATGCGCTGGTGCTCCGCGTCGAGCAGCGGACCGTGCCAGCGGCGCTTCGTCCCGGGTGCGCCATCGCGCTCCCAATTGGCATACGTCACGAGATGCCACGCGCCCTCGTCGTCCACGCGCACCGGGCCCACGTCGCGGTCGCCGAATCCCTTTCCGTCCAGCTCGAAGTGCTTGTCCGGAACGCGAACCCGCAGCTCGAAGCGGTGACGCGGCACCTGCGGCACGGCGAGCTGCTTCACCATCTTCTCCACGTAGCCGGCAAGCAGACTCTTCACGATCCCCTGCACGCCGGGGATGCGGTCGAGCAGCGTCCCCTCGCGAACGAGCGCGCCCACGCGCGCGGCCACCGCCTGCATGCCGAGCTCCAGGTCCTTCTGGTACGCGCGCTCTTGCTCCGTCGACAGGAATTCATCTGGCGTCGGCTCGGCGCGCGCTCCCTCGCGCACCAGCCCACACATCTCGAGCATCTCGCGCGCACAGTGGCGCGCCAGGCGGATCTCGTGCGCGTTGGGGACGGGGGACATGAACCCGCCGAAGCCGTTCACGCGTCCGCCGGGAAGCTTCACGCGCCGCGCGGTGCGCGCGTCCTTCACGCCGAGCACCGGGGCGATGGCCACGAGCCGGCTGTGCTCGTGCTTTCCTTCCAACTCCATGATGAGATCCACCGCCACGAAGAGGAGCGCGAGCATCCACGCGCGCGCGTGCGGATCGGCGCTCCGGTCGGCGCGGTCGAGAAACGCGTCGGCCTTCCCCGCCAGCGGCGCGAGCGGCGATTTCGCATCGGCGCGTGCCTCCTCGGCGATCACCCGCTCCAGCTCCTGTTCCAGGGTGATCGGCCCCGGCGGAATCGCATCCTCCGTGCTCTGCCGAGCGAGCTGCTCGTCGCAGAACTGCGAGAGCTGCTTGAAGAGCGCCGCGTCCGCGGTGGTCCCCAGCGTGGCGGCGATGAAGGTGCGGATCCGGTCGCGGAGGGCGAAGCGTTTGCGCACCAGGAACACCTTGTCCGCTTCCACCACCGTCGCCTCGTCCAGCACCGCACCCAGCACGGAGCCCACGTGCGGGATGAGCCGGTCGAGCGTGGAGCGGCGCACCAGGTCGAAGCCATCGAGTGAGCCGAAGATATCCGGGTCGCGCAGCGCGAAGCGCACGTGAACGGGGACGGCAAAATCGGTGGCGAGCGGGTCCTCGTCCACGTCGTCCGGACCGAAGTTGGGATCGACGAAGATGATCCGCCGGTCGAAGGGACGCTCCGCCGGCGCCGCGTCGATGAACGCGGCCAGCCGGAATGCCTCGCGCACCGGCTCGTTGTTGAACGCGCCGCCGTCGATGTAGGTGAAGGGAAACTCGGTGACCCCCGCCGTGCGCAGCTCGCGCGGCCAGAGCTCGTCGCCATACTCGTAGTCGTGGCGCGTGAGCACCACCGGCTCGAAGGCGAACGGGAACGCGCCCGCCGCCACCGCGGTGGCGGCGATCTTCGCCCAGGTGTGGCGCGCGGAGAGGGCGCCGATGCGCCCCTCGTCCTCCGGCGCATCGTGGTAGCGACACCAGCGCGCGGGGTACACGTCGCGCTGGCGCGTCTTGCGCACGCCCACGCGCGCGAAGTTGAGATCGAAGACGCGCAGCTCGCGATGCGTGCGTGAGGTGAGCCCGTCGGTGAAGCCGAGCAATCCGGGCTCGTTCCCGCGCACATCCTGATACACGTCGTTGAGATCCGTGCGCGCATCGACGAGGATGGCCGTCACGTTGGCGAGCGTGCACGCGTAGAGCACGCGGTCGGCCAGGAGCAGGCGCTCATCGAGCGTGGCGCGATCCGGAAAGCCGATCACGTCGCGCGCGATCTCCTCCACCGCGCCGCGGTCCACGATCCCGCCGGCGTAGCGCAGGGTGCGGTCGCCCGTGGGCGCGTGACCGAGCAGACGGGCGATGCTGATCTCGCGCGTCCAGACGCGCTCCTGCAGATCCTGCACGACCTGCGCGGCCACCAGCTCGCGAAGGCGCGGCGCCGCGAGCGCATTCAGCTCGTCGCCGCACTGCACGCGCAGCCGGTCGAGCGCGTCGCGCTCCTGCTCCGGTGTGCGATGGACGAGCGCGCGCAGCATGACGGCCAGCGCCATCGCTCCCGCGCTCGCGCCGCTGAAGACGTCCACCACCACGCGGTCGTACGGCACGCCGTCGGCATCCACGCCGCGGAGGAGGACGAGCTTGAGCACCTCGGAGAGCGCGGCGCCGGAGAAGGTGCCGAGCGATGCGCCGCCGCCCATGGCGAAGGCGAGGCGGAGGTCACGGGACATGGTCATCTCGTGCGAAGAGGGACGCGTGGAGGAGCGCGCGGCCGCACCCGCGCGCCGACGAGCGTGCCGCGCCACCGCGCGCGAACGCTACGGAGTGCTACGTCGTCTTCCCCACGCCGAACCCTGGCGGTGTTTCCTCCATCACACCGAGCGCGCGCTCCAGGGCGAGCCCCGCGCGGACGAGCGTCCCCTCGTCGAAGAGCCGACCGATGAACGTGACGCCATGCGGCACGCGTCGAGGCGGATCGAAGTGCGGGAGTGGATGCGCGGGGTCGGGCGCCCAGTCACTCCGCGCCTCCGACACCTGCACGAAGCCGGTGCGCATGGTGAGCGAGGGGTGGCCGGTGAAGTTCGTGATGACGAGCATCTCGTCGCGCAGCGAGGGAACGAGCAGGAGGTCCACGTCGCGGAAGACGCGCGTCATCTCCTGTGCGACCTTGCGTCGCAACCGGTCCGCCTGCACGAAGTCCACCGCCGAGAGAAAGCGCGCGCTGCGGAAGAGATTGGGCCACGCGTCGGGCACCTGCGCCTTCATCGTGCGCACCGCGCCGTCGAGCGTGATCTCCTCGAACGCCGCGGCCGCTTCGGCAAAGAGCACGAGATAGAGCGAATCGTACGGCCAATCCGGGATGGACACCTCCACCGTCTTCATCCCGAGCTTGCGCACCGCATCGAGCGTAGCGCGGTCCACGTCGGTGGCCGGCGCTTCCTGCATCCACTTGGGGAAGTAGCCAACGCGCAGCCCACTCACCGGTGCGCTCGCATCGTAGTCCAGCCGGCTCGGCACGCTCGCCACGTCGCCATCATCCGGACCGCTCAGCGCGTCGAGCACGAGGATCGTGTCCTCCACGCTCCGCGTCATGGGACCGAGCTTGTCGAGCGACCAGCAGAGCGTCATCGCGCCGGTGCGCGGCACGCGCCCATAAGTGGGACGCAGACCGTTGACGCCACAGCGCATGCTCGGCGCAACGATGCTCCCACCCGTCTCGCTGCCGATGGCGAAGCCCACGAGCCCCGCTGCCGTGGCCGCGCCCGGGCCGGCGCTCGAACCCGACGCGCCCTCCTCCGGCAGCCACGGGTTCATCGTCTGCCCGCCAAACCAGATGTCGTTGAGCGCGAGCGCGCCGAGGCTGAGCTTGGCGACGAGCACCGCACCGGCGTCGCGCAGTCGCTGGACGACGACGGCGTCCGCGTGCGGTACACGATCGCGGAAGGGCTCGGCGCCGTACGTCGTGCGAATCCCCGCTGTGTCGAGCAGGTCCTTGGCTCCCCACGGGATGCCGTGCAGCGGACCGCGATAGCGTCCCGCGCGGATCTCCGCGTCCGCCTTCCGCGCCTGATCGAGCGCGAGCTCGGGGGTGAGCGTGATCACGCAGCGCAACTTGGGATCGTAGCGCTTGAGACGCGCCAGGTAGATGTTCGTGAGGCGCTCCGACGTGAGCGCGCGCGACTCGATCCAGCGCGACAGTCGCCACACCGGCGCGAAAGCGATCTCGTCATCCGACGACGGCAGCGGACCGGCGTCCATCGTGCTGCGCACGAAGCGGTCGCGCGTCGCGCCGACCTCCGCGCCCGGGATCGTGGTCGGGTGCCAGACGGTCGCGGGAGAGAGCTCCGGCTCGAGCGCGATGGTGCGCGGTCCCGTGCGCCGCTCGAGGTACGGCGCCATGGCGCGCGGCCAGCTCGTGGCCGCCATCTCGCGCTCGGCGGGGAGCATGGTCACCTGCACCAGCTTCTCCGCTTCTTCGAATGTATCGGGCGACACCTTGGGACCCACTTCCGGCGCGGAAGCGAAGGTCGGCGGCGCGCCGGCGGGGGCGCCGTTCGTGTCGGTCAGCGTGGTGGCCTGCTCCGATCCTTCGCCCTTGCAGGCGGCGACGAGCGCGAGCGCGGCGGCGGGGGCAACGGCGAGAAAGTCTCTGCGTGAAGACACGGTGCTGGCTCCGTGTGCGGTGCTGGGGGAGAGTAACGGCGGGCGGGTGAAGCGGGGTGCGGCGGGACGCATGGAAGCAGGGGGACTTCGAGAATGTCGCGCGTGGGCGGGCGGTGTGCAACGTGGTGAGGACGGTAGGCCCCAGGCATGTCGAGGCCATTGCCGAACCCTCCTGGTGAGCGGGGGACCGGGGCGATCTGATGACGTCGACGTCCAATCGATGGCTGCTCGGCTGACGCTTGGTGCGATGATGCCCCGTGCGTTTCACTTGCTCCCACGCTGACGCCGAGCCGATACTATGGGCATGGCCGCCCCGCTGGACTTCCATACCGCCGACATGGTGCGCGCGCTCAACGACGCCGAGCCGCTGCACTGGCCGCGCTACGAGACCGTGCACGGGGAGCTGCTGGTGAGCCCCGCGGCGCGCATGGCGCATCAGATAGTGGTGCAGCGCCTGCTGGTGCGGCTGAGCATGTATCTCTCGCAGGAGCCGGTTGGTGAGGCCCTCTCGTCTCCCGCGGACATCTCCTGGGGAGAGACCGACATTCTCGTGCAGCCGGATGTGTTCGTAGTGCCGCGCGAGCAGCTGCGCACGTGGGAGTGGAGCGACGTGCGACATCTGCTGCTCGCGGTGGAGGTGTTGAGCCCGAGCAGCATCCGCGCGGACCGCTTCACCAAGCGCCGTCTCTACCAGGAGCGTAGCGTGCCGCTCTACTGGGTGGTGGACATCGCCGAGCGCGCGGTGGACGTGTGGACCCCGGACGCGCGCGAGGCGCGCGTGGAGCGCGAGGAGCTGGTGTGGAAGCCGGACGGCGCGGCCGCAGAGTTGCGGATGGAGCTCGCGGAGGTGTTCGAGGGGATGCCGCGGTAGGTGTGGGGGGTAGAATGAGGAAGCGTCAGCGGCGGTTGAGGGGTGAGAGGTGCACGGCGTGAGCGCTAGGGCTGGCTCGGTTATCTCATCGAAGGGTAACACCCCACCATCGAACGGGGAAAACGACGTCATAAGTGTGCTGGCTCCCGCAGTCGAGCACTTGCTCGCCTCCTGGCGCGCGACGTGAGGCACCATCCCACGCGCATGCGCGCGATCTCACCAGTATTAGTGCGTGGTGCGCAGGCCCCGACGCGGTACGTACCCTCGACCACGAGACACTAATAGAGGACGGATCAGTCTGTGAGGACGTGATCAGTCTGCCCGCCTGGCAATGCGCCGGTGTTTACCGAGATGGGAATTCCGCGCTCGCAGGCACTTCGTGACGGGGGATACGGATGGTCTTCGCCAGCGAGGGCAAGGCTGACGCCTCTGATGAAGACGCCACGCACTGCACCCCACCCGGCTAGAGTGCCGTGTGACTGCGCGCGGTACGCATCCGTCGTACAGTAGAAGCACCCTGCAGACCTGCTCGCCCGTAGGCGATGGAGCAGACACTAGCCGCATGGAGACGTCAAATGCCTGGCAGCGCTCCGCCGTCGCGACGCACCACACTCGCAGAGTGGCTAATCGCCCGTCCCACATGGCAGTACGTGGCGGCGACGGCGCTGTTCTGGTTGGGTTGGGAGCCGGCACGACGTGCGCTCGAGCGCGTTCCCGGCGGCGATGTCGTTCTAATGCTCTATCTCCTCGCGTCCGTTGGATGTATTCTCCGCGCAGGACACGACGTGCTGCTATTCCTGCTGCAGTCAATTAACGCGAGAGACGAACTCGGCCGCCTGAGGCGGCAAGACGCGGTCGTCGCGGCGATGACGTCGGCCGAGCGTGAGCGATTTTTCGCGCTGCGGAGACTGTCCGACGCACTCGAGCTGGATCAAGACGAGTTCGCTCGCCGCTATCCGAACGATGCGCGCCTGGGGAACGCATTAGCCGAGGCACTGGAGGAAATGACTCCGGAAGAGGTGCAGCGTTTCGTCGCCCGATCGTGCCGGGAGACGGAGGCTCTAAGACAAAGCGTAGAGCGTGATTTGACTCGCTTGAGCCGGCGGCAGTAGGCTGTGTGTGCATCTTGAGGTGGCTGGCATCCAATGCTATGTGTAGCGATTCGCGCTCCGGAGATAATCGCTAGCTGCTCAGCGTGCCGGGCGAACGCCCCGGACTCGTGTGCTCGGCCTTCCTTGCCCACGAGGTAGGCGACCAGTCATCGAGCGGCGCCGGATTGGGGGGGGTGATTCGGGACCCAGCGTGGCCTGCATCGCTCAGCTGCCCGGCTGTGAAGATGTGCGCATTCAACACGAGCTACGATCTGAAATGCCGGGCGGTGGCACGAGCCTTCGTGATATGCGTGGAGCGAGATCCTGCACGACTATGACTGTCCGGCGCTGCGGAGCCGGCGGTGTCACCCAGAGCCGACCATCACGCCGAGTCTGATGGCAATCCGTTGGCCGGACGGAGGACCACGGGCCAGAACCGGACAACTGAGTTCCGCGCTGCGGCCGCAACGAGCGGACTGGCTGCGACATGCTCTGCGCACGGCGCCTCCGGCGTAACGCGAAGGCACCGTGAATCGTGCTACCGGACGTCCGTGCCCGTGGCCGGTATCACGCGCTTCGTGCTAAGGCACTCAGGGATGGCGAACCGAACGACGTTTTTGCATCTGCACGACGACGCGTGCAGCACCTTTCGCACTATGGGAGGGGACCATGTTGCGCTCTGGGTTGGTTCTCGTCGCCGCGGCCTTACTTGGCGGGTGTGCGTCCGGCGGATTCACCTTTCAGCAGCTCGCGCCGATGCACGGTCCCGGCGTGCTCACTGCCGCGGACCTCTACGCTACGGCAGACTCCGCGACCCGAGCGCACGAGCCCGCCAACGCCCCAGAGATCATCATCGTGACGGCCGACAGTGTCTTCGCCGCGATATCACTCTACGAGCTGCACGACATTTTCTGGGCTGATATCTACGTATACAATGGCGGCAGCCAGCCGTTCCTGATCAATCCTTCGCAGCTGACGTTGATGGACGGGACGCGTACGGCATTCAGGGAGCTACGTCCCGACGAAGCAGCGAACATGTACGCATCTCAAATGCGCGGCATTCCGCCCTATCAGCCGAAGTACACGTACAGCGCACAATCCTCGACACAGGGCTATCTCCAAGCCTACGGCAACTATGCCTACTACAACGCGACTACACGGACAACGGTCACTCGCACCGAAGATCCCTACTACGCGCTCGGCTATAGCATTGGCGCCGCGATCGCGCGCGAGCGCAATGCCAAGCTGACGCGCATGGCATCGACGCTCTACACGGTCGGCTTCGTGGAGGGCTCGTCCATTCCCGGCAAGACCGGCGCGCGCGGTGGCGTCTACTGGCTCAAGCGAGCCACATGGCCCGGGCCGCTGATCCTCCGGTTCGCGCAATCGGAGTATGAGGTGAAGTTCGCGCCACGCGGTCGCTAGTGTTGGACGACACCGCGTCGTTCGCCTAGGCGAGCCGGTCCGTAAGGCCTACTGCCGGCGGCTTCCGTAGCACGCCGAGCGCGATCTGTGGGAACAGATCGCCACGCCACTCGACTATCAAGGTGGAGGCGTTTGGGTACCACCACGGTTACCTCCTCGGACGCGCTCGCGCCAGCCGGAGATGACGGAAGGCCCGCAACTCCGTGGAGTGGCGAGCCTTCCCGTAATAGCAGGGGCGGGACTCGAACCCGCGACCCCGGCATTATGAGGGCTGCATAGACCCCCGCGCGATGCGTTCAACAGCTCTACGCTGGACATAAGGCGACATGCTGCGACAGTAGACCGCGCGAGACCGCAGTAGTCCGTCCCTTTTCTCGCCCCTTCTCTCGCGCGTGTCACCCCGCAGACTGCGCGCGGGCCACGTCCTGCGCCGCGGCGATGCGTTCCCACTCGCGCCGCTCGTCAGCCGATGGGCGGTAGCGTCCGTACACCTTCACAACCATCTGCGTGTCTGCGTGGCCGAGCTGTTCGGCCACGTGCTCCAGGCTCGCACCTGCCTTGATCGCGCGCACCGCGTAGGTGTGCCGCGCGTCGTGCAGGCGGTAGTCCTCGAACCCTTCCCCGAGCCGTTTACACGCGTCCCGGTGCATGTCGCTGGCGCGCCAGCGGGTAATGCCTGGGAACAGCGGCGCCGCTGGTGTCAGCGTGGCGATGTGGCGCTCGACGTACGGCCACGCCCACGCCTCGACGTACGCGATGCGGTCGCGCGCCGCGGTCTTCGTGCCGTGCGCATGGACCGTGCGGCGCAGCGGGTCGATGTCCGCGCGCCGCACGCGCAGCGCGGCGCTGATCTCCATGCCGGTGCCGTGAATGAGCGCGGAGAGCGTGCGGAACGGCTCGGCCTGCGCCTCCACGAGCCGCAGCACGGCCGGATGGTCGATGTGGCGTTGCCGCGGGGCGCCGGCCTTGGGCGGCTTCACATCGCGCACCGGGTTGGCCTCAAGCAACCCGCACCGCATGAGATAGTCCGCGAAGCTCGACAGCGCCGCGCGGTACTTTCGCCTCGTCGGATCAGCCACGCGCAGCCCGGCCAGCCACGCCACGATCCGCGCGTACGTCAGCGCCGAGCGCGGGAATCGCTCGCCTGCGGTGATCAGCGTGCGCACGTGATGCTCGTACTGCTCCGGCGTGTCGGAGTGCGGCCCGACCTTCGCGCGCACCGCGTCACGCCACGACGGGATGAGCGGTTCGATATCCAGATCGGAGAGCTGGTCCCGCAGCTCCCCGAGGCGCTGCGCTCGCCATGCGTCGAACAGCACGCGCAGGTGCAGCGTGCCCGTCGCGCGTACACCCGGCCTCGGCTCGGCGCCTGTCACGGCTTCGAGGAGATCCCACGCCTCATCGCGCCGGAGCTGCTGCACCATCACTTCCATCTGCACCGCGGTGCGCCGGTCGCGCGTCCCGGTGCCCTTGCGTACCGCGTTCGCGTAGCGCTGTGGCACACGGATCACCCACGTCCCGCCCTTCTTGAACGGCATGCCCCCTCCCGTGCTAGTCGCGCGGCGCGCGCTTCCCACGCGCCCGCACTGTCAGCCTGTCCAGGTTGCGAATGACAACACTCGGGATCGGGCTCGTACCCGCCAGCCAGCGGCGCACCGTACGCTCGTCGCGTAGCAGCACGCGCTCCGCGAACTGGCGGGCCGGGAGCCCACTGCGCTCAATCAATTGCCGCAGCGCCTCGATGGCGTCGCGTTGGGTTGGGGACAGGTCGGGCATGCGTGATCGTGAACTTACCGCGCGCGCGCCGGTCCGTCAGGCTCGGGATGGTGCGCAGCACCTCCTCCGCGTGATCGAACACCCCCGCATCCCGTAGCAGCTCGTAGCAGCGCGCGTCCAGAAGCGCGTCCATCACGCACCGCCCATCCGGAGCCACAAGCCGCACGTTGACGGCACCCGCCAGCGTGTTCTCGTCTAGGTACACGCCCGCCTCCACCGCGCCGATCTCGCATTCCTTGGATGCCCCCGGTGCTCCCTGTGTGGCGCCCGCAGCCATCCCGCCACGGATGAGTGTGAGCTGCGGTCTCCCTGCTTCGCTGGCATTGCTGTTGGCTTTCATCGCCCCCCCTCTCGGCGTGCCGAGGCTCCATTACCCCGGACGCTCATAGGATAGGGCAATTGCCCTTGCAACGCAAGTGGCCGAAAGAGGCGCATAACGTTGCCACATAAGCCTTTATGGAGAAAACGTAAGCCTATAATGCGCGGTTTACGGGCGCGGCCACGGCAGGGGTAGTGCCGGGGCCCAAGGGCGGGGCGCTGGTGCGAGGGGCGAGATACGGGGCGACGGGCACGCATCACGCGGCCTTCCCTCGGCGCTCCCGCCCGTGGGCGCGCTCTGGTGGCGGCCACTCGCCCGCGGCCGTCGCCATGCGAATCATGAGCGCGGTCCACGCCGCTTGGAACTCGCGGTGCGCGTCGCCGCGCAGCGTCTTCATCTGCTGGTAGGTCATGCTGCGCTCGGCTAGCAGGTCGCGCAGCGATACCGCCCACCGCTGTTTCAGTCGCAACCCCTCGCGCCACTCGTGCAAATCCGCCAGGTACGGCGCGCAGCGTTCGCACACGTACGCCAGCTTCGCACCGCGAGCACCAAACGTCCCCTCGACGGCTATGGGATGCCCCCGGTTCCCAATCGCGCTACCGCAGGCGGGGCACCGGTAGCGCGCGCGCCGCAGGTCGTTGTGCCGCCGGTTCCGGCACGCTCGGCACCACGGGCGGCGGTACGCGCGATCCCGTGCGTGGAACTCCTCGACCGGGAATGCCATCTTGCCCCGGTGCCACGGCCCGTAGCAGGTGCGCAGTGCTCCGGCTGGCTCGGCAGCCTGCGCAGCGTCCGGCGTCACCCCTCTGCGCCCGTGGTCGGCAGTGGGATGACCATCGTGATCTCGTACTCGCGGGCGCGGCCCTCGTCCGCCTCGTGCGGCCCGTCCACGAATAGCCGGTAGTGCTCGCCCAGCAGCTTGAGCGCGGCGAGCCGGTCCCACAGCGAGATCTCCGTGGTGGTGGTCACGACTTCCCCGCCGTCGCTCTGGATGCGGCGCGTGGTGCGCATCCGAATCGACCGGAGCGCGCGCTGTTTCTCCGCGGGCAGCGCGCTCAGGTCACGCACCCGGATCGCGCCGTCCGGCTCCTGCTCGATGTAGTCGGCCAGGTTGGACGTGAGCCCCACCGACGCCAGCTCCTCGATCACCTGCTCCGCGGTGATGCCGGTGCGCTCGTTCCGCACGTCCATCAGCTCGTTGATCCGCGCACGGACGTTAGCATCCCTTAGCAGCCGGCAGCCGGTCACGGCAGCAGACTTCGCAGCGTAGCCCGCGCGGATGGCGGCCTGCGTCGCGTTCAGGTCGATGACATACTCGCGGCAGAACGCTTCGCGCTTCGGAGATAGGGGCGCGCTCAATGGAGTGGGTCCCGGCTCTCGATCTCGACAAGCCACGCGCGGTAGTCGGCTTCCGTGGGGAACGTGGGGCCGTAGTTGGCAGTGTACCACGCGGTGAGTGCGCCCCACTCGCGCCAGTCGCGATACTGATTGCCCACACCCGGCGCATCGTCCGCAGGCGTCACCGTGCTCACCAAGCCTCCGAGGAACGTGACGTTGAGCACCCCGGTGTCAAATTCGCGCTGTCCCGCCGGCAGCGTGGACCAGTCCACATCCACCTCATCGGAGAGCGGCTGATGATACGGCGCGTTGGTGAGCGAGTCATCGATGAGCGCGATGGCGTCGTCGGCACGCTGCTTGAACTGCGCGCCCAGCTCCGCGAAGGTGAGCGAGACCGTGAAGCTCCGAATCGTGGTCTCGTCAGTCAGCTCGTACGGGTGCCACAGGAGCCATCGGTGCAGCTTGCGCCCGATGACGCGGGGCGGCTCGGGGTACGGTCCGTTGCCATAGTTGATCAGCGCGCGCGGGTTCAGCGCTATGCCACCCGCCGGGATGGTGCCGTTGGCGACCTGTTGCAGGTAAGCCGTTCGCGCATACACGGCCTCCTGCCGCCAGCGCCGGAGCTGTTGGCGCGGGGTCATCTTCACCACGGGCGGGACCGCGAGTGCGGTAGGCGTCCACGGTGTCGGCGCGACGTAGTACAGTCCACTCGCCATTGCCTATCGCCCCGACAGCCAGACGGCCCACACGTAATCACCCGCCGCGCCGGCCGCTTCGAGCGCGCGCAGGATGCCGGTGCCGGTCGTCTTCGTGATGGCGCGACCGTTCGCATCGCTCTGCAACGTGGCGCCCGATGCGAACGCGGCGCCGGCCTCCACGCGCACCGGGAAGCCGGGGCACGCGAGATAGATGCTACCCGGCCCGACGAACCCGCCGGCACCGTCCTGCACGTTCGCGTGCGCTACCCCATCCGCATCCTGGCCGTTGCCGCACAGCGTGAGCGTCGGTACGCCGGCACCGTCCACACCAGTGACGCGGTAGAGCCGGCGCTGCGTGAGCGGGCCGCTCGAAACGTCGATGTGCAGCGGGAATGAGCTATCCCGCGATGTCCAGTCCGTAGGCATCAGAGTGCCAGGCGGATGGGTTGGTTGCGATCATCGAGCCGCTGGATGTCGCGCCGGATGCGCGCGGTCTCTTTCCCGGAGCGGTCCCGCTCGATGTAGACAAACTCGATCTTGATGGGCGCATCGGAGACGCCCTGGCCTGCGCCGAGGCGGGAACTCTCGCGCGGCGAGAGATCGGCAGTGTTTCCACCGCGACCGGCGCCACCGGAGCCCGAAGCACCGCCACCACCGCCTGCCTGCGCGAACCCGAACGCGGCGGCCGAGAAGTACGCACCCGATGCAGCGAGATGCAGGGTGCCGACGCCGGAGTCACGGTGGGCATCGAACCATCGGGCCTTGTCGAACAGGTCCATCGGGCGATACACGGCGGTGACGCCGGGGAAGCCCTTGGCGCTCAGGTCTACGGTCACCTCATCCGGTAGCGTATCGAGGATCATCGGTCAGACTCCGGCCTGGTCACGCAGGTACCGGAACACCGCGCCCGCCAGTGGCGTGAGACTCTGCATCACGTTGTTGGCGTGCAGCGGGTTGCTTGCGCCATCCCCGTACCGCGCCCGGGTGAACCGCTGGGAGTAGGTGCGGCGGAGCTGCCAGACGGACGCCACGCGCGCGCTCAGCGCCGCCACGTCGGCATTGATCCCATCCACCTCGTCGGTAAAGACCGTGTTCATGATGGGCACTTCCAACTGCGCGAGCGCAGCATCAGCGTCCAGCGCATTGCTATCGGCGAGAGCCGCCGCATCACGTGTCAGCGGGAGCGCATCCACCGCGGTTTGATACGCGGCCCGCTTGGTGGCGGCGTCCGCGTCGCCGTTCGCGGTGGCGGTGACAGCAGCGGACCGCAGCCCTTCGAGCGCGGCCGTGTCCGCTGTGACCTGCGCGCTCAGGTCGGCCGCGGTCTGTGCCTTGGCTTCAAAGTCGGCCAGCGCCGCAGTCGCAGGTGCATCGGCGTCCAGCGCTGCGTTGACGAGCGCGTGTCGGTTGAACGGCATTGCCTATCTACTCCGGGTGGAAGTGTGTGAACGGTGATCTGTCAGCGTGGCGCGTGGTGCGCCAGGTGGGAAAGCGCCGTCTTTTTGCGCATCGCTTCGGAGAACTTGCCCGCGTCCTCCAGCTCCGCGATCTCCAGCTTGAGGCTGTCCACCTTCGCCTGCCACTCGCCCGGCGTCAGCGGCTGCCCGTTGTCTCCGAGCGTTACCCGCGGGATGGTGCCGCGACGCCCCATCTCCGTTTTCAAGCCGAGCGCCGCGCGGAACTCGCCCGCGTCTTCCAGGAGAGTGATGGCGCGCGACAGCATGGGGCCGGGGATGTCCTGGCTGTTCCGTGCCCGCGCGAGGGTGCGCGCGTCCTCCAGGATCATCTTGTTGGCGATGTCGTTGAAGTCGTTCGGGTTGAAGTCCGGCATCAGATGCGTGGTGAAGGTCAGGCAGTGAGCCGATAGCTCAAACGGACGGCCGCCCACTCGCGCACTTCGGACGGGAAGAACCTGACCGTGCGCGCGTTGATGTGCAGTCGCGGCAAGTCGAGCCGGTCAACCACGTCGAGCGACACGCGCAGAAACTCGGCAACGTCCTGCCGGGTCCAGAGCTGCCTATCGGGTGGCGCTGGCTTCTGCGGGGTGGCTTCCTGCATCGACTTCGGAGCGGGAGAAATGCACAAAGCCCCGCAGCGCTCCGATGGATCGGGAGCTGCGGGGCTTGTGCGTTGTCGTGAACAGCAGCGGCTACGATAACATGCTGGCACGGTGCGGGCAACTCATGCCGCGCTGCACCGCGCGGGGCCGCGCGAAACCGTCAACATCGTGTCACACAGCACCCCGTGTGCTGGTGCGCGTGCGTGGCTCCAGCATGACAGGCGCACCGCACGAGCGCAGACGGGGCGGAAAACGGGGCGCTGGCGAAGCAGAACCGCGGGCGCGCAGCGCGAACGCGGCACCCTGCGCACCGCAACGGCAGTGCAGCAGCTCGGGCCACAGCGGGCATCCTGGCGCAATTGCGCGCGTGCGTTTACACGCGAGCCGCGCCGCGCCCGCGGCGTGCGTCCGGGGCGATGCCGATGGTGGGGCTGCCGAAGCGTGGCAATGAGAGAATGCCGGCCGGTGAATGGCGTTCACGCTTCGCGCCTCGCACACGGGCCATGCGCAGCATGGTCCAAGAGGGGTTGGTTTATCTCTATCCGTAGTTCTCTCTACTGCACGTATCACCTGGTGAACCCCCCTGTATCACCTGGTGAACATCGATTCACCAAGTGATACAGGCTCGGGCGGGCCACGAAGGCGCTCGGGCGCAACCCGGTGAGCCGAGCCAGAGCCTTCATCGATGGGACGGCCGCGAGGGCACGCGCCTCGATCGCCGCGCGGGCACCGTCTCTCGCGTTCAGCATCGCGAAGTCTACCCACTCCAGCGCGTCCCACTCTGCCATAAATCGCTCCTGCGTTTCCGCCGACACTACCGGCGGGACTCCGTTGGGGAAGTGCTCAGCTTCAAACTCGTCTAGCGCCTCCTGCACGCAGGCATCCAGGCGCGTGGATACGCATTCCTCCACGTAGGCAGTTCCATCGTGGATGGGACCAATGGCCATCAGCGCGAGCCACGTGTGGCGCGCCGCGGCGCCGTCCAGGTGTGCGAGGCGCGCGTCTCGAAAGCGTGTGCCGGTGAAGTCCGAGGGCCAGGAGCGGGAGTAAACGAGATCCGCCGGTACCTTCGTCCACGGCTCGGCGCCTCTCGGGAACAGCGCGGCGGCGAGCCGATAGTGTGCGACGCGCACGCCGGGGTGCCGGCGGTGGGGCACCATGCGCCGTTCCACGAGTGACAGCCCCTCCAGCGCGCGCAGCGCTTTGGTCACTGTGGTGGTGCTGCATCGCGCGAGCGCGGCGACCTTCCGCACGGACAGCGGAAGCCACCCGCTCCATTGGGCATCGTCGGCGTGGCGCGCGTGCACGGCCAGCACCACGAGCACCGTAGACACGTGCTCGCCGGCCTTCCACAGCGCAGCCCACGAGCCATCCAGCACGAGCCGGCGCGGCATCCGCCAGAACCGCCCCGCGTGGCGGTCCTGCTCATCATGGCTAACGCTGTACGGACGCGGCGCAGGGATGGGCCGCGGTGGCCCTACCCGTTTGCGTTCCTGGCTCCTTGTGGCTAATATCGGCATTGCCTGTTCGGTTGTGCGCGATGCTGATGTGGTCAGCCCCTCGCGCGGTGAATTGTGAGAGCCTCGGCGTTTGGCGACGCCGGGGCTCTTTGCTTTGGCACGGTCTACCAGCCCGGCAACAGCTCCTCGGCGCACGTCCAGCGGGCGCGAGCTGCGGCGTTGCCCTCCAGTACGATGCGTGTGTGCTGGAGGCAGTAGCAGGAATCCCGCACAGCCTCCTTGCCGCACTCCTCGACCATCGGGCCATCGCCCACCGGCCAGAAGCAGTGCCGCGTGCTGAGCTCGGGATCGTGCGCCTGGCAGTAGCCCACCCGGCCAGGCACGGGCCACGCGCGGCAGGGTTTCCCATCCGAGCGCGTCCCCTTACACCGGGTCCGCGTGCGCGCGGTCTTCGTTGCGAGCATCGGCCTTCCTCCTTGGTTGTGGTCGCACTGCCAGGCCACGATAACAAAGGCGCCGGCCGATGGGGCACCGTGTCCAATTGGACACATCCGGCTCATCACAGCTAACATCTGCGTTCCGGCTCCCGATCTGTCCCTTTTCGCGTCCCTTCGCGATGCGGGCACACCTACGCACCACGATGAGAAAAGCCCGCAAGCTCTTGAGCCTGCGGGCCTTTACCAGTAGCAGGGGCGGGACTCGAACCCGCGACCCCGGCATTATGAGTGCCGTGCTCTAACCGGCTGAGCTACCCTGCCGTGCGTCCGTCACGAATTTAATTCCGCGCCCCGCGCGCTCAAAGCGCGCGACTCCCGACTCCCACCACGCTCCGCCCCGAACGCGCGCACTCACTCCACAGCAGCACCTCACTCCACCCCCGCCCCACTCCCCAACCCCACACCCGGCTGCTCCCCACGCACCGCCTCGTCGATCCGCGCCTCCGCCCGCTCGATGGTCGCCAGATTCATCAACACCGCGCTCGGAAATCCACCGCGCCGGTTCTCCTGGCGGGCTACGGCGAGCTCCTCGCGCGCAGCGTCCCGCTCGCCACGCGCACGGAGCTCCATCGCCTGCACGATGAGCTGCCCGCTCCGGTGGCGCTCGGCGCCGTGGCCAGCGTGCGTCATCCACGCGCGCGCACGATCGAGATCGTCCCGCCACACGCTTTCGAATACGGCCCCCTCCACCGCCATCACCCCCTGCACCACGCGCGAGGTGAGCGTCTGTTCCGCGTACGCACGATCGACGGCCTGCTGCAATCGCTTGGCGGCATGCGGAAGGTCGCCCGCATCCAGCGCGCGATAGTATGACATGCACAGCACGCCCACCACCGCGCCTGGCCGGTCGGCCGTCTCTTCCAGCAAACGCACCAGCTCGGTGTCCCACTCGCGCGGACGCCGTAGCGCAGCCATGGCCCCCACCGCGCTGAACGGCACGTACCACGGCACGGGCGAATCTCCGTGCGCAGCGTCGCCCCGCGGCTCGCGGAAGCGGAGCAATTGCGCGCCATCGGTCGTCCCGCCGGCGCCGCTCCCCGAGATGGGAATGAGCGTCACGACACCGATGCCGAGCGACATCACGCCACCCAGGACGAGCAACATCCACCACGAATCGCGCGCGAGAGCCGCAGGATGCAGACCCGCGAAGAGCGCAAGCGCCACGCCCCCCACCACCAGGCTCGTAAGCGGTCCCCCCCCGACGAAGCGCCGCATCGCACGCCGGAAGGCGCGCGCGCCCTCCCACCGCTCCGGCGCGCAGATGGCCGCGCCGCCGAAGAGCCGATTGCTCCACTGCGCGCGCACGCGCCCGTCCACGCGCACGAACCGTACGGGCCCGATGACGAGCGCCACGAAGCGCATCCCCGCCAGCCGTCCGCCGAGCACGTGCCCCAGCTCGTGCAGCAAGATCACGAACATCCCGAGCGCGACCACGAGCGCCACCAGGACCACCACGTTCAGGTGGTGTGCGGCGGGGGCCGCGTTGCCTCCATGGCGCAGCACGCGAAGCCCCACGAAGGCCGTGCCCGCTCCCACGCCGGCTCCTACGAGCAGCGTGGCGAGCATGCGCAGCATCTTCGTCACGCGACCCTGCGCCGTGCTGCCGGGGCTGCCGGCGGCGCTCGTGACGGACGTCGGCTCCGGCACCCGGAGCGGCGGCACGACGTCGTACGTGGTGGAGGACGGCCGATCGTCGTTGATGCTCGACACGCTACGCTGCTCCGCGGAGACAGGCACAACAGAACGGGGCGCTCCCTCGAGCGCCCCGCCTCACAATCTCGACATCCAGTAGCGGGGGCGGGATTTGAACCCGCGGCCTTCGGGTTATGAGCGTTCTAGCGGACGCGCGCGGGCGATGGGCGCCGCTAAGTTACTAAGTTAACAGGCCTGCGGCGCCAGTGTATGCTGACGGGCGCCGGGGGGTTTCAGTATGGTTTCCGGAGCAGATTTTCAGCTAGGGGCGACGAATACGTCCACTTCCGGCGCTCCGGTTTATGTCCACGTTTCATTTCAGGAGCACGTCGCTCGATGAGGAGCGGGTGAGGTGGCCGTGCCGGCCTCGGGAATCATCGTCTTGGACAACAGCGCGTTGCCGTACTTGACCGACGCGGCGGTGCAGCGGCGCGTCTTCGCGGACGCGCGCGCGGCAGATTGGGAAATCGCACTGACGCACCTCAACGCCGTCGAAGCCGCCAAGACGCCCACAAAATGGAAGCGCGACAGGCTCTTTGCCGTCATTGGCGCACTTACACCCTCTGATGGCCTATGGCCGGACCCGCTCGCGGTCCTGCGCGTTGTCGGTCAGGCCATCCATGATGGGCGCGCCTCCGTCCGGCTGAAGCGACTGTCGCTCGACGAGCCGTGGTTGAATCCGGAGGCATACGACCGCCTGCACACAGAGTGCGAAGGCCTCGCCTCTTTGGTCGAGCGACGATTCGCGAACGGGCACGCTGCCGCCAGGCCGCAGATACAGGCGCGGTTGCGTCAGCTCGATTCGTGGCCGTACGAGTCCAGCGCCGCGAACTTCTTGGACCAGTACTTGGGCACCGAAGGTCTCGTCCGCACGGTCGCAGACGTCACGTGGCGAGGGCTCAAGCTCCCAGGTCAAGCACCACTCGAACGGCTGCTCCGTCACCCCGTCTGGCGGCTCTACTTGGATGTGGAGGGCTACGCCATTTATGCGCGCGGCATCGTACACATACAGCCCAAGCAAGCTGGACGACTTGACCTTCTGCAACTCGTCTATGCGGGGCTCCGCCCCCGGAGTTTGATCGTGACGGCGGATACCGGGATGCTCCTCGCGGCACACGCCATTCTCGAAGGGCGCTATCCGGGCGCGCGGGTCGTCGAGGCGCGAGTATTCGCCGCGCCAAACACTTCGAGCACAGAAGCACGGCCATGAGAGCTTGTATTCGACTGTCTCACGACACGCATCAAAACGTGCCCGCATACGTGCTGGGCGAAGAGCGTATCGGCTGATGCTCTGCGCCCCGATTCGTGAGACAGATTGGGCTAACTCATTAGACCAGGTCCAGCACTTCGCTGCGGTACTGCCACGGCGAGCGGTAGCCGAGTGCCGAATGCGGCGCGATGGCGTTGTAGTCGCCGATCCAGTGCGCG
>DASSNU010000012.1:0-57093 GCA_035701265.1 Gemmatimonadaceae bacterium | reverse complement strand
ATCCGGACTCCGCCGAGCTGGATGAGGCGCTGGAAAGCCGTCTCTGCTATCGAATCGTGCGGGACTACTTCGATCAGCTCATCAACCACCGCTGGTCCGAGATCTCGAAGGAGATCTCCATCACCCCCAAGGACGTGCAGGACGCGGCGGACGAGATCTCGAAGCTGGACCCGAAGCCGGGGCTCAAGTACGGCAACCACGAGGACAACTACATCACTCCCGACCTCGTCGTCGAGAAGGTCGCGGACGATTACCTGGTCTTCCTCAACGACACCAACCTCCCGCGGCTCAAGCTCTCCAAGACCTACCGGGAGATCGCCAAGGACAAGAAGAAGTTCGCGGGTGAGAACAAGGAGTTCATCTCCAACAAGCTCAACTCCGCCAACTGGATGATCCAGGCCATCGAGCAGCGGCGGCAGACGATGCTCAAGGTGATGAACTTCATCGTCGATCGGCAGCGCGAGTTCTTCGAGAAGGGCGTGCAGTACCTCAAGCCGCTCACGCTGCGCGAGGTGGCCGAGGTCATCAACATGCACGAATCCACGGTGAGCCGCGTGACGAACGAGAAGTTCGTGCAGACGCCGCGTGGCGTGCTCCCCCTCAAGTTCTTCTTCTCCTCCGGGCTCTCCACGACGGGAGGGGAAGACGTGTCCGCGCGCGGAATCAAGGCGCAGATCCAGAAGCTGGTGGATGAGGAAGACCCGCGGCATCCGCTCACCGACCAGGCCATCGTGAACATCCTCAAGGAGAGCGGCGTGCAGATCGCCCGTCGCACGGTGGCCAAGTACCGCGACCAGCTCGGCGTGCTGTCGGCCCGGATGCGCAAGCGCGTATGAGCACCACGGCGCGGGAGATGGCCGCGGCGCTGCACCCCGCGCCCTCGGCCGCCGAGGCGGTGGACGTGAGCGTCCTCGTCCCCGCCAAGGATGAAGAGGAGAACCTGCCGCTGTTCATGGAGCAGGCTGCTGCCGCGTTCGCCGGCAGCGCCGTGCGTTACGAGGTGGTGGTGGTGGACGATGGCTCCGAGGACGATAGCTGGCGCGTGCTGACCGAGCTCGCCGCGCGATACCCGTTCCTCCGCCTGGCGCGGCACCGCCGCCGGCGCGGCATTGCCGACGCGCTCCGCACCGGCTACCTGCGCAGCCGCGGCCGCGTGCTCGTCTTCTATCCCGCCGACCTGCAGTACAAGCCGGAAGACATACCGCGGCTCGTCGCACCAATCCTGGCCAACGATGCCGACATGGTCACCGGGCAGAAGCAGGGGAAGTACGAGAAGGCGTTCGTGTCGCGCATCTACAACCGGCTCAGCCGCGCGCTCTTCCGCGTGCCGGTCCGCGATCTGAATTCGGTCAAGGCGTACCGGCGGGAGATCATGGACATCCTCCCCATGCGTCCCGACTGGCACCGCTATCTCATCGTGATCGCCGCGTCGCATGGCTTCACGGTGTCCGAAGTCCCGGTGCCGCTCTACCCGCGCCACGCGGGACGCTCGAAGTTCGGCGTGGGGCGGATTCCCGTGGGCGTGCTCGACATGCTCTCCGTCTGGTTCGAGCTCCGCTTCGCGCAGAAGCCGCTCCTCCTGTTCGGCATGCTCGGCGCCGCCCTGTTTGCCGTGGGATTCCTGGCCGGACTGTTCGCGCTCATCGTCCTCGCCATCACCGGTGAGGGGCATCGCTGGGTGTGGACGCTCATCCAGACGTGCGTCGTGCTCGGCGGTCTGCTGTTCATCGGCGGTCTCTTGGGCGAGATGATCGCCGTGCAGCGCACGGAGCTTCGCGAGCTGCGGCGGCGCGTGGACGAATTGGCACCCGACCGGCAGCATCCCACGCCCCACTGACCCGCATGCGCGTGGTCTTTCTCGCACACTCGTTCCCGCGCTACGCCGGGGACGCGGCGGGCTCCTTCCTGCTGCGCCTGGCCGTCGCGCTGCGCGACCAGGGGGTCGAGGTGCGTGCGCTGGCCCCCGGTGCGCCCGGTGTCGCGCAGGACGACGAGCTCGAAGGAATTCCCGTGCGGCGCTTCCGCTACGCACCGCGCGCGTGGGAACGACTGGCCTATACCGGCACCATGGCGGCGGACGTGGCGGCGTCGCCGACCGCCAAGATCGCACTCGGCGGATTTCTCGCGTCCTCGCTCTGGAGCACGCTCGCGCTCACGCGCCGCTGGCGCCCCGAGTTGCTGCACGCCCACTGGTGGTTTCCGGGGGGCGTGGTGGCGCGGTGGGCGTCACGATTGAGTGGAACGCCGCTCGTCACCACGGTGCATGGCACCGACGTGCGGCTCGCACGCTCCAGCCGTGCTGCGCGCGCGTTGCTCCGCCCCGTGCTCGGACGCTCGCGCGCGGTCACGGCCGTATCATCGTGGCTCGCCTCCGAGCTGCACGGCATTGCTCCGGAGAGTACGCCTCACGTCTCACCGATGCCGGTGGACACGCTCGCCTTCACGCCGGAGCCGGTCGTGCCGCGGCAGCGCCTGTTGTATGTGGGACGGCTGACGAGACAGAAGGGAGTGCGCACACTCGTCCAGGCACTCGCGATCGCGCGCCCCGCATTGGAGCTCGACGTGATCGGCGCGGGGCCGGAGGAGGCGCCGTTGCGCGCGCTGGCCGAGGAACTGGGTGTCGGGCCGCGCGTCCGATGGCACCGGCCAATGCCCCAGCCCGAGCTGGCCGCATGGTATCGAGGCGCGGCGGCGGTGGTCATTCCGAGCGTGGACGAAGGACTGGGACTGGTGGCGGCGGAGGCGCTCCTCTGTGGCGCGCCGGTCGTGGCCTCGCGCTCGGGCGGGCTGCCCGACGTGGTGCGAGACGGCGAAACCGGCCTGCTCGTTCCTCCGGGAGATGCGCAGGCACTTGCAGCCGCCATCACGGCGCTCCTCGCTCGCCCCGATCGCGGCGCGGCACTGGCCTGCGCGGGGCGCGAGCACGTACTCCGCACCTTTTCCCCAGCCGCCGCGGCCGCGCGATACGCGGCGCTGTACCACTCCGTGCTGTCGTGAAGCCGAGCGCACGCACGCTCTTTCGCGTCGCGCAGGTTGCCTTCGCCGCGGCCGCACTCTGGTTCGCGGCGCGCGTGCTCGCGCGCCAGTGGAGCTCCGTGCGTGAAGCGGCGCGTCATGCGCACGTGGAGTGGCTCTGGATCGTCGCCTCGTGTCTCGTGGTGCTGGCGACGTATCTGGCGCTCATCCAGGCGTGGCGGAGTGTGGTGGAAGGGTGGAGCGCGCGTCTCCCATTCGGCGCCGCCGCGCGCATCTGGTTCATCTCCAGCCTCGGCCGCTACGTGCCGGGGAAGGTATGGCAGTTGGGTTCGATGGCGGTGATGTCGCAGCGCCAGGGCGCATCCGCGGTGGCTGCCGCGGGCTCGGCCGTCCTCGTCACCGTCATCAACACAGTCGCCGGGTTCGTAGTGCTGGCGGCGACGGGCGCCCACGTGCTGGACATCCCGCCCGTCGCAGCGCTGGCGATCGCGGCGACAGGGATCGCGGCACTGCTGGCGCCACGCTTCCTTCCGGCGCTGGCCTCCGCCGTGGCCCGACGCACGGGGCGAACGGTGAAGATCGAGCCGCTCCCTTCACGCGCTCTCGTGATCACCGCGCTCATCTCGTTGCTGGCGTGGACGATGTATGGCGTCGCCTTTCACTGGTTCTCGCGCGGGGTGATCGGCGTCACCGCTGGCGGAATCGCCACGTCGGTGGCAATTTTTACCGGTTCGTACCTCGCGGGGTTTCTCACGCTCATCGCGCCGGGCGGATTGCTCGTGCGCGAAGCAGTGATGCAGGTCGCGCTCGTCCGGCTCGGCGTTCCCGCCGGCCCCGCCATCCTGCTGGTGGTCGCCTCCAGACTCTGGCTCACAATGCTCGAGATCACGCCGGCCCTCCTGTTTCTCGCGCACGGCGCGCTACGCCCCGCAGGAACCCTTCATCGCGAGCGCGTGCCGCGTGGCTGACGGGAAGCGAGGGGAGAAGTCGCGGAAGGGCGCCGCGCCGCAGGGCGACACCGGAGCGCGCGGCGCGCAGAACGGGCCATCATCCGCGCCCGCCGCGCCGAAGCAGGGGAGTGTACGCACTCCGCGACGGTCGGGCAGCGCCCGCGCGTGGCAGGACATCGACGCCACGCCCCGGTTCGCGATCGCCTACGTCATCGTCGCGTACGCGCTCGCCACGCTCGTGCTCTTCCTCCCGGCCTTGCACGGCGCGTTCATCGTGAGCCCGGTGAGCGATCAGTACAGCGGATACGCCTATCGCGCGTTCGCGGCCGACATGGTGCACGCGACCGGGCACTTCCCAACGTGGAATCCATACCTGTTGGGCGGCCTTCCGTTCGCCGCGGCTGGGTTCGGCGACGTCTTCTATCCCGCGGCGTTTCTGCGCTATCTCATGCCGCCGGACGCCGCGATGACGTGGACGTTCGCGCTGCACATCTTCCTCGCCGGGCTCTTCACGTACGCGTTCCTGCGCGCGTGGGGAATGGGCTTTCTTCCGTCCGTGTTCGGCGGCCTCGCCTACATGCTGTGCGGCAAGGTCGCATCGCTCGTCTCCCCGGGGCACGACGGCAAGCTCTACGTGAGCGCCATGGCGCCGCTGCTGCTCTGGATGATCCTCCTGGGCATTCGCGACGGGAAGCTCTGGGCGTGGGGCGTGGCGGCCATCGCGACAGCGCTCGCCATCATGAGTCCGTCGTACCAGATGGCGTACTACCTGGGAATGCTGGCGGGAGGCTTCACGCTCTATCTGGCGTTCCGCACGTGGGAGGACGGTCGCAAGCTCGACCGGCGGACGGCGTTCCTGCGGCTGGCGCTTGCCGTCGCCGCCGCTCTGCTCGGTGTCGTGATCGCCGCCGTGCAGCTCATGCCCTTCCTCCAGTACTTGCCGTACGGCGCGCGCGGCACCGCCAAGGGGTACGAGTTCGCCACGTCGTACTCCATGCCGCCCGAGGAGCTCATCAATCTCTACCTGCCGCAGTTCTCGGGCATCCTCGGCAGCTACTGGGGACGCAACCCGCTCAAGTTCCACATCGAGTACCTGGGCGTCCTGAATCTCCTGCTCATGGGAGCGGCGTTCGGCAATCGCGCGCGGCGCGGCATCGTGCGCTTCTGGATCATCGCGGGGGGGATCGCGCTCCTCGTCGCGCTGGGCGGGCACACGCCGTTCTACCGGCTGTGGTACCATCTGCCGATGATGAGCGTCGTGCGCGCGCCGGACATGATCTTCTTCATCCCCTCACTGGCCGTCGCGTTCATGGCCGCGGTCGGGATGGAGCGCTTCTTCGGGGGCGCGGAGTGGCGGAGAGAACGCTACCTGGCAGGGTGGGGGATCGCCGCACTGGTCGTGGCGATTCTCGCGTCCGTCGGGTTCTTCACGGCGTTGGGACACCACATCGCGCCGCCGGAGCGGTTCGAGATGGTGACCGCCAACGCCGGCCACGTGACGGCCGGCGCATGGCGCTCCGCGCTGTTCGTCGTCGCAGGTGTCGTGGTGCTCTGGCTCACGCTGCGCGGGCGGATCCCCGCGCGGCTGGGCGTGTGCGCGGTGATCGTCATGGCGGCGGTGGACTTCTGGAGCGTGGACAGACTGTTCTTCAACTTCTCTCCGCCCGCGTCCGAACTCTACGCTGCCAGCCCCGCCATCCAGTACCTCGAAAAGCTGCCGGAGCCCGCGCGCGTGATGTCGTTCCCCGTGGTGCGGCTCGAAGCGCGCGACCCCTTCGTCGAAGGGGACGCGCTCATGCTGTATCACGTGAGAGCCACCACCGGGCATCAGGGGAACGAGCTGCAGCGATGGGTCGATCTGGCTGGCGCGCTTTCCCCAGGGGTGGATCCGGCTCGCCTGCTCAGCCCCCAGTTCCGGCGCCTCACGAACACGAAGTTCATCCTCACGAACGGCCCCCTCGACAGCATCATCAATGTTGCGCCGCTCGGTGTGCGCCGCGTCATGGACCCGGTGATGAGCTCCGTCGGCACGCCGCAATACCTCTTCGAGTTCGGCGACCAGGACGCTCCCGCGGCGTGGACGGCCACCGCGATCGTCAAGGCGCCTCCCGATCAGATCCTCCCGACGGTGCTCGATCCGCGCTTCGATCCGGCGAGCGTCGCGCTCTTCGATTCGTCGGCAGACGTCCCGGGAACGCAGATCTCGAGCATGCCCGCGCCGCTCGGCATCGCCGCGCACGTACGCCGCTACGATCCGGGGCACATTACCGTGGAGCTGGATCGCGCCGCCCCGGCCGGCGCCGCGCTCGTGGTGTCGGAGAACTACTACCCGGGGTGGTCAGCCACCGTGGATGGCAAGCCAGCGCAACTGGGACCGGCGGACTACACGCTCATTGGCGTGCCGCTCCCTGAAGGCGCACGCACGGTGGACCTCACCTTCAGCTCCCGCCCGTACCACCGCGGGCTGCTCATCTCCGACGCCGGGCTCATCGTCGCGCTCCTCGTGATCGGGCTCGGGATCATCCTTCCGCGCAGGCGCCGTGTCTGACCGCGCGCTCGTCATCGTCCCCACGTACAACGAGCGCGAGAACATCGTCCGGCTCATCGAGAGCATCCTGGCGCGCGACGAGCGACTCGACGTGCTCGTGGTGGATGACAACTCGCCCGACGGCACGGCGGATCTGGTGGACGGGCTGGCGAGACAGGGGCGTCGCGTGTCGCTCCTCCGCCGTCCGAAGAAGATGGGGCTCGGTACCGCCTACATTGCCGGGTTCCGCTGGGCGCTGGAGCGCGACTACGCGTACATCTTCGAGATGGACGCCGACTTCTCCCACGACCCCGCGCACCTCCCCCAATTTCTCGAGGAGATCCGGGACGCAGACCTGGTACTCGGCTCACGCTACCGCAACGGGCGGGTGACGGTAGTGAACTGGCCGGTCACGCGACTCCTCCTCAGCTACTGCGCGAACATCTACGCGCGCATGGTGACCGGGCTCTACCTCTACGACTCTACAGGCGGCTTCAAGTGCTTTCGTAGAGAAGTCCTGGAAGCCATTGACTTGGATGCCGTTCGCTCGAACGGCTACGCCTTCCAGATCGAGATGAGCTACCGGGCGTGGCGGAAGGGGTTCCGCATCATCGAGATCCCGATCGTCTTCGTGGACCGCACCGAAGGGGAGAGCAAGATGTCTCGCGGGATCATTCGGGAGGCGATCTTCATGGTGTGGCGGCTACGCTGGTGGTCGCTCACCGGGAAGCTCTGACCCATGCGCGGGCAGGCGTTCTACAAGATGACCGGATCCGGGAACGACTTCGTCATCTTCGACGTGCGCGATCCCAGCTTCGACGTGCGTGATACCAGCGGGGATCAGGCTGCGGCCGCGCGCGGAGCTTCAGGCGGTGCCTCGCCCGCGCTCCGGTTGGGTGACCCGGCGTTCATCCAGCGCCTCTGCGCCCGCGGGACCGGAGTGGGCGCGGATGGGGTGGTGCTCCTGGAGCCGGCCAGCGGCGCGCCCTTCCGGATGATCTACTTCAACAGCGACGGCTCGCGGGCGGCCATGTGCGGCAACGCCACGCTCTGTGTCACCGCGTTGGCCGCACGGCTCGGCATAGGCGGAGCGGCACGGGACGAGGCAGACGGTGAGCTGACCTTCGAGAGCGATGATGGCCTGGTGCGGGCGCGGATGCGGGACGGCCGCCCGGCAGTGGACCTGCGCCCCGTTCGAAGTATTCGCGAGGACGCCGAGATTCCCGCCGTGGCGGGGGAGACGAGAATCGGCTTCGCGGACGCCGGCGTACCGCACCTGGTGGTCCTCGTGCCGGACGTATCCCAGGTGGATGTGGTAGCGCGGGGTCGCACGCTGCGGACGCATCCCGCCGTCGCCGCGGCGGGCGGAGCGAACGTCAACTTCGTCGCACGGGCAAGCCGCGCTGCGGGAGGCGGCAGGGGTTCTGCCTGGCGCGTCCGCACGTACGAGCGGGGGGTGGAGGGAGAAACGCTCGCCTGCGGCACGGGTGCGGTGGCCAGCGCGCTCCTGCTCACGCTGTGGGGAGAATCGTCGTCTCCCGTTTCGCTCACGCCGCCATCCGGCATGACCCTGACCGTGTACCTCGAGCAGACCGCCGACGGCCTCTGGATCCCGACGCTCCAGGGGGAAGGGCGCCTTGTCTACCGCGGCGAGCTCCAGGATGTCTGAGGACGGGCCAGCCGTCCGGTAGCGACGGTTCCGTCCCTCGGCGCGCCGCGCAGCGGCGCGGATCCGGGGGGGCGATTCGTTCTGGACACGGTTCGACCAGGCTGCGCTCAGGAAGCCCCGCAGTCCCGGCGAGAATGGCGCCGCAGAGCACTCACTGTAGTCGCGCATCTGCCCGAGCCAGCCAGCTCTCGCGTCGCGCTCGCGCGGCTGAGGTCCGCGAGGGACCTCCACGCTGGCAGTCGATACCCCAGCTCTCGCAGCCAGCCCACCGGCGTGGTCCTCTAGAGCTCGCACCTCGGGGTCAGCACACCCGACCGACCTGCGTAGCCCCAACTCGAAGCCAGCGTTCCGGGCGAGCGCCGCGTTGCTCGCTTGCCTGCCCAGCGAGCGTGGCCGTAGGCGCTCGACAGGCGCGGTTGCGCAGCGGTATGCGAGCATAGAACTCATTGTGTGGCAACATTGTGATGACTGCCATGTCCACTACTTTCCGCTTCGAGGTTCCGGAAATCAGAGTGCGTGTTCGCCGTCCAGCGGGGGCCCAGCAGCTCCGTTTTCCACAGAAATGCCCATCAGCAAGTTTACATAACGTCTCTTATACGAACTACATTGGCGACCAGATACGCCGCCCTGGCCAGCATGCGGCCAGACGAAGGACACCGTCTCGCCTCCCATGCGAGCCTGGGGCGAATCCGGCCCATCGTCAGGATTCGGCGTGTAGTGAATCTCAGCCGGAAGCGGACGAGACTTCGTGCCAAACACACGGCGCCAGGAGGTGACGCAAGCTGAGGCGCGCACAGGCGCGCGTAGCGATCCGGACGGCGGTGAGGATGGCCGCGCGCGGCGGCACGCCTCGTCCCCTTCCCGGAGCCCAGGTTCCGCCCGAATGCTGTGAAGTTCGTGAGCTGCGGCGAGCTTAGCTGGCTAGCCGATCGATACGGGACCGGCCTGTTCCGCGGCCTGTTCCTGATCTGATCTCAGCTCAGGAGCGCTTGGCCCGCGCAGGCTCCGCGCTCACCTCGCCCAGGCGGAGGCGCGCCTCGGCGGCGACATCCTGGCTGGAGCTCTCGGCCAGGGCGCGCCAGAGATGCTCGGCGTCCGCCTTCTTCCCGGCCGTCATGTACGCTCGCGCGGCGCTCATGAGATACTCCGAGCTGTCTCGCGGGAACCGGGCGGAGGCCGCAGCGGCCTCGTACGCCTTGGCTGCGTCGAGCGGCTTCGCCAGCTGCTCGAGGCCCTGTCCGATGAGATTCTGCACTGGCCCCGGAGAGTAGTCGGGGCTGACCGACCTGAGGTGCTGCAACACCTGGACGGCTTCCTGAAAGCGGCCCTGCTCGAAGTTCAACTGCGCCAGGAGCACCGCGCCGAGCTCACCGGCCTCCGTGTGCGGCCACCGCGACGTCAGACGTTCGAGCTCGTTCCGAGCGAGCACAGCGTTCTTGCTCGCGATCGCGACGCGTGCCGCGCCGAGGCTGCTGGCCGCGTGCTCTTCCTCATTCTGCTGCATCTTGAGGTAGAACCATACCCCGCCGCCGATGAGGAGCAGCACGATGACCGCGGCGGTCACCTGCTTGGCATGCAACTGCACCCATTCCGTGAAGGTCAGGTCGCGTGTGGAGACGTTTCCGCGGGCTGGCTTGGTGGACGGCATGGTGGCTCGTGGAGGAACAGGATGAGGTGAGACGACACAAGATGCGTATGCACTTGCGCTTGGAGCACTGCACCTGAGGAACGATGCCCCTGGGGTGACTCGAACACCCGGCCAACGGTTTAGGAAACCGCTGCTCTATCCACCTGAGCTACAGGGGCAGCGCCTGCAAAGTAAACCACTCCATGGCTCGACGCGATGGAGTGACTCGCGAGCGGCCGATCGATGGTGCCGTCGCCCGCGCACCAGAGGAGCCAGGCGTAGGTGGGCCCATCTACGCACCTGATGGTTCCTGGGGCGGCAGGGTGTAAGTCACCGCGCACATAGTTTGACATAACTGGCGCACGCATGGCGACGTTCACCCAACCAATCGCGACCCGTGCGACGACCCACCTGTCGCCCCCGCTAGAACGTCACCAACACGGACGGGCGGCGCCCGGCCAGCCTGGCAAGCCCAGGGAGCGCGGACAGCGCGAGCAGGAAGCTCACGCCCGCCACCGACGCGCCCAGCCGCTCCACTGCCCTGCACGCAGCGTCGGCCGTCCCGCCGGTAGCGAGCACGTCGTCCACGACCAGCACACGGTGTCCCGCACCGAAGGCGTCACGGTGCACCTCCAGCGCGTCCACGCCGTACTCCAGCGCGTACTCCACGTGCTCCACCTGCCACGGGAGCTTGCCAGGCTTCCGCATGGGGACGAATCCCGCGCCGAGCCGTTGGGCGACCGGTGCTCCCAGAATGAAACCGCGGCTCTCAACGCCGACCACGTGCGTGATGCCCGCGCTCGCGAACGGCGCCGCCATCTCCTCCGTGGTGCGTCGAAAGAGCGCCGCATCGAGCAGCACGGGCGTCACGTCCTTGAACAGGATCCCCGGCTTGGGGAAATCGGGGATGTCGCGGATGTGGCCACGGAGTTCGCGCTCCAGCGCGCCGAGCGCTCGCTGTGTCGTCGCAGACATGGCGGTCAGTGGATGACGGTGAATGGATGTGGGAGGGCACCCAGGTCGCTCGTGGGAAGCTCGCGCACCATCCGCACGGCGGCGCCGGGCGGGCCCTGCTCCACCACTTCGCGAAGCTGTCTCAGCGTATCGGCGGTCCCTTCGGCGGCAACTTCCACGGCGCCGTCTCGTCGATTACGAACCCATCCCGCCAGATCGAGGCGACGTGCCGTCTCCAGAACGTACCACCGAAACCCTACACCCTGCACCCTGCCGTGCACTTCCAGGTGAAGGGTCATCACCGCGCACGCCCGCGATCAGCGCTTCGGCCGGCCCAGCAGCGCCGCCAACGTGGTCGCGAGCGCGGCCTCATCACTGGTGACGTCGAGATCGCCGGGGAGCACCACCTCTCCCCGTCGCACGCGCTCGGCAATGCGCTCGAGCGCGCTCACCAGCGTCGTCGGACGCGGCGCATCCGGCTGCGCGAGGTCACGCTCCCCTCCGCCAGGGAGCTCGGCAGATGGCACCTCACGATCGCTCGCCGCACCCGCTCCACCGGTCGCAGGAACCTGGAACGGCGTCGACCCGCGGGGCAGCAGCCCTTCCGGGTTGGATGGGATGCCCACCATCTCCATGGCGGACCGGAACGCCTCGGGGAGTGGAAACTCTCCGGCGAACTCGAACGACTCCGAGGTGGCGGCGGAGGCGCCGGCCGCGTCGGCGGCGGTGCGTTCGCCAACGGTGGATGCGTCGTTCGGGGTGAGTGGCTCCCAGTCGTCGTCTCCCCACGAGGCTGCGGCAGCACTCACACCCGCGCTCGTGGCTTGGCCGTCCGGCGACGGCTCGCTCTCGAGTTGTTCCGCAGCGCGCTGGCTCTCCTGCGCGTCCCGAATCGCAAGGTCGCTCGTCGTGCCGCCCGCGGGGGCGCCGCTCACGTCGAACCGAGGCTCCTCCGAGCCCGCTTCCGCCGCAAACGCGGGAGCGTCCAGCACCGCACCGATGTCGACGGGCGTGTCGTCATCCGCGCCCTGCACGACGTCCTGCACCGTGGCGGTGTCGAGGGTGATCGCGTCGAGCGATTCGACGTCGCGATCGACCGAAGCAACGGCCGCGTCGAGCGTGTCGCCGCCCACCGCGTCGAGCGCGTCGGCGCTCGCATCGTGCAATGCGTCTGCCGCAGCCGCATCGCGCGGCGCGTCGTCCGCCTCGAACGTTGCGAACGATGCGAGATCGGCAGCGTGCGCATCCGGCGCCCGCTCCTCGACGCGCTCCGCTGTCCACTCTTCACTCTGCGCTTCTAGGCCCGTCGCCTCGCTCACGCTCGGCGGCTCGCTCGCGGTGCGGTCCTGCTCGTCCTCGAAGGAGGCGTCCCGGAAGAATTCCTCCTCCGAAAGCGGCACCTCGTGCGCGGGCTCCATGCGCTCGCGCGTGGCCTGCGCCGTGTCCCACGCAATGGCATCGTGCGCTTCGACGAATGGGACGGCGGACTCCGGTTCTCCGAGCAGCGCCTCGTCGGCGGACGCGGTCGCGTCGATCGGAGCGGTATCGGAGACGCTGTGCTCCGCGCTGTGCTCCGCGCTGTGCTCCGCGGTCTGCTCGAGCTCGGCATGCAGGGCGGTGGACGGCTGCTCCTGTTCGCGCGAGAGGAGCTCCGCGTACTCGCTCTCCACGGCGGGCGGCGCGCCGGCTCCACTCGTCTCGCCGCTCGCAACCGCACGCCCCGGCGCGGGCGGCGTGATCCCCCGCCGGGATCCGGGGGGCGTGAACGGCGCCAACGAGGGACGGCGTGGTAGTGGGCTCGAGGTGGGCGCTACCCGGTCGCTTCCGGCTGCGGGGGTGCTCCGCTGGCGGGACGGGCGGAACGGGGGCAACGCGGACACACGAGCGGGGCGAGCCGGAGGAACGTCATCGTGTTGCACCATCGCACTCCGGAGACTGGATGCCAGGGAAAGCTAACGCGGAGCGAAGGCTCCGTCAGGGGTGCGGGACCATGCGCGCCATGCGGAGCAGCGTGCAGCTGGGAGAGAGAGTGCACGCACCCTCCCTGCGCACGCTGTACGCTACGCGCTCCACCCGTGGATCCCCACGAGCGGGACGAATCGTACGGCGCCGATGTCACGACGGTCGAGCGTGTCGCCGTGCCGCGTGAGGAGCGCCAGCTGCTGTTCGTCGCGTCCGCCGAGGGGGATGAGCATCCGGCCGCCCTCGGCGAGCTGCTCGACGAGCGGCTGGGGCACGTCCGGCGCGCCCGCCGTGACGAGGATCGCGTCGAACGGCGCGTACTCGCGCCACCCCAGCGTGCCGTCGCCGGTGAGGAGGGAGACGTTGCGCGCATCGGCGGCGCGCAGCGCATCGCGCGCACGGTCGAGCAGTCCACCGACGCGCTCGATGGAAAACACCTGCGACGCGAGATGCGACAGCAGCGCGGTCTGGTAGCCGGACCCGGTGCCGATCTCGAGCACGCGCTCGGCACCGGTGAGATGCAGGAGCGAGAGATAGCGCGCGTGCGTGGAGGGCTGCGAGATCGTCTGCCCGTTGCCGATCGGGAGCGCGCTGTCCTCATAGGCGCGGTGCTGCATTCCCGTGGGGACGAACACGTGCCGCGGCGTGAGATCGAAGGCGCGGAGCACGGCCAGGTCGGTAATGCCGCCGTCGTGGAGCTGCTCCACCAGCCGCCGGCGCGCGCCCTGGTAGAGATGCGTCACGGTTCCCGCCACCATGTGTGCACCGCGTCGAGCAGACGATAGTTGGTGAGGTCGAGATGCAGCGGCGTGACGGAGACGAACCCCTCGCGCACCGCGCGGAAGTCCGAGTCCTCGCGTCCCGACCACTCGGCCGAGCCACCGCCGATCCAGTAGATCTCGCGTCCGCGCGGATCGTGCATCCGCATGAGCGAATCGGAGTAGACGCGGCGTCCGAGCGTCGTCAGTCGGATGCCGCGCACCTGCGCAGCGGGGAGCGGCGGCAGGTTCACGTTGAACAGCGTACTCGCGGGAAATTCCTGCAGTCCGGTGAGGTGCTCGAGGACGAAGCGCACGAGGTCCACCTGCCCCAGCAGGAGCGCCGGATCGGCGTGCAGATCGCCGCCGGCGAAGGACATCGCGATCGAAGGGATCCCCAGGCTGAGTCCTTCCATGGCCGCCGCCACGGTGCCCGAGTAGAGCACGTCCTCGCCCATGTTCTGGCCATGATTGACACCGCTCACCACGAAGTCGGGACGCTCGGGCATGAGCGCTTCGACGGCCAGCATCACGCAGTCGGTGGGCGTGCCATCCACCTGAAAGCGCCGCTCCCCGCGGCGCACGGGGCGCACGGGATGATGCAGCGTGAGCGAGTGGCTGGTCGCGCTCTGTTCGCGATCAGGCGCGACGACCGTCACCTCGCCCAATTGCGACGCGGCGCGCACGAGGCAATCGAGCCCCGCCGCCAGAATGCCATCGTCGTTCGTGCAGAGGAGTCGCATGGCGTACGCGGCGCGCGGCGTCAGCCTGCGGTGGACGTCGGCCGACGTGGCATCCGTCAGGCCTCCACGTCGGCGCCGTCGAGCACGCGAAGGATGGCGCGCAGTTCTCCTTCGAGGGTCTCGATGGTGCGACGGGCGAGCGCCTGCCGCGCGTCGGAGCGCAGCTCGCCGCGACGCCGTTGTGCTTCGATCTTCTGCCGTGCCCCTTCGATCGTGTACTTCTCGTCGTAGAGCAGGTGCTTGACGAGCTGGATGAGCTCGATCTCCTTGCGCTGGTAGGCACGATTGCCGGCCCGCGTCTTGGCCGGACTCAGGAAGCGGAACTGGCTTTCCCAGTACCGCAGCACGTGCGGCTTGAGGTCCGTCAGCGCACAGACCTCGCCGATGGAGAAGAATTCCTGAACGGGTTCGCGTTCGCTCATCGTTCGTGCTCCGCGCGCAGCTCCCTGGTCATGAGCTCGGTGATCGCATCCTGCGGGGGGTGACGCTCGAAGAGAATGCGGTGGACCGCCGCCACGATCGGCATCTCGACGTCCTCACGCGCGGCCAGCGCGTGCGCGCTCTGCGTGGTGACGACGCCTTCGGCCACGGTGTCGCGCGAGGCGAGAATCCGATCGAGCGGCACGCCGGCCGCCAGCTCGGCGCCCAGCGAGCGGTTGCGGCTGAGCGACCCGGTGCACGTCAGCACGAGGTCGCCCACGCCGGCCAGCCCGGACAGCGTGAGTGGCGACGCGCCGAGTGCGACGGCGAGACGCGTCATCTCGGCAAGCCCGCGCGTGATGAGCGCGGCACGCGCGTTGAATCCCAGGCCGAGTCCCTCGGTGATGCCGGCGGCGACGGCAATGACGTTCTTGAGCGCGCCCCCCAGCTCGACACCCACCACATCGTGATGCGTGTAGACGCGGAAGCGCTCGCCGCTGAACGCTTGCTGCACCATCGCCGCGGCGTCGGCATCGCGCGAGGCGGCCACCAGTGCAGTGGGGTACCCCGCCGCCACCTCGGAAGCGAAGCTCGGTCCCGAGAGCGCCACCACGGGGCGCCCCGGCACTTCGTCGGCGATCACCTGTGACATGAGCGCGAGCGACCCACGCTCGATCCCCTTGGTGGCCACGGCCACGGTCGCGTCCGCCGGAATGGTGCCGTCCCCCTGTCGCGCCACGCTGCGCAGCACGTGCGACGGCGTGGCGAAGGCGACGAGCGCCGCACCGGCCAGCGCCGACGCGAGATCGGCGGTAGCGCGCAACGACGGCTGGAGTCGCACTCCCGGCAGGAAGCGGGCGTTCTCGCCATGCCGCGTGATGTGCTCCGCAACCTCGGGCTCGTAGGCCCACAGCGTCACCTCATGACGCATGCGGGCGAGCAGGTCGGCCAGCGCCGTCCCCCACGCGCCCGCGCCCACCACGGCGCACCGCATCAGGCGGATGGCTTGCGCCCGAGTCGGTGCTCCTCCCCGCGCCGCAAGCGCGCGATGTTCGCGCGATGCGTCCAGAACACGAAGACACACACGATGGCGCTCGCCACGAAGATCGGGGAGCCGATCCCTTCGCGCAGAATCAGGATCGCGGTGGGGAGCGCCAGCGCAGCGGAGAGCGACGCGAGCGACACGTAGCCGGAGAAATAGACGACGAGAACGAACAGCCCCATGGCCACGAGCGTGGGCACGGCGGCCAGCGCGAGGAACACCCCCGTGGCGGTGGCCACCCCCTTCCCTCCTCCGCGCCACTTGAGGAAGACCGGCAGCACGTGCCCCAGCACGGCAGCGATCCCGTACGCTACCGCCCACACGCCCTTGCTCCCCACGGTGGTCCAGGACGCAAGGAAGAACACGGGGAGAGCCCCCTTGGCGATGTCCACCAGGAACACGGGGATGGCGTACTTCCACCCCATGACGCGCAGCACATTGGTCGCACCGAGGTTTCCGGATCCATGCCGGCGAAGGTCGATGCCGCCGAACACCTTCCCGACGATGAACGCGGTCGGAATGGACCCGAACAGGTACGCCAGAACCAGGGCGATGAAAGGGTGCACTCAGGTGCCTCGCTTGCGCAGCACGACGCGCAACGGGCTCCCGAGGAACCCCCACGCATCGCGGAATCCATTATGAAGGTAGCGCAGATAGTTCTCCTCGACGAGGTCCGGCCGATTCACGAACACGGCGAACGTGGGTGGCACCGCGTCGGCTTGCGTCGCGTAGAGCAGCTTGATCTCGCGCCCCGCACGCTGCGGCGGCTGCCGCCGCGCCACCACCGCCCGGAGCGCGTCGTTCACCTCCGGCGTCGGGATGCGGCGATGCCGCTGCTCGTTCACCTGCAGCACCAGGTCGAGCGCCCGCGTGACCCGCTGGCCGGTTCGCGCCGAGGTGAACAGAAAGGGCACCCACTGGAGAAAGGGGGCCTTCTCTCGCGCGTCCCGTGTGAAGTGGGCCGACGCCTTGTCGTCCCGCTCCACCAGATCCCACTTGTTGACGACGATCACGAGCCCGCATCCGTTTTCCCACGCCGTAGACGCGATGCGCAGGTCCTGCGTTTCGAGCCCGACGGTGGCGTCGACGAGCAGGAGGGCGACGTCGGCGCGCGCGATCGCCCGGCGCGTCCGCAGGCCGGCGTAGAACTCGATCCCGCGATCGACCCGGCTCTGGCGCCTGAGCCCTGCCGTGTCCACGAAAATGAGCTCGCGGCCATGGTACGTCATGGGTGCGTCGATGGCGTCGCGCGTGGTGCCTGCGGCGTCGGACACCACCAGTCGCTCCTCGCCCAGCAGCCGGTTGACGAACGAGGATTTTCCCACGTTCGGCCGCCCCACCACCGCAATGCGAATTCCGCTGTCGCTCTCCGGCGGCAGGACGGGCATGCGCGCGGTGAGCGCGTCGAGCAAATCGCCCGACCCCTTGCCGTTCAGCGCCGAGACCGGGAGCGGGTCTCCCGCGCCCAGTGCGTGGAACTCGTAGAACGCCGTGGAACGCGGATCGTCCACCTTGTTCGCCACGAGCAGCCAGGGCTTCCCCGCGTGCCGGACGATGTCCAGCACGTTCGCGTCGCTGGGATGCACACCCACCTCTGCATCCACCACGACCAGGAGCATGTCCGCTTCGGCGACGGCGAGCAGCACCTGCCGCCGGATCTCGGCATCCATGGCCGCGTGCGGATCGTCGCTCAACCCGCCCGTGTCGACCAGCCAGAAGCTCCGTCCATTCCACTCGGCGCGCTGGAAGTGCCGATCGCGCGTGGTCCCTGCTTCATCGCTGACGATCGCCGCGTTGCCCCCCACGATGCGATTGAAGAGCGCCGATTTTCCGACGTTCGGCCGCCCGACGATCGCGACGACCGGTGCATTCACGAGACGGTCGCGGCGCGTCGCCGGCGCCCCGTGCCGCCACTCGCCACCGTGCGGAGGACGTCGGCAAAGTCGTACGACGGATGCACCGGGATCGGCATCTCACGTTGCAGGTCGGCGAACACGACGTCGTCGAGGAAGACGCCGTCATCGTTGATCGTTTCGGCCGGAATGAGGGCGAGTGTGAGATCGGAACGATCGTGAAGTGCGCGGCGCACGTCTGCACCGGGCAGCAGCCCTGCCGTGGTGGTGGTGGGCCCGAAGAGCGCATTCTCCGCGACGATGATCTCGAAGTGCGCGCCGGTCGCGGCGGAGAGCATGGCGGTGAGGCGCGGCATGAGCTCACGCCCCATGGCCGTTCCGGTCACGACGCCGATGCGGTGCCCGCGCAGCGAGGGCGCACGACGACAGAACGCCTCGACGCGCTGACGCAGCGCCGCCACCGCGCCCACGCCATTCTCGATCTGCGGGAAGTCCTCGTAGTGATCCGCGCCCGGGAGCTCTCGCCCCGCCAGCACGTACATCTCGTCGGAGGCGAAGACCCATCGCGTCCCTCGCTCGGCCAGCGCCCGCGCCTGCCAGCGCGCGGCGACCTCCAGGAGCCCCGCGGCGTGCTGCGGGTCCATGGTTTTCCCCGTGTAGAGATGGGAGAACTGCGTGAGGCCCACCGGGACGATGGCCGTGGAGAGCACAGCATCGTCCAGCGCCCAGAGATCGGAGAGCGACTGCTCGAGCACGGCGCCATCGTTCACGCCGGGCACGATCACCATCTGGCAGTGAAACTGGATGCCGCCCGCCGCGAGCGTGCCGAGCTGCTCGAGGACGTTGGGGACGCGCGGGTTGTTGAGGAGCACCTTGCGCGCTTCCCACGGCGTGGCGTGGACCGACACGTACAGCGGGGACAGCCGGTACTCGAGAATGCGCGCGATGTCGCGCTCGCGTACGTTGGACAGCGTGGCGAAGTTGCCGTATGCGAAGGACAGCCGGTAGTCGTCATCGCGTACGTACAGCGACGGGCGCAGACCCTCCGGCAGCCCCTCGATGAAGCAGAACTCGCAGCGATTGGCACAGCGCCGGATGCGAGGCGGCTCGAGCTCGATCCCGATCGCGCTGCCTTCGGGACGCTCGATGTCGTACACGACCTCCTCCCCGTCTGGCAGTCGGGCATCGACGCGCAGTACGTCGTCGGCGGAGAGGAACTCCCAGTCGAGAAAATCGGCGACGGGGCGCCCGTTCACCGAGAGCAACTCGGTGCCCGGCACCATGCCCAGCGCATGGGCAATTCCGTCTGAGGCAACTTGCTTGACGCGGACCATCGCGGTGCGGCGTGGCGAGGAGTGGATCGGTGGCGGAGGGCACGCACCGGAGCGCGGTTACAGCTAAACCAAATTAGGAGACGACATGGCGGAAGTCAACATGCCACCACATGTTGACTACGCGAACATGTCGAACTGCCGGAGCCAGCGCCCGGGGCTTCCCTACGGTGGGCACCTGCGCCGGCGCGTGGGCCGCAGCGACCCACCTTCGCGCTCGCAGGAGCGCTCCCGACACAGCGCGCCGAGGAGAAAACCACGACGGCCGGCTCTCTCGACGAGAGCCGGCCGTCGCGATGTGCGCGTCGAGACGCGGACCGCTCGATACTTCCTACCCGAGCGGCGCGTATCGGTACGCGGCAATGTCCGGCGCGTCATCCACCCGGATCGTGAACGCCTGCGCACCATTGGCTGGGAGCGCGACCGTCTCGTCACGGTGCGAAACCACCTTCCCCGACTCGTCCAGGAAGTCCACCCGGAGCGTCACCTGCTGCGCCGTCTTGGACTTGTTCTGGATGGAGCCCGCGAAAACCTGGGCCGTGCCTTCGCGCTGGAACTCGTTGATCTCGACGACGATCGGAAGCACTTCGGCCCGATGCGCCAGCACCGCAGCCGAGTCGTGCAGGGCTTTCTTCTGCGTGGCGTCGGTAGTCTTCTGCGACAACTGATCGTAGGCCACCGCCAACAGGTCGATGTTGTCCGTGTTGTTGGGATCCACCTGCACGAGCCGCTCGGCGACCTTGGCCATCTTCTCGAAGTCGCGCGCCGCGTAGTACGTGTTCACGGCGTTGAAGAGACCGGGGCGATAGTACGGGTTCTTCTGCAGCCCCGCCTCGAGCAAGCGCGCCGCGAGCGCCTTGTCCGTGGAGAAGGCATCCGTCCCTGCCTGGAAGAGCTGCAAGGCGTTGTAGTTCTCCGGGTGCTCCACCATGTCGTTCTGCAACTGCGACGCCGCCGCCGTATCGCCGCTCGCCACCATGAGCGAGGGAATGATCGCCTTGGCGCGCGGCGCGCTCTCGCTCTGCGGGAACTCCTGCACGAACGCCTGCAGCAGTTGCAGACCGCGCTTCATCCCGGCCTGCTGCGCGGCGCCGGTTTCCTTCTGCGCCTGCTGCACCGTCATCACGCCCAGGCTGTACATGGCCACCTCGCGAATCTGGGCGACGTTGCTGTCCTGCGCCGCCTTCTCCTGGGTAGCGCGATCGAGCGCCAGCGAGAAGTTCGCCGCGGCCGCCGAATCGTTCTCCTGGCGCTGCGCGATGGCGGCCAGGTAGTAGTACGCGTACGGCAGTCCGTCGAAGATCACGTTCGCGCGCTGCAACAGCACCTGCGCCGAATCGAGCTGGTCAGCGTTGATCAGTTGCGCGGCCCGGTTCACGAGCGGCTGCCATGCGCGCTGCCGCGGGGTGGCCGTCTGTTCGGCGCAGCCGGCCTGCTGGTCCACGCGATCGAGGAGTGAGTCGGCGGCGACCAGGATGTCGACCGTCGCTTCGGGCTCGCTGACGAAGCCCAGATCGCGCCGCTTGGCGACGGGCGCCTGATCCGGAAGCGCCGCGAAATGCGCAAGCGCCGTCCCGAGCACGAAGTCGTGCCCCACCGGGTTGTCGGCGAACTTGGCCGGCTTTTCCGTGAGCTTCTTGACGATGTCCTGCAGTTGCTTTCGCGGGTTGTCCCGACTGATACCCGCATCGATCAGCGTCATGGACTTGTCCGCGTTCTTCAGGTCCGAGGGATGCTCGAGATCGATCGAACACTCGGATTGCGCGCGCACCGCGCCGGTCGCCACCAGTGAAGTGGCGAGCGCGAGCAGCAGCGCTCTGTACCCCTTGGTCATCAACATTCTCCTGAGTGGATTCCGCTCACGTCGTTGGCGACGACTGCACCCCATCTTCCACACGGCTCGTCAACATCCGTTCCCCAGCAGCCGACGCCATACCGAAGACATCCCGAAATGACCGCCCCGTCGATCGGGACACCTCTAGGACGTCGTCAGCTTCCGGCTTTGCACGCCACGCCCCGCCTGGGAGTCGCACGGCCTTCACGCGCACACGATGCTCCAAAACCTGCACGCTCTCGACGTGCCGCGGCAAGGCCAGGCGCTCCAAGCGCTCCCGCCGAACGCCAATGCTCGTCGTCTCGCGGAAGATCTGCGCCAGCAGCGACTCCGCATCGGCAGGATCGCACAACACCTCCAGCCGCGTGCCGGGGCGCCCCTTCTTCATCATCACCGGCAGCAGCAGCACGTCGAGCGCGCCGGTGCTGCGCAACCGGTCCGCAGCAGCGGCGAGGTATTCCGCCGGCATGTCGTCGATCTCGCAGCTCAGGCGCTCGATGCTCTCCGCGCGCCAATCCGCCGCGGACGCCGCATCGGCAACGACGACACGAAGGACGTTCGGACGGCCGCGCGGATCGCGCGTCCCGGCGCCGTAGCCGCTGCGGAGTGGGACGTAGCGCGCAGGCGGAGCGCCGGAGGAGAGCACGCGGACAAGCGCGGCGCCCGTGGGAGTGACCAACTCCCCTGCGCCCTCGGGGCCGGGGCGCACCGGGATCCCCTCCAGGAGCTTGAGCGTGGCGGGCGCGGGGACCGGAAGCGTACCGTGCGCAGCTTCCACCGTGCCGTCGCCGAGCGTCACCGGGGCACAGTAGATCGCATCGACGCCCAACGTCTCCATCCCCCAGATGCCTCCAACGACGTCGAGAATGGCATCCACTGCCCCAACCTCGTGCAGGTGCACTTTGTCCGGCGGTACACCGTGGATGGCCCCTTCGGCCGTGGCGATCCCCATGAACGCGGCGTCGGCGCGCTCGCGCACGCGCGACGGCAGCTCGGCATGCGCCACGAGCGCGCGCATCTCGCCAATGTGTCGCCCGTGCGGTTGCGGAGGGATCTCGAAATCGACCTTCACGCTGGCGATCCCTGCGCGGCGCACGCGCTCGATGCGCACGCTCACGCCGTCCAGGCCGAGCCGGTGCGGGAGCGCTTGGAGCCAGTCGGTATCGAGGCCGACATCCACGAGCGCCCCCAGCAGCATGTCCCCGGCGATGCCGCTGAACGGATCGAGAATCGCGATGGTCATGCGCGGAAAGCTAGGCGTGCAAGCGGAGCGCGGCCAGGCACCGCACGCGTGGCGTCGTGACGCTCACGTGCGGTACGACGCTCCGCTTCCGGTATTGAAGACGACGACCTCGGACGTCGCGTTCAGCCACCCGGCGGCTGCCAACTGCTCGCACACCGCGAGCGCGCACCCGCCCTCGGGCGCGGCGTCGATCCCCGCGCGCCCCAGGCGTGCCGTGGCTGCGCGGATGCCTTCCTCGTTCACCGCGACCGCGCATCCGTCGCTCTCGTAGAGCGCACGCAGGATGAGCCGGTCCCCGAGCGGCGCGGGGACGCGGAGCCCACTGGCGTGCGTCACCGGATCTTCCCACGGCGTGGCCGACTCGGCGCGCGCCTGGAAGGCACGGACCACCGGCGCGCACCCCGATGCCTGCGCCGATACCATGCGCGGAAAGCGCTCATTCGGCGACAACCACCCGGCGCTCTGCATCTCGGAGAACACCTTCCACATCCCGATGAGCCCGGTTCCACCTCCGGTGGGATAGATGATCGCATCCGGCAGCCGCCACCCCAACTGCTCGGCCAGCTCCATGCCCATGGTCTTCTTCCCCTCGATGCGATACGGCTCGCGGAGCGTGGAGACATCGAAGTACCCGAGCTCGGCCGCACAGGCACGCGCGGCGCGACCGGCATCGCCGATGTGTCCGGGCACCGTCACGAGCTCCGCACCAAGGGTGCGCACCGTCGAGAGAATGGCCGCTGGCGTGGTCTCGGGCGCGTACACACGCACCGGGAGACCGGCGGCCGCGCCGTACGCCGCGAGCGCGGCACCAGCGTTCCCCGCGGTGGGAACGACGAGTCCCTCGACGCCAAGCGCACGCGCGCGCGTGACGGCGGCGCTCATCCCGCGCGCCTTGAACGACCCGGTGGGATTCAACCCTTCGTCCTTCACCCACAGGCGGCCGACGCCGATCTCCTCGGCAAGCCGCGGCAGCTCGAGCAACGGGGTCCCGCCTTCGCCGAGCGATACCGGCTCCTCACCGGGTGTGAGGGGCATGAAGGGCGCATAGCGCCACATGTCCCATCGCGCGTGCACACTCTCGCGCGACCGCGGCAGCGACGGGTAGCGCACGAGGAGCGGCTGGCCGCACCGTGCACACACGGTGGCGGGCACGTCGGTCGCGGGAGTCCGGCAGGCCGAGCACTCGAGCGTCCATTCAGGCATTCGATTCACTTTCTCGCAGAGGGGAGGATGCGCCGAGCGCATCGAGGAGTCGGCGCGCCGACTGTGGACTGAACCCGGGAAGACGCGCGATGTCCTGCGGGTCGGCGTGGCGGATGGCGTCCACGCTGCCGAACGCGCGCAGCAGTGCGCGCCGGCGCGTGGGGCCAATGCCCGGCACACGGAGCAGCTCCGAGGTGACGGTGCGCATGGTGCGCCGCTTCCGGTTGTACGTGACGGCGAAGCGATGCGCCTCATCGCGCGCGCGCTGCAAGAGGCGGAGCGCAGCCGACCGGCGCGACAGCCGAAGCGGGTCACGCCGGTCCGCGAGGAACACCTCTTCGTCGCGCTTGGCGAGCGCGATGGCGGGAAGCGACGCGAGCCCCGCGGCATCCAGCGCCGCGCGCGCCGACGCAAGTTGTCCCTTGCCGCCATCGATCACCACCAGATCGGGGAGCCGCTGCTCCTCATCGATGCGGCGGCGCGCCCAGCGCGTGACGACTTCGTGCATGGCGGCGAAGTCGTCGGTGCCCTCCACCGTCTTCACGCGGAACTTCCGGTACTCGCTCCGGCGCGGTCGTCCGTTGTCGAACCAGATGGCGGAGCCGACCGTGTCGGTCCCCTGCGCGGTGGAGATGTCGAAGCACACCAGGCTGCGCGGCACGCGCTGTAGCCCCAACTCACGCTGGAGCTCGTAGACCGGATCACCGGCGCGCTCACCGCCTTCGGCATCCGGCGCGGTGAGCCGCAGCTCTTCCAGTTGGTGCCGGGCGTTCTGCTCCGCCAGGTCCACCAGCGCACGCTTGGGACCGCGCTGCGGCACGCGCAGCCGCGTGCCGGCGAGCGCCTCTTCGAGCGGCGCGTGGTCCTCGACGCCGAACGGCATGAGCAGCTCCGCGGCGCGGCTGTCGCTGCGCAGATACGCGCCGGCGAGCCAGGCCGCGAGCGCCGCGGCATCGTCCTCGCCGGCGAGATTCTCCAGCATGTCGTGCTCGCGGGCGAGCAACTTGCCGCCGCGGATGCGGAGCAACACCACGCACGCATCGTCGCCATCACGGGCGTATCCCACCACGTCGCGGTCGCCCCCTTCCACCTCCACCACGACCGTCGGCTCCTCCAGCTGCTCCAGCCGTTGGAGCGTGTTGCGCAGCTCGGCCGCGCGCTCGAAGTCGAGGCGAGCCGCGGCGGCGTCCATCCGCTCGCGCACGCGCCGCGTCACTTCCTCGGCACGACCGCCGAGGAAGAGCAGGACCTCGTCGATCATCGCGCGGTACTCCGCCTGCGTCTGCAGGAGCGCGCATGGCGCCTTGCACCGGCCGATCGAGTAGTCCAGGCACGGCCGCTCCGGCATCTCGCGCGGCATGTCGTAGTGGCACGAGCGCACGGTGAAGATGCGCTTCACCACGTTCAGCGCGCGGCGCATGGCACCCACATCCGTGTACGGACCGAAATGGCGGGAGCCGTCGTCGACGAGCCGCCGCGTGACGAGCACGCGCGGGAACGGCTCGCTCACCGTGACCTTGATGTAGGGATAGGATTTGTCGTCGCGGAGGGCGATGTTGAACCGCGGGTGATGCTCCTTGATGAGATTCGCTTCGAGGATGAGCGCGTGCGCCTCCGACGGAACGACGATCGTCTCGACATCGGCGGCCTGTCGCATCAGTGCCTGCGTCTTGACGCTCTCGCGGTGGTCGCCGGCCAGGTAGCTGCGCACGCGCGAGCGCAGGCGCTTTGCCTTGCCCACGTACAGCACGGCGCCATCGGCACCTTTCCACAGATACACGCCCGGCGACTCCGGAAGAGCGGCGACCCGGCGCACGACACGATCATCGAGGGAGGACATCATCTGCGTGGACCCAGCGGCAACCGGCGCAGCCATCGCGTGGCTTCCTGACTGCCACGGAGGTGCGCCGAGACCAGATATACTACCCCGAACAGCGGCAGAATTGCCACTGCGGCCACGAAGACGTTGGCGCTGCGGAGCACCCACCGCACAGGGAGCGCCACGCCGGCGGCGATTCCCGTGGCAAGCACGATGCGCCACGTCCCTTGCCACATTGCTGCGGTGTAGAGCGGCCCCAGTGTGCGGTGCAGCCCGCGCCGGAGAATGGCCAGGTTGACGTACGCACCCAACGAGGCCCCCACGGCCAGCCCTGCCGCGCCCACCGGCGAGTGCCGGAGCGGCAGCGCGATACCGACCGACGCCAGCGTGCCGCACAACAGCGCCACACCCGCCGCGCGGAGCGGGGTCCGATAGTCCTGCAGCGCGTAGTACGCCGAGGCCAGCAGCTTGACGGAGCTGAATCCGACCAGCCCCAGCGCGTATGCCGCGAGAATGAGGTGCACCAGGCGCTGCTCGTCCGCGCCGAAGCGGCCACTGCGATAGAGCACCGCGATGATGAGATCACCGTACAGCAGGAACGCGACGGTCGTGGGGATGATGTAGAACAGAATGCGCACCCAGCCGGCGCGCAGCCGCTCGAGCAGCGCTTCCCTGGCCGCGCCGGATTCGCGTGAGAACTCGGGAAGGGACGCGGCCGCCACGGAGATGCCGAACAACGCGATCGGCACCATGTACAGGCGCGTGGCGTAGCCCAGGTTGGCGACCGAACCGGTGGGGAGCCAGGCGGCGATCTGCAGGTCGATGAGACTCGAGATCTGGAAGAGGCCGAGGGCCGTGACCACTGGAACGAAGTTGCCGAGCGTCTCGCGCACGCCCGGCACGTCCAGGCTCACACGCGGGCGCAGCGGGCGCACGAGCGGCAGGACCTGCGGAAGCTGCGCGAGGATCTGCAGTATGGACCCGGCCAGCGTGGCCCAGGCCAGCCACCACGCCAGCCTTTCCAGCGAGCCGGCACGCGCGCCCCACCACACCAGCAGCACGATCTGCGCGAGCGACCAGAGCGCGGCGCTCGCGTACGCGTTGAAGAAGCGCCGGTGCGAATTCTGGATTCCCAGGCACCAGCCGGAGAGCACCATCAGCGCGCTCATCGGAAAGAGCACGCGCACGAGCCGCGTGGTGAGCGCCGCGCGCGCCGGGTCGAAGCCCGTAGCCACCAGCGCGGTGATGGCCGGCGCGGCGGCGATCCCGATCACGGTCAACCCGGAGGTGACGAGCAGGAGAATGCCGAGTACCGTGTTGGCGAGCGCGCGGGCTTCGCGCTCGTCCGCGCGCTCCAGCGCGGCACTGTAGACGGGAATGAACGATGCCGAGAGCGCGCCTTCCCCGAGCAGATTGCGGAGGACGTTGGGAATCTTGACCGCGGCGTTGAACGCGTCGGCCGCGGCGGAGCTCCCGAAGAAGTGCGCGAACAGTCGGTCCCGGACGAAGCCGATGAGCCGGCTCACGAAAATGCCGCCGGCAACGAAGCTGGCGGCACGTCGCGCGCCGGCGTCGGCGGCGGCCGGTGCCGGGGGAGCCTCAGCCACGCCCGGGGCTGGCTCGCGACGCCGCGTGCGCGCTGGCCACCGTCACCGCGTGCGCGCTGGGAGCCTCTCCGGCGCGCGACTCCACCACCGCGGCCGCGTGCGCGCTCGCCTCCGCGCGCAGTGCGTCGAGCAACACGGGACCATGTCGCGCGAGGAGCGGGATGAGATTCAACCGGCGCTCTTGCGGCGCGCCGCCGGGAAAGAGCGATCCGCGCGCGGTGGCGATGTCGTGCATCATCTGCGCATCCGCACGCTTCACGGCGGCGCGGGCGCGGCGCTCCAGCCGCGAGACGCGGTGCTCCAGATCGCGATGAAAACCGGCGATCACGGCAGGAGGCAGCAGGCGGCGCGCCGCGTCCGGCGCCAGCATCCGATCACAGGCCTCGGCTGCCGTCTGGCGTAGCTGGGCGAGTGCGCACTGCACGTCGTCCGGCACGCGCTCCCCGGCGAGCCGCGTCTCGGCGGCATGCGCGTCGCGCAGCTCCTCGATCCGCAGCGCGTGGCGATCGAGAATCCGCCCCACGTGCGGCTCCACGATCGTCGCCGACCAGCGCGGGACGCCGAGCGGCGGCGCAGTGTCGAGCGCCGCCGCCACCGCGGACGACTGCGCGAAGTACGCGAGCTCGGCGGGCCCGGCGACGTACGCGGCGGTCGGGAGGATGGATCGCTCCACGACGGGGCGCAGCAGCACGTTGGGTCCGAGCGGCTCCGCCGATCCCTCCACCGCCTGCGCGATGGGCAGGCGCTGCCGTCCGTCGGCGGCATGGAACACGAGCGACAATCCCGGGACGTGGCTCACCTGTGGATCGTATCCGGCGCGACGCATCTCCGCGTCGCGCGTTTGCAGCGCCGCGTCGATCTCGCGCGCCGCGTGCATGGCCTTCCGCAACGTCGGCAGCGCAGCCTCGCGCACCGCCGGGTGCCCGGCATCGAGCACGGCGATGCCCATCGGCTCGAGCAGCGCGCGCAAGAGACACACGTACGCCTCCCCGACCGTGGCGTCCGCGCGATAACACGCGCGCACCGTCTCCAGGGCGTCGGCGAAGGTCGCCGAGCCCGCGCCGAGCACGAGCTCGGCCACCTGCGCCCGGACATCGCCGAGCGGGAGCTCACGCAGCGCGATGGCGCCGGAGCCGCGGCGGCTGGCCTCCGCTCGCCCGGAGAGCGCGATCTCGCGCACGCCGCCTGGCACCGCCACGTACGTCACGGATGCCTCGGCGAAATCGGCGTCGTCGGTAGCGGCCCAGAAGAGCGGCGCCACCGGGACGCCGGTCTCCCGTTCCAGTGCGTCGGCCAGGGCGAGCGCGCTCAGCGCCTTGTGCCACGTGTACAACGGGCCGCCAAAGAGTCCCGGCTGCTGGCCGGTCGTGACGACCACCCCGCGTCCCCCCGCGCTTCGCGCCAGGCGCGCCGCCGCCGTGCCGGAGGCGCTGATGGCGGGAGCGAGCGCGTCCAGCCAGTCGCGCTGCGCGAACGTGTCGCGCACCGCGGCTACGCGATCGCGCCACGCCGCGCCACGCGGTACCGCCGGCAGCCACGCGGCGGGAAGGCGTCCCGCAACGGCGTCGCGCGCCAGCGGCGACCCGCCGAGCGGATGGGTGACGATGCGAAGCTCGCTCATTGCCGCTCGGCGACCAGGATGGTGCGCGGCGCGGCGGCGTCGTGCGATTCGCCGCCGTAATCGCCGAACAGATGCGCGACGGTGAACCGCGCGCGCGTCAACATGGCGCGCAACTCGTCAGGTGTGAAGAGACGCACGCGCTCCGTGAATGAGCGCGCCTCGTCCACCAGCCGGATCGTCTTGCAGACGTAGCGCCGGTCAGGCGTGATGTCGCGCTCCTGCTCCACGCTCCGCGACCCGACGCATCGCTCGTCGCGCGGTACGAGCGTCGCACGGACGTACGCGTCGTTCAGATAGTCGAGCACGAACCATCCGCCGGGCCGCGTCACGCGCCCCACCTCGTCGAGCACCCGTTGATGCTGCGCGTCGTCGCGAAAGTAGCCGAAGCTCGTGAAGAGGTTGACCACGAGACCGAAACTGGCGGTGCGGAAGGGCAAGGCGCGCATGTCGGCGCGCACGAGCGGGCTGGCGATGTGCCGCGACCGTGCCACGCGAAGCAGCGCCGGCGAGAGGTCGAGCCCCACCGTCCACCAGTGCTCGGCCAGCGCTCCCATGTGGCGGCCCGCCCCGCAGGCGAGGTCCAGCACCCGTGCATCCGGCGGCACCGGTGCAACGCGGGCGATGCTCGCGGCGGCTCGACGCGCTTCACGCTCATCGCGGTGCGGGTACAGCTCGAGGTACTCCTCACCGAACCATTCCTCGAACCAGTCACTCATGAGATTGCCGCCGGCGCCTGCTGCCGGCACGTTCCTGCCCGGATCGCGGCGGAGCCGGTCACTTGTGATACGGCTCCCCGCGCACGATGGTCCCTGCCCGGTACAACTGCTCGGCCAGCACCAGCCGCGCCAGCTCGTGCGACATGGTCCAGCGCGAGAACGCAATGCGTCGCGTGGCGCGGCGCAGCATCGTGTCGCTCAAGCCGAATGCGCCGCCGATGCAGAACGCCAGGTCCGGGCCGGCGCGTTCCCGCTCCGCCTGCAACCACCGGGCGAAGGCATCGGATGTGAGCGCGTCTCCCTCCGCATCGCACGCGACCACCGTGGCACTACCCAGGGCGGCGAGCAGTCGCTCCCCTTCTCGCTCGCGCACCTGGTGGACCGACGTGCCGCGCGCCGGCTCCGCGCGGACCTCGCGCGCCGCGAGCGGCCAGTAGCGCGCCGCCCGCGTCTCGTACTGCCGGATCGCGTCGGCGAGCGGACCGGCGCGCGGGCGTCCCACCGCGGCGATCACGATCTCCATGCGGCGCGGCGCGGGAATGCCGGACGCGGACGGCTGGCGCACGGACGCGCGGTGGCGATGCGCGGCCGCATCGACCGTCGCCACGGCCCGCAGCGCGCGCCGCCGCGCCGCCCGCCATGATCAGGCATAGATGCCGCGCAGCCGGTGCACTGTCGCCACCCGGCTGATCGAGAGCATGTACGCGGCCGTTCGCATGTTCACCTTGTGGCGCTGCGAGAGCGCCAGCACATCGTCGAAGCTCTTCTTCATGATGTGCGTGAGGCGCTCGTTCACCACGTCCTCCGCCCAGAAGTAGCCGCCGCGATCCTGGACCCACTCGAAGTACGACACCGTCACGCCACCAGCATTCGCCAGAATGTCGGGGATGACGAACACACCGGCATCGTCGAGAATCGTGTCGGCCGGGGCGGTGGTCGGACCGTTCGCGCCCTCGCAGATGATCTTGGCGCGGATGTTCCCCGCGTTCTTGCGCGTGATCACGTTCTCGAGCGCCGCGGGCAGCAAGACGTCCACGTCCAGCGTCAGCAGCTCCTCGTTGGTGATCCGATCGCCCTTGTCGTAGCCCTCCAGCGACTTGTGCTTCTGCACGTACGCGATGGCGTCGTCGATGTCGAGCCCCGCGTCGTTCACGATGCCCCCGGAGCGATCGCTGATGCCGCGGATCACGCACCCCTGCTGCTGGAGCAGCCGGGCGGCAACCGAGCCCACGTTCCCGAAGCCCTGGACGGCCACCGTGGTGCCGGCGGCGGGCATCCCGAGGTGGCGAAGCGCCTCGAGCACGACAATGGTGCATCCGCGCCCCGTTGCCTCGCGGCGGCCGAGCGACCCGCCCATCTCCACGGGCTTCCCGGTGACCACTGCGGTCACCGTGTGCTGCATGTGCATGGAGTAGGTGTCCATCACCCACGCCATCACGCGTTCGTTGGTGTTGACATCGGGCGCGGGGACGTCGGAGTCCGGACCCAGCGTGCTGATGATGCCGGCGGTGTAACGGCGCGTGATCCGCTCCAGCTCGCCGACGCTCAACTTCAGCGGATCGCACACGACCCCGCCCTTGGCGCCGCCGAACGGGATGTTCACCACGGCGCACTTCCACGTCATCCATGCCGCCAGCGCCTTCACTTCATCGAGCGTGACGTTGAGGTCGAAGCGGATGCCGCCCTTGGCCGGGCCGCGCGACGTGTTGTGCAGCACGCGATAGCCGGTGAAGACATCGATCTCGCCGCTGTCCATCTGCACAGGGATGGAGACGATGACCTGCTTTTCGGGATGGCGCAGAATGGTGTACAGCCCCGGCTCGAGGTCGAGCAACTCGGCCGCGCGGTCGAAGCGCGACATCATCTCCTCGAACGGATTGTCCTCGCTCAGGAAGCGGTCTTTGTCGGGGCGGACGATCTTGTGTGTGGGAAGGCGAAGGTCAGTGGTCATAAGGGAGGAGAGGCGCGCCAGGGGGCGGCCGTGGAGGGTGACGCCGGACGAGCGGCAAGGACGTCGGCCACGATACGGTCCAGAGCGTCCGCGCCGAACTCCGGCACGACCTGCTGTGAAACATACCACAAGGGCGGTGCTTCGCGAGGCCAGAAGCGCCGCAGCTTCACCGCGTCCTTCAGCGTACAGACGATCATCTCCCCCGCGTCGGCAGCACTCGCCAGGCGGACGGCGTCCTCGGGGGTGAAGCGGTGGTGATCCGGAAAGATGCTGAACCGGACGAGCGCCCCGGTCGCGGCGATCTGCCGGATGAGCGCGCGCGGATCACCGACGGCCGCGACGACGAGCACACGGCGCCCCGCCAGCCCGGCGAGGGGCGCCTCGCCGTCCGCCTCCGCGTCGACCGCGCGCAACCCGCCGAGCGCGAGGTGCATTCCGGCACACGAGACGGTGGGCGCCCACCGCCGGAGGGCGCGTGCCACCTCCTCGGCGTCCTCGCGCGTGGCGGCCTTGCGCGTCACCACCACGAGCGCGGCCCGACGGAGCGAGTCCAGCGGTTCGCGGAGCGGTCCGGCAGGGAGCAATCGTTGGCGCGGCGCGAACCGGTCCGCACTCACGAGCACGACGTCTGCCAAACGCCCGGCACGGCGGTGCTGGAACGCATCGTCCAGCACGACCACATCGGCGTGGAGCTGCGCCGCGCGGCGGATGCCGGCCAGGCGATCGACCGACACCACGATCGGAATCCGCGGCGCGAGATGATGGTGCACCAGCGGCTCATCTTCTCCGTAGCCGCGCAGCACCACGGCCGGCCGCGCACCGCGCTCCGCCAACCGCTGCACCAGCCACGCCGCCACCGGCGTCTTCCCCGTTCCGCCGACGGTGACGTTGCCCACACTGAGCGCCGGGAGCGCGGGTGGGATGGTGGGCAGCAGATGGCGATCGTACAGCAGGTTCCGCATCCGCACGGCAGCGGCGTATCCGAGCTCCAGGGGAAAGAGCGAGATCCGCGCGGCGCGCACGAGCAGCTCGTCGCCCCACCAGAGCCGATCCAGCGCGCGAGGCTCAGTCATCGCATTCGGCAGCCAGCTCGCGCAGGCGCGCCTGCAGCTGCGCCGCGACCTTGGCGGCGTCGCGCACATCCCCGCGCGGCACGGGCGTGGGTACATCGTATCGGATGGTGACCCGAGCGAACGGCTTGGGGATGAGAAAGCCATCCCAGCTTCCCAATCGCCACGCTCGCGTCGCGCCGGCGGCGAGCAGCAGCATCGATGCTCCGCTGCGCTGCGCGACGACTACCGCTCCGGGCGCGAACACTTCGGCGGGGCCGCGCGGTCCATCGGGCGTGACCCCCACGTCGCAGCCTTCACGCGCCGCGCGGATGAGACCCAGCAGCGCGCGCCCGCCGCCGCGCGTAGTCGACCCGCGCACGGATCGGTACCCGAGCCGCGCCGCGACGCGCGCGATGATCTCTCCGTCGCCGTGCTCACTCACCAGGATGACGATCCCCTCATTTCGATGATACCACAGCAGGGGGAGCATCCGGCCATGCCAGAACGCGAAGACCATCGGGCGCGCATCGCGGCGCGCGGAGCGCACACCCTCCGCGCCGATGACGCGATATCGCCACGTCCGCGCGAGGAGCCGCAGCACCAGCGTGCCCAGCGGCACGAGCCAGCGCGGTGGCCCGGACCGGCGGCGCGTGCCGCCAGCGCGCGGGGTCGCGTCCGTCACCGCCGCATCTCCAGTGCCAGCGTGGCCACACGCGCGGCGGCACCGGGCGCGCCCAACGCCTCGCGCACGTCGCGGAAGCCCTCGCGCATCCGTGCGCCCGCATCGCCGTCACGGTCCAGCAGCGGAGCGAGCGCCTCCGCCACGTCGCCAGGGCGGAGCGCATCCTGCACGAACTCGGGGGCGATGCGCCGTCCCGCCACCACGTTCACGAGCCCGATGTCCGGGACACGCACGAGATGACGCGCTATACGATACGTCCAGGGGCTCGTGCGATAGCCGATGACGAGTGGGCAGTCGGCCACCGCCGCCTCGAGCGTGGACGTGCCGCTCTTCGCGAAGGCGGCGTCCGCGGCGCGCCACACATCGAACGATGCGCCGCGCACGAGCGGATATGGACATCGTCGCGCATCGACCTCCAGCCCCGGCGCGACGCTCACCATCACGCGCAGATCCGGCATCCGGGCTTCCAACAGGCGCGCGGTCTGCACGAAGAGATCGAGATGCCGCGCGAGCTCCTGCGCGCGACTCCCGGGAAAGAGCGCGAGCACGCGCGCGTCCTCCGGGATGCCGAGCGCGCGGCGGGCGTCGGCGCGGGGGCGCATGTGCGCCGCCTGATCGAGGAGCGGGTGCCCCACGAAGGTGGCGTCGATGCCGTGCTCGCGCAGCAGCGATTCCTCGAAGGGCAGAATGACCGCCGCACGTGTGACGGTGTCGCGCAGCGCCGCCAGGCGTCCCGCGCCCCACGCCCACACCTGCGGCGTGATGTAATAGAGCACCGGCACACCGGCCGCCCGCGCGGCACGCGCGACGCGCATGTTGAAGCCCGGATAATCCACCAGAACCACGAGCCCCACCGTGCCGCTCTGCATCCGGCGACGCAGCTCGCGCAGGAGCCGCGCATGGAGCGGAACGTGGCGAACCACCTCGACGATCCCCATGACGGCGAGCGCATCGGAGTGCTGGATGAGCTCCACGCCGGACTCGGCCATGCGGCTGCCGCCGATGCCGACCATGCGCAGCGCCGGATCGCGGCTCCGGATTTCTGCGGCGACGGCAGCCGCGTGCAGGTCGCCGGATGTCTCGCCGGCGACCATGAGCACCTCATCCCCCATTGCGCCCCGTCAACCGTGCCTGCGCGCGCTCGATCTCCGCCACGATCCGGAGCGCCAGTGCCAGCGCTTCGCGGCCATCTTCCCCCGAGACGGCGACGGGATGCCGGCCGAGCACCGCGCCGGCGAAGCTGGCCAACTCGAGCTGCAGCGGCTCCGCGCCGTTCGCCTCGAGCGAAATGCGTTCGACGAACGCCTCCAACGGCAACGGACCTCCAGGGGCGCCAGTTCCTCCCGCGCCCGGAAGCACGGCACCCAACTCCACGCCCGGACGCAGGCGGTAGAACTCTCCCGATCCCGCTGCGAGATCCAGCGACAGATAGCCGCTCCGCTGGAAGATACGAATCTTGCGCATCCGCTCACGCGACACGCGGCTGGCCGTGATGTTCGCCACGGTGCCGCCGTCGAAGGTGAGCCGCGCGTTTGCGATGTCCACCGAGCCGGTGAGCACGGGGATTCCCACCGCCGACAGCTCCGCCACGTGCGCACCCACGAGGGAACGTACGAGGTCGATGTCGTGGATCATGAGATCCAGCACCACCGCCACATCGGCGCCGCGCGCGTTGAACGGCGCCAGCCGATCGCTCTCAATGAAGAGCGGATGATCGAGGTACGGATCCGCGGCGCGCACGGCGCGATTGAACCGTTCCACGTGCCCGATCTGCAGCAGTGCCCCGCTGCGTGCGGCCACCGCCAGGAGATCGTCCGCTTCCTCCAGGGTGCCGGTGATCGGTTTCTCGACCAGCACGTGGCGCCCGCGTTCCAGTGCCGCACGCGCCACCGGATGGTGCGCCGCCGTCGGCACCACGACGGTGATCGCATCGACCGCCTCGAGCATCGCATCGAGCGAGTCCCACGCGCGCACGCCGAGCTCCGCCGCCACCTGCGCCGCACGCTCGGCGCGGCGCTCGTGAAACCCGACCAACTCCACGTCCGCGACCTCGCGCAGGAGCCGGATGTGATGGAAGCCGAGGCTGCCCGCCCCCACCACCCCGATGCGCGCCTTCGCGCTCACGTCACCACTCCCCGTTCGCTCCGCCGAACGAAATCGAGCAGCCGGCGCACCTCGGGGTAGTCCCGCAACTCCGACCGCGCGCGTTCCAGAGCCTGCGACACGTTGAGCTCCGACCGGAAGAGCAACCGGAACGCGCGCTTGAGCTCGAGCAAGACTTCCGGGTCGAAGCCGTGGCGCCGGAGGCCGATGCCGTTCAGGCCGTACAGACGCACCGGATTCCCCACCGCCTTCATGAATGGCGGGATGTCCTGCGAGACGCGAGAACATCCGCCAATGAAGGCATGCGTCCCGATGCAGACGAACTGATGTACCGCGCTCAAGCCGGAGACGATCGCGCGGTCCTCGATCGTGACGTGCCCGGCGAGCTGCACGCCGTTGGCGAGGATGACGGCATCGCCCACGTGGCAGTCGTGCGCAAGGTGCACGTACGACATGATGAAGCTGCCACGCCCCACCGACGTGGTGAGCGATTGCGACGTGCCGCGATTGATCGTGCAGTATTCCCGGATCACGGTCTCGTCGCCAATCATGACGCGCGTGTCCTCTCCGGCGAACTTGAGATCCTGCGGATCGCCGCCAAGGATGGAGCCGATCCCGACGCGCACGCGCTCGCCCAGGCACACGTTGCGCTCGAGCACCGCACGCGCGGCGAGCACGCACCCGGCGCCCACCGTGCAGCCCGGCCCGATCATGGCGTACGGGCCCAACTCCACCCCCTCGCCGAGGGTGGCGTCGCGGTCGATGATGGCGGTGGGATGGATGCGCGGAGACGCGCTGCTCATCGATCGCGTACCATGGCCGCCATGTCGGCTTCCGCCACCACATCGCCGTCCACGTAGCCCACGCCACGCATCCGGCAGATCCGGCCGCGAATCTGCACCATCTCCACCTCGAAGCGGAGCTGATCGCCCGGCTTCACCGGCCGCCGCCACTTCACGTTGTCCAGCGACATGAAGTAGACGACCTTGTTCTCCGGATCCTCCACACTCCCCAGGAGCAACGTGCCGCCCACCTGCGCCATCGCCTCGATGATGAGGACGCCGGGCATGATGGGATGTCCGGGAAAGTGGCCCTGGAAGAACGGCTCGTTGATCGTGACGTTCTTGATGCCGACCACGCGCTTGCCAGCCTCCAGCTCGAGGACGCGGTCCACGAGCAGGAAAGGATAGCGGTGGGGCAGGATCTTCATCACCTCCTCGATGGCGAGCATCCGCGTCTCCTTCGCGGCGAGGGTGAGCAGTTTGCGGACGAGGGCGACGGTCGCGCGGTGGCTGGGGCGCTGCGCCACGATGCTCGCTCGCACGCGCTTGCCGGCCAGCGCGAGATCGCCGATGCAGTCCATGGCCTTGTGGCGAACGAACTCGTCCGGCCAGTGCAGCGTCTGGTCGATCACGCCGCGCTCATCGAGGACGAGCGCGTTTTCCGTGGAAGCGCCCTGGATGAGGCCGCGCGCGCGCAGCTCCTCCACCTCGTGCACGAAGCCGAACGTGCGCGCAGGCGCGAGCTCTCGGCGAAACGTCTCCGGGGTGACGCGATACCGCCCATGCTGCGTACCGATGAGCGGGTGCGGGAACTCGATCGTGACATCCACCGTGAGCGAGGGCGCCGGCATCACGTCGTAGCACGCGCCGGCGTGCTCGAAGTGCACCGGCTGGGTGATGTCCAGGTATTCCACCGCACCGGCGCCGTTCACGAGCCCCGCAGCGAGCAGCGCCTCCACGTACGGCAACGCGCTGCCATCGACGATGGGTGGCTCGGGGCCATCCATCTCGATCAGCACGTCGTCCACCTCGAGCGCGGCCACGGCGGCGAGCACGTGCTCCACCGTGTGCAGCGCCGCATCGCCATCGCCCAACTGCGTGCGCCGGTCGCTCAGGACCGCCAGTTCGGCGCGCGCCGGGACATCCGCGGCGACGGACACATCCGTGCGCCGGAAGAGCACGCCGGTGCCCGATGGCGCGGGGCGAAAGGTGAGCCTGCAGGGCTGGCCGAGGTGCAACCCCACCCCCTCCACAGACACAGGTGCCGCGATGGTATGTCGCGTCGCACTCATTCGCGCGGCTCCTCCCGTGCAGACGCCGCGCGCTCGCGCACCAACTGCTCCACCGTGCGCACCAGATCGGGAAGCTTGAGCAGCGCCGCCTGGGCCCGGAGCATCTCGCGGTGCGGGCGCGCCGGATACCCGGACCATGCCTCGCCCGCGGGGATGTCACTGATCACGCCCGCCTGTGCGGCGATGCGCGCCCCGCGCCCGATGGCGTTGTGCCCGCTCAGTCCCGCCTGCCCCGCGATGATGCAGCCGTCCTCGATGCGCGCGCTGCCGGCAATGCCGACCTGCGCCATGATGAGACATCCCCGCCCGATGCGCACGTTGTGCGCGATGTGGACCAGGTTGTCGATCTTGGTCCCGGCGCCAATCACCGTGTCGTCGATGCTTCCACGGTCGATCGTGGAGTTGGCGCCGATTTCCACGTCATCCTCGATCACGCACCGGCCGACATGCGGGACCTTCCGGTGCGCGCCGTCGCGGAAGATGTAGCCGAACCCGTCGGACCCCACACGCACTCCGGCATGCAGGATGACGCGCTCCCCGAGCACGCTGCCGCTGTACAACGTCACGTGCGAGACCAGGCGGCACCCCGTGCCCGTGCGGACCCCCGGCTCGAGGGTGCAATGCGGGCCCACGCGCGTGCCGTCGCCCAGCACGACATCATCGCCGACGGTCGCGTACGCCCCAACCGTCACGTCGGCGCCCAGCGTCACGCGCTCACCGAGAATCGCCGTGGGGTGCACGCCGCGTCCATCTTCAGTGCGGATGGGATGCAGAATCGGAAGGAGCGCGAGCACGGCTGCGTACGGGTCACGCACCACAATCCGGCATCCCGGTCCAGGAGCGCCCTCTTCCAGGTCCGGGGGCACCAGCACGACGCCGGCCCGCGACGCGGCGAACTGGGCCGCGTAGCGCGTGCCGGCCAGGAAGCTCACATCATCCGCCGTGGCGCGTTCGAGCGAGGCCACCGCATGCACGCACCGCGTGCCATCTCCGTGCAGCGTGCCGCCGGTGATCCCGGCGATGGCGTCGGCGGTGAGAGAGACGCGCTCCCCCTCACCGCCGCGGTCGTGCTGGCGTTGCGTACCGGTCAAGGCCGCTTGGGCGACGGCCGGCTGACGCCCGCTGGGGACGGCTGCTGCACGCCCGAGCCCGGCTGCTGCTGCGCCGTGGGCTTGCCCGTCGTCTGGAGCCGGGCAATCACCTTCTGCGTGATGTCCAGGTTCTTGTCGGCCGCCACGATCGGCCCCCCCGAGCTAGCGTCGAAGATCATCGTGTAGCCGTCCTCGGTGCGGATCCCCTCGATCACCTTCTGCACCTGATCCATGATCGGACGCATGAGCTCCGCCTCGCGCTGCGATGCCTTCTCCTCCAGCGCCTGGGCGCGCTGCTGGTACTCGCCCTGCTTGCTTCGGATGGCATCCTGCTGCGTCTGCTTCTGCGCCGGGGTGAGCGTCGCCTCGTTCTGGCTGTAGCTCTGGAGCATGGCGTTGAGCGAGTCCTGCATCCGCTTCAGCTCCTGGCGATAACCGTCCATCTCCTTGTTGAACTGCGCCTCTGCCTCGGCGCGCCCCGGAGCCTGCGCGAGGATCGCCTGCGAATTGACGTAGGCGAACTTTGGGGCGCCCTGCGCCGCAACCGCCACGGGGACGAACCCCGCCACGAGCGCAAGCGGCAACGCCCAATGAATCATCCGATACATGGAAACTCCTTCTCTAGAAAAGATTGCCGATCCGGAAGTGGATCTCCCAGTGCGGATCGGGCCGTCCCAGCGCATCCACCTGGTCGAAGCCGTACGCCCAGTCGAGCCCCAGCGGGCCCAGCGGCGTGATGAGGGCGACACCAATGCCGGCACCGCGGAACAGGCGCGTCGGGTCGAAGTCGCGCGGCCGGTCGTACAGGTTGCCCGCGTCGAAGAACAGGTTGGTGTAGAAGGACTGGCTGACGCGCATGCCGAATTCCGTCGTCGTGCTGAAGAACGCGCTCCCGAACGACGACACCCGCGCGCGGTTGTTGTCGCGGCAGGTCGGATCGAACCCGTCGGGCGTGATGCAGAATTCCTTGTAGCCGCGCAGCATCTCGCCGAACTGCGTGCCGCCCAGCGCGAACTTCTGGCGCGTGATGAACGGCCCCACGTCGCCGAACACCGCGCCCGCGCGCGCCGTGAATCCGAAGACGAACTGCACCGGCTGCGAGCCGGGACGCCCCCCACCCAACTGCCCGAGCGGAAGGTACGTGCGCGCCTCACCGGTGACGCGCTGAAACTTCTCGTCGCCGCCCAGGAATCCGCCGTTAGCTTCGGCCGTGATCGTCTGCATGGTGCCGGCGGTGGGGAATGGCAGGTTGATGCGGTCGTCGTGCGTGAGCGTGAGTCCCACCGTGGAGCGGAAACCGTCGAGCAGCACAGACGTGGAGTCCTGCGAGAAGATGCCGCCGCGGTTGTCGATCGACTCCACACCGTAGCTCACGAACAGGCGCGTACGCAGCGTACCGGGCACCGGGAAGCCGAACTGCAGCGTGCCGCCCTTGGCCGTGGTCCGGCCGAGATCCTGGAAGATGAACCGGCTGCGCGAGTGATACGCCGAGACCGTCCCCGAGATCCGCGTTTGCTTGATGGAGGGATCGGTGTAGGCGAGCTGGAAGTCGTTCACCAGACGTCCGAACTGCCACTGCAGGGAGACGCGCTTGCACTTGCCGAGGAGATTCGGCTGCTCGAGGCCAATGAACCCGCCCACCCCCGTCCCCTGCCCGACCGACGCGCCGAAATTCACGTTTCCCGTGCGCCGCTCCTTCACGTGGAAGACGATGTCCACGTCCCCCTGATCGTTGGCGACGCGGGTCTCCGGGGGGGGGAGCGGCGTCTCGAAGAAGCCGAGATTGGCGATGTTCTGATAGCTCTGGATCAGGCGATCCTGGCTGAACACGTCGCCTGGGAGCACGAAGATCTGGTCCCGGATGCACGCCTCGGTCGTGTAGTCGTTCCCCTGGATGATCACCTTGTTGATGATCGCGGGGGTGCCTTCCTGGATTTCCCACCGGAGATTGACCACGGGGGTGGAATCCGGCGCGACGGTGCGCTCCACGACAGGATTGATCTCGGAGCGGATGTACCCTTCGTTGTGATACGCCGTGACGAGCCGCTGCGTGGCCTCGTCCCATTCCTCCTGATTGAATACGTCGCCGTTCCGGCCACCGCGCCCGAGCACGCCCTTGATGCGTTCGGTGAGCGTCGGCTCCTGATCGCCGAAGGGGTAGTAGCGCCGAATCACGTCGGCTGGAAAGCGGCGGTTCCCCACGACGTCGAAGGTACCGACGTGGTAGCGCTTCCCCTCATCGACCTTGATGTCGAGCAGTCCCTTGCCGTGTTCGCGGTCCACGACCAGCGTGTCCTGGACCACCTGGAAATCGATGAAGCCGTGGCGCGCGTACAGCGCCGGAATCCGGTCACCGAGGTCGAGGGCGAGTTTGTCCTCGTCGAACTCGCCGCGGTGCAGCCAGAGGAATCCCTCCGGCTTGGTCTTCATATCGCCGACGATGTCCTTGTCGGAGAGCGCCTTGTTGCCGTCGATCTGGATCCCGGAGATGGCCAGGCGCCGCCCTTCATCGACGTGAAAGACGAGCGACGGGCGCCCGCCCTGGACGACGGTGTCGGGCTCGATGCGCGCCAGGTAATACCCCTTGCTCTCGTAGAGCGAGTCGATGCGGGCGACGGAGCGAGCGATGTCCGCCGGATCGAGCGGTGCACCCGGTCGCGCGGTGATGAGATCGCGGACGGCATCGCGCGACACATGCTCGGTGCCGGTGACGGCCACCGTCCCGAGCACCGCACGTTCCTCCACAGCGATGACCACCTGTGAGCGCTGCGTGAGTGGGTCGATCCGGCAATCGATCCGCACCGTCGCGAATTGCCCGGTGGCGAAGAGATTCCGGAGCGCGCGCTGGACGAGCAGGAAGTTGAGCTGGGCGCGCGGCGGAATGCCGGCAGTGGCGCGGATGGTGGGGTCGCTCACCCGGTTGTTGCCGGTGATGACCGCGGAGTCGGGGCGGGCGCAGAGGCTGACGGTCGTCGAATCCTGCGCCCACGCCGGCCGGGCTGCGAGCGCGAGGGCGCCGGCCAGCGCTGCTGCTGCTAGGAGCAGTCGAGACATAGGTTCCGGAAATATACACGCGAGGCGGCAGACTGGCCCACCAGGGGTCAGCCAGCCGCCTCGCGGCCGTCCTCGCGCTCAGGGCGTCTTGCTGAGGACGCGAAACTCCAGCCGCTCGCCATCGGCGGCAACGTCCACCTCGACCTCCTCCCCGCGAGCGAATTCGCCCAGCAGGATCTTCTCCGACAGCGGATCCTCCACAAAGCGCTGGATGGCGCGCCGCAGTGGCCGCGCGCCGTAGCTCTCGTCGTAGCCGTTCTTGCTGAGAAACTCGGTGGCCGCCGGCGTGAGCTTGAGCGTGATCTCCTCCTCGGCCAGGCGCTTCTGCACGTCGCGCAGGAGGATCTGCACGATCTGCCCGATGTGCTCCTGCGTGAGCGGGTGGAAGACGATCACGTCGTCCAGCCGGTTGAGGAACTCCGGATTGAAGACGCGCTGGATCTCTTCCTTGACCTTCTCCGCCATGCGATCGAAGGTCTGGCGCTCGTCGGGCGCGGAGAAGCCCAACGCCTTGCCCTTCGTGATGTCGCGGGCGCCGACGTTGGACGTCATGATCACGACGGTGTTCTTGAAGTCGATCACCCGGCCGTAGTTGTCCGTCAGGTGTCCCTCGTCGAGCACCTGCAGCAGGATGTTGAACACATCCGGATGGGCTTTCTCGATCTCGTCGAGCAACACCACGGAGTACGGCTTCCGCCGCACCGCCTTGGTGAGCGTCCCCGAATCCTCGTACCCCACGTAGCCGGGGGGTGCGCCGATGAGCCGCGACACGGAGAACTTCTCCATGTACTCACTCATGTCCACGCGAATGAGGGCGGACGCGTCGGCAAAGAGGAACCGGGCGAGCGCACGGGCGAGCTCGGTCTTTCCGACGCCGGTGGGCCCGGAGAAGATGAACGAGCCGATGGGACGGTTGGGGTCCTTGAGACCGGCACGGCTCCGGCGAATGGAGCGGGCCAGCGCCTTGATCGCCTCGTCCTGCCCCACCACGCTGCTGTGCAGCTCCTCCTCCATGCGCAGGAGCCGCGAGCTCTCGGCCTCCTGCAGCCGCGTGACGGGAATGCCCGTCCACCGGCTGACGATGAAGGAGATTTCTTCCTCGCCGAGCACGGGGCGATGCGACGCGCGCTTCTTGGCCCACTCGTCCTGCACGCGGCGGATCTCACCCTGCAGCTCGCGCTCGCGATCGCGCAGACTTGCGGCACGCTCGAAGTTCTGGTCGCGGACCGCGCTCTCCTTCTCGCCGTTGATCCCCTCCAAGCGCTCCTTGAGCGCGGCCACCTCGGGCGGCGGCGCCTGCGCGGCCAACCGGGCCCGCGCGCCGGCCTCGTCGATCACGTCGATGGCCTTGTCCGGCAGGAAGCGGTCGGTGATGTAGCGCTCCGAGAGCTTGGACGCCGTGACGAGCGCCGTGTCGGGGATCGTGACCTGATGGTGGTCCTCGTACTTCTTGCGCAGCCCCTGAAGGATCTGGATGGTCTCATCCACGGTGGGGGGCTCCACGATCACCGTCTGGAAGCGCCGCTCCAGCGCGCCGTCCTTCTCGATGTACTTGCGGTACTCGTTGAGCGTGGACGCGCCGACGCACTGCAGCTCGCCCCGCGCAAGCGCGGGCTTGAGCATGTTGCTGGCATCGATAGCGCCTTCCGCGGCGCCCGCGCCCACCAGCGTGTGCAGCTCGTCGATGAAGAGGATCACGTTCTTGTTCTGCGCGATCTCGTTCATCACCGCCTTGAGCCGCTCCTCGAACTGGCCACGGTACTTGGTGCCCGCGATCACGGCCGCCATGTCGAGCGCCAGCACGCGGTGGTCGCGCAGCGACTCGGGGCACTCGCCGTTGGCGATGAGCTGTGCGAGCCCTTCGACGATGGCCGTCTTCCCCACGCCCGGCTCGCCGATGAGCACCGGGTTGTTCTTCTTGCGCCGGGTGAGCACCTCCATCACGCGCTGGATTTCCTTCCCGCGCCCGATGGTCGGGTCGAGCTGTCCTTCGGCGGCGAGCTGCGTGAGATCGCGGCAGAAGTGATCGAGCGCCGGCGTCTTGGACTTCTTCTCGCCCTTGGCCGTCTGCGGCGCCGGCGGCGACCCTTGCTGCGACGTGACCGCGCCCGCGTTCTCGGTGCCGAGCAGGCGCAGCGTCTCCGCGCGCGCGGCGTCGAGGTTCACACCGGAATCGGTGAGCACCTGGGCCGCGATTCCCTTCTCCTCGCGCAGGAGCCCGAGGAGCAGATGCTCGGTGCCCACGTAGCTGTGATTCAGCTCGCGCGCCTCGCTCATGGCGAGTTCGAGCACTTTCTTGGCCTTCGAGGTATACGGAAGGTCCGGGGCCGTGGCCAGCGCCGCTTTCCCCTTCTTGACCGTCTCCTCGATCTTCTGTTGGATCTCCTCGAGATCCACGTTGAGATTCTGGAGAACAGCCGCCGCGACGCCCTCACCCTCGCGGATCAGCCCCAGCAGGATGTGCTCCGTCCCCACGTACTCGTGGTGGAGACGGGCCGCTTCCTCGCGAGCCATCTGCAGGACCTTGCGCACTCGCTCGGTGAAGTTGTAGCCGCCGTTCGTCATACTCGCCTCAGCTCAGGCGACCCCGGCGTGGTCACCCACTTGTACCTGCTTCTACTGCTAACGCCTGCCGCACATATCGTGCGCGCGCGAGATTGGCCTCGTGCTCGCCGAGGGGCCGTCCCTCGGTGTGGGCCAGGTGTGCAGTCTGGGAAAAGACCAGGAGCTTGTTGAGGGTATATACACTCAGGCCCGAAATCAGTTTCAGGCCAACCGCCAGGCGTACCCCGCTGAGGTAATTCATCGCCTCGTCGAAGGTGAGGCTGCGGGCATACCGGAGGGTTCCGTAGGCGCGCCAGAGCTTGTCCTCAATAATATAACCGGCGTCGCGAAGCAATACCCGCCGTGCCTCTTCCTCGCGCTCGATCACGTGGCGCACCACACGTGTCAAGTGATCGAGCAATTCCTCCTCCGATCGGCCCAACGTCGTCTGATTGGAAATCTGAAAGAAATTTCCAACCACCTCGCTCCCTTCACCGTACAGCCCGCGGTACGTCAGCCCCATCTGCTGCAACCCCGCGAGCACTTTCCCGATCTCCTTGGTGAGCACCAGCCCCGGCAAGTGGATCAACACCGACGCGCGCATCCCGGTGCCCGTGTTCGTCGGGCAGGACGTCAGGAATCCGAATTCCTGGTGGAACGCGAACGGCAACCTCCCCCCAAGATCGCCATCGATCCGCCCGATGGCCGCGAACGCGGCCGGCAGATCGAACCCGGAGCGGATCGCCTGCAGGCGCAGATGATCCTCTTCATTTACAAGGACGCCCGTCCCGTCGCCGAGAAACACGGCCGCTCCGCTGCGGACAGGATGGGCCGAGTCCAGCCCCGCCAACTCGCGGCTCACCAGGTGACGCTCGTGCAGGAGCAGCCGCTCCTCGGGCGTCAGCTCGTCCACGCGCACCAGCACGGCGTCTCGAAGGCTCGGCGCGCCATCCACCGCCTCGCGCACCCGCGAGAGCACGCGCAAGCGCTCCCCCTCCCGCGCGCGCCCGGGGAAGGAGAAACCCGTGATGTTGCGCGCGAGCCGGATGCGCGACGACAGCACGATGCCCGCATGCTCTCCGGACGCGTCCAGCCAGCTCACGCCTCCATCCGGAAAGAGCGACAGGTCCAGCGTCATTCCAGCACCTTGATCTGGTCGCGCAACTCCGCGGCCAACTCGAATTGTTCGGCGTCCACGGCGCGGCGCAACCGGCGGCGGAGCTCCGCCAGGACACTCGACTCGGGCGCGGGCTCCGTGGCCGGAGCGTCGTAACGCTTGCCGGCATGGCGCGAGCTGCCATGCACGCGCCGGAGCAGATCACGCAGCGTTCCCTCGAACGACTCGTAGCATCGCGCGCACCCGAGCCGCCCAGTGGTGCGGAAGTCGCGCAGCGAATACGAGCAGAACGGGCACCGCCCCGATTCCCCGGAAAGCGCTGCCATGGGCTTCTGCGCCGGCAGGAGCAACTCGGCGAGCGCGCTCTTGGGGCTCATCGTGACGTTCGTTTCGATCCCTTTCTCGGCCGCGCACTTCTCGCACAGGTTGATCTCCACCGGCCCCTCCGGGCCGATGCGCATCACCTGGACGACCGCGTCGCGCTCGCGGCAGTTGTCGCACATCATCAGGGCACGACCTCGCGCACGTCGGCGGCACGCAGCCGACCGTCCTCCAGGCGGAGCACGCGATCGGCGCGCGCCGCGAGCAGGTGGTTGTGCGTCACCACGACCATGGCCACTTCCACCTGACGCACCACCTGAACGAGCTGGTCGTGGAGACGCTCGCTGTTGGTGTGATCGAGATTCCCCGATGGCTCATCGGCGAGCACCACCGCCGGGTCGAGCACGAGCGCACGCGCCACCGCGGTGCGCTGCTGCTCCCCGCCGGAGAGCTCCATAGGGCGATGCGACATCCGTGCGCCAAGCCCCACCGCCTCCAGCAGTTCCCGCGCACGTGCGCGGGCACGACCGTCATCCCACCCCGCGATCCGCATGGGCATCATCACGTTCTCCAACGCGGAGAACTCGCGGAGCAGGTGATGAAACTGGAAGACGAAACCGATGCGCCGGTTGCGCAGCGCCGCCAGCTCGGGATCGGACAGCGTGCTCAGCGCGACGTCGGCCACCGTCACCTCGCCGCTGGACGGGCGCTCCAGCGCGCCGAGGATGTGGAGCAGCGTGCTCTTCCCCGCGCCGCTCGCGCCGACGATCGCCACCATCTCGCCGGGACGGACGTCGAGGTCCACCCCGTCGAGCACCGGGACGATGCCACCGTCCCCGCCACGGAAGACCTTCACGACGTCTCGCGCCTGCAGCACCATCACAGGAACACCCTCATTCGTGGCGGATCGCCTCCACCGGGTACAACTTGGCCGCTTGCCGCGCCGGGTGCAGCGTCGCGAGCGCGGCGATGGCGATGCTCGCGACGATGATCCAGGTGAGATCCAGCGGATTGAGCGACACCGGCAGATGGTCGATGAAATATACGGTCGGGTCCAGGTGAATGAGGTGCCACCGATCGAGCGCCAGTGCGGCGATCACACCGAGCGTGAGCCCGGAGAGCGTTCCCACCAGCCCGATCACCAGCCCCTGCACCACGAAGATGTTCTGCACGGAGCGCGCGGGGAGCCCCATCGCCTTCAGAATGCCGATCTCGCGCGTCTTGTCCTTCACCACCATGGTGAGCGTGCTCACGATGTTGAACGCGGCCACGAGCACGATAAGGAGGAGAATGATCCCCATGCCGAGCTTCTCGAGCTTGAGCGCGTGGAAGAGCGACGCGTTGGTCTGCTGCCAATCTTCCACGCGGTACGGGAGACCGAGCGATTCCTCCAGCCGCTCGCGCACCGCCGGCGCGTCCCAGAGATCCGACGTCCGCGCCTCGATTCCCGTCACGGCGTTCCCGAGCCCGGCGAAGTCGCGTGCCGAGGAGAGCGACATGTAGATGTACGTGTTGTCGTACTCGTACATCCCCGTGCGAAAGATCCCCGTGACCTCGTAGCGGCGCAGCCGATAGGCGGGCTGTCCGGTAATGGGATCGATCCGCGCCGCGTTGCCTGCCAAGCCGAGCAACCGGATGGTGTCTCCCACGTTCACGGCCAGCCGGTCAGCCAGCGGCTGCCCGACCACCACGCCGGCGCGTTCTCCGCTTGAGGTGATGAACCGGAAGTCGCCCTTCTTCTCCACCGCGTAGCGCCGGATGGACGTCACCTCCGGCGTGCTCGACGAATCCGGCTCGATCCCCATGATCACGGCGCCGTCGGTGAAGTCGTGCCCGCCGCTCACCACGCCCTTGGTGGTCACGAAGGGCGCGGCCGCGACGATCCCCGGCGTCTTGCGCACGCGCTGCAGCACGACCTGCCAGTCGGGGAGCGTCAGGTCCGAGCCGAAGCGGAGCACGCGCAGCGCCGGGCTCCCCACCAGGATCTTGTCGCGAAGATCGGTCTGCATCCCATCCATCACGCCGATGGTGACGATCAGGGCGCTCACTCCCACCAGCACGCCGCCGATCGCGATCACGCTGATGAACGACAACAGCCGCGACTCGCTCCGGCTGCGCAGGTAGCGCCAGGCGATTCCCCATTCCAGCTTTCTCATTCGGGGCGCATCGTAGGAAAGAGAATCACGTCCCGAATGTGCGACGTGCCGGAGAGGTACATGAACAGCCGATCGATGCCGATGCCGACGCCGCCCGTGGGAGGCATGCCGTACTCCAGGGCGCGCAGATAATCTTCGTCCACGCCCGCGGCCTCCACGTCGCCGGCCGCGCGCAAGCGCGCTTGCGCCTCCAGGCGGCGCCGCTGGTCGAGCGGGTCGTTCAACTCGCTGAACGCATTGGCCAGCTCGCGCCCGTCGGCGAACAGCTCGAAGCGCTCGGTCAGACGCGCGTCGCCGCGCTTGGGCTTGGCGAGCGGGGACAGCTCGGCGGGATAGTCCACCACGAACGTCGGCGTCTGGAAGGTGGGCTCCACCATCGCCTGGAACAGCTCGTCGAGGAGCTTCGGACGGCTGAGCGTCGCCACGTGTTCAACCCCGGTCGTCTGCGCGAGGTTCCGCAATTCGCCGTCGGACGCGGCGAGGGGATCCATCTTGGCCGCACGCGCCAACGCCTCGGCCCATGAGACGCGCGGAAAGGGCGGCGCCAGATCGGGAACGCGCGCGGCGAGCACGGGCTCGGCGCGTACCGCCGACGCCGCGCACTGCAGCAACTGCTCCACCTCCGTCATCATGTCGCCGTAGTCCGCGTACGCCTGGTAGAACTCGAGCATCGTGAACTCGGGATTGTGCGTGCGGTCCACGCCCTCGTTGCGGAAATCGTGGCCGATCTCGTACACGCGCTCGAAGCCACCCACGATGAGCCGCTTGAGATAGAGCTCGTCGGCGATGCGCAGGTACAGTGGCATGTCGAGCGCGTGATGATGCGTCTGGAAGGGGCGTGCCGTGGCACCGCCGTAGACGGGCTGCAGCACCGGCGTCTCCATCTCCAGATAGCCACGCCCCTCGAGAAATGCGCGGATGGCGGACACCATGCGGGAGCGCGCGGCAAAGAGCGCGCGCACCTCCGGGTGGACCGCCAGGTCCGCGTACCGCTGCCGCGAGCGCTGCTCCTGATCGGCAAAGGCGGAGTGGCGCACCAGCCTGCCCTCCACCACTTCCTCCTTGCCGAACGGCAGCGGACGGAGCGACTTGGCCAGCAGCTCGAGCGCCTCGACCCGGACCGTCACCTCGCCGGTGCGCGTCCGGAAGAGCGGGCCGGAGACGCCGATCACGTCGCCAATGTCGAGCAGCTCGGCCACCGCCCACGTGCGCGCGTCCAGCGCATCACGACGGAAGTAGAGCTGGATGCGGCCGGACTGATCGCCCAGATGCGCGAACGCCGTCTTGCCGTGGCCACGCCAAGCGAGGAGGCGGCCCGCCACGCGCACTGTCTCCCCCTCCGGCTCTGCCGCACCCGGAGCGGATGCGCTCGCTGCCGGCGGCATGGCCGACACCGCGTCCGCGGCGGTGTGCGTCCGCGCGAAGCGGTACGCGTACGGCGAGACACCCAGCGCCGCGAGCGCCTCCAGCTTCTCGCGGCGTGTGCGCATCACGAAGTTCAGATCGTCGGTCACGCCACCTCGCTGGAGGCCGCCTCCTGCTTCAGGAACGCCTCGATGAAGGGGTCGATACCTCCATCCATCACCCGCTGCACGTCGCCGATCTTGAGCTCGGTCCGGTGGTCGTTGACCATCGTATACGGTTGGAACACGTAACTGCGGATCTGGCTGCCGAAGGTGACATCGGCCTTGTTCGCCTCCAGCTCGGCGCGCTTGCGCTCGCGTTCGGCCACCTCGCGCTGGTAGAGCGCCGCGCGGAGCATCTTCATGGCCGTCGCGCGGTTCTTGAACTGCGAGCGCTCTTGCTGGCAGGAGACCACGATCCCGGTCGGGATGTGCGTGAGCCGCACCGCGGACGACGTCTTGTTGACGTGCTGCCCCCCCGCTCCGGACGCGCGGAAGACGTCCATCTTCACGTCCTCATCACGGATGTCGATCGTGATCTCGTCATCCACCAGCGGGTACACGTACACCGACGCGAAGCTCGTGTGACGACGCGCCTGCTGATCGAAGGGAGAGATCCGCACCAGGCGGTGCACCCCCGTCTCGCCGCGAAGAAAGCCGTAGACGTTCTCTCCGCGAATCTCGAGCATGGCGCCCTTGATGCCGGCTTCCTCGCCCTCGCTCAGGTCGAGTACGTCGAGCTCGAAGCCCTTGCGCTCCGCCCAGCGCGTGTACATGCGCATGAGCATCGATGCCCAGTCCTGCGACTCGGTGCCTCCCGCGCCGGAGCTGATCTCGAGCAGCGCGCCGCGATGATCGTCCGGCCCCCGCAGCAGGGCGCCCATCTCGAACTCCTGCAGCTCCGCGCCGAGCGCCTCCGTTTCGCGCTCCAGCTCTCCCTCGAGCTGTGCGTCGCCCTCGCTGGCGAGCATTTCCTCCAGGTCCAGCGCGTCGCGAAAGCGCGACTCCAGTCGGTCGAAGCGCTCCACGATCGCCTTGAGTCCCTTCACGCGTTGTACGATTTCCCGCGCGCGCTCGTGGTCATCCCAGAAGCTGGCCTCACCCATTTGCGCTTCGAGCGTCGAGAGCGTCTCGCGCTTCCGGGCGAGGTCAAAGATACCCCCGGAGCTCGTCCAACCGCTCCGCATCGCGGCGCAGCCGACGAGCCCGTTCCGTTTCCGCCATCGGATTCTCCTCGCTGTAACAGACGAGCCGTCCCGCCGGAGGCAGAGGACGGCCCGATACACCTCACGCAATATAGCGATTCAGGGGCTGGCGCTCCACAGCGCCGCACGCGCCGCGAACATCGGCGCGATGGCGCCGGCGCAGCGTAGGATGCTGGAGCGACGGCAGCTAGCGTGAACCGCCGAAGATCTTCTGTCCGCCGGCCAGCACCTCGTTCAGTGCATCCTGAAAGTGCGTCGTGCTCTCGGAGAACTCCTTCCCCATCTGCTCGACGTACTCCTCGTAGCTCTTCTTGATCTCCTCGCGGAAGAGCTCCTTGAGGGTACCGCTGCGCAGTCCTTCCCGGTGCTTCTCAGGGAAGTATGCGACGATGTCGGACACCAGCGCGCGCGCGAGCCGTTTGGCTTTCTGGTTCGGATCGTTCGCCAGGAACGGGTTGATGGGCTTGCGCGCACCGGCACCTGACGCCGGCGTAGGAGCAGCCGGCCGCGGCGCCGGAGGCGCGGGCACGACCGGCGCGGGTGCAGCGACAGGCATCGATGCGGCCGGGCGCGGCGGTGCGGCGGCCGGCGGCGACTGTGGCGGTGGCGCGGCCGGGCGCGGCGGGGGCGGAGCTGCTGGACGCGGCGCGGGGGCGGGCGCCGGAGCGGCGCGCGTGCCCGCTCCACCGGCGGCGGGCGCCGCCGTGCCAGCGGCACGCGGCACTCCGCCGGGCACGGCAGGCATCGCGCCCGATGGACGCTGGGGAAATCCGGGGATCGCTCCGCCGCCTGCGGCAGGCGTGCCGAAGGCCGGCCGCGCGATCGCGGCCGGCTGCGCGCCTGGTGACGCTGGCGGACGAGGTGGACCCGCTGTCGGCATCGCCGAGGGCTGCGCTGCGGCAGGTGCCTGCGCGGGTGCCGGCGGCTGCGGCGGCATGCCCGGCGTAGGACGCTGCGCGGCGAACGCGGGGCGCGCGGGCACGGCGGGCGATCCGGCGTGTGGAGTGCCCGAGCGAGTGCCGGGAATGGGCATCACCGGCCGCTGAGGCTGCGGCGGCTGCGCGGGTGGAACCGGCCTGGCAGGAGCGCTCGACGGCCCGCGAACGACGGAGGCTGCCGGTCCCGCGCCCGGCGCCGGCGCTCCTGGCCGCGCGGCTGGCGGAGCTACGGGACGCGGCGATGTGGGCGCCGCAGCGACGCTCGCCGGAGCGGACGCGATCGCCGGACGCGCAGCGGCGTGCGGAGCAGCTACCGGCGCGAAGTCGTCCGCCACGGAACCACCGCCGCTGATGGCCATCACTCCGCCACACACGGAACAGCGTGCACGGATCCCGGCAGGCGGCACCTTGGCCGGATCCACCCGGAATACCGATCCGCACTCGGGACAACTGACGTTCATGGCCGTTCCAGTTCCCTGTTCACTCGTGAGCGATGGGAGGCCACACCGGCCCCCGTTCCACGGTGGATGACGCGAGCTCGGACTGATCCTGCCGGCGATCGGCGACGAAGATCGATCCAGGGAGGGTCTTTGCGTAGCTCTTCATCTCGGTCGCGAGCTCGCTCACCTGTGCGGCGTGCGTGAAGCGGCGGCGCTCGTTGGTCACGACGCCGATGCTCACGGTCATGAGTGGCACGCGATGAAGCTGCCCGCGGCGGTCCTTCCCAAAGTAATAACCCGCTCGGCGATCCTGCTCCGAGTACTGATACGGCACGAGCGCATCGAACACGCTCACGATCTCGCCACAGATGTCTCCGGCGACGTCCGGCGGCACGATGAAGATAAAGTCATCCCCTCCAATGTGCCCCACGAAGCCACCCTCGCGACAGAGCCCGCGCACCACGTCGTGGAGGATCTTGGCCAGGATACGGATGACGCGATCGCCCTCGTAGTAGCCGTAGCGGTCGTTGTATTCCTTGAAGTGGTCGAGGTCGGCGTAGCAGACGGCGAACGACTCGCCCGCAGCCAGACGGCGCCCGATCTCCGTCTCGATCTCCGGAGCGCCCGGGAGCCGCGTGGACGGATGCACCTGGACGTCGCGCGCCGCCCGCCGGAGCATCGCGTCGAGACGCGCCGTCGCTTCGTCATCGGGCATCCCCATGGGGATGACCTCGTCCGCTCCCGAGGCGAACGCCGAGCGCAGTGCGGCGTCGGCATCGACGGCCAGGACGGCCGCGGGCACCACGGCAGTGTACGAGTCGCCCTTGAGTCGAGCGCACGCCCCGTGGACCGCCTCCGCGTCGACGCGCGCGTCGAACAGCACGAGCTCTGGCCGCCCGCGAAGCGCGAGCGCCATGAGCTCATCGGCGGTCGAACAGGCGACTACCGGTTGCGCGTGATCTGCCAACCAGGCGCGCGCGACCGGGGGGAGCCGTTGGACATCCTGGGCAAAGACAATCGCGAAGGGGTGCGCCACGCTAGGCGGTCCTCATCGGTCGGCCGGCGCATCATAGCCCCCGGTCCGCGTCAAGTAAAGCGCCGAAACTCCGAGGGTTGCGTCCTTTCCCGGACGATCAGAAGAAGTAGAACGCAACCGCAAGCACGCCGTAGACCACCAGCAGGAGCGCACCCTCCAGCCAGTTGGACTCGGCGTCCAGCACGATGACCGTCGCGATCCCCACGGCCAGTGCCACGGCCGCCACCTCGAAAGCGGCGAAGGCCAGATCCATCGGCTGACCCAGGATCAGCCCGCCGAACACGAGGAGCGGCGCCACGAGGAGCGACACCTGGATGCTGGAGCCCACCGCGATGCCGACGGCGAGATCCATCCGGTTCTTCATGGCCATCATCACGGCCGAGCTGTGCTCCGCCGCGTTCCCGATGACCGGAATCACCACGATCCCCACGAACAGCTGGCTGAGGCCGAGTGCGTGCGTGGCACCCTCCGTGGCGCCCACGAGCAGCTCCGAGAGCACGCCGATGCCGACGGCGGCCGCGCCGAGCACGAGCAGCGACTTTCGCTTGCTCCACCCCGCCACGGCCGCATGGGCTCCCCCCTCCTCCTCGTTCACCGCACGGAACACGTCGCGGTGCGTCCACATGGAGTAGACGAGCGAAAGCCCGTACCCTACGATGAGGAGGACGGCCACTCCCTCCGACAACCGGATCGTCGCGACACGCGCGGGATCCGGATGCATGGCCAGGAACAGCGCCGGCACTACCAGCCCGACGACCGCGATCACGAGAAGCGCGGCGCTCATCCCGGCCAACTGCGGGTTGAAGCGCTGGCGCTGGTAGCGCAGCCCCCCCGCCAACTGCGAGAGCCCCAGGACCAGGAGCAGGTTGCCCAGGATGGAACCGGTGATGGACGCCTTCACCAGCTCCACCAGCCCCGCGCGCAGCGCGAAGGCGGCGATGATGAGCTCCGCCAGATTGCCCAGCGTCGCGTTGAGCAGGCCTCCAACCGTGGGGCCCGTATGCTCGGCCAGCTCCTCGGTGGCCTGGCCAAGGAGCTGTGAGAGCGGGATGATCGCGATGGCGCTCGTCGCGAAGACGACGAGTGGTGGCGCGTGGAGCACCCTGCCCACGAGCGCAACCGGCGCGGCGAGCAGCAGCCAGCGCAACCAGCTCACGGGCAGCGGTCGCTAGAGATCGCGCGATCGTCAGCCGCCAGCGCCACGCACCGCGATGTACGTTGCGCGTGCGTACGCGACGCCGTATGCGGAGGCGCGCCCAGGAGGGACAGCGGCAGCGTGGCCGCCACGCGATAGTCCCCGCGTCCGTCCGGGGGAACGCTCACACGGATGGTGACGAACGCATCGGCGGCGCTCAACAGATGGTTGGCGATCACGCCGCCCAGGAAGGTCGACGCGGCGTGGAAGGCATGATTGCTCTCGGAAATCTCGCCGCGGAAGCGCTGTAGCGCGTCGTCATGTCCCACCCACGACCAGCGAAACTCCGGGCGCACGGCACGCGCCAGATAGAACTCCTCCGCGCGTTTGAACGCCTCGGAATCGCGCGGAGGAGGGACATCGGGATCTGCCCAGAACGTCTGGCGCGCGAGCAGCCACACGTGCCCGTTGAATGTGCTCGGATCCGTCTCCGGCTGCAGCGTGGGATCAGGGTCGACGTCGAACACGCCGCTCTCCGCAAAGTGCTCCATCGACTCGTAATAGGCGAAGTTGCCGTCCGGTGCGACATCGGAGAACGGCGCGCGCGCGACATCGCGCGCGATACCGCGATAGCTACGCGTGTGCGCATTCCCCTGGGCGCGCTCGTGAGCCCACCCGAACCAGAGCGCTCCCTCCAGCAGCACGTAGGCGATTCCGCGACGCTGCCGCAGCGCGAACTGCCCGGAGCCCGGAACGCCGAGCGATGCAATGGGAGCCCACCAGCGGGATGCACCACCCGGAGCGCCACCGGGCGCGAACAGGTCTGCCGTGTCGGCATCGCCGGGCGCCGGCGTCGCGGTGAGGCGCGCATCGAGCCGGATGAGCTGGGCGTGTGCGGGGCGCGCCGGCAGCACGAACAGCAGCGCCGCGATGCACAGCACGCGCGCGCGACGAACACGTAGCAGCGACGTGCGCCACGGGGCGCCGCGCGCCATGGAAGAGCGTGGCGCCGTTGGTGACGCCGATCGTGGCTGTCCGGCCGAGCTCGCGACGGGCCGCTGCCGTACCGCGGCCGCTGGCATCAGAACAGATACCGGAGCGACACGTAGGTGGGCGTCTGCCCTGCGCCGGAGGAGAACCCCTCGAAGATGCGCGCGATGTCGATGCGCAGTCCGCCCGTGGCCAGCCCGACGCCCAACGATGGCCCGGCGATCTCCGACGAATTGAACACGTAGCCGCCACGCAGGAACGCGCGCTCGCGCCACCCCAACTCCGCGCCCACGTGTCCCTCGGTTTCGTCGAAATCAAGATTGTCCACCAGATCGCCGCTCACGCGGAGCATCGTCTCGGGTGCAATGCGCTCCAATTGCGCCACGCGATAGCCCACGCCGAGCTCGACACGCGTGGGGAGCGGATCGGCCTGCGCCGCGTCGTTGATCTGATACTTGGGACCGAGATGCCGTACGGCGAGGCCGATGGTGATCGGCGAGGTAGGACCGCCGTCGTACTGCGCACCGAGGTCCACCGCCGTGCCTGTGGACGACGTGTTAGGGACATCCGCGCAGCTACCGCTGCAGTCCGCCCGGAACTGGATCACCTTGAACGTGGCACCGGCGGAGAGCCGCGAGCCAAGGCGCACGCCATATGTGGCGCCGTACGCCACGTTGCGAAGCAGAAGCTGTCCGATCGGGACGTTCTCCGGATCCAGCACCGCCTGCTCGCCATAGTCCAGCAGATACACGGAGATCGCCAGTGTGCCCAGGCGCCGGCTTGGAAAGAGGACCGCCAGCGCGTCACCCGTCCCCACGAAGCTCTGGTAGTGGTGGATGGCCACCTCGGCGGATGTCGACTGCGCCACGCCCGCCGGATTCCACCAGATGGCTTCCGTCCCCCCTTGCTCGGCGACCACGGCCTGCCCCATCCCGATGGCGCGCGCGCCGACCGGGATGAGGAGGAAGGTGGCACCGCCCGTCGACGTCTGCGCGCGGAGCGCGGCCGAGGGGATGACGCCCGCCGCCAGCGCGAAGAGCGCCACGGCGACGAGGCGCGCCGAGCGGGAGCGCACCGCGGACCGCGCGCGGTGCGGAAGGTTCACATCGCCCTCAGACGGGCGTTGCCTCGTCGACCAGCATGATGGGTATGTCATCGCGCACGGGGTAGCGGAGTCTGCAAGCGTGGCAGATGAGACAGTCCTCGCTCTCTCGATATTCGAGCTCGCCCTTGCACTTGGGACAGACGAGAATCTGGAGCAGCGGTTCGGCAAGGCTCATGTCGACGACTCCTCCGGTGGTGCGTAGCCGAAGCGGCGCAGCGCGCGTGGATCGCGCCTCCAGTGCGGGAGCACCTTCACCCAGAGATCGAGATAGACGTCCTGTTCGCCCAGCAGCGCCTCGATCTTCGTGCGCGCCGCCTGCCCGATCTCCCGTATGCGCGCTCCCCGGTGGCCGATGAGGATGCGCTTCTGGCTCTCCCGTTCCACGTAGAGGACTGCTCGAATGTACACCGGCGAGCGGTCCTCGCGAAACTCCTCCACCTGAACGGCGAGGCTGTAGGGGACCTCATCGCTCAGCTGCTCGAGGGCGCTCTCGCGCACCAGCTCGGCGGCGAAGAAGCGGAGCGGCTGTGTCGCCAGGTCGTCGGCGTCGTAGAGGAAGGGACTCTCGGGGAGGTGGTGGCGTACGGCGTTCAACAGCGTATCGATCCCATCGCCCGTGGCGGCGGAGACGAGCAGTGCTTGGGGGACGGCAGCCTCCAGGCGAGTGCGCGTGTCAGGGGTGAGGAGGTCGGCTTTGTTTAGCACGGTGAGCACCGGCGTGCGCGGTGGCGCGGGGAGCTCCGCGGCTACGTGCAGCGGCTCGGGTGGCGCGGCGGTAGCGTCGCCCAGGTAGAGGATGACGTCGGCGTCGAGAATGGCGCGGCGGGCCGTGGCGCGCATGGCGCGCTGCAGCTCGTAGCGCGGATCAAGGAGTCCCGGGGTGTCGAGCAGCACCATCTGCGTCTCGCCGTCGCTGCGGATGCCGACGATGAGGTTGCGCGTGGACTGCGGCTTGGGGCTCGTGATGCTAAGCTTCTGCCCGACGAGCCGGTTGAGGAGTGTGGACTTGCCGACGTTCGGCTTGCCGGCCACGGCGACGAGTCCCGCTCTGGTCATGGGCGCACGCGCGTTCGGGGTTGGATGCCGGTGCAGGTTGAGGGTGATACGAACGAAGCCCCCGGACGGGAAGTCCGGGGGCTTCGAAGGGGTGCCGGCGGCGGCCTACTCTCCCGCGCCCTCTCGGGCGGAGTACCATCGGCGCTGTAGGGCTTAACGACCGTGTTCGGGATGGGAACGGGTGTGGCCCCTACGCTCTGGCCACCGGCGAATCTGGTAGTCGACTCCCACGTGGTGCTGCGGGAGTGACGCACGGAGATGGTGAGATCGTGAAGCGAATCGAGACGGGCGGCGATGCTCTGCTTGTCGTACATCCCACAAGGGGAGTAGTCAAGCCGCACGGGCGATTAGGACCGCTTCGCTCGGAACGGGTTACCCCGCTTCCACGGGCGGCCTATCGACGTGGTGGTCTTCCACGGCCCTTCAGGAGGCTCAAGGCCTCGGGAGCGTTCATCTTGGGGAGGGCTTCCCACTTAGATGCATTCAGCGGTTATCCCTGCCTGCCATCGCTACCCGGCGGTGCCACTGGCGTGACAGCCGGGACACGAGCGGGCAGTCCGACCCGGTCCTCTCGTACTAGGGTCCGCGCCCCTCAACGCTCCAACGCCCACGACGGATACAGACCGAACTGTCTCACGACGTTCTGAACCCAGCTCATGTACCACTTTAACCGGCGAACAGCCGGACCCTTGGGACCTTCTCCAGCCCCAGGATGTGATAAGCCGACATCGAGGTGCCAAACCGCGCCGTCGATGTGAACTCTCGGGCGCGATAAGCCTGTTATC
>DASSNU010000011.1:0-71754 GCA_035701265.1 Gemmatimonadaceae bacterium | reverse complement strand
CGCGCGTGCCCACAAACACCGGCGTGCCGCCCATGATCTCGGGGTTGCTATGAATGGGTAGCTGGTCGGTATGCATTGGACTCTCCGGTATACGCCCAGACCTGAATTTACACCATAATACCGGGTGTGTCTAACGCAAAGTTCACCGGCGAGCGCCGGCCTCCCATGTGCCATGACGGTTGATCCGAGAGGATCTCGCCAGGCTCCAACCGGGCAGCCCTATCGCGCTTGTCCGGTGCAACGTCTTGTTAGGCGCCCTGCGAAAGGGCGGTCGGAGGCGAAGGCGGAATCCGGCCACCAGACTGGCCACACGCCCACAGTCGCGCGTGCAGCCCTTGGATTTCCTCGAGGAACGGAGTCATTTCAAAGCGGTTACCGAGCACTTCGAACACGCCAATATTCGTGTAGTACGCGCGAAAGAAGTGAGTCGGCACTTCAGGCTCACCATTAAGCGGTCCCACATACGTCGGCAGAATCACGCCGGCAATTAACGATTGACAAAATTCGTCGAGCCGCTCGTCGAAATGTTCTAGCGTGTTACGCAATTCACGATCGCGCAGGCAGCTGTCATCGCTAACTGCGAGCCCCGAGCGCAATCTGTGTGCACGCGACAGGTGTGGCTCCTTGGTGCGGACTGGCCATAGATACCGGGAAATCGCTGCGGCCTGTAGAGCAATCGTCTGTACGCCGTTAACGATCGTACGGGCGCTGTCCTGCCATTCTTCTGATGCAGGGGCGTGCTGAGCCCCGAACTCGAGTGCCGCTTGGACTTCGGCTGCGGCCTCGAGAGCGGTGGTTGTGCAGAATAGCATTGCCTCGATGTAGAACGCCTCGTGAGGCGGCCAAATGCCCCGCACTGCTTGGTCACTCATGGATTCCCTATGGCGCGTCTAACGCCAATTCGGCTGTTCTTCCATAAACGGCCGCGAGCTGCAAGCACGATCTTCTGCGGCGCTCCCAGAGTCGCAGAATCCGCTCTCGCGCGGCGACGGCATGTCGACGACGCCGAAAGCCACTCCGCACGCAGGACCTGCGCCTCCACCGCTTCATGAACGCCAAAGTAATATCCGGCGTGTACGCTGCCTAATCCATATGGGGCCGAGCATCGCCGAGGGCAAGGCTGCGCGGCGGCCCGGTCCCGCGACGGCCGACGAGTACTGTCTGGCCATAGCACACCGCCCAAAGCACCCCCGCCTACACCGCGCCACCCTCGAGACCACGCCCGCCGTGGTGGAGGCCAGCACGTCCCTACTGCCCCACCTCGCGCCGCTCAGTGCCGCCGAGTGTGTCCAGTGGGCTTCGCACCCCTACGCCGTGATCCAGGACGTGCAGGTAGATCATGGTAGTCGAGAGATCGCGATGCCCCAGAAGTTCTTGCACGGTCCGCACGTCGTACCCGTTTCTCAGGAGCTGGGTGGCGAACGAGTGCCGCATCGTGTGCGGCGTCACGCGCTTGTTGAGCCCCGCCCCCCGCGCGGCATCCTTCACCGCGCGCTGGATCGTGGTACTGAAGACGTGGTGCCGAAATACGTGACCGCTGCTCCGGTCGCGGTACTGCCGCCCTGCGGGAAAGAGCCAGGTCCAGCGCCAGTCCCGCGCGGCCCCAGGATTCTTGCGCCCATATGCACCGGGCAACACCACATATCCGCCCCCTCGCCGCGCATCGCGGACGTGCTGTCGGCGGACGCGCGCCATCTGCTCGCCGATCGACTGCACCAATGAATCGGGAAGCACCGTGAAGCGTGATTTCCCGCCCTTGCCGTCGTGTACGTGGATCCGGCGCCGCGCCAAGTCCACGTCCTTGAGTCGCAGTGTCAACGCCTCCATGAGCCGCAGCCCGGTGCCGTACAGCAGCGCCACCACTAGCCGGTGGTCTGGGCGCAAGGCGGCCAGTAATCGCGCGACCTCCTCGGGCGCCAGTACGTCGGGCACGCGCGTGGGGCGCCGCGCGCGCGGCATGTCCGCCGGAAACCGCGCCGGTTCGCGCAGCACGTCGCGGTACAGAAAGAGCAGCGCGGCCGACGCCTGATTCAGCGTGCTCGCCGATACCTTCCGTTCCGTGGCCAGCCACTCCAGGAAATGGCGCACGTCGCCGGCCGGCCGCTGCAACGGATGCCGCACCCCGCCAAATCGCGCGAAGCGCGTGATCCACGACCGATACGCTTCCTCCGTGCGAGGGCTCAGATTCCGTGCACGCGCAATCGCGTGGACATGATCGAGCAGTCGCTCGCCAGGACGAGCACGTTCAGCACCGGAGCGCATCGCGACAATCTGCACCCAGCACGCATGTGCGACCGCATCACCTTATCGCACCACGTGCGCGTGCGACGCCGCGCCCCGCCTGCCCGACGACTCACCGCGACATGCCCGCCCGGTCATCGAACATCAGGAGACACAATGTCCCCGTGGATCCCAGCAGCGGACGGGGACAGAACACCAGAGTCACAGAATCCACATGCCGCGTGGCGACGCCGCCTGGACGAACGCGGATGTCACTCCGCGCGCAGGACTTGCGCGCGCCCGCTTGGCTGGCGCCATAGTAATGTCCGGCGTGTACGCTGCCTAATCCGCAAATGGAGTTCGAAGATCGCCGAGTTGGGGCGGAAGATCGCGCAGGACATGCCTGTTCGCCGACCGGGCCCGTCGCCACATTCACGACGTCAGTCCACAACGCTCCGCTCCCTATTGCCATGATCAAGCTCAAACGCGCCTACGAACCCGCCGCGCGCGGCGATGGCCGCCGCTTCCTGGTCGAGCGCCTCTGGCCGCGCGGCGTGCGGAAGGACGATCTCCCTCTCGACGGATGGCTCAAGGATGTGGCGCCGAGCCCTGCACTCCGGCGCTGGTTCGCCCACGATCCCGCAAAGTGGCCGGAGTTCCGCCGTCGCTACTTTGCCGAGCTGCGCAAGAACGACGAGGCACTGCAGCCGCTCCGCGACGCCGCACGCCGCGGGACGGTCACGCTCGTCTACAGCGCGCGCGACACGGAGCACAACGCGGCCGTCGCGCTCCGGGAGTACCTCACTCGGCCGTGACGCCGTTCAACGGCGTGGACGCGACACGCGACGCCGCCGGTGCGATGCTGATCACGCCCACCTCCCGCCGGTCCATCGCGCGCATCCACGCGCCGAACATCGCCACCGCGGCGATCACGTACACGAGCCCGAACGGAATCCACATGATGAGCCCGCCGAGCTGCTGATCCTCGAGCGGCGTGAGTCCCCACGCGGCAGCCGCGTGCCCGTACGCGGGGTACCACACACTGGGCGCGAAGGTGAGCAGCGCGCCGAGCATGCTGCCGTAGATGGCGGTCGTGAACAGCGACAACACCGCTACGCCGTACCCGCTCCGCCGTCGCCGCGCCAAGCGTACGAGCGACTCCCAGAAGAGGAGCGCCGTTCCCATGAAGCACGCGTGCTGCAGCGCGTGGACTGGCTCGTGCTCGAGCGCGCTCTGGTACAACGGTGGCGCATGCCAGAGGAGAATCGCCACCGCCTGCAGCACCCACGCGGTGGCCGGGTGAACGAGCGCGCTCCACACGCTCCGCATGCCGCGCGCACGTACGAGGGTCGCTGCCCGGTGCCGTGCGCGCTCAGGTAATGCCCACAGAAACGGCACTCCCGGCGCGCCGAGCACGATGAGCGGCGCGGCCACGAGCATGAGCAGCTCGTGCTGCACCATGTGCGCGGCGAACAGCGCTTCGCTCATCTCGTGCAGGGGAGACGCGAGCGCGAGGAGGACGGTCGCCATCCCTGCGCCGAACGACACCGCTTGCCACCGCCGCACGCCACGTCCGCGCCCGGCGCGTCGCCAGATGCGTCTCACACCGCGTGCGTAGAGCCAGGCGCCGAGCACGATGGGCAGCACCACCCCCGGCTCGGCGCTCCGCATCCACGCGATCGCGTCTCCCCCACCGCCCACGTGCATCACGCCTTACGCGACAGGCACTGCGGGCGGTCGCGACACAGCCGCCGCGGCGAAGCCGGTCACGATGAAGGTGATCCCCACCAGGATGTCGTTCCAGTAGAGTCCCACACCCTCACGCAGGCCGGGAACGAACCCCGCGATGAACAACCACACGCCGACGATCCCGGCGATCCACCCCTGCCACGGGCGAGCGCGCGCCATACTGAATCCGGCGATCGCGACGATCACCCCCACGATCCAGTCGTTCCACGCATTCCCCATCGGCTCGAAGCCGAGGAAGGGGACGATCACCATCCAGATGCCGAGTATTCCCGTGATCCATCCGCTGAGCATCGCAGCACCTCCTGTCTGCCAGTCGGGCCGATTGTCGTGGCCCCGCCCGGAGTCGCCGCAACGCGCGTACCATGACGCGCGTGTGGTGGATGCTGATCGAAAGCGAAGATGCCCTTCCGAGCAGCACGTCAGGCTGTCGGAAGTAGACAGGAATTCCGTGGCGGGACGTCCGCACACCCGCGTGGCACGCCTGATTACTCAGTGGGCATGCCGTGGAGTACAGACGCTAGCGTGCCGGGAGGGAGACGACAGCGGGCTGGGCCGACGGCTTGGCGCTCGGCACGCGCCCGAACGCCACGCGGCGAATCTGCGTCACGAAGACCGCGACGCCGCCCAGAAAGCTCAGCGCTCCCACGCGCGCCACGACGGGGGCGGCCAGCGCGATCCCGAGCGCGAGCACGGCCACTCCGCCCGCCATGATGGCGAGCTGCACGCGCGCCAACTGCGCGGAGTAGAGGTCGGCCACCGCGGGCACCTGCTCGCGTCCGGCGCGCCGCCCGAAGCGCGCGTTCCACGCGATGGTCGCCGCGATCTTGTAGAAGAAGCCGGAGACGTACAGCACGATCACGCCGAGCAGGCCGACGGCGACGTACATCGTCGCGATCCGTCCGGACGTCGTGCCGGAGAGGAGCACGACCGGTCCCAGCACCATATCGACCGTCAGGAAGCCGAGGGCGGTAGTCGCGAACCACATCCCCACGTCGATCTTCTTGCGCACGCGCGCACGGAAGACGGTATACGCCTGCCAGAGGAAGTGCCCCACGCCGCACTCCAGCAGCACCACTCCCGCCCACGTGACGGGCGACGACCTGGTGATGAACCCGGTGGCGAGCACGGGGAGCCCGCCCGCCAAGAGCGCGAGCGCGCGCGGGGTGTAGCGCATGTTCGCGCCCGGGGCGAGTAGGAACATCGGCAGCAGCCGGTGCGACACACCGACGATCATGATGAGCGCCCACCCCACGAGCGCCACGTGAAAGTGCGTGGCGAGCACGGTGAGCCGCGCGCGCGCGATGAACCCGGTCTGCAGGTTGTGCAGGAGCACGGCGCCGAGGACGAGCGTGGAGAGGAGAAAGCCGAGTGCGGTGAGCACCGCGATCCACGTGACGTCGCGCCGCGGCGTGCGCAGGAGCGACGCCACCGCGCGCGACACCTCGAGCAGGATGCCGATCGTCAGCAGTGCGATCCCGGCATGCCGCAACCCGGTCGACACGGTGGCCACGCCGGTGGCGAACACCCCCGCGCCGGGCGCGAACGTCCAGAACCCGGCGTGCCCCCACCGCACGGACCGCACGGGCGTCTCCATGGCGCCGGGCATGAAGTGGCTCAGCACACCGAAGATGGTGGTCGTGAGCCATCCGAGCGTGAACAGGTGCGTGATGCCGGCAACGTGCGGCGAGGCGAACGCGCCGTGCGCAACCTCCGGCGCCACCCACACGAGCGCCACCGCACCCGTCACGAGGTACAGTATGCCCGCCGCAAAGTGCTCGGCGGCGAGCGGCATCGTGGATGCCATGGGCGTGACGCGCGCGGCGCCGCCGGTCGCGCGCTCTGCGCGGCCCGTGATCGGAATGGGTGCGGCAGGCGCGCTCATCGCGCGCTCTCGTAGCGGCATCGCGGCGCGGGCGCGCGCAGCGTGGCGTGCGGATCACACAAGCTCAAGGACATGTCCGCATCCTACCGACCGCGCACGACGCACGATGTGACGGTTGTCTCATCCGCTCGCACGGCGCCTCGGTGCTCGCCCGGCAGCGGTCGCTCGGCCGCCTTACGCCACCGCGGCCGTCTCGGAGCCGCGCGGCCTTCCCCACCGCCGCCCTCCCCAGGCCGCGTCGCTCGCTCCGGCCTACGAGTAGCGCGGGCGCTCCCCCGGACGCGCGAGCGTGCGCAGCCGCTCCACGCTGGGGATCCGGATCCGCGTGCGCGAGAGACGTACGATGAGCCCGTTCCCGGCGAGCTGCTTGAATGCGCGCGACACCGACTCGCGCGCGGTGCCGAGCTCGAGGGACATCTCCTCGCGCGTGCGGTCGAGCGTGAGCTCCACGCCGCCCGCCGTGGCCGTGCCCCGCTGCTCCGCCCACTGCGCCAGGTACATCGCGAGCCGCGCGGCCACGTCGCGGAAGGCGAGCGTCTCCGTGACCTGGACCAGATGGCGCAGCCGACGCCCCAGCTCGCGGATCACCGCCTGCGCCACGTCGGGGCTGTCGCGGTAGAGCGCCTCGAACTCCGCGCGCGGCACGAACACCAGCCGTGATTCCACCTCGGTGATGGCCGATGCCGGGTACTGTCCGCCGTCGAAGAGCGGCAGCTCGGCCACCGCGTCACCCGGCCCCTCCGTGTGCAGCACCTGCTCGCGACCATCCGGGCTGGTGCGGAACACTCGCACGCGCCCCGACACTACCACGTACACGCCGCGGCAGTCGTCACCCGCGGCGAAGAGGAGGTGCCCCGTGCCGTAGTCGCGCGCGACGCTTCGCGCGGCAAGACGCCCGAGCGCCTCCTCGTCCAACGCGGCGAAGAGCGGAACACCGCTCAGCACCTGCTGCACTTCTCCCACGGTTCCCTCCCCCATTGCGGATGTCCCGGAGCGCGCGTCGTGCCCTCCCCCGCTCGACCCACCTCAGGCGCGCTTCGCGCGGCGCGATCACGTCGCGCACATCGGCACGCCCCGTTCGCTTCGCGCACGCCGTCACGCGTGACAACCGTCACGCCAGAGCGGCGCGCCGCCTGTCATGCATTGTCTATCACTTTTTTCAGGAGAAGGCCATGCCCTGCCGCGGTACGCTCGACCCAAACTGGACCGTCCACCGTATTCTCACCGAGCATCCGGCCACCGCGCCGGTGTTCGCGCGCTTCGGCATTCACACGTGTTGCGGTGGCGGCGCCACCGTGTCGGACGCTGCCGCGCGCGACGGCGTGGATGTCCAGGCACTGTGTGACGCCCTGAACGCCGCGGTGGACGGAGCTCCAAGCGAGGTGGCCACGCCCCACTGATGGCACCCCGCGCACCGCATCGCGCGCACCGCATCGCGCGCACCGCATCGCGCGCACCGCATCGCGCGCACCGCATCGCGCGCACCGCATCGCGCGCACTACGGGTGGCGCGAGCCTGGATCGCGCGTGAGCGTACGCCGAGCCGGTGCCGCACGCCCGCTCAGTGCGCCACGCGCTCAGTGCGCCACGCGCCGCCCCAGCTCGCGCTCCACGTCTTCCACCGCGCCGCGCAGCCGGTTCTGCACGCCCACGTGGTCGTCCATCGTGAGCAGCATGAACACGCGATCGTGGCGCGCACGCAGCCGCTCCTCCGCCCGACGGATCACCGGCACCACGTCGTTCCACTCCCCCTCGATGACCGTGTCCATTCCGGTCACCTCGTAGCGCAGCCCCGCGCGATCGATCTCTTCGATCACGTCGGCCACCGGCCGGCACACCGACGAGCCATCGCCGATCGGAAACATCGAGAGACTGAAAAGCATGACCCACCTCCGGGCGCGTCGATGTGGAGCGGTGCACGCGTGGTGACGTGCCGCGATGCTCCCCCCTCCCCTTCCCCCCGTGCTGCCGTGCAAGGACCATACGCGGCGCACGATGGCGGAACGCGAGACAGCGCTTGGCCGCGAGCGATCGGCAACGTGCGCGCAGGTGGGTCAGCGCCGTACGCGATCGCCGCCCCGCCCCGCCGCTCCGCGGGATCCCGTCTGACCTGGGCCCACCCCTCCTTTCTAGTTGACATTCTACCAGACGACACACATACTCTGGTAGAATGCCAACTAGAACAGAGTCGCCCTCGCGCGACACGCTCCTCCAGGGGACCCTGGACCTCCTCGTCCTCCGCATCCTCGCGCTGGGGCCGCACCACGGACACGGCATCGCGATGGCGATCCAGTCGCGCTCCGGCGACACGCTGCTCGTGGACCACGGCTCCCTCTACCCCGCGCTGCAGCGGCTGGAGCAGCGCGGGTGGATCAAGGGCGCATGGGGGACATCCGACAACAACCGGCGGGCGCGCTTCTACTCGCTCACCGCCGCGGGACGCAGGCAATTCACGATTGAAACCGGGCGCTGGAATCGACTCGTACGGTCCATCGCCCGCGTCATGGAACCGGACCCCAGCCCGGAGAGTGCCTGATGTTCGGTCGCCGCTCGCAACGGGACTTCGAGAACGAGATCCAGGCGCACCTGCAGATGGAGATCGATCGTCTCCGCGCGCAGGGGATGAGCGCCGCCGACGCCGAGCGCACTGCCCGGCGCAACTTCGGCAACGTCGGAATGGCCGAGGACCGGTTCTACAACGCGCAGCGCTTTGCCGGCGTGCAGGATGCCCTGCGCGACTTCGTGCACGCGTGGCGCTCGCTGCGCCGCAGCCCCGGCTTCCTCATCACGGCGGCGGGCATCCTGGCGCTCGCGATCAGCGCGGTGGCCGGGATGTTCAACGTCATCAACACCGTCCTCCTCCGGCCGCTCCCCTATCCGCACCCGGAGCAGCTCGTGGCCGTCACCGGCACGGCGCCCGGCTCCGATCTGCCGGAAAAGTTCGACCTGGGCGAGGACTTCTACGTCCACTACAAGGAGAACTCCAAGCTCATCTCCGGCATTTTCACCTTCGGCGCGGGAACATCCACCTTCCGCACCGACGATCGGGTGGAGCGGATCCGGATGGCGTGGCCCACGAACGACATGTACGCCACGCTCGGCGTGCGCCCGCAGCTCGGGCGCGTACCGCGCGACGAAGATGGCAACAATGCCGTGGTGATCAGCGATCAACTCTGGAGCAGTTGGTTCGGGCGCGATCCGTCGGTGGTCGGCAAGTGGTACTTCGTCTCCGACACGATGAAGCAGATCGTCGGCGTCATGCCCGCCGACTTTCACTTCCCCAGCGACGACACCATGCTCTGGGTGTCGACGCCGATTCGCGCGAGCGACGTACGCCCCGGCAACCTCGGTTCGCCGATCGTGGTGCGAACGAAGGACGGCGTGACCACCGACCAGTTGGCGGCCGAGCTCACACACATCGCCAAGGGACTCCCCGCGCGCTTTGGCGGGCCGCCCAACTACGCGCGCCTGATCGCGCAGTATCGCGCGATGGCCGAGCCCATGCTCGATCGCATGGTCGGTCCCACGGCCACGCGATCGCTCTGGGTGCTGCTGGGCGCCGTGGCGGTCGTGCTGCTCATCGCGTGCGCCAACGTCGCGAACCTGTTCATGGTGCGCGCCGAATCGCGGCGGCGCGACGTGACGGTGCGCCGGGCCATCGGCGCATCGGGTGCGCAGCTCGTGCGCTATCAGATGGCGGAAGTGTCCGCCGTCGCGCTCGCGGCGGGAGTCGTGGCCGTCGTGCTGAGCGCGGTGACGCTCCCGATCTTCCTGCGCGCGGCACCCGAGGGCATTCCACGGCTCGCGGAGGTGCGACTGGATCTGCCCACACTGGGGGCGACGTTCGCGCTGGTGATCGTTGTGGCCGTGGTGTGCGGCGTGGTGCCCGCACTGCGCGCGTCATCGCCCGACCTCTCGGCGCTGCACGACGGGGGACGCGGATCCACCGGCGGCCGCAGGTGGGGACGCGACCTGCTGGTGGTGGCGCAGACCGGACTGGCGTTGGTGCTGCTCATCGGCTCTGCGCTCCTGGTGCAGAGCTTCCGCCGGCTGCGACACGTCGATCCCGGCTACGACATCTCCAACATCTACACCTTCCAGTTCGCACCCGATCAGCCGCAACTGACCGACGGCCCGTCCTTTGGACAGCTGCACCTCAGAATGATGGACCGACTGCGCGCGCTCCCCGGCGTGACCGCGGTGGGCGTGGTGAACAACATTCCGCTCGATGAGGGCACGCCCGGGGTGCGCGTATTGTCGGAGGGACAAGGGAGCGATCAGGGCGGCACGCTCATTCAACTGAACTTCACGGGCGGCGACTACTTCAAGGCCATGGGGATCCGCCTGCTCGAGGGACGCGTGTTCACCAACGATGAAGCGGTGACGCCGAACAACAACGTCATCGTGAGCCGCTCCGTGGCGGAGAAGCTGTGGCCAGGGCAGAGCGCGCTGGGACACCGGCTCCGGCCGCTCTTCGGCGGTCAGGACACGCTGGCGTTCACGGTGGTGGGAGTGGTGAATGACGTGAAGCAGAACGACTGGCGTGAGGCCGGACAGGCGGTGATGTATCTGCCGCTCACCGGGCCGGGACCGCGGATGTGGGCAATGGGATCCCCCGCATACGTGGTGAAAGCTCCGCGCGCGGGATCGCTGCGCAATCAGGTGCGCGCCCTGGTGCACGAGCTGGCACCCGAAGCGCCGGTCTACCGCGAGTACACCATGCAGTTCCTGGCGCGGCGGTCCATGCTGCAGCTCTCCTTCACCATGCTCATCCTGGGAGTGGTGTCGACGCTCGCGCTCATCCTCGGCGCCGTGGGGTTGTACGGCGTGCTCTCCTACGTGGTGGCGCAGCGCACGCGCGAGATCGGCGTGCGGATGGCCCTCGGCGCAACGGCGTCCACCGTGCGACGGCAGGTGGTGTCGCAAGGAACGAAGGTGGTGCTCATCGGCGTCGTGATCGGCGTGGGCGCGGCGTTCCTGTCGACCAAGCTATTGGCGACGCTGCTGTTCAACGTGAAGCCCGTCGATCCCATCGCCTTCGCGGCCATGTCGGGGATGATGATCGTGATGGGGATGCTCGCGAGCTACGTCCCCGCGCGGCGGGCGAGCAGCGTGGCTCCGCTCGAGGCGTTGCGCAGCGACTGAGCGCGGCAGCGCGCGCGAGCGATCCTGCACGTTCGAGGCGCGGCCCCCGTGTTCATTCGGGGTGCCGCGCCTCGAACGTTAACGTTGCGCCGAGCGCGAGCGCTGCGTGAGAGGGACCTCGCGCACCTCCGCGGAGGGGAGCGCGTCCGCGCCGGTTGCGCGCTCCAGCTCGTCGGCGTGCGCACCGTGGCGCAACGCGTCCGCGCGGCGGGCCAGCAAGATGGTCCCCGCTGCCGCCGCGGCGCCGAACACCGACGCCCAGCGTGCGTCGTCCACCACCAGCCCCCACGCGATGGCGTGGCCCCCGGTGAGGATGTTCATCGCCTGCAGGTAGAGCGGTACGCCCACGCCGCCTACCACCGCGCCGAGCAAGGCGAAGCGCACCGGGCTGATGTCGGCCAGACGGCGTCCGCGATAGCCGAGTCGCACCACGGCGGAGAAGACGCCGCCGATCACGGCGCCTGCAAGGCCGAACCGGACGCCCCAGGAAATGCCGGACAGCGCAGCCACGCCGAGCCGCTCGGGGAGGGACTCGATACCGGGCCCGCCCCTCAAGAGCGTGATCGCAGCGACGATCGCGCCGCCGGCAATGGCCCAGGCCACGCCCCACGTCAGCGCGTTCCGCAGGACGGCGCGCAGGCCACGTCTCATATCGGTCGTGTCGGACATCTCCCCTCCTCGAGGGCCCCGGAGTGGGCTCGGGGCTGTTTACTTTGTACTATAAAGTAAGACACCGGCCGGGTGGCGGCAAGCGTGCGGCGTTCCGCCGCGGGCCGCCGGTGTCATCCGAGGAAAAAAGGTCTGCCGCGGAGCACGCACGTCTCCCTGACACGCCGCTCCCGCCGACAACAGCCGCACCTTGCCGCCGAGCTCAGGCGCGGGGCAGCAGAAGCGTGAACGTGCTCCCCACCCCCGGCGTGCTCTCCACCGTGAGGTCGCCCGCCATCCCCCGTGCCAGATCGCGGCTGATCGCCAGACCCAGCCCCACGCCTTCGTGCTTCCGTGTGAGCCGTCTATCCACCTGCACGAACGGCTCGAAGATGTACTCGAGCTGGTCGGCGGCAATGCCGTGGCCGGTGTCGCTGACGGTGATCGCGACCGCGTCGCGCCTGGGCGTGCAGGCCAGCGTGATGCGCCCCGTGGGCTCCGTGAACTTCACCGCATTCGAGAGCAGGTTCAGCACGATCTGCTGCAGCTTCTCGCCATCGGCGCGCACCTTGATCTCCGGATCACATCCGTCGAAGGCCATCACCAGTCGCTTTGCCGAGACCTGCGGAGCGATGAGCGCCTCACACGTGGTGAGCACCTCGTCGAGCGACAGGTCCTGCACGTCGTAGTCGGCGACGCCGGATTCCAGCCGCGAGTAGTTCAGCACGCCATTGATCAGCCCCATCAGGTGGCGCTGGCTCCGCTGGATGCGCGCAAGGTCGGCACGCTGCTCCGGCGTGACCGGACCGCGGAGCCCCATCTCGATCAGGTCGACGTACCCGGTGATGGCGTTGAGCGGCGTGCGGAGCTCGTGACTCATCACCGCCAGGAACTCGCTCTTCGCCCGACTGGCAGCCTCGGCGACAGCTTGCGCTTCCGCGGCGTGCTGCCTGGCCTGGAGTGCCTCCTTGTGGAGGCGCGCGTTGTCGACGGCCAGCGCTGCACGGCTCGCCAGGTCCTCGGCGAGGACCAGATCCAGATCGCCGAAGCGCACACCGGACTCCATCGTCACGAACGTCATCGCGCCGATGACCTTCCCGCGCGCCACCATGGGCGCGATGACGTACGCCCCGATACCCATCTCGCGGAGGAGCCGCAAGTGCTCCGCATCGTGCGCGCGAGCGGTCAGTGCAGCGTCGGAGGCGTCGAGCACGAGCTCCGGCCGTCCCGTGCGGATGACGCGCGGCGCGCCGAGCAGGTCGTCCGCGTGTGGCGGGTAGCGCTCGTGGAGCGTACGGGCGATCGCCTGCTTGGCCGGATCGGGGTGGAGCACGGCCAGGCGGCGGATCCCCCCGTCGCCCACGCACACGTCCACGATGCACCATGCGCCCAGGTACGGGAGCGACATCTCGGCGACGGTGGTGAGCGTCGTTTCGTAGTCGAGCGACGCAGCCAGACACCGGCTGACTTCCGCCAGGAAGGCGAACCGGTCGCGGCTCGCCTCGGCGGCGTCGCGCTCGCGCTCGGCCACCTGGCGCGCCGGGCCGTCCGCCAAGACCGGGCGAGCGGCGACCTCGTGCTCCCCGTGGCGACCGCTATCCCCGTCGGCGGTGCGATCGTCAGGTGCGATCGTGTTCATGGTGACGGGATGCTGACGAGTGGCCCAACGGAGTTATCGGCGGGCAGTCGTAAGGGCACGTGCGCCAATTGCGCTGCGGACGAGATCACGAAGAGCGAGCTCCACTGCGGCGGACTGTGGCACTGCGATAGCGTGGGCCTGGGCGACTGGCCCGTTCGGAGGTGCGGCAGGACGCGTGCCAGAACAACAGGGGATCTCGCGAGCGGGGGCTGCGGAGTGGCGGGAGGGCATCGCGCGTGGTGAAGCTTGAGGAGATGCAAGAACGCGCTATCAGCACTCGGCTGATGGCGCGTTCCGCGAGAGCAATTGATCGGGACGGCGGGATTTGAACCCGCGACCCCCTGAACCCCATTCAGGTGCGCTACCGGGCTGCGCCACGTCCCGTCCGCGGCGTCGCCGCGGAACAGTCTCGTAACTTACTCCACTCCCTCCCGCCTCACAACGCACGCGCCGCCGGGCACGCTGCCTCTCACACCGTCCCTACCCACGCGGCGGGGTCGGCCATCTTCCCCACCCAGAAGTCGCCGAACTCGGCGTACTGCGCGCTCACCTCGTCGAAGCGCATGTCCGTCACCAGCTTCTTGAAGACGAGCGGATCGCCGGCAAAGAGCGTCACGCCCCACTCCCACGCGTCCAGTCCGATGGCGCCGCTGATCACCTGCAGCACACGCCCGGCGTACCGCCGACCGGTGAGGCCGTGCGCGTACATCAGCCGGCTCCGCTCCTCCAGCGAGAGCGCGTACCAGTTCTGCCCGGGCGCACGCCGCTTGGACATGGGATAGAAGCACACGTACGGCATCTCCGGCGGAGGCTCGGGGTAGAGCCGCCGCCGGATGTGCGCGCTGTCGCGCTCCGCGTCCACGCGCGCGGCGAGCGCCTCACGGTACGCGTCGTCGCCGACGCTTCCGCCGCGCGCGGCGGCTTCGCGCGCGAGCTTGGCGGTGATGTGGTAGAGACCCGCCTCCGTCACGCTCAGGAACGACGTCACCGGCCGCAGCAGATCGAAGAGCGGCTCGCGCGACAACCGGCGCTGCACGCTCCCCAGCTCGTCCAGCGCGGGGCGGAAGTGCATGAGCATCACGTCCGCCACCGAGCCGATGAGCGGCACCACCGCGCTCCATCCTCCACCCGCAGGTCGTGCGATCTCGTGCAGCGCGCACACGGCGCTCTCGCGCACCTCGGCGCGCTCGCCGTCTCCCAGTGCGCGCGCGGCGGCGCGGTCCACGGAAAAGAGCTGGTGCAGCGCGTACCACCCCTCCAGCGTCTCGGGGGGATGCGCGACGGCGACGTCGTCCTGCGGTGGTACTCTGTGCTCGTTCGGCGAAGCGGTCATCGGTCTATCTTCTAGCTCTGGCGACGTGTTCCGGAGACGTGCGGCAGCCGCCCGCGGGCGCTGCTCCATGCGGGTACGCAAGAGAATCTAGCACGCGCCGGCACGCCTGGGGCGACTGTGAGCCACGGCCCTGCCTCACCGGGATTGCCGCCGCGCGCGCACCGCTTCATACTGCGCGACACCCCGTGCGCAGGGAAGCGCGCACGCTCCACCGCCCACGCCCGCCAAGAGCCATGCAGCGCACGCGCCACCTCGCCGCCGCGATCGTTCTCGCCCTGGCCGCCACGCCGCTCCGCGCCGCGATGGCGCAGGCGCAGCAGCCGGACGACGCTACCTTCTATCTCATCGTCGGGAGCGACACGCTCTTCGCCGAGCATCGCGTGCGCACCCCGTCGCACGTGGAAGGGGAGCTGCTCGTCCGCGCCGCCAACCGTCGCGTGCGCTTCGATGCCGCGCTCTCTCCCGATGCACTCATGCGCGAGCTGCGGGTGTACGCCGCGGCATCGCCAGGCGACTCCATGCAGCTCCGACAGACGCTCCGCTTTTCCGGCGACAGCGTACGGTCGACGGTCGCGAACGACAGCGCCACGGTGGCCGCTCCGCACGGTGCGCTCCCGTACATCAACCCGTCGCCCACCTTCATGGAGCAGATGGCGCTCCGTCTCCGTGCGCTCCACGCGGACTCGGCGAACATTCCGCTCTTCGCGCCCGAGTCGACGCCGGTCACGGTATCGGTGCGCAGGCTGCCGCACGACTCGGTGCTCGTCTCCCTGAGCGGTGTGGAGCTCCGCCTGGCGCTCGCACAGGATGGCACGCTACTCGGCGGCACGGTTCCGGCACAGCGGCTGCGGATCGTGCGCGCCCCTGCGGGCTCGCCACTCTCCAGCGCACCGAAAGACTACTCCGCACCCGCCGCGGCGCCGTACACCGCGCAGGATGTCACCATCACCACGCCTGCCGGCGTCACGCTCGCCGGGACGCTCACCATGCCCAAGGCGCACACGGGACGCGTTCCCGCGGTGGTGACGATCACCGGCTCCGGGCAGCAGGATCGCGACGAGGCCATCCCCGGCATCGACGGCTACCGTCCCTTCCGCCAGATCGCCGACACGCTCGGACGGCGCGGGATCGCCGTGCTCCGCCTGGACGACCGCGGCATCGGCGGCTCGGGAGGCGATCCCACCACCGAGACCTCCGCCGACTACGCGAACGATGTTCAGGGCGCGGTGGCGTGGCTGCGCGCGCGCCCGGACATCGACCCGGCACGCATCGCGCTCCTGGGACACAGCGAGGGAGGGTACGTTGCGCCGATGGTCGCGTCTACCGACTCCACCATTGCCGCGATCGTGCTCCTGGCCGGCCCCTCGCGCACGGGGCGCCGCGTGATCGCCTACCAGCTCGAGCGGCAGATCGAGCGGGCGAACGCGGACTCAGCCACGCGCGATTCGCTCCGGCGCGCACTTCCCGCGCGCATGGACTCCATGGGCACGAACCCATGGATGCGCTACTTCTACGCGCACGATCCCGCCGCCACGGCGCGGACGGTGCACGTGCCCGTCCTCATTCTGCAGGGGGGACACGACGTGCAGGTGACCCCCGATCAGGCGCCGGAGCTCGCCGCGGCCTTTCGCGCGGGAGGGAACACGCACGTCACCATGCACGTCTTCCCCACGCTCAATCACCTGTTCCTGGAAGACCCTCAGGGGGAGACGGAATACGCAGCGCTTCCTTCCAAGACGGTGCCGCCGGTCGTGCTGGGGATGATCGCCGACTGGCTGGTGGCAACGCTGCACGTGGGGGGGTGACGCACGGCCGAGTTGACGCGCGTGGCCGAATGACTAACGTGGGGTGACGGACGTGGCGTGGTGACGGTGCGCGGTCGAGGCGCGCAACGCCGGGGGACGAACACGGAGCGGAAACCCTGAGGTCTCCTTCAACGTACTCATCAACATGACCCACTCATCCCAGGCGCCGCAGGGCTCGGGTCCGGCCACCGCGCAGCCCAACGCAACGGCGCAACAGCCGGCCGCCCCAGCTCCCATGACCTACACGGTTCAAGGGTCCGGGGCATCGGGTGGAACAATGGAGTTTCCGCTCCCCACCAGCGCGGCAGATGTCCAGGCGTTGCGGCAGCGTAGGGAAGATCTTTCGACTCAGCTCACCTCGGCCGCGGACCGCCGCCAGGAGTTGGTGAATGAGCTGAAGTCGCTGCCGGCGCCTGCTCAGGAGGGTGTGTTGGCCCGGATCCGCCTGCTGGACAACCGCATCCTGCAGCTCGAGTCCGACATAGCGGTCACGGGACAGCAGCTCGCGCATGCGCCGACCGCGGCGCTCACGGCCGCTTCGCTTCCGCCGTTCGTCCCCGCGCCGCATTCCGACTGGGACGATGCCGGCATGGCGGCGATGTTCATCGTCCTCATCCCGCTCACGCTCGTGCTCTTCCGGCTCCTGTGGAAGCGCGGCACCGCACAGCGGAAGATGGTGACGAATCCGATCGCGCAGGATGTGGCGGAGCGGATGGGGCGCGTGGAGCAGGCGGTGGACGCCATCGCGCTCGAGGTGGAGCGCATCTCCGAGGGGCAGCGCTTCCTCACCAAGATCATGACCGAGCGTCCGGCAATGGTGCCGGAGCGAGTGGGGGAGTAAGGCTGGCGCGCTGCGCCTGAGGAGATCGGGGCAGCGTGGGTCTCCTCGCACGCAGCGCGGCGACGACAAAGCCGCCCAATCCGCCGAGCATGGACGTGACGATGATGTCAGTCAAGAATCCCAGCAGGTGGATCAGCCAGTGATCGAGCGCGGCGCCGACGCCAAAACCCGCCGCCGCCCCGATCGCTGCCCCGAGAGTGAGGAAGGCGAACGCGCGGCCGAGCGGCACCGACCGTAGGAGCAGCCACGCGCCGAGGGGAGCAGCTACGACTCCCAGTGCGCCGCCGAGGACTGCACCGCCCAACAGCCAGTCGCTCCACCACGTCAGTCCGTCGACCACCAAGCCTACAACTCCCGCAGCCATCGCTCCGGCTAGCGCGCCGAACAGCGCACCGGCAGCGGCCAACCCTGCCGTCACTGCGACGATTCGTGTAGTCCGGGTCATGTGCATACCGTGCAGGTGCAGTCGCTGCGCGACGCGCGCTACTTCTCGAGCTGCAATTGGCTCTGCGGCGCAGTCGGCGGGGCACTGGGCGACGCAGTGGGCGCCGCAGTAGCAGTAGAGAACGCGGTGGGCGCCGCGGTAGCTGGCGCCGGCGGAGGCGAGATCAGGTCGCCCGCCAGAGCGCGCAGTTGGTCATCGCTTCGGCTGTCCGCAGCCAACGCCGCTGCGGCGCGCGACCGCCCGAGATTCCACGCGTACCAGACGTGACTCCCGCGCACGTACGTCCCGTGCTCCGCACGGAGCTCCGCTCGCTGTCTGAGCGTGAGCCACGCGGCACGGTCGGCGGGCATCTGCGCGCGCTGCCGCATGAGCTCCGGCACGGCGTTGGCCGACAGGTCGTTCGCCAGGTAGTCCCAGTCTACTTTTCCCGTCTCCACGTAGCGCTGCACGTTCCAGCGGACGACGAACGCCTCGAAGTTCCACACGCTCATCGCCGTCACTGCGGCGGCCGCGGTCACGAGCCCCCACCGCGCGAGCCGGCGCGCGTCGAGTCCGTTCCACAACTCGATTCCCAGTGCGGCGAGCATCACGGTGATCGCCACCATGTACGCGAGGGCGAGCACGCGTGCGGCGGTGAAGCCGTACGCCTGCTGATAGAGCCACACGCGGTGCATGGCCGAGTCGGTGAGGAGCTGCAGCTCCACGACGATGGCGAGCCCCGCCCACCGTAAGGCGGGCGCCTGCCGGGCAGGGCGCACACCGTGGAACACCCATGTAAGGAGAAGCACGCACAGCGTGGTGACCACGCTCAGCTCTCCGAAACCGCGCCGCGCGTACTCGGCAAAGGTGACTCCGCTTCCCTGCACCGCGGGCGCGTTGCCGAACAGGTAGCTCAGCTGCAGCAGGAGAAAGACCGCGAACAGCGCGCACACGCTCCCCGTCACGAGCAACCGCTCGGTGGAGCCGAGCGTCCAGATGGCCGTCGCGCGCGCATCGCTCGACGGAGAGGGCGACGTCCACGGTTCGGGAGACGGTGCGCCTGCATCGCTCTGCGTGCGCGCGGTGCGCCACGGCACGCCTCCGCGCGCGGCCACGCCGTTGGCGCCGAGCGAGAGCGCGGCCAGCGCGGCAAAGAAGATGAGCCGCGGCAGGAAGGCCATCGTGCCGAGCGTGCGGAAGGCATCATCGCGCCAGAGCGCGAAGGTGGGGTCGGCCTCCGAGAGCAGGAGGGCGAAGACGACGACCACAGGGGCCGCGACCACGAGGCCGCGCACGGTGGCGGCGAAGCGCCGGCCGCGCGCGTGCTCCAGCAGCTCCTGGCCGCGACGGATCACCTCGGCGGCGGCCATGAGCCAGGCGAGCAGGGGCGCGAAGACGATGCGCATCGGACCCACGTCGCGCACATCCACGCCGGCGCAGAGCATGACGGCAAGGGCGAGCAGACCGGCCGTGCCGAGCATGATCACCGCCTGCAGCGGCGGATTGGCGGTGATCGCGGCGGAGGCAGCGAGCGTCATCGCCAGCGCGGCGCAGAGCGCCACCGTGGCTGGGACCTCGCGATGCGTGGCGCGGCGCGCGAGCAGGAAGGCGACGATCGCCGCGCCCGTCCAGATCCCCCAGTTGATCCCGGGCGGCGCGTCGAAGACAATGGCGGCGCCCATGGCGCCCACCACCGCGGCGCCGATCCAGACCACGCGTGCGTCGCGCGGCAGGGAGAGCGGTTGCTGGTCGCGCGCCGCGGCCGGAGGCGCGCCGGTACGCGCGCCCATGAGTGACGTGAGGATGTGCGATGTCATGGTCGGTTACCCCGCCACCTTGGGCACGGCGCCGAAGCGCCGCTGCCGTCCGTGAAAGTCGTGCACCGCCGCGGCGAGCGCGGCCTCGTCGAACTCCGGCCACATGCACGGCGCGAAGTAGAGCTCCGCGTACGCGCACTCCCAGAGCATGAAGTCGCTCAGCCGCTGCTCTCCACCCGTGCGAATGAGAAGGTCCACATCCGGCGCCTCGTCGCTTCCGTACGCGTCGGCCAGGGCGCGGGCGAACCACATATGCGCACGCGCACGATTGTCCTCGGTGGCGAGGTCGAGCGGCGGCGCGCCATTGTGTCCGCCGTGCGCGCGCGCGGCCGTGCGGAGCGCGGCCTGGAGGATCGCGTCGCGCGCGGAGTAGTCGATGGCGAGCCGCAGGTGGAGCGTGGCGCCGTGCGCGGTGGCGTCCTCCGTGGCGGCGATCTCCGTCTGCAGCGGGAGCGCCAGTCGATCGCGTCGACCGATGACGGAGAGTCGCACGCCGTTCTCCACCAGCCTGGGCGTTTCGGAGCGCAGGTGGGATCGGAAGAGGCGCATGAGGGTGGCGACTTCGCGCGGCGGGCGCTTCCAGTTGTCGGTGGAGAACGCGTAGAGGGTGAGCGTGTCGATGCCGAGTCGCGGGGCGGCCTCCACGGTGCGGCGGACGGCATCGGCGCCGGCGCGGTGTCCGGCCACGCGGGGCATGCCGCGCGCGGTGGCCCATCGGCCGTTGCCGTCCATGATGATGGCGGCGTGGAGGGCGGTCGTGCGTCTCAAAGGACTTGGGCTCATAAAGTGACGGTCGAAAAAAAAGAGGGTGTGAGCAGTGTGGTCAGCGGTCGAGCGTCTCGCGCGTGCGCTCGATGAGCGCTTCCATGTGGGCCAGGTAGCGCTGGAGCGCGCGGCGTCCTGCCGCAGCCAGGCGATACTCGGTGCGCGGGCGGCGCCCCTCGAAGCTCTTGCTGCAGATGACGTACTTGGCTTCCTCGAGCTTGCGCGCGTGCACGCTCAGGTTGCCATCGGTGGTGCGCATGAGCGACTTGAGCTCGTTGAACGTGAGCGCATCGTTGGCCGCGAGCGCGCTCACTATTCCTAGGCGCATGCGGTTGTGGATGAGCGAGTCGAGCTCGAGCGGCTCGGTGGGGGTGGGCCGACCGCCCCCGCCCGATTCGCTCCGCAGGCGGCCATCGCCCGCGGAGGATCCGTCGGCGCGATTGCGCGGGAGCGCTCCTGATCTAGCCACCATACCTCCTTGCGATGAGAGCGCCAAAGGCGACGTGCAGTCCGCCGAACGCGGCCGGAAGGAGCCACGCGCTCCACGGAGTGGGAGCGAAGAGCGCCACCGCGCCGGCGGCCATGAAGCAGACGCCCATTGCGGGCACCGCACGGACCGAGAACGATCCGCCCGCCACGACACCGGCGCCGTAGAGCAGCATCCAGATGGCGGGGAGCAGATCGAGCAGGCCGCGCTGGTACAGGAACAGCGTGAGCAGCGCGCCGACCACGATGGCCGGCGAGAAGCTGAGGACGAACTTGCGCACCGGGCCGGAGACGAGCGGCAGCCTGGCGGCGCGCGCCTTGAGGCCGGTGGTGACGGTGCCGATGATGACGGAGAGGAGCGCCTCGCCCAGCCAGACGTTGAGCCAGGCCGCTTCGGAGCGCTGGCGCGCGGCGATGAGTCCGGCGACGACGGCGGTGAGTCCGACCAGGAGCTGCCCCCATCCGGAGAAGGCGGTGAACGACGACGCGTTCTCCATCGTTTCGCGGATGAAGCGGAGGTCGTCCATCGCGCGGTCGTGCAGCGCCGGGGCCTCGGGGAGGGCGGATCGGATCGGTCGTACGGACGCCATGGGGAGCACGATACCGGTTCCCGGGCGTTCTGTCAAGTACTTTATGCCGCAAAGCGTCGGCCAGCCGTGGGGCGCTGCCCTGCCCTGCCCCCCTGCCCCCTACCCGGCCCGTCCCACGATCACCTCGGGATGGAAGCCGAGGAAAAGACCGGTCTCCACCACGCCGGGACGCGACCGGACCGCCTGCTCCAGTGCCCGCGCGTCGGCGATCCCGTCCGCGAAGCGCACATCCAGGATGAAGTGGCCGCTGTCCGTCCGGTACGGCTCGCCGTTCGCCGTGCGGCGCAGCACGCTCTCCCCGCCCAACTTCCGCAGCGGCTCCACGTGCGTGCGCCATCCGAAGGGGACGACCTCCACCGGCACGGGATACCGCACTCCCAGTCGCGGCACGAGCTTCCCCTCATCCACCACGATCACCAACCGCGCCGCGCTCGAAGCGACGATCTTCTCCCAGAGCAGCGCGCCCCCCGCCCCCTTGATGAGGTCTCCCGCCGGATCCACCTCGTCCGCGCCGTCGATCGCCAGATCGAGCACGGGGTACTCCTCCAACGTTCCCACTGGGACGCCGCACTTCTCCGCCAGCTCGCGCGTGGCGCTCGACGTGGGGACACCGGCGATGTCGCGCAGTTCGCCCGCCGCGAGCCGCGCGCCCAACCGCTCGACCACGAGACTCGCGGTAGATCCGGTGCCGAGCCCGAGCCGCATTCCCGACTGCACCAGCGCCGCCGCGCGCTGCGCCGCGTCCGCCTTGGCGCGCTGCGCGGCGTCGCCGCCGCTCGTGGCGTGATGCGCCGCGCTCACAGAGTGCTGCGCGCCTTCCGCGCGCTTGTCGCTCCCGGTCATCCCGTTCGCGCTCACGGGGTGCGCCACGACGCGCCGTCGCGCGCGATGAAGTCGTTCGCCACCTCGGGGCCCCACGTGCCGGCGGCATAGTTGGGGAAATGCGTGGCGGGCCGCGATTCCCACGCGGCGATGAACGGATCGACCACGCGCCACGCAGCCTCCACGCCGTCGCGCCGCGTGAAGAGCGTGGCGTCTCCGACCATGGCGTCGAGCAGCAGCGTCTCGTACGCCGAGTGCTTGGATCCACCGAAGGCGCGATCGTAGCTGAAGTCCATCTGCGCGGACGTCGTGCGCACGCCGATCCCCGGCACCTTGATCTCGAAGCAGAGCGAGATCCCCTCGTCCGGCTGGATGCGAATGGCGAGCACGTTGGGGGCGAGCGTGCCGTCGCCGCGGCTGAACATGCGCGTGGGGGGACGGCGGAAGCGGATCGCGATCTCCGTCACGCGACGCGGCATCCGCTTTCCCGATCGCAGAAAGAACGGCACTCCCTGCCACCGCCAGTTGTCGATCATCAATCGGAGCGCGGCGTACGTCGGCGTTTGCGATTGCGGATTGACGCGCGGCTCCTCGCGGTAGCCGACCACCCGCTCCCCGTCGATCGTGCCCGGTCCGTACTGTCCGCGCACGGAGTAGGTGTGCATCTCCTCCGGCGCGATGGGACGGATGGCGTTCAGCACCTTCACCTTCTCGTCGCGCACCGCATCGGCGCGGAACGCCACCGGCGGCTCCATGGCGGTGAGCGCGAGGAGCTGCAACAGGTGGTTCTGGAACATGTCGCGCACCACCCCCGCTTCCTCGTAGTACCCCGCGCGATGCTCCACCCCCACCGTTTCCGCCGCCGTGATCTGCACGTGGTGCACGTGGCTCCGGTTCCACACCGGCTCGAAGATCGAGTTGGCGAAGCGGAGCACCAGGATGTTCTGGACGGTCTCCTTCCCCAAATAGTGATCGATGCGGTACACCTGATGCTCGGCGAACGCGCGCTCCACCACCGCGTTCAACGCGCGCGCGCTGTCCAGGCTCCGACCGAACGGCTTCTCCACGATGACGCGCACCCAGGGGCGCCCTTCCGGCGTATCGACGCGCGGCGCCACGCCGCTCTGCGACAGCTCGCGGATGACGGTGCTGTCGATGCTCGGCGGGATGGCCAGATAGAACAGGCGTCCGTCGTTCTCCTCGCGCTGTTGCTCCACGCGCTCCAATCGTCCGATCAGATTCGCGTACGTGCGCCGATCGCTCAGGTCGCCGGACACGTAGCCGAGCCGCGGCGCGAACTGGCGCCACTGATCCTCGTCGATCTTTCCCGCGCCGTTGGGCTCGTCGGATGCCTTCACCGCCTCGTACATCGCGCGGCGGAAGCTCTCGTCGTCCAGCGGCTCGCGCGCCACGCCCAGGATGGCGAATTCGGGATCGAGCAGGCCATCGCACTGCAGATGGAAGAGCGCGGGCATGAGCTTGCGGCGGGTGAGATCTCCCCCTGCGCCGAGGATGACCATCGTGCACGCCTCACCCTTCTTGGGAGGCTGCGAGGCGATGCTGATCTCGGAGGTGACCTGGATGGCGACCGGCGGGAGCTCCGCCACGGCCGTCCCTCCGTCGCCCCCGCCGTACGCGCCGCGCGCCGGCGCGTGATCGTCGTGTTCGCTCATGCTTTCTTCACCGCGTGTCCGCCGAACTGGTGCCGGAGCGCCGCGATCACCTTGGCGCCGAACGACGACTCCTGGCGCGAGCGGAAGCGCGCCAGGAGCGAGAGCGTGATGATCGGCGCGGGCACGTCGAGCTCCATCGCCTCCTGGATCGTCCACCGTCCCTCCCCCGAGTCGGCCACGTAGTCGCGGATCCCCGACAGGTCGGCGTTCTCCGCGAATGCGCGCTCGGCCAGCTCATTCAGCCAGGAGCGCACCACGCTGCCGTGGTTCCAGACGGCCGCGATCTGCCGCAGGTCGAGATCGAACTCGCGCGAGGCGTGCAGGATCTCGTACCCTTCGGCGTACGCTTGCAGCATGCCGTATTCGATGCCGTTGTGTACCATCTTCACGTAGTGTCCGCTCCCCGTGGGCCCCACGTGCGCGTACCCCTCGGGCGCGGCGAGCGACCGGAAGATGGGCTCCACGGTGCGCACGGCCGCGGCGCTCCCCCCCACCATGAGACAGTAGCCGTTCTCGAGCCCCCAGACTCCTCCGCTCGTTCCCGAGTCGACGAACTCGATCCCCTTCCCGCGCAGCATCTCGCCGCGGCGCAGCGTGTCGTGAAAGTTGGAGTTGCCGCCGTCCACGAAGATGTCCCCCGCCGCCGCGTGCTCGAGGAGCGCGGCGATCGTTTCATCGACCGGAGTGCCGGCGGGGACCATGATCCAGATGACGCGCGGCGGCTCGAGTTGCGCGCACATCTCCGCCAGGTCGGCCACGCCGATCGCTCCGTCTGCGCCGAGCTGACGGACCGCGTCGGGAGTGCGATCCCACGCCACCACCTGATGTCCGTCGCGCATGAGACGCCGCGCCATGTTCCCGCCCATGCGTCCCAGGCCGATCATCCCCAACCGCATTCCCGTCGATGCCGCCATGTGCTCCCCCCCCCGAAAAGTGCGAGCGCGTCGCGCGCTCAGATGGTCGCTTAGATGGTCACCCCGAGCGCGTGCAACTCCTGGCGCAGCGCGTCGGGGTTCGTGAACTGGATGGTGTGCATCCCCAACCGCTCCGCCGGAAACAGGTTCGCCGGCCGGTCGTCGATGAAGACACTGTCGGGCGGGCTGGCCTGCGCCACGCTGAGCGCCGTCTCGTAGATGCGGCGCGAAGGCTTGGCCGCGCCCACGAAGCAGGACGTGAAGAATGCCACGAAGATCTCGTGCAATCCGAACGCGCGCACGCGGTGCGCGCTCAACTCGGCGGATTCGTTGTTGATCGTCATCAGGCGATAGCGTCCGGAGCGCGCGAGCGCGCGCGCCAGCTCCAACGATGCGGGCCACGGGCGGCTCTGCGCCAGCATGAACGCCACGAACTCCTCGCGCGTAAACCGCCGCGGGTGGTCGAACACCGCATAGTCGAGATACTCGTCCAGGGTGATCTCCCCTTCCTCGAGCATCCCGACCACTTCCTGATGCTGCCGCTCGAACGCGGTGCCATCCAACCCGAATTCCGCCACCGCCGCGGCGCGCTGCTCGTGGTCCCAGCCGTTGGAGCCGAGCACGCCGCCGATGTCGAAGTAGATGTGCGTGATGCTCATCCTGCGGCGATGGCGCGCACCCATTCCTCCAGCGCGGCGATCCCCGGCGCCCGGAGCACCGGGCGCTTCCGTGACACGAGCGCCTGCAGGTCGCCCTCCGCCTGCGCGCTCTCCAACGTGCCGAAGGTGAACGACTCCCCGGGAATCGGAATGTCCTTCGCCGCCGCGACGGGATCCACCACCTGCACGAAGTGGCCGATGGGAGCGCCACCCTTGTGCAACTGTCCGGTGGAGTGCAGGAAGCGCGGTCCGTAGCCGACGGTGGTCGCCACGCGCAGCCGGTCGCGAATCGCCACGCGCACACGCTCGAGCTGTGCGTCGGTCCCGCTGCTCGGCGGGACGTACGCCATGATCGCCACGTAGTGGCCGGCGGGAACATTCGCGAAGAACTTCTCCGCATCCGCGCGCGTGGAGGGCGGCGTGGCGCGCGCGCCTTCCTGGAGCACGCGCTTGGTGTTGCTCTTGCTCTCCGCCACGTTGGGCTGATCGAACGCGTTGATCCCGAGCACCGAGCCGGCCACCGCCGTGGCGAACTCCCAGCGGAAGAACTCCGCGCCCAGGTCGGCGCGATCGCTGAGCGTGAGGCGGACCACCGGATGTCCCGCGCGCTCGAGCGCGCCGAGCTTCTTCGCGACCGCCGGATCGCTCTCGCCCTCGAGCATCATCGCGATGAACAACCGGTCGTTCCCGTAGACCTCGGGGGCGCCGAGCGGCTCGCCCGCTATTGGAACAACGCCGGTCCCCTCCTTGCCGGTGCTCTCGGCCAGCAACTGCTCCACCCACAGCCCGAACGACGCGATCCCCGGCGAGAGCACGAACGTGGCCTTGTCGCGTCCCGCGCGCACTCCCTCACCCAGCACCGCGCCCAGCCACGCACCGGGATTCTCCCCCGGCGCCACGAACGCCGCGCACGACTCGGCCAGGCGATGCGCGCAGTGCAGGAGCGCCTTCACGTCCACGCCAATGAGTGCGGCGGGCACCAAGCCGAAGTAGGACAGCGCGGAGTAGCGCCCGCCGATGTCCGCAGGGTTGGAGAAGAGACGGCGGAAGCCGTGCGTGCGCGCGAGCTCCTCGAGCGGCGTGCCGGGATCGGTGATGGCGACGAACTGCTCGCCGCGCCCGCCGGTGCGCTCCCAGAAGTGGCGGAAGAGACTGGTGGTCTCCTGCGTCGTCCCCGACTTGCTCGAGATGATGAAGAGCGTGCGCGCCAGGCGATCGTCGTCCACCGCGACGATCGATCGCGGATCGGTGGTGTCGAGCACCACGAGGGACGGGAAGCCGTCGCGCTTGCCAAAGGTCTGCCAGAGCACTTCCGGCGCGAGGCTCGATCCGCCCATCCCGCACAGCACCACGCGCTCGTAGCTCGCACGCACGTCGTCGGCAAAGGTGGAGAGCGCGTCCACCTGCTGCGCCATCTTCTCCCCGACCATGAGCCAGCCGAGCCGGTCGCGGATTTCCGGCGCGTTGGGGTCATCGCTCCACACACGCGGATCGTGCGACCAGATGCGCTTGACGATGTGGTCGCTGGCCAGTTGCTCCAGCCGCTTGTGCACCGGCGCGTCGAGGGGGCCCAGCGCGGCGCGCGAGACGCTCGGTGGGAGAGGCGGAGCGCCGTCGCCGCCCAGGGTGCGCCGCTTGCTGTCGATCACGTGGAGCAGACTGTCGAAGGATTTCTCGAACTTGGCGATGCCTTCGTTCTCGAGCGTGGCAGTGACGTCGTCGAAGTCGATGCCGAGCTCGGCGACGCGGCGCATGATCGCCTTCGCGTCGTCCAGCGGCGCGTCGAGCGCGGGGGCGAGCCGGCCGTGCTCCTCGAACGCCCGCAGCGTCTCCAGGGTGAGGGTGTTCACCGTGTCCGCTCCGATGAGCGAATCCACGTACAGCACGTCGGAGTACGCGGGGTTCTTGGTGCTCGTGCTCGCCCAGAGCGGGCGCTGCACGCGCGCGCCCTTCGCGGCCAGCTCGCGCCAGCGCGCGCTCGCCGTCATCTCCTGGAAGAGCGCGTAGGCCATCCGCGCGTTGGCGATCCCCACCCTTCCGCCCAGTTCGGCCAGCGCGTCGGGGCGTTTGGCCAGACGCTTCTCGATCTCGGTATCCACGCGGCTCACGAAGAAGGAGGCCACCGATGCGAGATGATGAATCGGCTTCTCCTCCTTGATGCGCAGCTCGAGCGCGCGCAGGTACGCCTCGGCCACCTGCCGGTGGTGCTCCACCGAGAAGAGGAGCGTGATGTTGATGTTGATCCCCTCCCACAGGCAGCGCTCGATGGCGGGCCATCCTTCGCGCGTGCCGGGGATCTTGATCATCACGTTGGGACGGTCCACCGCATGCCACAGGCGGCGCGCTTCCTCGATGGACCCGTTCGTGTCGCGCGCCACGCCCGGCGAGACCTCGATGGAGACGAAGCCATCGGCGCCGTCGCTTTCATCGTAGACCGGACGGAAGAGATCGCACGCCGCGCGCACGTCTTCCACCGCGATCTTCTCGAAGACCTGCCGCGCCGGGCGGTCGGGAGGGATGCGGCGGAGGGCATCGTCGTAATCGTTGCTCCCCGCGATGGCGTGCTCGAAGATGGTCGGGTTGGAGGTCATCCCCCGCAGCCCATCGTCGATGAGCGCTTGCAGCTCGCCCGACGTGATCATCCCGCGCCGCAGGTAGTCGAGCCACACGCTCTGTCCCAGCTCGTGCAGCGCCTGCATGCGGGTTCCCGTTCCGGTCGGTGCGGTGGTCATGACGTCCTCCTTCCCTCTCCATGGTGTTCAGCGCGCGGGGCACGCCCGTTGGCGGGCCCGGCGCGCGCGTGTTGTCACTCCACGCGGCCGCGAAGGCGAAGCACCGCGCCCACCACGTCGTCCGGCGTGAGCCCGAACTCCTGATACAATCGCTCGTACGGTGCCGACGCGCCGAAGTGCGTGAGCCCGATCACCTCCCCCGCGTCCCCCACCCACTGCCGCCAGGGCATCGGATGTGCCGCTTCCACCGCCACGCGCGTGCGCACCGCGGGGGGGAGGACCTCGTCGCGGTACGCCGCCGGCTGCGCGGCGAAGAGCTCCATGCTCGGCATACTCACCACGCGCGCGGACACGCCGTGCGCGCGCAACGTCTCCTGCGCGGCGAGCACGATGTGCACTTCCGACCCACTGGCCATGAGCACCGCATCGGGGAGCGGCTCCGACGTGTCGGACAGGATGTACGCGCCGTGCGCCAGTCCCGCCGCGGGCGCGAGCGTCCCGCGGTCGAGTACGGGCAGATTCTGCCGCGTGAGCGCGAGCGCCACCGGGCCGTCGCCGTGCGCGATGGCCACGCGCCAGGCTTCCGCCGTTTCACTCGCGTCGGCGGGACGAATGACGGTGAGGTGCGGGATGACGCGGAGCGCGGCGAGCTGCTCGATGGGCTGGTGCGTGGGACCGTCCTCACCCAGCCCGATGGAATCGTGCGTGAAGACGTAGATCACGTGCTGCTGCATGATGGCGGCGAGCCGGATGGGCGGCCGCATGTAGTCGGAGAAGATGAGGAACGTCGCTCCGTACGGGAGTATGCCGCCGTGCAGCGCCATGCCGTTCAACACCGCGCCCATGGCGTGCTCGCGGATGCCGAAGTGCATGTTGCGCGCGGCGTAGTGACCGGCCTCGAAGTCGCCCGCGTCCTTCATGAGCGTCTTGGTGGACGGTGCGAGGTCCGCGGAGCCTCCCATCAGCTCCGGCAGACGAGGCGCGATGGCGTTCAGCACCTTCTCCGACGCGGCGCGCGTGGCGAGCTTCTTGTCGGTGGGGAAACTGGGGATGTCGCGGTCCCACTGGTCGGGAAGCTCGCGCGCCAGGCGGCGCTCCAGCTCACGCACCGCGTCGGGCGCCTCGCGCGCGAACGCGCCCCACTTCTGCAGCCACGCCGCGTGCAGCTCCGCGCCGCGCGGCCGGCACTGCCGCCACGCGCGCAGCGCCTCCTCCGGCACGACGAACGGCTCCTCCGATGGCCAGCCAAGGTTCTGTCGCGCGAAACGAATTTCCTCCTCCCCCAACGGCGCGCCGTGCGCTTCGGCGGTGTCCACCGCGTGGGGCGCACCGTAGGCGATGTGCGAGCGCACGATCACGAGCGACGGACGATCGACGACGCCCTCCGCCTGCGTGATCGCGCGGTCCAGCGCGTCCACGTCGTTCGCGTCTTCCACGCGCTGCACGTGCCAGCCGTAGGCAGCGAAGCGCTTTCCCACATCTTCGTTGAATGCGAGATCCGTGCTCCCCTCGATGGTGATGTGATTGTCATCGTAAAAGCCGATGAGCTTGCCGAGTCGCAGGTGGCCGGCGAGCGACGCGGCTTCGTGCGAGACGCCTTCCATCATGTCGCCGTCGCTGGCGATGAAGTACGTGCGGTGATCGATGATCTCGTGCCCCGGGCGGTTGAAGGTCGCCGCAAGGTGCGCTTCGGCGATCGCCATCCCCACCGCGTTTCCGATCCCCTGTCCCAGTGGGCCGGTGGTCGTCTCCACCCCCGGCGTGTACCCGTACTCCGGATGTCCGGGCGTGGCGCTCTCCCACTGGCGGAACTGCTTGAGGTCGTCGAGCGAGAGATCGTAGCCGGTGAGGTAGAGCACGCTGTACAGGAGCATCGACGCATGCCCCGCGGACAGCACGAACCGGTCGCGGTTGATCCACTCCGGGTCGGCCGGATCGTAGCGCATGTGGCGCGTCCAGAGCGTGTAGGCCAACGGCGCGAGCGCCATCGGCGTGCCCGGGTGTCCGGAATTGGCCTTCTGCACTGCGTCCATCGACAGGATGCGGATGGCGTTGATGCAGAGCTCCTGCACCGAGAGCGAGCGCGCCTGTGCGGGCGCGGAAGGTGCCATCGTATCAGCCATGCGTTGAAGGCTCCATGGAAGCAATCGTCGGTGATGCGCCGGGGTTCCCGGCGCGCAGCTCAATCGTGCGCGGCCACGGCAGCAGCGCCGTAGATGGCGACGTCAGGATTCGTGATCACGTGCACGGGCACGCGCGTGGTGAAGTCGGAGAGGCGCCCCTTGTCGCGCAGTGCGTTCACGAAGTGGCCCCACCGCAGCGCGGGGATGATCTGCGGCGCGATGCCGCCGGCCAGGTACACGCCCCCCGACGCCAGCACGGTGAGCGCGAGATTTCCCGCCTGCGCGCCGAACGCCGTGGTGAAGAGCTCCATGGCGCGCACGCACGCCTCATCGCGGCGGTCGAGCGCGTGCTCGGCGATGACGGGCGCGGGATCGCCGTCGTCCTGCATCACCTTGCGCACCGCGTCGCACTCGGGCTCCGCACCGCTCGCAACCAGGAATTCGTACACGTTCACCAGACCCGGGCCGGAGATGACTCGCTCGCATGACACATGCCCGTAGCGAGGCACGAGCCAGTCCAGTAGCGCGCGCAATTCCGGCGTGGTGGGCGCGAAGCTCGCATGGCCGCCCTCGGAGGAGTGCACGTCGTACCGGTCGCCGCGCCAGAGGAGGAACGCCTCGCCCAGCCCCGTGCCCGCGCCGATGAGCGCCACCGGCCCGTGCGACACGGGCATCCCCTCCTGCACCGTCTCCACGTCGTCGGCCACCAGCACGGGCAGACCGTGTCCCGCGGCGAGGAAGTCGTTGATGATCGTCGTGCGCTCCAGCCTCAGCGCGTCGGCGAGCTCGTGCGCGTTCACGCTCCACGGCAGGTTGGGCGCGTCGCAGTCGCCGTTCACCACCGGACAGGCGATGCCGAAGCAGGCGCGCTCCACGGTGAGTCCGGTCTCGGCGAGGATGCGGAGCGCGAGCGGCGCGAGCCCTGGAGCATCCGCGCTCGGGTAGCGCCGCTCGGCCACAATCCGCCCGCGCTGCGGCCCGGTAACGTCCACCACGGCCAGCCGCGCGTTCGTCCCCCCGATGTCCCCCGCCAGCACCCTCATTGCGGAGGCACGCGCAGCCGGCTCGCCGCGCTCCGATCCACCACCCACAGTCCCGCGCGCGCGAACTGCACGGGGAAGGCGTGCACATCGGTGGGCCCCTCGAGCACCTGCGCCAGCGTGGGTGCCTTGTCGGCGCCCGCGACGAGCACGATGACGAACTGCGCACGCGCGATCACCGGCGGCGTGATGGTGAGTCGGTGGACCGGCGCGGCGGGGGGAGGCGCATCGGCGGGGACCACGGCGCGCGTGCGCTCGTCCAGCGCGCTGGTGCGCGGAAAGAGCGACGCGGTATGTCCGTCGATCCCCATACCGAGGATGAGGACGTCGAGTCGCGACGGCAGTTGGTGCGCGTACGCGCGCGCGGCGCTGTCGCGGTCGCTCTCCTCGCCGTGCATCCGGTACACCTGCGAGGCAGGCACCGGGACGCGGCTCAGGAGCGTCTCCTGCGCCATGCGGTAATTGCTGGCCGGATCGTCGGGTGGGACGCAGCGCTCGTCGCCGAAGTAGATCTCCGTGCGCTCCCAGATGTCCGCGTCGAGCGTGGACAGCGCGGCGAGCCGCTCGTAGACCGGCCGCGGCGTGGCGCCTCCGGCGAGCGCCATGGCGCATCCTCCGTGCACCTCCACGCTCTCACGCATCCGCCGCGCGATGCGCCGCGCCCCTTCGTCCGGAAAGGCCTCCTCCTCGACGACGACGATCCGATCCTTGGTCATTCCCTCACGGTGAAGTGCGTGGGTGCCACGCTCGGGTGGCGGTGGCGTGTGGCGGAGGCCGAAGTGCCCGACGGGTCGCATCCGGCTCTGGACGCCTCGATGAGAATATGGCACCCTGGTGGCGCATCGCCAGTCGCGGCGCATGCGCGCAAGGGCGGATAGGACGCGGAACGCCCCTTGCCTTCGTGGGTACTGCGGGCGCGGGGTGCGTGCGACCGAGCGCGCACCTCACGGTGCGGCGCCTGCGCCATGGCTCCGGCAGAGCGGATGGGCCGCCGTGGCGGAGCGATGAACGACAACCGGAACCACCTCATGCCCAGGATCACCATGTCCGCGAGTGCATCACGTCGTGCTCTCCCCGCGCGCCGCAGCCCGTGCGGCAGCTCACGTCGCGCCGTCTCCCGAAAGGGGCGCACCATGGTGCGTCGCGCTGCTCTGATCGCCGCCGCGGTGATGGGCGCCGCGTGCAGCACCGGCGCGCCCCCCAGCGCGCGTCCGGCCGCCGGGGTTGGCCTGGAGGAGCTGGCCATCGCGCCCCGGAGGCACCTGGACGAGACGGTGACGGTGAGCGGCGTGCTCGGACGCATATTCAGTACGCGCCGCTTCACCATCGTGGGGGGCGGCGAGGGGGGACGGCACGAGCTGCTCGTCGTGGTGCCGGACTCGGAGCGACCGCTGCTCACCTCGCTGGCCGATTCCGCGCTCGTGCGCGATGCCGTGGTGCAGGTGACGGGGATCCTGCGCGCCCCCGGAGAGGACAGCGCCGCGGGCAGTGCCGCCAACACCGGCGGACGTCAGCGCGGCCGTGCGCGGCGCGGCACCGACAGCGCTCGCGTGGACAACCGTCCTGCGCTCAGCCAGTCGTTCACACCGGAATTCCGGAACAGCCTCATCCTTCAGGCATCGCAGATCGTCGTCACCCCGCGCCCCAGCTCGCCGGTGGTGGAGCTCACCGCGCGCTCCGGCTATCCGGTGAGCGACGCCATGCAGCTCATTACCGCGCGCGCTCCGGACACGCTCACCGGTCGCTCGGTGGCACTGTTGACCGCGCAGGTGCAATCCGTGGAGAGCGACCGCGCCTTCTGGATCGGCGCGGACGATGCACAGCGGATGCTCGTCGTGATGGCTGCGGGCGCGCGCGTGGACAATGCGGCGGGCGGTGCGCGAACGCTCGCGCCCGGCGACACGGTGTCGATCGCCGGCGTGGTCCGCGCACTCCCGTCGGATGTGCGCTTCGTCTCAACCGACTGGGGGCTCACTCCCGCCGGCACCGGTGCGCTGGCGGGGGAGCAGGTGTACCTGGACGCGAGCCGCGTCCGCCGCGTGGCGTCTACTGGTGCTCGATGATGCGCGACAGCACGCTCTTCGCGAAATCCTTGTCGTAGTCGGCCACGTTCCGCTTGGCGGTCACTTCCACGTCGGTGGTGGTGGGACTTTTCCGCTCCATGGAGACGTCCACCTCCATGTCGCCGCGCTGCCCGCTCACCTCGCGCTTGTCGCCGCCGCGCTCCTCGCTGCTCTTGAGCACGGTGATGTTCATCTCCTCGAACACCGCGCGCGTGCGCGCCGCCACGTCTTCCACCGACGCATTCACCAGCGACGAGGCACCGCGCGTGGTGAGAAAGATCCCCGCGCCGGCGCCCGCGCCCGCCGCCGCGAGCAGACACCCCGGCAGCGTGAGCAGCATCGCGAACAGCGCGCCACGCGCGGCGCCAGTCGACCACTTCCGCATAATCGCTCTCCCCGTTTGTCGAACCATGCGCTCGGGACCGCCGAGCGACGGTCGGCTGCGGCGCCCGGCGCGCCCGCGGGTCACTAACCTGCCCTGACGCTCACCCTCACGCAAGGCTCACGCCTCGTGCCGCGCCAGCGCGCGGCGGTACACATCGCGATAGCGCTGCTCCGAGCGCTCCCAGCCGAAATCGCGCGCCATGGCCTCGCGCATCATCGCGCGCCACGCCTCGCGGTCGCGATAGTGGTCGAGCGCGCGCACCACGGCATCCATGAATGCCGAGGGCGTGTAGTCGTCGAACAGAAAGCCGGTCACGCCATCCTCGATCGTGTCCGCCAGCCCGCCCACTCGCCGCGCGACGGGGATGGTGCCGTACCGCTGCGCGCGCATCTGCGTGAGCCCGCACGGCTCGTACAGCGATGGCATGAGACAGAGGTCCGCGCCGGCCAGTAACGCATGCTCCAGCGGCTCGGAGAACTCGAACTCCACCGCGATCCGGCTCGGCGCGCGCGCCGCGATGTTGGATAGTGCCTGCTCGTAGCGCGGCTCGCCGCTCCCCAGAAAGATGTACTGCGCATCGAGCGCGAAGTACCCGGGGTCTCCCAGAATGAGATCCAGTCCCTTCTGCGACACCAGCCGCGCGGTGAGCGCGAAGATCGGCACGTGCGCGCGCCGCTCCAGCCCGAAGCCGTGCTGCAGCGCCCACCGGCACCGCCGCTTGTTGCGCAGGTCGTCGCGTGTGAACCGGTACGGGATGTCCGGATCGCGCTCGGGGCTCCACTGGCGCTGGTCGATCCCGTTCACGATCCCCACGAAGCGGTCGCGCAGCCAGACGAACACGCCGTGCAATCCGAATCCGCCCGCGCCCGTGCGCAACTCGTGCGCGTGCGTGGGACTCACGGTTGTCACCATGTCCGAAAAGACGAGCCCGCCCTTGAGACAGTTGAGCTGACCGTGCCACTCCAGGCGGCGCCAGTCGAACAGCTCCCACGGCAGTCCGATCTCCGGCATGGTGGACGCGGGAAAGACGCCCTGATACCCCGCGTTGTGGACCGTGAGCACCGAGCGCACGCGGCGGAGGGGAAGCCGCTGCGCCCCAGTGAGGCGCAGATAGACCGGCACGAGCGCGCCGTGCCAGTCGTGCGCGTGCACCACCACGGTAGGTGTGGGAGCAATGCGCGGGAGCGCTTCGACCACGGCGCGGCAGAAGAGCGCGAACCGGTACGCGTTGTCCGGATAGTCGTGCCCGCCCACGCCGTACATCCCCGCGCGGTCGAAGGCGTGCGCGTTCTCCACGAAGTAGACTTGGGGGAGATCGGCCGACCGCTCGGTGCTCCGATAGAGCCGCACGCCCACGCGATGGTCGCCGAGCTGCACGGTGAATGGCTCGCCGACCGGGGCGATCCCGCGCGATGATGCGCGCACGGCGCCATAGAGCGGCATCACCACGGCGACCGGGATCCCTGCGGCGCACTGGTAGCGGGCCAGCGCCGCCACCGCTTCCCCCAACCCGCCGGAGCGCGCGAAGGGCGCGAGCTCGGCCGCCACGTGCACCACGCTCGCGGGCTCGCCGTCCGGCGTGGCGAGCGGTGGCTGCGGCTCGTCCACGTGCTCCGCACGCTCTTCGCGTCCGATGGCCATCGCTCCACTGCTCGTGCCCCCTGCCACGCGTCCTCCCCCGTCCACGATCATGTGATCGCCGATGGCGCCGGTGCATCCGCGCTGTCTGCGCTGTACGCACGCGCCGACTCTCGCGCCGCATTCTTCTCGCCCGATCGTGTGAGCGCGCGCATCGATGGTCCTGCGGATTCGCGCGGGAACCGGTCCGTCGCGCTGTTGTGCGATGCCGCGGACTCGCGCCGTACTCGATGGATGACGATCCCGCCAAGGAGCCTGCGGTGCGCGCGCTCCACCACCAGGCCGTGCGCGGCGAGGAGTGCGGCGTACTCGCTCCACGATCGGAAGTGCTCGATCGACGCCGCGAGGTACCCGTACACCATCGGCTCGCGGTGCCACCACCGCCCCACCAGCCGCCCGGCGACGGCGAGATATCCCAGGAAACACCTGCGCCAGAGCGCACGCTCCGGGCGGAAGAAGTCCAGGCCGAGCATCACACCGCCGGGACGCAGCACGCGCGCGATCTCGCGCACCGCACGCTCCGGGTCCGACGCGTTGCGCACGGCGTAACCCGCGGTCACGAGGTCCACCGAGCCATCGGCTAGAGGAAGCGCTCCCATGTCCCCCTCGCACAACAGCACCGTACACGGAGCGCGACCGGCGTGCACGCGAGCGCGCGCCAGCGCGAGCATGCGCCGTGATGCATCCACACCGAGCACCGTCCCGCCGCGGGACATCCGGCCGGCCACCCCGAGCGCCAGGTCTCCGGTGCCGCACGCCAGATCGAGCACCGTACCGCCGGAGGGTGGAAGGGCGGCCGCGGCCTCGCGGAGCAGGAGCGCCTTCCAGCGGCGGTCCATGCCGAAGGAGAAGAGCCGGGTGAAGCGATCGTAGCTCGGCGCCACGACGTCGAAGAGCGGGCGCACCAGCCGGGGCTTGAGCGTCGGATCGCTCAAGTGCCGGTGCACGTCCAGCTCCCCCAGTCGCAGGGCTCCTGGAGCAGCCGCAATCCCGCGAGAGCGTCCGGCGCCCGGCGCGCGCTCCGCCCCGCGCGGGGGATGCTCGTCCCCCGAAGACACGCCCGGCTCCGTCTGATCCGGCACACCCCTCCTCGAATCGCTCTCTGCGACAATGCACCGGCGGCGCGTGCTCGGCAACGGGGCAGCGCGTTGCGTCGGCCACGGCGTGGGTCACCCGCATCCCGACACCGCGTACAGCCATAATCGGATGAACGAGGAGTGTCGCAATGGTTGTGGTTGGCTGCTGCCGCGACACGTCTGCTCCGTTACGGAACGGAGCTGCACGCGGTGGGACGCACGACGTTCATCATCGCGCACCGCCTCGCCACCGCGGTGCACGCCGATCGCATCGTGCTTCTCCGCGACGGGCGCATCGACGCCGTGGGCACGCACGAGGCGCTGATGCGCGAGAGCGCCTACTACGCCTCGCTGGTGGCGCGGCAGACGGACGGATTCTTGCTCGAAGCGGCGTAAGCCGCGCTCGACGTGAGCCGCGCCGTGAGCCGCGCTCAGCGGGAGCGGCGGCCGCCGCGGCGCGCGCCCTGATCGCGCGCGTGGCGCGATGCGCTCTCGCGGTGCACGGGGAGCGCGACCTGCCGCTCGGTAGCACCGCGCGTGTGGCTCCGTTGGCGCGCGCTCGCGGCCGGCGCCTGGCGCGTGCCCGTACGGTCCTCAGCGCTCCGCGCGATACGAAGCCGGTTGTGCACGTCCACCACGCCGGTCACGACGTCGGCAATGTCTTCCGCCAGACGCTTGTCGCGCCGCGATTCCACCGTTCCGGAGAGCGTCACCTCGCCCGCGGACACCCGCACCTCGATGTCCGACGGATCGAGCCCCGCGTGACGGGTGAGCGCCTCGTTCACGTCGTCGAGAATCCGCTCGTCGGAGCGCCGGTACCCGCGCGGCCCGCGCCCCGCGTAGGAAGCGTCGCGCGCCGAGCGCCCGCGCAGCGCGGGTGACTCCGCCGTCGTCCACGATGGCGGCACACCCGCATACTGTCCGCCTCTCCAGTCGCCGTACCCACCTTCTTCACCGTACCCCGCGGAACGTCCGTAGCCGCCGGCGTAGCCGGCACCCCACTCGCGCGAGCGGCCGTCGCCGTACGCGCCTTCCGGACCGTAGCCGTACGCCGCGGGGCTCGGCATGCCCTCCGCCCCGAAGAATGGACCGCGGCGCGCGAGCTCCCAGTGACGCTCCGCTCCCCAGTTCCCTGCCGGGACGTAGCCCACGCCGCTCCCGCTCGCGCGATACGGCGCTTCGCGTGCGGACGTGCCATCGGGCACGGCATCCGTAGCGTCGTGATCATTGCGCGGTGCCGCGGATGCGCGCGCTCCGCGCCGCGATGAATCGCGAGAAGACTGTTGCCGACTGCGCTGGTCACGGTTGGCATCGTTCGCCATGGCGTGTCCTCGAGCATGAGGGTCCGGACGTGATGACCGGCGACCGGCGCGCGGGGAGCGACTCGCCCACACCGAGCGATCACCCACACCGCACCGCCACGGTCCACCTCCCCACCCCGCCCGAGCGCCCATGAGCGATGCCCCGCCGCGCGCCGCCGCCGGCGCCTGCACGGCTGGCAAGATTCGCGCGCAAGCCGCCCCAACGCCGCCAGCGCGTCACAGCGGGCGGATCCGGCGCCGCCGCCCGACCGTCAGGATTTCCCGGACACGGCCGTCATGGAAGCTCCGCTGAACTTTCCGTCGGAACACCGACAGAGCGGCCACACCGGGCGCCGTACCTTCAGGGCAGTCGGACCACCTCGGCAATCCCTGGAGGAACGCCACCATGCAACACAAGCGATTGATCGGCTTTGTCGCGGCGCTCGCCGCACTCGGGACCGGCGTGCTCGCCCTGTCGGCAGCGGACCGCTCGCCGGCGGTGGAGCGCGTGGACTTCGCGAAGACCGTGACCGCGCTCACCCCCGCCTTCGACGCGCGCCTCGCGCCGGTGTCCAACGCGCCGGTGAAGGAATTCCGCATCCCGATCGTGGATGCGACCGTGCAGATCGCGCCGGGAGTCATGTACACCGGCTGGACGTTCGGTGGCACGGTTCCCGGACCGGCCATGCGCGTGCGCGTGGGAGATCGCGTGCGCGTGACCGTGGTGAACCAGTCGCCCATGCCGCACTCCATCGACTTCCACGCGGCGCAGATCGCGGCGGACATGGCGTACGGCGCCATCAACCCGCACGACTCGCTCTCCTTCGAGTTCACGCCGCGGGTGGCCGGTGCCTTCATGGTGCACTGCGGCACGCCCCCGGTGACGATGCACATCATGCAGGGGATGTATCTCCCGATCATCGTCGACCCGGCGGACGGCTGGCCCACCAAGGCGGACAAGGAATTCGTGCTCGTGCAGAGCGAGTTCTACGCGAAGGCCGATTCCGTGGCCGGCAGCGCCGTAGTCGCGCCGCGCACGCCGGACTGGAAGGCGGCCATGGCCAAGCAGGCCACGCAGGTGGTCTTCAACGGAACGGCGTTCCAGTACAAGGCGCACCCGATCCAGGTGGACGAAGGCGATCGCGTCCGCTTCTTCGTGGTGGACGCGGGGCCCAGCTTCAACAGCGACTTCCACATCGTCGGCGCGATCTTCGACCGCGTGTATCCCGATGGCAATCCGCGCCACGCGCTGGAGGGAGTGCAGACGTACACCGTTCCCGCCGGCGGCGGCGCGGTGTTCGAGGCCGTCTTCAGCAAGGATGCAAGCCCCGCGGGCATGTACCCCTTCGTGACGCACAGCTTTGCCGATGCGGAGAAGGGCGCGGTGGGCGTGATCCACGTCGTGGCACCGCAGCAGGTGGCGAGCGGCGCCCGATAGCCGGAACTGGTTGGTCCGCCGGCCACGCACCACCGCAAAATCACGACGGCCGCCGAGCAATCGGCGGCCGTCGTGCATCCGGTGCGACGCGTTCTGCGGTCAGTGCTCGCGCGACGCGGCCATCGCGCGCTCATGTTCGGGCGGAGTCCCTTCTCCCTCGCCCGTCTCCACCTGCTGCCCCGATGCCTTCCACTCGCTGAATCCGCCGCTCAGGTTGGACACGTTCGTGAAGCCGTGCGCCTTGAGCAGCGTCGCGCCAATGGATGCGCGCCCGCCCCCCTGACAGTGCAGCACCACCTCGGCGTCGCGATCCAGCTCCCCGGCACGCTCGAGCAGCTCCCCCAACGGGATGTGCTGCGCACCGGGAATATGTCCCGCACTCCATTCGGCCGCGCCGCGCACATCCACCAGGATCGGCGCCGCTCCCCCCCCCTGGACGCGCCGCTCGGCGAGATCGCCGACGCCCATCTGCGGCACGATGTCCAGCTCGCGCCCCGATGCCGTCCACGCTTCGATCACCTCGTCACCGAAGTATCCGGCCACGGCATCGAGGCCGATCATCGACAGCGCGCGCGTGGCTCGCTCGAGACAGTCGTCGCAGTCGTCGTCCACGATGAGGTAGATGTCGCGATCGTACGGGATGAGCCACCCTGCCCACGTGTTGAAGGAGCGTCCCAACGGTAAGCTGATCGTCCCGGGGATCATCCCGGCCGCCGCCGCCGCGCGATGCCGCGTGTCGATGATGAGCGCGCCGCTCTCGAGCAACTCCGGAAGCTGCGCCGCCGGAAGACGACCGGGACGCTCCGCGTGCTCGCGCACCGGCGGCCCGTCGCGGTTGATGCGCTTCATCTCGGCAAAGTAGCGCGGCGGCTCTGGTTGACCCGCCAGCACCATGCGCACGAACTCCTCCTCGTCCGCCGTCGTGAGCGCCCAGTTGAACAGCCGCTCGTAGCCGAGCGTGCTCTGCGGTACCGCGCCCAGCGCCTTGCCGCACGCGGAGCCGGCGCCGTGCCCAGGCCAGAGCTGGAGATAGTCCGGCAGCTCGAGGAAGCGCTGCAGCGAGCGGTAGAGCGTGCGCGCGCTGGCCTCCATGGTCCCCACCCACCCTGCGGCACGTTCCAGCAGATCTGGACGCCCCACGTCTCCCACGAAAATGAAATCGCCGGTGAACGCACCCATTGGACGGTCCGCCGTGGCGGTGTCCGTCACCAGGAAGGCGAGGTGTTCCGGCGTGTGCCCCGGCGTGTGGCGCACGTCCACGCGCACGCGCCCCACGTTGAACGTGTCGCCATCGTGGAGTAGCACGGCACCGTCCGTCTTCGCGAATCCGTACTGCCAGTCGGTTCCACCTTCGCCGGACAGGAGGAGACGCGCTCCCGCGCGCGCGGCAAGCTGGCGGCTTCCCGACACGAAGTCGGCGTGGATGTGCGTCTCGGTCACGTGCGTGATGCGCAGCCCTTCGGCGTCGGCGGCCGCGATGTACTGTTCCACATCGCGATTCGCATCGATCACAACCGCTTCGCCGGCGACGTCGCACCCCACCAGATAGCTCGCTTGCGCCAGATCGTCGTCGTAGAACCGTTTGAGCAACATCACTGCACCCCTCGAAGTGATGGCACGCGCTGCGCGGGCGTTGCCCGTGCGTGCCGCGGTTGAACGCCACCTGATTGCGCGGCCGTCTGCGCGGCGACGACGCGCACGGTTACCCTGGTGCCCGCCGCGCCGGTTCCCGTAGATTACCGCAACGAGGGAGACACTGCCATGCGCATCGAGCTCGAGGTCAACGGCGAGCGTCACGTCGTCGAGGCCGATCCCGCACACCCTCTCCTGAACGTGCTGCGCGAGGAGCTCTCGCTCACCGGCACCAAGTACGGGTGCGGCGAGGGGCAGTGCGGTGCGTGCACCGTGCTCCTGGACGGCCGCGAGGTGCGCTCCTGCCGCACGCGCACCGGCGACGCCGCGGGGCACGCGATCACCACCATCGAGGGGCTCGCGCGCGACGACGCCCTGCATCCGGTGCAGCAGGCGTTCCTGGACGAGGGCGCCTTCCAGTGCGCGTACTGCACGCCCGGGATGATCCTGGGGGCGGTGGCGTTCCTGCGCGAGAACCCTGACCCGTCGGCCAGCGACATCGCGCGCGGCATGCGCGGCCACGTCTGTCGATGCGGAACCTACCCGCGCATCTCCGCCGCGATCGCGCGTGCCGCGAAAGCCATGGCCAGCGGCGATGCACCCCACACCGTGCCCACCTCCGGAACGTCGCGTGCACCGCAGGGCACGCCATGAGCGACCTCACGAACGTCGTGCCCGGCACGGAGACCACGCGCCGCCACTTCCTGAAGGTGACGGGCGGAGGGTTGGTCGTCCTGCTCATCGCGCCACGCCTCGCGCGCGAGCACGTGATTGCGCGTGCCGAAGCTGCGGAGCCATTGGACGACGACCCCGACCCATCGCAGGTGAGCGCGTGGCTCGCCATCGATGCCGACGGCGCGGTGACCGTCTACACGGGCAAGGTGGAGGTCGGCCAGGGGATCCGCACCTCGCTCGCGCAGGAAGTGGCGGAGGAGCTTCGCGTCCCGCTCGCGTCGATCGAGATGGTGATGGGCGATACCGCGCACACTCCCTTCGATCTGGGGACGTTCGGCAGCCGCTCCACCCCGCAGATGGGCACGCAACTCCGCCGCGCCGCGGCGACCGCGCGCGAGATGCTCGTTGCGGCCGCTGCCACGCGGTGGCGCGTTCCGGCGTCGTCGCTCACTGCCGGTGCAGGGCGTGTGACACACAGGGCGAGCGGACGCTCGGCCGGCTACGGCGAACTCACCGCGGGGAACACGCTCACCGGGCAGGTGCGCTTGGATGTCACGCTCACACCTGCCGCGGAGTGGAAGGTGGCCGGGAGTGCCGCGCCGCGCGTCGCCGCGCGCGATCTCGTCACCGGAACGCATCGGTTCACGTCGGACATCACGCGACCCGGCATGCTCTACGGTCGCGTGCTACGCCCTGCGTCCATCGGTGCGACGCTCTCCGGCGTGGACGTGAGCGCCGCGCGCGCGGTGCCGCAGGCGGTGGTCGTGCGCGATGGCGACTTCGTGGGTGTGGCCGCGCCGAGCACCGGCGACGCCGACCGTGCGTTGGCATCCGTGCGCGCGACGTGGACCGCCGCGCCAGGAGCGCGTGTCTCCTCGCGCGACGTGTACGAGCGCCTGCGCTCCGCACCGGCAGCGGGTGCGCGCGGCGGCGAAGAGGGTGGACGGGGGAACTCCCCCTTCGTGAAGGGAGACGCCGCGGGTGCGCTGGCCGGCGCGCCGCTCCGCGCCACGCACACGTACACGGTGGCATACATCGCGCACGTTCCGCTCGAGCCGCGCGCGGCGGTTGCCGAGTGGTCGCGCGACGCGAAGGGCGAGCAGCTCACGGTGTGGACGGGTACGCAGCGCCCGTTCGCCGTGCGCGAGGAGTTGAGCCGCGCTTTCGACCTTCCCGTCGAGCGCGTACGCGTGATCGTACCCGATACGGGATCCGCGTACGGCGGCAAGCACACGGGAGAGTGCGCGGTGGAGGCAGCGCGCATCGCGCGCGCGGCGCGACGCCCGGTGAAGCTCGTCTGGACGCGCGAGGAGGAGTTTCGCTGGGCGTACTTCCGCCCGGCCGGCGTGATCGACGTCGATGCCGGCGCCACGCGTGACGGAACGATCGTGGCGTGGATGTTCGACAACTACAACTCGGGCCCGGCCGGCATCCGGCCACCCTACGCGATCGCGAACCAGCGCGTGGAGTTCCACGCGGCAGACGCACCGCTCCGCGAGGGATCCTACCGCGGGCTCGCCGCGACGGCCAACCACTTCGCCCGCGAGTCGCAGGTGGACGAGCTGGCGCACCTGGCCGGCATGGATCCTCTCGCCTTCCGGCTGCGCAACATCGACGATCCGCGTCTCGCCGCCGTGCTGCAGGCGGCCGCCGAACGCTTTCGCTGGGGAACGCCCGGCACCTCCGGGAACGGCGTCGGGTTGGCGTGCGGCTTCGAGAAGGGTGGCTACGTGGCCACGTGCGCCGAAGTGGCGGTGGAGCGCGACGGGGCGGAGGTGCGCATCGTTCGCGCCGTCACCGCCTTCGACTGCGGAGCGGTGGTCAACCCTGATGGGCTGCGCAACCAGATCGCCGGCGCGCTGATCCAGGGGATCGGCGGTGCACTGTTCGAGGAGATCGACTTCGCCGACGGCGTGATCGGCAACGCGCACCTGCGCCAGTATCGCGTGCCGCGCTTCACCGACGTCCCCGACATCGATGTGGTCCTGGTCGATAGAAAAGATCAGCCGTCGTTCGGCGCGGGCGAAACGCCGATCATGGCGCTCGCCCCCGCCGTGGGGTCCGCCATCTTCGAGATCACCGGCAGCCGGCCGCGCTCTCTTCCGATGGCGCGCAACGGACTTCCGCTCGCACGCTCCGCGGAGGGCGGCGACTGACAGCACGGCGCGCGGTGGTGCGGCGCTCGTACGCGCACCACCGCGCATGGCACGCCACGAGACGCCTCCGCATCCACACGGTGGTCTCCGAGCCCCGTAGATCGCGGAGGGCGGTCATCACCTCAACCCTCACTACAATGGATGTCCGCGAGCACGATCTCCCCGGGGTGGGAAAGAAGTACGCGGTGCGTACGCGCGACGGCACCCGCATGACGGTGATCATTCACAACACGGGGCATCGCGAGCTGTACCACTTTCGTCAGGGAGAGGATTTCCCCTTCTACGCGGTCCGTCTGGACGACGACGATGCGCGGCAGCTCGGCGCCATCCTGGGCGGCGCGTACTTCCAACCGCCGGTGGCCGAGTCGATGGACATGATCCTCGACCAATTGAGCATCGAGTGGTTCCGCGTGGACGCGAGCTCCCCGCTCGCCGGACACACGATCGGTGAGGCGGACATCCGCCAGCGCACCGGTGCCAGCATCATCGCCATCCTTCATCAGGGGAAGGCGCACCCCAATCCGCAACCCACCGACACCGTGGCCGCGGGCGACACGCTCGTCGTCGTCGGCGATCGCGATCAGGTGACACGCTTCGCGTCGCTGGTGCGCGCGGCACCCATCGCCAGCCGCTGACGCCGCGTGCACGGCGACTTCTTCCTCCGCACCGGAGCGCTGCTCGGCGCGCTGGCGCTGGTCGGCTGGCTCTTCGTGCGCCTGCGCCAGTCCGTCGTACCCGCGTTTCTGCTGCTGGGAATGGCGACGCGCCCGTGGGTACCGGATAGCGAGTTGATCTCGGAGCTGGGGGCCGTGGGCGTGGTGCTCCTGCTCTTCTTCATGGGGCTGGAGTTCTCCACCGGCGCCCTGCTGCGCGATCGCCGCGCCATCGTGCGCGCGGGCTTGGTGGACCTCCTCATCTGCTTTCCGGTGGGACTCGCCGCCGGCTTCGCGCTGGGAGCCGGCCTGGAAGGCGCGCTCATTCTCGCCAGTGGGTTCTACGTGTCCTCCAGCGCGATCATCGCCAAGAGCGTGATCGAGCTGCGGCGCGCCGCCAATCCGGAGACGCCGCTCGGACTCGGCATCCTGGTGTTCGAGGATCTCCTCATCGCGCTCCTCCTCGCGGTGCTCTCGGGAGCCGTGCTCGCGCACGACGCGAGCATGTCCATGCTCGTGTGGCGCGTGGGGCGTGCCGCACTCTTCTTCGTGGTGATCATGCTCCTCGCGCACCTGGGGCGCCGCCTGTTCGATGCCGCGTTCTCGGTGCGCAGCGACGACGTGTTCCTGCTGATGAGCGCCGCCGTCGTCATCCTGCTCTCGTGGGACGCCGTACAGGTGGGGCTCTCGGAGGCGCTCGGCGGCTTTCTCGGCGGGCTCGTGCTCTCGGAGACGCGGCACAAGCCGCGCGCGGAGCGGCTGTTCTCGCCGCTGCAGGGCGTGTTCGGCGCGGTGTTCTTTTTCGCCTTCGGCCACTCCATCCGACTGGATGACCTGCGCGATGCGTGGGGCGCGGGCCTCGTGCTGGTCGTGCTGGCGATCGCGGTCAAGCTCGGCGCGGGCTGGATTGCCGGACGCCGAGAAGGATTGGGGCGGCAGGCGCGAGTGGCGCTCGGCCTCATGCTCCTGCCACGCGGAGAATTCACGATCATCCTTGCCGGCACCGCGCTCGCCGCAGGCATGACGCACGTTGCGGCGACGCTCGCCATTCTGGTGGTCGCGCTCTCGATCGTGGGGACCACGGCCATCCGCTTCACGCCCGAAATCGCCCAGCGCGTCATCCGCTCACGCACGCGCCGTGTGACGGAGATGGCGGGCGCGGCGGACGATTCCGAAGGCGGCGGCATCACGCCGCCGATGTAAGGTCGATCGCGCGCGGCCGGCTACCGCGCGGTCGCGCTCAGCGCGCCGGTGCTCGCTCCGCGCGCACGCGCACCGCGGTCCCCCACGGATCACGCGCTACCACACCGCCGCGCGCATCGCGCTGCGCATCGTAGCCCCCCTGCTCCAACCGCGCGGTGGCGTCACGGACGGCGGCGTCGGTGGGCGGGAGCAGCTCCCACTCCAGGAGCTGCGCCTCATCGGCCTCGGGTGCGCCTGCGTGCGCGGCCCACACGTTCGTCCCCACGTGGTGGTGGTAGCCGCCGGCGGCGAAGAAGAGGGCGCCGGGATAGCTCCACACCGTGCGCTCGAGCCCCAGCGCGCCGTGATAGAACGCGTCCGCGCGCGCGAGATCACCCACGCTCAGGTGGACGTGACCGATCCGGCTGCCTTCCGGTGCACCGGTCCACGGGGAATTCCCCGCCGCGGCGAAAAGGTCACGCACGTCGAGCGGCTCGGTGGTCATCACCAGCTCACCGTTCCGCCGCTCCCAGGCGGAGCGCGGGCGGTCCGCGTACACCTCGATCCCCAGGTTGTCGGGATCGTGCAGGTACACCGCCTCGCTCACCGCGTGGTCGGCCGCGCCCGCCGCCACACCGTGCGCACGCAGCGACGAGAGAAAGCGTCCCAGGTCCGCGCGATCGGGAAGCAGCAGCGCGAAGTGATAGAGTCCCAACCGCCCCCCGCGCGGCACGGGACGCGCGCCGCGCCGCGCGACGAGCTGCACGAGCACCTCGTCACCTCCCTGTGCGCCCAGCGACGCCGACTCACCATCGCGGCCAAGGAGGTGGAGTCCCAGCACGTCCTGATAGAAAGCGAGCGAACGCTCCAGATCGGAGACCTGCAGCCGCACGCCACCCACGCGCGCGGATTCCGGCGCGCCGTGAACAGTCTCCACCGGCGCCGTCGCGGCGCCCGACTCACCCGCGTTCTTCATCGCCGCACCTCACACACACGAGCGTGGTTCCCAATCGGCCAGCGCGCCCTTCCGCCGTCACCACCCACGGTCGCACCTGCCATGGCGGATCGTGGCGCACGTGCTGCGTGTGCCCGCACTCGAGGTCCGCCACCCAGTGCCCTTCGTCGTCCTGATGAAAGTCCACGATACGGCGCGGGGTTCCCGCCCCTCCCCCGCTCGCGCCGGTGGAAGAGGACATCAGAAGCGCTCCCCTCTGGCCTCGCGCACCGCGCTCCCCACCGCGCGAATGCGCGACCAGATCGTGTAGAAGAACGTCACGAGTCCCACGACCTGCAGGAGAGAGGCCACCACCACGCTCCAACGCAGCCAGTGTGCAGTGGATCCCGCCCGCAGCAGCTCGCCGACGGCGCGTACCGCCGTACCCACGGTGAGCATCCAGTACGCGGCATTCGCCACGGCGGGACGGTACCGCTCGTCTCCCTTCTCCGGGCGCGGGAAGAGCCAGAGCGCCACGCCCAGGATCATCATCATCACGAACCCCACGAAGATGAGGTGCGTGTGTGCGCTCACCACGTACGCACCGGGCGGACTTCCGTGCAGCTCGCGGCGCACCACCATCCACGCGCCCAGCGCGAGCCCGGCGAGGAGAAAGAGAACGGCGGTCTTGATGTAACGGCGAACGAGAGAGTGCATGGCGAGCGAGTGCGGTGCGCGGCCGGCGCGATCCACGCGCAGCACTGCGGCGGCGCGGTGTCACGCATGCGATGTCACGTGCGCGGCGCGGCGTGCGACGTCACGCACGCGGTGTCACGGACGCGGTGTCAGAGCAATGATGCGCACGGCATGCACGAGATGCCACCACGGGCAACGCGATCGTCGCTCAGCGCGCATGGCTACGATGGTGCGCTCATCGGGACAACCAGACGCCGAGCAGTGCCGCTACGGCGCCAGCCGTGAGCACGAAGACGTGCACCGCGACGAAGAGCCGGCCGCGCAGCGCGGGCCGCCGCACGCGCGCGAGGAGTGGAAGTGCCGTGAGGAACGTGGCCACCAGGACGCCCACCACGAGCATCTTCCACCGGAACACGGCCGCGCGCGGCGCAGCGCTCGCGCCACGCGCGAGGAGCCCGCGGACGTGCGCGAGGTAGAGGCCCGAGAGCACGAGCACCACGATGGCCGCACCCACCACACGCCGCAGACGCGCCTTGATCGCCACCATGAGCGGGTACGTGGCCGGCCGCTCCATCCCCGACATCCGAAAGGCGGGGCGGAGCACGAGGAGGTAGTACGCCACCGCACCCATCCACACCACCACGCCCGCGATGTGCGCCAGCACAGCCACCCGGTACGCCCAGGGTGCAGCGCCCACTCAGCTCGCGCCCGGCGCGAAGTCCGGCTCGTGGATGCGGCTCCCCGGCACGAGGCCGCACTCCGCATCAGTGAGATAGCACGCGGGATCCGCGGCCCACGGATCGCCGTGCACCTGGAGCGCGCGGACCCGGAAGCCGCCGCCACAGACGTCCTTCCACTGGCAGGCGCCGCACCGCCCGGTCAGCAGGGGCGCGCGGTGGCGCAGCCCGTGGAGAACGTGATCCGCGCTCCCGCTCCAGATCTCGCTGAACGGCTGTTCGCGCACGTTCCCCAGCGTGTGGCTCATCCAGAACTGGTCGGGGTGAACGTTCCCCTTGAAATCGATGTTGGCGATCCCCACGCCGGAGCTGTGCAGGCCGCCTCCATTCCACCGCAGGAGCGTGAGCACCTCCGCCGCGCGCGCGGGGTCCTCCTCGCGCAGACGGAGATACAGGTACGCGCCGTCGGCAGGGTTGTCCACGGTGAAGATCTCCGTCGCCCAGCCGCCTGACGCACGCTCGCGCGTGCGGCGGAGAATCGTGTCCATGGCAGCTCGCGCGAGCGCCGGCGGCAGCTCGTCCGCGCGATTGCCGCGCCCGCTGTACACCAGGTGGTAGAAGCACGCGCGATCGATCCCCTCTTCCTCGATGAAGTCGAAGATCCGCTCGAGGTCCTCGCACGTGCGGCGCGTAAGCGTCATCCGCAGCCCGACGCGCTGTCCCACCGCACGACAGTTCCGGAACCCCGCCATGGCCAGCGCGAATGCGCCCTTGTGGCCGCGAAAGCGGTCATTCGTGGCGCCGATCCCATCGAGCGAGATTCCCACGTAACTGACGCCGAGTGCGCGAAGTCGCGTCGCCGTCGCATCGGTGATGAGCGTGCCGTTGGTGGAGAGCGTGACCCGCACCCCGCGTGCACGCGCGTGCGCCACGAGCTCGAAGAGATCGGCCCGCATGAGCGGCTCCCCGCCGGAGAGGAGCAGCACCGAGACCCGATACGCCGCCAGGTCGTCGATCAGCGCCTTGCCTTCCGCCGTGCTCAGCTCTCCCTCGTACACACGATTCGCCGAATCGGAATAGCAGTGGACGCAGTGCAGGTTGCACCGCCGCCCCACGTTCCACACCACCACCGGGCGGCGCGCCGCCGCGCTCGGCGGCGGTGTGCACGTGACGATGTCCTCGGCGCGCACCCCCTCCACACCCTGCACCCCGTAGCGCAGACCATCCGAGGGGGTGTTCCGCCCGGCGTACAGCCGCGTGATGCTGATCATCGCGCACGCTCCTGCACGCCCTCACCGCGCTGCTGCCTCGTGTTCCATCTGGGCGGGATGTAGGCACACGACGGATCCGAGGCCAGCGGGTTTCCGGTCATGGCGAACGCGCGGGCGCGAGACCCGCCACACACCACGCGAAACTCGCAGACGCCGCACTTCCCCTCCAGACGATCCGGATCGCGAAGCGCGCGGAACAGTGCGCTCTCCCGATACACAGTGGCCAGATCGCGCGTGCGCACGTTGCCCGCCGACAGCGGGAGGAATCCCGACGGATAGATCTCTCCGCGATGGCTCACGAACAGGAAGCCGTTGCCGTCGTTCACACCCTTCGCGCGGCCGATGTCGTCGCCCAGGGAGAAGCCGGGCGAGGCAGCGAGCGGCGGCGGCACGTGCGGCGGAGCCGCGGCGCGCCGCTCGGCCACCTGCCGCTGCAACACCACACGCCGGTAGTGCGGCGCGGCCGTGGTCTTGATGTCGAACGGCGCCGTGCGTGAGAAGTCGTACAGCCGGTGGAAGACGCGCTCGAACTCATCGGCGGTAGTGAGATCGCCGGAGCGTGCACGCCCCGTGGGGACGATGAAGAACACGGACCAGAGCACAATGCCGAGACGCGCCATGAGGGTGATGAGCCCCTCCAGATCGTCCACGTTGTGGTGCGAGATGGTCGTGTTCACCTGTGTGGGAAGCTGCAGCTCGCGCGCCGCCTCGAGCATGCGGAGCGTCCACTCGAACGAACCGGCCACGCCGCGAAAGCGGTCGTGAATCAGCGCGGTGGACCCGTCCAGACTCACCGCCAGGCGGGCCAGGCCGGCGTCCCGGAGCGACTGGAGCACGTCGCGCGTCATGAGCGGCGTTCCGGAGGGCGTGAGCGCGACGCGCAGCCCCGCGCGCGCCGCGTACTCGACGATCGGCACGGTGTCGGGGCGCTTGAGCGGATCACCACCGGTGAGCACGAAGAGCGGCCGCCCGAACGCGCACACGCTGTCCACCAGTTGCTTGGCCTCGGCCGTGGTCAACTCCGCGTGGTCGCGCCAGGGCCGCGCCAGCGCACGGCAGTGGCGGCACGCCAGGTCGCACGCCTGCGTCATTTCCCAGATCACCAGGAAGGGGGCCCGATCGAAGTCCGTGGCGGCAAGCGAAGGGCGTTCCGGCGGAGCGGCGGGAAGCTGATCGGGCACCGGCGATGCTCCAGCGCAGGAGGACAGGTTGCCACACGCCGCACCGGACGGCGCGGGACGTGGGTGCACGCTACGCAGTGCTGAGAAGCTGCGTGGCGCCTCCACCCGATGGCGTGACGGTTGTCACGTCCGTACGCCCTGCGCGCGATGCGCGTTCACCGAAACACCAGGGCGCGTTACGACGTCGCGCCCTCTCCCCTCGGATCGCGTCGCGCAACGGGCACGCCGCGCTCGCCACGCGTACAGGGCTCGCGATTCGCCGCGGAATGTGCCACGATGGATGCGACCCGCGCACGGCACGCCCCCGTGCGTCCCCGCCGCGCGCTCTAGACTGCGCGCGGTCAAACCGTTGCCTGCCGTCCCACCGCACCGGGCACGGCCGGCGCCTGGACCCGTGAACGCACCATGTCCCAATCGACGACTGCGCATCCCGAGGCTCACAACGACCCTGCGCGCGATGGCGCACACGAGGCCGGCGCGATTCCGGCATCCGGTGCAGCGGACGACAGCGATGGCGCGCTGAACGCGTCGCTGGCGACGCCCGACACCCGCCGCACTTTCCTCAAGCGCGCCTCACTGCTCACCCTGGCCATTCCGGGAATCGGCGCGGCGCTCACCGCGTGCGAATCCGAGCAGCACGGTGGAGGAGCAGGAAGCACACAGGCCGCGCGCGATACGTCCGGGACGCGCCGCGGTCCGCGCACCGACAATCCGGACAGCCGGCTCGACACCGCACTGCACCGCGAGGAGCATCCGGTCACCACGCACTTCCCGGCCACCGCCGCGGAAGCGCGCTACGAGCGATTCGACCCTGCGCTGCCGCCGCTCTCGCGCGAGCGGACGCTCGACATCCACTTCCGCGCAGTGGAAGCGCCCGTGCGTGTGTCCAGCGACCTCGTGGTGGCAGGATGGACGTTCGAGGGGAACATCCCCGGTCCCATCATCCACTGCCGCGTGGGCGACACCGTGAACTTCACGCTCACCAACGAGGCGGTCGTTCCGCACTCCATGGACTTTCACGCGGCACAGATCGACCCCAAGGTCGCGTTTCGCTCTGTGGGCAAGGGGCAGTCGGTGTCGTACAGCTTCCGCCCGCGCTACGCGGGGGCGTTCTGCTATCACTGCGGCACGGCGCCGGTGCTCATGCACATCGGTTCCGGCATGTACGGCGCGATCATCGTCTCCCCACGCGATCCACTCCCGCCCGCGCGGGAGTTCGTGCTCGTACAGGGAGAGTACTATCTGGCGGATGCGGTGAACGGCGTGCGGCCGTCAGACTATCGGAAGATGCTCGCCGAGCTGCCCGACGTCGTCACCTTCAACGGGCGCCCGGATCAGTACAGCCGCGAGCCCATCCGCGTGCGCAAGGGAGAGCGCGTGCGCTTCTGGGTCGTGAACGCCGGGCCGTCGCTCGAGTGCGCCTTTCACATTGTGGGAGAGCAGTTCGATGTCGTGTATCTCGGCGAGCCGCCGGAGAATCGCATCCGCGGCGTACAGACGTGGAGCGTGCCGGCCGGCGGTGGAATGGGATTCGAGCTCACCTGCGACGTCCCCGGCGAGTTCGCGTTCGTGAACCACGCCTTCGGCCATGGGCAGAAGGGAGCGATCGGACGGCTGGTGGTGGAGGAGACCGGCGAGGACGACTAGCGCGCGCCATGGTGTACAGTCGTCGTCCTCGCCTTGGGGTCAGCGCGCCTCGGCGTGCTCCGGCGCGCGCTCGCTCCGACTCTCCGCGCGATCGGCCGGCGCCGTGCGCCGCGCGGCCGGTTGGTAGCTGCCGACATCCGCGCCAAGCGAGATGGCCAACCTGTTCCACCCGTTGATCGCGACGATGGCCATCGTGAGGTCGGCCAGCTCTTTCTCGTTGAAGTGCTCACGCACCGACGCGAGCAGCTCGTCGGAGACGCCGTCGCCGATCCGCGTCACCGCCTCCGTCCACGCGAGCGCCGCCCGCTCGCGCGGCGTGTAGAAGGGCGCCTCACGCCACGCGTTCAGCACGTAGAGGCGCTGCTCCGTCTCCCCGTCGGCGCGCGCGTCTTTCGAGTGCATGTCCAGACAGTACGCGCACCCATTGATCTGCGACGCACGCATCTTCACCAGATGGAGCAGCGAGTGCTCCAGCCCCGACTCGCGCACGTAGCGCTCCAGCCCCAGCATGGCATGCATCGCCCCTGGAGCGACCTTGTCGTAAGAAATCCTGCGTGGCATTCAACCCTCCTGTGCTGTGCGGTTCACAGCGTGAATGATCCGCGGCGTCCGTGTGTTCCGCGCGACGCGTTCACTACCGCTCCGGCCGGCCGAGCAGCAGTTGAATGAGCGGGCGGTCGCCGGTGCGCGCGAACACGTACACGTGGTCGCCCGGCAAGAGCGTCGTACTCCCCTTGGGAGGAATCACCTCCCGGCCACGCAGGATGAGCGCCACCGACGTGCCTTCGGGGAAAGGAATGTCCACCAGACGCTCGCCGGCCACCGGGAGCGCTTCGTCCACGTAGAACGAGAAGAGCTCGCCGTTGAGCGGAAGGCGCGATTCGATCTCCAGCACCGCCTCCGGCGCCGGAGGCTCCGAAGCTTCCAGTCCCAATCGCCGCGCCAGCGGCGAAACCGTGGCGCCCGGCACGAGCGCGCTCACGACCACCACGAAGAACACGACGTCAAAGATGCGCTCGGCACCTGGGGCGCCGGCCAGCACCGGGAACGCCGCCAGAATGATCGGCACCGCGCCGCGCAGCCCGACCCAACCGATGTACACCACCTCACGCGCCGGAAAGCGAAATGGCAGGAGACAGAGCCAGACCACCACCGGTCGCGCGATGAGCGCGAGGAAGAGCGAGAGCAGGAGTCCCGTGACCGCCACATCGACGAGTCGCGATGGAAACACCAGCAGCCCCATCATGAGGAACATCGTCACCTGGCTCAGCCAGGCGAGCGCATCGTGAACGCGCGTGAGCCCTGCCTTGTACGGAAGCTGGGAGTTCCCCAGCACGATTGCGGCGATGTACGCGGACAGAAAGCCGCTACCGGAAACGAGCGTCGGGAGCGCGAACGCCAGGAACGCCGTGCCGACGAGCATGACGGCGTAGAGTCCCCCCGCGGGAAGCCTCGTTCGCGCGATGACGTGTCGCGCGCCGTAGCCGATGGCCAGCCCGAAGGCGCTCCCGACCACGAGCTGCGTGCCGATCGACAGCAGCACGTGCCATCCGAACCCCTGCGCGGGCGCGACGAGGCTCGCCGTCACGACGGTGGTCAGGATCACCGCCATCGGGTCGTTCGCGCCCGACTCCACCTCGAGCGTTGCCGCCACGCGCCGCTGCAGGTGGATCCCGCTGCCGCGCAGCACCGCGAACACCGCTGCCGCATCCGTGGAGGACACGATCGCGCCGAGCAGCGCGGCCTGCGGCCATCCGAACCCGAGCATCCGCGCGCCGAGCGCGAGCAATGCCGCCGTGCCGAGCACGCCGAGTGTGGCCAGCACGGCCGCCGGCGCGGCCACGCGGCGCACGACGGCGAGCGAGGTGTTGAGGCCGCCGTCGAAGAGAATCAGCACCAGCGCCACGGTGCCGAGCCGATACGCCAGGTGGTAGTTCTCGAAGGGAATGCCGCCGATCCCTTCGGAACCTGCCAGCATGCCGATGACCAGGAAGACGAGCAGGACGGGAATCCCCGCGCGCTCCGTGGCGCGGCTGAAGAGCGCGCTGGCCAGGAGCAGCACAGCGACGATCGCGAGCGCGATCGCCGTCGGGATCGGTTCCGCCGTCAACATGCGCATAATGTGGGGCGACGAGACGCGCTCCGCACCTGGGCCGTCGGTCGGCGTGCGGTGCGTGCCCCGTGCGGAAGCTGACAACCGTCACGTTTCCGCCGGAGGCGCCGCGATATGGTAGACGGGAGGAGGCGCCTGATGTCGAACCCCGTCGCGAGCCCTGCCGCCGCTCACCATGGTCGCGAGCTGGATGCGGACGCCGTGCGCAGCGAGCTGGCGTGCATTCCCTACCCGGGCACCACGCGGGACATCGTCTCACTGGGAACGGTGTCGCGTGTAACCGTGTGCGGCGGGGCGGTGCGCGTGGAGATCGCGCTCGCCGCGCACGACCCGTCCGCCGCGGAGCACCTTCGGCGGACGATCACGCGTGCGCTGCGTGAGCGCGGAGCCGCAACGGTCAGCGTGCTCACGCGCGAACCGCCACCCGACGGCCAGTCCCTCCGCGAGCGCGCACGCAATCCCTGGGATGACCGCGTGCGCCTGGGCAGCGTGCGCCAGGTCGTGGCGGTCGGCGCGGGCAAAGGGGGCGTGGGAAAGAGCACCGTCGCGGTGAACCTGGCGCTCAGCCTTGCCGCCGAAGGCGCGCGCGTCGGGATCCTCGACGCCGACATCTATGGACCCAGCATCCCGATCCTGCTCGGCATGGAGGATGGCGCGCGCCGCGTGCGCATGACGCCGGAGAAGCACATCCTGCCGCTCGAGGCGAGCGGAGTGTACGTCATCAGCTTCGGGTTCTTCCTCGGCGAGCAGTCACCGGCCGTATGGCGGGGACCGATGGTGTCGAAGGCGGTGCGGCAGTTCGCGCGCGGCGTCGCCTGGCCGCAGCTCGACCTGCTGGTGGTAGATCTTCCGCCGGGCACCGGTGATGTGCCGCTCAGTCTCGCGCAGTCGATCGAGCTCGCCGGCGCGGTGGTCGTCACGCAACCGCAGAGGCTGGCAGTCGTGGAAGCGCGCAAGGCAGGCGAGATGTTCGCCACACTCGGCGCGCCGGTGCTGGGGGTGGTGGAGAACATGACAGGTGCGTTCGGCTCCGGCGGCGGCGCGCAGGTGGCGCGCGCGCTCGGCGCGCCGTTCCTGGGGAGCATTCCGTTCGACCCTACGGTCGTGGCTGGAGGGGACACGGGTCATCCCGCAGTGCTCGCGAATCCGGAGAGCGCGTTCGCGCGGGCGTTCGCAGTGATAGCACACGCGGTGGCAGGACGGCTGGGGTGGCGGCGACAATCGAGCGCCACGACCGCGCGTATTGCGGACAGCAACGTGCCGGAGCCGGCTCCGTGACGGGAGCACCGGGACGCGCTCCGGCGCATGCCCGCTACGTCTTTGCTCTACACGCCGCGAGTCGCCGTGCGTGCTCGGCGGCGCGTTGCGGCGCGAGCTTTCCGCTCGCGCGTGCGCGGCGTCGTGTGCCGCCGTTCCAGGCTCCGCCGCACGCGTTGCGCAACCGTCGTCAACGCGCGGTCGATCGCCACCTGCCAGAATGCGTCCTGCACGCGAGCGACCACACTGGGCAGCCCGCTCAGCACGACCTTCACCTGACACTCGTGATCCACTCCGCCGCGCGGACCGTTGACGTCGCGCACACGCACGCTCACCCGTTCGATGGCGAGCGCGAACTTCCCCAGCTTCATCCCGAGCTTCCGGCGGATGTACGCGCGGGTCTCGGGATCCAGATCGACTCCCATGGCGCGGATGTGTGCGGGAACGAGCGGCGCCTCGGTGCGCCCCAGCGTCGCCTTGGAGCCTTTGGGGACGCGGGACGCGAGCGGCTCGCGCTTGGTGCGATTGGCCGGACGCGACCGCCGCGTGCCAGCGGGCGTGTCGCGACGCGTGCGGGGCGCGGGGCTTCCACCCAACCGCCGGCTGCTCGCCGGGGCACGGAGCAGTTGCCGCTCGGCGCGGCTCATGGGCACTCCGTTCTCGGTGGCGCCAAGGGCATCGAACACGTCGGTGGCCGTCACGATCCCCACCAGGCGGCCGTCGTCCATCACCGGCAGCGAGCCGATCAACCGCTGGCGCATGAGGTCCGCAGCATCGCGGACGCGCATCCCGGGCTCCGCGCTCACGGCATCGCGCGTCATCAGGCTGCGCACCGACCGGCCCCGGCGTATCGACGTCCCTCCCCTGCCACCCAGGTCTCGCTCCGAAACGACGCCGACGAGCCGGTCATCGTCCAGCACCACCAGATGCCGAATGCCGCGGCGGCGCATGCGGGTCCAGGCCGCAGTGGCGGGCGCATCGGGCGCAATGCCGACGACGCGCGGGGTCATGATCTCTTCGAGTCGCATGGGCATCGCGCACTCCTCCCGGCGAGCGAGTGGACCCTACCAGGCGTGACGAAGTCGTACGTTCGAACGTGGGACGCCGAGGAGCCATCGACACGGCACCAGCTCGAATGGTGCGGCAACAACCGTGCACACCGCGGCAGGTGCGGTGGGCCAGCGCGCGCCTGGCGCACCTTCTGCTGGAGGGATCCCGACTGGTCCATGGCGTTCCCTCGAGCATTCACCGATGGACGGTGCGCCCGACGCGTGGATGTCCGCGCTACCGTTCGGCGACACCGCACGCGCGACGCGGCGACAATCAACCACGGAGGGATGATGCGAGTAGCGGAGCTGATGCGCACCGATGTGCGAACCGCCGCCCCCGATGAACCGGTTGTGCGGGTAGTGCAGGCGATGGCCGATTCTCACATTTCCGCGCTGCCGGTGGTTGATTCCGGCGGCCGCGTGCTCGGCGTGGTGTCCGCCACCGACGTGCTGCAGGCCACGGCGGAGCAGGACGACGCCCGCGCGCGCGCCCGGTTCTTCGAGAACACACCGGTGCGCGAGATCATGACCCCCACCGCGCAGACCATCGAGCCCGACGCCGATGTACGCCAGGCCGCGCAGCGGATGCTCTACGCGGAAGTCCGACGCCTGTTCGTGAAGGATCAGGACCGGTTGGTGGGGGTGATCTCACAGACGGACATCGCGCACGCGATGGGGAGCGGGCGGCTGTAGTCGCACGCCGGCGAATGAGGCGTCATCCGCAGCGCGGGCACGTGCCCTGCCCCGCGCTGCGGATCGATCGACATCGTGCTGGGCGGCCGGCCACGGGCGCGCTGCCGCCTGCGCCGGGGTTACGCCGTGGCGCCTACGACTTTGCCCGCCGCGCGCTTGCGGCGCAGCACGCCGGCGGATACGAGCGCGAACACGAAGCCCACTGGGAACGGCTCGCCGAAGATTGCCACCGGCTCGACGAGCGGGTTCCCGGTGCGGCGCACCATGTCGTTCATCTGCGCCTGCACCTTCGCGACTTCGGCGTCGCTCTTCCCGCTGCTGCGCGCGCGCTCGACGGACGATTGCGCGTACTTCTCGTAGAAGTCGGGCATGAAGTTGTGGTAGATCACTTCCCAGGCCGCCACATAGCACACGCTCGCGATGGCGGCGATGAGGATGCCGGTGCCGAAGGCACGCCCGAAACCGATCTGCCCGCCAAGGACGTTGTCGCGGTAGGAGCGAACGCCGAAGAACACGAGCAGGAACGCGGCGACCATGCCGGCATAGCCGACGATCAGCGAGCTGACGCCGTGATCCCCCATGAAGGGGAGCGTGGCAGCCATGAAGACTGCCATGATGGCGCCGGAGATCAGACCGAACGTCCAGACGATTTTTTTCATAGGATGAGGGGTTGAGGACGGCCCTATCGTACGGACGCCAGCGTCATCGCGCATCACCCATTCGGGTGATTCGTGCGAACGACGGCGAAAAATCACCCGTTCACGCGATCAATCCCTGCTCTTTGGCGATCTGCACCGCCTGCGTCCGGCGGCGCGCGTTGAGCTTGCCGTAGAGCCGGCTGGCGTGTGTCTTCACCGTGTTCTCGCTCACGGAGAGTTTCGCGGCGATCTCGCGCGTGCTCAGGCCAGCGGCAATGAGCGTCAGGATCTCGTGCTCGCGCGGCGTGATCCCCAGCCGTGCGAGGTGCGCCTCGTCGACGACGAACGGCTGCGACTCGCGGACGACGACGACCTCCTTTTCCACCTTCCGGCCGGTCATCCGGAGACCCAACCAGATGCCGAGACTGGCGAAGATGAGCGCCACCACGCCGCCGTAGACTTCGAGCGAGTGCTCGACGACCAGGAAGCGATACTGGACGAGCTGCAGGGCGACGATGAGCGCGCCGCCCAGGAGGCCGTAGAGGAGAATGGTGCGACGCACGACGAGGAAGGCGCGGAAAGCGTGGGGACGGTGGTGAAGAGACTCCTCCCCGGAAAGGGGGGAGACACGCGGGGCGGTGCGAGCGAGGAGACCGCCTTCCTTCCAACCAAGGGCCAGCTCACTCGGCGCGCCCTGAACGAGACGTCGGACGGAGCCGCGCGTCCCGACCCGGTGCTACGTGCCGGCCCACACGATGGTGCGATGGCGCTCAGCGCGAAAGAGCCCGTGGCAGGTCCCATGTCGACCGGCACCTCCGCACTGCGCGAGACGGCCCCCTGACGGGAGCCGGCCTTCGCACGAGCTCGACGGACAGGCCACGCCCCGATTTCGGCTGTGAGCGAAGAATGACGGCGCCGCGCGACCTGAGCGCGGCGCCGCGTGCTTGCGGGTCGCTCAACCGGCGGTAGCTTCGGGGTTAGCAGCACCCACCTCGAATCTCGATGCGCGGAGAGCGCCATAGACCCGACACGGTGGGAGCGGGTGGAAGCGCTGTACTGGGCGGCCCTCGACCACCCACCCGAAAGCCGCGACGCCTTCCTCGAGACCGCCTGCGGCGATGACGCCGCCCTCCGCGCCGAAGTCCTCTCACTGCTCGCGGCGGATGCTGGCACCGACCCTCGTGCGCCGGGCTCCATCACGCGCGTCGTTGGCGCCGCGGCCGCCGTGCGGCTCGAGACGGAGTCCGTGTCCTGGATCGGGCGCGCGGTAGGACCGTACCGGATCGTCGATCGGATCGGGCAGGGCGGCATGGGCACCGTGTACCTCGCCGAGCGCGGAGACGTGAACCTCCGCGTGGCACTCAAGGTGGTACGCGGTCCGCTCGGCACACCCGGCTTCGTCGACCGGTTCCTGCGCGAACGACGACTGCTGGCGCGACTCGAGCATCCCGGCATCGCCCGGCTCCTCGACGCGGGAATGACCGACGATGGCGCCCCCTGGCTGGCGCTCGAGTATGTGCCCGCCAGGTCGATCACCGAGGAGTGCGAGCTGCGTGGTTCCAGCGTGGCCGAACGACTCCGGCTCTTCCTCGACGTGTGCGCCGCCGTGGCCCACGCGCACGCGAATCTGATCGTGCACCGCGACATCAAGCCGTCGAACGTCCTCGTCACCGCCGACGGGCGCGTCAAGCTGCTCGACTTCGGCATCGCCAAGTTGCTCGACACGAGCGACGCGGCGGACGTGACCACCACCGGTGCACAGATGCTCTCGCCCGCCTACGCGGCGCCCGAGCAGATCATCGGTGGCGCCATCACGACGGCGACGGATGTCTACGCGCTCGGCGTGCTGCTGTACGAGCTGCTCGCGGGGGTACGTCCCTTCCGCAGCGCGAATGCCATGTCGCTCCGCTCGTTGCAGGAGACGCTGGAGACCGAGGCGACGCGGCCGTCGCTGGCCGCGCGCCGCTCACCGGCCGGTGCGCGGCGCGCGCGCGCGCTCGAGGGCGATCTCGATGCCATCTGCCTCCGCGCGCTCGCGAAAGATCCGTCACGGAGATACCGGTCCGCCGAGGAGCTCCGCGACGATGTGGTGAGACATCTGGACGGACTGCCGGTGCACGCGCAATTGCCGACGGCCGCGTACCGCGCGCGCAAGTTCCTGGCGCGCCACCGGGCGGGCGTCGCCGCCGCTGCGCTGCTGTTCCTGTCGATCACGGCTGGACTGGGGGCCGCGCTCTGGCAGGGGCGACGCGCACGCCAGGCGCTCGCCGCGTCGGAGGCCGTGACGTCGTTCCTCACCACGCTCTTCGAGGCGAGCGACCCGAACCAGACCCTCGGCCGCGACATCACCGTGCGCTCGCTGCTCGACGAAGGCGAGCGACGCGTCGAAGCGCTGTCGCCGCAGCCCCTCGTGCAGGCACGGATGCTCGACGTCATGGCGCGCGCCAACTACGGACTCGGCGAGCATGCCAGAGCACGCACGCTCGCCGAGCGGTCGCTGGCGCTGCGGCGGCGTCTCCTTGGCGACGACGACCCCGCCATCGCCGCCAGCCTCACCACGCTCGCGCGCGCGCTCGAGAGTGCCGGCGAGTGGAAGGACGCCATTGCACGCTATCGCGAGGCGCTGGCCATCCGCCGCCACTCCCTGGGCGCGCGGGACTCGCTCACGACCGAGAGCATGCTCCAGCTCGCGCATCTGCTCGCCGAGCAGGGTGACTGGCACGAGGGCGACACGCTCGCGCGGGAGGCGCTCGCCATCCGCGAACGCGCCGTGCCGGTCGACCCCGACCAGCTCGCCACCGCCCAGGCGACGGTCGCGCAGGTACTCTGGCGCGGCGCCGGGGAGCTCGCCCTCCCCGACTCGCTCTTCCACCTCGCGCTGGCGGAGCTCGAGCGCGCGTACGGGCCGGATGACCCCCGTCTCGAGGAGCCGCTCGTTCCGCTGGCGAGTGTCTTGTCGCAGCGAGGGAAGCACGACGAAGCGATCGCGATGGCCCGCCGCGCGCTGGAGCTGCGCAGGAAGCAGTACGGACCCGACAATCTCGCTGTCTACTACCAGCTCAGCAACGTGGCGTACGCACTCATGAACGCCGGCCGCTACGCCGAGGCCGAACCGCTCCTCCGGCAGGTGATCGCCCGCTACCGCCGTTCGTACGATGGCCCGCAACCGCAGATCTCAAACGCGCTGAACGGGATATCGAGCTACTTCCGTGATCGTGGCCAGCTCGATTCGGCCGAATACTACCTGAAGCAGTCGATGGCGATGACGATCGCGCTCTGGGGTGAGCCGCATCCGACCGTGGCGCTGCTCTACCACAATCTCGGCACGCTGCAGCGCGCGCAGGGAAAGCTCGCGGACGCCGAGTCGTCGTTGCGACGATCCTACACGATGCGCGCGGCAATCCATGGGGAGACGTCGCCGATCGCCCTGCGCTCGGGAAGCGATTATGCGAGCGTGATCGTGCAGGAGCACCGGTACGTGGAAGCGGACACATTGCTCCGACGCATCCTCCGCGATCAGGAGTCGGTCGAGAAGGGCGTCGGTCGGTACGCGGCGGCGACCAGGACGACCCTGGCGGGGAGCCTGGTCGCGCAGCGACGGTACTCCGAGGCGGAGCCGTTGCTGACGGGCGCCCTGGACTACTATCGCGGTGCCGCGCCGCCGGGCAACGCCTGGCGGCGCGCGACCGTCCGCCTCCTCGCGACCGTGTACGAGAAGACTGGGCGCGCGGACGCCGTCGCAGACCTCCGGGCAGCAGAGTCGCCGTCCGACACGCTCCACGCCGGGGGATGATGTCGGCGCGCCTCACGCACTGCCGTCGTCAGCCACCTCGCGGGCGAGCCACGCCTTCGCCAGACGGAGCTCGCGGTGGATGGTCGCCGTCGATACGCCGAGCACGGCCGCAGTCTCCTCGTACGTCAGGCCGCCGAAGTAGTGAAGCTCTACGGCGCGCGCTTTTCTCTCGTCGAGGTCGGCCAGCGCCTCGAGCGCCTCATCGAGAGCGATGAGTTGCGGCGCCGTGTCCGGAGCGGCGAGGTTGGCGCGATCCAGCGTGACCGGTCTGGCGGCACCACCGCGCTTCTCGCGTCCCCGCGCCCGCGCGTGATCCACCAGGATGCGGCGCATCGTGCTGGCGGCGACCTTCATGAAGTGTGACCGCCCTTCCCACTCGATGTCCGTGCCGACCAGACGAAGATACGCCTCGTGAATGAGCGCCGTGGTCTGCAACGTGTGATCCGGCCGCTCGTCGCGGAGCTGTCGTCCGGCCAGCGCGCGAAGTTGGGCGTACACGATCGGCACGAGCCGATCGAGCGCTGAGCGATCGCCATCTCGCCAGGCGACGAGCAGTCTGCTGACTTCCGTCCCCTCGTCACTCACCATCGCGCCGCGCGGGGGTTGGTTGGCGGCCCACCGAAAGCATCGTGCTACAACCTGCGACTCGCTCCGGAAGCCGTCAACAACTCCGCGACCGCGACCGTCGTGCGTCAGTTCGCCCGCGCGACCGTGCACCAGAAAGGCGACAGAACGGTAGACGGACCCTCATCCGCGCAAAGGGACTGCAACTCCGCCGCTCGGAGCCCCATCGCTACACTCAACCTGAACACACTTCCGCGCCGCTCTCCAAGCACGAATGCCGACTCCCCATGGGGAGTCGGCATTCTGGGATATCACCCGTGCGGAGCGATTAGAGCGGGCGACCGGACTCGAACCGGCGACGTCCAGCTTGGGAAGAGGGTGGCGCTCGCGTCATTCCTACCGTCCGCTGCCGTCTCCTCTTCACGAATACGATCCTGATCTACGGTCCGGAATGATCTACCAACTCCGGCAGGGTCCGCCCCCGCTCGCCGCGCGGGCGCGACCCTCTAGACGGCCGCCAGCACGCTCGGGTCGACGACCAGATCGTTCTCGACGATCGTGACTCCCGGCGCTTTGCGGGCAGCCCGCTCCGCGTCCCGCTTCTCGGCGTACGAGCGCACGGTCCCGCGGAGGACGACCGTGTGCTCGTCGACCTCGACCGTGATGCGGTCCGCATCGAACTCCGCGCTCCGCTCGAGCGTTTCCTTGATCTTCTGCTTGATGTCCGACGGCGTCGGGCGCGCGCGCACCGACACGAGGTTTGTCACCCCGAGAACACCGGTGAGGTAGCGGACGGAGCGCTCCGCTTCCTCGCGTTGATAGCTCCAGTCCACGTCACCCTCGAGCGTGAGCCACCCTTTCTCGACTTTCACCTTGATGCGGTCGTTGGGAACCAGGACGTTCCACTTGAGCGCATCGAGCGCCGCGCGTGCAATGTCGGGATCAGGACGCGACGAGCTTGTCGGCAGTTTGACTTCGAGGTCGTTCGCCAATGCCTTCACCCCCCTGACTCCGCTGGCGACTCGCTCGGCTCTCCACTTGTTGGCGTAGCTGTCGACGAAGCCGGCAAGGGTGACGACGCCGTCGTGGACCGCGACCCCGATGTCCTCGTCCTTTAGGCTGGGCTCCCACTTCAGCTCATCGAGGATGTCCTTCTGGATTTGGCTGTCCGTCCGCATGATGTCCTCCCACGATGTAGAACCGGCCTCCAGGCGCCCCCCGGTGGGGCGTGGGCTGCCGCATCATCGATGATCGCGTACGGTTTCCGGATGCGAAATCGGGCAACCGGGAATCATCGCTTCCCATTGCGCCGACAGCCGGGGCCATCCGCCGGCCAACGCACGACCACGTACCATGCCGGCCAACCCGGAAGGAGCACGTCGACATTGCCTGACGGCGCGCGCTTCGCGCGTTGTCTAATCTTCGCCATTGGCCCCGGAACATGGATGGTCCTGATGCCAACGACGTTGAAGATCGTGCGGGACGATCTCGCCGCGTATTTCGATGTGTTCACCAAGCGCTTTCTTCGCGATGGCGCACCCGAGGCGGCCGACATCGAGGTGATCGCCCCCGACTGGGGCGACCAGTACGTCGCGGAAGGCGCCCGCCTGATCGGTATCACATACGATGCGCGAACCAGAACCCTCGAGTTCGCGCTCGACTCGGGTGATCATCGCGTGCGCGAGCCACGTGAGGTGTGGGTTACCGAGGAGCCGGACGGCTTTCCCGGCACGATAGAGATCGTGCGCCCCGATCGCACGCGCGAGGTTATCACGGTAAAGAAGGTCGGCCTGCGACGCATCGAGTGAGGCGTCGGGTCTGACCATCCGCGTCGGCGCTCCGCATCGATCACCCCGGGGTGCAGACCGCGCTACCGGCCGAGAATTCCTGCTTCGATCGCGAACCGCACGTAGTCGGTACGGTGCCCCAGACCAATCTTGTCTTGAATGCGATGCTTGTACGCGTTCACCGTCTTCGTGCTGATGCCGAGCTGCCGGGCGATCTCCGCACCGCTGTAGCCCTCCGCGACCGATCGGACAACGCGCTGCTCGCGCTGACTCAGGGACCGGAACCGGCCGCCTGCCGTCTCGGCCGCACGCTGGGGGACGACGGCGGTGGCAAGCAGCCGGGCGGCAGTCGGCCGCACGTAGATCTCTCCGGCCGCGACCACGCGCACGGCTTCCACGAGGTCCCTCGACGCCGCTTCCTTGGTGAGATACCCACGCGCGCCCGCCTGCAGCAGCGGGAGCAGCCGGTCGCGTTCCGCGTACATGGTGAGCACGAGCACCCGTACCTCCGGGAGTGTCTGGCCCAGCTCACGCAGCGCGACGCCGCCATTGCCGCCGGGCATCTCCAGGTCGAGGACGACGACGCGCGGCTTGAGTCGCCGCGCGAGCGGAAGCAACGACGCCCCATTCTCCGCCTCGCCCACGACGTCGATATCGGGGACCGCCTGCAGCAGGAGGCGCAGGCCCTCGCGCATCATCGCGTGGTCGTCGACGAGGATGACGCGAATGACCTCGCTGGCGCGTGGCTCCGGTACGATTTTCATGCCGGCGTCGGAGATGTCGCGGCGTCGGCCGCACGATTGGTAGAGTGGGGCCTGGTGGCGGCGGCCGCGGTGGACACCGTGAACCAGAAGGTGCTCCCCTGCCCCGGGACACTCTCCATTCGCAGGCGGCTGCCGTGCGCCTCGATCAGCCCCTTCGCGATCGCGAGCCCGAGCCCCGCTCCGCCGCGCGCACGGTGCTCGGCCTGCCAGAACCAGTCACACACGTGCGGAAGATCTTCCGGCGCGATACCGGCCCCGGTATCGCTCACCTCGAAGCGAACCGCATCGGGGCGGCCGCCGGCGTCACCCGCCGTCTCGTCCACCGCCCGCGCCGACAACACCACCTGTCCCCCTTTAGGCGTGAACTTCATGGCGTTGCCGAGCAAGTTAGAGAGCACCTGCAGGAGACGACGCGAGTCGGCGTTCACCTTCGGCAGATCCGAAGCACTCTCCACGACGAGACGCAGCGCATGATCCACGGCTCGCGGCGCGAACATCCCCTGCGCGGCGCCGATGACCTCGGACACGACGGTTGGCTTCCGGTCGAGGGCGAGACGGCCGGCGTCGAGACTCGTCTCATCGAGCAGATCATCCAGGATCTGCTGCATCCAATCGGTGGCACGCTGGATGATCCGCGCCATGTCGCGCACCCCGCTCTCGGACGGGGCCTCCCTATCGAGCAGCGCCGCCGCGCAGATCTGAACGCTGCTGAGGGCGTTGCGCAAGTCGTGCGACACGATGCCGACGAGGCGGCCGCGCACGGCCACTGCGTGTCGGGCAACGTCGAGCTCCTCGAGGAGGCGGTGCTGCTCGCGCGCGTGACGCAGGGCGTGGCGCAGGATGGCTCCGTCGGCCGGCGGCTTGCGCACGTAGTCCCACGCGCCAGCGCGCATCGCATCGCGCGCGATCGCCTCGTCGGCCGTAAGCACGATCACTGGTACCCTGGGGACGGCGGCACACACCTCGCGCAGCCCATCGACGCCGCGCGCGCCGGGAGCGCCGATGTCCAGCAGGATGACGTCGATGGTCGACCGCTGGAGCACCGCCCAGGCGGCGGCGACACTCTCTACGTGCACGAGGCGCATCGCGCCCGAATGTCCGGCGCGTGGCGCAGGCGCCAGGCGCCGCGCGATGCGTCGGGCATCGCTCCGATCGTGCTCGATGAGGAGCGCGACCAGCACGGCAGGTGCATCAGCGGCCACAGATTCTCCTTCCGCGCCAAAAGCGCTCCGTGGGACGTACGCGCCGCGGCGGTCGCGGGGCGAGACATGATCAGGCGTTCCTGGTGTGGAATGCCTGGACGACAGGGCGCGCTCGACGCGTACCATTGACTCGGCCTCGCTTCGATTCACGCCGCATAGCGAGTGCCAGGTGGGCGGCGCTCCATGACCGGAGACGCAGACGCCGAACCCCGGGAGCACGGCTGGTTGGCGTAGCGATTGCAGCACGATCGCACGACGTCTGACGGACGTGATCCACCCGCGCACTCACGCGTTCCACCAGGAGGCAAGCCATGAGAATCGCCGTCATCGATGTGGACACGTTGTCTCGGAACTGGTGGGCCGTGCTGCTCCGCGGAGTGGCGGGCGTTCTCTTCGGTATCGCCACCCTTCTCGCGCCGGGCATCTCGCTCGCCGCGCTCGTGCTGCTCTACGGTGCATACGCCTTCGTGGACGGCGTGTTCAGCATCGCGAGTGCGATCCTGCGGCACGGCGCAATCGACCGCTGGTGGCTGCTCCTGCTTCGGGGGTTGGTAGGCGTGGTGGCAGGGGTCGTGACCGTACTCTGGCCGGGCCTCACCGCGCTTGCGCTGCTCTACCTGATCGCCATCTGGGCGCTCATCACCGGGGGGCTGGAACTCGGCGCGGCCGTCCGGCTGCGGAAAGTCATCAGCAACGAATGGCTGCTGGCGCTCAGTAGCCTTGCCGCAATCGCGCTCGGCGTGCTGCTCCTCCTCTTTCCCGGGGTGGGCGCGCTGGCAGTCGTACTGTGGATTGGTGCGTATGCCCTGGTGACGGGCGCGCTCTTGATCGCACTCGGCATCCGGCTTCATGCGTTGCGGAGCCATCACCATCCGCGGGCGGCGCCGGGCGTCGCGTAGTGCGCAGGCACGGACCCGCAATGCTCGGCGAGGCACTACGGTGGAGGGTGAGCGATGAGGACTCGATGCGGGGAATGAAACCCCTCACTCGGTGCGATCGCCTGATCCATGCCGCCGACGCCGGCCGGGGCTCACACCGTACGGGTGGCCCCCGCCATGGGCGTGAATACGCCGGGGCGGCGCGCGAAGGTCGCCGAGCCGCAAGAGCAGCCCGAGAGCGAGCACGAACGCCGTGAGCGCGAGGAGCCGCAGCGGCTCGACCCCAACCGCAATGAGGAGCAACACCTCTCGCAGCGCGCCGACGATCGTTGCCTCGACCATGACGTCCACCGACACATGATGGTCGCGCAGATAGATGATGAGCAACCGCTGCACCTCGATCAGGACAAGTACGAAGAGCGCTTGCGAGATGACGTCGCGGACGATGAGATCAGGGGCGAGTACGTTGGAACCGATCGAGAGAACCGCGCGGACCATGGCCCCGAATAAGGCCACTGCGAGCAAGACGACGAGTGCGTCCTGCACGGGCTCGAGGAAGCGGCGCACGAAGTGGTGCACGCCCGTGTACGGGACGTCCATCCGCCGTTCGTGTGCCGCGCCGTCGTGCTGTGAGATCTCGGCAGCCGTGCTCACCCGTGCATCCATGCGACCCTTGGGCACCTCGGATTCCCTTCCGCGGCACACGCCGTCCCTCCAGGCACGCTCACCTGCGGGCGCTCTGCTCACGACGACAGCGACTGTCCCCGCTCCTCGTCTTGGGTCCCTTCGCCTCGCGTTTCTCCGCGCGAAGGTGGCTCACCACCAGACCCCTTCGGGAGGCTACGGAGGCGTAGCTCGACGGGATCCATAGCCGGTGGTTGATCGGAGTCATGCTCGCCGCCGGAGGACGCCGTATCCTCTCGCGCATCGAGAGGACGATCGCCTCGCGCGTGGATGTCGAGCGTCGGCTCGCCGTTCGGCCCGGCTGTCAGGCCACCCAGCAACTGCCCATCCCGGTAGACGAGCTCCGAGCCGCCCGATTCGTTGTAGTCACCACCACCCCACGATCCAGCCATTCGGATCTCGGCGTCTGGCGGAATGTTGTCCGCGCCGGGCGCGTACACGCCACTGCGACCAACCTCATCCCGGCGTCCTTGCCCGCCACCGGGCATCCCGGATTCGCGCCTGCCCGGAGCGCTTTTCGGGTTGTCCGTCGAGCTTCCCCGGTGCTTCCGCTTGTTGTTCATCGGCCACTCCCGTTCGATAATCCATGATCGCCGCGCGGTTACACGCCCGCGTGATTCACACGCATTGACCCTGGCGCCGCAGCAGGTGTTGCCACCGGGCTGCGCGAGATCGGCGTATGCGTTGTGAGCTTCGCGTGGCAACGTCATGCGAGCCCACTCCGCCCCCCAGGCATGGTTGCGCACGTCGCCTCCGTGTGGGACGCGGTGATGGTGCAGACGACGCTGGCCGGTGGCGAGGCGGGACGGGACGACGCAACGGAGAGCACAGCACATGCCGTGACCGGCGCCTCGCGTCACGTGGGCGATGCCAGACAGCCCGCGGGTCTCTCACTCGCTGTCCACGGTGATACCCGCCAGGGGGACTGCCTCACCGGGCGTTGGTCGACTCCGACATTTCTCGCGCACACGCGAGCCCAAACGCACAAATGCCGACCCATCGGATAGGAGTCGGCATTTGCAATTTCCTTCCATCATGTCACTTCAGAGAGCGGGCGACCGGACTCGAACCGGCGACGTCCAGCTTGGGAAGAGGGTCGTGCGCTCACGCTTCATCGCTATGTGCGCTCATTTCAACCGCTTGACTGCCAGTCAGTGAGCGTCTGCGCTCACCAATGAGTGCAGATTGGAGCGAACATGTGCCCCAATGTGCCCCACACGCGCAGCGGCAGTGAAGTGACGGGGCCGGAGTCGAGCCGCATGGGCGAGCGACCAGGTGGCCAGACGCGACATCGCGCAGAATGCCACCGTCCTTCGCGCGCGCATCCATGGCGTGGACAACGTCCCGGCGCTCGGGCAGACCCTCAAGGATCCCGAGCGACTGGTGCGCGAACACGCCGACGGAAAGAGACCGCTCGGCTAATGGGTACCCTGCGGTGCGCGACGTCCTCCGAGCCCACATGCCTCCCTGATGTACCGCGCAGCCGCGAGCCCAGCGAGCATCCGTCAGCGACCCTCCCGCAGTCGGAGCCCATCGAGGCGGCTCTGGATACGGCGCGCGACCGGGGTGTCGAGGTCCGTGCCAATGCGGATGCGTTGCAGCTCGGCATGCTCGATCTCGAGCAGGCGCCCGAGCAGGCGGTCCGTCCCCTCGCGAAGCTGCGCCTCGAGCGCCTGCTCCGCGGTGTCGGACAGCCGCAGCTCGCGGCGCCGCTCCAGCCGCTCAATGCGCTCCGCGTAGAAGCCGCGAACACGCTCGACAACGTCCGGCGGCGCCCGCGTCTCGCCGCCGATGGCGTCGAGGTGGTTGAGCGCCGCGCGGGCCATGCGCACTTCCGCCGAGAGCTCCTGGTCTTCCGCCCTGCCGGCAACCGTGCCGACACCGAGCCGGCGGATGACGAGCGGCAGCGTCAACCCCTGTCCGACGAGAGTCAGCAAGACTACCACGAAGGTGACGAACACGATCAGGTTTCGCCCCGGAAACGGTCTCCCGCTGGCGGTCAGGTGCGGCAGCGAGAGCGCCAGGGCGAGCGAGACGACACCGCGCATACCCGCCCAGCCCAGCACGGCGAGGACCGGCACCCGTGGTCTCGGCGACGGCACCGCCTCCGCAAGCGCGCGCTGGACGCTGTCCGATAGCCACGCCGTCCCGAACACCCAGGCCGGGCGGACGAGAACGACCGTCAGGCAAACCACGGCGGCGGTGAGCACGCCCGCTGGTCGATTCGACAGCCCTTGCACGGCGGGTCGCAGTTGCAACCCCACGAGCACGAACGACAGCCCTGTGAGGAGGAAGTTGATCATGTCCCAGAGAACCCGCCCCTGTAGCCGACTCGCCGCTGCGGGGCCCAGCACGCTGAACCGGCTGAGATAGAGCGCCAGCGCCAGCACGGCGAGCACGCCCGATGCGTGCACCTGTTCCGCGGGAAGGAAAGCGGCGAAGGGGAGCAGCAGCGTCACGGTATTCTCCACAGCGGCGTCGCCCACGCGGCTCAGCACGTGGTGCCCCATCCAGCCGACGCCCACGCCGATCACGATACCCGTCGCAGCCGCGTACCCGAGGCGGAGCGCCGCCGATGCCGGTGCGAACGCACCCCCGGCAATCGCCAACCCACTCGCTATCTGGAACACCCCGAGCGCCGTCGCGTCGTTGACGAGCCCCTCGCCCTCCAGGATCGCGACGAGCCGCCGTGGCAGGTGTAGCGTGTCGGCGATCGCCTTGGCCGCCACGGCGTCGGGCGGCGCGACGATGGCGCCCAGCGTGAATGCCGCAGCCCACGAGAGCTCAGGCGCGAGCGCGTGGGCGACCACCGCCACGGCGGCCATACTGACGAGCACCAGTCCCACCGCGAGCAGCAGGATCGGACGTGCGTCCTGGCGGAGTTCGGCCCACGACGTGTCCTGGGCGGCCGCAAAAATCAGCGGCGGGAGGAAGACGAGGAGCACGAGTGCCGGTGGGAGCGCGGTGCGAGGGATGCCGGGCACGAGGGCGAGCGCCAAACCGCCGAGCGCGAAGACGATCGGGTCCGGTAGTCCGGCACGCCGACCGGCGGCGGCAAGAATCGCTATTGTGGCGACGAGCCCGAGCGCGAGTCCGAGATCAGGCATTCGGCCGCTCCGCCCGCGTCCCCGCGCCACGCGACGCACGGGTGCCTAGACGTCGGACGCCAATCCACGCTCGGGCGCAGCTCCGGCGCGTGCACCATGGTAGATTGACCATACGCAGGCGGGGAGCAGCAGTGGTCAGTATGCGCAATGAGTTCGCGTTCGAGGACGGCGGTCGGTGCTACGCGTGCCGCATCGAGGAGCGATGGGCCGGGCGGCCGGAATCGTGGTGGTGGTTCGGCGTGTCGAATGACGCGACCCGGCACGCACCCTTCCGGGCCGTCGAGGGCGATACCGAGGAGTCGGTAGAGGCACGCGTCGTCGCATACTACGCGCGCCGATTTGGCCATCGCCCTTGGAGTCGGCAGCGGTGGGAGAGCGCCCTCTGGCGGCAGCGCTGGGAGAGGGCGCTCTCGCACACGTGATAGCGCGGCCCTTCACGGGGCTGGGGTGGGGTGCTCTGGTGCTACGCATTTCGGGAATGCGGCGATCGTGACGCGTCCGCATGTGGAGTACATCAACGCTCCCGAGCTGAAGCGGAGATCCCGGCGTCTGTCGCCATCCCGCGTCGCATGCCCCACGAGCTCGGCCCGCGAGAGGCGCGTCGGCTCGCGATGCGCCAGGTGAGCCGCGACGTCGATCTCGTCGAAGCAACACTCGGTGCCGGCCCGCCCGACCCGATCGCGGCGCACTCGCGGCGACCGCGACGGCGAGCACGCCCACGCGGTCGCCGCGACGCAGCATCGCAGTAGACACGATGCTCGCGGTGGCCCCAGGGCCGAGTTCCCGGCCGAGCTCAGTCGAATTGCAGTGCGTCGCCTGGCCTTCCGTCGGCGGCCCTGCATGGCCGCGTGCTCCTCATCGTCGCCTCACGAGAATCAGCTGCGATCAACACGTCCACACTGCTTACCACCCGTACGGCGAGAGCCGCGTCACGTCGTCCGCCCACGGGCCCTTCTCGCGTTCGACGACGGCGAACTCGACGCGCTCACCCGCGGCGAGGGTCGTCGGCCCTCCGCGGCGGAAGTCGAATCGGTGCACTAAACAGTCCGGCCGGCCGTCTTCGCGACCGATGAAGCCGAAGCCGTGGCGCTCGTTGAACCACTTCACGGTCCCGGTCGTGCGCGTGGCGGTAGTCGGCACGCCGCTCATGGAGCCCTCCTGTATTCAGTCAGCGATCGGGGGACGATGCTAGTACCGGGGCTCGAATGGCCAGTCGGGGATCAGGCGGCGCTGGCATTCCGAGGGCGGGAGTCCGAAGGCCCGCAGCTGCCCCATGCCGCCCGCACGCTCGAGCGCGCACGATGTCCAGCCGTA
>DASSNU010000010.1:0-191345 GCA_035701265.1 Gemmatimonadaceae bacterium | reverse complement strand
CTCGTGATCGGTGGAAGCCCACCGGGCAGGTCACGCTCCGAGCGTGGTCTCGCCCTCTCTCAGCCACAATTGGCGCACGCGAGTGCGTCCGTACTCGTCGTCTCTCCCTCTCTCTCTTGACTCCGATGGTAGAACGTTGTCGCACGGTACGATCGCCGGTAAGCTGCCGCGGGGTTCGCCGGCATCACTCAGCAGAGCGCCACGTCGCTCCCGCTGAACGTGCGCGCGACCTTGAGCGCCACGCATGCGCGGGTGTAGACATCGACCAGCGTGAAGACGCGTACGTGGTGCCCGCTAGCGTGGACATCCTGCATGAAGTCCATCGCGCACCGTTCGTTTGGTTGCGTCACCACGGCCCGCGGCGGCCGCGCTGTGGCACTCCGTCGCCGGCGTGGCTGCGGTTTCAGCTGCCGCCCATCTCGTCGTAGAGGCGATGCACCTTCTTGTGGCTGATCACGATGCCATCACGCCGCAGCATCGCATGCACGGGGCGCTACTCACGCGTGCGAACGCACCGCCTGAGGATTCAGAATGCCGCCTGACGAAGCGTTCCCTGTGGGAACGTCAGTGTAGTCCTCTGCCCCCCTCCAACCGCAAAACCCGCCCCCGCTCCCCCACCGCCCACCCGGTCCCTACGCCGTGCGCCCCTCGCGTCGTCCGCACGAGCGCGAGCGCGTTGAGCCCCGCGCCACCGAGCGCGCTCCACGTCGCTCCACCGTCCATAGAGTAGTCCGCGCCGTTCGTCCCCACCGTCACGATGAGCGCCGCCGCCCCCCGCGCGCTTGAATCTCCGTCGGTTGCCGCCGCACCACGCGTGCTCGGAACTCCGCCCATCGCCGACGGCGCTTGCAGCTCCATCGCCACCGCGGAACGATACCCGCCAGGCTCGCCGGCCGCGGCATGCCACGTCTGCCCGCCGTCCTCCGTCACTGCGGCGTTCACCCACACGGAATCCGGCGCGGTGTAATCGCCACCCACCGCCACGCCGTACAGCGCGTCACCGAACGCAATCGAGAAGATCCCCGCCGATGCGCGGCCGGCTACGATCGGGGTGACGGCCACGCTCCACGTGCGCCCGCGATCAGCGGTGCGAAAGACTCGCGCCTGCGCACCGCCGCCGGTCGCGAACCATGCGGTCGAGTCTCCCTGCGTCACGAGACACGTGCCGCTGGCGGCGAAGGCCGCCTCGCCGGGCAACGCGTTTGGGAGACGGTCGCCGCTCACGCGCGTCCACGACGCGCCGCCGTCGTTCGTGATGTAGACGGTGAAGTCGCCATCCGCGGGATCTCCCAGGGCGAGACCATGCATGGCGTCCCAGAACGCGAGCGCGTCCCAGAAACCATCGGGATCGGCGTTCGTGATCTGGAGCGTCCAGCTCCGCCCGCCGTCGGTGGTGCGGTAGATGCGCGACGCGGCGCCCGTCCCCGCGCTCAGCACGTACGCGGTGTCCGCGCCGAACGCCTCCACGTCGCGAAAGTCGAGCGAGTCGGCGCCGGGCACCACGCGGCGCTCCCACGTGCGCCCGCCGTCCACGGTGCGCAGCACGGTCCCGCGCGATCCGCTCGCCCATGCCACCTGATCGGAGACGGCAGAGATCCCGCGCAGACTCGCGGTCGTCCCCGAGTGCTGCTCTACCCACGCAGCCGCGCTGTGCGATTCCGTGCGCGATGCGCTCTGCGCGCGCGCCTCGCGCGATGTGCCGAGCATGCCCGCGCTCGCGACCGCGGCCACCACGACGGGGACGACGAAACGCCGCAAGAGCGGCGCCGCACGCCACCACGTGGCTCGCCACCACGCACCGCCACCCTCGTCGCGAGGTGCGCCGTGCTGCGCGCCGCGCTCCGCGCCGCGATGCTCTTGAGGCCCCTCATCATCTCCGTCGCTCGCCACGCGCGCCACGCGCGCCACGCGCGAGCGCTCCAGGAACATCGCGTCGGCGATCGCGGCCACCTCCTCCGCGTCGCGCCAGGCGGCGAGCAACGCGCGCAGCTCGCCGCGCATCGCGCGACGCTCGCTGTCCTCGTTGACGGCCATCTCGAGCGCCAACCGGTCCACGAACGGAAGGCGCGGCAACAGTGTGTGCTCCTCGCTCCCCGTTCCACCGCGCGCCCAGAACGACCGGTTGGTGATCTGCAGCGCGAGACGCTCGGCCACCGAGACGCCGTCGGGGAGGAGCGGCACATCGCGCGGCGCGTCGGGCTCGCGCCCCCACCGCGTGCGCAGTGCGAGCGCGGTGACGCGCGAGAAGAAGCTGTGCGGATTGCCCGCGTCGTCCAGCTTGGCGAGTGCGAGACGCACCTGCGCGTCGCTCGCGCCGAGCGGACTCAGCGCGGCGAGGAGCTTCCCGGCGGCGGAGAGCGCGGCGTCGCCGGCGAGCGTGGCGGTGCCATGGTCGTGCGCCACCACCAGCCGCCACGACTCGCCACGCTCCGGGCGCAGCAGCCCTGCCCTGGCCAGATGCCGGGCACGCACGACGTATCGCGCGCCCGGCGCGGCGTGCGCCACGTGCAGGATGCGCTGCGGCTCGCCGCGCGCGCGGAGCCAGGCGATGGCGCGCGAGCGCGCGTCCTCGCCGAACTGCCCGCGGTCTCCCACCAGCGCATCGGTGGCGCCGGCCATCGCCGCCACGCCGCGCTCCGTGGCGCGCGTCACCAGCCGGTCCACCACCGGTGGCAGATGACGGAGCAGCCGGCGCCCGTAGCGCCACGCGGCCACCTCCGTGGGGAGCGCCTTCCCGATGCGCACGAGCTGCATTCCCCCCGGCAGCTCGGCCAGCCCGATGTTCTCGATGGAGATGCGGAGCGAGGTGGAGCGGAAACGCCGCTCACATTCGTCCAGCGCCTCCCACCGTTCCTCGAGCGGCGCCAGGTTCCACCGCGCGCACCCGGGGCAGATCACCCACAGCCGTCCGCGCAGCGGATCGAACGCCACGCGCCGACCCACCGGGAAGGCGGCGATCTGGTCGTTGCGTCCCAGATGCCCGTTGCAGAAGAGACAGGAGGCGTACATGACGCGCTCAGGGCCCGTCGAGGAGCGGTGGGGCAGCCGGGAACGCGCCCCCCGGCAGGGACGGAAAACCGAACGACGTCCTCGACACCTTCTGCATCAGCGCCTCGCGCGTGAGCCGCTGCACGGCGGCGCTCCACACCCAGTGCGCGCCATCGAAGAGCGCACCCGAGTACCACACCGTCACGCGGTCGCTCGCCGGATCGTACGCCAGCGATGAGCGGTAGACGATGTTGCTGAACTCGGGGATCACTCCGCGCGCGAGCAACGGTGCGGGAAACGTGTGCCACGTCACGCCATCGCTGCTCTCGGCGAAGTAGAGCGCGGGCGTGTCGCACGAGCCGGGGCGCTTCCCATTGTACAGCGCCCAGAAGACGTTGCGCGACGGGATCCACTCCACGTCGATGTGCCATGGGAAGACGCCCGGCTGATCGAGCGTCACCGTCTGCGGCTCGGACCAGTGCACGCCGTCGTCCGAGCGGCGCAGCTCCACCGTGGTGCTCGGTCCGCCGCACCCGCTGGCGCCGGAATTGACGGACCACATGAGCCAATCGTGCGGTGCGCGCCGCACCACCGACGGCGACACGATGAGGTGGTTGGGTGCCTCCGCCACCTTCATCGGCGCGCTCCACGAGATCCCATCGCTGGAGCGAACCAGGAGGATCGTGTTGGACGACGTCACCTGCCGGTAGTACATCCAGAGCGCCTGCGACTCGGGATCGTACAGAATGTCCGGGTCGGAGAGATAGCCGCTCGGCGGCGACACCACCGGGTTGTGCGCGCCCGGATCGAGCAGCCACTGATCGTCGCCATCTCCGGCGAAGACGGACGGATTCTCGAACGCCGCGTTGCCGCCGGGGTAGGGCGTGATGGCCAGCACACGCGCGTGGCCGCCGAGCGCGTCCGGTAAGAGCGTCACATCCGGATGCACCACCTGCTCGGAGTGCTCGTACGTGGCGATCACGAGCGGCACCGGGTCGTCCGGACCGGCCGCAGGACGCGCGAGCGCGGTGGCGGTGAAGCGTGCGGGCGCCGGCGAGAGCGGCGACTCCACGTGCGCCTCGGCGGTCGCCTGTCCGGTCGTTGGGCCCAACCGCCAGGTGGTGGACGCCGATCCGCTCCCGTCGGTCGAGCTGGTGAGTGGATCGAACGTGCCGTTGGAGGAGGTCCACGTCACGGTGACTCCGCGCACCGGACGACCCTCCGCGTCGGTGACGGCCACGCCCAGCTCCACCGGGAGCACCATTCCCGCGAAGGCCACCTGAGCGTTCCCCGCGCGCGCCGTGATCTGCGCCGCGTCGTTCGGGTCACGTACCGGCGCGCTGCTGTCGCTGCACGCCGAGCCAGCGATGAGCACGCAGATCGCGAGCATCGTGCCCCGGCGCGCCTCCGGACTTGCCGGCGGCACAATGCGCGCTCGCGCGCGCCTCGGGGCCCGCGCGGCGGTCGTCACACGACCACTTCTGCCTCGGGCGACGCGAGCTCCGCGAGCGGGTCGCCATCGTACGGCTCGCCGTCAGGCGTCTCGAGCACGAAGCCCGCGTCGCGGATCATCTCGAAGTCCGCGCGCGCGGCCTGCCCCGGCGTCGTGAGATAGTCGCCGATGAAGATCGAGTTGGCGGGATACAATCCCAGCGGTTGCAGCGACCGCAGGTGCACCTCGCGCCCGCCGGCAATGCGGATCTCCTGCGACGGAAGCAGGAACCGATAGAGGCAGAGGACGCGCAGACACCGGCGCGGATCGAGCTCCCCGCGCGAGGAGAACGGCGTTCCGGCGATCGGAATGAGGAAATTCACCGGCACGCTCCGCACCTCCAGCTCGCGGAGAGAGAGCGCGAGGTCGATGACGTCGTCGTCGCTCTCCCCCATCCCGATGATTCCGCCCGAGCAGGTCTTGAGCCCGGCCGCCTTCACGTGCTGCACCGTGGCGCACCGGTCGGCAAAACCGTGCGTGGTGCACACCTCGGGGTGAAAGCGCTCGGAGGTGTTCAGGTTGTGATTCACCTGCGTGACACCTGCGTCCTTGAGCCGCGCGGCCTGCTCCGCGTTCAGCAGCCCCAGGCAGGCGCACACCTTGAGGTCGTAGCGCTCGCGGATGGTGCGCACCGCATCGAGCACGCGAGTGAAGACGCGCTCCCCCGGAGCGCGCCCGGAGATCACCAGGCAGAAGGTGCCGGCGTGCAGCGTGGCCGCACGGTCGGCCGCCTGCAGGATCTTCTCCTGCGCGAGCAGCGGATGCCGGTCGATCTCGGCGGTGGAGACGGACGACTGCGAGCAGTAGTGGCAGTCCTCCGGACAGAGCCCGCTCTGCGCGTTGAGCAGGAAGTGCAGCCGCACACGGTTTCCCCAGTAGTGCCGGCGCACGCGGTACGCGGCGGCGAGCTGGTCGAGCAGGGCATCGTCGGGGGCGCTGAGCACCGCGCGTGCTTCATCGCGCGAGATGAGCTCGCCGGCCAGCGCGCGCGTGGCGAGATCGTTCCAGAGCGATGCGCCGTCGCCGAGCGCGGCGGAGCGGGATTGAGCGGAGGAGGCGAGGGACATCGGGATGCGTTCGGAGGTACGGAAGATCGGAGACGCGGGCGCCGGAGCACCGGCAGCCCGCGTCGTCGCGCGAGCATGCGTGCCTACGGCAGCGGCAGCGTACGGGGCTCGCGTGCCGCCGTGGAGCATACGTGCAAAACGTACGGCTCGACGCAGGAGTTCACCATGGGGACGGAGCTAGCGCGGTGGTCGAGAGCGCGAAGGCGATCGTGGCGAGCAGGACGGCCGGTTTCGTCACCATGCAGCCTCCCAATTCACGGTTTCGCGAGTGATGCGGTCGGGAGCACGGCTTCGTGCACGGGGACGGCGCGATCCGCTCCAGACATTGGCCGTCTCGATGTCCGACCGGGTCAGCGAATAGAATCCGGCGTGGTTGCCCGCACGGCCGCCAGTGGCCTGACGGCAGCCTCCACCAGCCCGCAGCGCTCCGCGGCGCCCGCCAGCGTGGTCAGGTCGCTCTCGTGGGAAAGGTGCGGGAACGCCAGCACGGGCACGTCCGGGATGAGCTCGCGGAGCATGTCCAGGTTGGTAGCGCGCGCCACGTCGCTTGACACGACTGCCTCGTGGTCGTTCAGCACCACGGCCCTGATCGAGACGCCGCCCTCAGCCAGCGCGCGCACGGTCAACAGGCTGTGATTCAGAACCCCCAGTCTGTTTGCAGCCACTACTATGGCACCAAGGCGCCACTTTCGCATCAGATCGACGTACGATAGTCCGTCCAGTACCGGCACCAGCGCCCCGCCAGCTCCTTCCACTATGAACGCGTGCCGGCCGGAAGCGAGACGTTCCGCGGCTGCGCTCAGGCGATCCCAGGCGATAGATGTTCCCGCACGCCGCGCGGCGAGCACGGGGGCCAGGGGATCGGGCAGCGCGTAGGGGCAGACGTCTTCGATCGAATCCACCGCGCCGGAGGCAGTGCGCAGAGCCGAAGCGTCGGGCGGTGCTTCGCCCACGGGCACGCCGGTCTCTACCGGCTTCATGACGCCCACGGTGAGCCCGCGCCGCACAAGCGCCGCCACGAGCGCGGACGCCACGACCGTCTTGCCCACGCCGGTGTCGGTACCGGTGATCCCGATGCGGAGCTGCGCTCGCTCCGCTGCGGGGACGGCGCCGGTCGTACGGTCCGGAGCTGGTGTCATGGTGTCGTCCTGCTGCCGCGTTGCCTTCGCGGCGTCCCGCGCGCTGCCGCGCACCATCACGCCTGGTCCAGGAAGCCGCGCACCACGTCCCACGCACGCGCGATGTCCGCCTCGGTCGTACAGTAGGGCGGCAGGACGTAGACCACGTTGCCGAGCGGCCGCAGCAGGACGTCTTCGTGCATGGCGAAGGCGGCCAGGCGCGTCCCGACGTCGGCCAGATACCCGCCGCCCGCGTCCAGGTCGAGCGCGGCAACGGTGCCGAGCACGCGCGTGTTGGAGACGCGCGGGTGCGACGCCAGCGCGGAGAGCGCCGCACGCTGTGCCCGCTCGATCGCCGCACGCCGCTCGCGCGATGCATCGTCCAGGAGCGCGAGACTGGCGCGCGCCGCCGCGCAGGTAACGGGATTCGCGGTGAACGAGTGCCCGTGGAAGAGCGTGCGCCGCCGATCGTCGCTCAGGAAGCTCCGAAAGATCTCCTCGCGCGCCACGGTGGCGCCGAGCGGGAGCGCGCCTCCGGTGAGCCCCTTGGAGAGACAGATGATGTCCGGCGTCACGCGCGCGTGCTCGCACGCGAAGAGCGGCCCGGTGCGGCCGAATCCGGTGAGCACCTCGTCGGCAATGAAGAGAATGCCCGCCTCACGCGCGCGCGCGGCCAGGGCGGCGAGCGTGCCGGCGTTCCACATCCGCATCCCGCCCGCGCCCAGGAGCAACGGCTCGACGATCACCGCCGCCAGCTCGCGTCCGCGTGTCTCCACGAGCGTGTCGAAGGCCGGCAGCACGTCGTGCTCCGAAGGATCCGGCAGGCGCGCCACCTCGAACAGATGCGTGCCGAAGGGATCGGTGAACAGCCCGCGCCCGCTCGCGCTCATGGCGCCGAAGGTGTCGCCGTGGTAGGCGTGCTCGAGCGCCGCGATGAGCGGGCGCTCCTCCCCGCGGTTGCTCCAGTACTGGAGCGCCATCTTGAGCGCCACCTCCACCGCGGTGGAGCCGTCATCAGAGAAGAACACGCGCTCCAGGCCGGCGGGGAGCACACGCACCAGCTCCGCGGCCAGCCGCGCCGCCGGCTCGTGCGTGAAGCCGGCGAAGATCACCTGCTCCAGCGTCGCGACCTGCTCCGCCACCGCGCGCGCGATGGCGGGGTGCGCGTGTCCGTGCAGCGTCACCCACCACGAGGAGATGGCATCGAGGATGACGCGTCCGTCGGCGGTGTGGAGATACGCTCCCTCCGCGCGCACGACGGGGATGGGCTCCGGCGCGATGGCGTGCTGCGTATAGGGATGCCAGACGTGCGCGCGGTCCATCGCGCGCCATGTGCCGCTCGATGCCACCGTGTTGCCGTCCGCGCGCGGCGCGTGCGAGGTGCGAGGAGGCGCGCTCATCGTGGTGAAGCTCCGCGCGGCGCGTCGCCCGGTGCGATGGCTCCCGCCTCGCGACACGCATCGCCGATCGCGCGCGCGAGCGCGTCGATCTGCGCGTGCTCGTGCGCGGCGCTCACCGTGATGCGGAGCCGCGCGGTGCCGGCTGGAACCGTGGGCGGGCGCACGGCGCCGACCAGGAATCCGCGGTCACGCAGCGCACCGCCCGCGCGCATGACGTTCGTGCTCTCACCGATGATGATGGGAACGATGTGCGGCACGCGCCCGGCCGGCGCGCCGGTCGCGACGGCGGCCGCCACGCCCTGCTCGCCGAGCGCGCGGCGGAGGCGCTCGCCGTTCTCTGCAAGGCGCGTCCTGCGCCACGGTTCTTCCTCCGCCACGCGGAGCGCGGCAAGTGCGGCGGCGGCGATGGCGGGGGGCGAGCCGGTGGTGAACATGAACGCGCGCGCGGTGTTGAGCAGCAGCTCCCGGAGCGCCGCGGAGCCGGCCACGAACGCTCCGGCGCATCCGAGCGCCTTGCCCAGCGTCCCCATGATTACATCCACCTCTCCTTCCACCTGCCAGTGCTCGACGGCGCCGCGCCCGTTGGGGCCGAGCACGCCGGTGGCGTGCGCGTCATCCACGTACGTCCACGCGCCGTGTCGCCGCGCAACATCGATGAGCGCGGGGAGGGGAGCCAGATCGCCATTCATCGAGAACACGCTGTCGGTGACGATGAGCGCGCGGCGAAACCGGCTGCGCTCGGCGGCGAGCATCGCGTCGAGCGCGGCGGTGTCGTTGTGCGGCACGATGCGCACGGTGGCGCGCGACAGGCGGCATCCGTCCACCAGCGATGCGTGGTTCAACGCATCGGAGTAGATCACGTCGCCGCGGCCGGCAAGCGCGGCGATCGCGCCCACGTTGGCCATGTATCCGGTCGGGAAGAGCAGTGCGCTCTCGGTGTTCTTGAGCGCGGCGAGCGCGCGCTCGAGCGCTTCGTGCGCGGGGTGGTTGCCGGCGATGAGGCGCGCCGCGCCGGCGCCGACCCCTTCATCGGCCAGGAAGTCGCGCGCGGCGTCCGCCAGCCGTCGGTCCGCGGCGAGCCCGAGGTAGTCGTTGGACGCGAAGTCGACCATCTCGCGCCCGTCCACCTCGACCACCGCGCCATGGAGTCGCCGCACCTCGCGCAGCGTACGGCGAAGTCCCAGGCTGTCCAGCGACTCGAGCTCGGCGCGGAGCGCGCTGTCGAGCGAGGTGGCGGGAGGCCGCGGCGGATCCTCATGCGCGCGCGCGGCGGCTGCCGTCCGCGCGGCAACCGCGGGGTGCGTGTCCATCATCGTGCCAAGGGGTGCGGCGTACGTCGCGTCACATTGGCAAGCTACCTCGGGAGGCGCGCGGTCGGCAATTCCGGTATGCGAGGCGCAGTGCGTGTGCTGCCACGATGGTGGCCTGCTTGTGGGGGCGTGGTCCCGCCCGCATCGTGAGGTCGCGCGAGCGGGTGGGGGTGGCGGTGGGGGAGCTGCACGTAGCTGACCGGTGGGATGTCGAGGCGCGCCGCCGGAGCATCGGTGTGCGGGCTCACGTCTCTCGCGCGTCTCTTGCAGAACGGCCAGCCCGGACGGACAGCTTGGCTGCGGCACCTTCGACGCGCCCACTCGTGACCTCTCGCTCCCAGCTGGCGGCTCTCGGATTCGCGCTCCTCGCGGCAGCGCTCCCCGCGGCCGCCCGCGCGCAGCAGCCGGGCGCCGATCGTGCCGCGGACAGCATCGCTCCCGGCGCGCGCCCCGTGGTCGGCGCGGCGCGCACGGTGATCGAGCTCGACTCGGTGCCGCTCGGCGCCGTTCACACGCTCAGCCAGCTGCTCGCTTCGCGCTTTCCCGGGATGGTCGTGCTCCCCGGGAGTGGCGTGTTGGCCGCGGGCGCGCAGGTGGTGGTGCGCGGTCCCACGAGCATCCTGCTCGGCAGCGATCCGCTCATCGTCGTCGACGGCATCCGCGTGGATGGCGACACCTTCGATTCCTCGCTCGAAGCCGGCGCGCAGCGCACGTCGCGGCTGGACGACCTGGATCTCGCCACGATCGAACGGGTGGAGCTCCTGCCCGGCCCCGCGGCGGCGGCGATGTACGGCACGGGCGCGGCCAACGGCGCGATCATCGTGACCACGCGCGCGGGTGTGCGCGGACGGCCGCGCTGGCGCGCGGACATCGAGGGTGGCGCCATCCGTCTGGGCACGCACTTCCCGAGCAGCTTCACGCGGCGCGGCACGCTGGCATCCGATGGAAGCCAGGTGTTGGGGTGCACGATCACCATTGAGGTTGCCGGCGTCTGCGCTCCCGTGGCGGGCGGCGGACTCACCTCGTGGAATCCACTCGAGACCGCCAGTCCGTTCGACGACGGATCCCGTCAGTCGCTTGGCCTCTCCCTCTCCGGCGGCGGCGCGGCCGGCACGTACTTTCTTTCGGGGACGTACCGCACGGCGGATGACGTGCTGGAGTCCAGCGCGCTGCGCGCCACGACGGTGCACGCCACCCTCGCCACGCGCGTGCGCGACCAGCTCTCGCTGCGTCTGGCGGGGACAATGCGCGCGAGCGCGGCGCAGCTTCCGCAGAGCGACACGTCGGTCTTCAGCATCCTGGGGAACGGACTGCTCGGCAACGCGCTGCTCGACCCCGCGCGCGGCGGCTATCTGGCATTCACGCCGGAGCAGGCCGATCGGGTGAACGCGCGCCAGGACGTTCGTCGCGGAGACCTGTCGCTCTCGGCGCGGTGGCGCGCGCGCACGTGGCTGGCGGTGAATGCCGTTGGCGGCGTGGATCGTGTGGACCGCCACGAGCGCGAACGCCAGCCGCCCGAGACGTTCGACCTGGACCTGCCTTTCGAGCAGCGCTTTCTCGGCGACGCGCGCTTCACCACGTGGACGGCGCGCATCTTCGCCACGGCCGACTACGCGCCGCGGGCATCATGGCGGCTCGCCACCACGGCCGGCTTCGAGTACGTGCGCCGCCGCGCGACGATCCACGACAGCACGCTCGCCACGCTGGGTATGGCGTTCGACACCAACGTGTCCGACACGCGGCAGCTCGAGGTGACGTACGCGCCCTACGTGCAGCAGAGCGCGGTGTGGCGCGATCGCGTGACGGCCACCGCCGGTCTTCGTCGCGATGAGAACGCGCAACCCAGTACGCGGCTGCGGTCGGTGGTGCTCCCGTCGGCCTCGCTCGTGTGGGATGTGGGACGCGAGACGTTCTTCCCCGAGCGGCTCGCCAGCGCGCTGCGGCTGCGCGCCGCGTACGGCGAGGCGACGCGCACGCCGGCGGCATCGGATCTCCGCTTCTTCGAGCGTGTGGGAGGGAACCGTCCGGAACTGACGCGCGAGCTCGAGGTGGGGCTGGACGCCGCGTGGTGGCACGACCGGATCGCGCTCTCGCTCACACGGTACGAGCGCATCTCGCGCGACGTGTTCGTCCCGGTGCCCGATCCGGCGGTGGCACCGTTCGTCTTTCTCCGGAACGACGCACGCATCCGGAACACCGGGTTCGATGCGAGCGTGAGCGCGCGCGTGATCGAGCGTGCGTCGTTGCGGTGGCGGCTGGGCGTGCTGTTCTCGCACAACCACAACGTGGTGGATGCGCTCGGCGTCGGGCCGATCAACGTGGGGCCGTCGCAGTGGGTGGCCGTGGGGCAGCCGCTGGGCAGCTACTTCGCCCGCCGCGTGATCGCCGTGCACGATGACAACGGCGACGGGAAGGTGTCGCTGCTCAACTGTCCGGGCGCGCCCGCGTCACCGTCGGCGCCGCCGTGCGAGATCGACATGGGGCCTCCCGGATTCGTCGGTCCCGCCATTCCCCCCACCACGGTCGCGCTCTCGTCGCGGGTGAACGTCGGACCGGTGGCGCTCGGGATGCTGGTGGATCATCAGGGCGGCGCGAAGCAGATCGACCTCACCGAGCTGTTCCGGTGCAACTTCGGCGTTTGTCGCGCCGACTTCGATCCGCGCGCGCCGCTCGCCGATCAGGCGCGCGCGTCGATCGATCTCTTCACGCGCTCCACGAATGCGGCGAGCACGCTCGACATCGTGGACGCGAGCTTCTGGCGGCTGCGCGAGCTGAGCGCGACGATCGATGCGCCCGCGCGGGTGGCCGCGCGACTGGGCGCATCGCGCGCGTCGCTCACGCTGGCCGGGCGCAACCTGGCGCTGTGGAGCGACTACCCGGGGTTCGATCCGGAAGTGAATGGCGCGCTGGGGCGCGGACTGGGGCGCGCGGACTTCTTCACCCAACCGCTCACGCGAGAGTACACGGTTCGAGTGAACGTGGCGTGGTGAGGAGGCGCCTCTACGGGTGCCCCGTCTCCGCGCTTCCGTCGTCGCCGTGGAGGCCGTGCGCGGCGGTCGCGGCGGCGACGCCTGCCGGTTCGTCCGCGAACAGCGCCGTGGAGAGGTAACGCGCGCCCGAGTCGGGGGAGATCATCGCCACGCGCTTCTCCTCGCCCAGCTCGCGCGCCACCTGGAGCGCGGCCCACGTGATCGCGCCGCTCGACATCCCGACGAACAACCCCTCCTCGCGCGCGAGGCGGCGCGCGAGCGGAAAGGCGTCCTCTTCCCACGCCTGGATCACGCGGTCCACCACCGACCGGTCGAAGTTCTCCGGCACGAAGCCGGGTCCCATCCCCTGGAACTGGTGCGCGCCGCGTTCTCCTCCCGACAGCACCGGCGAGCGCGCGGGCTCCACCGCCACCACCTGCACGCGCGGATTCCGCTGCTTGAGGTAGCGTCCCACACCGCTGATCGTTCCTCCGGTGCCCGAGCCGTAGACGAACGCATCGATGCGCCCGTCCAACTGCCGCCAGAGCTCCGGCGCGGTGGTCTCGTAGTGGATGCGCGGGTTGGCGGGATTCGTGAACTGGTTGGGCATCCACGCGCCGGTCCGGTCGCGGATGCGCTCCGCTTCCTCGATGGCCGCGAGCATGCGCCGCTCGGGGTCGGTGTAGACGAGCTCGGCGCCGTACGCGATGAGCGTGCGCTTGCGCTCCTCGCTCATCGATGCGGGAAGGCAGAGGATGAGCCGGTACCCGCGCGCCGATGCCACCTGCGCGAGACCCACGCCGGTGTTCCCCGACGTGGGCTCGACGATGAGCCCGCCCGGCTTCAGGATCTCGCGCTCCTCGGCGTCGAGAATCATGCCGAGCGCGGTGCGGTCCTTGATCGACGCGCCCGGGTTCATCCCCTCCAGCTTCACCCAGACCTCCGCTATCCCCGGCTCGACCACGCGCTCGAGCCGGACGACGGGGGTGTTGCCGATGTGCGAGTCGATCATCGGTCGCGCCCTGCGCTCTCGTGCGTGCTGCGTGTTTCCGCGGTTGCGCTCACACGTCCACCGTCCACTCGACGGGGATCGCCGGATCGAGGGAGTCGCGTACCGAGCAGTACTTGGTGACGGCCAGCTCCACCGCGCGCTCGGCGTGCTCGCGCTCGATCCCCGCGCCGGCAATGCGATAGTGCAGCGTGACGTGCTCGAGGCGGCGCGGGACGCCGTCCACACGCCGTCCCACCACCTCGATCTCGAGCGACTCCACCGGCGTGCGCCGCTTGGCCAGGATGTCCACCACGTCGACCGCGGTGCACGACGCCAGCGCGGAGAGCAGCGTGTCCACCGGGCCCGGGGCGGTGGCGTTGTCGGCATCGATGCGGATGGTGGGGCCGCCGGGGCGCCCCGCCTCGAAGCGGTGCGCCCCCTGCCACTTCACCGATACGCGGTTGGGCTGGCGTGGTGTGGTCATCGTTCGATCGGTGCGCGCACGGTGTTCCCCCACTCCGTCCAGCTCCCGTCGTAGTTGCGCACCTTGTCGTAGCCGAGCAGGTAGTGCAGCACGAACCAGGTGTGCGACGACCGCTCCCCGATGCGGCAGTATGCGATCACGTCGTCGCTCGGACGGAGGCCGATCTCGTCCTCGTAGATGGCGCGCAGCGCATCGGCCGGCTTGAACGTGCCGTCCGCGTTCGCCGCGCGCGCCCACGGAACGTTCTTCGCCCCGACGATGTGACCGCCGCGCAGCGCTCCCTCCTGCGGGTAGTCGGCCATGTGCAGCTTCTTGCCGGTGTATTCATCCGGCGAGCGCACGTCCACGAGCTTCCCTTTCTTCTGGACGTGCTTCAGCACGTCGGCAAAGAACGCGCGGATGCGCTCGTCGGAGCGCTGCGGCGCGGTGTAGTTGCTCGGCGCGAATGATGGCACGTCGGTGGTCATGCGGCGGTTCTCCTGCTCCCACTTGATCCGCCCGCCGTCCAGCACCTTGGCGTTGTCGAAGCCGAAGAGCTGGAAGACCCAGAACGCGTAGGTGGCCCACCAGTTGTTCTTGTCGCCGTAGAAGACGACGATGCTCTGCTCGTCGATGCCCAGCCGCCGCAGCAGCGCCTGGAATTGCGCGGGCGAGATGTAGTCGCGGATGAGCGGATCGTTGAGATCCTGGTGCCAGTCGATCTTCTGCGCGCCGGGGATGTGCCCCAGGTCGTAGAGCAGCACGTCCTCGTCGCTCTCGAGGATGCGCAGGTCGGGGTTGTCCAGGTTGTGCGCGAGCCAGTCGGTGGAGACGAGCACCTCGGGGCGCGTGTAGCCCTTGGCGAGGATGGACTCGTCGGGTGCGACGGTCGTCTTGGTCGGGGTCATGGTGCCACTCCGTGTGGTTCGAGTTCGGGCGTTGCCGGACAAACGCCGGAATGCCTCTGGAGGTTCGCCCCTCGTGCCGCGCGGCGCGCGCGGCGCGAGGGGATACAAAAAACCGGCCGCTCGGGGAGCGGCCGGTGAAGCAGACGTGCGTCGATTCCAATGGCGGATCATCCGCCGCGCACACCCCTCCCCGGCCGCCACGCGCGGGCATGGCGGCAACAGCCCATCGGACAGGGCATCATCATGGCGAGAGCGTGCGAACGGACGATACGCAACGGCGTGTGCTCGTGCAGTGTAGTATGGCGGACATGGCGTCACGCGACGCCCGTGCCGGAGCAGAACAGATGTCTCCGCGCCGCGCGGATGTCAAGCGCGTCACCCGATGGGCGCGCCGTTCGGCACCGGCGCCTCGAGCGCGAGCAGCACCACGTCTCCCGGCGCGGGAAGGGCGCCCAGGACCAGCACCTCGCTCGCGAATCCGGCAATGCGCCGCGGCGGAAAGTTCACCACAGCCACCACCTGGCGCCCCACCAGCTTGTCCGGGGTATAGCGCAGGGTGAGCTGCGCGCTGGAGCGCTTGACGCCGATCTCCGGGCCGAAGTCGATCTGCAGCTTGATGGCCGGCATGCGCGCCTCGGGAAAGGGCTCGGCGTGCGTCACGGTGCCCACGCGAATGTCGAGCTGCTGGAGATCCTGAATGGTCGCCATGGTCGTCGTTCTCAGCTCTGGCGCACGGTATCGCGGCCGGGTGCCACGGCCGATCGCAGCCACCGCTCGATGTCGCTCGCCGGGCGCTCCCACCCCGGCTCGGCCACGATGAGGTGCCCGTGGCCCGCGTACTCGAGGAGCGGCGCCTCGTAGTGCGCGGCGATGCGTCGCGCCACGCGCGGTACCACCAGCCGGTCCTCCAGCGCGCTCACGACCAGCACCGGGCAGCGCACGTCGCGTGCATCCACGCGCAGGGAGCGCGTGGCGAGCGTGAGCGCCGCTCGCGCGCTCTCCGGCACCAGGCGCGCGTACACTTCCGCGCGCTCCGGCTCGGGGATCGTGTGCAGGAGCAGCGCCTCCGCTTCGCGACGCGAGGGAGTGAAGGGGGTCGAGGCGAGGAACGCGCCCACGTGGCCGAGCGCGCGCAGCGCGAGCTCCGGCGTGAGGAGGCGAATGCCGCGCGGCGGCACCGCGGCAATGAGCACCAGCGCGCGCACGGTATCGCATGCGGCCACCCCCTGCGCGATGATCCCGCCCATCGAGTGCCCCACCACCGCCGGCACCGCGTGTTCGCGCGCCAACGTGCGCGCCACCGCGAGCGCATCGTCCACGTACGCCCTGAGCGGCACGCGGCCGAGTTGCGCGACGGGACGGCTCGCGTGGTGGCCGCGCAGGTCGAGCGCCCACGACGTCCACCCGTGCTCCGCGAAGAAGCGCTGGTAGCGTTCCCAGTACCACGCGCCGCCGTTCATCCCGTGGATGAAGAGCAGCGGTGGAAGCGCATCGTCCGAGGTGGATGGCGTGGCGACCGTGATCGCGAGGCCGCCGACGGTGCGCGTGTGCAGCGGCGCCGCCTCGCTCAACGCGTGTCCTGCTCGCGCGCGAGCGCCTCCAGCGCCTCGCCATGGAGACGGTACACGGTCCACGCATCCATCGGTACGGCACCGAGTCGGCGGTAGAAGCCGATGGCCGGCTCGTTCCAGTCGAGCACCGACCACTCCAGGCGCGGACATCCGCGTGCGCGTGCGAGCGCGGCCAGGTGCGTGAGGAGCTGGCGCCCGATGCCTCGTCCGCGCGCGGACGGACGCACGTAGAGGTCCTCGAGGTAGAGTGTGCGCCGTCCCTCGAACGTGGAAAAGTTGTGAAAGATCACCGCGAAGCCGACCGGCTCGCCGTCCAGCTCGGCGATGAACGCCTCCGCCGCCGGTTGCGCGCCGAAGAGCGCATCGCGGATGCCATCCTCGGTGGCAGTCACGTGATCGAGCAGGCGCTCGTACTCCGCCAGCTCGCGGATGAATCGGAGCACCAGCGGAACGTCGCTCTCGCTGGCGGGACGGATGGTGGCCGGAGACGAGGACATCGGATGCGAGATGAAGGGATCGCGCGCGGACCGGTGGCGCTCACCGCATGACGCGCGGGGTATCGCCGGGCACCGACAGCGAATATGCTTCCGCGGTGTCCGCGTCAAGCCGTACTGGTTGTGGCGCGATCGGGCGGGGAGGGGGACGCGCTCATCGGGAGGCGAGACGGACGACGTGACACCGGCGATGGATCCGTATTCCCGGCACGTGCTCATCTGCACGGGCGGGTACTGCTCTCCCGACCGGCGCGGTCGCGCGCTGTACGATCTCCTGCCCACGCTGCTGCAGCGCGAGGGGCTGTTGTTCGGCCCCGGACGAGTGAAGCGCGGCGAGACGCCCTGCCTAGGGGTGTGCGCCGGCGGACCGATCGTGGTGGTCTATCCGGAAGGCGTGTGGTATGCGGGGGTGACCCCGGAGTTGTTGGAGCGGATCGTGGTCGAGCATCTCAAGGGAGGACGCGTGGTGGAGGACGCCGTGTTCCATCGTCTCCCCCAGCGCTCGGCGTAACACTCAACAAGGAGATCGCATGTCATTGCCGAAGCTCGCCGCGTTCGGAGCCTTCGGGGTCATGGGTGGGCTGCTCGCGTTGCTCGCCTTCATGGTGTGGCTCACGCTGCCCGGACCGGACAGCGGCGTGGACATGACCAACGCCGCGCTGACGTGGATCGCCGTGGGCGGGATCGTGCTCGTATTGGGCGCCGTGCACTTCGTCTACGCGCGCATCCTGCTGGACATGGCGCGCGCGCCGCGGAAGGCAATGGCCGAAACGGCGCCGTAGCAGGCGTCGTTCCGGCCATGAGTCGCGGGGTTGCCCCTCCGCGCTTTACCCCTGCTGCGCCATGGCGCGGAGCCGCGCCACCCGCTCCTCCGTGGGCGGATGCGTGGAGAAGAGACTCGCGAACGCGATCCGCTGACCGGAGAACGGATTCACCATCGCCAGCGAGCCCGCTGCCGGCGAGACGCGCATGGGGATGCGCTTGGCGTTGGCCTCGAGCTTCTGCAACGCACTGGCGAGCGCGAGTGGGCGTCCGGTGATCTCCGCGCCGGCGGCGTCGGCCTTGAACTCGCGCTGCCGGCTGATGGCGAACTGGATGAGCATCGCGGCGACCGGCGCCAGGATGATCATCGCGAGCGCGACGATCGGATTGGAGCGATCGTTGCGGCCGCCCCCGAAGAAGATGCCGAAGTAGGCGAGATTGCTGATCGCTCCGGCGATCGTGGCGGCCATCGTCTGCAGGAGCATGTCGTGGTTGCGCACGTGTCCCAGTTCGTGCGCGAGCACTCCCTCCAGCTCCTCGCTGCTCACCGTCTGCAGGATCCCCTGCGTGACGCACACCACCGCGTGCTCCGGATCGCGCCCGGTGGCAAAGGCGTTCGGCTGCCGGTGCGGGGCGATGGCCACGGTGGGCATGGGGAGCCCCGCGCGCTGGCGGAGCCGGTCCACCATGTCGTACAGCTCCGGCGCGCTGGTCCGGTCCACCACGCGCGCGCCGTACATGCGCAGGACCATGCGGTCCGACGTGTAGTACATGAAGATGTTGGCGCCCGCCGCGAAGACGAATGCCATGATCATCCCGCTCTGGCCGCCGAAGTACCCGCCCAGCGCGACGAGCAGCGCGGCGAGACCGGCCATGAGCACGAATACCTTCACGTTGTTCATTCGACGCTCCTGGGTTCCAGCTTCCACAATACAGCGGACGATGCGGAAAGTTCCAGTGCGAGAAGCACTTCGGGCGCGTGTCCCCGTAGCGCGCAGCGGGCGCGTTGCACCCTCCGCGCCGCGCGGCTATGTTGCCCGCCACCACTCATGATCGATCCTTCCAACTCACGCCGCGCCCTCCTGGGGCACGCCCGGAAGTTCCTGCTCCCCTCGGCGCGGGCGGAGCGTGCCACGGACGACGACCTGCCGCGTCTCACCCTCCGAGCCCTCGAGAAGATTCGCATGTCCCGTTCACGCGAGCGCATCCTCGCCAACCTCGACGAGATGTACCGCGAGGCGTTCGAGCGCGCCAAGACGAGCAACGACTCGACCCAGATGGCCACGCTGGACTTTGCCTACCGGCGCGAGCAGCTGTACTTCGAGATCCTCCTCGACGTGCGCGACGCGCTCGAGCGGCTGCGGTAGCTCGCGCGCGCGACCGCGGGGGCACCCGGCGTAACGGACGCCCGTCTCCCGCGCCCTCTTCCCGTCACCCCGTCCGCTCGGACGTCGCGCTCGCGTCCGTGGCCGGCGGCTTCCACGCGAGCGAGGCGGCCACGCTGACCGCGAGCACCACGGTGATCACGAGCAGCGAGAGCCAGATGGGGATCTCGAACAGGTTCGACGTCACCATCTTGATCCCGACGAACACCAGGATCACCGCCAGCCCGAAGCGCAGATAGTGGAAGCGGTCGATGATTCCGGCCAGGAGAAAATACAGCGCCCGCAGCCCGAGGATGGCGAACACGTTCGACGTGTACACCAGAAACGGGTCGCGCGTGACGGCGAACACCGCCGGAATGGAATCCACCGCGAATAGGAGATCGCTGCTCTCCACCACCAGGAGCACGAGCAGGAGCGGCGTGGCCTTCCACCGTCCGCGCTCGTGCACGACCAGGCGTCCCTCGCGGAGCTTCTTGGTCATGGGGATCACGCGCCGCGCCAGGCGCACGATCCGCGTGCGTGCGTAGTCCGTCTGCCCCTCGTCGTGCAGCGCCATCCGCACGCCGGTGAAGAGCAGCAGCGCGCCGAACACGTACGTCACCCACTCGAAGCGGTGCAGCATGTACGTGCCGAGTCCAATGAAGATGCCGCGCAGGACGAGCGCGCCGAGGATCCCCCAGTACAACACGCGGTGCTGGTACCGCGCCGGAACGGCGAAGTACCGGAAGATCATGACGAAGACGAAGATGTTGTCGACGCTGAGCGACTTCTCGACGAGGTACCCGCTCAGGAACTCGAGCGCGTAGCGGCCGCCTGACAGCACGGCGAGCCCCGCGGCGAAGAGGAGGGAAAGGAGCACCCACCCGGCGCTCCAGACGGCGGCTTCGCGGGTGTGGATCTCGTGCGCATTGCGGTTGAAGACGCCGAGGTCGAGGGCGAGCAGGAGGAGGATGGCGGCGTTGAACCCGATCCAGTGCCAGATGGTGGCGTGCATCATATGGCGCCGCTCTCCCTCACCGCATCCGGGCAGGCGTGACGCGCGCCGAGCCGTCGCGCCCCACGCGTGCTCAGCCCGGCGAGAGCGGTGGCGATGACGCCGTCTGACTCTCCGTCGATGCGCTCGCCGGCTCCCGGACCTCGTCGCGGATGAGCGTCAGGGCGAGGATCGCCGCGCCGAGCGTGACGCCGACGTCGGCAAGATTGAACGTCCAGAAGCGGTGCGTGCCGATGCCGATGTCGATGAAGTCCACCACGCCGCGCGCGGACAGCAGCCGGTCGATCAGGTTCCCGATCGCACCACCGCACAGGAGGGCGAGCGCGGTGGCGCGCATGCGGTCGTTGGGCGCGGTGGCGCGATAGAAGTGCGCGAGCACGACGAGCACGACGATCGCCAGAAGGCTCAGCATCCACCGCGACGCGGGGAGACCGAAGACGGCGCCCGGATTGTACGCCAGCGAGAAGCGCACGAAGTCGCGCACGACGTCGTACGCCGGCACGCCGTCCGGCAGCCGCTCCGCCGCCAGTCGTTTGGTGGTGCAATCGGCCAGCACGCACGCCAGCGTGATGGGCCAGAAGATGCGCGCCTTGATTCTCGTCACGACTCACTCCACCACCGCGGGCTGGCGTGGATGGCACCACCCGCGTGAAACGAACCGGCAGACAAACGGAGCACCGCTCTGCCCGGCAACCTCCAGGCCAGGCCCCCGTGCCCGGGATGCGCCGCCCGCGCGGCGCTCGGACGCGCGTTCATCTCGTACCCCGAACGCGCGGGGATCGGTCCTCGGCCGTGGGCGTCGCACGCGCTAGCGTCCGGACAGGTGGTAGAATGCCCCGATGATCGTGCCGTACACAAGGTGAGCACCGAGCGTGACGAGCGGTGTCCGGCGCCCGTAGTTGAGCGCCAGAAAGCCGGGGGGCTCCAGCGCGCGCGTGGGCTCCGGCCCCCGATGCTCGCTCGCCATGCGCGGATGCATTCCCGGCATGAGCGGCATGAGCGCCACGAGCACCACCAGGCCGTGCACGAGCCCCATGAGCGCGCCCAGCCACCAATTGGCGCGTCCGATGCTCTCGAAGACGAGCGCGTACACCAGCGCGAACAGCCATCCGTTCACCAGGTGCGCCAGGAACCCCAGCAGCTCCGCGCGCCCCCGATCGCCGGTGAACATCGTGCCGACCATGAACGGAATGCTCATGCGCGAGAAGCCGAGCCCCAACGCGGCCGACATCACGGTGGTCAGCAGCAGGGTGGCGACGAGCCCCCAGAGCGTGATGCTCCCCAGGTTCATACGTGCGCCTCCGTCTTGTGGACCGGTTGTTCTTCGGTGGAGCGACGATGGGTGCCGGCCACGTGCTCGAGCGTGAGCGCCGCATCGATGAGCCCCACGTGCGTGAACGCCTGCGGAAAGTTCCCCAGGAAGCGCCCCGAATCCGGATCGATCTCCTCGGCGTACAGCCCGACGTCGTTCGCGTAGGTGAGCATGCGCTCGAACAGCTCCACCGCCGCGTCGACGTCGCCGCCGAGCGCCTGCGCGTTCACCGCCCAGAAGGAGCAGATCCCGAACGCGCCCTCTCCCGGCGGAAGGCCATCGCTCTCGTCGCGGTAGCGATAGATGAGCCCGTCGTGCCCGAGCGTGTCCAGAATGCGGCGTACCGTGCTGCGCATGCGGTCGGAAGACGGGTTCACGTATCCATGACGGGCGAGACGGAGAAGGCTCGCGTCAACGTGCTCTCCGCCCAGCGTGGCCACGTAGCTTCCGAGCCGCTCGTTGAAGCCCTGCTCCTCGATGGTCTGCTCGATACGCTTGCGCTCGGTCGCGTACGCGCGGTCCGGGAGATGGAGATGGCCGCCCTGATGCAGCCGGAGCAGGCGATCGAGCGCGAGCCAGCACATCGTCTTGGAGTACGTGTGCTGCCGGCGCCCGCCGCGACTCTCCCAGATCCCCTCGTCCGCCTCGCGCCACATGCGGCAGACGGTGTCGCCCAATCCCACGAGCATGCGGCGCGTGGCGCGGTCCAGATGGCCGCCGCGGCAGACGAACTCGTACACGGCGTCGATCAGCTCGCCGTAGATGTCGAGCTGCAGCTGATCGTGCGCGCCGTTGCCGATGCGCACGGGGCGCGATCCCTCGTACCCGGTCAGGTGCGGCAGCTCGCGCTCGTGGAGATCGGTCTCGCCGTAGACGTCGTACATCACGTTCAGCTTCGGCCGGGTGAGACGCGTGGCATGGAGCAGCCAGGCCATGAAGGAGTTGCCCTCGTCCGCGTATCCCAGGTCGTAGAGCGCCTGCACGGTGAGCGATGCGTCGCGCAGCCAGCAGAAGCGGTAGTCCCAGTTGCGCACGCCCCCCAGCCATTCGGGGAGCGACGTGGTGGGAGCGGCGACCACCGCTCCCGAGGGGGCGAAGGTGAGCAGCTTGAGCGTGAGCGCGCTGCGGATCACCATGTCGCGGTAGCGGCCGTCGTACTCGCACCGTGCGGACCACGCATCCCACCAGGCGATGGAGCGCTCGATCTTGGTGGCCGCCTCCGCGCCCAACGGCGGAATGACGGCGGGCTCCTGATCGCTGAACACGAGCGAGACGTACCGCCGTTCGCCGCGAGAGAGCGTGAAGCGCGCGTGCACGGCCGATCCGTCGGCGTTGAGCGCGAGCGGAACGTCGCTGCGCACGGAGAGCAGGCGCCCGCGGTGCTCGTAGTAGAGGCCCAGCGTGCCGCGGTCGCGCATGCGGGGGACGGTGCGCGCGTAGTTGGGACGCGGATCGCACTCCATCTCGAACGTGACCTCGCCGTCCAGGCATTCGACGGCGCGCAGCAACTGATGCTCGGGGTAGAGCTTCCGGCGCTTCGCCTCCTCGCTGTCCACCGGCATGACGTCGATGAGACGCGCGACGCCGCTCGCCGCGCGGAAGGTGGTCTCGAGCACGTTCGTGTGACCGATGTAGCGCCGCTCGCTGGAGAACGCTCCGGCGGGGCGGATCACGAAGCGCCCGCCGCGCGTGCGGTCGAGCAGCGCGGCGAAGAACGACGGGCTGTCGAAGCGCGGCCAGCAGAGCCAATCGATGGAGCCGTCGCGCGAAATGAGCGCCACCGATCGGCAGTCGCCGATGATGGCGTAGTCTTCGATGAGCGGAAACGCCTCCGCCGCGGCGAGCATCCGCTACTGGCTGCTCGCCGCGGGCGACGCGGCGAAGGTGCTGCGGATGCGCACCGTCCGGCCCAGCTCGTCGGCAGCCTGCAGCACCTTGAGCCGCAGGTCCTGCGGAAGATCCGGATGGGCGTCGAGGAACCGGTTCACGCGCGCGAGCGCCTCCGGCGAGGTCTGTCCTCCCAGAAAGGCGCCGAGCCAGCTTCCCAGGAAGAAGATCCGCCGATTGCGCTGGATCCACGGGAGCGAATCGAGCGCGGGAGTCACATACGGCAGCGTGAGCGCGCTCTGCGACAGCGCGTTGAACGCCCGCAGGCTGGCGGTGGCCCAATCTTCGTTGAGCGTCGAGTCGGCGAAGTAGCGGATGAAGTATTCGCGCTTGACGGCCGCGTCCGCGTGCGCCGCGCCGGCAACGAAGGCGAGCCGCTTCCCCTCCGATGTGGAATCGCGTGCCGACTCCGCGGCGAACCGCGCGTCGGCGGTGGGCGCCCCACGCTCGCTGAGCGTCGTGATGATCGCCCAGCGTGTCGGAGCGCGGAGCGGCGCACCGGCGGCGGAGTCGGCATCGAGCAGCGAATCCACCCGGGCGAGCATGATCGGCGATGCGGCCACGTCGATGAGCGCATCCAGGTGCGCCTTTCGCTCGCCGTAGCCGCGCGCGGTGTCGGACGCACCCTCCCACAGCGCGCGCTCCACGCGCGGGAGGAGCTCCGCGCGCTGCGCGTCGCTCGTGTACGCCGCCGTCGCGCGCGTGAGGCGGCCGAGCAGTCCGGCGGTGATCTGCTCGTCCCGCTCATGCGGCAGCTCGCGCAATGCCATCGCGATGAAGCGCGCGGGCGCGAGGCGAGCGTCGCGCACGAGGTCCCACATCGAGCCCCACAGCATGGCGCGCAGGAAGTCGTCGTGCACGCTGCCGATGTGCTGCTCGAGCCACGCGATGGAGCGCGGATCGAGTTGCACCAGCCCGTAGCCGTGATCCCCGGCGTTGACGTAGACGAACGCGGGCGCGCCACGCCCAGTGGCGGCAGCGACGACGGTCGTCTCCGCCTGCACACGCACCGGGATGCGGACCGGCGGCGCGCTGTCGTAGGCGAGGAGCACTTCCAGTCGCGCGGGCCACGTGCCGGAGCCGGAGAGGGAGCGCGCCGGGTGTTGCACGATGGCGAGGCGGGCGATGCGCCCGTCGCGCACGTCGAGATGCTGCTCGAACACGGGGAGCCCGGGGCGCAGGATGTACTGCGCCCCCCACGCGTCGAGCGACAGGTGCGCCGCACGCCCCACCGCGTCGAGCAGATCGCGCCAGGTGGCGTTGCCGTACGCGTGCGCGGCGAGGAACGCCTGCAACCCGGCGCGGAAGGCGGCATCGCCCACCAGATACTCGAGCTGCGACAGCACGCCCGGCGCCTTGTTGTAGACGATCGCCCCGTAGTTGCTCTTGGCCTGATCCAGATTGTCGAGCGCTTGCCAGATCGGCGTCGTCCCGGCGGACGCGTCCACCGAGTAGGCGAGCGGCTTGTTGCTCAGATAGAACGTTTTCCAGGCGTTGGCGCGCGCATCGAGCGCATCCTGCATCTTGGCCGCCATGTAGGTGGCGAACCCTTCCTTGAGCCAGAGGTCGTCGAACCAGCGCATGGTCACCAGGTCGCCGAACCACTGGTGCGCCACCTCGTGGAAGATCGTCGCCTCGCGGCCCAGGATGCGCGGGAGCGTGGGACGCTCGCGGAAGATGAAGCGATCTTCGTTGTAGAAGATCGCGCCCGGGTGCTCCATGCCGCCGAAGGGGAAGGCGGGGGCCAGGAGCATGGCGAACTTGTCGAACGGATACGGCCGCGCGAAGTAGTGCTCCAGCCAGTCGAGCGCGCGCGCGTTGAGCGCGAGGAGCGTGTCGGCATCCACCTCGTGCGCGCGGGAGGCGCGGACGTAGAGCGCCACCTCGTGTCCCGCCACCGTGGAGGAGAAGCGCGTCCACGGACCGGCGGCGAAGGCGATGAGGTACGTGCTCAGCGGCTTCGTCTCGGCAAAGCGATATCGGATGTGTCCGGCGAGCGTGTCCGCGCCGGCCACGCGTCCGTTGGCGAGCGCGGTCCACGCGCGGGGAACGGTGAGCTGCAGCGTGACGCGCGCCTTCAGATCGGGCTGGTCGAAGCAGGGGAAGAGCGCGTTCGCATCGGCGGGAACGAGGAGCGTGTAGAGGTAGTCGTTCCCGTCGGTGGCGTCGTGGTAGCGGATGATGCTCGCTCCCGCCGGCGCGATGCGTGCCGCGAAATCGAGCTCCACCACGTTGGAGCCGTCGCGGAGCGCGCGATCGGGGAGACGTATGTGCGCGCCGTTTGCGTCGAGCGTGCCTGCCGGCGCGCCGTTGATGCGTACGTTGCCGAGGTGCAGCCCGCGGAAGTCGAGGATCACGTCGCCCGGGCGCACGCGCTCGAAGCGTATGGCCACATGTCCGGTGGCGCTGTCGTGCGCGGTGACGTCGAGCGCGATCGCGTACGCCACGTTCCGGATCTGCGCGGCGCGATGTTCCGCGAGCACGTGCGACACGCCGGGTTGCATGAACAGCGCGGTGGAGTCGGTCGCGTGCCCGGGCGGCACGACGGCCGCGCCTGCGGAAGGTGGCGCGGCCGCTGCCAGGACCGTCATGAGTGTCGCGGCGAGGAGTGGTCCTCGCCGCGCCATCCGGGCTCCTGTGCGATACCGGTTTCCGCGGCGCATCATCCCTGTGTCGGGCTCCACGGACGCATGGCGTGCGCGTAGCGCGCGGCCAGATCGGCGCACGCGGTGGGGTGCAGCGCGCCGGCGAGCAGCTCGGCGCTGTCGGCAATACGCGGTCCGGGGCGATTGAAGTACGCGTTCCCGTCCATCAGTAAGCATCGCCCTTCACGCGTAGCGCGGAGCGCCCCCAGCCGGGAGGCGAGCGTCGTATCGGCCAGCTCCTCCAGCGTCCTGTCGATCGTGAAGCCGCATGGGAGAATGGCTACGACGTCGGGATCCGCGGCAGCGATGTCGTCCCACGTCACCGTCCGGAAGGACGTCGCGTCGGTCACGATGCACGGCTCGCCCCCGGCGATGCGCACCAGGTCGGGCATCCATCCGCCGGCCACCATGGGCGGGGTGAGCCACTCGAGGCAGATCACGCGCGGCGCGGGGAGCGCCCGCGTGCGCGCGGCCAACTGCTCGAGTCGGGCATCGAAGCGCGCGCGCAACTCCACGCCGCGCTCCGGCACGCCGGCGGCGTCCGCCACGCGCTGAAAATCGCGGCGCACGTCGTCCAGCGTGGACGGGTGCAGGGAGCAGACGCGCGTGTCGGGGAGCGAGAGCGCGCAGAGCGCATCCTCCACGTCGCGGAGCGAGACGGCGCACACCTCGCAGTGGTCCTGCGTGACGACGAGATCCGGCGCGAGGCGCTCGAGGCCGGCGACGTCCACGCGATAGACGCTCAAGCCCTCGCGCACGATGCGCCGTACCTCGGCGTCGATCTCCGTGCCGGGAAGCGCGGGGTCCACCTTGGGCGCGGAGAGCACCGGCAGTCCGTGCACGTCCGGCGGGTAGTCGCACTCGTGCGAGATCCCCACCAGGTGATCGCGCAGGCCGAGTGCGCAGACGATCTCGGTGGCGCTCGCGATGAGTGTCACGATGTGGGGGCGCGGCACGTCCGCTGTCTCCGCCGCCCGGTTCGCCGTCTCCCGTGCCGTCTCCAGTGCCACCGCACGCTCCACGAGTGAGTGTCCTTCGTTCCTCCTGTAATTACGCCCGCGCGGGCGACGCGACAAGGTGGCGCGGCGCGCCCTGGCAAGCCTGGCGTAGCGGCCCGCCGTCACCGCCCACACGCGCGCGCGCGTCCCGATCGTGATCGGATGCGCCCCTTGTGCCACCGCAGCGGGACGCGCTATAAGGTGGCGCATGGAATACACCCGTCTTGGCGGCACCGGACTCACCGTCTCGCGCATCTGCCTCGGCTGCATGAGCTTCGGCTCCTCGTGCTGGCGGCCGTGGGTGCTGGACGAAGCGGAGGCGCGCCCGTTCTTCCAGCGCGCACTCGAGTTGGGGATCACCTTCTTCGATACGGCGGACATGTACTCGCTCGGCGTGAGCGAGGAGGTGACCGGGCGCGCGCTGCGCGAGATGGCACGGATGGAGGAGATCGTCCTCGCCAGCAAGGTGTTCTTCCCGATGAACGACCGGCCGAACATGGCTGGGCTGTCGCGGAAGCACATCGTGCAGGCGTGCGAGGCGAGCCTGCGCCGTCTGGGGGTGGAGACGATCGACCTGTATCAGATTCACCGCTTCGATCCTGACACCCCGCTGGAGGAAACGCTGGCCGCGCTCGATCATCTCGTGCACGCGGGGAAGGTGCGCTACATCGGCGCCAGCTCGGGGAGTGCGTGGCGGATGGCGCGTGCGCTCAGTCTGTCGGAGCGGAACGGGTGGGCGCGCTTCGTCTCCATGCAGAATCACTACAACCTGATCTACCGCGAAGAGGAGCGGGAGATGATTCCGCTCTGTCTGTCGGAAGGGGTGGGACTCATTCCGTGGTCGCCGCTCGCGCGCGGGCGGCTGGCGCGCACCTCGCTGGAGACGCCGCCCGACGCGCCGACGGTGCGCTCGCAGAACGATCCATTTGCCACCCGGCTCTACGGAGGCCCGGGAGACGAGGAGATCCTCGCCGCGTTGCGCCGCGTTGCGGACGCACGCGGCGTGACGCCCGCCGAGGTGGCGCTCGCGTGGCTGCTGGGAAAGCCGGGCGTGGTGGCGCCCATCATCGGCGCCACGAAGATGTCGCACCTCGAAGCTGCCGTGCGCTCAGTGGAGCTCATGCTCACCGCGGAAGAGATCGCCGCGCTGGAGGCACCGTACCGGCCGCACGAGGTGCGGCACTGAGCCGCGCGGTGAGGTCGTCGACGCGGTGAGCTCGTCGACGCGGCGCGCTCCGGGCGCGAGTGCGCGGCATTCACCGTGCGCGCGATGGGCTACGCGCAAGACGGCGCGTCGGAATTCGAGGGTGGCGGCGTGATCGACTGCCTGACAGTGCGCCGATCACGGCGCAGGAGCCTCTCGCGAGACTGACCGGCCGGCGCGCTCGTCGGTGTGCGGAGAGGGGAGCCCCAGGTCGTGCTCGATGCGATGCACGATCTCGATCGGTGACCCCGTGCTGCGCAAGGTGATGGCGTGTTCCTCGCGTGCCGGCGGCTCCAGCGTGTCAAGCTGGCTGTCGAGGAGCTCGGCTGGTGCGAAGTGCCCCGCGCGTGTGCGCAACCGTTCGCGGATGACGCGCGTGGGGGTGTCGAGGTGGACGAAGCACACACGCGCGTGGCCGCCGGCGATGCGGCGACGATAGCTGCGGCGGAGCGCGGAGCAGGCGATCACCGCCGGCTCGTGCCGCGCGATGAGATCGCTCACGAGCGCGGCGAGCCTGTTCAGCCACGGACCGCGGTCCGCATCGGTGAGCGGGATTCCCTGGTGCATCCTGGCGACGTTGGCGGGGGAGTGGAGATCGTCCGCATCCACGAAGCGCCACCCCTGACGCTCGGCCAGCAGCCGCCCGACAGTGCTCTTCCCGGCGCCGGTCACGCCCATCACCACGATGACGGTTGGCTCCGTCAACTGCGCCACGTCCCCAGCATCGCGGCCATGGCCAGGAAGCCGCTCGCAATGGCCGCGGCGCCGCCGATCGCGGCGAGCGCCCAGCGCGCGACGCGGAGCGCGCGGTCGGCGGCGGGCTCTTCCACGAAGGTGTAGGTGTTCGCGGGAGCGGTGCGCGCTCTCTCGGCGCGCTGCGATCGATGCTCGCGGAGGGATCGGTCGGTCATCCCCCACGCCCCCAGGCAGGCCAGGGCGAGTACGGGAGCGGCAAACTCCCGCGCGACCGGTGGCAGGAAGGGGAACGCCGCGACGGGGAGCGCGCCGATGAGCACGATCGCGGCGAGCGCTCCATCGCTCGCGCCGCGCGCGAAGCGGGCGAGCACGTCCACGATCGACTCCTCGCGCGGTGGTGCGGGACTGTCCGCGTGCGCGCCGGCGGCAGCGTCGGACGTCGATCGCGGAACGCGCTGCGTGTCCGTCATGATCGCCTCGCCTGTGGGTCGCTCACGAATGATAACCCTGGCGGGGTGGGGAGCGTCACGGTGGCGGGTGGCCGGAGACGCCCATCTTCCTGTGCATGGCTGGACCTGGCGTACGTCTCCCCATCGTATGACGCGCCCGATTGACAGGTATCCGCCGTCCGCACGCCGTCATCGCCAGACCGCATTGGCGGCACTGCTCGTCGCGCTCTTCTCCATCTCGATACCCGCGTCCGCCTGCGCTCAGCAGCGTGACTCGGTCGCAACGCCGGCAGCACCGCTCGGCGAGCGGATCTCCGCGACCATCCGAGGGGAGAGCGGCGCGTTCGGGGATGCGTTCGAGCTCGTGGGAGCCGCCGCGGATTCGGGGATCGACGTGCTCGCGATCCTCACGCCGTTCTTCCGCGATCCGAGCCCGCCGGTACGCGCCTCGGTCGTGTCCGCACTGGACCTCGAGGCGCTGACACGCGCGGGAACCAGCGTCGTCGATTCCGCGATTGCGCTCCTGCACGGCATTGCCCACGACCCGGACGTGCGGGTGCGGCGCAACGCGGTTGCTGTCTTGGCGTACGCCGAGGCGGTGCATCCAGGATCATCGCTCAGCGCGGTGGTAGGGATGCTCGACGACCCCGACCCGGGTGTGCGCGAGACTGCCATCGACGTTCTGGCGGCATACCCGTCCAATCCGACAGTGCTTGCGGAGGTACCTCGCGTGGCGCGCCTGGCGCACGCCGATCCGTCGGAGCAGGTGCGCAGCGCCACCTTCCGATACTTCGAATCACTCGGACCTGCGGCGCGCACGGCGATTCCCGAACTTGTGGCGATCGCCGACACAGCCGATATGTACGTGCGCCCCGAGGTGCTGCGCACGATCGCGGCAATGGTGCGGCCAGCGCCGGGGAAACCTCCCCACAGCCTCGGTGTCGCAGCGTTGGCCGCAGCGCTCAGCGACGCCGACCCAGACGTTCGCGCGGTTGCCGCGGCTGGGATCGCTCCGCTCGCACAATGGGGCGCGGAGCACGCCGCCGCGGCGCTCAGCGACAGCAGCGGGGTAGTGGTAACGGCTGCCGCGCGCGCACTCGCGTACGTGGCGCCGGATCCCGTGGTCATCGCCGCGCTCGCCCGCCGACTCGGCGATCGCGATCGGCTCGTGCGTGAGGCGGTGTCGAACGCGCTGGCCAGTCTGGGCGAATCGGGGCGGCAGCGCTTGCACCTCGCGGCGCAGTCCACCGACGCCGCCACGCGGAACGCGGCGCGGCGATCGCTCCGGCTGCTGGATCTGGTGCGATCGGCAGCGGTAGCTGGCCGTTGCTACCGGATCGATGTCGGTCCGTGGCTCCCGGGCAAGTCGCCGGATGTCGACAGCACGTTCCGCAGACTTCCCGACGTCGTCAAGCTGGACACACGGGTTGCGAGCGATCTCTACAATTGGCGGGACGACGTGCGCTTCCGTGCGGTGAGCCTTCATGCGTCGGCGCCGCTGGCGTGGAGCGATGAGGGGAGCTGGATCCCCGTCGCAGGTACCGACAGCGTACAGCTCGTATGGTCGACGGGCTACGTCGGCATCGGCGCCCGTCTCCGCATGAGGGATGCCGGCGCGGGGCTCGAAGGCGACGCACGCACCTTTTCAGACGTCATCGGACAAGAGCGACAGCGCGCGCGCATCATCGCCATCGCGGTCCCGTGCCCTGTTGCGGCGGAGTGAGAATGTTCCCGCCCTACCTCCCGCACCCCTCCAGCGCTGCCACGCGATCGGCAATCGTCGCTGACGCGTAGCAGTGCAGTCCACACGGCACGAGCCCCGCACGGCGGAACACGCGGCGGTACGCCGCGGCGCTGCGTCGCTGCCACCCGGTGCGATCGCCGTCGAACTCGTCGTCCGATGTGAAGAGCGGGAGCACGGCCACGCCCGCCGTGTGTGCGGCGATCTCCCGTGCGGCGCGTGTGAGTGCCGCGTCCGGGAGATAGTGCAGCACGTCGGCGCAGACCACGAGATCGAATGGACCATCCAGACCGAGCGCACCGAGCGACTCGACGCTCCCCAATCGGATGTTGCGGCGCGCGCCGAAGCGCTGGACGACGTACGGACTGGGGTCCACCCCCACGTAGCGAAGCCGGGGGCGCAGCGCCAGCAGCTCGCGCCGCCACGCTCCCTCGCCGCATCCCACGTCCAGCACGGTGCGCACGGGACGCTCGAGCAGGTAGTCGGCGGCGGCGAGCGCGAGCCGCACCACGCGGCGGAGCGCGGCCGGCGAGCCCGTCACGCGCGCGCGAGCGCGATACCACCGGTCGAAGTACGCGCGATCGTAGCGCTTCACCGCGCGCGCGCCTCCGGTGAACCGCGTCCACCTGGACACATCGCTGCGCCACGTGCACGTCGGTGCATCATCGCCGATGCACCGTCACGGCAGAAGCACGTGCGCGGTCACCGGCGGGTCCCGGACCGCGGCTCCTGACGCACGGCGTCGATCACCGCGGCGATCTGCGCGAGATGATGCCGCAGGTGATCGACGTAGTCGCGCACGAGATAGGCCAGCGTGGCCGGCGTGTCCGCCGGCACCGCGCGCCACGCGATGCGGTCCAGGTTGTGACGCACGCGCGGACGCATGAGCTCCTGCTCCGGAATGCGCGCGACGACCTCGGTGAGGTGCAGGTTGTACGCGCGCCAGAGTTGGTACAGCGACGCCCACGAGCGCTCGTGGTACCCCTGCAGCGTCACCCACGCCTCCTGATCGTACGGCGGGTAGACGAGGTCGGGGTCACCCTGCGCGCGCACGAAGCGCTCGTGGTTGACGGCTGCCGAGTCGATGAGATGACCGAGGATCTCGCGCGCCGACCACTTCCCCGGCGCCGGGCGGTGCGCGGTGTCCGCGTCCGCGCGCTGCGCAAGCTCCTCGCCGGCGTCGTCGATGGCGCGCTGCAACTCTCTCGCGAGCGCGGCGCTCGCGCTCCCCCCTCCCACCTCATCAACCATAGTGCACACCCGGATAGAGCAGACCCACCGCGCCAAAAAACAGCGGAGTAAAAATCACGGCGAAGAGCTGCCAGGCGATCAGCAGGCCGATCCACTGCAACCCCGGGTTCCGCCACATGAACTCCTGCCACCGGCGCGTCCCCGATGGCGAGAGGAGGAGCGGCACCGCACCGCTGCCGTCGAGCGGTGGGAAGGGGAGCAGGTTGAAGATCGCCAGCAGGAGATTCTCCGAGAAGGTGACGCCGAGGAGAAGCACCACGCCCGGCCACGCCCACCCACCCGCTTCCACGGCGGCGATGTGGCCGAAGGTGATGCTGTGCGGCGCGGACACGATACCGGACATCGCAAGCACCCGGAGTGCCACCGCCGACAGAACGACCAGAATGAGATTCGCGGCCGGACCGGCGAGCGCCATCAGCGCGGCGCGGTTCGGATAGCGCCGCGCCCAGTCCACGCTGTACGGCGCGCTGGCGAAGCCGAGCGGCCACCCGGTCAGGATGACGGTGATGAGCGGGAGCACGACCATCCCGAACGGCTCCCGACGGATGTGCGGAATGGGATCGAGCGATACCTGGCCGCCGCGGTAGGCGGTGAGATCGCCGCCGCGCATGGCCGCCCACGCGTGCGCGGCCTCATGGAGCGTGGTGGAGAAGAGGAACACCACGAAGAACGCAATGGCGTCGGAGATGTTGGGCACGGCGGGGAGGTAGGTGGGAACGGGCGGTCGCACACGGCGTGGCCGCATACGGTAGAGCAGGCGTGTCTGCACGGCGGCCGAACTCCGGACGCCAGCCGCGCTCACCGAAGATGGGTCGCCACGCTACCAGCCGCCAGCGTGGCGGCCGCGTCGTTCAACGTTATGGATGGAGCGGGCGAAGGAAGGTGCTGTCCCACGCGGCCAGCGCGGGCTTGGGACGGAACTTCGTGTCCACCAACCCGAGGTGCGCGAACGTCGCGAGCGGCGCGCTCGCGCTGCTTCCGTACGAGGCGAGGTCCAGATCGGTGAAGGTGATCTGGAAGACGGCGACGAGCGGCTGCTTGGAGGCGAGCTCCATCTGGCGGTCGATCCACCGCGCTTCCAACTCGGGCGTGGATGACACCATCGCGACGGAGGTCGACGACCACCCGCCCTCCACCACGATCGCCGGCAGCCCGGCCCTCGCCTGCAGTCGCTCGTAGTAGTCGTCGGGGACGCTCGCCGGGTCGGTGAACCCGCCCAGGAACGGATACGAAGACAGCCCGAGCACGTCGATGAACGGAAAGTCGTGCAGATCGGTGTTGATCCCCACGAACTTCCCGGTCCCCGCGAGCCGCCCCCACGCCGTCTCCACCTGCACGCTCACGAAGAGCCGCGCCGTGGTACCGCGTGCGTGCAGCGCGGCGGCGGTGTTGCGCGTCATCGTCCCCAGCGCCGAGTACATGGCGCGCGGCGCGGACGCGCGGATGAGGTTCGTCTCCGCGGCCAACCCGAGAAACTCGGGGTGCACGATGCTGTCCAGCGCGAGCACGTACGCCTGGTAGCGCGCCTGCACCGCCGTCTCGGTGATGCTCCGGCCGGCTGCGATGAGCGCGGGCGCCTCGCGGTCACGAGCGAGCCCATCCGCCGGCTCCACCATCGCGACGATCGGGAAGCCGCGCTGGCGGTAGATGCGCACCAGCGGGAGCGCATCGCGATTCACCAGATCGGCCGCGCTCGAGTCGGCCAGCAGCCCATGCCAGGGGACATCGAGCAGGAGCAGCGCGGCATCGGCGCGGTCGTCCCACGTGTCGATGGTCTGCACCATCGTGGCGGGATCGAGACGCGGCGGCGCGGCCGAGAACCCCATCCGGAAGGCGCGCGGTGGGAGAGAGTCGGTGGTGGAAACCACCGGTGCGAGCGACGGGCTGCTGCACGCAGCACTGGCCACGACCGTGGCCGCCGCCAGGACGCGAATCAACGACCGAATAGGATGACCAGTCGACCGGCGAAGGGTGATACGAGCGTACGATGCGCGAGGAGTGCCGTTCACGCCCGCCGTGCCGGCGGGTCCCGATCGAGGACGCTCAAACATGCAGCCTTTTTTCCCGTTCGCCAGTAGCGTCAGCACCACCCGAATCTCCCGCGTTCCGCGCGCCTCATCGGCCTCGGCCACGCGCACCGGGAGTCCAGGTTTCGCAATGACCGCGCCAGGGAGTTGCGCCGTCCGACAGCGCGAGAACGCGCGCGGAACGCCCGTTCCGGTGCCGTTCACGGAAGGTGGACGAGTGATCGGTGGCGAGCGAAACGGTTCGCGTGCGGCGACTGCTACGACGGGATTCCCTTCTCGAACGCGCCGACGTCGGCGAAGTAGCGCGCGGCGAGCGCCGCGGATGCGGGGTTGGTGTACAGCTCGGGCGCGGGGTGCGCGATGAGCTGCGCGATGCTGTCCGCCACTTCTGCCGCCGTCTGCGGGCGCATGCTGCTCGCCCGCGGCGCCGCGCCGCGCGCGGCACTGGCCGGCGAGGCATCCGCCACCGCCACGATCTGCGGAGGCACCGGCGTGCCGCGCACGTTGCGCGCGAAGTCGGTGAGCACCACCCCCGGCATGACGAGCGAAACGTGAATGTCCGGGTGCTGCCGCCGGAGATCCATGCGCAGGTTGGCGGTGAGCGAGTTGAGCGCCGCCTTGGCCGCGCTGTACGCGGAGCGGATGCTGGCGAGTGGCACGCGGCCGAGATAGGACGACACGTTGATGACGTGCCCGGCGCCGCGTGTGATGAAGTGCGGCACCGCCGCCTGCATGCCGTACAGCGCCGACTTGAGGTTGACGGCGATCATCTCGTCCACGTCGTCGTCGGTGAGCTCGAGCACCGGACGGGCGATGCCGCGCCCCGCGTTGTTGATCCAGACGTCGAAGTCGCCGAACGCGTCGAGCGTCCGATCGCGGAGCCGCTCCACGTCGGCGCGCCGCCGCACGTCGGTCTCGATCGCGATCGCCTGCTGCGCACCGCGCGACTCGGCCTCGCTCGCGACGGCGCGCAGGGCATCGCCGGTGCGCGCGGCGAGCGCCAGGCGGTGGCCGTCGGCGGCCAACCGGAGTGCGAGCGCCGCGCCGATGCCGGCGCTCGCTCCCGTGATGACGATCGTGTGTCTGGGCGGGGGTGCGTTGTCACTCATGTCTGCGCTTGTGGTGCGGTCGAGGAGTTGCGGGGTGTCTCCGGCAGCGACACCGACCGGCGGTGACGGTCCACCCACGCGCCCCAGAGCACGAACAACCACATGCCGAGCGCGGACCATGCCACCGCGTGCGCGCTGGCGGGCGGGGCGCCGAACGCGCTGGCCAGGTACGCGCCCGCGAGCGCGAGCACGAGCAGCCACGCGCCGACGCTTCCCACGCGATCCCGCGCTCGCGTTGCATGCGCGTAGACGACGATACCGGCGACGAAGATGATGAGCTCCACCGCGATCGTGGCGGGGACGGAGCGCCAGAGGGAAAGCCCCATGCGGAGCGAGCCGCCGGGGGTGAGCGGGAGATCGGGGCGATGGACGATGAAGTCCAGCACCCAGTGACTGATGACGAGCATCGCGATCATCACCGCGCCGGCCGTCTTTCGCGTGAACATCGCGTAGGCGAGCGCCGCCACCACGCCCCACACCACGAGCATCGCCAGACTGTGTGACCAGGGATACCACACGAAGTCGAGCGGCGACGCGGCGGCGATCCCGGGCGCGATGCGCACCTCCTCGATGCCGGTCAACACGAGTAGCGGCCAGAGGAGATCGGCGAGTTGCGCCGCGGCGAAGAGCGTGCCGAGCGATGTGCGTGGCGCTACGCGCTTGGCGGCCATCGCGACGCCGAAGTGGCCGAGGATCATACGGCGCGCCTGGCGTACCGGTGGCGCGATGCGCCCGGATGGCTCACGGTTTCTCCAGGTGGTACAGAGCGACGGCGTTGTCGCGGAGCGCCATCCGTGCCAGCTGCTCCGCGCGGGCGCGACTGACCTCTCCGTCGGCCATCATCCCGGAGAGCGCCATGGCGAGCGCGCGGCGCGCCGTCGTGGCGCTCACCCAGGCGACTTCCTCCCACCCGATGTTGCCGCCGAACTCGAAGGCGTCCGTCCCCACCAGCACCTTCTCGGGGTAGAGCGTGAGCCACTCGCGTGCGATCGTGCTCAGCTCGCGCGCGGAGAGGATGAGCGTCATGGTCGAGAGATCGGCGTAGGCGTTGGCCTTGCCGAGGAGCGCCGCTGTCTCGCTGGGGAAGGGCCAGCCGCCGTGCACGATCACGAAGCGCGCCTCGCGCAGATCGGGATCGTTGAGCAGCGGCTCGAGCTGCAGCGGCTCGCTGCCGCAGATGGAGTAGAAACTGCCGTAGCCGCCGAGCACGTGGATCTGGATGGGGAGCGAGAGCCGTCCCGCTTCCCGCGCGATCGCGTGCATGAGGTAGTTCTCGAGCGCGGTGTACTCCGCGTGCGAGGGAGGGGACGCGCCGGCGCGGGCATGGCGCGCGTAGATGCGCGCTGCGCTGTCTTCCGGTACGGCGGTGAAGTCGAGCGGGCGCAGGTAAGCCGCCTCGAACTTGATCCCCACCGTGCCGTCCCGCTTCATGCGCTCGAGCGTGGGGATGACCACCGTGCGCACGTATGCGTCGAGGGTGGCAGGGCGCGCGTGCACGCCGAGCGCGCGCTCGTAGCGCGCGAGGAGCTTGGCTTCGTTGGGGTAGAGGACGGCGAAGTCGGGGGAGCGCGCCGCTTCCGTGCGCACGTCGAGCGGAAGGAGGAGCGGATCGGCGAAGGCGATCCAGCGGAAGCGCGGCGCGTCGAGTCCCTCTCCCATCGCCACGCGGTTGGCGAGCATCACGTCGATCCCCGCGCGGTCGAGCACCCACGCCGGGAAGCGCGCTCCCTGCTCCGCGCGCACGCGCTCCTTGCGTGCGGCGAGATCGCGCACGTGCTCGTCCGATGCGTCGTCGTACGGATAGCCGTACATCGCCTGCCACGCGCGCACCCACTCCGGGTTGTCCGGCCGGAGCCGCGCGGGGACATCGAAGGCAGGCATTCCCTCCAGCGGGAGCGCGTCGTACTCGGTGTCCGCCGGCGCACCGGGCGCTACCCAACGCAGTGGGTGCGCGTGTTCGTCCACCATCGGGAGAGAGTCGATGTACGCGGCCAGAGCGGAGTCGACCGTCTGTGCCGGGAGCGCCGCGGGGAAGGCGGCAAGGGCGGCGGCCAGGAGCGCGGCCGCGTGGAGACACACGACCTGGCGGATGTGATGAGAGAACGATGTACGGTGACGGCGGCGCGCCATGGATCGGCCTCCGGGTTGAACGCTCGACGCCGAATCTGCCGATGGCGGGGAGCGTTGTCGACCTGCGTGACGCCGGTCGCTCGGTGTCGATGCGGTACTGGACACGCATGTCGCGCGGGATCTCTGGTGCTCGCGCGCGAGTGCGGAGCCGTTCGCGCTCTCCGGCGCCACCCAAGCGCTACGGCGCCGCGCGTGGGGGAGCTGGCGGATGCCAAACGCCCGCCGGATCGCGAGCGAGCGGCGGGCGTCGGGCGTGCGCGGTGCGACGGCGCAGCTCAGATGGGCGTGTCCGCCGAGGGGCCGTAGATGCCGGGGAGCGGCACGTCGTTCAGTCGCAAGTAGACGGAGAGCTGCCCGCGGTGGTGGATGAGATGATTGAGGAGGAGCGTGCGTAGGGCGGCGCTGCGCGGCACGCTCATGATGGTCCTGTCTCCGCGCCGGAGGGCCCAGGGCTGGCGCAGGGCGTCGTCCGACGCGCCGGCGATCGCGCGCCGCGCGTTGGCCGTGGTCTCGTCGAACACCTTCAGCAGCGCCTGGGTGGAGTCGAAGTCCGCCATCCGGAGCGTTTCCGCGTCGTCGGACATGAGATCGAACTCTTCAGCATCGACGATGTGCGGGCCGAAGTGCGCGATGGTGGCCACGTGGGCCGACAGCCTGCCGAGCGTCATCGACTTCTCGTGGGGTTTCCAGGAGTTCTGCGTCACCGGCACGCGCTCGAGAAGCGCGCGGGTGGTCGTCATCTCCTGGTCGAACTCGGGGAGGAAGGCCTGGGCGATGGACATGAGCGATCCGGGTGAGAAGGCAGAGGGCGCCGCGAGCAGCGTCCGACGGTGAAGCGCCGCGCGCGCGGGTGCACGACCGGAGCACCGGCGCGCGCGGGCGTGAACGACCTACTGGAGCGTGAACGCGTTGGAACGCACGATGGTGCCCGAGGTGGTGCCACGCCCTGGGATGTGCCGCCAATAACCCCGCCGCCGCGTCTCGTTCAGTCCGCTCCAGGCGCCCGCGCCTCACTCCCGCCGCCGACTCCCGCGCACCACCCCGCCTGGCGATACCCGCACCACCGGCATTCCGTGGCGTTCACCGCCAGCGCTGGGGGAGACGCACCTGCCGCCGCGCGCACGCGCTCGAGCCGCGCCTCAAGCCGCTCGCGCTCCGCAGTGTCGAGGGGGGATCGTGCCTGGTCCCCCGCCCGGCTGAAGTGGAAGGCGAAGTGCGCGACGCGCCCACCGGTAATGCGCTCCACCGCCTCTACGTACACCGCCTTCTGAATGGCGTACTGCTCCGCTTTCTCGTCCACTGCGCCCGCTTTGCAGCGGCCGGTCTTCACGTCGAGGATCTCGTAGCCGTCCTGGCCGGGCGCGGCGAGATCGATCTTCCCCTGCACGTAGTCCCCCGGCGCGCGCAGGTGGAGAAACTCCAACTCGCGCCGCGCGCCAGGGCGGTCGAGCAGCGAGCGGTACCGCTCGTCGGCGAGCACGGCATCCAGCTCGCCGCGCATCTCGTCGCGGTAGCGCGCGCCGCGCGGGGTCTCGCGCGGCGGCGCGTCGGGGTCCCACCGCCCCACGGCATCCTCCAACAGCGCGTCCAGCTCCGCGTCCTCGCGCCACCGCTCCAGCACGTCGTGCACGATGAGCCCGCGCCGAATGGCGTCGATCTCCTCTCCCGAGCCACGCCCCGGCACGGAAGGCTCGCGCAGGCCGAGCACGTACTTGAACCACCGCTTGCGCGCGCACCGCTCGAGCTGCAGCAGCTCGGTGGCGGAGTGGCGCGTCCGTTCCGCCGGCAGCACGATGGGCACGCGCGGTGGCTCGAGGGTGACGGAGACGCGCGGATCGTCGGCCGGCTCGGTGTGGCGCGCCGACGTCGTGTCGCCTGGGTGGTGGCCCGCCTCCGTGCGTTGTGGACCGAACGCCGTTGTAACTGCGGCCTCGCCGGCCGCCGCCCGTGGGCGCGATGCACTCTCCACAGATGCGCGCTCCACCACGAGCTCGTCCGCGTCGTCATCCTCCTCGCTGTCGATCATCGCGCTCGCATCCGGAGCGACGATCGGCACCGCGCGTACCACGGCCTCGTAGGTCTTGCCGTTGTGCGAACGGTACGACGCCACCGCAGCGCCGTGATCCAGCTCGGGGAGCGCGCGGCACACCGCAACGGTCGCGGCCGCTTTCCCCTTTCGCGTCCCGAGCGCGATCCCGGAGAGCACGAGCAGCTCCTTGGCGCGCGTGGTCGCCACGTACCAGAGGCGCTTCTCCTCCGCCTGCTCCTCCTGTTCCAGCCGCGTGCGCGCACGCGCGTACGCCTCGGGGTGGTTCTTCCCCAGCGGATCGTCCAGCGCGACATCGCCCGCGGCGAGGAGCATGTCCGGCCACTGCTTCCGTTTGCGGTCGCGCACCAGGTCGCACCAGAAGACGGCGCGCCACTCGAGTCCCTTGGCGGAGTGCACCGACGTGATGGTGACGACATCGTCCGCCTCGCCGAAGAGCGAGGCATCCCGCTCCACGGCGCCTGTCTCTCGCGCGCGCTCCACGGCGAGCAGCGTCTCGGCCACGCTGCGCTCGGGCGCGGCGGCGAGCATGCGCACGAGCTTCCGGATGTTGGCGATGCACTGCTCGCCGCGAGCGCCGTCGAGCGCGAGATGCGCCAGATAGCCGCTCTCCTCGAGCATCCGCTCCACCAGCCGCGCCACCGGCACACGGTCGCGCACTGCGGTCCACCGCGCGAGCATCTCCACGCCCCTGTGTAACCGCGAGCGCTCGCCGGCATCGGGGATGTCCGCGCTCCACGCAGCGCTCCACGCAGCGCTCCACGCGGACCCCGTGCTCTGCCGCGCGATGCGCAGCAGCGTCTCGTCGGACACGCCCACACACGGACCGCGCAGAAAGCCCATCACCGCGCGATCATCGTGCGCATCGCGGATGGCGCGGAGCGCGACGAGCACGTCCACGATCTCCTGCCGGTCGTAGAAGCCGCTGGTGCGCAGCGCGTACACGGGGATCCCCGCGCGCTCGAGCGCGTTGCGGTAGACGTCGAGCGCGCGCCATCCGCAGAGCAGGATGGCTATCTCGCGCCAATCGAAGCCGCGCTCATCGTGCAGCTCGCGCATGCGCGCCGCTACGGCGGCGGCCTCGCTCGCGCGCACCACCTCCGCCTTGTGTATCTTGCCGTCGTCCTTGGGGGGGACGACGAAGATCTCGATGGCGGGCGCTTCATCGTCGCTGGACGCGACTGTGTCCGAGGCGCCATCGGCCGTCTCACTGTGCGCTCTTACCGGGGCGTAGCGCACCTCGAAGTCGGCGTGTCCGTTCTCGCGATCCACCGGCTCATCCAGACAGGGGCCGACGACGTGATCCACCAGGGCAAGCACGGCCGCCGTGCTGCGCCGGTTGGTCTCGAGTGAGAGCACGCGGCCGAGTCCGCGCTCGCCGAAGTCGCGCTCCACGTTGCGCCACACCTGCACGTCGGCGTGCCGGAAGCGGTAGATGCTCTGCTTGGGATCGCCGACGAGCACGAGCCGCGGAGTGTCCGCGCGCCGACTCTCGGGTGCGCCGAGCAGGTAGGCGATGTCGCGCTGCACGGGGTCCACGTCCTGCAGCTCGTCGATGAGGAGGACGCGAATGCGCCGCTGCAGCGCGTTCCGCACCGCCGCGTTGTCGCGGATGAGGTCGCGCGTCCAGACGATCAGGCGGTCGAAGTCCACGCGCCGCGAGGCGCGCAGCCGCTCGTGCAGCAGGCGGCGGGCGCGCACGGCCAATTCCACGAGAGGGCGTTCCAGTCCGCCGCGCTGCGCCGCGCTCGTGGCGAGCGTCGCCACGGTCTCGTCGTGATCGAGCAGCTCGCGAATCCACCGGTGCACGTCACGCGCCGGCCACGCGGCCACGAGCTCCGCCACGCCAGGCGCACCGTGCTCCCCCTCCGGCGCTTCCTCGAGCGCGGCCAGGAGCGCGTCGCGCGCGCACTCATCGCGCAACAGCGCGCCTTCGGCGTCATCCACGAGCGAGAGCGCATGCGGAAGCCGCGCCCGCAGTGCGAACTCGCGCAGCACGTCGCTGCAGAAGCCGTGGATCGTCCCCACGCGTGCGGCATCCACCTGGTAGGCGTCGTCGCGGCGGCCGGCGGCGCGCAGCGCATCGCGCAGCTTCTGCTTCAGCTCCGCCGCCGCGCGGTTGGTGAAGGTGATGGCCGCGATGTCGCTCAGGCGGAGCGGCGTGGGACACGTTCTCCCGCACACGGGGACGCCGAGCAGGTAGAGCACCTTGTGCACCGCGGTGAACGTCTTCCCCGTCCCCGCGCCCGCCGCGACGAGCAGGTGGTGCGTGGTGTCGAAGATGATCTCCCGCTGCTCGGTGCTCGGCTCGTTCTCGGAAGCGCCCTCCGGCGCGCGGCCGTCAGTGTCCGTAGCCATCGCGCGGCCCTCCCGGAATGCGGCAGATGTCACGGCCCTGGCACCAGGGCGGGCAGTTGCACGACGGCGGCGGCACGGGGGGAAACTCTCCACTCCGCGCGCGGCGCACGTGCGCGACGGCGGCGCGGAGCGCGGCCTCCCACTGCTCGGTGTCGGCATCGCTCGCCACGGCCACGCCACGCTTCCGATCGTAGCGGAAGGGCTGCAGCCGATGCACCGGCTGCGGTTTCTTGAGCGTGGCGTACTCGACGCGCGCCACCTCGTGCTCCGGGTAGAGCTGTCGCAGCGCGTGCGCGTACAGTGGGAGCTGGAGGACGACGTGGTCCCGCCACGCCTTCTTCTTTCCGTCGCCCGGCGTCGCGCTCATCGATGTCTTGTAATCCATGGCCGCCACGAACTGGCCGTCCGGCACGCGGTCGTCCACGCACACTTCCACGCGGTCGATGGAGCCGCGGAAGCGGAGCCGCACCCCGTCGTGCTCGTAGACCATGTCGTGAAACGCCAGCTCGTGACGGTCCACGCCGGTGCGGATCATCTTCGGCGCGATCGCATTGGGCGCCGTCTGCGTGAACATCTTCTCGTGCAGGTCGAGCTCCCACGCCAGGAAGCCGCGTGCGAGCGCGCGCAGCTCGGCCCGTGTGGCATCGCGCAGCGCCGGGTGCCCCACCCACTCGCGCTGGGCGGCGTCATCGAACGCTGCGTCCACACACGCGTCGAGCAACGGACCGGCCCATTCTTCATCCGGCGCGCGGAGAAAGACAGGCGCGTCCAGCCGCTCGTGAGCGCTGTCGTAGAAGCGCCGGAGTGCATCGTGCAGCACGCGCCCGCGCAGCGAGCGGTCGATGTCTTCCGACGGCTCTTCGTGGAGCGAGAGCCGCAGCAGCCGCTTGGAGAAGTACGCCCACGGGCACTTGGCGAACTCCTCGAGCTGCGTGGGACTCCACTGCCGGTCGTCGCCAAATTCGCGTGCGAGCAGGGCGGCCAGCTCGGCGTCGGCAATCTGCCCCGCGTACACGGAAGGGACGCGGCTCGCGCGCGCTCTCTCGATGCGCGCGGCGTGTGCGGCATGCGCGAGCGCCTCCGCGCTGCGCACGAGCGGCATGCCGGGGGTGAGCACCTTCGATGACGCGATCGCCACGACGTCCAGTGTGACCGCGTCGCGCAGCTCTTCCACGAAGGACGACCCGATCACGTCGCGCCCGCGCTCGTCGAGCCGCGAATAGCTGGCGGTGAGATGCCGCGCGCCCGCCACGAGCACGCGGAACAACTCACGCTCGCGTGTCTCCCATACCTCCCTGGACTCGAACGGCATCCCGAGCCCGGCCAGCGCCGTACGCTCTGCCTCGTCGAACAGCGCGGAGGCGCGCGGCGCGCGGGGGAACGCGCCTGCCTCCAGCCCCACCAGGAAGAGATGGTCGAAGGAACGGTACGCCGCCGCGAGCGCCTCCAGCACCGCCACGCCGCGGCGCTGCGGCGTCCACAGCGCCACATCGCCGGTGAGACACGCGCGCAACTGCGACGCGAACGCCTGCACGCTCAACACCTCGCTCCCGGCGCCGAACTGGCTCACCGCCTCGCGCCAGTCGCGCACGATCCGGCTCAGCCCGTTCCACCCGGCCAGGTCGATGCGCGCGATGTCGAAGCGCTCGTCCGGCACGTCGTAGATGGCGCGGACGACGCCCCACGGATCGTCGCGCAGGAAACGCTCGAGCCACTCGAGCCATGCGAGGAGCGAACGCGATCGATCGAGTTCTTTCGCGCGTGCGGCGAACGTCCCGAACCCTGCACGCGCGGCAGCCAGCTCGGCGCGCGCATCGGACAGGACCGACACTTCATCGGCGTCATTTGGAGGGCCGGCGTGCGCCAGGCGCGCTCCCGTGCGCTCCTCCAGCGCGGAGAGCGCGGCCGCCCACGCGGCGAGCCCTTCTACCCGCCGCCGGTATCCGATCTCGTTGATGACGCGCGCGGAGAGCCCGCAGGCGAGGTACGGCTGATCGGCCAGCTCGCACAGCCCGTGGCGCGTCCACCCCTCCGCTGCCGCGTCGAATAACGTGCCGACGGCACGGACGGCAGGAACTTCGGCAAGATTGATCCGCTGGCGCGCGGTGGCCGGTACGCCCGCGCGCGCGAGTGCGGCGAGCGCCTCCTCCACGTGCGGCCGCTCCTGGCGCGAGACGATCGCGATGCGATGCGGTGGCGTGCCGGCGTCGATCAGCGCGCGCACGCGGCAGGCGATGTGATCCATTTCCCGGTCCACATCCGGCGCGACGATGAGCGTTGCCGCATCAGCGCCGCGCTCGGCGGGCTGGGCGAAGAGCCGCGCTGCCAGCGTGCGCGACTCATCCAGGCGCTGCACAACGGGGTGCAGCTCGGAGAGGTCCATTGACGGGGCGCCGTAGATGCACAGCGTCTCGAGCGCGGGCGTGCGCGCCAGCGCGCGCAGGAGATGACGCCAGCCGCGCCGGAGATCGTTGAGCCCCACGATGCGGATCTCGCGTCGTGCGCCAAGCGTCTGCGCAAGCGCCGCCGTTCCGTTCTCGATGGCGCGCGCGCAGTGGAGGAGCTCGTCGCGCCCGTCTCCGACGTGCAGGCGATCGAGCGCCTGATGGTAGGCGGCGTAGCCGCGCGCGAGATCGTCGTCGCGCTGTGCTTCGAACGCGTCGCGGCCGGCACGTGCGGCGAGCGCCGACGCGAAGTGCTCGGGCGACACGCCATCCGCGATCAGCTCGCCGTAGAGGTCGTTCACCGCGTCCACGAGATCGTCATGGACGTCGGCATGCTCGAACAGCCGGTGGTCCGGATCACGCAGCAGATGCGCGAGCAGCGCGAGCCGATCGTGGTCCCCCAGCGTGTGCCGCTCAGGCGCCCCAAGCCAGCCGGGCAGCTCTTGGAACGTGCAGAGCGGCGGGTCGAACCACCCCGGCACGCGTGCCTCAGCCGCCATCTCGATCACGTCGTCGCGCAATCCTCCCTGCCGGAGAGCGAGCAGGTATGGCACGGTGGGGAAGGGCTCGCCAGCGGAAGCGCGGAGCGGGACGAGGAACCCCGACGCCGCGTGACGGAGCAGCCGCTCCGGATCGGTGGCGACGATGAGGCGTAGCTCAGGGTGCGTGTCGGACGCGGGGGCCGAGGTGAGGGTGGCCATTTCGGCGCGAAGGGAGCGTGGCGAGGAGCGAGGAGCGTGACGCGAGCGCCGATTCCGTGGTGACGGGAGGCGCACGCCGGCGGGGGCATCATCGAGGATGACGCGTGGGTCTGACAGCGGGTGACGCTACCGTACGTCTGCGGAGACGGAGGCGCAAGCGCGCGTCCGACAACGGGTGTCCTGGCGGGCCTGCGCCGCCGCTGGCACCGCGTCGTCAGCCGTTCCCGCCCGGCGGAAGGGCCAGCCGCTCCAGCTCCTCCACCGCGCTCCGCAGCTCGCCCAGGATGGGCGCGCGGAATCCCAGCTCGCGCAGGCGGTCGAGCACCGCGCGGTAGTAGGCGATGGTCTGAGCACGCGGCACGTTGAAGCGCCCCCACACGTCATCGGGATGCGCCGCGCGCCGCAGATCGGAGAGGATGGCGCGCGCGTTGTGCAGCTTGTCCGCGGCGCACACCCACCGCGCGCGGTCGCTCGCGTACGCGAGCTGCTCCAGGTAGCCCGCCTTGCTCTGGGCCGACGTCAGCAGCCACCCGCCCGCATCGTGTGTGGGCTTGGTCACCGCCAGCACGTCGCGCAGCACCTCCTGGCCGAACTTCTCCAGAATCTCGTGCGTGTGCGTGGCGACCGTGTGCCCCGGCAGGTCGCAGTCCTCCACCACGTCGTGCAGGATGGCGGCGACGATCGTCGCGTCGTCGCACCCGTAGCGGGCGAGGATGACCGCCAGGTTGGCGGGGTGCGTGATGTAGGGGACGCGCGTTCCCTTGCGCGTGGCGCCGGCGTGGTGCACGGCCGCGTAGGCGAAGGCGTGGTTGATCAGGTCGGAGTAGCCGTGAGATGGCATGGTAACGTCGGTCCGTTCGGGTGACGTCACACAATGCCACCTCCCCCTGACATCGCATCCGGTCGCCACGCGCGCGTTGTGCCTCGCGCCGGCGACGGCAGGTGCTGTCAGACCCTCCGTCCATCATTCAGCCGTGCGCCTGGCGCGTCATGCGCTCGTGCGGGCGACAGGACAGGTCATGGCGCCCCCCTGGTTGCAATGCATCCATCCGCGCCCACATCTTCGCTCGCCCCCCCCTCTCACTCGCCTGCCACCCCCGTGTCCGCCCGCCGCGCTCCACACTCCAGACGCTCATCCCGTCCGCGCAGCCGTTCGGCGCAGACGGAGCGCCGCGCACGCGAAGGACCCAAGGTGCAACGGTGGATCGACGTGCTCGCGGCGCTCCTGGGGCGGCATTACCCCGTGTCGTTCGAGGATCTCCGCCGCGACGTGCCGGCCTACGCCGCCGCGCGGCCGGGTGCCACGCTCATGCGCATGTTCGAGCGCGACAAGGACGAGCTCCGCGCGTTCGGCATCCCGATCGAGACGGTGGAGCTCGGCGACCCACCGCAGGCAGCGTATCAACTGCGGCGGCGCGACTTCTACCTGCCGTACGTGCACATCGCCGCGGGCGGCGGCGCGGAGCGGCGCGCGATCCCGCCCTCAGGCTATCGAGATCTCGAACAGCTCGCCTTCGAGCCGGACGAGTTGGAAGCGGTCGCCCACGCCGCCCAGCGCGTGCGCGCGCTCGGCGATCCGCTCCTGGCTGCCGAAGCGGAGAGCGCCATGCGCAAGCTGGCGTTCGATCTGCCGGTGGATGTCACGCGCGCGGAGCTGCGCGAGCGCGTGATCGCGGAGCAGGTGGATGCGCGGACGTTCGCGCTCCTGGGGCGCGCGGTGCTCCGCCGCAAGCGCGCGGCGTTCACGTACCACGCCATGTCCACCGATGCCATCGAAGAACGCGAGGTGGAGCCGTACGGTCTGGTCTTCGTGAGCGGGCACTGGTATCTGGTTGCGCGCGACCTGACCCGCGGCATGGTGCGCCACTTTCGCCTGGGGCGCATGCGCGACGTCCGGATCGCGACCCGACGCCCGCAGACGGCGGATTTCACGGTTCCCTCCACCTTCCACCTCCCCGACCACGCGCGCTCCCGCGCCGCGTGGATGCTCGGCGACGGCGCGGAGATGGTGGCCGTGGTGGACATCCGGCGCGACACGGGCGCGGCACGTGCGGCGGCGCGGCTGGGCGAGCCGGTGCGCGGGCACCGCGATCGCCGCCGCTTCCAGGTGCGCAGGCCGGACACGTTCGCCCGCTGGCTGCTCTCGCTGGGCGGCGCCGCGGCGCCGGTGTCCCCCGTGGAGCTGGTGGAGCGCTACCGCGAGATGCTGCGCGCCACGCTCGCCGTGTATGGCGATCGTGCGGAGCCGCGCGCATGACGCCGCGTCGCGCGCCGGCGAGAGGAGCGCGAAAGCGCCGCGCACCCGCCGTGCGCGATGCGGCCGACCAGTTGCGCCGGCTGCTGCACCTCATTCCGCGTCTGGCCGACGGGAAGCCGCACGCAATCGCCACCGTCGCACGACGCGTTCACGCGGATCCGGAGACGATCCTGACCGATCTGCATTCACTCTCGGTGCGCTTCGATGAGCCTGGGGGGTTCGTGCCGGGGCTCACGGTGGCGCTCGATGCGCGGTACGTGGAGGTGCACAGCAAGTATTTCGGGCGCCCGATGCGGCTCACCGTCCACGAGCTGTGCGCGCTCGAGCTCGGGCTGGCGATGCTCGCCGCGGAGCGCACTCCGGATGAGCAGCACGCGATCGACGGCGCCCGGCGCCGGCTGCGCGGGGCGATCACGCGGCTCGGCGACCGCGAGCTGGCCGCCCCTGCGCGCGCGGCCGATCTGGGCGCGGAGGCGGACCCGGCGTGGCTGGCCGCGCTCCGGCGCGCGCGACGCGACAAGCGCAAGGTGCGGCTCGACTACCGGAGCGCCGATGCCAGCGCGTCGCACCGGCGCACCGTCTGTCCGTACGGACTGGTCGTCGCGCGCGGCGCGTGGTATCTGGTGGCGTACTGCGACGACCGCCTGGCGATCCGCATCTTCCGCGTCGATCGCATCGAGGAGGTGCGCGTGCTGTCGGAGCGGTTCACGATCCCCGACGGCTTCTCGATGGACAACGTGGTGCGGCACGGGGCGGTCTTTCACGCCGAGGAGCCGGACGCGCTCGTGGTGCGCTACTCGCCGCGCGTTGCGCGCTGGATCGCCGAGCGGCACGGAGTCTCACTGGATGCGGATGGCTCGGTGACGATCGAGCATCCGTTGGCCGACGCGCAGTGGGCGGTGCGGCACGTGCTGCAGTACGGCCCCGATGCGGAGGTGCTGAGCCCCGCGCCCGTGCGCGAGGCAGTGCGGACGCGCCTGCGCGACATGCTCGCCGACCTCGCGTGATGCGTCGTGCGGCGTGATGCGTCGTGCGGCGTGATCTGTCGTACGGCGTGATGCGCGCCGCTACGACCTGGCCACGCTCCGCCGCGCCTCTTCCAGCTCCGGCGCCAGGTCGTCGACCGTCCCCACCCCGCTGCGGAGCCGGATGAAGTGCAAGCGAAACCGCTCCAGCAACTGGAGGAGCGCGGCGCGCTCCTCGGCGGCGGCGCGACGCGCCGTGGTGAGGTCGGCCACGAGTGCGTCACGGCGATCATGCGCGGAGCTCGCGGAGGGCGCGTGGGCGGCACCGCCGGCGCTCTCACCGGGAGCGGGCGCGAGCGTGACCGCCGCCTCCGACAGCGCGCGGTCGAGCTCGCTCTCGCGCGCTTCGAGCGCGGCGACTCGCTCCTCGAGCGTATCGAGCAGAGCACGCACGTCGCGCAACTGGCGAACGAGCGGTGCCGGCAACTCGGCCAGCAGCGTGGTGAGCGCGGACGATCGAGCATTTGCGGACGACGGCCCCGATGCCGCTGCGTGCGCGCGCGATGACGTGCCGCGTGCGAGGAGCCGGAAGAAGGTGCGTCCGATGGGGCCCGTCCAGATGCGGGAGGTCACACGCGCATAGCGCCGGTCCAGCCGCTGCCAGCGGTCCTGCCGCCGCGCGACCGCGGTGGCCATGATGATGATGCTGAGCACGATCAGCAGGAGCGCGATGATCCCCCTCGTCGTGTAGAGGTGCGTGTCTCGGGCGATCGCCACCCCCGCGCCGAGCATCGCCGCGCCGACCGTCACCTGGAGGACCGAGCGCCACGCGCCGCGCGCGTGCGCCGCCTGTGGCCCGAGGTGCGACGCTTCCTCCTCGCGCCGGCGCATCTCGAGCTCGAACGCCGCGCGCACGTCGTCGTGCGTGTACCCGCGTGCGAGGAGATCGCGTGTGCGCGCGGCGAATTGCATGGCGAGCACGAGCAGCGACGCAGCCACGTACACGACGATGAGCGGGAGCTTGGCGTCGGCCACGATCATTATCGGCAGCGCGCTGACGATGGTGATGACCTGCACCGATGCCATCTCCGCCATGCGCTGGAAATTGCGCACCGGACCGGCGATCTCCACGCCGGCCGCTCCCTGCGCTGTGCGCAGCGCGGCCACCAACTGTGATGCCGACTGCCAGCGCGCGGCGGGGTCCTTCTCCAGGCAGCGGTCGATCGCCTCCGCCAGCTTGGGTGGGACGTCGCGCCGCACGCTCGTCACCGGGGGCGCCGCCTTCGTGACCTGCATGGCGAGAATGGCGGCCACTGTGGGCGCGGTGAAGGGCACCGTGCCGGTGAGCGCGAAGTAACCGACGACGCCCAGCGAGTAGAGATCGCTCCGCGCGTCCACCGTCTCGCCGGTGGCCTGCTCGGGGCTCATGTACTGCGGCGTCCCCAGACTCTGCCCCGCCATGGTCATGGTGGAGTCGGCCACGCGCGCGATCCCGAAGTCGGTGAGAAAGGCGCGTCCCGTTCCACGCTCGAGGAGGATGTTGTCCGCCTTCACATCGCGGTGGACGATCCCTCGCTCGTGCGCGTAGGCGAGCGCCTCCGCGCTCTCCTGGAGAACGCGCGCGACTTCGTCCGGGGGAAGGGGTCCGACGCGCCGCACGCGCTCGGTGAGCGATTCGCCGTCGATGAACCCCATCACGTAGTACACCAGTCCGTCGCGCTCCTCGACGGCGTGGATGGGGACGATGTGCGGGTGCGACAGTCCGGCGGCGGTACGCGTTTCGCGCAGGAAGCGCTCGCGGAGCTCCGGCTGTGCGGCCAGCACCCGAGGGAGCAGCTTGATGGCCACCGCACGCTCGAGCGCGAGATCGCGCGCGAGGTACACCACGCCCATACCGCCGCGACCGAGCTCCCGCTCGATGGCGTAGCGGCCGGCCACGGCGCGCTCCAGGGCGCCGGTTTCGAGATCGTCGGTCGCGGGTACGCTCACCGGCGTGGCCTGCGTGGAGTCACGGCGCGCGCACGGGCAGGCGTGGCGAGTGGGTGGCGCATGTCGCCGTCCGGGATGGCGTCTGGTGGAGGGGATTGCAGCGGATGCTCTACCGCGCGGGGTGCTCGGCGCGCGCGCAGTGCGTGACGGATGCTATCGTGGACGCCCGGTGTCTGCCACCCCGGAGGGCACCGTGCTGTCCCACAGATGTTCTCCATCGCGGTCCAGCGCCCCAACAGGGAGGAGGGTCGATATGCGTGCAAGTCGGTGTGCCGATCGGGCAATCGGGATGGAGCGCGGCTGGTGGCGCGGCGCGCAGGTGCTCGCGCTCGCGGCGGCGTTGACGGCCATGCTGCCGGGCGTCGCCGCGGCGCAGGGGCACTCGAGCCGCGACGGCGAGACGGCCCCCACCGCACGCCCTGAGGACGTCCGGTCGATCGACGCCATCGTCGCGGCGCTCTACGACGTGATCTCCGGACCGGCAGGCGCCGAGCGTGACTGGGACCGCTTCCGCTCCCTCTTCCTGCCGGGGGCGCGGCTCATCCCCACCGGCGCGGGGAGCGACAGCGTGTACGGGGCGACGGTGCTCACGGTGGAGGAGTACATCGAGCGCGCCCACGATTTTCTCGCGCGGAACCCGTTCTACGAGGGAGAGCTCGGTCGCCAGACGCACCGCTTCGGGAACATCGCCGAGCTGTTCAGCGGCTACGCGTCGCGCCGCGCGCCGGGTGAGGCGCCCTTCGTTCGCGGGGTGAACAGCATCCAATTGGTGTTCGACGGGACGCGCTGGTGGGTGGCGACGATCCTCTGGGCACAGGAGCGCCCGGGCCTCACGCTGCCACCCGAGCTATCCGGTCAGGGCGCGAAGCCAGCCCCGTAGCGGAAACGTCTGATTCCCAACCGCTGTCCTGCCAAGGTCTTGCAGGTATTGCATAATATGTCTAAATGTTATATCTCTTGCAGCACATATAATATCTCTTGCACAAGGCTGGCTCGCGTGCATGGGGTTTGCGCTCGGTACGGACAGGTGCAGGGTCGTGCTGGATGTCATTCGGACGCCCAAGGAGTGCATGATGAAGCGCTGGCAGTGGTCCCGGTCTTCCTCCCTGTCGTCTCGCTCTCCCGTGGAGGGCGCCCCGTCCACCTTCATCGCAGAGCGGCATGCCGCGCGACGCGGCGTCGCCGGACGCCGAGCCGGCCGCGCGCCGTGGCGAGAATTCTCCCTGCTGGCCGTCGCCGGGATTGCCGCGGCCGGGCTGGTGCTCGCCTGTAGCGACAGCCCCACCGGCCCGCGCCCACCCGATCCGCAACTCGTCGCCGACGGCAAGGACATCTTCCGCTTCGATACCTTCGGCGACGAGTCCTTCTGGACCGACACGCTCCGCATGCACGAGGTCATCCAGGCGGCGGTCGATCCCACCACGGCGCTGTCGGTCGGGCTCAAGGTCGACGCCGACGCGCTCCCGCCCGATGTGGTGGCGGGGATCCAGAGCGGTGCGATCAGCCTCACCGACCCGGCCACCACGGTCGCCCTCCTCAAGCTCAACGCGGTCGTGGGGCTCAAGGGGACGGTGGAGAACGTCAACGGCCACGACACCCTCACGAGCGTCGGCATCACCTGCGCGCTCTGCCACTCCACGGTGGACAACTCCTTCGCGCCCGGTATCGGAAAGCGCCTGGATGGGTGGCCCAATCGCGATCTCAACCCGGGCGCCATCATCGCGCTTTCTCCGGCGATCACCGACGCGCAGAAGGCGGTGTTCACGTCGTGGGGTCCTGGGAAATACGACCCACGCTTCAACTTCGACGGTCAGAATGGGCCGCAGGTGATCCCGCCCGCCTACGGACTGCTCGGTCTGCACAGCATCACCTCCACTGGCGACGGGGACAGCATTGCCTACTGGAACCGGTACGTCGGCGTGACGCAGATGCACGGACACGGGACGTTCAGCGATCCGCGCATCGGCGTGAGCGTGAACAACACCCCGCCTGACCTCGTGACCGCAAAGCTCCCCGCACTGCAGGCGTACCAGTTGAGCCTCGCGGCTCCCGCCCCGCCGATGGGGAGCTTCGATGCCGCCGCGGCGGCGCGCGGCAAGGCGGTGTTCGAGGGCGCGGGAAAGTGCTCTACCTGCCATTTCGGATCGCTGCTCACCGACGGGAACCTGCGTCTGCACGATCCCTCGGACGTGGTGAGCGAGCCGGAGCCGAACGGGGCGCCCAGCTACGCGTCGCGCAGCGCAACGGGGAAGTACCGCACCGCGCCGCTCCACGGCGTCTGGCAACATCCGCCGTACTTCCACAACGGCATCGCACCGACGCTCGCCGACGTGGTGGAGCTCTACAACACGAGGAAAGGTCTCGGTCTGACAGACCAACAGAAGGCCGACCTGGTCGAGTATCTCAAGTCGCTGTAGCGCCTGACGCGCGCTGCCGGCATTCCGCCTGACCTTTCCGGCGGGGGCGGGCCGGGGCGAGCTCCCAGAAGTTCGGGAGCCGCGCCCCGGCCCTTCGTCCATCCGCCCCTCACCCTCGACGTTCCTGCGGAGTGCCCGGTCGCTTTCACGGCATTGGACAGATTCCTCAAGTGGGAATATGATTTGCGTGACGTTTGTAGCTATCGGCGTTCGTTGCTGACCACGACGGTGCTGGCCTACAGAGCAACATGGGAGGTCACGATGCGGTGGTGGCAGTGGTCCCGGCGTCCTCGCTCGCGGTCGTACTCCTCGGCGCAGCGGCTCACGCCGAGTTCCGTACGCGGTGAGCAGTACACGCGACGCGCAGAGCATTCCGGACGGCGGGTCGGGCGCACGTGTCTGCGCGAGCTCTCTCTCCTGGCGGTGACCGGAGGCGCTGCCGCGATGCTCGCCGTGGCATGTGTCAACCACGCGAGCGATTCGCAGTCGCCGGAGCCGCAGCTTGCAGCGCAGGGGAAGGACATCTTCCGCTTCGATACCTTCGGCGATGAATCCTTCTGGACCGACACGCTGCACATGAACGAGGTCATCCAGCAGGCCGTGGACCCGACCACCGCGCTCAAGGTGGGTCTCAAGGTCGATGCCGAGGCGCTGCCGCAGGAAGTCGTGCAGGGGATCCAGGGCGGCACCATCAGCCTCACCGACCCGGCCACCACACTGGCGCTGCTCAAGCTGAACGCCGTCGTGGGAGTGAAGGGAACCGTCGAGACGGTGAACGGACACGACACGCTGACGCGCGTGGGGATCACGTGCGCGTTGTGTCACTCGACGGTGGACAACTCCTTCGCACCCGGTATCGGGAAGCGGCTGGACGGATGGCCGAATCGCGATCTCAATCCCGGGGCGATCATCGCGCTCTCTCCCGCGGTGACCGACGCGCAGAAGGCAGTGTTCAACTCGTGGGGTCCGGGGAAGTACGATCCGCGCTACAACTTCGACGGCAAGAACGGACCGCAGGTGATTCCGCCGGCGTACGGGCTGGAGGGATTGCACAGTATCACCGCCACCGGCGACGGCGACAGCATCATGTACTGGAACCGATACGTGGGCGTGACGCAGATGCACGGACACGGCACCTTCAGCGAGCCGCGGACCGGCGTGAACGTCAACAACACGCCGCCCGACCTGGTTACCGACAAGCTGCCCGCGCTGCAGGCCTATCAGCTCAGCATCGCGGCCCCCGCGCCCCCCGCCGGGAGCTTCGACTCGGCCGCCGCGGCACGCGGCAAGGTCGTGTTCGAGGGAGCGGGGAAGTGCTCGAGCTGCCACACCGGCACGCTCCTCTCGGACGGCAACGATCGGCTGCACGATCCGTCGGAAGTCGTGAGCGAGCCGGAGCCGAACGGCGCGCCCAGCTATGCGTCGCGGAGCGCCACCAAGAAGTACCGCACCGCACCGCTGCACGGCATCTGGCAACATCCGCCGTACTTTCACAATGGCGTTGCACCAACGCTGGCGGACGTCGTGCAGCTCTACGACACCAGGAAGAGCCTCGGACTCACCGCGCAGCAGAAAGCGGATCTGGTGGAGTACCTCAAGTCGCTGTAGCACGTGACGCGCGGCGGCAGCGCGCGAGCGCGTTCGCTGAACAGCTGATGCACGAAGGGCCGGAGTCCGTTGATTGGACCCCGGCCCTTCGTCATTCGATCGAGCGCGTGCCGCCTAGAAGTGCACGCGGTGCGTCATCTCGAACTTGATGCGGAACTGATTGGACGATGGCGTGGCCAGGTCGTCCTGATCCTGGAAGTGCGTCCAGTCCGCACCCACGCTGCCGAGGTGCCCGAGCATCGGGAAGGTGACTGCCGCGCCACCGCCGAAGCCGAACTGCGTTCCGCTCACGTCTCCGGCGCTGATCCCGATGTGGCGGAGTGCGACGCCGCCCTGGAGCCGGACGCCGGTCTGCTTGAGGTAGCCCGGCATCAGGTTGTACTCGAGCGTCGGACGCCACTGCCATTCGTTGAGGCTCTCTCCGCCGGACTGGATGCGCTGGAACGCAACCTCACCGCCGAGCTGGAACTGCTCGCTGTGGCTGAGCGGAACGAAGCCGCCAACGTAGAACGACGGCAGGCTGAAGGTCGTCGTGTTCAGATCATCGATGTCCTTCACGCGATCGAAGGAGAAATCCGTTCCGACGCGGAGGTTGAACGGCGCGAAGTCGTCGCCGTCGTCATCGTCCTCGTCGCCGAAGTAGCAGTTGGCGCCGAGCTCCCAGCCGAACGCGTTGAGCGACACAAGCCCGTCGTCCTCGTTCTCGAAGTAGCGCTGGTAGAACACGTCCGTCCGGAGGCGCAGGTCGTTCATGAGTGGGAACTCCAGGCCGGCCACTCCGCGAAGTGACCACTGCGTGGCGCTCTCGCCGACCGAGAGGCGGTCGAAGATCCCGCCGCCGCCGACGAAGAAGCGAGTCGATTGCAGCGAGTGGCCGAAGTAGTAGTGCGGCTCGACGCCGATACGCAACATCGTGAAGGCGTCGTCGTCCCCCTTGACCTTGGAGTAGCTGTATCCCAGGGGGAACTCGATTTGCCAATTGTCGGTGGCGTTGTAGTCCACCCACAGAGCCGTGCTGCCGTTACCGAGCGCTATGGAGGTAATCGTCCCGAACGGGCTTCCGCCGCCGGGGAGCGAGAACGTCGTGAGGCCATCTCCCTCCTCGGGAGAGAAGTGCGCGATGCTGGCGGCCATTCCGACACTCCACCGCGGCACGTGCGTGCCGCCCTGCGCGTACGCCGGCGTGGCGGTGACGAGCACGAGCGCCGCCGCCGACGACAGCGCTACAACATACCGTTGGAACATCATGAGCCTCCGTCGGGCCATGGTGAACGTTGTGCTGCTCTGAGTGGGGGCGTTCCGATTGCGATACTGCGGACGCGGGTGCAGCGAGCTGCGACGCGATGCCGAGTGATCTGGAGCGTGCTGCGGTGCGGCGTGAGGCGATGGCGCAGTGTCCGCGCTCCGGTGCCGGCGCACGACGGCCAGAATGATTGGGGAGTCCGTCGCATTTTGCAAGACCTTCATTGCGCAATGCGGCACTGCGGCGCCGCCTACAGGAGAGGCGCTGGTGGATGGGAGCGTCGGCGCCGAGTCGATGATCATGACGGTGGCGACGCGTCGTGGGTCACGTCGCGCGCTGATCGATTACCGCTCGCGCGTCGCGCCGGAGCGGTGGCCAGATCGCCACGCTGCCGCGACGCCGCCCGTCACACCCCGAACAAAGTCCGGTATGGCCCTACGCACGCGGGGGCGCGGAAGCGAGAACGCCCCCGCGCCCCCTGACGGATGCGCGTCGTCGGCCGCTGGGTGCGTTACGGCTGCCCGGGAAGACCGGGCATGCTCATCTTCTGGTATTCCGACGGCGGTGTGAAGAGCGAGTCATCGAGCGACTTCTTCTCGATCTGCGTCACCTGCCACACGTCGCGTCCGCCGGCCACGGAGACCTTGAGAGGGAACATCCCCTGTTCGCGCGCTTCGCGCTGCCAGGCAGGCTCCGACTGGCGCATCGACGGGGCCATGGCCTGCATGAACGTGCCGATCCCCTTCGCCATGCACACGTCTGCCGAGTCGGTGCCGGACGAGATGATCCAGTGCTCGCACTGGCGGCCGGCCACGGTCTCTGTCCGTCCGGTCTTGTTCACCTGCGGGTCCTTGTCGTGCATCTGCTGCTGGGCCTGCTCCTGCATCTTCTTCAGGTCCATCTCCATGTAGACTTGCTGCGAGGGCATGATCATGTACGTCTTCCCCGACGCGGGATTCATGATCATCGCGATCTCCTGCCCCTGCGCGTCCATCTCCATGCGTGCCACGTTGCCCTTGATGTAATAGAGCACGGGGATGCTCCCCCGGTCGCCGGTCATCGTGATGTGCACCACGCCCTCGAAGGCGGCGCTCTGCGCGTGGGAGACGGCGGGGAACATCGGAACGGAGAGCACGCCGGCCGCGACGGCGAGCGCTGCGGGGCGGGTCCAGCGGGCGAGTCGGGACATGAGGCACCACACCTTGCAGGGGGACAGCCGACGGTCCGGCATGAGTGACGAACGTATGACGTGCGGTGGAAGCTAGCGTCGGTATCGCGACCATACCAGCAACCGGGATTCAACGCCGGCCAGACCGGAGTTAGCTTCCTGCCCGCCTCCGCCACGTGCGTTTCACCACCGTCCATCCGCGCGACCGCGTGCATTCCACGCCTGGCACTCCGCTCGTCCTGCTGGATTCCGGGTACGGCGCATCCTTGTCCGGCGACCTGCTCCGCTTCGCGCATCCCGTGCGCGAGGTGGACGCGCGCACGGCGGACGACGTACCCGGCGTGATCGCGCAGGCGGAGCGCGAGGCGCGCGCGGGGCGGCACGTAGTGGGCTTCGTTTGCTACGAGGCCGCGCCGGCGTTTGACGGTGCCATGGTCACGCACGCGCCCGGCGCGCTCCCCCTCGCCTGGTTCGGCGCGTTCGAGGATCCCGCGCCGAGCGGTGGCGCGGCGGATGCGGCTGCCATCGATCCGGGCGCCGGTGCAGCGTGCGCGTGGTCGTGCGACGACGACCGCACGCGCTACGAGCACAAGGTGGGCGTGGTGCGGCAGGCGATCGCGCGCGGCGACGTGTACCAGGTGAATCTCACCACGCGCCTTCGCGGCACGATAGATGACCCGACGGCGCTCTTCTACCGTCTGCGTGCGGGGCAGGGGGGTCGCTACGCGGCGTACATCCGGCTCCCCCCCGCCTCGCACGCGATCGTGAGCGCGTCGCCGGAGCTTTTCTTCCAGCGCGTGGGCGAGCGCATCCTCACGCGCCCCATGAAGGGCACGGCGCGCCGCGGACGGTGGAGTGCCGAAGATGACGCGGCCGCGCGCGCGTTGCGCGAGTCCCCCAAGGAGCGCGCCGAGAACCTCATGATCGTTGACCTGCTGCGCAATGACCTGGGACGCATCGCGCGCTTCGGAACGGTGCGCGTGCCGCGGCTGCTGGAGGTGGAGCGCTACCCCACCGTGCTGCAGCTCACGTCGACGGTGGCCGCGGAGCTGCGCTCCGGCGTGACACTGCCGGAGATCTTCGCCGCGCTCTTTCCGTGCGGCTCGGTGACCGGCGCGCCGAAGATCGCCGCCATGCGCGCCATCGCCGCGCTGGAGCAATCGTCGCGCGGCGTCTACTGCGGCGCCATCGGCTACCTGGCTCCCGGCGGCGATGCGACGTTCAGCGTCGCGATCCGCACCGCGACGGTCGACCTCTCCTCCGGCGCGGTCGTCTACGGCGCGGGTGGCGGAGTGACGTGGGACTCCACGGCGACGGGGGAATACGACGAGATGCGCGCCAAGAGTGCGATTCTCGAGCACGCGCCCGACGGGACAACCGCGGACGGCGTCTCGCTCATCGAGACCATGCGTCTCGAGGGCGGGCGGTTCGCGCGGCTGGAGCGACATCTCGCGCGCGTCTCGGCGTCCGCGGCGTACTTCGGGATCCCGCTGCAGCGCGACGACGTGCGCGCGGCGCTCCACGCGCACGCCGCGAGCTCAGTTGGCGCAGCGCAGCGCGTGCGGCTGGTGGTCACGCCCGACGGCCGGCCGCACGTGGAGGCGCGACCGCTCGATGCGCTCCCCGATCCGCCGCTCCCGGTAGCGATCGCGCGCGAGCTGGTGCGCCGCGACGACCGCTTTCTCTACCACAAGACGACGCGGCGCGAGGGGTACGAGAGGCGTCGGCGCGCGCGCCCGGATGTCTTCGATGTGATCCTCACCAACGAGGCCGGCGAGCTGACGGAGCTCACGATCGGCAACCTGGTGGTGGAGCTGGACGGACAGCGCGTCACCCCGCCGCTCGCGTGCGGGCTGCTCGCCGGCACCATGCGCGGCGAGCTGCTGGACCGTGGCGCGATCGTCGAGCGCGTGCTCACGCCGCGCGATCTGGCGCGCTGCTCCGCACTCTGGATGGTGAACAGCGTGCGCGAGTGGGTACCGCTCCGCCTGGTGGAGTAGCGCGCCCAAGCGCGGTGCGCGCGTCAGTACTTCAGCGCTTCCTCGTACGCGCGGCGGAAATCATCCACCTGCGGCAGGATGGCATCTTCCAGCCGCGGTGCGTACCCCACGTAGGTGTCCGTGGACGCCACGCGTCCCACCGGCGCGTCGAGCCAGGCGAAGCAGTCGTTCGCGATCGCCGCAGCGATCTCGGCGCCGTAGCCCCACGACAGTGCGTCCTCGTACGCCACGATCACGCGGTTGGTCTTGCGCACCGAGGCGTAGACCGTCTCCCGATCCCACGGCGAGAGCGACCGCAGGTCGATCACCTCAACGCTCGCGCCACCCTCTTCCGCCAGTTGATTGGCCGCGGTGAGCGCGCGCTGGACGGTTGCGCCGTACGTCACCAGCGTAAGGTCGCTCCCCTCGCGCACGATCTTCGCCTTGCCGAAGGGGATCATGAAGTTGGGGCCGGGATACTGCCCCTTGTTGTACGTCTGCCGGTACAGATGCTTGTGCTCGAGGAACATCACCGGGTCGTCGCACCGGATGGCGGTGCGTAGCAATCCGTTGGCGTCGAGCGCGGTGGACGGACAGACGACGCGCAGTCCGGGGCAGTGCGCGAAGAGCGACGCACCCGTCTGCGAGTGGTAGATGGCGCCGCGGATGTAGCCGCCGTACGTGGTGCGCACCACCACCGGAGCGGCGAACGCGTTGTTCGACCGCCACCGCATGGTGGACAGCTCGTTGCGGAGCTGCATGTACGCGGGCCAGATGTAGTCGAAGAACTGGATCTCGACCACCGGCTTGAAGCCGCGCAGTGCGAGGCCGATGGCGCGCCCCACGATGTTGGCCTCGGCGAGCGGCGAGTTGTACACGCGCGCGCTGCCGAACTCCTTCTGCAGCCCCCACGTGACCTTGAAGACGCCTCCCTTGCCCTTCACCTCGTCCATGTACTGCTCGCGCGACACGTCGGCCACGTCCTCGCCGAAGACGAGAATCCGCCCATCGCGGCGCATCTCATCCTTCATGCACGCGTTGAGCAGGTCCACCATGGTGGTGGGCGTCCCGGAGAGCTGCGGATCGTCCTCGGTGTCGAACTGCTCGCTGGTGGGATCCACCTCGGGCGAGTAGACGGCGAACATCACCGTCTCCGGGCCAGGCTGCGGCTGCTCCGCGGCCTCATCGGTCGCGGTCTGAATCTGCTCGTCGATCTCCGAGCGGATTTTCTGCAGCTCATCCTCGGTGGCGTGTCCTTCGGCCACGAGCCATGCCGGGAAGGTCACCAGCGGGTCGCGCTTGGCGTCGGCGTCGCGCTCCGAGGGCGGGCGGTACATCGTCTCATCGTCGGAGAGCGAGTGCGAGTACGGACGGATCACGCGCGCGTGGACCAGCGCCGGTCCCTTGCGCTGCCGCGCGTGCTCCACCGCGCGGTGCATGGCCCGGTAGCTGCCGACGAAGTCGCACCCGTCCACCTCCTGCACGAACAGCCCGGGGAAGGAGCGCACGAGCTGCGAGATGGAACCGCCGGCCGTGTTCACCTCCACCGGAACGGAGATGGCGTAGCCGTTGTCCTCGATCAGGTAGACGGCCGGGAGCGACAGGTTGCACGCCGTGTTGAGCGACTCCCAGAACTCGCCTTCGCTCGTGGTGCCGTCGCCGGCGGAGATGTAGACGACTTCATCCTTCTCGAACCCCTGCGTGATCCCCAGCAACTGCGCGCGGAGCGTGGCCTCGGCGGCGCCCACCCCTTGCAGGAACTGCGTGCCCGTGGGGGAGGACGACGACACGATGTTGAGCCCCGCGTGTCCCCAGTGGCTGGGCATCTGCCGTCCGCCGGAGCTGGGGTCCGCCGCCGCGCCGAACGCCTCGTAGAGCATCTCGCTCGGCGTCATGCCCAACTGCAGGCAGAGCGCGCGGTCGCGATAGTAGGGGAAGAACCAGTCGTAGGCAGGGCGGAGCACCATGCCGGCGGCGGTGAGCACCGCCTCGTGTCCGGCGCCCGAGATCTGGAAGAAGATCTTGTTCTGCCGCTTGAGCTGGATCTCCTTGTCGTCCAGGCGGCGGGACAGGTACATCGTCCGGAACGCGTCGACGAGCTGGTCGCGGTCCAGCTCGGCGCCTCGGCGCTCCGCGCGGGTCTGGGTGGCCATGGTTCTCCGGGGTGAAATCTTCGTCAACTACGTTAACATACTAGGGACGAGGGACAGCGGGCGAGGGGGAGCGCGTCAGTACGGCGCGCGACGTGCATGGGCGCAGCGTGAGCGCGGCTGCGGGACGCCGCATGGCGGCACCGCGCTGCGCGCGATCGGCCCCGGTGGCGGGTGCGGCGCGGGCCGGGCGTGACTTCCGGGAGGAGGGACGGTGATGGCGGCGCACTCCGGGCACTGCATCTTCTGCGACATCCTGCGCGGCGCGGCGGAGGTGTCCATCTGCTACGAGGACGCATCGACCGTGGCGTTCATGGACATCCAGCCGGTGAACCCGGGGCACACCCTGGTCGTGCCGCGCGAGCACCACGAGACGTTCGGCGATCTGCCGGCGGATTTGGGACGGCACCTGTTCGACGTGGCGATGACGCTCGGCCCGGTGATCCGGAACGCCACGCGCGCGGAGGGCATGAACCTCATCGTGTCGAGCGGCGCGGCGGCGGGGCAGGACGTGTATCACTTCCACGTGCACCTCATCCCGCGTCATCCCGGCGATGGCTTCGACGTGCCGCTTCCGTACCCGCGCTCGGTCATGCCCGAGCGGACGCAGCTCGACGCGATGGCCGCGCGGATCATCGCCGCGACGCGCAATCCGATGGCCCGTCGATGACAACGCGGCGGCGGGATCTCCGCCGCCGCGCAGGGTGAGCCGCCGGACGCCTCACTCGCTCTTGCGTACCGCCGCCACCGCCTCGCCCAGCTCCTTGGCCATGTCGCTCAACTGCGTTGCCGCCTCGTTGAGCGCCTCGATCGCGCGCTCCTGATCGGTGCTGGCGCCGGCCACGCCTTCGGTCTCCATCGCGGCACGCGTGGCGTCCTGCTGCGCCGCGGAGAGCGAGCCGGCCAGGTGCGAGGCGCGGTCGGCGCTCGTGCGCGCGGCATCCACGATGCGATGCCCCGCCTGCGCCACCTCCTCCGCCGTCGCCACGATGCGGTCCAGCTCGTCCACCCACGCGCGCGATGCCTCGGCCACGCCGAGCACCTCGCTGCGCGTGCGCTCCATGAGCACGGTGGAGCGCTCGAGTGTGACGTGAATGTCGCGCACCGCGCGATCCATACCTTCGGCCTCGGCGGCGCTGCGATCGGAGAGTGCGCGGATCTCCTGCGCCACCACGGCAAAGCCGCGCCCGTGCGCGCCCGCGCGCGCCGCCTCGACGGCCGCGTTCAGCGCGAGCAGCCCCGTCTGATCGGCCAGGTTGGTGATCGTCTGCCCGAATTTCTGTACTGTGCTCGAGATGTCCTGCATGCGCGCCACCTCGGCCGAGCTCTCCTGCACGATGGCCGCCGCGGTGGTGAGCTGCGCGTGCGCCTGCTCGGTGGCCGAGCGCACGGCGCGCGCGTCGTGCACCATGGTCTGCCCGCTCTCGCGCATCACCTGCCCCTCGCGCACCGTGCTGGCGGCGATCTCCTGCGCCGCGCGCGCCTGCTCGGCGCCCTGCGAGAGCAGATCGGCCAGTTGCCGCGCCGTGCCCGCGACCTGCCGCGCGTTCTCCGCGCTCTCCTCCGACGACGCGTGCAGCTGCTCGGTGGTGGCGGTGATCGACTCCACGTGCTGCGCCATCTGCTCCGACGTCGTGAGCACCGGGTGGACCAGCGTGTTGAGCGAGAGCGAGAGCGCGAGCTGCGGCGCGACGAAGTTGAGCAGCGCGGCGTCGTGCTCGCGGTACATGTCCACCTGCGAGTGGCGCACGCTCCACAACCCCACGAGCGTGCCACCATGGTGCAGCGGGACGATGATCTCCGAGCCCTTGCGCGTGAACGCGAGCCGTTCGCCCAGATTCAGCTCCCGGTTGGTGACCGCGTGTCCGGCGCGCATGGCGTAGCCGGTGAGCCCGGTAGCGGCGGGGAAGCGCGTGCCCGGCTGGGCGGTCCCCTCCGTGTCCCCCACGATCACGAACTCGTTCCGCAGGCGGTCATAGCGCGCCATTCCCATCGCCTCCCACGGCACGAGCGCGCCGGTGAGCCGCTGGATGTCGCTGAAGACGCGTCCCAGGTCGGTCCGCGCGCTGATCGCGCGCGAGAGGCTGTGGACGAGTTGCAGGCTCTCTCCCGCAGCGCCGCGGCGCACCAGCCAGTGCGTGAACATGGCGAGCGCCACGAGGATCACGCCGGCGCTCAACTGCTGGAAGATCGTCCACGGCCCGTAGATGATGTACAGCGCGCCGAGCGCGAGCAGGGCGCCCAGGACGCTCATCGCCCCTTCCCAGCGCGCAGTGAGCATCGCGTCCACCCACGCCACGGCCGATGAGAGGCGCAGCTGCAGGTAGAACGTCAGATTCACGATGAGCGGAAGGAGCACGATGAGGAGTGCGACGTTCCAGATCGTGCTCACGGAGAACGCGTCGCCCGCCAGACGCCCGCCGCTGGCGGTGTAGGCGAGTCCGGCAATGGAGCATGCCGTGGCGAAGTGGCCGGCGTTGCCGATGGCGTTGCGCGACGGTAGGCGTCGCGCGACCAGGTCTCCCACGAGGAGCCCGGCGCTGCACACCAGCGCGCCGGCGGCCCACCCCAGCGCAACCACGCTCGCGATTCCGACGCCGGCGGCGTAGCTGGTGTATCCCTTGCCCGGCAGCGGGACGCCGAACGCCCGCGTGGCGGCCGCGACCGCGAACAGGAGCGCGGCGCCCAGCCAGGGGAAGGGATGCACGTACTGGCCGAAGGCAATGAGTCCGATCGCGATGGTCGGGACCGCAACCACGATCACGGTGCGGCGCACCAGCTCATCCGTCGCCCATCCGGAGCGCGGCGCGAAGGCCAGCCCGTCAGCGGCCGTCGCAGCGTCGGTTGGCACGCCCATCCACTCGTCCTCGATAGCTATGTGAGCGGTACAATCGCCGGTGGAAGCCGGCGGAAATGACAGGGAGTAGCGTGAGAGTGACGCGTGGCGCGTGCGCGGAGTCACGCGCGGCCGGGCGGAGCGGTCAGTAGTCCACCGGGCGGAGGTAGCTCTCGCCGATGGCTGTGCCGGAGAGCATCGCCACGGTGGGGAGACGGCGCTTCCAGTGCGTGCCCTCCAGCCGCGAGCGCACGAGCGCGATGTCGTCGGCGGAGAAGCCCTGCGCCTCGAGCGTGGCGGCGGAGTATCCGGACAGGATCCCGTGAAGGATATGGTCGGCCCGCGGATAGCTGATCCCGAGATCCTCTTCGTCCGTCTGTCCCACGATGAGGTCCGCGCTGGCCGGCTTTCCGACGATCACCTCGGGCACCCCCAGGTGGCGCGCCAGCGCCCAGACCTGCGTCTTGTACAGGTCCCCCAGCGGATTGATGGGCGGAGAGTCGTCGGCGTGCCAGGTGAAGTAGCCGAAGAGGCGCTCCGTCTTGTTCCCGGTGCCGATCGGGATCGCCTGAAAACGCGCGGAGAGATCGAAGAGCGCGATCATCCGCATCCGCGCCATCACGTTCCCCCGCCGGCCGGGGGACGCATCGGGCTGCGTGGCCAGGTAGGCGTCCACCGCGGGAGAGATGTCGATCGTCTCCCCCTGGATGCCGAGCGCGTCGATCACGAGCTGCGCGTGGTCGAGGCTCTCCGCGCTGGAGGTGCGGTACGGCAGGCGGACGCCCACCACGCGCTCCGCGCCGAGTGCGCGCGCGCAGAGGAAGGCGGCCACGGCGGAATCCACGCCGCCGGAGATGGCGACGATCACGCGCTCGAAGCCGCGCCGTCCCACCTCATCGCGAAGGAACGACGTGAGCCACCGCTCCACGAGCGCCGGATCGATCTCGAGCGGATCGGTCCCGTCCGCCCGGCTCCCGTCGGCGCGTACGATGGGGATCGTCTGCTCGTGTGGTGCGCCATCGCGCGCTGCGATTGCTCCCGTCGCCTTCTCGCTGCCATTGCGCGGTGCACCGGACACGCGCCGTGCGCCGACGTCCGCGTGCGTGTCGCTTTCCGGACGCTGCGGCGCGCGTGTGCCCGACTCCGTGGCGGTGCCGGCTCCGCGCAAGCGATGGTCCGGTGCGTGGTGGCCGGAGCTCACCCGCTCCAGTGATTGCAGCAGGTGGGGAAGCTCCACCGAGAGGTCGGAGAGGAGCGGTGTGTCGGCGCGTGCGCGCGTGATGTCAGCGAGATCGATGGTCGCGGTCAGCACGCTCTCGTCCCACAGCGGCGCGCGCGCACGCAGCTCCCCCCACGGACCGGCCACGATCGACGCGCCGGGAAAGACCTTCCCTCCCTCGCTTCCGGCCAGGTTGGCGAGCGCCACGAACACGCCGTGCTCCTCGGCCATGTCGCGGATCAGGCGCTCCCACCGTCCCACGCTCCCCGGCAGGCGCGGCACCTCGTTGCGCGCGCTGATGCCGCGCGCCGGCGCGGCCGAGGAGACGAACACGATCTGCGCGCCATCGAGCGCGGCGATGGTGCCGGTGAGGCTGTGCCAGGCATCCTCGCACACCAGCAGCGCGGCCCGTCCCCATTCGGTGTCGAAGGCGCGGATGTCGTGTCCCCGCTCGACGAACCGCTCCTCGTCGAACAGTCCGTACGTGGGGAGAAACGTCTTGCGGTGTACGTGGCGGACGATCGGGTCGCCTGCGCCGAGGGTGACGTACATGGCCGCGTTGTGCAGCGTGTCGCGCCACACCTCGTAGAACCCCACGACCACGTCGAGCGTGCGCGGGGCGCGTACCGCCCGCTCGTACATCTCCGCCAGGTCGTGCGCGAGCGTAGCGGCGCTCACCGCGCTCTCGCGCACCCCGCCTTCCAGGAAGTAGCCGGTGAGCGCCGTCTCGGGGAGGTGCAGGAGCTGGGGGCGTTCCTCGAGCGCGTCGAGCTGGCCGAACAGCGCGCCGATGCGCTCCAGGTTGGCGCGGTACTCCGCTTTGCGCGGCTTCACCTGGGCGAGCGCCAGGCGGACGAGTGGCGGCATGGGGGAAGAATAGGGGGGCGGGAGACGACGGGCGAGGGGCGTCGTGCCGGATTCGTGTGATGCGCGTCGTTGTGGATGGAGCGCGGCGCGCGCACCTTCCGCTCATGGCGGGGTAGGAACCCTCTGATCGGCTAGTTTGACGGGGATGGGACAGCTCGTGTTCACCACAAAAGCCATATCCGCAGCGCGGCGGCGATCGCTGGTCGCCGGACGCGCCTCGTCGCGCGCGCGCGCCCTGGCCGCCGGCCTGGGGCTCGCCGTCGCGGCCACCGTGACCGTCGCGGCGCCGCCGCTCGTCGCACCGGTCGTCGCGCAGCAGGGCGAAGGGACGGAGCAGGGCGCGGGGACCGGCGAGGCCTGGCAGCTCATCCAGCCGGCGCAGTCCACGCTCGTCTTCGCCCGCGACAGCTCGCTGATTGGCGAGATCGGCAAGGAGTGGCGGACGAGCATCTCCATCAAGACCATCCCGCGCTTCGTGCCGCAGGCGTTCATTGCCGTGGAGGACAAGCGCTTCTACGAGCACGACGGCGTGGACGTGGTCGGCATCGCCGCCGCGCTCAAGGATGCCGTGATGGGCGACCCGCGCGGCGCGAGCACCATCACGCAGCTCGTGGTGGGGAACATGCACCCCGATCTGGTGAATCGTCGCGATCGGAGCATCGCGCGCAAGCTGCGTGAGCAGCAGGCCGCGCGCGAGATGGAGAAGCACTACACCAAGGAGCAGATCCTCGAGGCGTTCCTCAACCAGATCTCCTTCGGCCACGGGTGGTTCGGCATCGAGTCCGCTGCGCGCCACTACTTCGGAAAGCCGGCGGCCAAGCTCACGCTCGCCGAGGCGGCCAGCCTGGCCTCGCTCCCCAAGGGGCCGGCCATCTACGATCCCATCGCGCATCCGGACCGCAATCGCGAGCGGCGCAATCTGGTGCTCGACCTCATGGCCGAGCAGAAGTACATCACGCCGGCGCAGGCGGCGGCTGCCAAGCGCGAGCCGATCGTCACCGCGCCCAACATGGGGATGTCCGCGCCGGCGCCGTATCTGGTGGAGCTGGTGCGCAAGCAGGCCGAGCGCGCCGGGATTCCGGTGGAGGACGGCGGCTACCGCATCTACACCACCATCGATCCCGAGCTGCAGCGCTTGTCGGTGGACGCGTTGCGCGAGGGACTGGACGCCATCGAGGCGCGCCCGGGCTATCCGCACATCACCTTCGCGCATCACGCGCGCGGGCGGACGGACTACCTGCAAGGCGCGGCGATCGTGATGGACGCCGCGAGCGGAGACATCCTGGCGTACGTTGGCGGGCGCGACTACGGCGAGTCGCAGTTCGACCGGGCCGCGTTCGCGCTGCGACAGCCCGGCTCCGCCATCAAGCCGATCGTCTATTCCGCCGCCATCCGCGACAGCATTCCGGCGAACGCCATGGAGGCCGACACGGCGCTCGCCATTCTGCTGCCGGACAGCACGCTCTACGAGCCGAGCAACGCCGACGATCAGTTTCTGGGGGCGATGACGTTGCGCACGGCGCTCACGCTGTCGCGCAACACGGTGGCCGTGCAGCTCGGCCTCCAGCTTGGCATCGACAGCATTGCCTCGCTGGCGCGCCGCATGGGGATCACCACCCCCATGGCGCCGGTGCCATCGAGCGCCATCGGCGCATCCGCGGTGCGCCCGCTCGATCTGGTGACGGCGTACACCACGTTCGCCAATCTGGGCGCGCGCGCGGAGCCGCGGTTCATCCGGCGCGTGGAAGATCGCGCGGGGCGCGTCCTGTTCTCGCAGGCGCGCCAGGCGCCGAGCTTCGTGATGGATCCGCGCGTGGCGTTCATCGTGCGCGACATGATGCGCGACGTGGTGGAGCGCGGCACGGCCACCACGGTGCGCCGCTACGTGCCGGAGCGCGTGCCCGTCGCCGGCAAGACCGGTACGACCAACGACAACACGGACGCGTGGTTCGTGGGGCTCACGCCCGAGCTCGTGGCCGGGGTGTGGGTGGGGTTGGACCGGCCGGTGACGATCACCACGCGCGGTGGGGGCGGATCGCTCGCGGCGCCCATCTGGGGCACGATCATCGGGCAGTACTACCGCGATCGCGCGAGCGGGACGTGGGAGCCCCCGGCCGGGCTCGTGACCGCGGAGCTGGATCGCGCAACTGGGCTGCTGGCCGACGACCTGACGCCCCCCGATCGCCGCTACACGGAGTACTTCATTGCCGGCACGGAGCCGTCGTGGCTCCGCTTCGATCCCTGGTCGATCTTTCGCTGGGGTCCGATCGCGCAGTAGCGACCGCGACCTCGTGAGCAGCATGGACGCGAGGCGCGCACTGTCGGATGGCGATCATGACGTGCCGTACGAGCAGGCACCGGCGCGCTGGGCGCGCCGGTGCCTGACCACATCGGGTGCCGCGACAGCCGTCTACTCCGCCGCTTGCGCCGTGCGCTGGCTCGACTTGCGCGCCTTGACCGCCGCCACGAACCGCGCGGCGTCCGCGGGCGGGAACGCCTCCAGCACCGGCTGTTTGTCGTTCACCTTCACGTCGTCGAACGAGAAGGTCTTCTCGTCGCGCAGGTCGAAGCGGATCGCACCGTTCTCGTAGCGAACGTCTTCCACGTCGTCGAGCGGATACGCGATGTGGTAGGAGAGGCCGCGCCGCACCGCGCCCTTCACCTTCCGCTCGATCCACGCGCCGAATCCGCTCTGCGTCTGGAGATCCGTGGTGTCCGTGCTCTCGCGTATCTCGCGCAAGGCCTTCTCGGAGAGCCCCATCAGCACCGAATCGCCAACGAGCCCGAGCGATACCTCGCCGTTGGTGGTGGTGATGACGACGTCCCCCGGGTGCACCTCGCGCAGCCCCAGCGTGTCGGCGGCCGTGGCGTTCGTCTCGGTGCGGCTCGCATCGCCGCCACCACCACACGCCACTGCGATCAGCGCGGCCGCGACGGCGGCGGCGAGCGCCGCTGTGCGGAGCGCGCTCACGCGCGCGCTCCGCTCCCAGCGCCCACCGTCGCCTCTTCTTCCTCCATGATGGACGGCTGCACCCGCTGCTGCGTGGGGGGAGGCGGGAGCAGCGCCAGCGCGAACACCTCGTCCAGCGTGCTCACGCAGTGGAAGGTGAGCTGCTCGCGCACGTCTTCCGGAATGTCTTCCATGTCCGCCTCGTTTTCCTTGGGAAGGATGATGGTGGTGATTCCGGCGCGGTGCGCGCCGAGCACTTTCTCCTTCACGCCGCCGATCGGGAGCACGCGGCCGCGCAGGGTGATTTCCCCCGTCATCGCGACGTCGCGGCGCACCGGCCGGCCGGCCATCGCCGAGACGAGCGCGGTGGCCATGGTGACGCCGGCGGAGGGGCCGTCCTTGGGAATCGCTCCCGCCGGCACGTGAATGTGGACCTCGATGCTCCCGAGCCGATCCTCGGGGATGGAGAGCGCGGACGCGTGGGTGGCCGCGTACGTGAGCGCGGCGCGCGCCGATTCCTTCATCACGTCGCCCAACTGCCCGGTGAGGATGAGCGACACGTTCCCCAACCCTTCCACCTGCGTGCCGGAGTCGGTGGAACGCGCGCCGTGCAGGCGGCGGATCGCTGCCTCGACGAACATGATGTCGCCCCCGGCCGGCGTGTAGTACATCCCCGTCGCCACGCCGATCTCGTTCTCCTCCGCGGCCCGCTCCGGGTGCACCTTGGGACGTCCGAGCAGCTCGCGCACGTCCTCCGGACCCACCGACAGGTTCACCGCCTCCGAGGCGGCGATCCGCCGCGCGATCTTGCGCGCCACCGCGCCCACCTGCCGCTCGAGCTGCCGCACTCCGCTCTCGCGCGTGTACTTCGAGATGATCGCCGCGAGCGCATCGTCGGTGAACGTCACCCCCTTGTCCGCCAGCCCCGCGCTGTCGAGCTGCCGCGGAATGAGATACTTGCGCGCGATCTCCGCCTTCTCGCGCTCGGTGTATCCGGCGAACTCCACCACCTCCATCCGGTCGAGCAACGGCCCGGGGATGTGCTGGATGAAGTTGGCCGTGGCGATGAACAGCACCTCGCTCAGATCGAACGGCACGTTCAGGTAATGATCGGTGAACGTGTCGTTCTGTGCGGGGTCGAGCACCTCGAGCAGCGCGCTCGACGGATCGCCCTGGAAGGAGACGCCCAGCTTGTCCACCTCGTCCAGCAGGAAGACCGGGTTCTTTCTCCCTGCCTGCTTCATTCCCTGAATGATGCGCCCGGGCATGGCGCCGACGTACGTGCGACGGTGACCGCGGATGTCCGCTTCGTCGCGCGCGCCGCCCAGCGACACGCGCACGTACTCGCGCCCGAGCGCACGCGCCACCGACTTGGCGATGGACGTCTTCCCCACGCCGGGCGGGCCCACGAACAGGAGGATCGGTCCCTTGGCCATCGCGCGGGCCTTCGCCTCCTTCTCGTCGGTGATCTGCCGGTCCTCGTCGTTCTCCCCCACGGCGAGCGATGGCACCGCATCCTCGCGCCGCTCGCGCAGCCGCGCGGCCGGCACCTCGCCGGTCTTGCTCACTTCCTCCGCCATCTCGCGCGCCTTGAGCTCGCGAACCGCCAGAAACTCGAGCACGCGATCCTTCACGTCGGGAAGCCCGTAGTGGTCCTCATCCAGCACCACCTTGGCGTGGTTGAGATCGAGATTGTCGTCGGAGCGCGTGTTCCACGGCAGCTCGGCGATCCACTCGAGATACGTGCGAATCACCTGCGCTTCCATGGATTCGCGCCCCGCGCGCTCCAGCCGCCCCAGCTCGCGCTCCACTTCCTGCCGCGCCACCTTGGGGAGATCGAGCGCGTTGAGCTTCTCGCGGAGCTGCTCGATCTCGCGCGTCTGGTCGTCCTCCCCCAGCTCCTTCTGGATGGCCTTCATCTGCTCGCGCAGGTACATCTCGCGCTGGCGCTGTCCCAACTCCTCCTGCACCTGCGACTTGATCTCTTCCTGCGCCTCGAGCAGCCCGATCTGCCGCTGCACGTGCACCAGGACGCGGCGCAACCGCTCCTCCACGTTCAGCGTCTCGAGCAGTCCCTGCTTTTCCGGCACGGAGAGCTCGATGTAACCGGCCACGAGATCGGCAAAGCGCCCGGGCTCCTCCACGGAGTCGAGCACCTGGTGCACGACTTCTTCGGGAAGGCCGCGCTTTTCTCCCAACTCGGCGGCGCGCTCGCGCGTTTCCTTGTGCAGCGCCTCGAAGGCGGCGTCGTGCTCGTTGGTGGGCATCATCTCCGCCACCGGCACGACGACGGCGCTGAGATAGTTGTCGATGGGCGTGTACTGCAGCGCGGTCGCGCGTTGCTCCCCTTGCAGCAGGAGCTGCACGCCGCCAAGCCCGCGCTGCACCTGCCCGATGCGGGCGATGACGCCCATCGAGTACAGGTTGTCGGCGGTGGCTTCGTCGGCGTTGTCACGCTGGGCGACGGCGAAGACCGTTCGGTCTCCCTTCAACGCCGCCTCGATCGCGCGCAACGTGCTCGGCCGCCCGGCGGCGATCGGGGCGGTGATGCCCGGAAAGATCGCCGTACCGCGGAGCGGGAGAACAGGCAAGGTCTGACGTTGCGCCATGATGTGTCTATCCTGTGGGTTCCCGAACGTGTGAGGAGTGTGGGTCGGGGACGAAACTCATCCCTTTCCGCACGCTCCATTCCATACGACGTGTGAGCGCGGCCGTCCCCGGTCGCACGCTGCCGGCACGCTCGCACCTTCCTGGAGCGGCGGCGGGGCACCGTGCGTGCTCACGTGTGGACCGGGTGCCGTTCTGCACTCTACGCCGGCCGCGCGGGCTCCGTTCCGCGCTCGAGCCCCTCCGGTGAGTTACGCCACGGGGGCAGCCTTTGCAACTTCCAGCGGCCGGTTTGACGTAAGGATCCTGCCAGCGCGACATGTGTTCTTTTCATATTGGGCCGCCGGTGCTACACTAAGCGGTTCGGCCCCCACTGGATTCGTCTGCCGTGCCTGATCCCATCGCCCTGTCGTCGGACGCGGAACTGCGCGCGCTCGTGGATCGCTCGCTCTCCGAGAGCTATGAGCTCGATCGCGAGCTCGGGCGCGGCGGCATGGGAATCGTCTACCGCGCCAAGGACCGGCGGCTCAAGCGCATCGTCGCCATCAAGGTGCTCCCTCCGGAGCTGTCGTTCCGGAGCGAGATCCGCTCGCGCTTCCTGCGCGAGGCGGAAACCGCGGCGCAGCTCAACCATCCGAACATCGTCCCGATCTACTCGGTGGACGAGCGCGACGGGATCGTCTACTTCGTCATGGCGTGCGTGGAAGGGGACACGCTGGCGAAGGTGCTGCACGACCGGCCGCAGCTCGACATCGATGAGACGCGGCGCATCCTGATCGGCGTGGGAGACGCGCTCGCCTACGCCAACGCGCGCGGCGTGGTGCACCGCGACATCAAGCCGGACAACATCCTGCTCGATCGCGAGAGCTCGCGCCCCATGGTGACGGACTTCGGGATCGCGCGCGCGGTGCTGGAAGGGGGAGACTCGCGGCTCACCGCCACGGGAGTGGCGATCGGCACGCCGGCGTACATGTCGCCGGAACAGGCGGCGGGGGACCGCGAGATCGATGGCCGCAGCGACCTCTACGCGCTCGGCGTGGTGGCGTACCAGATGCTGGCCGGCCAGCTGCCGTTCAACGCGGCCAGCACGCCGACCATGCTGCTCAAGCACATCTCCGAGCTCCCCATGCCGATCGAACGGCGGCGCGCCGACGTCCCCCCCGATCTGGCAGCGATCGTGATGACGCTCCTGGAGAAGGAGCCGGAGCGGCGCTTCTCCGATGCGGGCACCATGGTGGCCGCGCTGAAGGGGGAGACGACGCCCTCCTATCCGCGCACGGCGGCGGCGTACACGCCGTCTCCCTCCGCCGGCAGCTCGGCGGCCGGACGCACGGCGCCGCCAGGGATGGGAGACGCTCGACAGCTTGCCCCGGTGGGTGCCCCGTACCCCGCGCCCGCTACCCCGCCGTGGGGGACGACCTACGACGCGCCGCACGAGCCCACCTCCGAGGAGGCGCTGCGCTGGACGGCGGCGCCGGTGGCGAGGTTCCGCAGACGGTTCGGCTTCTACGCCGCGGTGAACTCGGTGATCGTGATCTTCGCGATCTTCGGCGTCACCGACATGATCAGCATCACCGTCCTGTGGAGCATCCTGATGGCCTTCTGGTACGGGAGGCTGTGGTCGGCGGGGTACGACTGGCGCGACGTCTTCCGCCAACCGCGCGAGCGGCGCCTGCTCGACGTGGCCACGGAAACGGCCGACGAGGTGCGCGCGATCTTCGACAAGGAAGAGCGCGAGCGGCAGCGCGAACGGAGACGACAGCGGCGGCTGAGCAGACGGACATCGGGAGGTTCCTCCGCGCACGGCGCGTCTCCACTCGCGTCTCCCGGTGCGCTGCCGCCCATCACGCCGGCCGCCGCCGCCGGCCCGCGCGGCGACGTGCTCCTGCGCGCCGAACAGGACCGACAGGAGATCGTGCGCCAGGTGGAGGCGCTGCCGCGCGCCGACCGGGCGGTGGTGGCCGACGTCGTTCCCGCCGCCGACGCGCTCGTGCTCCGCATCCGCGATCTCGTCCGCTCGCTGAGCGAGCTGGATCGCGCGGCCGCGCCCGCGGTGATGGAATCCGTGGAGCGCGAGATCGCGCAGCTCGAGTCGGAGGCGAACCCGCTGGAGGGCGCGCGGAGCGAGCAGCGCGTGCGCCGGCTGGCGGAGCTGCGCCGGGCGCGTCGCGCGACGGGGGAGGCCGTGCGCCAGCGCGAGGACTCGGAGGCGCGGCTGGAGAGCTGCGCGGTGGCGCTCCAGAACATGCGCTACGACATCCTCCGCCTGCGCGCGGGCAGCGTTGCCGGCGCCAGCCAGCAGATCACCGTGCTCACCGACCGGGCGCGCGCGCTGGCGGATGAGGTGGACGCGGTGGTCGGCGCGGGCCGCACGCGCCGCAACCCGGGTACCGGACACGGTCAGCCGGATCGCGCGTGACCGACCCGCTGCGCGACCGCGTCGTCGCCGCGGTCGGGGAGATGTTCGACATCCAGGAGGAGCTCGGCCGCGGCGGGATGTCCGTCGTCTACCGCGCCCTCGACCTCCGCCTGCATCGACACGTCGCCATCAAGGTGCTCCCGCCGGAATTCGCCTTCCGCCCGGAAGTGCGGTCGCGCTTTCTGCGCGAGGCGGAGACGGCGGCGCAGCTCACGCATCCGAACATCGTCCCCATCTACGCCGTGGATGAGCGCGCAGGCATCGTGCACATCGTCATGGCCTGCGTGGACGGAGAGACGCTCGGCGCCCGGCTCGCGCGGAGCGGGAGACTGAGCGTCGCCGACGCGGTGCGCATGCTGCGCGAGGTGGCCGATGCCCTCGCCTACGCGCATGCGCACGGCGTGGTGCACCGCGACATCAAGCCGGAGAACATCCTGCTCGACCGCGAGAGCGGTCGCGCGCTGGTGACGGACTTCGGCATCGCGCGGGCGGCCGAGGCGGATGCGCGTCTCACCGTCACGGGTGTGGCGATCGGCACGCCGGCGTACATGTCGCCGGAGCAGGCGCTGGGCGATCGCGATCTGGATGGGCGCAGCGATCTCTATTCGCTGGGAGTCGTAGCGTACCACGCGCTCGCCGGCGTGCTCCCCTTCGAGGCGAGCAACACGCCGGCGATGATGATGAAGCATGTCACCGAGGCCGTGCCGGCGCTCCGAGCGCGCCGGCCGGAGGTGCCCGCGCCGGTGGAGCACGCGATCATGCGTGCGCTGGCCAAGCGTCGCGACGACCGGTGGCCCGACGCGCGCGCCTTTCGCGATGCGCTCGACGCTCGCGCGCCCGCGGCACCTTCGCACCCGCGCGCGCAGGCTCCGTGGGAGCATCCCCGCGTGGAGCGCCAGCGGCCCGCGCGCGCGCCGGCGCCCCGCGCGGACCCAGCGGCGCCGCGCACCGTGGCGCCGCGCACCGTGGCGCCGGCACCGGCCGCTGACGCACCGTCCATCGAGCAGCGCGCCCGCGAATTTCGCGCGGAGTGCGCGTCGTCCGGGGTCGTCGTCCTCGGTCTCGCGCTCGTGAACTTCGTCACCACGCCGTTCGTTCCGTGGTTCGTGGTGCCGGCGGTGGGGATCGGCGTGCGCTTGAGCCGCAAGTGGAGCGCGCTGCTCGCGGCGGGGGGCGGATGGAGGCACGGCGCGGCCATCGCTCCGGTACACGCTCCGGCGCTCCCGGCGAGCGCGCCGCCGGAGAAGAGCGCGGAGCGTGGTGCCGCGTCCCGGCGCGGCGCGCGTGGAGGGAGAGATGCGCGCCGGAAGCGCACGGCGCCCGAGGAGACGACCGATGCCGCGCTCCGCGCGCTGGTTCCGTCCGCGGTGCAGCGCGGCCCGTACGGGAGCGCGGTCCGGCGCGCGGCCGCCGACCGGCGAGCGATCGCCGCCATCGTGCAGGGGCTGGCGGAGGCGGATCGCGCGCTCATCCCCGATGTGGTTCCGACCGCGAACGCGCTCACGCAACGGGTGGCGGCGCTCGCGCAGATCCTTCACCAGCTCGATGCGGACGTGTCACCCGAAGCGGCCGCGCGTGTGGACGAGCACATCGCGCGCGTGCAGGCGGAGCCGGAAGGAGCGGCCGACCGGGAGCGCCGTCTGACCCTTCTCGAGCGGCAGCGCGCGACCATTCTCGATCTGCGTGAGCGGCGCGTACGGGTGAGCGCGCAGCTCGAGAGCGCGGGTCTTGCCCTGCAGACCCTGCGGCTCGACCTGCTCAAGCTCCGATCCGCCGGTGTGCAGGCCGCGCTCGACGGTGTCACGAGCGCCACGATGCAGGCGCGCGCCCTCTCGCGCGACATCGGCTACGTGCTCGATGCGGCCGCGGAGATCCGCGATCTGTGATCTGCACCGCTGGCGCGCGTCACCGGACCTTCCCATCTTGACGGCACCGGCGCGCCCCACGCGCGGCACGGCTCGTCGCACCTTTTTCTCCGCCACCGCGCCCACGTTGTCCGCAGCGAAATCCCGATGAGCGCATCCGTCACGCCCACCCCGACAGCGAATCCGCCACGCCCGCGTGAGCCGCGCGAGGCGGTGGTCATTCGTTTCGCCGGCGACTCGGGGGACGGCATGCAGCTCACCGGATCGCAGTTCACCCTCGAGACCGCACTCGCGGGGAACGATCTGGCCACCTTCCCGAACTTCCCCGCCGAGATCCGCGCCCCGGTGGGGACCACGTTCGGCGTGTCGTCCTTCCAGATCCACTTCGGATCGCAGCAGGTGCGATCCGCGGGCGACGAGCTGGACGTGCTCGTCGCCATGAATCCCGCCGCCTTCAAGGTGCACGTACGCGATGTGCGTCCAGGCGGGCTGGTGGTGGTGGACAGCGCCACCTTCACCGAGCGCAACCTGGCCAGGGCGGGATACGAGGGCAATCCGCTGGAGAACGGCGCGGCCGCCGCGGTGCGCACGATGCCGCTGGACATCTCGCGGTTGACGCTCGATGCCGTACGCGAGCTGGGACTCAGTCAGAAGGAGGCGCTCCGCTGCCGGAACATGTGGGCGCTCGGCCTCATGCTCTGGATGTACGGGCGCGACCGCGATGCGACGGTGGCGTGGCTGAACAGAAAGTTCGCGCGGTCGCCCGTGATCGCGCAGGCGAACGTGGCCGCGCTCAACGCGGGGCATGCGTTCGGCGAGACGGCGGAGCTCTCCGGATCGATGACCGGCTACGCGGTGCCGCGTGCCGCGCTGGAGCCCGGGCTCTACCGCACCGTCACCGGCACCGAAGCGCTGGCTTGGGGGCTGGTGGCTGGCGCGCGCGCCGCGGGGATCGCGCGCGTGGTGCTGGGATCGTATCCCATCACGCCGGCGTCACCGCTCCTGCACGTGCTGGCGGGACTTCGCCGTCACGGCGTGGTGACCTTCCAGGCGGAAGACGAGATCGCCGCGGTGTGCGCCGCCATCGGCGCCGCGTACGCCGGCGCGCTGGGGGTGACGTCGAGCTCCGGACCGGGGATCGCGCTCAAGATGGAGGCGATCGGCCTCGCGCTCGCGGCGGAGCTGCCGCTCGTGGTCGTGAACTCGCAGCGCGGCGGCCCGTCCACCGGTCTCCCCACCAAGACGGAACAGTCGGATCTCTTCCAGGCGGTGTACGGGCGCAACGCGGATGCGCCGCTCCCGGTGATCGCGGCGGCCACGCCCTCCGACTGCTTCGAGGTGGCGATCGAGGCGGTGCGTCTCGCCACGCGCTACATGACGCCCGTCATGCTGCTCACCGATGGCTATCTGGCGAATGCGGCAGAGCCGTGGCGCGTACCGGATACGGATGCCCTGCCGTCGCTTCCGGTGCGCTACCGCACCGAGTCCGGGGGGTTCCAACCGTACCTGCGCGATGACCGCACGCTCGCGCGCGCGTGGGTGAAGCCCGGGACTCCGGGACTGGAGCACCGCATCGGCGGGCTGGAGCGCAGCTTCGAGACAGGGCACATCTCCTACGACCCCGAGAATCACCACCGGATGACGATGGTGCGTGCGGCGAAGATCGACGGCATTGCCGACGACATCCCCGCGCAGCGCGTGGAGGTGGGCGCGAGCCGTGGTGCGCTGGCGGTGGTGGGGTGGGGATCCACGTACGGGCCGATCCGCAACGCGGTGGAGCGCGTGCGCGCCGATGGCCTGGAGGTGTCGCACATCCACCTTCGCCACATCCACCCCTTCCCGCGCAATCTCGGTGCGCTGCTCGCGGGGTTCGACCGGATCCTGGTACCGGAGATGAACAACGGACAGTTGGCGACCATCCTGCGCGCCAGATTCCTGGTGAACGCGGAGGGATTGAACCGAGTGGCCGGCGTGCCGTTCAGGGTGGCCGAGGTCGTCGATGCCATCCGCGCACGCGTGGGAGGTGCGTCCGCATGACGGACACGGTGGTGCGCGAGCACGCCGCGCCGCTCTCGCCAAAGGAGTTCGCCAGCGATCAGGAAGTCCGCTGGTGCCCCGGGTGCGGGGACTACGCCATCCTCAAGGCGATGCAGAAAACGCTGTCGGAGATCGGTGCGCGGCGTGAGGACACCGTGTTCGTCTCCGGCATCGGGTGCGCGGCGCGCTTTCCGTACTACATGTCGACCTACGGCTTTCACACCATTCACGGACGCGCGCCGGCGATCGCCACGGGGGTGAAGCTGGCCAACCCCGCGCTGGACGTCTGGGTGATCGGGGGCGACGGCGACATGCTGAGCATCGGTGGGAACCACACGCTGCACGCCATCCGGCGGAACGTGGACCTGCAGCTCATCCTGTTCAACAACGAGATCTACGGGCTCACCAAGGGGCAGTACTCTCCCACCTCGCGGCGCGGCACGCGGTCGCCATCCACGCCCGGCGGCTCGCTCGATGCGCCGCTGCACCCGGGACCGTTCGTGCTCGGAGCAGGCGCGCGCTTCTTCGCGCGCGCGGTGGACGTGCAGCAGCCACAGCTCGTGCACGCGCTCACGCGGGCGCACGCGCATAGCGGCGCGGCACTGGTCGAGGTGCTGCAGAACTGCGTCGTCTTCAACGACGGCGTATTCGACCACATCACCGCGCGCGAGAGCGCGAGCGACGCGCAGGTTCACGTGGAGCACGGCCGTCCGCTTCGCTTCGGCAAGGACGGCACGCGCGGGCTGCGCTTCGATCCGCGCACGATGCGCCTGGAGGTGGTCACGATCGGCGCGAACGGCGTGGGTGAGGACGACGTGCTCGTGCACGATCAGACGAACCGCGTGCTGGCCACCCTGCTCGCGGCCATGGAGCCGCCGGACTTCCCGGTGGCGATGGGCGTGCTGTACGACGACCCCGCCCCCACGTACGACGCGGAGGTCGAGCAGGAGATGCAGCGCGCGCTGGAGGCGCCAGGCGACGTGGCGGAGCTCCTGAACTCGGGGCGCACGTGGATGGTGATCGAGTGAGTATCCCGACCGTATCGAGTCGCTCGCCCGTGCGCTCGCCGCGCGGCGTGCGGCGGCGATGGATGACCGCGGCGGTCAGCGTGCTCGGCGCGCTGGTGGTGTGGTCGAGCGCGGCGTCGGCGCAGCGTCCCAAGCGGCCGCCGGCGCGCGCGCCACGGTCCGCCGCGCGCGTTCGGCACGCGCCGCGCCCGGTGCCGCGCCCGGTGGATGTGCTGGGCTTCGAGCCGGGCACCGACCGGAAGCTCCCCACGTGGAAGCAGGTCACCGACTACTTTGCCGCCCTCGACCGCGCGAGTCCGCGCGTCCAGGTGCACACGCTCGGCCGCACCACGCTCGGCCGACCGTTCATCGCGGCGTTCATCGCCGACTCGAGCGTGCTCGCGCACCTCGACCGGTACCGCGAGATCCAGCGCCGGCTGGCCGATCCGCGCACGCAGCGCGCCGGCGAGCGCGCGCAGCTCATTGCCGACGGACGCGTGGTGGTGCTCGTGACATCGAGCATCCATTCCACGGAAGTGGGCGGCTTCGAGACACCGCTCGTGCTCGCGTACCGCCTGGCCACCGGCGAGGACGCCGACACGCGCGCCATCCGCGCGACCACGATCACCATCCTGGTGCCGTCGCTCAATCCGGATGGCGTGGACATCGTGGGCGACTGGTACCGCTCCACGCTCGGCACACCGTGGGAAGGCTCATCGCCGCCCGTCATCTACAACGCGTACACCGGGCACGACAACAATCGCGACTGGTATGCGTTCACGCAGGTGGAGACGCAGCTCACCGTGGACTCGCTGCACAACGTGTGGCATCCGCAGATCGTGAACGACATCCACCAGCAGGGGTCCAACGCGTCGCGGCTGTTCATCCCGCCGTACATGGATCCGGTCGAGCCGAACGTGGATCCGCTCATCACGGCCGGGGTGAACCGGATGGGTACCGCCATGGCGTGGCGGCTCACGGCGGCGGGGAAGACGGGGATCGCGATCAACGCGTCGTACGACGCGTGGACCCCCGCGCGCGCGTACCAGCACTACCACGCTGGCATTCGCATTCTCACCGAGACGGCGAGCGCGCGGCTGGCCACGCCGATCACCGTTCCCTTCGACTCGCTGCACCCCGGGCGCGGGTACGACTCGCAGGTGTCGAGCTGGAACTATGTGGCGCCGTGGCCCGGCGGCGCGTGGACGCTGCACGACATCGTGGACTACCAGACGAGCGCTACCTGGGCCCTCCTGGAGGAGGCCGCGAAGGATCGTGCGGAGTGGCTGGAGACCTTCGCGCGGATGGGAGAGCGTGCGGTGGCCGGCCGCGCCGCGCCCGGGCGCGCGGACTGGCCGTGGGGGTTCGTCATCCCCGCCGAGCAGCCGAGCCCGGCCGCGCTCGTCACCATGCTGCGCATCCTGCAGCGCGGGCAGGTGGAGATCCGCCGCACGTCGGCGCCCGTCACCATCGATGGGGCAACGCTGCCGGCGGGGAGCTACGTCGTCCCCGTGGCACAGCCGTACGGCTCGTTCGCCAAGGCGCTGCTCGAGCGGCAGCACTACCCCGACCTGCGCGAGTACCCGGGAGGTCCTCCCAAGCCGCCGTACGATGTCACCGCGCAGACGCTCCCCTTGCTCATGGGGGTGCACGTGGTCACGGTGCGCGATTCGGTGGAGGCGCCGCTCTCCGGGGTGATCGCCCCGCTCTCCGCGCCACGGCTCGTCGCGCCCGGGCTCAGCGACCGTACGACCCGGCGCATTGCCATCTACCGGAGCTACGTCCCGTCCATGGATGAAGGGTGGACGCGCTGGGTGTTCGATCAGTACCGGATCCCGTACGTCTCCATCCACGACGGCGACATCCGCGCGGGCGGGGCGGCGCTGCGCAGCCGCTTCGACGTGATTCTGCTCCCCGACGAATCGCCGCGCGCGATCGCGCTGGGCGCGCCGGTCAACCTCTATCCCGACTCGCTCACCGGCGGACTGGGCGAGGAGGGCGCGGCGGCGCTGCACGAGTTCGTGCAGAGCGGGGGAACGCTGGTCGCGTTCAACGATGCGAGCGTGTACGCGGTGCAGGCGCTCGCGCTCCCCGTGCGCAACGTGCTGGACGACGTGAGCGCGCGAGAGTTCTTCGCTCCGGGCTCGATCCTGCGGCTCGTGCTCGACCGCACGCACCCCATCGCGCAAGCGATGACCGCGGACCCGGTGGCGTGGTACGAGGACAGCCCCGCGTACGAGGTCACCGACACGGCGTCGGTGCGGGTCGTCGCGTCGTATCCCGAGCACGGCGATCCGCTGCTCTCCGGCTGGCTGCTGGGTGGAGCGCGCCTGGCGGGCAAGGCGGCGCTGCTGGATGCGCGTGTGGGGCGCGGGCACGTGATCCTCTTCGGCTTCCGCCCGCAGTACCGCGCGCAGTCGATGGCCACCTACCCGCTCATCTGGGCGGCACTGCGCGGTGAGCACGCGCCCACCGAGCGCACGCCATGAGCTGAGCATGGCCCGGTAGCGACACCGATCAGCACCCACCTGGCGCATCGCCGCGGCCGGCCGCGCCCTCCGCACTCGCTCGTCCTTCCCGCACGTCCGTTGTCCCACCCTTGATCACACGGAGTCATGAGTCTCGTTCTCACTGCCCTCATCGGCCTGCTGGTCGGCACGCACATCGCCACCTGGGGGATGTACAAGGATTCCATCCACGAGGGCTTCACCGTCAGCACGTACCTGCGGAGTCCGGTGGTGGCGGTGGTCATCGCGATCATCGTGCACTTCGTGACCGGCATCGACGCCACGCGCGCGTCCGGTATGGTGGTGCTGTTCGGCCTCATCTACGTGCTCGAGCGCGCCACGGTAGAGTTCTACAAGGTGTTCCTGCGCGACGAGGATCAGTCGAAGTACTTCATCCCGATGCAATTCCACATCAATGGCCGCGTGATTCACAACCGTCCGGTGCGCACGGCGATCGCGATCGCCTACGCCGGCGTGGTACTCCTGGTGGTGTACGGGATCTGGCTGCTCCAGCGCGCCAACCACGGGCTGCCCAACATCGCGCTGGTGCTCATCGTGGGGAGCGTGGGTGGGTGGATCAGCGCCTTCGGCGGCGCGTGGAAGGACGCGCCCATCGAGGGGTTCGAGACGTTCAAGTTCTTCCGCAGCCCGTTCATCGCGCTCACGTACGCATTGCTGCTGTCGCTCTTCACGCACAGCCTGGTGGTGGTGACGATGGGCGCGTTGGGCTACACCGTGGCGACGATCGAGACGTACAAGACCTTCTTCTTTCCGAGCAAGCCGCGCGGGAAGTTCGCCGGCAAGCCGATTCTCTTTCCCGACATGCTGCAGCGGCGCCAGAAGTTCATCCCGGTGTACTCCGGGATCTGGGCGATTCTCATTGTCGTCTGGGTGATCGCCTTCCTGCAGCCGCACGACGGGCTGTTGTCGCTGTAGCAACGCGGCGGGCTGCGGGGCGCTCCGTCAGAGTGCTGTACGGAGCGCCTCCAGTTGCGCGGGCATGCCTTCGCGTCCGGGCACCGTCGCAAAGGCGGCTGCCCAGTGGCGGAGATAGTCCCAGTCCAACTCCGTGCCTTTGCGGCGCACGACGCCGCGCGCATCCTCCAAGTCGCGCGCACGCCCGGCGAACAGCTTGTGGATGAGCAGATCTTCCGCTGAGGCGAACGGGACCTCCACGCCTGACATGGGGACCCGGACGGATCGCGCGATTGCTTGGTGTTCGTAGGGAGTGGTCGAAAAGATGAAATCCACACGGACCCCCGTCGTGCGCGCGCGTGCGGGAAGCACGAACGTGTCTCGCACGAAGACGTCGACATCTCTCGGCAGCGGCTCGAGGCCGAGTGTCACGCATACGTCGCGGACGGCTGCGATGGCCTCCGGTCCTGCCCCGAGCGTGACGTCAATGTCTTCTGTCAGGCGCGGGATGCCATGGAGGAGCACAGCCTGGCCACCGATCAGCATGAAGGCGATCCCGCGCGTTTCCAGTTCGCGCGTCAGTTCCGCCAACAGTCGCGCGAAATCAGGCGGTTGGGGGGAGACCATTCACGGCCCGCGCGATGGCGAGATCGGCACGGAGGTCGTCACGCCAGTCGGCTTCGGACGGCATAGCACCGAGTGTGGGATTGATCTGGCGCGCGTACGTCCACAGAGCGGTAAAGCGCTCGAGCGCCTCAGCGTATGACACCGTCGCGTACGCGGCACGGGTATCGCGGCGATCGAGGAGGGCGAGCGCCCTGGAGTGGCGGATCACAGCTGTGAATATAGCTTCTCCGGCCGCACCGGACGGGCGCATTTCTCCGCGCTCTCGGACGAGCGTGGACTCGTTGGCGCCGGGGCAGCCGACCAACTCTTCCCCGAACGAACCCCGCACAGGCCGCAGTCTACGGAAAAAGCAGTTGACAGCGCTCTTCCCGCGACATATTCTACGGATAATCCAGTAGACGAGCCATGACCGACATCTACTTTCCTCCCCGCGAGCTCGAAGTGATGAGCGTCCTCTGGCGCCTCGGATCCGCCACGGTGGCCGAGGTGCGCGACGCGCTCGATGAGCCGCTGGCGTACACCACCGTGCTGTCCGCCCTCCAGACGCTGGAGGAGAAGGGATACGTGCGCCACGAGCCGGAAGGGCGAGCCTATCGCTACTTCCCGTTGGTGGAGGCCGACCACGCTGGCGGGAGCGCGCTCGCACGGATCCGCGACGCGATCTTCCACGGCTCGGCGGAGCGCATGTTCGCGCAGATGGTGTCCGATCACGAGCTGGGGCGCGAAGAGTTGGAGCGGCTCCGCCGCCTCATTGCCGACCGGTTGAAGGACGCCGAGGACGACGCACCGCGCGCCGCGCGTCCGCGCTCCTCCCGGAGGAAGACGTGATGATCGTGGCGTGGATGGGCTACGCGTTCGTGGTGGGCACGCTGCTCGCGCTCACCGCGTGGACGCTCGATCGCGCGTGCCGGCTCGTGGCATTGCCTACGCGATGGGTCTGGTTGGGCGCGCTGGCACTGACGCTCGTCCTCCCCGCCCTCGTGCCGCTGCTCTCCGCGCGTCGCGAGGCGGAGCGGCAGGCGAGCTTCGTGGTCCTCCCTACGCGGGCGACGACATCCGACACGCCCGCCGGATCATCGCCGCTCCTCGCCACGCTCGAACGCGCGGGCGCGCTCGTGGGCATCGCTGCGCGCGCGGTGCGCCAGGCGGTGATGTATCCCGTGCGCAGTACGCTGATGTTCGCCGAAGGGCGCGCGAGCGGCACGGCCGGCGAATGGATGGGTGCGGCGTGGATGGGTGCGAGCGCGTGCGCCCTCCTGCTGCTCATCGCCGTGTACGATCGCTATCGGCGCGCGCGGCAGCGCTGGCCGCGTGTGGCGATGCACGGTGTGCCGGTCCGTCTCGCACCGCGCACGGGGCCCGTGGTGATGGGGCTCGCGCACCCGGAGATCGTCGTGCCGCACTGGCTCCTCCAGCGCAGCGCCGAGGAGCAGCGGCTCACTCTCGCGCACGAGCAGGAGCACGTGCGCGCGCGCGATCCGCTTCTGCTCGCCGCCGGCTGCATCGCGACGGCATTTCTCCCCTGGCATCCCGCGGTCTGGTGGATGTGTGCACGGCTCCGGCTGGCCGTGGAGCTCGACTGCGACGCGCGCGTGCTGCGCGCGGGCGTGGCCACGCACCGCTACGGCGCCGTGCTCGTGGAGCTCGCCGGCCGCACACACGGCGTCCGCGCGGCGGTCCCTGCGCTCACCGATTCCTCGTCTCATCTCGAACGGAGGTTGCTCGCCATGACCCGATCTCGTCCGCGACTGGCCGTGCTCCGCGGTACGGCTCTCGCCACCTGCGCGCTCGGCGCGCTCCTTCTCGCCTGCGATGCGGACATGCCCACCGCGGCTCAGGTGAACGCGATGGACGTCGTCGCGGCGGAGCGGGCGATGACCGCGGCTCAGGGCAACGCCATGCTGCAGGACACCACCGTTCAGTATTTCGTGGATGGCGTTCAGGTGAGCGCGGCCGAGGCGCATGCGCTGGCGCCGGGGGCAATCGTACGCATCGACGTTCGGAAGAGCGCCGGAGCCAACGGCGAAAAAGTCGTCGACATCACGACCGTGGCGGGGATGCGCGATGGCGCAAACGGCGTGCGGCCGCTCGCTGACAGTGGCCTGCTGCTCCGTGAGTGGGTCCGCGGCGACGTCCAGCAGCGGATTGCCGGCCAGTCGGCACGTACGCACGTCGACAATCGCGCCGCGGGAAACAATGCGGCGAGCAACGGCGAGTGGATGTTCGTGGCGGATTCGCTCGAGATGCGCCCAACGGCTGACGGCTACGTGGTGGATGCTCCGGGCGGCGGTACCTTCCGCATGGAAGGCAACATCCACGTCCACATGGTGCCGAGCACGATGAACGGCACATCGCACACGGATACGCTGAGCAGGCCGGTCACTATGAAAATGCGCGAAAAGGTGCCGTTCGAGCGCCTCAATCATATCAACACGACGGTCCCTACCAGGGCGTCCGGCTCGCTGTCCACCGACACCGTGCGGGTGCCGCTCATCTACATCGATGGCATCCTCGAGAACGCCACCGGAAACGCAACCAGCACACGGGCACTGCTCAAAGGGATCGACCCGACCACCATCGAGAGCGTCGACGTGATCAAGGGCCCCGCGGCGAAGCTGATTTCCTCCGATCCGCGCGCGGAGAACGGGATCGTCCGGATCACCACCAAGCACGCGCCGTGAGCTACCCCGCGCGTTGGGCACCGCGATGTGATGCAAGACGCGGGACGCTGAGACGCGGGACGCTGAGCAGCGGGATGTACGCCGCGGCGCGATAGCGCGTTCCGAGCGCCACACGCCGCGGGGGACGACACGACGCCGTCCCCTGCGGCGTTATCTTATGCCCCATGTCCGGATCGGAACCCATGGCCGCCGTCGCGGCCGACGACCGCCCGTACGATGTCGTGGTGATCGGGAGCGGCTTCGGCGGCGCGATGGCCGCGCACGTTCTGGTGAACGCGGGGATGCGCGTGCTGATGCTCGAGCGTGGCGACTGGGTGCCGCGCGGGCCGGCCAACTGGGAGCCCGAGGGCGTCATGGAGGAGACGCCGCACTACTGCACGGAAACGCCGTATCGCGTTGCCGCCGGCGGGGAGCGCCGCAACGAGCTGATCGGCTCGTACACGTGCGTGGGGGGACCGTCGGTGTTCTACGGCGGCGTGGCGCTGCGGCTGCGCGAGGAGGACTTCGGCGTTCGCCCGGAGATCGTGGGCGACTCGGGCGCCCGCTGGCCGATCGACTACGCCGAGCTCGAACCCTGGTACACGAGGGCCGAGCGACTGCTCGCCGTAGCCGGCGACGCGGAGCGCGATCCCACCGAGCCGTGGCGCAGCGCGCCGTACGCGCATCCGGCGGATGTGCTCTCCCCCACCTCCCGCCGCATCGCCGACGCCGCGCGCGCACTCGGCCTCACGCCATTCTCGCTGCCACTCGCCATCAACTACGGCAACGGCGGCGGCGGCCGCCGCGCGTGCGTGCGCTGTCTCACCTGCGATTGCTTTGCCTGCGCCATCGGCGCCAAGAACGATCTGGCGACTACCGTACTTCCGCCGCTCATCGACGCGGGGCTCACGCTGCGCACCAACGCCGTGGTCACCGCACTCGAGGTGGAGCGCGCTCGGGTGACGGCCGTGCATGGTGTGGACCGGGGCACGAACGTCCCCTTTCGCGTGCGCGCCGCGCGCGTGGTGCTCGCCGCGGGCGCGCTCGCCACGCCGCATCTCCTTCTCGCGTCGGAGCTCGAGCGCGCGAACCCGGCCGGTGAGCACGTGGGGCATTATCTCATCCGCCACGTCAACGCGCTCACCTACGGCGTCTTCCCGCACGGCCCGGATGGAGGGGAAGGGCAGCGCTTTCACAAGCAGGTCGGCATCCACGACTTCTACGGCGGACACCCATCGGTGCGCGATCCGCGCGGCGTGCTGGGGGCGCTGCAGCAAGTCCACCCGCCCCCGGTGCGTCTGGTGGAGAAACGCGTCCCGCGCCCGGTGGCACGGCTCCTCGCGCACGGCATCGCGCGCGCTACGGGGCTGCTGGCCATCGCCGAGGATCAGCCGCTGGCATCCAATCGCGTGGAGGTCGACCGCAGCGTCCGCGACCGGTTCGGGCTGCCGCAGCTCATCATCACGCACCGGTATACGCGGCGCGACCTGGCGGCACGCCGCGCGCTCGTGCGCCAGGCGCGCCGCATCCTCCGCCGCGCGGGCGCCCTCTTCACGATCGCGCACCCGATCCGCACCTTTTCCCACGCCGCGGGCACCGTGCGCATGGGAGACGACTCTGCCTCCGCGCCGCTCGACCGCTGGTCGCGCTATCGCGGCGTGGAGAATCTCATCATCACGGACGCGAGCGCGATGGCCACCTCGGGCGCGGTGAACCCGAGTCTCACGATCTCCGCGCTCGCGCTGCGCGCGGCCACCCGCATCGTGGAGGAGGGATGACCGACGTCGCGCCGTCACAGGCCACGCCGGACGCACGCTCGCGTGCCGCCGAGCTCTCGATCGTCTTCCTCGGCTGCGGCAACGCCACGCGCATGCACAGCCGCACGCTGCGCGGCATGAAGGGCGTCGTGCGCTTCTATGCGAGCCGTGCACTCGAGCGCGCGAAGGAGTACGCGCGCGCCTACGGCGGGCGCGGTGCGTTCGGCTCGTACGAGGAGGCGATCGCCGACGAGCGCGTGGACGTGGCGTTCGTGGCCACCCCGCCTGCCAGTCACCTGGAGCTCGCCCTGGCCGCGTTGCGCGCGGGGAAGGACGTGATCATCGAGAAGCCTCCCCTTCTCTCGTCGCGCGACTTCGACCTGCTGACCGAGTGCGCGCGCGCGTCGGGGAGGCGCGCGTTCGTGGCGGAGAACTACTTCTACAAGCCGCTGCTGCGCCGTCTCCGCACGATCCTGGAGGACGGCGAGATCGGCGAAACACGCTTCGTGCAGCTCAACGCGCTCAAGCTCCAGCGCACGGATGATTGGCGCGGAGACCTGGCGTTGAGCGGCGGCGGCGCGCTGTACGAGGGAGGGATCCACTGGATCGACTTTCTTGCCAATCTGGGTCTCCAGGTGGAATCGGTGCGGGGGTTCGTGCCGGGGTCGGCGCCCGATGCGGCCAGCGCATCGGCGGGGCGTGCCGGGGAGCGGAGCGTCCTCGTGGTCGCGCGCTACCGGGAGGGTGCGATCGGCACCCTGCACTATGGCTGGGACATCCCGTCTCCGTGGCGCGGGCTCAGGCTGTCGCGCGTCTTCGGCACGGAGGGGTCGGTGACCTTCGAGTCGAACGGGCTCTTCATCTGGCTGTACGGTCATCGCAAGCGCCTCATCGTTCCCGGGCTGCGCGACATTGCCGGCTATGGCGCCATGTTCCGCGATTTCCTGGACGCGCTCCGCACCGGGCGTGAGTCCGCCTTCACCCTCGCGCGGGCGCGGCGTGATCTGGAGCTGGTGGAAGAGGTGTATCGGGACATCGGCGCTGCCATGTCCCGAGCGTCAGCATAGGGAAGCGACCATCGCTGTTCTTGTGGCGCGGAGCGTGCAACGCCTGCCGCCGTCCGTTGCGAGTCGTGCCTGCTCCACGCTTCCGTGCCCGTCGTCTCCGCCCCCCCCCCCGTCATCCCGGTGCCATCGTGGGTCGAGGCCAGTTACGGCCGCGGTTTCACGTGCGGAGCACTCTGTCATTGCCCCCGTTGAGCGAAGGCGGTAGGATAGCCGGAGCGTCCGAAACGCCGCGTGGCTGCTCAGGGCCGCGGTCGTGGACGAGCAACGCGGGTGCGCAGGGGCGTGCTACGGGGGTCGGGAGTTCTTCGATCCGGCAACGTGCGTCCGGTGCATCCGTGTTTTTCTGGCGCATCCGAGATCGCTGTGCGTTGCGTCCGGCCCGTCGCGTGGAGAGAGTCTGAACGGTGACCGAACCACAGGAGCGCGCATCACAAGAGGGATGGCTCTGGCGTCACGAACGATGGCTGTTCGCGGCCGTCATGCTCGGATTCGTGCTGCTCGTGGTGGTGGCCAATCACTTCGTCCAGCGCGAGTTCACCGCGTCGCAGCGGCCGAAGGAGAGCGCGGCCGAGCGGCGCGCGTCCACGCTGGCGGATCAGATCGGGAACACGATCAGCAATCGCATCGGCGCGCTGAGCGTGGCGAAGCTCACCACGAACGTGGTGCCCCGCCCGTCGATCCTCGCCGCCGCCGACAGCGTCACGAAAAATCTGGTGGGGCTGTCGGGGATCTCGGTGATCGCCTCCGACACCGTGGTGCGCGGGAGCAGCGGCGCGACGCTCACGCAGCGGCAGCTCGTCGCTCCCGACGACACCTCCTTCGCTGCCGCCTACCGCCGGGCGCTGGAGCTGAGGCGCGTGTCCGCTTCAGGCATAGTGGAGACGCCGGCGGGCCGTCGCGTGTTCGTCTTCGCCCCGCTGTTCCAGGGGACCGACTCATCGGAGGTGGCAGCGGTCATTGCCGGGGAGCTCAACCCGACGAGCATCGTACGCGTCTCGCTCGCCGAGATGGCCCGCGAGAGCATCAATCCGGGCGTGTATGCCGTCTACGCCCCGGGCGGGATGATCACCAACGTCGCTCTCCCGGCCGACTGGGAGTACGTGGATCAGCCGATTCGCGTGGCGGACAACAACTGGACGGTGCGTGTCGGGTATGCGCCGCTGGATTCGGGGGTGTACCAGCTCGCGCGCGTTGGCCTCCCCATCGTGGGCGTCCTGCTCGGCCTCCTGTTCAGCGTCGTCCTCTTCGGTCTGCGCCGACGGATGCTCCTGCAGCGCGTGTCGATGGCGCAGCAGGTCGAGGAGATCGCGCGGCGCGAGGCGGCGGAAAGCGAGGCGCGCGAGCTGGCGCGACGGCTCGCGCGGCAGGCGGCCGAGCTGCAGGACGCCGAAGCGCTGGCGCGCGGACGCGCGGAGGAAGCGCGCAACCTGGCCGCGCAACTCGAAGCCGCGCAGCGAGCCGCGCAGCGACTCTCGACGTCGCTCGACCCTGAGGATGTCGTCGACCTCTTCCTCGGGGGCGTGGCCGAGCGTATCGGCGCCGACGTCGCTTCGCTCTACACCTTCGACGAGGACGGCGAAGTCCTGATCGGCCGGCGGCGTATCGTCTTCCGAGACATGGGCGGGGTCACCGACCGCCTGCGTGCCGAGGACATCCGCCAGGTCCGCGTCCCGGTGGGACTCCTCCCCTCCGTGCTCTCCGCCGCAGTCACTTCGGGCGAGCCGGTCACGAGCGAGAGCACGGAGGGACCGCACGCCGGGCTCGGCAGGCATGTGGGCGCGGAGCACGACGTGGCGACGCTGGCAGTGCCACTCCTCGTACGCGGGCACGTGGTGGGCGTGGCCTCCTGGGAGCTGCACGCGAACGCGGGGACGTTCGACCAGGGGACGATCGCCTTCGCGCAGGCGCTCGGCACCACCACGGCTGCCGCGCTGCACACGGCCGAGCTGTTCGCCTCGCTGGAGGCGGCTCGGAAGGACGCGCAGCAGGAAGCGCTGCGCTTCCGGACCCTGGTGGACCAGATGGCCGACGGCGTAGTGATGGTGAACGCGCGCGGCGTGGTCCAGCGCATCAACCGCGCCGCCGAAGAGCTGCTGGAAGATGGTCTGGCGCAGATCCCCCTGGATGAGTGGCCGGGAAAGCTGCAGCTGGCCGGGATCGACGGCCGGCCGCTCTCGCCGGAGGAGTTCCCGCTGCGCCGGGCGCTGCGCGGAGAGCACGTGCGCCGCGCGGAGTTCGTGGCTCGCACGACGTGGGGGGACGAGCGGCACTTCTCCGGCTCGGCGGCGCCGCTCATGACGCCGAGCGGCGAGTCAGCGGGCGCGGCGCTCGTCTTCCGTGATGTCACCGATGAGCGGCACTACGCGGAGATGCTCCGGCACACCAACCGGCAGTTGCGCGAGCAGACGGACACGCTCGAGCTCATCAACCAGCAACTCCGCGAAGCCACCGTCGCCAAGGACAAGTTCCTCGCCGTCATGAGCCACGAGCTGCGGACGCCGATGAACGCGATCATCGGCTACACCGAGCTGCTCTCCATGGGAGTGACCGGCGAGCTGAACGACCAGCAGCGCGAGATGCTCAGCCGCGTGGGGCTCGCGTCGCGCCACCTGCTGGGACTCATCAACCAGGTGCTCGACCTGGCCAAGATCGAATCGGGTGCGCTGGACCTGGCGCTCGAGCGCGTGGACGTGCGCGAGCTCGTGGAGCAGTGCCTGCCGCACGTGGCGCCGCTGGCGGCGAGCAAGGGGCTGCTGCTGGAGCACGAGCCGTGCACCGCGCCCGCCGACATCGCCGTGAGCGGCGACCGCACGCGACTGGTGCAGGTGCTGCTGAACCTGCTCGGGAACGCCGTCAAGTTCACCGACGCGGGACGCGTGGGCGTGCGCTACTGGCAGCAGAACGGACGCGTCACCATCCAGGTGTGCGACACCGGACCGGGTATCGCGCCCGAGCTGCAGGAGCGTATTTTCGACGAGTTCTATCAGATCGAAGGGGATCTCACGCGCAGGGTAGGGGGCACGGGGCTCGGTCTGCCGATCGCGCGGCGGCTCACGCGCATGATGCACGGTGACGTTCGAGTCGACAGCACGCCCGGCCACGGATCGCGCTTCCTGATCGAGCTCCCCGCAGCCGAGACCGCAGCCCTGAACGGCTCCGGTCCACCTTCCGCTCGGCAGGTGCGCGACCCGGCGCCGTCGCGGCCGGACACCTCCGCCACCATGATGCACGATATGAGGACACGGTAGCATGGCACAGCCGTCCCCGTCCGCTGGAACCGAACCCGTCACCCCCACCGATCGCCGGCTCGCGGTCGGCGGGAAGTACGTCTACTGCATCATCAAGGAGAGCGCCCCACGGGAGTTCGGCGACATCGGCATCGGGGAGCACCGCGGGCGCGTGTACACGCTCCATCACAACGGGCTGGCTGCGGTGGTGAGCGACTCGCCGCTGCGCATCTACGACCCCACGCGCGAGAACGTGCTCGCCCACGAGTTCGTGAACGAGACCGTCATGCGCGAGTACACGCCCATCCCGATGAGCTTCGGCACGCTCTTCCGCACCGATGAGGACGTACTCGAGCTCCTGCGCTCCACGTACCAGACGTTCGATACGGTGCTGGAGCAGATCCGCGACAAGACGGAATTCGGTCTCAAGGTGCTGTGGGACCGCGATCGGGTGATCGCCTCGCTGGCGCAGGAGGACGCCGAGATCAGCCGGCTCCGCGAGCAACTGGAGCGCTCCGGCGAGGGGGCGTCGTACTACACGCGCATGGAGCTCGGCCGCCGCATCGAGGCGGCGGTGGAAGAAGCGGGGGCGCGCTACGTGAACGCGATCCTCGAGGCGCTCCGCCCGCACGCGGTGGCCGCGCGCCGCAACAAGCCGATCGGCGACCGGATGATCATGAACGCCGCGTTCCTGGTGGATCGCGAACAGGAGCAGCAGTTCGATGACGGCGTCAAGGCCGTCTCGCGCGACTACGAAGGCGTGCTCACGTTCAAGTACACCGGCCCCTGGCCGCCGTACAACTTCGTCAACATCAAGCTCAAGCTCGAGCAGGCCACGAGCTGAGGCGCGCGCGCCGACGGCACCAACCGCGCGGCGCACCGAGACGCGATGGGACTCCTCAAGCATCTCCTCTTCTGGCCCGTCACCGGCCCCACGTTTCTCACCGAGTTCGCCATCGGTAAGGTGGACGAGGTGGCGCGGCGTGAGCTGACGGATGACACGCCCATCAAGGCGGAGCTGCTGGAGTTGCAGATGGCGCTCGAGATGGACGAGATCGACGAGGCCACCTATCTGGAGCGTGAAGCGGAGCTCGTCGCGCGGTTGCGCGAGGTGCGACGGTGGCGCGAGCAGTTCGGCATGCCCACCTCGGGCGGTCCCGTGCGCGTGGCACAGGACGAAGACGAGAGTTCTTCCGCCGGCGCCGAGGAAGAGGAGCGCGGCTCCAGCGATGACGCGTAGCGACGCGACACGATGAACACGTCTCCAGCGCTCACGACGGAAGAGTCGCGCGGCACGCTGGTGTACCTCTACGGCGTGGCGCCGGGCGACGCGCCCGATCCCGCGGCGGACCTGCGCGGCGTGGACGGCGGCGCGGTGCGACTGGTGCGCGCAGGGGCGCTCGCCGGCATCGTGGGAGACGTGCCGTCTTCCGAATACGCGGAGGATCGGCTGAACGAGCGGCTGCGCGACCTGGATTGGGTGGGCGAGCGCGGTGTGGCGCACGAGCGCGTGCTCACCTGGTACGCCGACCGCGGGCCGGTGGTGCCGCTCTCGCTCTTCTCGCTCCACACCGACGACGCACGCGTGCGCGAGCGCATGGCCGAGCGTGCCGGCCCGCTCGCCGCCACGCTGCAGCGCGTGGCGGGACGCCGCGAGTGGGGAATCAAGGTGTGGCGCGACGACGCACGCCTGCGCGCGCAGTTGGAGACGCAGTCGGACGCGCTGCGCGCTCTCACCGCCGAGATCCGCGCCGCGTCCGAGGGGCGCCGCTACCTGCTGGCGCGCAAGCGGGACACGCTCGAGCGCGAGGAGATGCGTCGCATCTCCGCCGCCGCCGCGCGCGAAGCGCTCGATGTGATCGGGGCTGCAGCCGAGCAGACGGCAACGATTCCCATTCCGCCCGGCGCGTCGGGCACGGCGGCGCGCACGCTCGTGCTCCATGCCGCGTTCCTGGTTCCCCAGCAGGACTACACGCGCTTCGAGAGCGCGGTGCGCACGCTCGGCGCCGCGCAGGCGGAGCGCGGATTCGACTGGGAGTTCACCGGGCCGTGGCCGCCGTACCACTTCACCACCAGCTGAGCGGACGCCGTGGAGCCGTTGGACGCGGAAGAGCACGGATCACTCGTGGATGTCATCAACGGTCTCCTCGACCGCGGCGTCGTGGTGGGAGGGGACGTGATGCTCTCGGTGGCGGGCGTGGACCTGGTGTACCTGGAGCTGCGAGCGTTGCTCACCGCCGTGTCCACAGCGCGCGAAGCGTTGCGCGGCGACCGTGGAGCAGCGCGCGCGGGGAGCGGCGCCGTGCGCGGTGGCGCTCTCCCCGGCGGCTGCGGTGGGGGAGAGGGCGCATCCGCTCCCGCCGCGTCGCCACCCAGAATGACGGAACCCGGTGTTGCGCCCGCACCTGGGCCCCAGAGTCCGGCGGTGGGCAGTACGGGTGCAACCGCACACGGAGCGGAAGCGACAGGCGGCGCGTCCACAACGGACGCCATGCTCGAACAGGTGGTACGCACCCTTCCGCAGCGCGTGGACATCGATCCGGACGCCGTGCAGAAAGACCTGGCCAGGATCGTGCTGGTGCTGGTGGAGTTGCTGCGCCGCGTAGTGGAGCACCAGGCGCTGCGCAGGATGGACGACGGGGACCTGTCCGATACACAGATCGAGCGCATGGGAACGGCGCTTGCGCGCCTTGCCGAGAAGATGCGCGAGTTGAAGGAGTTGTTCGGTCTTGCGGATAGCGATCTCGACGTCGATCTTGGTCCACTCGGACACGTGTTGTAACGCGCGATCTGGAGTCGAACGGGACATTGGCCGACCTGACGACATCGCCCCTCTCGCCGACGCGCTCCCAGGGCCTGGTCGATGTCCTCGACCGGATCCTGGACAAGGGGCTCGTCATCGCCGGGGACATCCGCGTCAACCTGGCCAACGTGGAGCTACTCACCATCCAGGTGCGCCTTCTCGTCTGCTCGATCGACAAGGCGGAGCAGATCGGTCTCACCTGGTGGAAGACGGACCCATTGCTTGCGGGAAACTCGGCGGCCGCGGACCATGTGCAGCTGGAGCTGGAGAACATGGAATTACGGGAGCGTCTCCAGCGGGTGGAGGAGCAACTCGAGCGATTGGCAGCCGGTCCATCTTCCGCATCGGAAGCGCGGCCGGCGCGTAGCAGGCAGAGCAAGCCACGCTGATCACGCACCTCATCGCGGGAGAGCCGAGTCATGGCCGTTGAGAGAGCCCCCGGTGGTTCGAGTCTCATTGACGTACTCGACCGGGTTCTCGACAAGGGGATCGTCATCGACGCGTACGTACGCGTCTCCCTGGTGGGCATCGATCTGGTCACGGTCGAAGCGCGCGTCGTCGTCGCATCGATCGATACCTATCTGAAGTATTCGGAGGCGGTCGGCATCACTGCGCCGGCGGCGCGTCCGCGCGAATTGGCGGCGGCGTCGATGCAGGCCGATCTGGATCGCATCCTGGCGGAGAACGCGGAGCTCCGGCGCCGGCTCGAGACGCGTACCTGATCGTCGGCGAGCGTCGTCAGCGCACGTGGAGGACCACGCGCTCCGCACCCGCCGGGACGCGCGGTCGCGGTGCGGCTAGCTGTCCTCCCCCTCGAAGTGCTCCGCGGATGCGCAGTCCATCCGGTAGAACCCCTCGATGGCCCACACGATGATGCGGTCGGATAGGACGGTGCGATACCAGTCGCCCACGTCGTGCAATGCGCGCGTGCGCAGGAGTTGCTTGAGCGCCACCAGCAGTTGCTCCGGCGGAAGGCCCAGCCGGCGCGCGCATCCTGCGTAGCGCTCCACGGCCGCGTGCACATCCGGATCGTTGAGCTGTCGCAGCGGTGAGCGACTGCGGATCATCCGCAGGAGCTCGGCCTCGTCCTCTTCCATCTCGGTTGGGAGAGCGTGCGGCTGGCGGTGCATGTGGGTGAGAGGTGGTGGCGGGCGTGGCTGTGGCGGGCCGGGAGATCGGGGCGAAATCGGCTGCACGATCCATGCCTGTTAGATTCCGGAGATGACCCGCCCGTTGCCGCTTGCCCCCACTGTCCTCCTGCTCCTGGCGGCGTCACTCGTGGGCCTCGCCGCGCCTGACGCGCAAGGGGTGCCGCGCCAGGACAGCGCCCGGCAGCGCGCCGCGGCAGCGGACAGCGCACACGAGCGCACCGCTCCCCCTCGCCGTCCGTTCACCCCGGGCCCGCCGCCGGCCATCTGCACGCCCTCGCCCGACACCGTCGCGCCGCCCGATTCGCTCCTGCGCCCGCTTCCTGCGCTCGTTCCCACGCCGCGCTCCGTGCGCGGGCTGTACGTGAATCGGTGGGCAGCGATCGGGCACCGGATGTGGGAGCTGATCGACGTCGCGCGCCGCACCGAGATCAACACGCTCGTGATCGACGTGAAGGACGATCGCGGGCTCGTGCTCTACCCATCGCGCGTTCCGCTCGCGCACGAGATCGGCGCCGACACGGTGCTGCCGATGCGCCTGGAGCGCATGCGCGCCGTGCTCGACACGATGCGCACGTACGGGATCTATCCGGTCGCGCGCATCGTCGTCGCCAAGGATCCGCTCCTTGCCGAGCACCATACGGAGTGGGCCATTCGCAAGCGGGCGGACCCGAGCGCGCCGTGGCTGGACGATCACGGCAAGCCGTGGCTCGATCCGCATCACCCTCAGGTCTGGCGCTACGCCACCGCGCTCGCCTGCGAGGCGGTGTCGCTCGGCTTCAGCGAGGTCCAGTTCGACTACGTGCGATTTCCCGACGATGATGCCATCCGGCGCGAGGCCGTCTTTCCGCTCGCCGCGGGGCGCACGCGCGCGGAGGTGATCCGCGAGCAGCTGCGCTCGGTGCGCGCCTGGCTGCGTCCGCTGGGCGTGCCGGTGACCGCGGACGTTTTCGGTCTCACCACGTCCGATACCACGGACATGGGGATCGGGCAGCGGTGGGAGATGTTCGTGGACGCGGTGGACGTCGTGCTCCCGATGATGTATCCGTCGCACTACGCGCCGGGCAGCTATCATCTGGGCAATCCAAACGCGCATCCGTACGAGGTGATCGACCACGGCCTGCGGGACGCACGCGAGCGGAGCGAGGGGATCGTCGGCGCCGCGCGTGTCGTGCCGTGGTACCAGGATTTCACTCTCGGCGCGCCGCGCTACGGGGCGGCGCAGGTTCGCGCGCAGATCCGTGCCGGTTACGACAACGGCATCACGAGCTGGGTACTGTGGAATCCGGGCAGCCGCTACACACTGTCCGCGCTCGAGCCGGAGTCACCGGCCGCCGCGTCCGGCGTCTCCGCGGACGACGCGCGCAGCGGCGCCGCACGCGCGGAGAGCGACAGCGGCGGCGGAGCTCCGCTCCTCCCCTGACGGTGCGCGCTCACCGCGCGAGCCATTCGCGGAGCGCGCGGGCCACCGTCTCGGGCGCTTCCTCCGGCACGAAGTGGCGCACGTCGGGAATGATCTCGAGCGTCGCGTGCGGGATCGCCTGCTGCAGATCGCGGCCGATGCTCGGACTCAGATACGGGTCGTGCTCCCCCCACAGGATGGCCGTGGGCGCCACGATGTTCTTGAGGCGCGGGACGAGCGCTTGCGTGTCGGCAGGATCGAGCGCCAGGAGATGCTCCACCAGCGCGTCGCGCCCTTCCGGTGAAGCGAACGCGCGAAGATATCGCTCCACCGAGTGGTGGCCGCGCTCCGTCTCCACGTAGCCGCGCTGCAGCGCGTGCTTCACGGCGGTGAGGATCCACGTGGGCGGCAGATGCCGCGCGAGCGGGAGCGATGCCTTGGCGATCTTCACGTCGCGCGTGGGCCACCGGTCGAACGCCACCGTGTCGATGAGACAGAGCCGCGCGATGCGCGTGGGATGGTGGACGGCGAGATGCTGCGCGATCCCTCCGCCCACGTCATGTCCCACCACCGAAACGTATTCGATGCGCAGCGCATCGAGCAGACCGAGCACGCGCGCCGCATGGCCGGCGATGGAGACGTCGTGCCCGCTCGGACGGTCGCTGCGCCCGAAGCCGAGCAGGTCGAGCACCACCACGCGATACCCTGCCGGCACCAGCGGGATCAGGTCGCGCCAGAGATGCGATGAGCTGGGGAATCCGTGCAGGAAGACGATCGGCTCGCCCGCGCCGCGGCTCCCCGCGGCATAGTAGTACAATCGCGCGCCGCCGACGTCGATGAACTCCCCGCGCATGTCGAGGGCGCGTCGAGGCGGGTGCTACGCCACCGCGGCCGTCCCCCACTCCACGATGCGCCCGGCGATCGCCGAGGCAGCCACCGTGTAGGGAGAGGCGAGATAGAGCTGCCCGGGTCCCGAGCGTCCGGGAAAGTTGCGGTTGATGGCCGAGATGGTCACTTCGTCCTTGTTGCGCGACACACCGGGACCCGCGTTGATGCACGCACCGCACGATGGCTCGATGAACGTGGCCCCGACCTCGGAGAAGATGCGGTCGTAGCCGCGCTCGCGGCAGTACTGATACACCTCCTGCGAACCGCACTGGATGAAGCAGCGCACGTCGGGATGCACGCGCTCCCCGCGCTCCAGCGCCTCGCGGAAGACGCGCGCGTACATGTCCATGTCTTCCTTCTTCCCCGCCGTGCACGAGCCCGCATAGGCGATGTCGATCTTCACCTCCTGCGGCAGCTCGTCCACGTACATCCCGTTCCCCGGATCGCCGGGGAGCGCGATCATCGGGCGCAGCGACGCCGCGTCGATCTCGATCACCTTCACGTACTCGGCGCCCGCATCCGATACCAGCCCCGCGCACAGCGCACGCGCCGCGTCCGGAGCCATCCCGCGCTGTGCCACCAGGTACTCCACCGTCTTCTCGTCCGGTGCGATGATCCCGGTGAACGCGCCCACCTCCGCCGCCATGTTCGTCATCGTCGCGCGTTCATCCACCGAGAGCGCCTCCACCGCCTCTCCCGCATACTCCACGATCTGCCCGATCGCGTCGCCGTTCTTGATGTACGGGTGACGGAGGATCTCCAGCATGAAGTCCTTGGCCGTGATGTTGTCCGGCTTGCGCCCGCGCACCACGACGCGGAACGACGGGGGAACCTCCACGCGCACGTCCTTCGTGATCCACGAGTTGAAGATCGCCGTCGTCCCCACGCCGAACGCGATGCACCCCACCGCCCCCGCGTGCGGCGTGTGCGAGTCGCTCCCGATGATCACCTGCCCCGGAAGCGCGTGCGCCTCGAGGATCTTGGAGTGGCAGATCGCCTCGGAGCCGGACGAGGTGAGCGCGCCGTGCAGGTTGAGCCGCTTCTCCAGCTCGCCGTACAGCTTGATCCCCTTTTCCTGCGCGAACGTGCGCTGCTTGGCCTCGAGCTGGTTGGCCACGTCGAGCAGCCCCATCTCGATGTGCTCCGGACGCATCACCTGATCCAGAAAGGTGAGATGGTCGCGGAAGAAGAAGATGGACGACGGATCGTTCACCGGCTCGCCGGCACCCACCAATTGCTCGAAGAAGATGGCCGACATCGGCGTCACGTACTCGTGGCTGAAGCGGATGTCCGTGCGCACGAATCCCTGATCCCCCGGCTTCACGTGGGGGACGCCGATCCGGTCCGACGCCGCGTCCACCACCCAGTGGCGCGCGAAGATCTTCTCGGCGATGGTCATCGGGCGCGCGCCGGTGGTCACCACCGGAACCGTCACCTTCCCCTGCAGCCGCGCGAGATTGTAGTTGAACAGCCCGCCGTACTCGATGATCCCGCGCGAGATCCCGCCCTCTCCTTCCGTGAATACGGTGAGCGGGATCTCCTCTCCCCGCCGCACCCGCTCGATGAGATCGAAGTCCGTGGTGGTGAAGACGCCGAGGTTCTGGCAGTTCTCGCGGTAGATGCGCTCGATGTTCTCGGCGACCACGAGACGGATGCCCGCCACCATCTCCGCGTACGGCGACTGCTCCCGCGACGATCCCTTCCCGCGCCGCTTGCCGGAGACGGACACCGCGAAGCCGCCCTGCTTCACCGATCCGCGGGTGATGGGGAACTCATCGCCGGCTTTGAGCCCGAGGTACGGGAACTCGCCCAACGTCTCGTCGAAGTAGTAGCAGATGTAGGCCGGCGTGATCTCGTCGGTCGAGATGTTGTCGCGCAGCTTGGGGTGCGTGGGCGACCCGACCGGCGCGTGCGGATCGAACGGGAGATCCTCGCCGGCCAGTTGGCGGCGAATGAGCTCCGGGTCTTCCGTGAGAAAGAGCACGCGTCCGTCGAAACGGATGCGATCCGGGACCTTGCGGACTGGGCGCGTGAGCAGGCTCTGGATCATGCCGACACCGGTGAAGTTATTGGTCAAGATGACCGCCGCGGAGAGGGTTCACAAGCGGCCACCGCCCAACGCAAACGCGCCCGATCTCGCAATCCGAGATCGGGCGCGTTCGGTAGCGGGTCGTCGCTGCGGGCGCTGCGTGCGTCCGCGGCCGGTGCATTCGCCTGTTCAGTCGAGCGGAGGTGCGGGAGGCGATGCCGGCTGCGCGTCTCTCAGCTCATGCCGGTCCAGGGTGGGCGGTGTGCCCATCCCCTGGCGGTCGCGAAGTCCCGGGGGGAGCGGCCGCCTGCGGAGACCTGGCGGGAGCGGGCGACGGCGAAGCCCTGGGGGCGCGACCCACGCGCGTCCGGGCCCGAAGCGCTGCTCGCCGCGCATGCGCATGCGATGGTGGAGACGCATGCGATGACGTATGTACGCGCGACGCCGCATCTGCAGGCGGCGCACGTGCGCGCGATGCCGCATCTGCATCAGCATGCGGTGGCGTCCCTGCACGGCGCGGCGTTCGTGCAGTCGCTCGCGCACCAGCGTCATGCGGCGATCGTACCGCTCGCGCTGCGAGGGCGTGAGGACGCCGAGCCGCTCGGTGCGGTAGCGCTCACTCAGCGTGCGGAGCTCCTGCCGTCGCTGCTGTACGCGGGTGAGCGCCGCGCGGAAGGCGGCGGTGTCGCCGCGCTGGCGCGCGTCGCGCGCCGCCTGCAGGTCAGGGCGGGCTGCGTCGCGCGTGGCGCGGAGCTGTTGCCGGTAGCTCTCGTCGATCGAGCGCATGCGGGTGCGTTGCTCGTCGGTGAGCTCCAGTGCGCGGAACGAGCTCGCGCCGCGCCGCATGGTGCGCGCCGTGTCCCGCTCCGTACGCATCCGCTGCGCGCGTTCCGCGCCAGGGAGCGTGTCTCGTTGCTGCGCGCCCGCGCGCGCGGCACCGCCCGCTGCGACGGTGAGCGCGATACTCAGGGCGAGCGTCTGTAGAGCTCGTGTCATGACGTCCTCCATCCTCCCTCGGAACCGCCGGCGTGCACCAGTGCACGCCCGGCATGACGGGAGACGGTGCAGGCCAGGAAGATGTTAAGGCGCTCCTGGGGGCCCCCGCTGACGGCCACGAGGCGACGCCGGCCGCCGGCCGGCACCGCCCATGCGAGTACAGGATGGCGCAAATCCATTCCCCATACGTTCTTCCCACGTTGGGCGAAAAGTGCTAATGTTACGCGCCGAATGCGTGGTGGCCCCGCTGGATCGTCGTAACGGCTGTAATGGCAATGACTTGATAGCCACCGTCATGGAGAGTGCGACGTGACCGCACCCGTCCCATCCGACGTCGAGGCCGCACCAGTCACCGCTCCCGCACCGGCGGAGGCACCGGCGGAAATCGATTTCCCGCTCGGCTGGATGCTCGAGAACGCGGCGGCGCCCCTCCAGTACCGGTCGGTCACCGAAGTCGTTCAACTTCCGGTCGCCGACGCCGCGAAATTCTCGCAGCTCCCCTACGCGTATCCCCCCGCGCTCTCCCTCGCCCTTCGCCAGATGCCGGACGGCACGTGGGGGGAGTCGATGCTCACCCTCCCATCGGGGAGGGGAGATCCATTCCAGGGGGTGGGGACCACGCACGCGGTGCGCCGGTTGCGCGAGTACGGCTGGGAGCGTGAGTCGCCGCCGCTGGTTCTCGCGCGTCGCCCTCTCTTCCGCCTGCTGGCCGCCGATGAAGACCCGGCGTTCCTGTTCGAGCTGGCGGGAAAGTCGGGCGGAGCGGGTACGGCGAAGCTCGACATCGAGACCATCCGCTACGGGCGCGGGCTACTGCGCGAAGCCGCAGCGTCGGCACTCGCGCGCATGGGCTACGAGCGCGACCCGCGGTTGCGCGGCGCCGCCACGCGGATGCTCGAGCGCGTGGATGCGTTCCTCCGCCTGCCGAACGCGGACAAGCCGTTCGTTCGCGTGGGGAACAAGCACGTGCTCCCCGCCGAGGCGGCGCCGCCGTCCATCTACTATCTGGACACGCTCGCGCACATGCCGCTCTTCCGGAGCGAGCACTACGACGCCATGGAGCGGCTGCTCGTGTATCTGTCGCAACCCACTCCGCGCCAGGAGGCGGCGGTGCTGGTGGGAAAGCGCATCGTGAAGGAACCGCACCTCGTTTTGGGTGACGCGCTCCCCCATCGCACCGCGGCGGACGCCGACCTGCCCTGGACGCTGGCGTGGCTGGAGCTCATGGCGCGGCTCGAGTTCCTGTCGCGCAACGATGGATGGGCCAAGCTGTTCGAGCGGCTGCTCGACGATCGCGACGCGCTCGGTGTGTGGCGCATGCCGCGGCGCACGGTGAAGATGCGCTCGTCCAATCCGTACGTGTGGGCGCTCTTCCCGCTGCAGGACGAGCAGACGGGAGAAGCGCGCTTTGCCGACGTGACCTTCCGGCTGGGGTTGATCGCCCGGCTGTCGGGACGTCCCATCCGCGCGATCTGAGGGGACTGCAACTGGCGGGGGACGCCATGGAGTCGCACCGCGCGTGGTGACGCATCGCGCGCTCGAGCGTCGGTGGCTGGAGGGGACGACGTCCGTCACCATGTATGGTGACCTGTGGCCGCGCACGACGCGCCGATCGGCGCTGACGCTCGCGCCGAGCCCCTCGCGAGGTTATGTTTCACATCTGGGAACGCAGATGGCGCCCGTGCGGGGCCGCCGGAGCCCGCTCCAACGCGTGGGAGCGTGCGCTCGACGCGGGCAGGTGAGAACGCCCCGCGTGGCAATCCCTCCTTGCGGCGAACCGTTCGCCGCCACGAAACCAGCGTGACGCGCTGAATGCGCGTTGCCGATGCGGCCAGTGCGCCGCGTCTCATCACATGCGCCGGTCCCCGCGCTACACGCTCGCGGTGAGTGCTCGGCGACAGTCACGAGAGTATGTCCACGACAACCGAAAGTCACAGCACCTTCGAAGCGCTCCAGTTGGCCCCGGAGCTGATGCGGGCCATTGCCGACGCCGGCTACGAGCGTCCGACCCCCATCCAGGAGCAGGCGATCCCGCTCGTGCTCAAGGGGCGCGACGTCATCGGCCTCGCGCAGACCGGCACCGGAAAGACCGCCGCGTTCACCCTCCCCATCCTCCAGCGGCTGATGAGCTGCGGTCCCGCCAGGCGCGTGCGCGCCCTCATTCTCACTCCCACCCGCGAGCTCACCGCGCAGGTGCGCGAAAGCCTGGACGCGTACGGCGCGCACACCACCCTGCGCTCCGTGGAAGTCTTCGGCGGCGTCGCGATCGGCCCGCAGGAGCAGCGGCTGCGGCAGGGAGTGGAGATCGTGGTCGCCACGCCTGGCCGCCTGATCGATCACATGGAGCGGCAGAACGTGGTCTTCGACGACCTCGAGGTGCTCGTCCTCGATGAGGCCGACCGCATGCTCGACATGGGGTTCGCGCCACAGCTCAACCGGATCGTGCGCGAGATCCCCAAGTACCGGCAGACGCTCCTCTTCAGCGCCACCATGCCCGGCGAGGTGGAAGCGCTCGCGCGGAAGTACATGCGGAAGCCAGTGGTGATCCAGGTCGGGCGGCGCACCGAAGCGGCGCACACCGTGTCGCACGCCGTCTACCCCGTGCCGCGCACACGCAAGAGCGCGCTCCTGGCCGAGCTGCTGCGGCAGAACGACCTGAGCTCGGTGCTCGTCTTCACCCGCACCAAGCACGGTGCGGACCGGGTGGTGCGGCATCTCGAGCGTGAGGGGATCGACGCCGTCGCGATGCACGCCGACAAGACGCAGGGGCAGCGCGTCGACGCACTCGAGCGCTTCAAGGCAGGGAAGACGCGCGTGCTCGTCGCCACCGACATCGCGCAGCGTGGGCTGGACATCGAGGGGATCTCGCACGTGATCAACTACGATGTCCCCGCGCGCCCGGAAGATTACGTGCACCGCATCGGACGGACGGGACGCGCGGCCGCTACCGGAGACGCGATCACGTTCATGTCCACCGAAGAGATCGCGTCGGTGCGGCTCATCGAGAAGGTGCTTGGCCAGCCGATCCCGCGCGTCTCGGTGCCGGGATACGACTTCGGCACGGCGGCGGCATGAGCTGAGCGGCGGGGGAGGGGGAGCTCCGGCGCGCCGACGCGGCGTGACGGGCACCCCCCGAGCGATCCGTGGTCCCCACCTCGCAGCAACCGCCAGATGCCGCGCGGGCGCGCAGGGGTTGGCGAAGTGCCTACCGCGCTCTGTCGCGCCAGTCGCGCCCCGGCGCGTCACTGTCGCATACGCCCCAGGCGGGAGAGGACCACGGTGTCCTCGAACTGCCCGCGAGCGACGATGATGCTCGTGTTGGCGGCACCGTATCCCAGTCCCAGCGGCGTGAAGGCGATGGAGTCTCGCGTTGCGCGCACCGTGACGTGATGCCGTTCGCGCAGTCGACGGAGCTGGAAGGTGTCGCGCTGCGCGAACACGGCCGCCGTGCCCCGCAGCGCGTCCACGCGGACCGCCACCCGGCGACGGCGGGCAATGGCGAGCTGCCGCGCCGTGGCGATGGCGGATTCCACCTCGGTCGTGGCAGCGCGCACTGCCGCCGCATCGCGCAGCGTGCCGAGCCGCGGAAGACCGATCGCGAGCACGATCCCCATGACCACGAGCGCGACGAGCGACTCGGCGAGCGTGAATCCGGCCGGCATGGTTCCCCCTGGAGGTGTTCGCGGCGTATATACCGGTCGAGCCGGAGGGACGCGTCATCGCGATGCCGCATGGCGCACCGAAATCGCTTGACCGCGAACGCGGGAGGTTCTCGTGGGGACCGTGAAGAGGACCGTGCGGTGGCGTGTGGCGGGGCTGGCAGCGCTCTGTCTCGCAGCGAGCGGAGCGACCTGCGGCCCCACCAGCACGCTGCCGCCATCGGTGGCGGAGACGATGGTCCAGATGGGCGACGAGCTGGTCAATCTCCGCGAGGAGCACGCCATCTTGCAGGCGCAGATCGATTCGCTAGGGTTGGTAGTGGCACGGCAGGACACGCTTCTCCGCCGCGTGGCCGGCATGGCCGGCGTGCCGGTGGGGACGCCGTGAATCAGCGTGCCGGGACGGCGTGAATTCTGCGCTCCCCGGCGGTGCGGAACGACTTCACCGGAATGGGAACGGACGCATGCACATCACCATCGAATACTGCACCGTTTGAAACTACGAGCCCCGTGCCGCCAGGCTGGCGGCGGAGATCCGGGACGCGTACCCCGACGCCGAGATCGAGATGATGCCATCGCGCGGCGGTCGGTTCGAGGTCACTCGCGATGGCGTCCCCGTGTTCGAGAAGTCCAAGCTCGGACGACATGCGCAACCGGGCGAGGTGCTGCGGCTTCTGGCTGAATCGCGGGGAACTCGCTGAACGAGGCTGATGCGAATTGCCATTTCCACCGGGGGCGGCGACGCTCCCGGACTGAACGCCGTCATTCGAGCCGCCGCGCTGAGCGCGATCAACCGGGGCTGGGAGGTGCTCGGCATCAAGCGCGGCTTTGCCGGATTGCTCGGTGAGGACGACGTCATTCCGCTCACGAAGGAATCCGTTCGCGGCATCGCGCACCTGGGCGGAACCATTCTGCGCACCACCAATCGGGGGAACCCCTTCCACTACCCGGTGGTGAACGCCGATGGCACCATCACCGAGATCGACCGCTCGGATGAGCTGATGCGCCGCGCGCGCGAGCTCGGGATCGACGCCGTGATCTCCATTGGCGGCGACGGCTCGCTCTCCATCGCGCAACGGCTGTACGAGAAGGGGATGAAGATCGTGGGCGTGCCGAAGACGATCGACAACGACGTGAGCGGCACGATCACCACCTTCGGCTTCGACACCGCGGTGAGCACCGCCATCGACGCGATCGACAAGCTGCACACCACGGCAGAGAGCCACGACCGCGTGCTCGTGATGGAGGTGATGGGGCGTCACGCCGGCTTCATCGCGTTGTACAGCGGACTGGCGGGCACCGCCGACGTGATCCTCATCCCCGAGATTCCCTATCGCATCGAGAGCGTGTGCGAGAAGATCCACGCGCGCGACCGCGCGGGGCGCCGCTTCTCCGTGGTCGTGGTCGCCGAGGGATGTCATCCCTCGGGGGGCACGCCGTCGATCAAGGGCGCCTCGCTGGCCGGCGAGGCGCCGCGCGTGGGGGGTGTGGCGGACAAGGTCGCGCGCGAGATCCAGGAGGCCACCGGCAAGGAGTGTCGCTCGCTGGTGCTCGGACACCTGCAACGCGGCGGACAGCCGACCGGGTACGACCGTCTGCTCGCCTCGCGTTTCGGCGGCGCCGCGGTGCGCGCGATCGCCAACGAGCAGTGGGGGACGATGGTGGCGCTGCAGTCGCCTCACATCGTCACCATTCCGATCGCGGACGCGCTGCGCGAGCCCAAGCGCGTGGACCCCAATCACGACATCGTGCTCACCGCGCGCGCCACCGGGATCTGCTTCGGCGACTAGCTTCGCACCATCCACCCTTCAGCCCGTCATGCGACCTCTGACGATCGTGCGGCGCTCGCCACTGGTGGTCATCGCCGCCGTGGGGCTCGCGGGCGGGCTGGTGGCGCGGCTGGCCGGGGCGGCGGATGTCTCCCGTCTCATCCTTCTTGCCGCGCTCCTCCTTGGCGGCGCTCCGCTCGTCGTCCAGACGCTGCGCGGCATGCTGCACGGCCGCTTTGCCGCCGACGTGGTCGCCATGCTCGCCATCGTCACGGCCGCGATCCTGGGAGAGTACTTCGCCGGCGTGGTGATCGTGCTCATGCAGTCCGGGGGCGAGGCGCTGGAGCGCTACGCCATGCGGCGCGCGTCCAACTCGCTCGAGGCGCTGCTGGCCAACGCCCCCAAGGAAGCGCGGCGGATGGTGAATGGCAGCATCGAGGCGATCCCGGTGGAGGACGTGCGCGTGGGAGATCTGCTCGTCATCCGCCCGGGCGACCTGGTACCGGTGGACGCCGAGGTGGTGTCCGGCACGTCGGCCATCGATCAGGCGGCGATCACCGGAGAGCCCGCGCCCGTGCGGGCGCAGCCGGGCACTCTGCTCGCGAGCGGCAGCGTGAATCTCGACGGCGTCCTCGAAGTGCGCGCCACGCGCGAGAGCGCGGAGAGTCAGTACCAGATCATCATGGCGCTCGTCGCCCGCGCGCGGCGCGAGCGTCCGCCCATCCAGCGCATCGCGGACCGGTACGCCATCTGGTTCACGCCGTTCACGCTCGTCATGTGCGGCGTGGCGTACGTCATCACGCGCGATCCGGGCGCGGTGCTGGCCGTGCTCGTCGTCGCCACGCCCTGTCCGCTCATTCTCGCCACGCCCGTGGCGGTGATCGCGGGGATCAGCCGCGCGGCGGACCGCGGGATCATCGTCAAGACCGGTGCGGCCATCGAGCAGGTGGGACGTGCGCTGGCGGTGGTGTTCGACAAGACGGGCACGCTCACGCTCGGCCATCCCACCGTGGCGCAGCTGCATGCACGCGATGGGCTGAGCGAGACGGAGCTGCTGCGTCTCGCCGCATCGGTGGAGCAGCTCTCGTCGCACCATCTGGGTCAGGCCATCGCCGGCGCCGCGCAAGCGCGCGCGCTACCACTGGTGCCGCCGTCGGAATTCGCCGAGCAGGCGGGGCAGGGTGTGGCGGGCACCGTGGATGGCCATCGCGTGGAGATCGGGTCCGGGGGGTATCTCCGCGCGCGCGGCATCGACGTGCCGGATGGCGACCGGGCCGGCACCGTGGCGCAGGTCGCGGTCGACGGACGCGTGGCCGGAGAGATTGTCTTTGCCGATGCGATACGCCCGCAAGCGGCGGAGCTGGTGACGCGGTTGAAGGCGGCCGGCGTGCGCGAGATCGCCATGGTCACCGGCGATCACCGCGTGGCCGCGGAGTCCGTCGCGCGTGCGGTGGGGATCGCCACCGTGCGTGCCGATCTCCTGCCGCCGCAGAAGGTGGCCGTGGTGGAGGAGCTGGCGCGGCGCTACGACACGGTCGTGATGGTGGGAGACGGGATCAACGACGCGCCCGCGCTGGCCACCGCTACCGTGGGCGTCGCTATGGGTGCGCACGGGACGGCGGCCTCCGCCGAAGCGGCGGACATCGTCATCCTGGTGGATGACGTGTCACGCGTGGGCGATGCGGTGGAGATCAGCCGTCGGATGCGCCGCGTCGCGATGCAGAGCATCGTGGTGGGGCTGGGCGTGAGCGGGCTGCTGATGGTGATCGCCAGCCTCGGCCACATCGATCCGCCCGCCGGCGCCGTGATGCAGGAGGCGCTCGACGCGGCGGTGATTCTCAACGCACTCCGCGCCCGCTGATCCGATCGTCGTGCTGGAGGGCGGGCGGCGCGTTCTCTGCGGGCTCGAAGGGCTCCATGTGGATGAGCGCGCCATGCACGGCCGGCACCGCGCGCCGGATCGCGCTCTTCACGCGGCCGCTCACGATGTGCGCGTCGTGCAGCGACATGGCCGGATCCGTCTGCACGTGCAGGTCCACGTAGTACCCCATCCCCACCTTGCGCACCTTGAGCTTCTCGATGGCCTGCACCGTGTCCACCGCGCGGGCCGCGCGCGCCACGCGCTCGAGCAGCGCGGGATCGGGTGCGCGATCCATGAGGTCGGCCAGCGCCGGCCGCATGATGCGCGTGCCGTTGTAGAAGATGATGAGCGCGGCGGCGATCGCCGCCCAGTCGTCCGCCGATTCCCACCCGGGTCCGCCCACGAGCGCCACGGTGATGCCGATCATCGCGGCGAGCGATGTGATCGCGTCGCTCCGGTGATGCCAGGCGTCGGCCTTCACCGCCGTGCTGTCCAGCGACTCGCCCACGCGAAAGACCCGGCGAAAGAGCAGCTCCTTGACGAGCACCACCAGCACGAGCACGGCCAACGTGAAGGGAGCCGGTGCGTGATGCGGGGTGAGAATCTCGCGGATGGCCTCGACGACGATTCCCACCGCCGCGAGCAGGAGCATGAGCGCCACGATGGCTGCCGCCAGCGGCTCCGCCTTGCCGTACCCGAACGGATAGTCCTCGTCCGCGGCGCGGGCGGAAATGTGCAGTCCGCGCCAGACGATGAGCGAGGAAGCGACGTCGGCGGTGGACTCGACGGCGTCGGCGATGAGGGCGTACGAATTCCCCAGGATGCCCGCGGTCATCTTGATCGCGGCAAGCAGCGTGTTCGCGATCAGGCCGCCGATGGTAGAGCGGATGCCGCGCGCCACGGGCGCGTGGTGGGCGCCACGCGCTGCATCGGGGGACGCCGGTGCCCTGCCGGTGAGCGCGCCTCCGCCGTTCGGGTCGCGCTCGGGCAACCGATCCGGCTGCTGCGGGGTAGACATCGCCGTGAACGTAGCGTGCCCGGTGGCCGTTGTCAGCCGATCCTCAATCGTGGAATGCCCTGTCCCCGTGCCTGGACAGGGGCAGCGGCGTCATTTCGACCGGTTGCACAAATGCTTGGGCGATGCAAGGTTACCGAGGACATTCGCGCGCCGTGAGGTGGCACCGGGCATGCCTTCGTGGGGTGGTAGGGCGGCATCACGCCGTTCGTGGGAGGTAGCATGATTCGACCCGCCATCGGGATGTGTCTCCTGGCGCTCGTGGTCGCGGCAGCGCCGGCGATGGCGCAGGATAGTACGGCAGCAGCGGACTCCATTCCGGATGCGTACCGTCCCCCGCCAGGGATGTGCCGCATCTGGCTCGACAGCGTGCCGGCCAACCGCCAGCCCGCGCCTACGGACTGCTCCACGGCCATCCGGCGCCGCCCGACGGGCGCGCGGGTGGTGTTCGGCACGCCGAAGGGTCCCGCACTCCCTGGCCTGCAGCCCGGCATCATGCCCCCCGCGAACGCGCAACCGGATACGCACCGCACGCGCGATCCGCGCCCGACGCTGCCCGGGATGAACCCGAAGCCGGTGGTGCCGCACTTCACGCCGGAGCGAGGTACGACCAAGCCGCCCGGTGAGACGCGCAAGCGAAAGCCTGACACGCCGCCGCCAACCCGACACCCATCCGCGCCCGCGCGCTCCGGGCCCCCAGGCGACGATCCGCTCGCCCGCTAGCATTCTCCGCACCGAGCACGACTCCGTGAAGGCGCCGTCCTTGCACCGCGCGCATGGCTGAGATGCGCACGGTTCGAGATCACTATCTCCCGCCCGATCGCGACGCCTTCGTCGCCGCGCAGCCGCCCACCGGACGCATCATCGTCATCGCTCCCACTCGCGCCGCGTGCGAGACGATCGAGCTCGCCATGGGGCTGCACATCGACACGCTCCTCGAGCGCGAGCACGGCGCGGAGATCCGCACGCTGGCCGTCGCCCAACAGGGCTTCGGCATCGTGGCCGGCACGGGGACGGGAAAGACGCTCGCCATCCGTCCGATCGCCGAAACCATCCAGGAGACCACCGACCTCCGTGTGGGCGTGGTGAACCGCGAGCGCGAGGCGACTCCGGAGACGCCGAGCTGGAACGTGGTGATCGTCACCACAGGGATCGCGCGCCGCTGGTTCCAGGATGGCGACATCGTCCAGCGCGACACCCTGATCGTGGATGAGATTCACCAGACGTCCGCCGAGCTGGAGCTGTGCCTCGCGCTCGGCAAGCGCGTCGGCTGCCGATTCATCTGGCTGAGTGCCACGGTCGATCCCACGTTCTACGCGCGCTACCTCGACTCGGCGGCGGTGCTCGAGACCACCGCGTTCGATCCAACCAAGCGCGCCAAGGTGCGCGTGATCCGTCGCAAGCCGCTGGAGTTTCTGGACGAGCGCTTCCTGGGACAGGTGCAGCGCGAGAAGCGTGGCGTCGGTGTCTTCCTCCCCACCCGCGCATCGGTTGAGGAAGTGGCGTCCATCGTGGAGCGGCGCTACCCGCGCATCGAGACGGCGTTCTATCACGGCGGCGAGCCGATCCGCGTGATCCGCCGCTTCCTGGAGAACGCGGTGCGCAAGCCGTATCTGCTCGCAATGACCGCCGCTGGGCAGAGCGCGCTCAACGTGCAGGGGTTGGACACGGTGGTGATCGACGACACGCGCTTCGCGAACATCATCGAGAACGGGAAGAACGTGCTCACCCGGCTCCACCTCGGCGCCAACGAGATCCTGCAGATGGCGGGGCGGGTGCACGGCCGCGTGGAGGGAGGACGCGTCTTCATCCTCTCGGATCGCGACATCGACTTCGACCGGCTGCAGCCCACCGAGCCGGAGTTCCAGCTTGCCGGCGACTCCGAGCGCGTGGCGCTCACCTGCGCCGCACTGGGTGTGCGCGCCGACGAGCTCGACCTTCCGGTGCCGCTCGACCGCGTGGCCTACCGCGACGCACTGCGGCGGCTGGAGTCGCGCGGGATCGTGCACGAGGGGCGGCTCACCGTCTACGGCCGCGCGGTGGAGGCGATGCCGGTGGATCGCCCGTGGGCCGAGCTGCTCGTCCATGCCGACGATGCGCTCGTGCCGTACGTGGCGGTGATGGCCGCCATCGAGTCGCTGCACCGGATGACGCGCGAGGATCGCAACCTGGAGGGGCTCATCGTTCCTGGGAGCGATCACCTGACCGCGTACAACCTGTACGCGGACGCGTACGCCGACTGTGGATCGGTGGGCGAGGTGTACGGGCTGCCGCGTCACGTGTTCGACGACGCCGGCATTGAAGAGTGGGCGGAGTGGCGCGGCGCGTTGGTGAAAGCCATCGAGGACGCCGCCCTCGGCATGGCGAGCGTGTACCGCTCGCTGGAGCTTCCGCTTCCCGCCACGCTCCCCGTCGCCACGGATGCCACCTACCGCGCCTTCGCCGATCTCGTCGCGCGCGTGATGCCATTCGACCTCGTGATCGACGAGATGACGGCCACGGGGGAAGAAGCGCGCGTGAGCAAGAGCAGCGTGTGCGGAAGCTGGGGCGCGGTAGCGGGAACGCTCCGCTACTTCGCCGACCGATTCGGCATTCCTCGCGCCGCCATCGAGGGGACACAGATCCCGTACGACCTGGTGCGGAAGTACGTGACGTACGGCGCGCCGGAAGTCGTCTACGCTCCCGAGCGCAAGCGCCACCCCCTCGTGCTGCGCCGGCGAGTGGACTACTTCGGCTTCGAGCTCTCGCGCGACGAACAGCCGATCGAGGAGTGGTCGCCCGAGCTGCTTCCGAGCATCCGGCACGCGCTGGCCGACGCGCTCGCCCGCGCGGAGGCGCGGCACCCGGCGGTGAAGAGCAACCGCGCGGCCATCGAGCAGGTGCGCGAGGTGTATCGGCGCTCCGGCGGCATCACGCGCCGCCTCGGCCTGGCCGAGCTTACCGCGCTGTACGAGGACCGGCTCGCCGACGTGCACTCCATGGACGAGTTCCGCAGCGCCGCGCTGGACATCCAGGCGGACGCGCTCGTCCCCGCGGAGGAGCGCGCGCGGTGGATGGCGCTCCCGTCCACCACCGAAGTGCGCGGCGTGGAGATCCCGATCGGCTACGACGTGGAGGACGGCACCGGAGGCGTGGCGCGGCTGCGATTGCCGGAGAAGATGGCGCGCACGCTCGTGGAGGATGAGCTCCCCACGCTCGATCGCCCGCTTCGCTTCGTCGTCACGCGCGGGCAGCGCGGCGCGGTCCGCGCCGCCACGTTGGACGAATTGCAGGAGCTGCTCGACCGCCCATGGTCGCCCGAAGAAGTGGAGCGCACGGAGGGGGAGGCGGACGACCGCGCGAGGAGAGGGCGGAAGCATGGCCGCGCTCGCGGTCCTCGCGGTGCTCGCAGTGCTCGCGGAACTCGCAGCGCTCGCGGTGCCCCAGGTGCTCGGCGCGCCGGTGGCGGTGACGGCGGCGACGGCTCGCGCGGCGGTCGCGACGGCCGGGGCAAGCGCTCGTCGCGGCGCGGCCGTGGGCGCCGAGGCGCGCGCTGAAGCTCGGCACATCCATTCGGACTCGTCTTGGACCGCCAGGTCCATAGGACGAAAGCGTCTGTCAGCATGACGATAGGTAGGCCGTCGACCTAACGTCGTAAGTAGCCAGACGGCAATAGCTTAGAAATAGTCCACCGCGTCGTTGACTTTTGGACCATATAGTCCTATTATCACCGTCATGAGTGATCGACGCACCGAGATCCTCGACGCTGCCGCGCGGCTCATCCGGCACCAGGGGTTTCAGGCCACGTCCATCGACGACGTGATTCGCGAGGCCGGGCTGTGCGGCAAGGCGCACTTCTATCACTACTTCGAGTCCAAGGAAGCGCTTGGGCTCGCGGTCGTGGAGCGTCAGTTCGAGCGATTCGCGGAGCAGGGGCTGTCCATTCTGCGCGAGCCGCTGGGCGATCCGATGGATCGTCTCAACCGGTTCGTCGACGCGATCGCGCGCGCACACATCGACAGCGCCTTCCAGGGGGGATGCCCGTTCGGCAACCTGGCCACCGAGATGGCCGACGAGAACGAGGCGTTCCGACTGCGCCTGCGCTCGGTGTTCGATCGGTGGAGCGAGCAGCTCCAGTCGGTGCTGTGGGAGGTCCGCCCGCGGCTGGTGCCGGGGGTGGATACGGCGCGACTGGCGACGATGGTGATCGCGGTCGTGGAGGGAATGCTGATCGTGGGACGCGTGAAGCGCGACGCGGCGGTGGTGGAAGGGATCGCCTCCGAGCTGCAGCGGTATCTCGCGTCGCAACTGGTGGGCGGACACGGCGGCATGGTGGAGGCGCAGCACGCAGTCTCCGCCGCGGCCGCGGGAGCGTGAGCATGCACGAGATGTCGGTGCACGAAGCGGAACGCGACAACGCCATGGCCGACGCGGTGGTCGCGCGTCCCGCCGCGGGTGATGTCGTGCCCTCGCCCGGCAGCGATGCCGATCGGAGCGCACGGCGCGCGCAATTCGAGAAGGAAGCACTGGTCCACCTGGACGCGCTCTACAGCTTCGCGCTCAAGCTCACCCGCTCGCGCGATCACGCGGAGGACCTGGTCTCCGAGACCATCCTGCGCGCGTTCGACCGGTGGGAGCAGTACCGGCTCGGCACGAACATTCGCGCGTGGATGTTCACGATTCTCTACCACGCGTTCGTGAGCCGGAAGCGGCGGATCGACGTGCACGAGGTGCCGCTCCCCGAAGACCTGAACGGGTGGTCGGCGTACGAGACGGTGGGAGAGGCCGACCCGGAGGGGCGCTTCTACGATTCCTTCGTGGACGAAGAGGTGACGCGCGCCATCGACGCGCTTCCTCAGGACTACCGCGCCGCGGTGGTATTGAGCGACGTGCACGGCCTGCGCTACGCGGAGATCGCCGAGATCCTCGGTATTCCGGAGGGGACGGTAAAGTCGCGTCTCTTCCGGGGACGGCGCATCCTGCAGCGTGCGCTGGTGGGATACGCGACCGAGATGGGCTACATCAAGCCGCGTCCTGCCTCGTCGAGCGCGGCGCGTGCGGACGCGGCGACCGCCGCCTCGTCCGACAGCGGCACAGCGGCGCCGTCAGCCGCGCATCTGTCGTAGCGCGCGCGCGTCCTGCAGGGCGCGCGTGGCGGCGGGCGGCCGCTTTCTCTTGGCGCTGCGATCTGCCGTGCGCTGCCGGTGACGGGCGGCTTTCGCTCGATTGCCGCATCCGGTCATCTCGCACCAGCGGCGGCGCGCGTTCCGTGACCCGTCGTGGAAGACACGCGCGCACCGTGCGTCCGCGCAGCGGCGCACGCGGGACAGCTCGCCGTTGACCAGCGCGTCGGCGGCGGATTCCACTACCGGGATGATGAGCGCCGCGAACGCGTCGCCCGACGGCACGAAGCTGCGCGTGAAGGTGCCGTCGCCGCGCGGCTCCAGCCGTCGCATGCCTGTGCTGCGTCCCAGCACCCGATTGATCTCGGCCACCGCGTGCGCGCGTGCGCCTTCATCGCGGGCGCCGCGCTCGGCCAGCGCGCGCAGCGCGGCGCGGACCCGCCGCGCATCCGCCAGCGCGGCGCTCGCCCCTGCCGGCTGCTGCTCGGCGCGGCGCTGCATGCTCGCGGCGCGCTCCGCATCCAGCGCGCCCGCGGCCACCAGCCAGTTCACCAGCGCGCCGAAGTCGCGCAGGAGATCGGTGCGCGCGCCGAGCCGTGCGTCGTCGGTGTTGACGAAGTCCAGCCACATCCGCTCGCCGACGAAGGCGAACGGCGCTTCGCCGACGGCGGCGTGCAGGTGGGGAACACCGATGCGAGGGCTGGTCACGCGCGGCGATGGTCGGGTGCCGGTGTGAGCGGCGCCGGTATCAGGCGCGCGTGGTCATTTGCGCCGCGATCGCGTGGAGCGCGACGCGCTCTTTGCGGAGCTGCGCGTGGTGGAACGCGGCGATGGCGCCGCGCGCGAGGACGCACTGCGTGCGTCGCGTGTGCGCTTTCCCGCAGCGGCGCCGCGCTTCCCCGCGTCCTTGGCGCTCGCGGTGCCCGAGCGCTTCGCGCCCCCGGAGGTGCGCGCCCGCGAGGCACGCTTGGCCGCCTGCGACTCGCGCGACTGTCCCGACCGCGCTCCGCTCTTCCGCGCGCGCTCCGACGTTCCGGCGCTCTTTTTCTCGGCGGGGCGGGCGCTCTTTCCCGCAGGGCTCGTCGGCGCGGCGCTCTTCGCGCCATCGGCCGGCGCCGTAGCGGCGGGCTTCGCGGGGGCCGCGCCTCCGGCGGCCGGCGGTTTGACCGACTTGGGGCGACCACGCTTGCGCGCGGCGCGTCCATCGGCCAGCAGCTTCTCGAATGCGCGCCGTGCCTCGGCCATGAGCTGCGCGTGCGATGTCACGCGTTTGCGTCGGGCTTCCTTTTCGGCGCGGTACAGCTCGCGTGGCGACAGTGGGTCCATTCGCTCTCGGTGCTCCACGTTGTGGTCGGCGCGGTGGGGGGCGGCCGGGCGCGCAGAACGCCCAGCGCGCCACGTCGCCGGGACAACGATACCGATCCAGCATGGTCCACGCCAGCAGTCACACGTGCTTGGCTGCTACCGTGTTGCGGGCAGGGTGCCTATTGTACGCCCGGATGCTGGAGGAGCGACGCATGCCGGTGTGGAGCAGGTGAGCGCGGTGCGGGGCGCGGAGCGCGCTGCGCCCGCGCTCGGCGCGTGGGCGGAGGAGCGCCCGCGAGCGCCACGCGCGCTGCGCACTGCGGTCGGCGTAGTTCAGGCCGGGATGGTGATCGCCGTGCTGGCGGTGGTGCCGTACAAGGCATTCGAGCTGGACCGGTTCTTCATCCCCAAGGAGCTGGTGTTGCACGCGACGGCGGCGGTGGCCGCCGTGCTCGCGCTGGCCGGTGTGCGGCGCGTGGAGCTCACGCGGACCGATCTCCTCCTGCTCGCCTACCTGGGCGTGAGCGTCCTCTCCGCCATTTTCGCGGACAACTGGTGGCTCGCCTCGCGCGCGCTGGCGGTGAGCCTCTCCTCGGCGGCGATCTACTGGGTGGCGCGGCGCGGGGCTGCGCACGGGCTGGGAAGACGGATCGTGCTCGCGGCCGCGCTGGCCGCGATCGTCGCCGCGCTCACCGCGGTGCTGCAGGCGTACGGTGTTGAGAGCCGCTACGTGAGCCTCAATCGCGCGCCCGGCGGCACACTCGGGAATCGCAACTTCGTGGCGCACCTGGTGGTGTTCGCGGTCCCCATCGTGCTGTGGTGCGCGCTCGAGGCGCGTTCGCGGCTCGGCGCCGCGCTGGGCGTCGCCGCGGTCGCGATGTCCGCGTGGGCGCTGGTGCTCTCGCGCTCGCGCGCGGCGTGGCTCGCCGCGCTGCTCCTCGTGCCGGTGGGCGCGATCACCATCGTGCGATTCCGCATGCGCTGGAGAACGGAGCGCGATGCCGTGCCCTGGCGGCGCGCGCGCACGCTGGTGGGTGCCGCGGTGATTGGCGCGGTGGCCGCCATGTTCCTGCCCAACACGCTCGAGTGGCGGAGCGATTCGCCCTACCTCGATTCAGTCCGTGGGTTGGTGAACGCGGACGCGGGGAGCGGGCACGGGCGCATCGTCCAGTACACCCGATCGTTGCACATGGCGCGCTCCGATCCGGTGCTGGGCGTGGGTCCCGGCAACTGGCCGGTGGCGTACCCGCGCTTTGCCGCGCGCGGCGACCCATCGCTCGATGCCGACGGGATGACCGCGAATCCCTGGCCGAGCAGCGACTGGGTGGCTTTTCTTTCGGAGCGGGGTGTGCTGGCGACGGCGCTTCTGCTGCTCGTGCTCACGGCAGCGGGCGCGGGCGGTGTTGCGGCGATGCTCGCGGCGGAGGATCGCACGCGGACGCTGGCGGGCGGAGCGTTGGCGGGCGCGCTGGTTGCGGCGGTGGTCGTCGGCGCGTTCGACGCGTTCCTGCTCCTCGCGCTGCCGTCCATCATTGTGTGGGGGACGATCGGCGCGCTCGCCCCGCCGGCGCGCGTGCGCCGCGTGTGGACGCTCACTCCCCGTGCATCGCGGCGGCTCGTGGTGGGGGTCGCGCTGGCGGGCGCGCTCATCACGTTACGGAGCGCGACGGAGATCGCGGGGATGTCGGCGTACACGCACGCGGCGGGAATCGCGGGGCTGGAGCGCGCGGCGCGATGGGATCCCGGCAGCTATCGCATCCGGTTACGACTGGCCCAGGCGTACGCGCGCCGCGGGCGGTGCGCCCCAGCGCGCGAGCACGCGCTGGCCGCGCAGGAGATGTACCCGCGCTCTCCGGAGCCGCGCCGCGTGCTGGCCGTGTGCGGCGCGCGTCCGCGACGGCACGCGCCCGGCGCGTGACGTTCCGGACCCTCGTGGCGTCAACGCTGCACGGAGGAGCGGTGTGTCCGGCCGTCCGGCCGAGCTCCGCCGGCACGGGACCTTTCCGCGGGCGGGTGCGTGAGACGAGTGCCGAAGGATCCAGGAGCCGATGGTGCGCACGCGGAGCGGCAGCGCGTGCGCCACTTCGCGTTCCTCGAAGCGCTCGTAATGGCGCCGGACGACGGCCCGCACTGGCGCGCGGTGATGGGCGGCCTGCTGGTGCTTCGCCTGGTGGATGCCTGGCGCGATGATCCGGGCGGCGAGCTCCGGCCGGATGCCATCGAGCTCGCCGGCGCCCGCGACGCGGTGGAGCGCATCCCCAACACGGCCATGCGCCGCGTGCTCGACGGGCTCATCGACACGCTGGAGCGCACGTCGCCAGTGCCGAACCGGGTGGCCGAGGGAATGCTCGCCTATGCGCGCGAGCTCGCGGCGCGCGGGAGCGGGATGTTGGCGGACGATGTGCTGGTGACCGCACTGTCGTGGAAGGAGAGGATCTCCGACCGCGAGCTCCGCTTCGACCTCATGCTCGCGCTGCAGTCGGTGCGTGCGTCCGCTCTGGCGGAACCGACGTTCCGTCGTGGCCGGACGCGCACCGCGGAGCGGCGGCAGCGTCCCACGCTCCGCCGTCCTCGTTAGCGCGCGCCGCTAGCGCGCTGCCGCGGTGAGGAGCACCGCCGCGCCGCGCAGCCGTCCGTCGCGCAGGTCGCTCAGCGCATCGTTGGCCCGCGCGAGCGGATACGTGGTGACTTCCGTGTGCACGCGCGCGCGCTTCACGACGGACAGAAACTCCTCCGCATCGGCACGCGTGAGATTCGCCACCGACCGGAGCACGCGCTCTTCCCAGAGCAGCGCGTACGGAAACGACGGGATCTCGCTCATCCGGATCCCCGCACAGACGACGGTGCCGCCGGGTGCCACCGCCGCGAGCGCGGCCGGGACGAGCGCGCCCACCGGCGCGTACAGGATGGCCGCGTCGAGCGGCTCGGGCGGCGTGGCATCGCTCCCGCCCGCCCACGTGGCGCCGAGCTGGCGCGCGAAGCGCTGCGCGTCCACATCGCCGGGGCGCGTGAAGGCGTAGACGCGCCGTCCCTCTGCGCGGGCGACCTGCGCGATGATGTGTGCGGCCGCGCCGAAGCCGTACAGTCCCAGGCGCCGCGCATCCCCCGCTGTGCGCAGCGAGCGGTAGCCGATCAGGCCGGCGCAGAGCAGCGGCGCGGCGTGCGCGTCGTCGTACGCCCGTGGGAGACGGAAGCAGTACCGTTCGTCGGCCACCGTCCAGTCGGCGTAGCCGCCGTCCATGTGGTAGCCGGTGAAGCGCGCGCGGCGGCAGAGGTTCTCACGTCCGCTGCGGCAGTACGCGCACCTGCCGCACGTCCATCCGAGCCACGGCACGCCCACGCGGTCGCCGATGCGCCAGCGCGTGACGCGTGCGCCGAGCGCCGCCACGGTGCCGACGATCTCGTGTCCCGGCGTGAGCGGGAGCACCGGATCGGGGAGCTCGCCATCGACGATGTGCAGGTCGGTCCGGCAGACGGCGCAGGCGTGCACGCGCAGGAGCAGTTGGTGTGCACGGGGCGCTGGAAGCGGCACCTCGGCAAGGCGGAGCGGCGTGCCCGGCGCGTCGAGGCGCATGGCGCGCATGACGCGCGGGAGCGCGGCGGAGAGGCGGGAGCGGGGCCGGCGGCGCGTGAGCACGCACGACGTTCGCCCGCCGCGCACGGGCGCGCAACCGGCAATGCCCGGCATGAGAGGCGTCTCATGGTGTGACGACGCTCGCGCTCGATCGTGCAAGGGATACACGCCGCGCGGGGTGCTGTGCGCATCCGTCGCGGTGCCTGCGGCATTACCGCCCTTCGTCATCCCGCGCATCGATTCCTGTGGGCCGCCTTTCCGCCATTTCACGGATGCCACGTCCGCGCGTGCCGTTGCTCGTGTGCGCGAGCGTGCTTCTCGCCATTCACGTGCCGTCGGCGCGCGCGCAGCAGGCAGCGCCCATCGCCGTCGTCGTGAACGCGCGCAATCCGGTGTCGTCGCTCTCCATGGACGAGCTGCGCCGCCTCTACTCGGGGAAGAGCACCACCTTCCCGACCAAGCAGCGTGCCGTGCTGCTGGAATGCCGTGCAGCCAGCGAGCCGTTCTATCACCGTCTGCTCGGCCTCTCGCCCGATGTGGTGCGCCAGCGGTGGATCGGCATCGTCTTTCGCGGCGAAGCGGGGTCCGTGCCGCTCGACATGCCCACCCCGGACGCCGTGCGTCGCTATGTAAGCGAGCACGAAGACGCCATCGGCTTCATTCCGGCTGCGGCCGTCGACGCGACCGTGAAGGTCCTGGCGATCGACGGGGCCCGCCCGGGCGACCCGGGCTACCGACTCTAACGCATGAGACACATGTCAGCACGGAGAGCCACGCGTGCGGCGCTCACCGCGATCGTTTTCGCGAGTGCCGCCACCGCGGTGCAGGCGCAGAACACGCAGATCCGCGGCTTTGCCGACGTGACCATGCGCGCGTCGGATGGACGGCAGGATCACTCCACGTTCACGCTCGGCCAGCTCGATCTCTACATCACGTCCGCGCTGGGCAACCAGCTCTCGTTCCTGGCGGAGACCGTCTTCGAGTTCGACGACGCGAGCGAGGAGTTCGCGAGCGACGTGGAGCGCGTGGTCGTGAGCTACGCGCCACGTCCCTATTTCCGCGTGGCGGCAGGGAAGCACCACACGCCGATCGGCTACTGGAACACCGCATACCATCACGGCGCGCTCATGCAACCGACCATCGAGCGGCCGTTCGCGGTGCGCTTCGAGGACGACGGTGGGCTCATGCCGATCCACACGGTCGGACTGCTCATCTCGGGGCGCGACATCTCGCGGGCGCATCTGCTCTACGACGTCATGGTAGGAAACGGGATCGGCGGCACGCCGGACAGCGACAACAACGACAAGAAGTCGGTCACGCTGTCGTTGGGATCGCAGATCACGAGCGAGCTGTCCGTCGGCGCGTCGCTGTATCGTGACCAGGCGCCGGCCGGCACGACGGCGCTCGATGGCTCCGAGCTGGGGGAGGACCTCACGCAGTCGATCGCCAGCACGTACGTGGCGTACTTCGGCTCGCGACTGGAGCTGATCGGCGAGCTGCACCACCTGCGCGATGAGATCGGCACGACGGACGCCGGCTCGAATCTCTACTTCGTGTATGCGGGGGTGCGCTTCAACCGCCTGGTGCCGTACGTGCGCATCGACCGGCTGGCGGTGGCCAATGGCGATCCCTATCTGGGCGACGGCGGCGCGCGCCAGGGGTTGGTGGGAGCGCGCTTCGACATCTCCGCCACGAGCGGCGTGCGGCTCGAGGTGCGCCGCCGCGACGACCAGTCCGGGCGCGCCACCGAGGCGGCCGCGCAGATCGCGATCGCGTTCTGATGGCGACGCCGCGGCGCGGGTCCCACTCCGACACGGAGCTCCGCGCGCTGGACGAGCTGGCGAGCGTGCGTGCCGTGCACCGGCTGGAGCGTCGCTTCCAGCGGCTTCCGTTCAGCCAGAAGATCGGGCTCATGCCATGGATGGCCACCGTGGCGTTCGCGGTGATCCTCCTCTCCACCACGGTGCTGGGCATCCTGTCGGACCACCGTCTCTCGCGCGTGCAGCGTGCGTACTATCCGCTGGTGGACGCGAGCCGCGCGTTGCAGCAGACGCTCGCCACCACGCAGCGCGAGCTGCAGGATGCCGTTGCCGTGCGCGACGCGGAGCAACTCTCCCGCGCGGATTCCGCCGCCAGCGCGTTCGCGGAGACGACGCGCACGCTCCGACAAAACGGACTCCTGCCCGGTACGGACGTGACGCGCATGGAGCAGCGGTTCGACGCGTACTACGCGTTCGCGCGCCGGACGAGTGAAGCGTGGATCCGTGGCGACGTGAGCAGCGGGCTCCAGACGTCGCTCGACTCCATGCGCTCGATGTACACCGGGCTGCGCGAGTCGCTGGAGCGCAATCGGGTCGATGCGGAGCGACAGGCACAGCAGGGCTTCGCCGCCGCGCGCACCGCCACGCGTGCCACCTGGCTGCTGGTCGCGCTGGTCACGGGGATCAGCACGGTGCTGCTGGGACTCGTGTCGCGCATCATCACGGGAGCGCTGCGCACCCGCCTGCAGCAGGCGGTGACCACGGCGGACCGGCTTGCCGAGGGGGACGTGACGGTGGACCCGGAGCCGGGCGAGATGGACGAGGTGGGACAGCTCCTCGTATCGATGCGCGCCATGGCCGGCTCGCTCCGCGAGATGGCGGCGGTCGCGGCGGCGATCTCCACCGGGGATCTGGCGCGCGACGTGACGCCGCGCTCCGAGCGCGATGCGTTCGGCCTCGCCTTCCGGCACATGACCGCCTACCTGCGCGAGATGGCGGGCGTGGCCACCGAGATCGCGCAGGGGAATCTGACGCCGCACGTCGCCGTGCGGTCGGGCGCGGATGAGTTCGGCCGCGCGTTCCAGGCGATGCTGCGCGCGCTGGCCGCGGCCACGCGCGAGATGCACGCGAGCGCGCAGCTCATGACCGGCGTGGCCGGCGAGCTGGCCGCGTCGGCGGACGGGCTGTCCGACGGCACCGAGCGCGAAGCGCGCGCGGTGGAGCGCACGACGCAGGCCATTCGCGGCATCAGCGAGCAGATGGAGCGCACGGCACACGAGCACCGCCGCATGGGACAGGTGGCGGCCAGCGATGCGCAGCGCGCCGATGCCAGCGCGCAGGCGATGCGCAACGCGGTGGACGCGCTCACGCACGTCACCGAAAAGGTGTTCGTGATCGAGGAGATCGCGACGCAGATCAACCTGCTCGCGCTGAACGCCGCGGTGGAAGCCGCGCGCGCGGGCGAGCACGGACGCGGATTCGCCGTCGTGGCCGCCGAGGTGCGCGCGCTGGCGGAGCACAGCCAGGCGGTGGCGCGCGAGGTGAGCTCGCTCGTGACGGCAGGACGCGAGGTGGCCGAGCACTCCGGCACCACGCTGGGCGAGCTGGTGAGCTCCATCCAGCACACGTCGGATCTGGTCGTCCAGGTGGCCGAGGGCTCCACGGTGCAGGCGGACGAGCTGCAGCACGTGAGCGACACCATGCAGGAGGCCGACCAGTTGACGCGGCGCACGGCCGGCGCCGCCGCGGCACTCGCATCCACCGCGCGGCGCGTGTCCGCGCAGGCCGAGGCGCTGCAGGCGCGTCTGGCGTTCTTCCGCCTGGATGAGGACGCGGACGAGTCCACGCTCCGCGACCGGCGCAGGGTGGGAACCGCCGCGTAGGCGCGTAAGCGAACGCACGGACGCGCGCCCGGCTCCGCGCCCGTCGAACAAGCGGCGCTCACGCGCCGCGTGACATCCGGCAGGGGGGCCGGTAGCTTCGAGGCACCGAGCTCCGCCGGACGAGCATCCGCCGCGGGCCGCGTGCGCTCTCCACTGCGGCGCGCGCGGGCCAGGCGGGAGAGGGCGGCGCGCTTCCCGCAGGGCGTCACCGGGGACGGGGGCCGCGCGTCCTCATGGTGGAGCGCTCCCCTGCACGAGGGCGGCCGCCGCTCCACGACCATTCGTTCAGCCGAGAGTGCTATCGTGAGTACCCGGGCGGAGCTCATCGCCACCTACGCGTCCGCGCCCGATCGCCTGCGCGCCGCGGTGCGCGAGCTCAGCGAGGAGCAGATCGCCGCGCCGCGCGACGAGGGCAAGTGGAGCGTGCATCAGCTCTGCGTGCACCTGGCGGACAGCGATCTGCACGGACTGCTGCGCATCCGCCGCATCCTCGCGCAGCCTGGCTCGGAGCTGCAGACGTTCGATCAGGATGCGTGGGTGGAGTCGCTGGCCGGGGTCACCTCGACGGCGGCCGCGGTGGATGCGTTCGCGCTCTGCCGGCGCATGGGGACGGAGCTCTTTCTCGCGGCGTGGCCCGAGTCGTGGCGGTTCATCGGACGACACCCGGAGCGTGGACCAATGGGGTTGGATGCGCAGCTCGAGCTGCTGGCCTGGCACGGCGACCACCACATCGATCAGATCGTGGAGTTCCGCCGCCGGATGGAGTGGTGATGGCGCGTCCCTTCGTCGTGAACGAGTACGTGCGGTGGGGCGACATCGACCTCGCCGGCATCATCTGCTACGGCGCCTACATCCGCTTCTTCGAGATCGCCGAGGAGGAGATCTTCCGCGCGGCCGGCCTGCCGATGAAGCAGATGTTCGACCGGTACGATCTGTGGCTGCCGCGGAAGGTGATGCACGCGGAGTTCTTCGCCCCCGCCGTGCTGGACGAGCGGCTGGAGGTGGTGACCTATTTCAGCCGGATCGGGACGACGTCGCTCACCATCAACTTCGACGTCTTCGGCCCGGAGCGCACGCCGCTCCACGCGGCGGCGCACGAGGTGGTGGTGTGCGTCTCGCGCGCGGAGATGCGCAAGAAGCCGCTCCCCCCCGACGTGGTGCGCGCGATCGAGCCGTTCACGATGACGAGCGAAGCGGCGCGCTCGGCCGCGGCTCCTCCGGCGCGCTGACGGGCGCGTCCCCCGCGCCGTTGCCGTTTGTGGATACGACGGGCGCGGCCGGGAGTGGCGTGATGGCCTGCGCGCGCGTAGCGTCGCCGATCGCGTCCGCGCCGTTCCGCGCCGTATCCGGCGCGGGCTCCGGCGTCTCGAGCGCATCCTCGCGGTAGGCCAGCCACCCCGTTCGCTCCTCCGCCACCAGCTCCACGTCGGTGCCGAGGGGGATGCACAGGTTCGGCACCTCGTGTCCGGCGGGAAAGTCGGTGAGGATGGGGACGTCGAGGTCGGAGATGAGATCGAGGAGGAAGTTCTCGAATTCATCTTCCTCGGAGCGGTCGATCGAGAGCTGGCCGAAGACGACGCCGCGTACCGGGCGCAGGAGCCCCGCCGCGCGCAGGTGCACCAGCCGCTCGTCGAGCACGGACATCGGATCGCGCGTCTCCTCGAGGAAGAGGATCGCATCGCGCGTGTCGATCTCGTACGGCGTGCCGATGGTCTGCTGCACGAGGGAGAGGTTTCCTCCCACCAGCCGTCCCACGGCGCGCCCGGGTCGGAGTACGCGCGTGATCCCGCGCCCGAGGCGCGTGGCGGGGCGCGGCGTGGTGAGCGCGGCGAGGAGCGACGACATGGTCGGGTCGCGCGCGCTCGGGATGAGATCGTCGACGGTAGGGCCGTGGAAGGCGCGCAGATTCGCGCGGCGCATGAGCCAGAGGTGGAGAGCGGTGATGTCGGAGTAGCCGACGAACGCCTTCGGGTTGCGGCGGAAGATCTCCGGCTCGAGGTACGGGAGCATGCGGACGGCGCCGTAGCCTCCCGTCCCCCCGATCACCGCCTTGACCTTGGGATCGAGCCAGACGCCCATGAAGTTCTCGGCGCGGCGCTCATCCTCGTCGCGGCGAAAGCGGCGGCGCATGGCGATGTCCGGGTCGAGCACCACGGAGTAGCCTGCGCGCTCGAGCGCCTTGATCCCGCGAAAGAGCCACCCTTCACGCGGGGCGTACGAGGGCGCTACGATGCCGATCGCGTCGCCGCGGACGAGGGGAGGAGGACGGAGGAGCGGCGGCCGGTCGCCGTCACGGTCGGCGGTCATGGCGCTCCGGTGAGATGCCGCATAGAGGCTATGCTAGCGCGGCATCCCGCCCGTCGCCAGGCGCGTTGGCCGGCGTCCCCCCAGCGCGCTAGATTGCGCCCAGTGAGCAATTGTCTTCCGAGTGGTTGGCGCTTTCTAGCTAAGCGGTTGGTACTTCAATGTTTCCTACAGGGTGACCGGGCGTGGACACGTGAAGCTCATGGACGGCGACGGGACGTACTTTCGGAAGGGTTTCGGTCTCAAGGGGCACGTCCGCGACGAGCTCGAGGCCGACTACAGCGGTCGCCTGGTGGACCTGCTCCGGGAGCGGGAGTTCACCCTCACCGCCGGAGACGTGACCATCCGGCTGGCGCGGGAGTTCGGCTTCTGCTACGGCGTGGAGCGCGCGGTGGACTACGCGTACCAGGCGCGCGCCAAGTTTCCCGACCGGCGGATCGTCCTGGTGGGTGAGATCATCCACAACCCGCACGTGAACCGGAAGCTGGACGCGATGGGCGTCCGCATTCTTGCGCGCGGCACGGGCACCGAGGGAGAGTTCGACTTCAGCGACGTGCGCGCCGATGACGTGGTGATCATCCCCGCGTTCGGCGTCACCATGGGGGACTTCGAGCGGCTGCGCGCCATCGGGTGCGTGGTGGTGGACACCACGTGCGGCTCGGTGCTCAACGTCTGGAAGCGCGTGGAGCGCTACGCGCGCGAGGGGTTCACCTCGCTCATCCACGGGAAGCACGCGCACGAGGAGACGCGCGCCACCGCGTCGCAGGCGCTCCAGCTTCCCGGCGCGCACTACGTGGTGGTGCGCGACATGGCGGAGGCGCGCGTGGTGTGCTCGTTCATCACCGGCCAGTGCACGTCGCGCGAGCTGCTCGATGCGCTGGGGCACGCTGTGTCGCCCGGCTTCGATCCGGCTCGGCACCTGGCGCGCGTCGGCGTGGCGAACCAGACGACCATGCTGGCGAGCGAGTCGCTCGCCATCGCCGCCGCGGTGGGGGACGCGATCGAGCAGGCGCACGGCGCCGAGTATCGCGCGGCGAACTTTCTCTCGTTCGACACCATCTGCAGCGCCACGCAGGACCGGCAGGACGCGGTGAAGGAGCTGCTCGAGGAGTCGCTGGACGTGATGGTCGTGGTGGGCGGTTACAACTCGAGCAACACGATGTCGCTGGCCGCCATCTGCGCGGAGCGCGTCCCCACCTATCACATTGCCGATGCCGACTGCGTGGACGTGCAGCGCGGGGTGATCCGGCACAAGCCGGTGGGGGAGAGCGGCGAGACGGCCACGCTGCACTGGCTCAGCGCGCCCGGCCCGCTCCGCGTGGGGGTGACCGCGGGGGCGAGCACGCCGAACAGCAAGATCGCGCAGACGATCGCCGCCATCCTGGCCACGCGCGGCATCGATCCGGACGCGGTCGCGTAGGCGAGGCGCGTCGGCGCCCACGCGTGTGGTGCTGTGCGCGCGTGCGGATCCGGTAACCCGTAGCCTCGCTACGCCTTCGCGCTACGGCGTGAGCTGGTAGGGCACTCCGCGTCGCACGTCGCGCGCGCCGTGCGCCACCCCCAACCCGACCGACACACCGAGCAGCAACGCGGTGCCGCCGCCCACGAAGGGAAGGAAGGCGACGATCGGCGCGGCGAGCAGGGCGGCGCCCAGGCCGGCGAGCCACGGGGTGATCCCCTTCTGTGCCGCATCGACGAAACGCAACCGGTCGCGCACGAAGTGGCGCGACTTCACGTAGCCGAACCCGGACGCGGTGGCAGCAATGCCAAGTGTGATGAGACCGAGCATGGTGTGGCCCTCCTTGATTGCTACTACGCAGAGCGCTCATGCCCGGTTTCGGGGGGAACCGCGGCGGGGGAGCGCACACGGGGGAACGACGATCGGTCCGGTGTCCGGTCCGCCCGCCGTCCCCCCCATCCCATTACCTGTTACCGCACGACGATCCGCACGCCTCCGCGGACTGTCCGGGGGAGCCCCTGGAACTCGAGCGGCCCCAGCAGGTTCACCGCGTAGTCCCGGTCGAACAGATTCTCGACGCCCAGGAAGGCCACGACGTCGCGCGTGAGCTCGCGCCGCACGTCGGCGTCGACCACGGCGAATGCGCCGAGCGGTGCGCCGCCGATGGTGGTGTTGGTCCCCTCGTAGCGATAGATGAGCGTGCCGGTGAACAGCCGCGGCGCGTCGTACGTGACACGCGCGCTCCCGCGGTTGAGCGGCACGCGCGCCACGCGCTGTCCGGTGGACGGCACCTTCGTGTCGTCGTAGTTGTACGTGGCCGCGACGGTCAGCGCGTCCAGCGGATGGAGAGCGAGCTCCGCTTCGATCCCGCGGCTCCGCGCGCGCCCCACGTTCTCGCGCTGGAGCAGCGACCCGCCGCCCGGCGCATCGCCCACACGCACGAACGACGCAAGGTCGCGCATCTGGTTCCAGAACCCGGTAAGCCGGAACTCCACGCCGGAGCCGGGTGTCACGTCGATCCCCACGTCTCCGCCGGTGAGATGCTCGGGGCCGAGCTCCGGATTTCCCTGGAAGACGTTGGGTCCGCCGAAGAAGGTACGGAACTGCTCGCTCAACGTCGGCGCGCGGAACGCCTGGTAGAACGACGCGCGCACGGCCACGCCCGATCCGAGCTCGTATCTCGCCCCCAGTCGCGGGGAGAGCGCGCCATCGGTGCGCGAATCGAAGGTGGTGACTTCCGGCGTGCCGCTCGTGTTGTCGACGCGCGAGCCGTCGTTGTTGCGCCAGCCATCGGCGCGCACGCTCATCTCGAGACGCAGCCGGTTGACGGGAGCGAGAATGCCCTGCACGAACAGCCCGCCGATCTGCTGCGAGCCGCCTGAGCTGCGCTTTCCGGTAAAGCTGCCGCCGGCGTCGAACACGTCCTCGTCGAGCCTTCCCTTCATCAGGCGCACGTCCGCGCCCACCGCGATCCGCTGGAAGGGCCCGGCGGGGCGCGACCAGTCGATCGAGCCGCCGATGTCGTGGCTGGGGATGGTCTGCGCCAGCGCGAGCGTCTCGACGCTGCGGTCGGGGGCGACGCTCGCCTGGTGGCTCACGTACCACTGGTCCTGCCCGAAGACGGTCACGTTCATCCGTCCGCCGCCCACGTTGCCGAAGCTTCCGCGCGCACTCCCGCTCCAGATGCGGCGCGAGTTTGGCTCGGTGAGCAGGGTGCCAAGCGAGCGATCGTCATTGAAGTAGCCGACGGTGCCGGAGAGCGTGCTCGCGTTGCCGAGCGCGTACTCGGCGCGCGCATTCACGCTGCGGCGCTTCACCTCGCTCTCGCGGTCCACCGGTCCGCGCTGATCCTCGCGCAGAAGCTCGTATCCGCCGCCGCTGCCGTAGTCGCCATCCAGCGAGACGCCGAGCCGCCCGCGCACCTCGGAGCCGTAGAGCGACACGTCGGCCGCATCGCGGCTGCCGCCGCTGGCCGTCGCTATCACCGTGCGCGGCGCGATCGGGCGCGTGAGCACGTGGATCACGCCGCCCATGGCGTAGTTGCCGTACAGGCTGGAGCCGCCGCCCTCGACGACTTCCACGCGGTCCACCGCCTGTCGCGGAACGCGGTTCCATTCGATCCACTCTCCCCACGGATCGTTGAGCGGCACCCCGTCGGCGAGCACGAGCGTGCGCCCTTCATCGGTGCCGCGGATCGAGACGATCTCCTCGGGTCCGGACACGGTGCTGCTCGTGCGCGGGAGCTCGAGCCCGGGCATCTCGCGAAGGAGATCATCAACCGTGCGCGCGGGGCTCGTGCGCACTGCCTCGGTAGGGAGCACGTTGACGGTGGCGGTAGCGTGGCCGGCGGCCTCGACGCCGCGCGTGGCGGTGGTGACCACGCCCGGCAGGAGAATTGCGCCGTGCACGAGGGAGAAGTTCACCGTGACCGACGCGCCCGGCGCGAGCTGCACCGTGTCGCGCGCCGGAGTGCGCCCCAGGCGCAGCGCGGTGACGACGTAGCGTCCCTCGGTGAGCCCGGGGAGACGATAGTGCCCGCTCTCGTCGGTGAGCACGCTGCGGCTCGCCCCTTCTATGGAAACACGCACGCCGGAGAGTGGCGTGGACGTTTCCGCCGCGGTGACGGTCCCCACAATGCTGCCGGTGGAGGGCGTCTGCGCCACGGCGACTTGCGCCGGTACGGCGAGCCCCGCGGCCGCCGTCACCACCAGGGCGCGGAGAAAGAAGGAATGCCGGGCTGTGCTGCCAGCGCGGACGGATGCGAACGGACGCGATGTCGTCATGGGGCGAGCGGTGAAGGTGAGACGGATGCCAGGCTCGCACGGAGCTCTACAGGCGAATACGTCCCCCGCGTGGCGGACGTTGATGTGCGCCGCCTCTTCCGCCGGTGTCGCACGCATCTTTGCGCGACGGGGAGGAGGGGAAGCCCAGAAGTTACCGCCAGCCCCGCCGTGGGGCGAGTGTGCGCGGCGCCAAGCGCGCTTGTCGCGCCCGACCCCCGAAGGCATACTGCACTCATGCACCACGAGACGCGCCGAAGCCCACGGATGAGCCCACGACGGCGGAGCGGTGCGCGCCCCCGCGCGGCCGCCGGCGCACTGCGCGAGCGAGTGCCGCGATGAGCGCGTCGGGAGACGCGGAGCTGTTCGAGCAGCTCGACGCGTTGCGCGGGCGCGAGCGGCGCGCGGCCATGGCGACGCTCATCGCCACGCGCGGAACGACGCCCAGGAAGGAGGGCGCCAAGATGTGGGTGGGTGAGGGGGGACGCATCGTCGGCTCGGTGACGATTGGCGGATGCGTGGACGCGCAGGTGGTGCTCGCCTCCGAAGAGGCGCTGGCCAGCGGAACGTGCGCGCTCCTCTCCATCCCCATGACGGACGAAGATGCGTGGGACATGGGGCTCACCTGCGGTGGGGTGGTGGACGTGCTCGTGGAGCCGGTGGAGCTCGCGCGCGCGGACGACCCCGTGCTGCGCGCCTACGACCTGGCGCGCGCGGAAGTCTCCGCCGGCCGGCATGCGGTCGTCGCCACGCGTCTCCCGAACGCCGCTCTTCGCCTGGTGATTCTCGAGGATGGCAGCACGCACGGCTCGCTCGGCCACGCGGCGCTGGACGACGCGGCGCGCGAGCAGGCGCTCGCCACGGTGCGCAGCGGACGGTCGCGCGTGGTCGAGCTGCCGTCGGCAGAGGGCGAGACGATGCGCGTGTTCCTGGAGCTGCACGCTCCCGTGTCCACGCTCGTCATCTTCGGCGCGGGGCAGGTGGCCATTCCGCTCGCCGAGCTGGCGAGAACGCTCGGGTGGCGCGTGGTGCTGGCCGACGCGCGCGAGCGATACGCCACGCGCGAGCGCTTTCCGCAGGTGGACGAGATCCGCATCGGGATGCTCGGCGAGATCGCGCGCGAGCTCGCGTACAACGCGTCCACGTTCGTGGTGATCGTCGCGCACGACTACAAGTTCGAGATCCCCGTGCTGCGCGCGGTGCTCGAGCGCGACCCGGCGTACATCGGTCTGTTGGGGAACCGGCGGCGCGGGCGCGCCGTGCTGGACCAGCTGGCTCGGGACGGGGTGAGCGCGGACGCGCTCGCGCGCGTGCACGTCCCGGTGGGACTCGACATCGGCGCGCAGACGGCGCCGGAGATCGCGCTCAGCATTCTGGCAGAGGCGGTGAGCGTGCGTGCGCACCGCCCGGGAACGCCGCTCCGCGACGGAGGAGGGTGAGCGCGGAGCGTGAGGTGATCGCCGCGATCGTGCTCGCCGCCGGCGGCGCGCGCCGTTTCGGATCGCAGAAGCTGCTCGCTCCGCTGGGCGGTGAGACGGTCGTGCATCGCACCGTGCGAACGGTGCTCGACGCGAGCGTGGACGATGTGGTGGTCGTCATCGGGCACGAGGGGGACGCGGTGCAGCGCGCGCTGGCGGACCTTCCCGTCCGTACAGTGCCGAACGCGCGGTGGGAGGAGGGGATGAGTGCGTCGATCGCCGCCGGCGTGAGCGCGCTCCACCCTGATGTGGCGGCGGCGTTCGTTGTGCTCGGCGACCAGCCGGCCATCCAGCCGGCGGTGCTCGCGCTCATGCTGGAGCGGCGTCGCGCAGCCGGGGGGGGAGTGACGATCGTGGCCCCGGTCTATCGTGGCGTACAGGGGAATCCGGTGCTGTTCGGGGCGGACGTATTCGCCGAGCTGCTCGCGCTCACCGGCGATCGCGGCGCGCGAGCGGTGCTCGAGCGCGATCCGGCGCGTGTCGCGGCGGTCGCCATCGATCAGGAGATGCCGGGAGACGTGGACGTTCCAGCCGATCTCACGCGTCTCGCGGCGCACGAGCGCTCCGGCCGCTGACGTGCCGGCGGGCGGTCAGCTTCGGCGCCGCCCTGCAACAAGCAGGATGACGCCGAGCACCACCACCACGCCGCTCACGACCACCGGGATGGAGATCGTCTCCCGTTCCCGCGCGGTCGCGTGGACGGGGCCCACGTCGATGTGTGCGCGCTCCCGCGTGTAGCTGATCTCCTGGAACGCGAGCGCCAATGCACCGATCACGATGAGCACGATACCGATCAGGGTGGCCGGTTTCATTCAGGTCTCCGATGGTCGCGCGCTGGTCGTCCGTGGTACACCTGCGGACGACAGAGCAAGATGCGGGCGAGCGCGCCAACGGAAGCCGCCGCTCGCGCGTTGATGTGAAGGATTCCCGTCCGCTCGCGCAGCCGTCGGGCTGCCGCGGACATGCCCGTCGTTGCCGCCCGCGCGGCCGGCTGCGCACCCCTGGCGCGCGAACGACGTACCGTCACCACCCGCGTGCATCCCCATGCGCTCTCCGGAGAAGACGGCATGAGGTTCGGACAGTACGTGGCATTGGGAGATTCGATGTCGCTCGACCTGTATCCGACGCTCGATGCGAACGAAGCGGGGGAGCGTCTCTGGTCGGCGGCGGCGGTGCAGACGCCGCTCTTTCCCATGGGCGCGACGTCGATCGCGTATCCCAAGCTCAAGATCGGCGCGGCATCGCTGCTGCACCGGAACGACGACGCCATGTGGCCGGAGTTCGAGGGGCAGGACCTGCGCACGCTGGGCGGCGACATGCCCATCACCATCCTCGCCTCGGACGGCGCGGTGGTGGCGGACGTGCTGCGCACGCAGATCCCGGGCATTCCGCGGGTGCGCGGCACGACGCTCATCACGCTCACCATCGGGGGAAACGACCTTCTGCACGCACTCTTCTCGGCGGCCGACGATGAGACGTTGGATCGGGGGGTGGGCGTGTTGAGCGACAGCTACGCGCGACTGGTGGGCGGGATGCGCGAGCTGATCCCCGACTCGCTGATCGTGCTCACCACCATCTACGATCCGTCCGACGGCACGGGGCAAGTCCCCGGGATCGCGGACGCGTCCGCACCGCTCCCGCTCGAGTATCTGCACGAGATGAACGCGTCCATCCGGGAGTTGGCGGCCGAAGTGCCGGGGACCGCCCTGGCAGACATCCACGCGCATTTCCTGGGGCACGGCGTCACCGCGCCGGAGGAGGAGCGGTGGTACTGGCGGCACTCGCTCATCGAGCCGTCGGCGGCCGGCGCGAGTGAGATCCGGCGCGTGTGGCTGGAGACGCTGGAGCGCTGCGGCGCGGTGTGAGCGTCAGCCGGCAACCGGAACGGACACGGGCTCCTCCACTACCCAGTCGGCGATCGCTTCCGCGTCTTCCGGCACGGCGGTGTAGGTGATGGCGCGCAGCACAGGGGCGGGTACGTCCGCGCCCGCCGTCGCGTAGCCGCGCGCGATGGTCGCGATCAGCTCGGCGCTCTCCGGAACGTCGATCCAGTCGGCCGACAGTCGCGGCAGCCACGCCGGCAGCAGGCGCTGCACCAACTGCTGCAGCGGGACGAGTCGCTCGAGCGCGTGCGTCCCCAGCTCGTTGCGCGAGAGGGCATTCGCGGCCACGGCGAGCGTGCGCGCCGAGAGCGCCGCCACGCGATCCAGCGCGCCCCCCGAATAGAAGGGCGCATCGAACGCAGGCCATTCGGCATTCCCGCTCGTGTGGATGCGCACCACGTCGGTCACTCCGCGTCCGGGATGCCGATCCAGCGCGGCCAGCAGCGCCTGGTGCCCGGGCACGGCAAAGCTGAGAAAGTGATTCAGCCGCTCCACCTCGTCCGCGTCCAGCCGCTCCGCGCTGCGGCCATCGCGCGCTACGCGAACGCACGTCTCGAGCGCGTCGCTCGCGAAGCCCCCCGCCGAGGCGGGAAAGCAGTCGATGGTCCGGCGGTGATGGCTCCGCGCGTGCGCCGGCGCGTCGTACTTGCACACGAGCTTCCGGCACTCGCAGCGGCAGGTGAGTCCGTGGTATACCCTGTCTTTCCGCAGCGGCGGGCTCGTGCAGACGGCGTGGCTGCACTCCACACAGAGCCCGTTGTCGGGCGTGGGCACCGTTTGCTGGGCGCAGTAGAAGCAGGCCATGGTTCGCTTCTCAGCTCCCCCGCAGGTGGTTCGTCAGCCGGTGCCGGAGCGTGGTGGCGATGGCACGCGCCTCGGCCGCATGATGCAGGTTCTTCTGATCGGTGTAGCGCTCCATGAGCGCGTAGATCTCCTGCACGCCGCGCCAGTAGCGCGCACGCTCATCGGCGCCCAGGTACGAGAGCAGTCCGTCGTCGCCGAGCAGGGAGTTGTATTCCTTCTTGGCCATGTCCGGCGGCTCGGAGCTCGACCCGTCCAGCCACGCTTCCAGGCGGTGGAGGTTGCCGCGCATCTCCTCCACCAGGTGTTCCGCCACCAGTCGCTTCAGCTCGCGCTCATCGCGCTTTCCCGTCTGGCGACGGTCCCAGAGCGCCTGGATGACGTGCGCGAGCACGCCGGTCAGGAAGCCGACCACCGCGGTGAGCACGGCCAGCCACCCGGCGCCGATCGTGTATCGCTCCCGCGCGGTGATCGGCTGGCTGGTGGCGATCTCCTGGCGCGCCACGCCCGCACGCGTCAGACGGCGGACAGCGACCAGCCGCGTCGTGCCGACCTCGCGCGGGCGGACGCAGACGTAGAGGATCGTGTCGCGCTCCACGCGCCCGATGTGCTCCGTCCGTCGCGCCGCTTCCGCATCGCGGCACGTCGCACCGGCGTCGCGCAGCCAGACGTCCGCGTCGGAAGGAGACAGGATGCGCAGTGTGGCGGCGGAGTCGCGCGCAGCGCGCTCGGCGGGAACCACCAGCCAGGCTTCCACGACATCGCGGGCGCGCGGCTGGTCACGTCCCACCACCCACATCATGGATGCGGTATCGGGGGGAACGGGACGACTGGTGTCGCGCCGGGCGTGTTGTCCCGGTGCTGGCGTGAGATGCGCTGCCGCGAGGGCGAGGGCGACGATGAGCACGGGGGACGAGGGGTCCGGAGCAGCGGACATCTTCCCTCCGGACGGGCCGATGCGCAAGAGTCCCGCACCCGGAGCGGCGGAGCAACGGCCACGCTCGGTAGTGTCTACGTGATGGCGAGAGTCCCGAGTGGGGGCGGCGGATCTGGACGCGCGTCGTGCACCACGCTCAGTCGAGCTGCACCTGCCGGACGTCCACGATTTCCGGGAGACGCCGGAGCGCGGTGACCAGGGTCGCGTCCAGCTTGCCGTCCACCGCGATCGCCGCCAGCGCCTCGCCCCCCGCCTCGAGGCGCGACTGGTGGTACTCGGCGATGTTGATCCCCGCGCTGCCGAGCACCGTCCCCACGTGGCCGATCACGCCGGGGACGTCGCGGTTGCGGATCACCACCAGCGTACCGCGCGGCACGATGTCCACGCGATGCTCGTTCACGCGAATCACACGCGAGTGCGCGCCCTCCAGCAGCGCCCCTGCCACGCACGTGGGGGCTCCCACGCCGGTCAGACGTAGCTCGAGCGACTCCGCGTAGTCTCCCTCCGTGCTCAGCTCCACGCGGTCCACCAGGATGCCGCGCGTCTCGGCCAGATGCATGGCATTCACGAAGTTCACCGCCGAACGGCCGAGCGCCACCGAGAGCACGCCGACCATCGCGGAGGCCGCCAGCGGGCGGAGCGCATTCTCCACGCCGCCGGCGTAACGCACTTCCAGGCGCGTGACCGGGCCATCGGTGAGCGATGTGGCCAGGCGGCCGAGCCGTTCGGCAAGGTCGAGCATCGGGCGGAGCGCGCGCATGGCGGCGCTCCCCACCGCCGGCGCGTTCACCGCCAGGGAGAGATCCCCCTCGAGCAAGGCGAGCCGTACCGCCTCGGCGATCTCGATCGCCACGTGGTGCTGCGCCTCCACCGTGGACGCGCCCAGGTGCGGGGTGAGCACCACGCTCTCGAGCGTGCGCAGCGGATGGTCAGCGGGGAGCGGCTCCTCGGCGTACACGTCCACCGCCGCACCGGCGAGCCGTCCCGTGCGGAGCGCTTCCACCAGCGCCTGCTCGTCCACCACACCGCCGCGCGCGGCGTTCACCAGAAAGGCGCCGGGGCGGAGGAGCCCCAGCTCGCGCGCGCCGACCAGTCCGTGCGTGCCGTCGGTGAGTGGCACGTGTACCGACACGACATCGCTCTGGCGGAGGACGTCGTCGAGCGGCGCGAGCTCGACGTGCAGGGCATGCGCGCGCTCCTCGGTGAGAAACGGATCGTACGCCACCACGCGCATCCCGAACGCGCGCGCGCGGCGCGCCACCTCGCCGCCAATGCGTCCCGCGCCCACCAGGCCGAGCGTCTTGCCGTACAGCTCCACGCCGGTGAAGGCCTTCCGCTCCCACGCGCCGGCGTGCATGGAGCGGTCTGCCGCCGCGACGCGGCGCGCGACGGCGAGCATGAGCGCGAGCGTGAGCTCGGCGGCGGAGAGGGTGTTTCCCGACGGTGCGGTGAGGACGGCGATGCCGCGCTCGGTGGCGGCGGCAACGTCGATGGTGTCCACCCCCACGCCCGCGCGGCCGATCACCTTGAGACGCGTCGCACGCGCAAGTGACTCGCGGGTGATGCGCGTCGCGCTGCGCACGAGCACCGCGTCCACACTCTCCATGGCGGTGGCGAGCGCCTCGCCGGAGAGCCCGGGCTGCACGATGAGCTCGAAGTGCGGATCGGCGCGCAGCGGCTCCAGTCCCTCGCCGGCGATGGCGTCTGCCACGAGCACGCGAAAGCGTTCCTCGGAGATGCGTGAGGACGCGCGCGATGCGGCGTTCGGAGCGGCGGTCACGGGAGCAGCACCGCCGTCAGCTCCTGGAGCAGTGCGTCCAGCTCACGCACCGTGTGATCCCCCATGTGTCCGATGCGAATCGTGGAATCCTTGAGAGGACCGTAGCCAGACCCGATCGTCCACCCGCGCTTCGCCATCTCCGCCGTGATCGCCGGTCCCGTGTGCGGCGGGGGGACGCGGACGCAGCTCACGGTGGGAGAGCGCGCGCCCGGCGGCGCGAGCACGGCGAGATCGACGCCGCGCGCGCGCATCTCGTCCACCCATCGCCAGGTGCGCTCGGCCATGGCCGCGTGGCGCGCCCACCGCTGCTCGATCCCTTCACGTTGAATACGGCCGAGCTGCACGTCCAGGGCGTAGAGGAGGGAGATGGCCGGCGTGTTGGGCGTCTGGTGCTTCAGGGTGAACTTCTCGTATTCGACGAAGTCGAAGTACGTGCCGCGCGCCTCGGATTGCCGTGCGCGGTCGAGGATGTGCGGGCGCACGGCGGCGAAGGCGAGCCCCGGTGGGAGCGCGAACGCCTTCTGCGATCCGGTGAGCACCACGTCCAGCTCCCACGCATCGGTTTCGACGGGTGCGCCGGCCATGCCGGATACGCTGTCCACGAGCAACGCGACGTCGCCCGCCGCGTGCGCCACGCGCGCGAGCTGGGCGATCGGATTCAGCGCGCCGGTCGAGGTCTCCGAGTGCACGACGGTCACCGCGTCGAAGCGTCCATCCTGCAGCGCGCGCTCGAGCATCTCCGGTGTGTGCACCTCGCCGAGCGGAACATCCAGCCGCTCCGCGTCCAACCCGCAGGAGAGCGCGATCCGGTAGAAGCGCTCGCTGAACGCGCCGTTCACGAGGGAGAGCACGCGCTTCCGCGCGCCGTTGCGGAGTGCTCCTTCCATGAGCCCGGTGGCGGAGGAGGGGACGACGTACACCGGGCGCGCGGTGCGGAACACCATGCGCAGTCCATCTTCCAGCCGGGCGATGAGCTCCTCCATTCCCGCGCCGCGATGGCCGATCATCGGCCCCATCTGCGCCGCGGCGACATCGGGGTAGACCTCGGTGGGTCCGGGAAGGAAGAATCGTCCGGTGCCGTCGTGCTGGCTCATGAGGATCCGCTCCGCGTGGGAGAGCGCTCCGGTGGACCGGGCGGCGCGCCGAGCGCGACGTCCGCGTCGTCATCTCGCATGGCATCGCGCAGCCGGGCGCGCCCTGCATCGTAGAGCGCGCGATCGCCGTCGTGCGCGGGCGGGTGCTCGCCGAGGGCGAGCGCGAGCACCGGCGCGAGGGATCGGTCGCGCACCACCACCCGTGCGGCGGCGGCCACGCTCGCACGCTCGATCACGCCGGCGAAGGCGACGAACAGATCGACCTCGTCCGCCGCTTCCAGGTCGGTGATCCCATCGCCCACGAGCATCACCGGCGCGCGGAGCGTCGCACGCCAGTGCCGCACGATGACGGCCTTTCCGCCGCTCACCGTGAGCGGGGAGGCACGATCGAAGCCAGCGTACGCACCGGAGGCATCGAAGACCACGTGCACCGCCCCGACGTGATCCGCGTCGATGCCGAGCTGGCGCGCGAAGGCGGTGACGGCGGGGAGCAGCCCGCCCGAGAGGACGCGCACGTCCACGCCCTCGCGGTGCAGCGCGCTCACCACCGCGCGCGCGTCGGGGAGCGCGGCGTCGGCGTATCGTACCGCGAGCGCGTCGAGGTCGGCGCGACAGGGACGGATGATCTCCAGCCGGCGACCGTACACCTCCTCCAGCGGAACGCGCCCGTTCATCGCGTCGTCGGTGAGCGCGAGAATCTCCTCGCGGTGGGCGCGCGCGAGCTCGGTGATCCCTTCGATGGCGCTCAGCGTGGAGTCGCAGTCGAAGATCACCGTCCCGAAGCGCCCACCGGGCACGTCACCGGCACCGGCGCGGTGTGCCGGCCGCCGGCTCACCACCCCTCGCGCTCGCGGAGCGAGGTGATGTGCGCCGCGTGGTGCTTGCCGTGCCACGCGTAGAGCGCGAGCAGATCGTCGAGCGACACGTCCCCCATTTCCGGGTGCGAGATCGTGCGCGCGAAGTCGGCCGCGTCCATGGAGCGAAGCAGTGCCACCCACCGCTGGTGGAGCCCGTCGAGCAATTGCAGCGACGGGGCAGCGGGCATGGTGCGCGCGTCCGGCAGCTCCGCCCATCGCGCCTCATCGTACGTCGTGATGCGCGGACCGTCGCGCGTGAGGCCGAGACGGAAGCGCACGTAGGCGTTGAGGTGGCTGTCGGGCACGTGGTGCACCACCTGGCGCACCGTCCATCCGCCGGGGCGGTACGGCGTGTCGAGTTGCGCGTCGGACAGACCGTCCACCGCGTTCCGCAGGTTGCCTGGCGCGGCGGCAATGTCGTCGATGCAGCTGGCGCGCTCTGCGGCGCTCAGTGTGGTCGGACGCTCGAAGCGTCCGATGGGATATCGAAGGTCGCTCATCCGGTGCCGGGAGTGAGAGGGTGGGTGGCGAAGTGCGTCGTCAGGCGCTCATGCGATCGAGATACGCGCGCTCCTCGGGGGTGAGGCTCGCCACGCCGGACGTCCGCACTTTGAGCATCAAGCGGTCGATCTCGTTGAGCGTCAACTCGTGCAAGCCGTCGCGCGGGATCGTGCTCCACCGCGCGAGCGCGTCGCCGTCGGGCGGCGGACGGCGGGGCGCCTGCGTGCGCTGCCGGAAGCGGCGCGCGCCGGTCTGTCGCTCGAGCATGAGGAGGTAGACGAGTGCGGTGACGAACCCGCCCACGTGCGCGAAGTGCGCCACTCCCTGCTGCAACCCGCCGACGCCGAGGAAGAGCTCGAGCACCGTGTACCCGATCACGAGCACGCGCGCCTCGACCGGGAGCAGTCCCCAGATGAGCAACTGGTCGCGCGGCCAGAAGCGTGCGTAGGCGAGCATCACGCCGAACAGCGCGCCGGAGGCGCCGATGACCGGTACCGTCGGCATCGTCGTGAAGAACGCTCCCGCCGCGCCGCCCAGTCCGGCAATGAAGTAGAGGATGAGAAAGCGGCGCCCACCCAGCCTGTTCTCCACACGCGGCCCGAAGATGACCAGGCCGAACATGTTGAAGAAGATGTGGCTGAGGCCGCCATGCAGAAACATGTACGTGACGACGGTCCACGGTTGTTGCAGTACGAGCGCCGGATACAGCGACAGCCGCACCTGAAAGATGGGTGGCAGCGTCATCTGCAGCAGAAACACCACGACGTTCGCGGCAATGAGCCGCAGGACCCAAGGCGTCATGAGCTGAGCGTCAGTGCTGCGGAGATCCGTCGCCGCAGCGGTGTTCAGGAGCGGGGCTGCGCCCGCGTGGCACGTGTCGGTGCGAGCCCGACGCACAGCGGCGCCCGGTGCGCCGGGCCGCCACGCGCGCCAATCGACCGTGGCGCGTGTCGCACACGCGAACGGCACATGCGCGAACTGCACGCGCGATGCGCACGCGCGCGACACACGCGTCCACAAGGCAATCTAGCGGACGGCGCTCACGGCGGTGAGGGAGGACGTCTTGTGTGCCGGTGCGTGGAGAGCGCCGCGATGTGTGCGCCGGGTACGGAGCTAGTGTCCGGCCACCGGTACGGACATGTCGAACTCCATCGTTGCGGGTTTCCCGTCGATCGTCCCCGGGGAGCGCGCAGACTGCCGTAGCGCATCGATGAGCGCCCGGTCGAATTCGTCATCCCCCGACCCCCGCAGCACGGTGACTGCACCCAACTGCCCGTTGTCGAGCACGACGACGTGAAACTTGGGTGGCACGATGTGCACATCACCGTCGCCTGCCGAATTCCGGGTCGACCCGATGCGCGCGCCGATCGGAGGCGGACAGCGCTCGGACCGGCCTACCCGCACCATCATCGGTCGGGTGAACGCGATGCGGAGGCGGAGGCTCTCCGTGTTCGCCGGCCCCGCGCCGAGATGACGCCGCACCTCACCCAGCACCTTGGCTTCGGCTCCCTCGGGAAGGTAGGAGCTGATCCTGAACACCGTCGACACGCGGCGGTCGCGGTCGTATCGGACGGAGAGCAGGAGGTACGCAGTATCCTGTCGCACCGCGCCGGTTTCGTTCCCCAGACGCGTGAGCCCGTAAAAGAGCCCGGCAGAGTCGGCGATCGCCGAAATGGGTGGCAGGGGGGACGGGCCGGGCTCGACGTGGCAGTCGGGGCGCGGAGGCGGCGCGTCCGACAGGAGCAGTGCGGCGCGCGATCTCCCACCTCCTCCACCGGTGGCACAAGCGGCGAGGGAGACCATGGCGAGGAGCACGGCCGGGAGTGTCACCAGAGCGCGTGAGCGGTGTGTGGCGAGCATGGCGTGGGCGGTCAGGAGGACGGCGATCAGCCGATGCGAAGCGATTGTGCGGGGATCGCGCGGAACGTGGCGGCGTGCCCGGGACACACGGCAGCGTCGCCGGCGGACGAACGGGCTGCGGGGATCGAGCGAGGTGCCCCACTCTGCGATGTCCGCCCCCCGCGCGCAAGACTGAACGCGCGATCGATCTCCCGCCCGCGCGCTCCCGCACGAACGGCGCGCGCCACGGCAGACGCTACCCTGCGCGCCACATTTCCCCACGCGCGGTGTATGATGCGCTCCGCAGTCGAGCGGCGCGCACCTCAGAACGTGACGCTCGCAATGCGGTGCACGTCCGCTGGAAAGATCACGCACGCTCCCGCCGTACCACCGCGGCTCTCCGCCTCGCACACGCCACCATGTCTCCCGCGCGCACGCTGCTCGCCGCGATCGTCGCTCTCGCCCCGCTCGCCGGACCGGGAAGCTCACTCGGTGTGCTCCGCGTCTCGCCCAACGTCGATGCCGCGCCGCTCGCGCCGATCACGATCACGTTCGACCGCCCGGTGGCCGGCTCGCTCGACCGGAGCGTGGATCCGCACGCGATCGTGCGCATCGAGCCGGCGGCGGAGGGAACGCTCGAGTGGCGCGATCCGGTCACCATCCGCTTCACCCCCACCCGGCGGCTCCAGCCCGACACGCGCTACACCGTCACGGTGAGAAACGACTTCCAGGCGATGGACGGCACACGCCTGGCGCAGCCATACAGCTACAGCTTTCGCGTCCACGGACCACTGCTCGTGACCGGCAGCCCCGCGAGTGAGCGCGCATCCGCGCAGCACCTGGAGCGGCTTCCCACGTTCGAGCTGGTGTGGAGCGATCGGATCGACCCCGCACGGCTCGCCGCCGCGGCGTACGTCGACATCCCCGCCACCTGCGCCGCGCGCCGGCTCATCCGACTGCGCGTGCTGGGGGAGCGCGCGCTCACCAAGGACGACCCGTGGCAGTACCGATATTCGGGCAAGCGCGAGGATGGGTCCCCCGACTCGCTCCGGCGCGTGGTGACCGTGCAGCCGGTGGACTCTCTGCCGTACGACTGTGCCGCCGCGCTGGTGCTCCCCAACGAGCTGGACGCGAACCTCTCGCAGGGGCTCGTCCGCTGGGATGTCCGGACGTACGGGCCATTCCGCATAGAGTCCGTCCGGCCGTGCTACACCGCGAGGTTCTGTCCCACGGGACCGCTGGTCGTGGCGTTCAGCACGCCGGTGAGCGGCGCCGAGGTGCAGCGGCGGCTCCATCTCCTGCCCGCCACGGCGTTCACGGTGCGCGATACGGTGGACGTGCGCGACACGTGGGTGCTGGAGGCGCGGCTCGTGCCGCGCCGGACGTACGTGGTGGTTGCCGACACGACCATGCGCGATGCGTTCGGGCAGCGGTTCGCCGGCAACCCTGCCGTGGGGTCGCGCACTACGGGCTACGAGCCGAGCGTCGACTATCCGTTCGGCCGCCTGCTGGTGGAACGACGCGGCTTCGGCACGCTGGCCGTGCAGCACGTGAACGTGGACACGCTCGTCGTGACCGTTGCGCCGGTACCGGATTCGCTGGAGGGAACGTTCCTCCGCCAGTCGCCGTGGAGCTGGTCCGATCTCTGGAAGACGCTGGCCCCCGGCGCGGTGACGCGCCGCGTGGGCGTGCGCTCGCCGCGCGACACCGCCATGGTGACGGGGGTCCGCGTCGCCGGGTTCGCGCGCCCGGGTGCGCCGCCGACCACGCTCTACGCGGTGCGCGTGGAATCCGCCGCACCGCGCGACACGTCGTCACCCCCCTCCAACATCGCGCTCGTCCAGGTGACGGACCTGGGCGTGCACGCGCGCATCGGCACGGAGTCGGGGATGGTGTGGGTGACGGGGGCGAGTGATGGCGCCGCGCGTGCGGGCGCGCAGGTCACGCTCTACGACCTGCGCGGACGTGCCGTTGCGCACGCGCGCACCGATGCGCAGGGGCTCGCCACGCTCACCGGCTATCACACGGGCGAAGTGGGCGCGCAGTCCGGCGAGTTCGACGCGGACGATTGGGAGGCGCGCGCCTTCGACGGACACGTGGCCGTGCGGCTGGGCGATGATCGCGCGCTCGTGGGGATCAGCCAGTACGACCCCGACCTGAGCCCGTGGCGCTTCGGTGTGTCGGCCGCGTGGGGAGGCGAGCGCATCCCTGCCGCTGCGGCGGTGTTCACCGAGCGCGGGATCTATCGCCCTGGAGAGGTGGTGCACGCCAAGGCGATCGTGCGCGCGGGCGCGCTGGGCGCGCTTCGTGTGCCCACGGGCGACTCGCTCCGCTGGCACTTCTACGACCGCGAGAGCGGCACGCTCGCCGACAGCGTTGCACCACTCTCCGCGTTCGGCACCGCCGACCACGCGCTCAGCATTCCCTCCGACGCGCCGCTCGGCACGTACTCCGTAGCCGTGGAGAGTCATCGCGGAACGCAGTGGGTGGAGCTCGCGCGCACGACGTACCGCGTGGCCGAGTACCGCCCGCCGGAGTTTCTGGTGAGTGCGCACGCGGACAGTGACGCGCGCTTTCCCGGCGATTCGATGCACACGGTGGTGGAGGCGCGCTACCTGTTCGGCGCGCCGATGGGTCGCGCGCAGCTCACCTGGCAGGTCATCCAGAATCCCATGTCTCCCTGGGAGCTGGAGATCCCGAACACCGACGGCTACACGATCGGGGAGAACGGATGGTGGTGGGAGGAGGACGACGAATCGAGCTCGGTGATCGCCGGCGGGGTGGACACGCTCGACGCGCGCGGCACGCGCACCGTGAGCGTGGCGCTCCCCGAGCCGCCGCGCGGGCGGCCGGCGCGCATCACGCTGCAGGCGGCGGTGCAGGATGTCAACCGGCAGACCGTGGGGAGCGGTGCATCGACCGTGGTGCACCCGTCGGCGTTCTACGTGGGAGTGAAGCCGCAGGGGGAGAGCTACTTCTGGCGCGCCGGAGCGGCGCAGCGTCTGGATGTGATTGCCGTGAGGCCGACCGGAGCGCGCGAGAGCGGCGTGCGCGTGCACGGTACGGTAGTGCGTCGCGAGTGGCACCAGGTGCGCCGCATCCGCAACGGCATCTCCGAGATCGTGGGGGAATGGGTGGCGGATACGTTGGGCGGGTGCGACGTCGTGACGTCCGCGTCCCCCGCGACGTGCACCGTCACGCCGGCCATGGGAGGGCTGTATCAGCTCACCTTCCGCGCGACGGATGATCGCGGGCGCGCGGTGACGACCACCCTCGTGCGCTGGGTGGCTGGGCGCGAGTGGGTGCCGTGGAACGACGAGTCGCGCTTCAAGATGGACGTCATTGCCGACCGGCAGCGGTACGCCGTGGGCGACACGGCCACCGTGATGTTCGCGTCGCCCTTCACGGACGCCGAAGCGTGGATCACCGTGGAGCGAGAAGGGGTGATCGAGCAGCGGAGAGTGCGCCTCACCTCCGGCTCCACCACGCTCCGCTTCCCGATCACCGAGGCGTTCGTCCCCAACGCGTACGTGTCGATCATCGTCGCGCGCGGGCGCTCGGCGCCGCCGGGCGCGCTGGACGATCCGGGACGGCCGACCATTCGCGTGGGCTATGCCGAGCTGCGCGTCACGCCGGAGGTGAAGCGTCTCGCCGTGAAGGTCACGCCGGCCGCGAGCGAGTATCGCCCCGGCGACACCGCGCGCATTGCGCTCGACGTGCACGATGCCGGCGGCCACGCGCGCCGCGCGGAGGTCACCCTCTGGGCGGTGGATGAAGGTGTACTCGCGCTCACCGGCTATCGCACGCCGGATCCGCTCGATCTCCTTTACCGCGAGCGCGGTCTGGGGATGCGGCTGGCGAGCAACATGGTGTCGGTCGCGCCACAGATTCCCGAGGGAGAGAAGGGTCGCCGCGAACCGGGCGGCGGCGGCGGCGCCGGCGAGGCGGACGTGCTCCGGTCGCGATTCCAGACCACCGCGTTCTTCCTCGGCTCCGTGGTCACCGATTCCGCCGGACACGCGGTGGCGCGCGCAAAGCTGCCGGACAACCTCACCACCTTCCGCGTGATGGCCGTCGCGGTGACGGCGGGTGATCGCTATGGAAGCGGCGAGAGCTCGCTCCTGGTGACGCGTCCGCTCGTGGCACGCCCGGCGCTCCCGCGCTTCGTGCGCACGGGCGACCGCTTCACCGCAGGGACCGTGATCAACCGCCGCGCCGGCGGAACGCCGACCGTGCAGGTGACGGCAAGCGCGACGGGGTTGGATATCGCCGGTGACGCCAAGCGATCGGCGCGACTGGAGGAAGGACGCGGCGCCGAGGTGCGCTTCGGCTTCCGCGCGCCGCGCGGCGACAGCGTGCGCGTGCGCTTCGACGTACGCGGTGCGGGCGATGCGGACGCGGTGCAACTCACCCTTCCTGTGCGGCCGGACTCGCGCCCGCGCACGTACACGGTGAGCGGGATCGTGCGCGACACCGCCACCGCGGAGCTCGTGCTCCCCGAGGGGATCGATCCCGCACGCTCGCGTCTCACGCTCAGCCTGGGCGCCTCGCCCATGGCGGTCATCGCCGGATTGCGCTCCTGGCTGCACGTCTACCCGTACCAGTGCAGCGAGCAGGTGGCGAGCGCAGGGCGCGCCATGGCGGTGCTCCTCGCCGCGCGCGCTGCAGGGGAGGGCGCGCTGGATTCGGCGCGGCGCGCGGCCGCCACGCGCAGCGTGCGCACGGCAGTGGCCACGCTCGAGCGCCGCCAGCGCACCGACGGCGGCATCGGCTACTGGAACGCGGAAGGGTGGACGTCGCCGTGGGTGAGCGCGTACGCGGGGCAGTTGCTGCTCGACGCGCGCGCGGCGGGAGTGAGCGTGGACGATTCGGTGCTCGCGCGGCTGGCCGCGTATCTCTCGCGCTCGCTGCACGACACCACGCTCGCCTACGCGCCCGTGCGCTGGTGGTACGATCACACATCCGTGCGCCTGGCGGAGCAGGTGGAGGCGGCAGGGTGGCTGAGCCGCTACGGGCAGCCGGACATCGCCGCGGAGAATCAGTTGCTCTTCCGCGTGGCACAGCTCGCGTGGGAAGATCGTGCCGCGCTGGCCGAGATGCTCGCGCGGCGTGGCGCCATGCGCGAGGCGCGCGCGCTGCTCGCGCCGATGTGGGCCTCGGTGCGCGTGGAGGGGCGCCGCGCGGTGCTCCCGGACTCCGCACGCTCGCCGTTCTACTTTCCCTCGCACGAGCGTCCGGCGTCGCGATTGCTCGTCGCCACGATGATGGCCGATCCGGGAAACGCGCTCATCGGCCCGCTGGTGGAGACGCTGGTCGGCGCCACGCGCGCGAATCCGTGGTCGCTCAACACGCAGGATGCCGCCTCCGTGGTGACCGCGCTCGCGGCCTACGACCGGCGCCAGCGCGCGGCCGCGGCGGCCGGCGTGCGCGTGCTCGGCGGCGAGCGCGTGCTGCTGGCATCGTCCGGTACGGACGGGGTGCGCGAGGGGAGCGTTTCGCTCACCGGACTGCTGCGTCCCGGCGCGAACGGAACGAGCGTGCTCCGCGTGCGCGTGGAAGGAGGGGGCACGGAGGGCGCCTTCTACTACCTGTCCGTGGATGAGCTGCCGCGCGATCCCGCCGTGCGTCCCGATCAGGAAGGGATCCAGGTGGAACGGTGGTACGAGCGGTACACGGACGGCGCGCCGATCGTGAGCGCCGTGGAAGGAGAGCTTGTCCGCGTGCGGCTCCGCGTGACGGCGCCGGCGGATCGCCAGTTCGTCGTGCTCGACGATGCACTCCCGGCAGGGTTGGAGGCGGTGGACCTGAGTCTGCGCACCTCCACCGCGCTCACCGGCCCTGGCGTGGCCACGCAGATCTCGCCGAGCGATGAGAGCGACTCCAGCCTCCCTGCGTGGGGGTGGTTCTACGGCAGTTGGGACGGCGGATGGTGGTCGCCCTTCGAGCACCGCGACATGCGCGACGATCGCGTGGTGTACTTCGCCACCGTGCTCTGGAAGGGCACGTACATGGTGAGCTACATCGCGCGCGCCACCACGCCGGGCGTGTTCCTTCGTCCCCCCGCGCACGCGGAGGAGATGTACAATCCTGCCGTGCACGGGCGGAGCGATGGCGGCGTGTTCACCGTGATCGAGAAGGGGGCGGAGCGGTGACCGCGCGGCGCGTCGCGATCGCCATCGCGGCGGGTGCCGCCGCCATCCTGGCCGGCTGCGCGCTGTGGATCGCGCGGCCGCTCCCCGCAGGGCTGGTGGCGCGCGACCCGCTGCCGAGCGTCGTGCTGCTCGATCGCGACGGCGTCCCCCTGCGCGCCACGCGCGCGCCGGACGGCACGCTCGCGCGCTGGATCCCGTTCGACGAGATGGATCCCCGCCTGGTGACCGCGTTCATCGCCGCCGAGGATCAGCGCTTCTTCGCGCATCATGGCGTCGACGTCCACGCCGTCCTTCGCGCGTTGCGCGACAACGTCCGTGCGGGGCACGTGGTGTCCGGCGCGTCGACGATCACGATGCAGACGGCGCGGCTGGCCCATCCCACCGGGCGCGACTGGGCGGGCAAACTTGCGCAGGCGCTCTGGGCGCTCCGTCTGGAGCGCCATCTCGACAAGCGCACGATCCTGGAGCAGTACCTCAACCGCGTGCCGCTGGGGCAGGGGAGCGTGGGCGTGGGCGCGGCGAGCGAGCTGTACTTCGGCGCGAGCGCGGCGAAGCTCAGCCTCGCGCAGGCGGCCGAGCTGGCGGGGCTCGCGCACGCACCGTCCGCCGAGAACCCGCTCGTGGCGCCCGCGCGCGCACGTCGCCGTCGCGACGACGTGCTCGCGCGGATGGCGCACATGGGTTTCGCCAGCGCGTCGGACGTTGCGCGCGCGCGCGCCGAGCCGGTGCGCGCGGCGGGAGTGCGTGCGGCGTTTCTCGCCCCGCACTTCACCACGCGCGTACTGCTCTGGAGCGCGGGCGTCCCCGCACCCGGGCTCGGCGCGCCGCGCGACGGCGGCCACGCGGTGAGCGGGGTGGTGCGCACGTCCCTCGATCTCACGCTGCAACGCGAGATCGAACAGGAAGTGCGCCATACGGTCTTCACGCTCCGCGATCGGGGCGCCGAGCACGCGGCCGCCGTCGTCCTCGACAATCGCACGGGAGAGATCCTGGCATGGGTGGGCTCCCCTGACTTCTTCGACGACACCGCAGGCCAGACCGACATGGTCGTGTCGCCGCGCCAGCCAGGATCGGCGCTCAAGCCCTTCCTGTACGGACTGGCGTTCGATCGCGGCTTCACCCCCGCGAGCATCCTGCCGGATGTGGAGCGCACCTTCGCCACCGCCACCGGCGCGTATCGCCCGCGCGACTACGACCGCCGCACGCGCGGCCCGGTGCGCGCGCGCGAGGCGCTGGGCAGCTCGTACAACATTCCGGCCGTCGTGCTCGCGGACAGCGTCGGCGTGAGCGCGCTGCTCGCCACGCTGCACGCCGCCGGCTTCACGTCGCTGGAGCACAGCGCCGAGTACTACGGGCTGGGTCTCGCGCTGGGGAACGGGGACGTCACCCTGCTCGAGCTGGCGAACGCGTACCGCGCGCTTGCCAATGGCGGAGAGTGGAGACCGTACCGGTGGACGGCGGTGGGTGCGCGCGCCGGTGTCGCGGGCGAGGCGCCGCGCCGCGTCATGTCTCCCATGGCGGCAGCGCTGGTGACGGACGTGCTGGCCGACGCTGATGCGCGCGCGCCGGGCTTTGGCCTCGCCACGCCCTTCGACTTTCCCTTCCGCGCGGCCGTGAAGACGGGGACGAGCCGGCACTTCACCGACAACTGGGCGGTGGCGGTCACCGAGGGATTCACCGTGGCGGTGTGGGCGGGCAACTTCAGCGGCCGTCCCATGCATGGGGTGAGTGGAGTGAGTGGAGCGGGCCCGCTCCTCCGGCGCGCCGTGCTGCGCACCGCCGCGCGCCACCCGCCCGGACGACTCCGTACCCCCGCCGAGGCAGGCGCGGAGGCGGTGCGCATCTGCCGCCTGTCGGGGCTGCTCGAGGCGCACGGATGCCCGAGCATGACCGAGTGGTTCGCCCCGGGCACCGCTCCGGTGCGCCTGGATGACTGGTACGCCGATGGCGCGGTGGCGCTGCCGCCGGAGTACGCGCAGTGGGCGTCGGAGGATGCTGCCCGCTCTGGCGACGCGCGTCCGGTCGCCGGAGCGATGCTGGTGTCGTCGCGCGCGGGTGGCCAGTCGGAGCGCGACAGCGCGTCCGTGGCGCGGCTCCACATCGTCTCCCCACGCGACGGCGACCGCTTCGGTGTTCCCCCCGGCGTCGATTCCGCCTACGCCACCGTGGGACTGCGCGCGGCGGGGGCGGCGGACGGTGGGGTCCGCTGGTTCGTGGACGGCGTGCCGTACGCCGCGACACGGCTCCGCTTGGTGCGCGGGGCGCACGTGATCGTGGCCGCCAACCGGAGCGGGGAGCGCGACGAGGTGCGGATCACGGTGGAGTAGCGAGCGCCGATCGTACTCATCCGTTTCCGTCCTCTTGCGCGGCGCACGACGGATGCCCGGCGCTGTCTGCGCTCCACGCCCTGTGTCGCGCGTGCAACCATCCACGCGCCACGCACCATCTGAACCGGGCGGGGGAGCGCTCTCCTGGCAGCCCGTTTTCTGCAACATCCGAACGGCGCTGCGCGTATAGGTGCTGTCGGCGCGGGCGGCCTGGGAGCGGGGCAACCGGAATGGCACCGGACTGTCCCTCCCGCGCGCCCGGCGCCGCACCTGTCGCCGCGACGGTCGCGTGGGAGAACGCCGCGTGCCAGCCCGCCGATTGTCGGTCCCGTCACACCGATCGAGGAGTCAGGTCTGTGTTGCATCGTACGCCGCCCGCTGTCGTTGTACTGCTGTTGGCGTCGCTCGCGGGCGCCGCACCCGTCGTCGCCCAGGACGCACCGCGCCTCATCGTCCCGACACTCGCCAGCGCCGATGCCAAGCTGGGACAGAAGCTCGGCGATGAGCTCCGCTCGGAGCTCGATGACATCACCGACGACAAGGAGCTGGACGTCGTCGACAAGCGCACGCTGACGCAAGCGCTGTCGTCGTCGGGGATTCCCTTCGAGACGGCGCTCATCCCGGCGCTCGCGCGGCAGCTCACCCGCTCGCTCCGCGGCGACGAGTTCGTGAACGGCACGGTGGAGCGCACGTCGTCGGGGGTGCGCGCACAGGTGACGCTCACGCTGCAGCGGGACGAGCGGCTGGTGCAACCGATCCCGCCGGCGGAGGGGCGTGATGTGGATGCCGTGGCCGGCCAGCTCGCCCGCGAGATCAAGCAGGCGCGGACGCAACTCCCCTTCGAGCGACAGTGCGTGAGCGCCGCGCGCGAGCACCGCTACGCCGACGCCGTGCAGGCTGCACGCGCCGGTGTGCGCGCGTACCCACGCGGGGTGATCGCGCGCATCTGTCTGCTCACCGCGTCGGCCGCGCTGGAGGCACCCGCGGACACGCTCGCCGCGATGGCCGAGGAGATTCTGGCCATCGCACCGGCCAACACCATCGCGCTGGATATGGGTGCGCAGATGTACGGCACACTCGGCCGCGCGGACCGTGCCGCGGAGCTGTGGCAGCGGCTGCTCGCCGCCGCGCCGGAGGACGCGGGCACGGTGGAGCGCGTGGTGCGCGGACTGGCCGCGCTGGGGAACTTCGAGATCGCGCGCCCGGTGATCGTCAAGGCGGTGGAAGAACACCCGGACAACATCCAGCTCCTCAAGCTCAAGTGGCTGATGTTGCTCAACGCCCGCGAGTGGAACGACGCGATCGCCAGCGGCACGCGCATCGAGCAGTCCGCGCCCATTCTGGCCGACACCGATTTCTACGCGCGGATGGCCAGCGCGTACCGCGCCGCGGAGAAGCCGCGCGAGGCGCTGCAGACCATCGCGCGCGGCGTGGAGAAGTTCCCGGAGAGCGGAATGCTCTACGCGCTGTACGCGCAATACGTGCGCGAGGAGGGGGATAACGCCGTCCAGCGCGGGCTGCAGAAGTTCCCCAACGAGCCGCGCCTCTATCTGCTCGAGGCGCAGCGGCTGCTCGCCAACGAGGAAGTGGAGGGTGCGCTGCACGCCCTCGATCGCGCCGTGCAGCTCGATTCCACCACGGTGGGCGCGCTCGTGCGCGTGGCGCAGCTCCGGAGTCAGTTGGGGCAGGACGACAGCGCGGTGGTGGCGCTCAAGGCCGCGCTCCGCCACGGCGCCGACAGCGCGCTGGTGGCGCAGGTGGCGCTCGCGCGCGGCAATGCCCTCTACCGCGATGCCAGCGCGCGGAAGGACCGTCCCGGCTTGCAGCGTGCCCTCGGCTTCCTGCAACTCGCGGAAGGGGTGCGCCCGTCGCCGCAGGCGTCGTTGCTCAAGGGGTTGTCATCGCTCTCGCTCAGCCAGTCCGCCGCCACGGAAGCACCGGCCACGAAGAGCTGCGAGCTGGCGCGGTTGGCGCAGAGCTCACTGGCGGATGCGCAGATCGCGCTCCCGGAAGGCGGGCGCATCGCGCCGGATGCGGTGGCCAAGTCGTTGGAGTACGCCGTGCAGCTCGCGCCTGTCGTGGAGCAGCAGGTCAAGGCGTTCTGCGCTCCCGCCGATTGAGCGCGGGCGCGGCGGGCACCGGCGTGGCGTGACGCGCTCGCGCACGTTCCTGCGGTGATCCGCGCGCGCACGACGGCGGCCGCTCCCGGCGTCCCATCCCCGTCGTCCCCACCCTGCGACCGTGCCGGTATCGGTGTATACTGGACGAAGCGGCGCGGCGCCTCCGGCGTCGTCTCGCCCCCGCGCGCGGCGCGGGCGACCGGGCCCGCCCCATCCGGCGCGGGTCCGCCGTCTCTGACCGGATCGTACGTTCATGGCTGAAGGGAAAAAGCGTCCACCGCTCTCGGCGGTCCGGCGTGATGCCCGGGAGCTCGTGTGGTCGCACCGCGGCCAACTGGGCATCGGGCTGCTCATCATGCTCGTCAACCGCGCCGCGGCGTTCGTCCTTCCCGTGAGCGTGAAGTTCTTCATCGATCGCGTGGTCGGGCAGCACGCTACCCAACTGCTCACGCCGCTCGCGCTCGCGGTCATCGCCGCCACACTCGTGCAGGGCGCCACCGCCTTTGCCCTGTCGCAGGTGATGAGCATCGCCGCGCAACGGGTGATCATGCAGATGCGCCAGCGCATCCAGCGGCACGTGCTCCGGCTCCCCGTGTCGTTCTTCGACTCCACGCAGAGCGGCATCCTCATCTCGCGCATCATGAACGATGCCGAGGGGATCCGGAACCTGGTGGGCACGGGCATCGTGCAGCTCACGAGCGGCCTCATGACCGCGATCATCGCGCTCATCTGGCTGTTCCACCTGAACTGGCAGCTCACGGCGATGATGCTCGGCATCCTGCTCGTCTTCGGCGGCGGGATGGCGTTCGCGTTCCGCTATCTGCGTCCGATCTTTCGCGAGCGGAACAAGATCACCGCCGAGGTCACCGGCCGGTTGGCGGAGACGCTGGGCGGGGTGCGCGTGGTGAAGACGTACGTGGCCGAGCGGCGCGAGCAGATTGCGTTCGCGAAGGGCGTGCACCGGCTGTTCCGCAACATCGCGCAGACGATCACCGGCACGTCGGCCGTGGCGGCGGGGACCACCGTGATCGCCGGGCTCATCAGCGCGCTGCTCATCATCGTGGGCGGGCACGCCATCCTCACCGGCTCGATGAGCCGCGGCGATCTGGGGATGTACGTGGCGCTCATCGGGCTCATCGCCGCCCCGCTCGTGCAGATCGCCTCCATCGGGACGCAGATCAGCGAGGCGTTCGCCGGGCTCGACCGGCTGCGCGAGCTGCGGGAGCAGCCCACCGAAGACCGGCTGGACGCGGAGCGCGAGCCGGTGCCGAGCATTCGCGGCGACGTGGATTTCGAGGACGTGAGCTTCTCGTACGTGGAGGGACAGCCCGTGCTGCGGCACGTGTCCTTCCACGCCGATGCCGGCACCACCACCGCGCTCGTGGGCTCGAGCGGCTCGGGAAAGAGCACCATGCTCAACCTGGTGATGGCGTTCAACCGCCCGCAGTCCGGGCGCATTCTGGTGGACGGTCGCGACCTGCAAACGCTCCAGCTCCGCGCGTACCGCGCGCATCTGGGCGTCGTGCTGCAGGACAACTTCCTGTTCGACGGCACCATCGCGGACAACATCCGCTTCGGAAAGCCGAGCGCCACCATGGAGGAGATCCGTGCGGTGAGCGGGATCGCGCACTGCGACGAGTTCATCGCCGGGTTCGAGCACGGCTACGACACGGTCATCGGCGAACGGGGCGTGAAGCTCTCCGGCGGACAGCGGCAGCGCGTCGCCATCGCACGGGCCATCCTGGCCGACCCGAGCATCCTCATCCTGGATGAAGCCACGTCGAGCCTGGACAGCGAGAGCGAGGCGCTCATCCGCGACGGGCTCAACGCGCTGCGCCGTGGGCGGACGACGTTCGTGATCGCGCACCGCCTGTCGACGATCGCGAGCGCGGACCAGATCCTGGTGGTGGAGGGAGGGGAGATCGTGGAGCGCGGCACACACGAGGAGCTGCTCGCCGCAGGTGGGCGCTACCGGCAGCTCTACGACAAGCAGTACATGCTGGAGCGGGACACGTTCATCAATCCCGGCGAGGACTTCACTCCCGAGCCGGAGCGCGTCCCCATCCAGGGACTGGTGCGGACGAGCAACCGGCTGTGAGGTGAGGGCGGCTCCGCCCGCCCCCCCCCGACATTAGTGCCGACTCGAGCGACGGCGTAGCGCTGGTGCTCACGTAAGGAGAAGCGACTTTCGTGCGCCCTGCCGCCGAACGTGTCGAGGCACCGCAGGGGATACGATAGCTCTGCTACCGCGTAGTGAGATCTGCTAGGCCCCTACCTGCCTGCCCTCGCCCCTTCCAAGCCGTTCCAGCCGGCATGCGCTCGTTGCCGAAGAACACGTGCGTCATTGCCAAAATTGTGCTTGTGTGCGTCATTAGGCTTCATACCTTGAAGCCGAGTCAATAACACGGTCGCTGGGATGTGACGCTCGGGAGCGATCCGGTTCCACCATAGTCGCCCGGCGCGGTCAGCGTCCAGACGCGACAGTTGGCATTGAGATCCCGCCAAGTGGGTGCACGCTGCTCAGCTATTGCAGCTCAATCGCGGAGGCTTCTATGAAAAGACTGATCTGGATGATCGCACCCGTCATGTTGGTCGCTGCTTTGTGGGCTCCTCGTCGGACAGCCGCCGCGGAAATTGACCCTCACAGCTACCTGACCGCGTGTTCCCCGGCGAATGCTCAAGCTCAGCTCGCAACACAGGGTGACCGCAGCGTTCAGTTACTGCTGATCTATAGCGTCGGGTGCGGGGAAAACGAGCAGAAATGTTGTGCGAGCTGTTGCTGCGGTGGACCTTTCCCCTGCGACGCTACGTGTGTCTGCCGATGCGCGCCCATTATTCTCCCATGCCCTTGCCAAGGGTGACGATCGAGTTCCGAGCAGCGCTGAGACGCTGGTCAACGCTCCGATTGAGCATCGCCGTGGCGGTGGCGTTCGCGGCGACCGTGCCTCGCGTGGAGGCTCAGCCACCGCGGCGAAGCACGTTCGTCCGCATCGCATGCGCGAGCGAGCTGGGTGACAGTCTACCGGTTGTGGCGCCCGCAGGGCTCGCATGGACGAACGGCGACAGCTTTGTCTATCTGGATGGAAGCGAGTACCGACTGGCGGAGATCGCTCTGCGTGATCTCTCTGTGCGCCGCGTGTATGGGCGCGAGGGCGACGGCCCCGGAGAATTTCGTCGTCCCGGCGCGCTGGGCGTATCCCACGAGGGCGGATTCCTTATCTGGGATGCCGGGCGACAGCGATTGATCCGCACGACGGCAGAGTTCGCGCTCGAGGACGAGGCGAGTTTTCAACTGCCGTGGAGCACGTGGGGGTTCGTTACTGTGATGGCGCCTGTCAGCGACAGCGTGGTCGCCGTCGCGGCGAAAAGCTGGCCCACGAGCCCGCGGGTCGACAGCAGCGAGATGGCGCTCGCCCTGCTTGCGCGTGGCAGTGCAGGCCCTCGGCTCGTGCGGAGGTTCCCCGGCGATGAGCTTATCGTCTACAGAACACAGGCTGACCACGGGGGGGAGCTCACGAGTGTGCTGAGAGCCCCGTTCGGCGCTGAGACGATAGTTCGGCTGGGCCCTGCGACGTCGAGGAGCGGCTTCACCTACTGGGTGGGGAGAACAACCGAACCGGTATTGCGCAGCTTTCGCCTGGATTCCTCTGCACCGGTCGACTCGCTCGTGATCGACGCGCCCGCGAAAGCGGTGACCTCGTCTGACCGGGCACAATATTGGCGCGAGCAAGCTGCGCGCTTCGAGGAATCTGCGTCAGCAGCCGGAATGCCCGAGAACGTGTGGCGGCCGCGCTTCGAGCAGATCAGATCGCAGGGAGTCGACTTCCCAAAGCACAAGCCCATCTGGGAGGAGTTTGCGCTCGATAAACACGGCGGCCGGTGGGTTCGCCTGTATGAGGACGGTCCCGGGGCACGCGTGTGGCTGCACTACACGGCAACTGGACGCATTGCAGAGCAGGTGCGAGTGCCACACACCGGTCCGATCGGGCTGTCGATCGTTGCGCAGCAGCACATCGTTACAACGGAGCGCAAGCCGTTGACCGGCGAATGGCAGCTTTGTGTGTACGGTCCGCCGTCGGGGCGCACATCGAACTGACCGGCGACACGCTGCCCGGCCATGGGGTACGGAGCGCGTTCGTGGGAGTGAGGTCCTACGCGATGCAACTACGTAAAGCGTGGATGTGCCTGGCAGTCGTGGCTGGATGCCACAGCCGAATGGTCAATACAGACTACTGGGGTACGTGGACGGTCAATACCCCTGGCCCAGGGATGCGCATCACGTTCCACTCGGACGGTACGGGCGAAGTTGCGCACGTTTTCAAAGATAGTACGGTGCGAGCAGAATTCCGCTATGAAGCTGACGGGGACAGCCCCGTGCATCTGGCGCTCTCGAGTCCAACTCCCATGGGGAACGCGCACATTCTGATCGATTCCGTTGATGCACATCGCGCTGTGATGGCGTTCGCGAGCACTACTGTTGCGTGGCCGAAGAATCTAACCACAGCATCACGATCAGATCGCTGGCACATTCTGACTGCCACTCGCGAGTAACGAGGAGCGACTCTCGAAATCGTCCCTCACAGTCCGCCGTACCACTCGTACCCCTGGTCGCTCCAGTAGCCGCCGTTGCGATGCGGGAGGAACACGATGCGCGTGAGATACTTCGTGTTCTTGTAGCCGAGCTTCACCGGAGAGTGCAGGCGCGCCGGCGCGCCGTGTCCGGGGGCCAGGTAGTGGCCGTCCATCCCGTACGCGATGAGCGTCTGCGGGTGCGTGGCGCTCTCCAAGTCCCAGCTCTCGTGGTAGTCGTCGTCGAACGACTGGAAGTCCACGTAGCCCGCGTCCGCCTGCACGCCGGCCAGCCGCGCCAGCTCGCTCACGCGCACGCCCGTCCACGTCGCCACCGCGGTCCACCCCTCCACGCAGTAGTGGTTCACCCGCTGCGTGATGCTCGGCAGGCGCGTGAGCTCCTCCAGCGTGAGCGAGAGGGGGGTCCGCACCGCGCCCGTCACCTCCAGCCGCCACACGCCGCGGACCTTCGGATCCCACACCGGCACCGCGTGGGAGATGTAGTAGCGCGGGAACGAGGCCCCCGCCGCGCGTGCGCTCGCACTCGCGCGGTCGATCGCGCGGTGGCGGAAGAGCGAGCGCTCCACCCCCTCGTTCCCGCGCTCGGCCAACTCGAGCAGGGGGCGCGCCGCGCGCGGACCCTGCGAGTCACACGCCTCCGCGAGCGCGGCAATGAGCGACGCGCCCCCCAGCGCCAGGAACCGCCGGCGATCGATGCTCATCGCTCCTCCCCGGCCGGCCGGGCGGCGGCGTTCGCCTCTCCCTGCACGGCGCGCGGCGCGATGCCCTCACCCCCAGCCAAGCGCGGCGCGGCGTCGTGCCCCGCCCACCGCCAGCGCGGCAGCAGATGGTAGAACGGGCGCGCGTTGCGCGACTCCGGCGAGAGCGCGGGGTCGTAGCCGCCGGTGATCATCGAGCGAATGGAGTAGGGGTCCACGGCGAACACCATGAACACGTGCACCACGGACATGACCACGAGCGCCAGCATGACCAGGAAGTGCCAGTAGCGCGCCCACACGTATCCGCCGAACAGCGTGGTGAGCGGCGAGAGCTGCACCGGCTTCCAGATCGCCAGCCCGGTGAGCACCGCCAGCACGCCGAGCACCGGAAAGGCGAAGTACGCGCTCTTCTGCAGAGCGTTGTGCTTCCCCTGTCGCGGGTGATCTCGCCGCCGCGCGAGGTAGAAGCGCAGCATCTCCGCCACGTCGCGCAGGTCTCCCCGGCGCGGGACGAGATCGCGCCACTCGCCGTGCAGGTAGACGACCCCCAGGTACACCAGGCCGTTCAGGACGAGCACCCACATCATGGCGAAGTGCCAGTTCCGCGCACCGGCCAGCCAGCCGCCGAAGGTGAGCCACGACGGGATGGGCCGGTGCTCGAGCGGATAGCAGCAGAAGGTCTCCCCCTTGCGTGCGAAGGCGGGGTAGGCGTTGAAGATGCGGAGCCCGCTCCCCACCATGATGGTCAGCGCCACCACGTTCACCCAGTGCGTCACGCGCACGATCCAGTGATGCCGCGCACGCGGGCGGCGCGTCGTGCTGCCGGACTCGCGCTCAGCGACGGCCCTCGTGCTCTCCACACCCGCGTCCGTGCCGTCCTGGCCGGCATTCTTGTCCGCGCCGGGCGCGGCGCGCTGCTCCGGCGCAGGTACGGAAGACGGGTCGAGCGCGTCGGGCGACGATCCGGGTACTGCCACGGGCTCTCCGGAGCGAGGGAGGGGGACGGGGGACGGAAGCGAGGAGCGCTGCATGCTGAGTATGTCGCGCGTGCCGGCGCCGCGCCACACCGCGCGGGCGCACCAGGTGCGCCGGCAACGCGGGCGGGATAACTTCCGCAGCGATTCGCCCAGCGGACACCCCGATGAACCTGCCGCACCCACGTCGCGTTCCCCCTTCCTCGCTCGAGCCCGTGCCCGCGGAACTGCGGTTGCACGGCGCCCGGCGCGCGTGCCTGATGGCGTTGCCGGTGCCGACGCTCGCTCGCGCGGGAGCGCCGGTGGATGCCGCCCGCACCCCGCCGCCGCGCGCGGCGATCGAGAATTGCGGCCGCATGAGACGTGACCGCGCGGCGCGAGCGCGGGTTATTCCGGTATGACCCTCTCTGACGCCGCTGTCGTCGCCCAGGTGCTCGCCGGCGACACGGAGCGCTTTGCCGTGCTGGTGGACCGGTACTACGGCCGCTGTCTCCGGCTGGCGATCCACATCGTGGGGCATCGGGAGGACGCCGAGGATGCGGTGCAGGAGACGCTCCTGCGCGCGTACCGGTCGCTCTCGCGCTACCAGGAGCGCGACCGGTTCGGCTCGTGGCTCTTTCGCATCCTGGTGAACCGGTGCCGCACGGCGCTCGCACGGCGGAACCGCCAGCGACGCGACGCCCTCTCTCACGCGGACATGCGCGTGGAGGGCGCGACCGACGCCGACTGGCTGTTGCGCGAGGAGCTCTCCCGCGCGCTGGCGCAGCTCTCACCACACACGCGCGAGGCGATCGTGCTGCGCTTCGTGGAAGACCTGACGTACGAGGAGATGGCCGCGATCACGGGCAAGAGCATCTCCGCGCTCAAGATGCGGGTGCACCGCGGCTGCGTGCAGTTGCGCGCCCTGCTTCCGGAGGAACAAGGTGTCTGAGCCGAGATCACACGCGCAGCTCCCCGAGGAGATCGTGCGGCTGCTGCGCGAGCCGGTAGAAGAAGGTCCGCACGCGCGCGCGCAGGTGATGGAGCGCGTGCGCGCCGCTGCGCATGACCAGCACGGCTCGGCACGCCGGTGGCGCGCGCTCTGGCGGCCTGGTTGGGCGTGGCCGTGGGGCTCGAGCTTGCGCTCGCGCCGTGGGCTCGCCACGCCGGCGGCGCTCCTTGCCGCGGCGGCGTTGGGGTTCGTGCTGCTGACGAGCTCGCGCGTTCCATCGTTCCTGCACGACATCACGCGGGGGGACGCGTGGGAAGGCGTCATCGACACCGTCGCGCTGCTCCCCGTCGCCGTGCCCGCTGCTCCGACCCGCGAGGGATTCTCCGCCATGCGCGTGCTCGTCGAGCCGCTGGCCGCGGGGATCCGCGACACGCTGCGCCTGGTGCGCCTCGTCATCGATGCGCCGGGCGTGGCGCGTGTCTCGCTCGCCGCCGAGCGTGGCGGGTACGCGGTGGCGCTCCCGCCGGTAGACTCCGGGCGCGATGCGCTCGGCCGCTGGTCGGCGCTCGTCCGCGTTCCGCCGACGCTCGATCACCTCACGCTCCTGGTGAACGACAGCGAGCGTGTCTCCATTCCGGCGGCCGCGCTGGGCGCGTCCACCGCATTCCCTCCGTCCGAGCCGTGAGAGACGACGCATGACGCTCCGACTTCCCCCGCTCACCCGGCGTGCACGCACCATCGGATGGGCGGTCACCGCGGTCGCCATCGTTGCCGGCTTCTTCGACCTCTCGCGCGGCGGCGTGGGGCTCGCCGCGGTGCTCCTCGCGGTCGGATACGCGCTGCTCATCCCCGCGCTCCTGCTCTGGCCGTACGCGGAAGATCAGGGGAGCGCGCCGGCCCCCGCGCGCGCGCGGCGTGGCGAGACGATCGAGTCGGTGCCCACGCCGTGGGGCGCCGCGGCCATCGCCTCGCTCGTCCTGTTCATTCTCTACGTGGTCACGCTCGCGCCGACCACGGCAATGTGGGACACGAGCGAGTACATCGCCGCCGCGTACGTGCTGGGGCTCCCGCATCCACCGGGGAATCCGCTCTTCATCGTCGTCGCGCACTCGTTCGGGATGATCCCGCTGCCGCTCAACTACGCCGCGCGGATCAACGTCATGGCGGCGCTGTGCAGCGCGCTCTCCGCAGGCATCTGGTTCCTGATCACGCACCACGTGCTCGCGCGCATGCTCCCGCGGCGCTGGCAGCGGCTGGCCGGCGCGTCGGCGGCGGCGCTCATCGGCGGCACGGCGTTCACGGTGTGGAACCAGTCCGTCGTCAACGAGAAGGTGTACACCCTCGCGCTCCTCGGCATGGCGGTCATCTCGTGGGTGGCCATCCGCTGGTCGCAGAATCCCGACGAGCCGGCGGGCGACCGGCGCCTGATCGCCATCGTCTATCTGCTCGCCATTGGCTACGTGAACCATCCGGCCGGAGTGCTCGCGGCGCCCGCGGTGGGCGTGCTGGTCCTGGTGCGTCGTCCGTCCGTGCTGCTGCGGTGGCGCCTGTGGGTGGGAGTCGTGGCGGCGCTCGTGGTTGGCTTCTCCCTCTTCTTCTTCGAGCCCGTGCGCGCCGGACAGTTTCCCGCGCTCAATGAGGGAGAGCCCACCGCGTGCACCACGGAATTCGCGTGGTCGTGCACGCTCACCTCGCTCACGTACCATCGGCTCAAAGACAACATCGGGCGTGCGCAGTACGGCAAGCACCCTGTAGCCGAGCGGCAGGCGCCGTTCACCGCGCAGGTCGGCATGTGGTGGCTGTACTTCAAGTGGCAGTGGATGCGCGATGCGTACAGCCAGCATGGCCGGGCGCAGACGGCGCTGGCCGTCGTCTTTCTGCTCCTCGCGGTCCTGGGTGGATACGAGCACTGGCGGAACGACCGGCGCACGTTCCCGTACATGCTCACGCTCATGGTGATGCTCACGTTCGTGCTCATCACCTACCTCAACTTCAAGTACGGTTACTCGCAGGCGCAGGAATTGGGGAGCTCGGTGGAGCGCGAGGTCCGCGACCGGGACTACTTCTATCTCTGGACGTTCTCCCTGTGGGGAGTGTGGGCGGCGCTCGGGCTGGCGGGCATCTGGCGCGAGCTGGCGACGGCGTTCGGCGGGAACAGCGCGGAGCGGGACGTCGCGGAGGGCGCGGCCGGCGGATCATCGCGCGCCGCGCGCGCCGCGGCTGCGCGGACGTCGGTCCCGTTGCCGGCGTCGGCCAAGCGCGCCTGGCTGCTCGCCTCTCCGGTGCTCGCCATCGCGCTCATCCCGTTCTTCACGAACCTGCACCAGGCGCCGCGCAGCGGACAGACCGCTGCACGCGACTTCGCGCGCGATCTGCTCAACTCCGTGGAGCCGTACGGCATTCTCATCACCATGGGGGACAACGACACCTTCCCGCTCTGGTACGCGCAGGAGGTGGAAGGCGTACGCCAGGACGTGACGGTCGCCGTGACGACGTATCTCGGTATCGACTGGTTCGCGCGGCAGCTCATCCGCCGTCCGGTGCGGCCGTACGACGCAGCCAAGGGGCCGGCCATCTTCCGCTCGCGCGAGTGGCCCATGCCCGAGCACCCGCCGCTCGCCCTCTCCATGGCGGAGGCCGACGCGGTGCCGTCGGCGTTGGAGGTCCGCCAGCCGAGCACCTTCGTGCACGACAGCGTTGTGGCGCAGGTGCAGCCCGGCTATCTCACGCGCGATCAGATCATCCTGCTGCACCTCATTGCCGAGTCCGGTCCGCGCCGCTCGATCTTCTTCACGAGCGACAGCTATCCGTCGGACCTGGGGCTCGATCCGTATCTCCTGCGGCAGGGGCTCGTGACCAAGCTGGTCACCCATCCTATCAGGCCGTCGCCGGACACGCTCGCGCTGCCGACGGGATTCTTCGACGTGCGCCGGAGCGAGGCGCTCTGGCGCACGGTGTACGTCGGCCCCACCAGTCTGGCGCAGGAGCCGGGGTGGGTGGACCGCTCGTCGGTCTCCACGCCCGTGCAGTACCTGATCGCGGGGGAGCTGCTCGCCAACGCGCTCATGCAGACCGGTGACACCGCCACGGCGCGGAGCGTCGCGCGCGACGTGCGCCGGATCGCGCACGCGACGCTGCTCGACAACTTCGTCGCGGAGCAACTGCTGCCGCCGGAGACGGAGGGCGACACGGCGCCGCGTCAGGCGTTGCCGTTGGGGAACGGCGGCGCGCCCGCGCGGCCGGACAGCACGCGCGGGAACACCGGCCGGCCGGGCGACAGCACGCCGTAGCGCGCGGCGGGCACGCCGCCGCGCGTGTGCGGCTCCCCGGCGCGCAGTTGCGACGTGCGTGAAGGCGCGCGCGCGCGCCCGGTCTGCGCGCGCTCAGTGGAAGTCGTGTCCGCGCACCCACTGCTCACCCGCGCGCGGCGTGAGCGCGCGGAACGACTCTCCCCGCAGGTTCACCACTCCTTGCTCCACCTGCAGCGTGCCGCGCACCAGGAGCAGCGGGGCCGTGGAGATGAGCACCGCCTGCCGCTCGAACCGCTTGGGCGTCACCACCACATTGACCATCCCCGTCTCGTCCTCGAGCGTGAGAAAGACGAACCCCTTGGCCGTGCCGGGGCGCTGGCGGCAGATGACCAGACCGGCCACCGCCACGTCGCGCGCGCCGCCGCGCAGGGAGAGCACCTTGCGCGCGGTGCACACGCCGTTCGGCGCGAGGAGCGCGCGCAGATGGCGCAGCGGGTGCCCGTTCAGGGAGACGCCGGTCATCCGGTAGTCGGCCTCGGTGATCTCCGCCGCCGACATCGCGGGGATCGCTTCCGGGATGACGAGCCGCGGATGCGCGGGAGCCAGCGGCCCTGCGTCGCCGCGCCACTCCTCGAGCATCCGCCACACGGCAGCGCGCCGGCGCCGCGCGCGCGGCTCATCGGGGATGAACGCGTCGAACGCTCCCGCCTCGGCGAGCGATGTGAGCGCGCGGCGGTCGAGCCCGGTGCGACAGATCACGTCCCCCACCGAAGCGAACGGTCCGTCTTCCGCCGCGCGTGCGAGCTTCTCCCGCGCCTTCGCGCCGAGCCCGCGGACGAGCCGGAGCCCCAGCCGCACCGCGGGGTGCACGGGGCCGTTCATTCGCGCCACACCAGTGGCTCCTGTCACCTGGTTCGCTCTCGCCCCACCGCGATCCGCGCGGTCGCGTGCTGCCTGCTCGTCCCGCCCACGACCGCCGCTCGCCGGCGTGTTCGCGCCTCCGTTCGTCGCTCTACTTTCCCGCGCGCGCTCGCGCCACTCGAGCGTGCACTCCCACCGTGAGCGCGTGAGATCCACCGGGAGCACCTCCACGCCGTGGCGGCGCGCATCCTCGATGAGCGTGCCCGGCGCGTAGAAGCCCATCGGCTGCGCGTTGAGGATCGCCGCGGTGAACTCGGGGGCGTAGTAGTGCTTGAGGTACGCGCTCGCGTACACCAGCAGCGCGAAGCTCGCCGCGTGCGACTCCGGAAATCCATAGTCCGCGAATGCGTTGATCTGCTGGTAGATCCTCCGTGCCGTCTCCTCGGCGATCCCGTTCCGTGCCATCCCCTGGATGAGCTTCTCGCAGATGTTCGCCATCCGCTCGCGGCTGCGCTTGTGTCCCATCGCGCGGCGCAGCGCATCGGCCTCCCCCGGCGTGAACCCCGCCGCGGTGATCGCCACGCGCATCCCCTGCTCCTGGAAGAGCGGAACGCCGAGCGTGCGCGCGAGGATCGGCTCGAGCGAGGGATGCGGATACGTCACCGGCTCCTCTCCCGCGCGGCGCCGCAGGTAGGGGTGCACCATGTCTCCCTGGATCGGTCCGGGACGGATGAGCGCCACCTCGACCACGAGATCGTAGAAGCAGCGCGGCTTGAGACGCGGGAGCGTGCTCATCTGCGCGCGGCTCTCCACCTGGAAGATGCCGATCGTGTCGGCGCGGCAGAGATCGTCGTACACCGCCTGATCGTTCATGTCGAGCTGCGCGAGATCGATCGTGATCCCGCGCGTGGCGCGGACGTACGAAAGACAATCCTGCAGCAGCGTGAGCATGCCGAGCCCCAGCAGGTCGATCTTCACCAACCCGCACGCTTCCACGTCGTCCTTGTCCCACTGCACGATGGTCCGGTCGTCCATCGATGCCGGCTCGATGGGCACCACGGTGGGGAGCGGCTCGCGCGTGAGCACGAACCCGCCCACGTGGATGGAGCGATGGCGGGGGACGTGCCGGAGATCGCGCACCAGGCGGTGCAGCAGGCTCTCCTGCGTGGCACTCGCGTGCGCATCGCTTTCGTGTGTACCGCGCTCCTGCGCGCCGTGCTCCTGCGCGGCGTCTTCGTGCGAAGCACGTTCGTGTGCACCGTTCTCGCGCGCGGCGCTTTCGCGCGCGGCGGGCTTCGGCTTCACCGGCGTCCAGCGCTCATCGGAGAGCACTACCGCATCGTCCGGCGGCTCGATGTCCAGCACCTTCACCAGATCGCGCACCGCGGCCTTGCTGCGGTAGGTGATCTGCTCGCACACCATGGCCGCGTGCTCGCGACCGTAGCGATCGTACACGTACTGCAGCACCTTCTCGCGATCGCGGTGGGCGAAGTCGATGTCGATGTCCGGCGCTTCGTGACGCTCCTCGCTCAGGAAGCGCTCGAAGAGGAGCTCGAGCTTGATCGGATCCACCGCCGTGATCCCCAGACAGAAGCACACGGCGGAATTGGCCGCCGAGCCGCGCCCCTGGCAGAGAATCCCCTCGCGCCGCGCGAAGCGGACAATGTCCCACACGATCAGGAAGTAGCCGGCCAACCCCAGCGCGCGGATGGTGGCCAGCTCGTGCGCGAGCTGGCGACGGTGGCGCGGCGAGAGGCGCGCGGCGCCATCGAAGAGATGACCGTCGTCCCCCGACAGAGCGCCTGTTCTCCCCGCGCGGCCATCGACACCGCTTCGCTCACCGCGCCTCGCGTGCGTCACGTCGTTCCCCCCTCCCCAGCGCTCCATCGCGCCCTGCATCACGAGGCGCTCCAGGTATTCGTCCTCCGTGACGCCGGGGGGAAGCGGAAACGCGGGGAGCGTCGGTCGCAGCTCGCGCAGCCGGAAGGCGCACCGCGCGGCGATGTCGAGCGTGGCGCGCACGCCCTGAGGTGCAGCACGCCAGCGCCGCGCCACCTGCGCCGGACTCTTGAGGTACCACTCCCCGTTGGGACGGAGGCGCGTTCCCATCTGGTCGAGCGTTTTCCCGTGCCGGAGCGCGCACAACACATCGTGCGCCATGCGCCCCGCGGGCTCCGCATAGTGCACGTCGTTGGTCACCACCCACGGCACGCCCACCGCGCGCGCGAGCGGGATGAGCCGCTGCACCAGCGCGCGCTCCTCGGCCAGCGCGTGGTCCCAACACTCGATGGCGATCCGCCCGCCGAAGATGTCGGAGAGCATCCCGGCCGCCGCGCGTGCGCGCGCCACGCTGCCGCGCGCGAGAAGCCGCGGCACCAGCCCGCGCGGACACCCGGTGAGCGCGAACACGCCGTCCGCGTGAGCGGAGAGCGTGTCGAGGAAGACGCGCGGCCGCCCGCGCGGATTGTCCATCCGCGCACGGGTGACGAGCGTGCACAGGTTCGCGTAGCCGCGCCGCGACTCGGCCAGGAGCACCAGATGGTGGAGCGAGGAGGCTGGAGACGGACCCGCTGCATTGCGGCTGCCGTGCGTCTCGCGCCGCCCGGGCGCTTCGCGCTCCCACCGCTCGTCGGGTGACTCGTCTTCCGGTGTCTGCCGTTCTCCGTCACGCTCGCGCTCGTGCGCGCGCTCGTCGCCGATCACCGTCAGCTCGACGCCGATGATCGCTTCCAGTCCATCGTTGTGACCGGCCTGCGCAAAGGAGGGGATCCCCCCCAGGTCATCGTGGTCGGTGAGGGCGAGCGCCTGATATCCCAGGGCGAGCGCGCGCGCGACGAGCGCCTCCGGGTGCGAGGCGCCATCCAGAAGAGAGAACGCGGAATGGCAGTGCAGCTCGACGTAGCTCGCGTGTGGCATCCGTGGAGGGAGGGGGAGGGGGAGCTGGTTGGCGTCCACCGGGTGCCATTGTACCGAACAAATACCGAAGATGCAAGCAGGCGCGCGCCAGGGCACGGGGCGTCACGCGCCCCCCTCGCCGCCGGCGATCTGCCTGCGCAACTCCAACTTCACCGTGCGCGCGTTCATCGGTGTGAGGAACCGCTCCAGCTCCCCCGATTCACGGTTCTCGTTGAACGTGCCGAAGATCGCGCGATGCGAGTCGAGCACGTTCGTCGTTCGCAGGGTGATCTCCCACCCTCCACCACTCCAGGCGACGCGCGCGTTGGCCAGGAGGTACGGTGCCAGCGGCTGCGTCTCATTGGCTTCGTCTCCCCGGAACCACTGCCGCCCCACGTACCGCGTGTCGAGCCCGATCGCGAAAGCCGCCGGCAGCCGGAGCAGCGCACCGGTCTTGATCTGGTGCTCCGGCACGAGCGGCAGGCGATCGCCCACCTGCACGCTGTTGCTGCCGGCCAGCGGACTCGACGCGAACTCCTCGTCTGAGCGGATGCTGAAGAGCTCCGCCGCAGAGCGAAACGTGGCGCGCGTCCACGCGTAGCTCGCGTACGCGAGCACGCGTTGCCCGAGGGCGAGCTGCACGGAGACATCCGCCCCATCGCGGCGCGTGCGCGGCACGTTGGTGAAGAAGCCGGACAGCAGCGCGCGCTCCGACGCGACGAAGAAGATCTCGTCGCGCACGTTCGTGTGGTACGCCGACGCGACCACGGTGGCGGGGCCGCGCGTCCATCGGGCGCCGATCTCGTACGTGGTGGCGCGCACGGGGTCGAGCGGCGGATCGTCTCCCAGCGCGAAGGGAAGGGGACAGGTGGCGTCCGGGTCGGCACAGGCGAGCTCGAGAATGGCGGGCGCGCGGAAGCTTCGTCCCACCGACGCGTACAGCGACGCTCCGCTGGCCACTTCCACGCTCACGCCGCCGCGCGGATTGAAGCTCCGGAAGGTGCTGGCGGTGTCGCCCGCGCGGTCGAGCAGATTGCGAAACGGGATGCGCACCACATCGTAGCGCGCGCCCGCCGAGAGCGTCACGCGCCCCACGTGATAGTCCGCGAGCGCGTAGGCGGCAATGTCCCAGCTCGGGCTTCGCACGTTCGTCGTGAGACTGTCCGCGCCGTCACTCGCGCCCTGCGGCTCCGCCCGGATGCGCACGTGCACGCGATTCGCGGATCCGTCCACGCCGGTGCGCAGCGCGACCGCCCCCGCACCCGCGGCGGTCACCCACCGCCAGTCGAAGCGTCCGCCGAGCGTGTAGCTCGTGGTGACGCTCCGCACGTCGTCATCCGGCGGTTGATTGACGTTGAACCGTTCCGCATGTGCTCGACGGAGGTATGCGCTGAAGACACCGCGCCCGCTTCCTACCGGCGTCTCCGCCGACAGCGCGCCCTGCACGGTGCTCACGTCCTCGAAATCGCCGGCGGTAAAGTTGCGCTGCGGCGCGGCCGTGAAGATGCTCTCCGGGAGCGAGCCCGCCGTCTCGGCGCGAGAACGGGCGCCAAGGATTTGAACGTGCACCGTGCGCGATCCGCGCGAGCGGCCCACGTTCAGCAGCGCGTTGTAGTTCCGATCGCCGGTCGCCTGCCGCCACCCGTGCTCGCGCTCCACGCCGGCGCTCGCGTAGTAGTCCCACGCGTCGTCCGTCGTGCCGCTCGTGGAGGCCTGCGCCGCGTACGCGCCGAAGGAGCCGCCGGAGAGCTGCAGTGCGGTGGACGGCGTGCCGCCGCGCCGCGTGATGAGGTTGATCGCACCCGCGAGCGAGTTGGGGCCGAGCAGCGATGCCGCGCCGCTCAGCACCTCCACGCGCTCCACGTTCTCCATCGGCAGCAGGTCGAAGTTCACCTCCTGCGCATCCGGCTCGTTCTGTCGCACGCCGTCGAGGAACACCGTGATCCCCGGCGGGAGCCCCACGGTAGGCCCGACGGAAAAACCGCGCGCGCTCACGCTCAGCTTGTACGGCGTGCCGAGATCGTCGTAGGTGGACACACCCGGCTGCGATCCCAGCGCGTCGGCGAGCGTTCGCGGCGCCCACGCGTCGATCTCCCGCGTGGTGAGCGTGGAGATGCGCGCCGGAATGCCGGAGCCCACGGATGCGCCGGCGCTCGGAGCGATCGACGCGCGCACCTCCACCGTGGGAAGCCTGGTGACCGTCGTGTCGCTTCGCGCGGGGGCGCGCCGCATGGTGTCGCGCCGTGCCGAGTCGCGCGAAGGGACCGGCTGCTGCGCGCGTGCCCCGTGTGGAACGGCAACTGAGCCGGCGAGCGCTGCCAGCAGGAGCAGCGTCGCGAGTGAAGAGCGCATGGTGACCGCGTCGGGAAGTCGGCAATGAGCCAGGGCAACAAGCGGGCCTGGCGCGCGGGCAGGGGACGAAGGGCGAAGACTCATCCCGGCGGGGTGACCATTCAGGGGGTACGATGCGTGTCGTCGCGCATGCTGTGCGGACACGGCGCACCCACGTCTCAATCGCGGGGGCCACGCTTCCGTGCAGGAGGGGCACCGCTCCGGTCGCGAGCGACGTGAGGTCGGGGACGGCTCCGGCGCGCGTGCGCCAGCCGGTGGACGATCAGGCGCAGCAGCGCCTCCGGCTCCACCGCTCGGAGTTGTTTGGGTGTCAGGCCCGTTATGTGACGGACATGGCGTGCGAAGTACTCCGGCTTGGAGTACCCCAATCGCTCGGCAACACGCTTGAGCAGCATGCCGCGCGCCCGGATGGCGGGATAGGCCCATGCCACGCGTGCCGCGGTCCAGAACGTTCGTGCGGGAGCGAGCTCGAGGCGCGAAAGCCAGTAGTCGAGCGAACGCCGGGGGTGGGAGGACACGCCGGTGATGTTCTTCACGCCTCGAAATTCGAGCGGCGCCTGAAAGACGCGCTGCATGGCAGCGAGCAGCCACTCCGGCGCGGTGGCGAAGCGCGGTTGGATCCCCTCCCACACGCGCTCGCACAGCGCTTCGCCTTGGGCCTGTACGAGCGTGGACCGCACATGGCGCGATGTGTCATCGTATCCGCGGAGCACGATGTGCTTCGCCCCATACCGTGCAAGGTTGAACGCCGCATGCATCGTCTCCGGTGCTGGCGTTGTATACACTATGATCGGGAACTGGCCGATGACTGCGTGCGGTCCCTCGACAGGAGCCATCCCCACTGGCCGCGCGCCATCAAGCATGCCTGCAATTCGCGGATCAGCCATCGGATCGACGACGAGGACATCCGGTGCCTGCTCCAGTACCAGGGCGCGCAGCTCCTCCGCGTTCGCAGCGGACACCAGCCGGTCCCGGCGCGACAGCGCGAGACGGAAGGGGAGCAGCAGTTCAGGAGGGAGCAATGCGAGCACGAGCACGGCACAGGAGGGAACGTGGTTCGGCCTGATGGTATCGATACGCCCGCGCCGCAGTATGCGGCGCCGCTCATGTGTCAGTGGTTTCGCGGCGGGATATCGACGCGGCCTGTCGCTTGAAATCACACGGCAGCGCAAGATCGGGAGGTCGCGGCTGGCAGCATGCAGTCGTATGAGGTGCGGATCACGGACGCCAGCGAGGCGACGCTCGCTCTATCGCATCAGGCGGTGGTCACGACGGCAGAAGGTAGCGGCACCTGCTCGGTACCACGGTGTCCTATCGGGAGCGAGTAGGCACGGGAATGGTCGGGTAGTGGCCCGTCCACTGACTGTCGTCCCGACTGACACCGGAATGGCGTCACGTCGCCGGGTGCAGCGCGAACCATTCCGTGTCGCGTATGCGGATGCGCGGAACCGCGTTGACTGCCGCGGCCTTCGCGTCGACATGCCGAGCGAAGCCGCGTGGCAAGCAGGAGTGGATCGGGTTCAACGATCCCGGCGGCCCCGCCCGTCCAGCGGAGCGAGCGGGTCATCGCAGCGCACCCGTGTAAGCTGGACTGCTCGTGCAGCCGGCGCAACGTTACAGTATGCTGCGTGCGCGCCGAATTAGTTGATCCTCATGAGACAGCGCGAGACGGAAGGGGAGCAGCAGTTCAGGAGGGAGCAGCGCGAGCACGAGCACGGTCGATAGGGCTCGGGTTTCCAGCCAGGGCGGTCTCGTTGCCGAAATTGGGGATTTACGCTCCGCCCCGACAGCCTACCTTCGGGCCGAGTCTCTGGTAGGTCCTGCGCTCAAATTCCCGGAGGTTTCCGATGCCCCGCCGCAAAGTTGCGCTGCTCGTCGCGCTCGTGTCGTCCGTTGCTCTCGCTCTCGGTGCCTGCACCAACCCCACGGGCCCCAGCTCGAACAGTCAGCCGCCGGTGATGGATGACGGCTACGTGGGTAGCATCGGCTGAGTCAATCTGCGAGGTCTGTTCCCCACAGAGGTGTGTGGAGCAACAGCGGGTCGCGAAGCTTCGCGACCCGCTGCCCACATCCAGTCATGACCTGGCGCTTTCAAGCATACGAGCGATCCCACCAAGCACTTCAGAGACGCCATCGTCCGGCGAGTACTCGGAAATGGGCAACTCCGGTAGGCCTGCGTCCGAGTTCTCCAGAAGCGTTTCAGCCTTGAAGGCGAGTTCATTCAAACCGTGCTCGTGTGCCATTGCGAGGGCCTTGCTGAGAGCCTCTGCCGCTTCGGCTACGTGTCCGAATGTGCGAAGCCCCTTGCCCACCAAGTACAGGTGCTCGACTCTCAGCACCGGTGGTAGTGCAGCATCGGACAGCTCCCGACGATACTGATCGAACAAAGGCTGCCGCCGCTCCAGGAACGCAATCTCGAGCAGACTGTTGGTCGCGGCCCATCGGATGTGCTGCTCCTGGGCAGTAGCTGCGACGATCGTGAATGCGTCGCGTGCGCCGTCCCACTGCCCCATGGAGCAGAGCGTCGTTGCAAGATCCGTCAAGATGCGATCGCGGCTCGCCGGGTCCTTACACAGCTCGAGTGCCTGGTACGCAAGCTTCACCGCATCCGCCAAGTGACCACGCCGACCCGATACGGTCGACCGATCATGCAACACCTTCGACCGCAGCGCCGGCCGCACCATGATCGCGGGCTCAGCGAGCAGCTCTTCCAGCTTCTCTTCCGCACGCGGCAGGTTCCCGCGATCGATCGCAAGCTTCGCCTCCGAGAGCCGCGCCTCCATCACGAACTTCGTCTCTCCCACGAACTCTGCCGCCATACGCAGCTGCTTGTACGCCACCGCGGCCTCGTCCAGTCGCCCCTGCATACGCATCGTGTAGCCGCGCATGTGCATCGCCGAGAGCAGGAGCTCGTCGTCGGTCACACACGAAGAGACGGAGATGATCGTGTCGTAGACGTCCTGTGCCAGCGCCCAGCGCGCCTCGAAGTTGAGCGCGCGCGCGTAGGCGAGCAGGGCGGGGAGCACCATGCTTCCATCCACCCCCTGCGCCGTCGCGATCGCTTCCACCACGTTGCCCAGCACGCGCATCGTCGCGCTGGGCGGCGCCTCCGCAACGGCCCGGCGCGCACCGCCGAGCTGGCGGGCATCCGGAGGTGCGCTCCCGCAGCCGTCCAGCACCCAGGAGTCGAACAGCCGCAGGGCGTACAATCCGGCCGCGACCGTATGGAAGTCCGGATGCGCATCGTCGCCGATGGCATCCAGTTGCTCGAAGTACGCCCGGTGGCGCAGCGTGTTTTGGGCTCTGCGGGTCATCGCGTATCTCCCGGTGTGCCAGAAGGTGCCCTACCGCAGGGACTCCACAACCTGCTGCCTGGCGTCGTGTCGAGCAATGCCCCAACCGGACACGGAACACCGCCTTTTCGGCAAGCAGTACATCCTGGCTGGCAATAGCTCATTGAAGGATGACGACTGAACAGCCGGCCGGGCATGCGCTGGCCATGCCATGCGTCACGCTGGGGACCTGGATCGTCATCCGCCAGCGGGCGCCAGGAGCTGCGCTTTCCCAACGCTCCCGGTCAGAGAGCGTCCAGCCTCATCGGATGTTCCAGCATTAACCCACGTGGGCACCGTTCCCGCTGCCGGGGCCGGCCCCCGCGCCGGGGGAGACCGCCGCAGAAGCTGCGCCCGAAGCGGCGCGCGCCGATTGAGGAGCGCACCGGCCGGCGCTACTATAAGGCGCGCTCACGCCCGAGCCGGAAGTTTCCCGCAAGTCCGGGCGATCAGATGACCCACCGCGACGCGAGCACCCCCTCCTCCACGCCGTCAACGTCCCCGCCCGGCGCGGCTACCCAGTTGCTGCTCGCGTGGAGCGCCGGCGACCGGAACGCGCTCGACCAGATGCTGCCGCTCCTCTACGAGGAGCTGCATCGGCTGGCGTCGGGCTACCTCGGCCGCGAGCGTCCCGATCACACGCTGCAGCCCACCGCGCTCGTCCACGAGGCGTATCTCCGGCTCATCAACCAGCGCCACGCCGACTGGCGGAATCGCGCGCAGTTCCTCGGTCTCGCAGCGGGGATGATGCGGCGCATTCTCGTCAACCATGCGCGCGATCGCGCCGCGGCCAAGCGTGCGGGCAATCGCGAGCGCGTGTCGCTGAGCCTGGTCGACGCGGCGGCCGCCGCTCCCGACGTCGACCTGATCGCGCTGGAGGATGCCCTCGGCCGGTTGTCCGCGCTCGATGAGCGCAAGGCGCGTGTGGTGGAGTTGCGATTCTTCGGCGGACTGACGATGGACGAGATCGCGGAAGTGCTCGAAATCTCCCGCGCCACGGTGGAACGCGAGTGGAGCTTCGCGCGAGCGTGGCTGTATGACGCTATCGAAGGCACCGCGGATGCGGACGCCGGCGGGAACGACACCGCCGCGAGCGAGCGCACCAGCGCGCGCCGCACACGCGGCGGCCGTGCTGGCGAGTCCGGAGGCGCACAGTGAGCGACGCGCGCTGGGATCGGCTCACCGCGCTCTTCGACGCCGCGATCGCGCTCCCCGCCGCGGAGCGATCCGCGTTTCTCGCCGGCGAGTGCGCGGATGACGACGCGCTGCGCGCGGAGGTGGAACGGCTGGTCGCCGCGCACGAGCGCGCCGGAGAGTTCATCCAGACGCCGGCCATCGACAGCGTGGGCGCGCCGATGAGGACCACTGATACCGGCGAGCCGTTCGCCGAAGGGTACCGGTGCGGCGCGTACCGCATCGTGCGCGAGATCGGCCGCGGCGGGATGGGCGCGGTCTACCTGGCCGAGCGCGCCGACGGCCTCTACGAGCAGCGCGTGGCGATCAAGCTGATCAAACGCGGCATGGACACGGAGCTCGTGCTCGAGCGCTTCCGCGCGGAGCGGCAGATCCTCGCGTCGCTCGACCACCCGAACATCGCGCGGCTGCTGGATGGCGGCACCACCGACGACGGCCGCCCGTACTTCGTGATGGAGTACATCCAGGGAGAGCCGATCGACGAGTACGCGGACGCGCGGCGTCTCTCCATTGCCGCGCGGCTGCGCCTCTTTCTTCAGGTGACGGGCGCGGTGGCGTACGCGCACCGGCAGCTCGTCGTGCATCGCGACATCAAGCCCGTGAACGTGCTCGTCACCGCGGACGGCGTGGCGAAGCTGCTCGACTTCGGCATCGCGAAGGTGCTCGATCCGGACGTCGGCGAAGCGACGTCCTCGGTGACCGGCTTTCGTCTGCTCACGCCGGAGTACGCCAGTCCGGAGCAGGTGGAGGGGCGGCGCGCGACGGTGGCGAGCGATGTGTACTCGCTCGGCGTGGTGCTCTATGAGCTGCTCACCGGGCGCTCGCCGTATCGGTTGCGGAGTCGCGATCCGCTCGACGTCGCCGCCGAGGTGCGCACCACCGACCCCGAGCGGCCGAGCACCGCCGTCACGCGCGCGCGCGAATCCGCGGGGAACGCTCCGCGCCGGCCGGGACTCGCGGCCGATCGCGCGGCCGCGGCGGGTACGAGCTCCGCCGACAAGCTGCGCCAGCAATTGCGCGGAGACCTTGACACGATCGTGCTCATGGCGCTCCGCAAGGAGCCCGGGCGCCGCTACCAATCGGTGGACGCGCTGGCCGGGGACATCCGGCGTCATCTCGACGGGCTGCCCGTGCAGGCGCGGCGCGACAGCGTCGGGTACCGCGCCGGAAAGTATGTGCGGCGGAATCGTGCCGCGGTCACCGCCGCAGCGATCGCCGCCGGCGCCGTCCTGCTGTTCGTCGCGGGGTTCGTGGCGTTCCGTGGAGCGGCGGGTGGCGAGAGGGATCGCTCGCTCCTGGCGAGCGGCGTGCTTGCTCCGCGCGACCGGATTCTTGTTGCCGACTTCGCCGACCGCGCGGACGATCCGGTGCTCGCCGCTGCGTTGAGCGACGCGCTCCAGGTGGACCTCACGCAGTCGCCGCTGGTGCAGGTGCTCTCGCCGCGGCAGATCCGCTCCACGCTCGCGCGCATGGAGCGCTCTCCCGACCTCGCGCTCAACGACTCGCTCGCGCGCGAGGTGGCGATGCGCGAAGGGGTGAAGGCGTTCGTGACGGGGAGCGTCTCGCGCGTCGCCGGCCGCTACACGATCACCGCCGAGCTGATGAGCGCGCAGAAGGGGGATCTGCTCGCGGCGTTCCGCGAAGTGGCCACCGATTCCACCGACGTGATCTCCGCGGTGGACCGGCTGGCCGCGCATCTGCGCGAGCGGATGGGAGAATCGCTGCGCGCCATTCGGGCCACGCCGCCGCTGGAGCAGGTGACCACGCCATCGCTCGCCGCGCTGCGCGATTACTCCGAAGGGGTGCGCGTCATCGCCGCGGGGGACCGGTCGCGTGGCGTGCAATTGCTCCAGGCGGCGATCACGCTGGACACCGGCTTCGCGTCGGCGTATCGCGTGCTGGGCGTCACGTACGGCGACATGGTCGAGAACGGCCGCATGGCGACGGCGCTCGAGCACGCGGTCGCCAACGAGGAGCGCCTGCCGTTCTACGAGCGATACCACACGATCGCCAGCTACGCCTTCAACATCACCAGCGACTACGCCAGGGCCATCGACGCCTATCGACGCGTGCTCCAGCGCTACCCCGGCGACGTGCGCGCGCTGAACAATCTCTCGTACGTGCTCGAATTCCGCCGCGACTACGCGATGGAAGAGAGCCTTGCCGCGCGGGCCGTCTCCATCGATTCGACGATCCCGATCCTGCGCATGGCCGTCTTCGGAGCGCAGTTGATGCGCGGAGATTTCGCTCGCGCCCGTCGCCAGTTGGACGACATCGAGGCGCGCTACCCCGACTACCTGAACGCGAAGCTCGGCGAGATCTATCTCGCCGCGGCACGTCAGGACTGGGACGCCGCTGAGCGCATGGCGCGGGCGAGGCTGGCCACCACCAGCGCCGACGATTCCCTCGATGGACTCGAGACGCTGGCGGGCATTCTCATGACGCGGGGGCGGCTCGGCGAAGCGGAGCAGTACTCGCGCCAGGTGCTCACGCTCGGCGAGATGCATCGATCGCCCGGGCGGTACCTCTCGTCCGCGCTTCGCCTCGGCTACCTCGAGCTCCGCTACCGGAACGCTCCCGACACGGCGGTGCGCACGGTGGACGATGCCTTACTGCGGTTTCCGCTGGACAGCATCGAGGAAGGCGATCGTCCCTACGACGAGCTCGCGCGATTCTTCGCCGCCGCCGGGCGCCCGGAACGTGCTCGCGCACTCATCGCGCAGGCGGAGCGGACCAGGCTCTGGCGCCTGCGCGGGGTGACAGCCGAGCGCCGCTGGTCGCTCGGCGCGATCGCGCTCTCCGAGCGCCGCCTGCCAGAGGCGAACACAGCACTGCGTGAGGCAGCGGCGACGATCGAATGCTCCATCTGCGCACTCCCCGATCTCGCACGCGCGTACGACGCCATGGGAGAGCCGGACTCCGCGATCGCGACGTACGAGCGGTATCTGAACACGCCGTGGAAGTGGCGATTCGAGCCCGATGCCGTGGAGTTGGGACACGTACTGCAGCGGCTGGCTGCGCTGTACGCGCAACACGGAGACTCGGCGAGCGCCGCGAAGACCTACGCGCGGTTCATCGACCTGTGGCGTCGCGCTGACCCGGAGCTCCAACCGGCACTGTCCGATGCGCGGCGGCGGCTCGCGCGGTTGCAGGGCACGGCCGCGCTCGAGCCGCGCGGCTAGCATCGCGCGTTCGCACGGCCGTACATTCCCGCCATGATGCCTTCCACCGCTCGCGCGCTCCGCGCCGCGCTGCTCGCCATCGCTCTCGCACTCACCGCCCCCGCGCTCGCGCGCGCACAGTCTGCCGCCGGCGCGCTGTCCGGGACCGAGCGCGCCCTCGTGCGTGCCGTCGACACGCACAACGCGCAGGCGCTCGCGCTGCTCGAGCGGCTGGTCGACATCAACAGCGGCACGATGAACTTCGCCGGCGTGCGTAAAGTCGGCGACGTGCTCCGCGCCGCGCTCGATTCCCTCGGCTTCACCACGCGGTGGGTGGACGGCGCGAGCTTCAAGCGCGCGGGGCACCTCGTGGCCGAGCATCCCGGGCCCGGTCCCAAGCTGCTGCTCATCGGTCACCTGGATACCGTGTTCGAGCCCGACAATCCCTTCCAGAAGTTCGAGCTGGTGGGCGACTCGATGGCGCACGGCCCGGGGGTGATCGACATGAAGGGGGGCGACGTCATCATCGTGTACGCGCTTCGCGCGCTGCAGCAGGTGGGCGCGCTGCCCAAGATGAACGTCACGATCGTGTTCGACGGCGACGAGGAGTCGGCGGGAGAACCGCTCTCCGCGGCGCGCGCGGCGCTCATCGACGCGGCCCAGGGCGCCACCGCCGCGCTCGGATTCGAGGACGGCGCGGGCGATCCGGCTACCGCCGTCGTCGCGCGCCGCGGCGACATCTCGTGGACGCTCACCTCCACCGGCACGCCCGCGCACTCGTCGCAGATCTTCACGCCGGAGGTCGGCGCGGGCGCGATCTACGAGAGCGCGCGCGTGCTCGATCAGTTCTACACGCGCCTGGGGCACGAGCGCTATCTCACGCTGAGCCCCGGGCTCGTGCTCGGCGGAACCGCGGTGGAGATCGACAGCACGCAGACCACGGGCTCCGCATCGGGAAAGCACAACGTGGTGGCGGGACACGTAACCGTCTCCGGCGATCTGCGCACCATCTCCCCGGAGCAGCTCGAGCGCGCAAAGAGTGCCATGCGCGACATCGTCGCGCAGTCGCTCCCCGGCACGCACTCGGCCATCACCTTCGACGATGGGTATCCCCCCATGGCGCCCACCGCGGGGAACAGTCGCCTGCTCGCGCTCTACGACCGCGTGAGCCGCGACCTGGGCACCGGCGCGGTGGTGGCCGTCGACCCCTCGCGCGCCGGTGCGGCGGATGTCTCCTTCGTGGCCACGCTCGTTCCCATGAGCATCGACGCCCTCGGCCTCTCGGGCTCCGGCGGTCACACGGACAAGGAGACCGCCGACCTGCGCATGCTCCCGGTCAAGACCAAGCGCACCGCCGTCCTGCTCTACCGTCTCACCAACGGCGCGGCGGCGGAGACGGTACCGTGAGCGTGGCGCCAGACGGCAGCGTGACGGTGGACGGCGTGCTACGATCCTGCGCCCACGTGTGAGGCGAACGCCTCGAAGCGCGCGACGTCGGGAGAGTTGCCGGCAATGGCGCTCAGCGTGCCGCCGTCGCCATCCACGAAGGTGATCGTGCACCACTGCTGAGCGCCGTGCTCCACGTCCACGTGCGCCACGTCCGCGAGCGCGATGGCGAAGTTGATCGGGTGGGACCGGTAGATCTCCTCCAGGCGCATGGTGCGTAGCATCTCATCGAGCTTCGCCCGGATGTAGTTGCCGGCGTAGAGCGACTCGAACGACGCCGTCCCGACCATCTCCTGGTCGCCACGTCCGATCGGCACGAAGATGAAGAAGATGTGCGCGTCGCTCACCAGCATGGCGTTCTGCGCCCACGGGTCGAGCCGACGCCCGGACGCGGGCACGTACGATTGCTGCGGCGTCCACCGGTGGAACCCCGCCTTGCCGCGCACGCCGCGCACGCCGAGGGTGATGCCGGCGATGGAAATGGTCACGGGTTCGTTGGCGCCGACGGTCATCGGCGCGATGTCGATCGGGTTGACCGGCACCTTGGTGACCGTCTGTCGATAGCTCTGGATCCGGAACGCCGCCACGACGCCGCCGAACACCATCATCAGGCCGATGATCGCCGGGGAGCGCGTGAGAGTGAAGAAGGCGACCATCCCGGCGATGAACCCCAGATGGGTGAGGAGCAGGATGCGCTCCACCGGTTTGACCACCACGGCCTCTCTCCGGTCGAGCGGCACGGACACGGCGGCCCAGGTGCGGTAGAGCTTGCTTGCCGTCGATCCGATCGCGACGAGCGTGAACATCGCGGCCATGATGTAGAGATAGGGCATCGGCATGCCGGGCTGCCGGCTCGCGTACCGCAGCGCCGCGGCGATGAGGGCAAGCACGATCAGCGTGGAGACGACGTGAACCGCCGCCCACCCCCACGCCGCCGGACGCGAGGCGGCGACCACGCGCGTCTCGAACTCGAGGAGCGCGGCGGGATCGACATGCGCCGCGCTGGGCGCGCCGCCGTTCACGGCGGGCAGACCGGGTGGGAGCGGCGGCACGGTCAGCACTTCGTAGATGCCGCCGCCCAGTACAACGATCACCGGGAGCGCCGCGAGCACGATCACACTCACGCCGACATACGCCGGAAGGTGAAAGCGCGCGAGCACCGCCCGTGCGCCGATCGCGAAGATCGCGGAGACGATCGCGGTCGCGGCCACGCGGGCGAGCAGTCCTGCCAAGGCGAGCGGACGCGCCGGCCCGTTCCTGGCGGAGCGGCGCACGGTCAGCCGCCAGCCTGCTCACCCACCTGCTCGCACAGATGGGCGCCTGGTGGATCGACGCGCGCGAGGTCACGCTTGAAGACCACCTTCTTCGCTTCGCCCAACTGTTGTCCCAGCGCCTGCGCGGAGGCGCCCACCGTGACCGTCATGTGAATGTCCGTGCGCGTGCACGGCGCGATGGCGGACATCCCGGTGTTGCTCATCCCGGTGCTCGTCACGAGCTCGATGTACCCCGCGGCATCGCTCTCGACGGCGTCGGCGATCGCGTCCCGGATCGACACGCTGCCCATCGGCGAGTCCTTCCATTTCTCCAACGCCTCCTCGCCGTACGCGGCCTCGATGAGGTCGTCGGCGATCTCCTCCACCTTCTCCGCCGCCTCCTTCGCCTCGCTCATCTCGAAGAGCTTGCTCGTCCCCAGCGTGAGCTCGATGCGCGGCGCGGCGAAGGCGACGACCATCCCGAGCGGCGCGAGCGCCGAGATGTTCCGCGATTCGATGAACTGGATGTCGCCGGTGATGTTTCCGTCGTCGTCGATGTTCCCCTTCTTCACGGAGAAGCCCTGCGCGCCGTCGTAGGTGATGCGAAAGGCGCCGTGGCTGTATTCCTTTCCGCCGGAGATGGCGGGCTCGATGATGACGGCGGAGCTGACCTCGAGAAAGAGCGGCAACCCGCCCACGAACTCGCCAAGCGGCGCCGACAACGCGGCCGGCAGCTTGATGCGATCGTTGCCGGAGAACGCGCCGGGCGTGTCCTTGCTCACCTCCCAGTTGAAGTTCATGACGCCGTTGATCCGCTTGCTCGCCATCTCGACCTGGTCCACGATGCCGCGCTCCACGTCGATCCCCGCGTCCAGCGCGAAGTCGGCCAGGTAACCGTCTCCCGTGATCTTCGCGACGAAGCCGCCGACGTCCTTGGTGAGCGTGATCGACAGGTCCACCCGATTGTTCCCCGGGACGGCCGTGAACGTCGTCTCCCATCCCTTGAACACACCGTTCACCGCGCCCATGGCGAGCTTCTTGTACGCGTCGGTTTTACCATCCTCCTCGCCGCGCTTGAGCCGTTCTCCGCCCGGCGACTGCGCCAGTGCGTCCGGCACCGCGAGCGCCAGGAGCGCATCCCACGGCGTGCGCGCGGGGCGCTGTGCTTCGACTGCGGGAACCGGTGTGAAGTGCACGGGGAGGTGCAGCGTGATGTGCCCGTCGCGCACCACCTCGCCCAACGACGCGGGCTCGGTGAGCACGCCGATCTCCGCGCCCACGCGCTTCACCGCCACCACGCGGCGCGCGAGCAGCCCCTTGATGACGAGAATGTCTCCCGTGTGGAGCGCAGCGATCTGCGGAACGCTCGCGTCGAAGAGCAGCGTCGAACCGTTCCGGTTCACGGCATGGAGCGCAGCCATTCCCGCATCGCGCTCCATCATGTGCACGTTCGGCTGGTAGGCGATCGTGGCATGTCCGGACGCGCCGCGCAGGAACGCGCTCCCCTCCGCCACGGACGCCACGGACGCGCGTCCATCCGGCGTGCTCCCGGCGGACGTGCTCCCGTCCGCGGTGCGCGGCGGGGCGTCGTGGGCGCAGCCCGCCAGAAGCGCCGCGAGCAGCAATGCATGCGTCGCGCGCATGGTCATCACTCCGCGGTGAGACGCTGCACCGCGATCTTCGCGAGCTGCACGGCAGCGGCCGCGTCCACGTTCGCGGTGCGATAGGTGATCTCCACCATCCGATCGCCCGAGAGGAAGTAGAGGCTCCCTCCCGGTCCGGCGCCGACCTGGTCCCACGGCCCGTCGAGCGTGTCGGCCGCTTCGCCCGTGGCGCCCACCGCGTTCGTGATCCCCTGGCTCAACCCGGCCACCATGCGGAAGAGCATCTTGCCGTTCTCCCACGTGGGCTGGATGGAGAGCATGCGATGCTTGCCCAGGTAGTAGCTGCACCCTTCGCCCGAGGGATCCGCACGATTCTCGTCGTCGGAGCGAAAGGGGGGCACCGTGAGCTTCCCCAGCACCGCCTCCGCTTCCGCGCGCGTCACCAGACGACAGGCATCGGGATCGCTGTCGTGGCCGAAGCCTCCACCGTGCGCCTTGGCGGAAGCGACCGGAACGTCGGGCAGACGATCGCGCACCAGCGCCGCGAGCTGGTTGACGGAATCATCGGGGATGTCCGGGCTGTAGCTCCCCTGGAAGTTGGTCTTCACCTCGACGGCAATTGCGCCAAGCCGCCCGACGAACGATCCCGGCAACCGGCTCGCGTTGTCCCACCCGGGCGGCACCTTGGCGTCCATCCCGATGGCGTGCATGGCGGGCTTGAAGATCCCCGAGTCGGCATCGTTCGCGAACTTCTGCGTCATCATCGACGCTCCCGATTCGGCGGCGGTGACGTCCTCCGTCACGAGCTCCACCGCCACCCAGTAGTGCGTCTCGTCGTCCGCAAGCTGGCCGTGCGTGGCGAGCGGGTACACGCACGCATGCCCCTTCGGGCTCGGCTCCGGGCTTTCCGCATCGTCGGCGCGCCACGGTGCGCCGGAGAGCGGACCCACGAGCCGCGCGGCGTCATCGGCGGAGATCCAGTGACAGGGATCCGTGTCGGCGGCGAGCGCTTTCATGGACGCGCTCGCGCCATCGCTCGAGCCGTTCCCGCCTGAGGATGCATCGCCGCTTCGCTGGCATGCGGCGAGCGCGAACAACGGCACGAGCAGCGCGGCGATCGCCACGCGTGAGACATCGGGAATCAGGCTGCTGCGCATACGTCCTCCGAAGTGGGGAGACCGATCGGTCGTATCGTCAATTGTTGGCGTCGCAGTGGCGCGAGAGCTCCACGCGCCGGTTCCGCGCGCGCCCTTCCAGCGTGGCGTTCGTCTCGCGTGGGCGTGACGCGGCGTATCCAACGGAGCGCAGCCGCGCGGGCGCGATACGAAAGCGCGTCACCAGCGCCGAGCGCACCGCATCCGCGCGCTGGGTGGAGAGCACGCGGTTGGCGGCCGCGTCGCCGATGCTGTCGGTGTGTCCCTCCACATCCAGCGTCCAGTCAGCGTGCTGCCGGAGCAGCGCGGCGAGACGCGCGAGCGCAGGCTCGGAGGCCGGCTCGAGTCGCGCGCTCGCGAAGGCGAAGTACACGCCCGGCAGCTCCGCGCGGCACGTGGATTCGAGCATCCCTTCCACGGTGTGCATGGCCATGGAATCCGGGAAATCGATGCGCACCACCTGCTCCACCTGCTCGCCGGTCACCATCCGCAGGATGAGCGGGTTGGCGGAGTCGGCGAGCACCCAGTAATTGGTGTTCTCGTGCAGCTCCTGCATCGCGAACCGCCCCGCCAGATGGATCGCCGGAAGGGTGACCCGCTGCCCGTTGAGCAGCATGGGCATGGGCTCCGGCGCGGCCGTCGTCATCGTGAGCGTTCCGCGGAGCGTCACGCGTGACGTGGTCAGGTCCACGGGGAGCGCGCCGCCGAGCGTGTTGGCGAGCGCGCCGCCGTCGAGCGACGTGATGGCGAAGGGAATCGAGCGCTCGGCGCGTACGCGGTTGTACGCCGCGCGGGAAAGGGAGAACGCCGTGTACCCCGGCGTCTCTTCCTGCTGCTTGGCGCGGAAGACGCCGTTGAGGCGCGGTGCCGCCGCAAGATCGTTCGCGCGCACGAATCGCCTGGCGATCATGTCCACCGTATCTCCGGCGCGCGTCTGCTGGCGGAACTGCCACGCGTATCTGGCGCCGGCGTCGGTCACCTGATCCACGCGCACCGTGCTCTCCCGGTCGCCATCCGGAAAGCGCAGCGCGGAGACGAACGTGAGGCCCTCCACGAGCGGTACGTGCTCCGCTGTGGCCGGTGACGCGGCGGGGAGCGAGTCGGCGCTCGAGGCGACCGTGTCCTGCATCGGTTGCACGCTCGCGCGCTCGACCGGCGCTCCATCGGATGCGACGTGCTCCACCACGGGCGCTGCGTCGTGTGGAGCGTCCGCCGCCGCGGAGCCCGCGCGCGTGGCGTGATCGCCGCCGTGGCAGGCTGCCGCGAGAGCGAGCCCCGCCAGCAGAACGAGACGTGTACGCATCGCGACACGTCGCGCTGCGGCGGGCGCGTGTGTGCGGGCGCTGTGCATGGGTGCCTCATCGAATGCCGGTGTCGAACGGAGCATGCGCGTCACCTCCTCATGCTCCAACGCCCGGTTCCGCCACGAACTCCCTCATCCGGCGCGCCGGCCCCACCAGCGTACGCGTGGGATGCCTGTCCGCCTCGCTCCGGCGGTCGCCCGCGCCCCCCGCGCCCCGCGCGTGAGGGATTCTCCCGGCAGATGGTGCGTTCCCTACACGACCTCATGAGCAATGCACGCTCAACCACTACCCGCACCGCCCGCGGAGAAAGCGCATGCGCCGTCTCGCCACTCGCTCACCGCTGCCGTATGTCCTCACAGGCGCGTTCCTGCTCTCCGCGGCCTGCTCCTCGGGAGGCGACCCGACGGGCACCTCGCCTGACCCCGGCTCGGGCGACGGACCAGTCGCGCCGACGATCACCGTCCAGCCGCACAACGTCACCGTGGAGGCCGGCTCCGCGGCCAGCTTTCAGGTGACGGCGACCGGCACCGCGCCGCTCCACTATCAGTGGCGCCGGAACGGCACCGCCATCACGGGCGCCACGTCCCCCACCGTCGACCTGGGCACCGTCACCGCTTCGGACAATGCGGCGAAGTTCTCGGTGGTCGTGAGCAACGATGCCGGCAGCGTCACCAGTAACGAGGCGACGCTCACCGTCACCACCACGCCGCAGGAGTTCACCACCACGCCCATGATCTCGGCCACTGGCGGCTTCGTGCTCGCGCTCAAGTCGAACGGCACGGTGCTCTTCTGGGGGAATGGCGGCACGGCGTTCGGCTTCCCGCTCACGAGAGTCACGCCCACCGTGATTCCGGACCTGTCCAACATCGTGCAGGTATCGGCAGGGCAGGGGCACAGCCTCTTCCTCAAGAGCGACGGCACCGTGCTCGCGGCGGGGAACAACTGCGAAGGGCAGGTGGGCACCGGCACCGTCGACTGCGTCGTGCCGCTCACGCACGTGCCCGGACTGACGAACGTCGTGCAGGTGGCCGCGGGCGCACAGACGAGCTACGCGGTGAAGTCCGACGGCACGGTGTGGCAGTGGGGATACGTCGGATTCGGGACGAGCAAGATCAGCACGACACCAATCCAGGTGGATGGCGTGAGCAACGTCGTGGCGGTGAGCTCCGGTGGCGTGCCGTCGGTGTTCAACGAATCGATCTTCACGCTCGCTCTCGAGGCGGACGGCACCGTGTGGGCGTGGGGGAACGACAACGCGCTGCAACTGCACGTCGCCGCGCCGCCGGGAGTGACGTTCGTCTATCCGCCCGTCTTCACCGGCATCTCGAACATCGCACAGATCTCGGCGGGCGCGGGCGCGTTCGCGCACGTGCTCACCCCCGACGGCTTCGCCACGAGCTGGGGCGCCAACCCGTGCGGCCAGGCGGGGAACCCCACACCGCCGCCGAGCGAGACGTTCCCGATCCTCACGAAGATCTCGGCCGGCAGCACGCACGGCGCCGCGATCCTCACCGACGGCCGGGTGCTCACCTTCGGCTGCAACGACGTCGGGCAGCTCGGCAACGGTGAAATCGGACCGTCCATGCCATCGTCCTTTCAGATTGCCGTCGGGTTGGACGATATCATCGACATTGCGACCGGTTTCGACTTCACCATCGCGTTGCGTTCCGACGGCACCGTGTGGGCGTGGGGGCACGGCAGCGGCGGCACGCTCGGCGACGGCACGGACGACGATCAACTGCAACCGGTGCAGGTTCCCGGGGTGAATCTTCTTCAATAAGGGACGGAGCGGCCACGTGAGATTTCGCCACCAGAGCGGCAGGCTGAATCGCGCCTCGTGCGCGCTGCGCCTGCTCGTGCTCTCCTGCGTGTGTGCCGCGGCTGCGCGCGCGCAAGGCGCTCCGTCGTCTGCCCACGTCGTCCGCATCGTCGCGCACGAGTACGCGTTCGAGATGCCGGACACCATCCGCGCGGGGCTCACCACCCTTCGCCTGCGCAACGCGGGCACGCAGCCGCATCACCTGATGCTCTACCGGATCGATGCAGGGAAGAATCTGGACGACGTCTTCCAGGCGCTCGCCGCTGGAGGAGCACACCCCGCGTGGATGCGCGCGGTGGGAGGTCCCAACCGCGGCAACGGGATCGCTCCTACCGGGTCGGCCGGAGCCCTGGTTCGGGAAAGGGGGACGGGCACGTCCTTCCGTGAGGACGGCCGCGATCCTCCGCGCAGTGGCCCGCGCCTGCTCCCCCTGCCGTACGACCTCCGGTGGGAGGCGCGGCGAGTGCCGGCTCCCCGCGGTTGACGCCCTCCCCCGGCGCGCGCACGTTGCGATATTGATAGTTAGCCCCGCCCCCACGCGCGGTTCTCGGTAAGCTGACGCGGCCGGGTCCGCCGTGGGTGGGCCGCGCGAGGGCGGTACGATCGGGAAGCGCGGCGGCGGTCGGGATGGCCTGAGGCGTGCATGCACCCTGGCCAGGGATTCACGCGACGCTTCGCCCTCCTGTGCTGCCGGGCAGTCCCAGCCGCCAGCGCCCGCTTTCCATGCCTCCACGGAGCCCTGATCCGAGCGTCATGTCCAGCGATTCGGGAGGATACGTGCCCACCGACGGCGCCCCGTCGGAGGCGCCGCGCCGCAAGTCGGTGCGCGACGCCGCCGAGTTCGCGCACGCTCGCCGGGCCACGACTCCCACCACGGAGGCCGAAGGGCTCTATCGCCTGCTCGTCGAAACTGTTCGCGACTACGCCATCTTCGTTCTCGACCCCGATGGCTACATCCTGAGCTGGAACGCTGGGGCGGAGCGCATCAAGGGATGGCGCGCCGACCAGATCATCGGCAAGCACTTCTCGGCATTCTACCGCGAAGAGGACATCGAGCGAGGGAAGCCCGACTGGGAGCTGGAGGTGGCGGCCGAGGAGGGTCGCTTCGAGGACGAAGGATGGCGCGTGCGCGCCGACGGGTCGCTCTTCTGGGCGAACGTGATCATCACGGCGCTCCGCAACGAGACGGGGCGTCTGGTCGGCTTCGCCAAGGTGACGCGCGATCTCACCGAGCGCCGCGCCGCGCAGGAGCGGGCCATCGAGGACGCGCGCCGTCTGGCGGAGGCGGAAGCCTCCAGCCGCGCGAAGAGTGGGTTCCTGGCCATGATGAGCCACGAGCTGCGCACGCCGCTCAACGCCATCGGCGGCTACACCGAGCTCCTCCTCCTCGGCGCGGCCGATCCGCTCACGTCGCGCCAGCGCGAGTTCCTGGAGCGCATCCGGAGGAGCCAGCAGCACCTTCTCGCCATCATCAACGATCTGCTCAATTTCAGTCGCATCGAAGCGGGGCAGGTGAGCTACGACCTCGCGCCCGTTCCGCTGCGCGAGGTCGTCACCCTGGTGACACCGATGATCGAGCCGCAGGCCACCGCCAAGCGACTCAGCGTCCGTTGCGATGCGTGCGAGCCCGGCGTGACCGCGCGCGCGGATCGCGTGAAGGTGGAGCAGATTCTCCTCAACCTGCTCTCCAACGCCATCAAGTTCACCGGCGAAGGAGGCGCCATCAGCATCTCCTGCGCGATGGACGGCGAGCGTGCGCTCCTGCGCGTGAGCGACACCGGGCAGGGGATCCCGGCCAGCGATCACGAAGCCATTTTCGAGCCGTTCGTGCAGGTGGGACGCGGCCTCACGCACGTGCAGGAGGGCACCGGACTCGGCCTCGCCATCAGCCGCGATCTGGCGCGAGCCATGGACGGGGACCTCACCGTGCGGAGCGATCCCGGGAAGGGGGCCACGTTCACGCTGTCCCTTCCCGCTGCGTAACGCGGACGCACTGGTGCCATCCGTACGAGGCGAGCCGGCAGTCGCGGACGAGACGCATCTGCCGCGAGCCGGAGATGCGCGCGGTGCCGGAGCGACGGCGTCTACCATGACCGGCGAAGACCGGCGCTTTCAGGACGAGCTTCTCCCCGGCGTGTCGCGCACCTTCGCGCTCACCATCCCGCAGCTCCCCCGTCCGCTGCGCGACGTGGTGACCAACGCGTATCTCCTCTGCCGCATCGCCGATACTATAGAAGACGAAGTGTCGCTGGACGCCGGAGAGAAGCGCGCCTTTCACGATCTGCTCACCGCGGCCGTCTCCGGCGGAGACGGTGCCGCCGAGCTCGTGCGCGACCTCGTGCCGCGCCTTTCCGCGCAGACGTCGGTCGCGGAGCGCGCGCTCGTTGCGGACACCGCGCGCGTGGTGGCGGTGACGCACGGCTTTCCTGAGCGACCGCGTGCAGCGGTGGCGCGGTGCGTGGCGATCATGTGCGAGCGGATGCCGGAGTTCCAGCGCACCGCGCGACTGTCCGGGTTGGCCGACCTGGCCGAGCTGGATCGCTACTGCTACTCGGTGGCGGGAGTGGTGGGGGAGATGCTCACCGAGTTGTTCTGCGATTACTCGGCTGCGGCGGAGCGCAACCGCGCCGCGCTCATGTCGCGCGCCGTGTCGTTCGGGCAGGGCTTGCAGATGACGAACATCCTGAAGGACGTGTGGGAGGATCGCGCGCGCGGCGTCTGCTGGCTTCCGCGCGATCTCTTCGCGCGGCGTGGGGTGGAGCTGGGGGAGATGACGATTACGTCCGCGGCGCATGATGCGGGCGCGACAGGCTCGAGCGCGGCATCGCCCTCTCCCGACGTGGCCTCCGCGTTCGCGGATGGGATGGCGGAGCTGGTGGAGATCGCGCGCGGTCACCTGCGCAACGCGCTCGAGTACACGCTCGCCATACCGTCATCGGAGCCCGGGATCCGCCGTTTCTGTCTGTGGGCGCTCGCGCTCGCCGTGCTCACGCTGCGGAAGATCGAAGAGACGCCAGGGTTCACGAGCGGTGCGCAGGTGAAGGTGTCGCGCCGCGTGGTGCGTGCGACGGCCGTGGCGACCGCGCTCGCCGCGCGGAGCGATCGCGCGATCCGGTGGTGGTTCGGGCGGGCGGGGGTGGGGGAGGGGTAGGGGTAGGGGGCGGCGCAGCGTTGCTCGATGACGCTGCACGTTGTACCGTGTGCCGGGTTGGGCGGGGATGACGGGACATCCACCAGCCGTTCACGGGCACACCGCGTGATATCCGTTCGAGTCGTCGCGCTCACTCTCGCCGTCAGCGCCGCCGTCGCGATTGCCGCTCCGCGTACTGCATCCCATTCGGCGCTGTCGGAGCTGCCGGACACGATCCCGCTCGTGGGACACTGGCGCCTCGACCTGGCGCGCACGCACTACGGGAACGGCGTCGACATCCGGCAGCGCGAATCGTTCATATGCGACATGAGTGGGCCGCGGCTGCGTTGTGTCATCCGCAGCGTGCGCCACGATAGCCGCGAGCTCGTCGGCAAGTTCGCGGCAGTCCCCGACGGACCTCCGGCGCCGGTCGTCGGTATCCCGGACATGGATTCCGTTCGGGCGTCGCGCCCCAATCCCTCGCTCCTCGACGCGACGTTCTCCTTTCACGGCACGCCGGTCTTCGCGTATCGCGCGTATCAGTCGAGGGACGGACGCTCGCTGATGATCGTTTCCATGGACCCGGTCTCGCGGGCCGTGTTGACGACGGTGGTGGTGTACGAGCGGGAGTGAGGGAGTGAGGGACCGAGATGCGTGATTGCGTAGGTAGTAGCCGCTTCGCTGGGGCACTCGCGTTCATGGAGCGCACTGGTGTCTTCATCTTTGCTTTTGTTGTGCTCGCCTCGAGCGCACACGCGCAGACGGCCGACTCGGTAATCGCCCTCAACATGGTCGCGCGGGGCGGGCTGCAGCGGCTGCGCGCGATCCGATCGGAGCGCCTCGTCGGGCACTTCGTGATGGAAACCGGCGAGTCTGCGGTGGACACCGTCGAGATCGCGCGCCCTGGGCGCATCCGAACCACCATTCATTTTCCGCACGACCTGCTCGTGCAAGCGTCCAGCGGGCGCACCGCATGGATGGTGAGCACGCTCGCATGGCGCGGCGACTCCTCGGCGCATGAGCTGCCACCGGAACAGGCGAAGAACATCCAGGCCGCCGCCGACCTCGACGGGCCGCTCGTGGACTACGCCGCCAAGGGGCACCAGGTGGCCTTCGCCGGTGTGGACACCGCCGACGGCCGCCCGGCCTACGTGCTGCGCGTTGTGACCGCGGACGGGTTGCACGACACGTACTTCATCGACAGCGTCACGCACCTGCAGACCAAGTGGATCGGCGAGCGGACGATCGGCGGCACGACCGTCACGCTCGAGACCTTCTTCCGCGACTATCGCGCGATGGGAGGCACGATGGTCCCCTTCCGGATCGACAGCGACAATGGGCGCGAGGCAACGGGGAACCACTTCACGGTGGAGGCGGTGGAACTCAACGTGGCGATTGATTCGGAGCGGTTTGAGGTGCCGGGGTAGTGGCGCGTTGGGGGATGCGCGTGTGTGCCATCAGACTAAGCGCGTTGATAGACGGTGGGGACAGATGGGAAGCGCGCAGGCGTGGGACGGATGAATCGGGCCTTAAGGGTGGTGCGCCCGGCGTCGTGCCGGGGATGCCGCTGAAAGTCGCGCGAGGAACTGACCGTTCCGGCGAGGGAGCTCGTAGCCCGACAGAATGACGCCCGATTGCAGTAGAAACAGCAACCTCTGCGTACGTCGCAAGCCAATCCGGGAACCTGCGTTGACGTGATCAGCAATCGGGCCAGCACCGCGAGCGCGTAGCCTTCGCGGCGTGAGGCGTTGCCAGGTTATCCGGTGCCGGTTGATCGTCAAGCGTACATGCTCGGCGGCACGAGAGCGGCGAACTGCGCACCCTCGAGAGGGAGTACGCCCCCAGTCATCGCCCGCGGGTCGAGCCGTTTGACGATCTCGAGATGACGCGGCCGCTTTGTAGTGTTGCGGGTTTAGGCTGCAGTGTTGTACTGTGGGGCGGGATGGGTGGAGGCAAGGGGAGCTCGAATAGACGTTAGACAGGCGAGAAACGATGCCCTTGATCTCTCAGGATTCGCCACTCCGCCGATTACCTCTGCAGCTGGACGAACGTCAGGTGCTCTTCTTTGACGCAATACGCGTCGCCATCGAAATGATCGTTAGAGGGACAGATTCGCGCCCCCTGGTATGCAAAGTCACCGTTCTTCCGCCGTCTTAATTAATGGATGAACACGAGTTCGATTTTGACGTGGCGATTTCGTTCGTAAACGTCGATCTGGGCGTTGCGGCCGCGATTCGCGACGGTCTCGGTGACACGCTCAACGTGTTCATCTACACAAGAAAGCAAGAGGAAGTCGCCGGCACCGATGGTCTAGAAAGCTTTCGGGCGGTGTTCCGACATAGAGCACGACTGGTCGTGATACTGTATCGCGCCGAATGGGGTCAAACGAAGTGGACGCGAGTAGAAAGTGAGGCGATTACCGATCGGTTTCTGGACCAAGGACCCGATTTTCTGTTCGTCGTCACAATGGACGAAGCGCCGCCGCCAAAATGGCTCCCCGAAAAGCTCATCCGCTTGCGTTTTGCAGACTTCGGAGTCCAGGAAGCCGTTGGAGCCATCAAGGCGCGGGCCCTCTCGCAAGGCAGCGTCGTATCGAGACCTAGTACAGCTTTTCTAGCGCTACGAGCACAAGAGGCGGCGGATTTCGAGCGCCAGCGGAATACGCTCATGAAGAACGAGCATGGCGTTCAGCAAGCGCAAAAGGAGGCGGAACGTTTAGTCCAATTGATTCGAGAGCGCGCCGAGGAAGCGATAGCAGCAGCGCCAGGTCTAGAATTGCACTTTGGTTCTGAAGTTGATTGGTGCGTCATCCGAGCTCCCGGAGTTGCCGTGCGGGTCAGTTATCGGAACAACATCATTAATGTGCTCGACGAAGCTCGCCTCGAAGTCGTCGACCTTCGGGGAGCCGTACTACTCCCAGGCGAAAGCGGCTTCCCATTTAGGAAGCCGAAGCGCATTCACGAAATCGAGTATCGACCCGAGCTAACGCGCGCTTCGGGCTGGTGCTGGCGACGTCCTGATGGAAGTTGTGCAACCAGCGAGGAGATCGCTGACCAGTGCCTGCCAAGTATGTTCTCGCTAATTCACCGACTCAATGCAGGTCAACTGCCATCTCCGGGTGACTGGGATTAATCGTAAATGGCCCTCTAACGATTCACTGGAGTTGACGAGCGGCCAACGGGCGTACCCCGTTCGGGTCCTGCCCCGGCCGCCCGCAGCTGAACTTTGGCGTTATACCGCTACGGGCGCACAGGAACAGAGAGTAGTACATGGGGAACGTCAGTTTCACATCGCGCCTTCGCGCGGCCGTTGACGACATTTGTGCGGACGAGAGTCTCTCGCTGATCGAGTGCGCGAGCGGATCGCTCTACTCGCCGGTCTATCGCGGTTCGAAGTACGTATGGACCAGGGTTATGGACACGGATGGTCTGCTCGTGGCGAAACGCAGAATCCATGAGGGCGAAGGAGCTGCCACGACGCATGAGGAGTGTCTTACGCTTGGAGTGATTATCCAATCCGAGGATGCTACGTCTCAGACAAAACCCAACCCCATAGGCAAGGCAGCGCTCGGGCACATTCCGAACGGTATTTGGGCGCGCACCAAAGACAACGGCCGCACGCGGATTGATCGCTTCCTAGTCTTGTTCTTGTTGCCCAAAGGAGCGGCACGGAATAGGGTTGCGAAGTTTGAGACCGCCCGACGCAATGTTCAGAACGCGGCGGACATGATGCCAGATGCAGTCGCTATCAAACTACCTCGCGGAGCAAGCCAGACGGCGATCCGGGACAAAATCATCAAGATCGCTCGCCCGTTCCTGCGGGGCCGCGGTCGGCCCAAGGGTAGCTAGCGCAGGTCGCGTTCTCTTGGCAGCGGTATAATCAATGTTGCACTTGACGAGCGATATATGGATTGCTCGCTTCACTCGCTCTTATTCGACTCGATCGTCAGTGAGCTTGGGCGTTAAGTCCGCCATCTGCATTCGCGGTCCCCACGCCACCGAGCGCGACCCGCTTCGCAAGCGCGCCTCGCAGGCGTCTGGCACCTGACGTGATCTTAGGACGTGGTTGAACTGAGAGCTCACGCTTATCAGCCATGCACTCCGATGAGATCCTAATAGCTGGGTCGTAGCTTCGAGTCCCTTATCCACCCGGACGCTCGGGAGCGACGTGCACAGAGACTCCATAGTGGACGCATTGAACTTCCCCCGGTTTTGTAGACACCTGGGTTAACTGGCTTTCAGAAGTTCTTCCTCGAATTGAGCCGGCGAGCGGTAGCCAAGGGACGAATGCCGCCGCTTCCGATTGTACCAGATCTCGATGAACTCGAACAGCGCGCGGCGGGCGGCAGCGCGGGTCGCGAAGACGCCGTCAATGAGTAACTCCTTTGTCAGCGTGGCGAAGAAGCTTTCGACGGCCGCGTTGTCCCAGCAATCGCCCTTCCGACTCATGCTCGCTGTGAAGCCGGCCTCGGACAACAACCGGCGATACGCAGTGCTCGCGTATTGCACGCCGCGATCGGAGTGATGCAACCCGCCGTGCGCACCACGATGGAGCAGCGCCATTCGCAGCGCTGCGACGGCCAGCTCCGCATCGAGGCGGGTGCGCACACTCCAACCGACGACGCGCCGAGTGGCGA